>NZ_JCAJZQ010000014.1:0-223549 GCF_059510335.1 Nocardia sp. PLKS1-43 | reverse complement strand
TCCGCCCATCACCGTCGCGCGATCGCGTGCCGCACGCGTCTACGTTCCCCGAAGACCATCCTGACCGCCCGCTCCGGTACGGCGGTTCCCACCGGTGGGAATCCTCGACAATGAGCTTGACAATGAGCTCGATCGTAAGAGGAGTTCGCCGGGGCGGGTCGTGATCGCGGCCGGGCCCGGGACGGGACCTACTCGACGGGAAGGTTGCGATGCCGCCGGTGGTGATGCATGACGAATTCAGCCATCCGCTCTCCTGCGGCACCGAGTAGGTGATCAGATGAGTTTCCTGGGCCTGAACTGGAAAGACGTCGCGGTCGGCGCAGCCGGCCTGATCGGCAACGTCGTGGGTGAAGTCGTTCCCGTGGTCGGCCCGGTGGTGATGGGCGCCGCGCTGAGCGGCCTGGTCGGCGGCGCCATCGCATGGGGCAGTACCGGCAGTTTCGAGAAGGGACTCGAGACCGGTCTCGGCGACGCGGCGCTCGGCGCGCTGCCGGGCAGTCTGCTGGGGCGCGGCGCGGGCACGCTGCTGGACAAATTCGGCATCAACGCGGCCTCCAAGGTCGGCGGCTACCTCATCGGTGATACGGCACTGCAGGGATTGGGCGCGGGTGCCCTGTCCGCGTATGTGAACCATATGTTCGGCGACTCCAATCCGGCGCCCGCGCCTCCGAGTCAGCTTCCGGTGCGAATCATCACGCCCTCGTCGTCCTCGTCATCAGTGTCTGCCTGAGCGGGTGCCTCATGGTGGATATGCACAACATGCTCATGCCGTTCTGGGACCCGTCCAATCCCTCGGATCCGACCAAGACCGATCCGAACTATCCGAAGGACTATGAATTCTCGGTCACCACCGCGAATTTGTATCTGTCGATGCCGAACTTCTTCCAGAAGACTTTCACCAGCTTCGGCACGGGCAATACTTCCAATCCACCTCAGAACGGTGACGTTCCGCAACTTCCCCCATCGTTCGACAGCGCCCAGAATCAGGTGGGCAGTTTTTCCAATTACGCGGTCGTGGCGCTGAAGATGAATCAGGCGTTCACCGATCTCGCCGCATCGGACAAGACCCTGGCCCCGCTGGCGCAGAAGACGGCGGCCACCTCGACGGCCGGGCAGACGGCGCTCAATACCGCAATCGACGGCATCACCAACTCGGCCCCGACGGTACCGCCGTCGGGAATGACCGAGGACGACTACATCATGAGCTACCTCGACAAGGCGCTGAGTGCGGCCAAGACCGCGGTGGACAAGGCCACGGGGGACAACAACTCCACCGCGAGCAGCCTCGATGCCCAGACCAAACAGATCCAGGAGCTCGAAGCGCAGGTCAAGCAGTTGCAAGCCCAGAACGCGGCATTGCAGCAGCAATTGAACGGTGGCGCGACCGGTCCGTCCTACGACCCCTCTGCGCTCAATCCGTCCAGCACCAGTACTGGCGATACCAGCGGCAGCGGCTGGTCGCCGGTGGATCTGGGCGCGGGCACCAGCGGTGACTCGTCGCTGGGCGGGTCCTCGCTCGGGAACGGCACCGGATCGCTCGGCGGCCTGGGCACCGGTACCGGCGTCGGCACCGGCACCGGCGGGGATTCCGGTCTTGGTTCGGCCGTCCCGGCGGCGGCCGGCACCGGTTCCGTGGGGTCGGATATGGGCAGCCTGATGAGCGCCATGCTGCCCATGATGATGATGCAGATGCAGCAGCGCGGCATGTCCGACAACCTGGGAGATCAGGGCAACGGGGACCGCATCCGGCCCGACCGCTACCGCGACTACCCAGCGGCGGTGTCGCCGTCCACGACCCCACCGTCGAGCACGCCGCCCGCGGCCCAGTCGACGCAGCCCTCGCAGCCCTCGACCGCGCCGCGGGGAGCGACCGGCCCCGAGCAGCCCGGTGCGCCCGCCCCCCGCACGCCCGGCGCCGACGGCCTGGTCACCTACACCTTCCCCGACGGACGCACCCAGAAGGTGTCCCCGGCGGTCGCCCAGGCCCTCGACGCCGCGTTCTCCAACAGCGCCGGAACCGACGCACAGGCGGCGTACGCGAAGACCTCGGGCAAGTGGACGGACAACAAGCAGATCGGCACCCGTGTCGACCCGTCTCAGCTGAAGACCGGCGACGTGGCCACCTGGGAGGGCAACAAGACCGCGATTCTGGTGGTGTGGGGTGCGGGCGACTCGGCCGCGGGCGCCGACCCGAGTGCGGGCGGAGCCTCGGGGGCGGGCGGCGCTTCGGGTCCCGGCGCGGACGCCGGCGGCTCGGGAAGTCTGGAGGTCATCGTCGACGGGAAGCTGGTGCCGTTCGATGAGAACATCTCGGGCAAGGCCGGCGGGTTCGGGAACTTCGCCGGATTCGCTCACCCCAAGAACGTCGACGCCGGTTCGAACCAGTCCGATCCGGACACCTCGGCCGGAATGCCGATGCCGGCCGACGACCCGTCCACCGCGACTCCGGCGGTCGCGGCTCCGGCGTCCTGAGGCGTCGGCACGAGGTGAGAGGAGGCAGTCATGGCATTGAACGTCGACCCGGGCGAACTCGCCGCGGCCGCATCGCAGCTTGCCGCGCTGGCGCGGGCGACCCACGAGTCACTTCCGCAGTCCTGGGTGCTGCCCGCGGGTGCGGAGCAGATCTCGGCCGAACACGTCCCCCAACTCAACGGCCAGGCTGCGGATCTGTTCAACCGCACGGCCGGGCTGCTGCACGAAATCCACAACACCGCATACAAGATCGGCGCTTCGGCGGCAGATTACACGCACACCGACGACGAGGACGCCCGCACCATCGGCGGCAGCGGCGGCGGGGTGCTGAGCAATCCGGTCGATCTGCCGCAGCCGCCCGGACCTCGGCAGCCGCCGGTGTTCTCGCTGCCGGACGCGCCCGCGGTCGATCCGCTGCTGTTCGCCCAGCAGTTGCGCGCCGGGCTCGGACCGGGACCCGCGGCGAACTTCGCCTCGAACGTGCGCGAATACCTGGCCGGTTCGCACCTGCCCGCGATGACCGGGCTGGATCAGGCAGCTCGCACGATGCAAGACTGGACGCCCGTCGGCACGGACGCGGCGGCCGAACTGGATCGGCACCGCAGCGGGCTGGACGAACTGAGCACGTTGCTGTCCCAGCTGGCCGAGGGTGCGGACAACTACGGCGACGCCTTCACCACGGCGAAGGCGCACCATCCCACCCCCGAGGAGATCATCGCCGCGCGCAAGGAACTGCTGGCCGCGATCCGTTCCAAGAACCAGTTGGGCGTCGACGACGCGCTCGCCAAATTCCAGGAGCAGAACGCCCGTTCGGCCGCGACTATCGCCGGCTACTCGGCGAAGGTCAACTCCGGCAACGGCACCCAAACCACCAGCGGCACAGGCAATTCCGGCGGTTCGAGCGATTCGAGCGCGCTCAGTTCGATGCTGCCCCTGCTGTCCAGCATGATGTCCGGGCAGAACGGCCTGAACTCGATGAACTCGGCGAATCAGGACGGCGGCGCGGCGGACGATCTCGGGAGCTTGAACGACGCCCTGGGCAATATGGGCGGTTTCAGCGGCTACGGCGGGGACGGCTCGGCCCCGGGGGCGAGCGTGCCCTCGGCCGCCGACGTGTCCAGTGCGGACAACGTCTCGATCGCGGGTCCGCTGCCGCTGGCGACCGCCGCCGCGGCCGCCGCGGTTTCCGGTCTGGCCACCGCGCCGGTGGCCGAGTCGCTGCAGGCCGCCACCGCCGCGGCCGCGGCCAAAACCGGTGGTGCGAACGGAAGTCCGTACATGCCGTACATGCCGATGTCCGGTACGGGCGGAGCGGGCGCCGGTTCGAACAACGAACGCAATCGGGTCGTGGCCTGGCATCCCGACCGGCTGATGTATGTCGACGACACCCCGCACACCGAACTGGTCATCGGTGAGAAACCGACGATCGCGCCGAGCGTTACGCCGCCGACGCCCGCCAACCCGAATTCGACCCCAGCCGGAGGTTCCTCATGAGCGAGATTCATCCCGATGTCCAGGCGGCGCTCGACGCCGCGCGCGAATTGCGGCACCGGATCGCGGATCTACGCGAGCGGATCGACGGCATCCGGGCGCGGCGGCCGTCGCCGTCGGGTGCGGTGATTCCCGAGGTCGACGCGGTCGGACGGCTCACCGGCCTCTACTTCGCGCCCGGGACATGCGACCGGTTCACCTGCGAGGAGCTCAATGCCGAGATCATGGCCGCGATCCGGGAGAGCACCCTGGACGCGGCCCGCAGGTACCGGTCGGTGATGGACGACGAGCCGTGGCCGGTGCTGGGTGAGGCGGCGCAGGCGGGCGAGCCGACCGATGCCGAGCCGATATCGGCTGCACAGGGACAGTCGTGACCGAGCCGTCCGAGGTCACCGTCGCCGATACCGTCCGGTGGCTGCACGAGGAGGGCCTGATGCGGTTGGCCGGCGTGGCCGACCGCATCCCGAATCCGGTGTGCGCGTACACCGTCGACGTCGCGACCGGGACCGTCACGGTCTTCCCGGCCACTGGCGCGGGACTCGGCGCGGACGTTGTGACGCTCGCCGCCGACGATCTGCCCTCCCCGACCGGGTCCGCGAAACGTCTGGTGATCGTGGGCGTCACCACCTCCGACGCTGTGCTGATCGTGGATCTCGGGGCGAGCCGGGACATGTCGATCGACGCCGACCGGCCGGAGTCCCCGGCCCGGTCGTGGGTGTTGCAGCTGATGCTCAATCCGCAGATCACTCTGACCACCAACAGCGTCGAGGTGACGATCGCCGATTCGCCGCGGTTGCGGCACAGTTTCATTCCCGGCGGCCGAATGATCATCAAGGTCGACGACCGGCGCCCACCGGTCACGGTGATCACCTTCAACTCTCCGGTGGAGGGCACCGATCATCTCGAACTCGCTCCGGACGGCAGCGGGGAGATGTATCTGGGCGCGCGGCGCTGGCCGCTGCGTCAGGTGATAACCGTGAGCGATCGCGTCTGGACCGAATTGTCCGGGCGGCTGTCCGCACCGGCGGAGGACACCGCCGGGCCGTCCGCCACACCCGCCGATCCCGCGTACGCGACCGGCGCAGACACCCGATAGGAGTAGCCGTGACCGATATGCAGGATCTCGAGGGGACCGGACAGGATTCCGGAATCTCTTGGCGGACAACCGTTTATGAGGTGTTCAACCCCGACCACACAGTCGGCGTCGCCTGTGACCGGGACGGCGAGGTGATCGGCCTGCACCTCACCGAGGACGCCCAGGACAGCGGTGACGCCTGGCTCAGCGCCGAGATCGTCCGGCTGGCCCGGCTCGCCCATCTGAAGTCGCGGGTCGGCCTGCGCGCGGAGATGGAGCACAACGGTGCTCGCCCCTACACCATCGACGCGCTGGACCTGCCGTCCGAGGCCAGCTACCGGGCCATCGAGGACGCCGAATTCGGTTCCGCCTGAACCTATCTCCCGTTCACCCCACACCATCGGAACAGGACACGACATGCTGAACATGGATGAGCCGCACGAGGTCATCGCGGCATCGGGCCGCTTCGCCGGGGCCATCACCGCGGTGACCGATCGAGTCGGCGGCATCGTGCACGATCTCGTCCTGCCCGCGAATCAGGGATCCCCGCTGGATCAGCAGTGTTGCTCGGTGAACAACTGGATCGCCGAGCATCTGGATGATGCGGGCAACCGGCATTCCGGGATCGCGGTGGCGACGTACCGGCGGGCGCGGGACAATACGATCGCGATCGCGGGTTCGGATGCGTCGGGCGCGGCGCAGATCTCCGGGACCGAACCGATCTGACCGGCCGGATGTACTCCGAGCACGACAGCCCGCACTGGAATGAGATCGTCGGCGACAACTGGCCGGCGATACCGCCGCGTGACTGGCGCCGGCTCGAGTCCATCACCCGCGACGGCGCGGCGGCGATCGATCCGCAGGAGGCGGAGCGAGCCCGGCACGTTTTCGAGGAAAGGGTCCGCGCCAGTGAGGGTCTGCAGCCGATCAAGGACGATATGCTCGCCCAGCAGGGCACCCCGCAGGCTTTCGTGGACGCATTGGTCGCCGCCGCGGACACCTACGGCCGGATGGGCGATCTGGTGCACCGGACCCGGCACGGCATTCTCGATATCGTCGGGGAGGCCGATCGCCGGATCGGGCAGATCCCGCCCGGTGCGCACAGCGACGACAAGCGGGAGCAGCAGCGGGTCGCGGGCATCATCGAGCAGGCCCGCCGAGCCGTCGACGATCTGGTGGCAAGGTCGCTGGGCGAACTCGGCCCGCAGGGGCTGCCGGAACTGTCCGGCATCTCCGACGCGCTGGGCGGGCCCGGGCCGTGGGGAAACGGAAGCCCCTATCCCACAGGGCATTCCGAGCGTCCGTTGCAGCATCCCGGCCCCGAGTGGCATTACGGGCCGCGGAATCACCGGCCCGAGGTGTTCGGCATCCAGAATCCGCTGCGCCCGCAGGTGCCGGTCTGGGGGCCGTACAACCTGCCCGGTGTGACGGAGCAGGTGCCGATCGGTGGCCCGGATCATCCTGCACCGCAATCCGATCCGGCTACGGCGCCACCGGCGGACGCGTCGCCGGGGGGAATGCCGCCGGTCGCGGCGGGACCGTTCGTCGGGGGGCCTGCCGCGGCGCCCGCATCGTCCGGCGGAACCTCCGCGGGGTCGCCGGACGGTACGGATGCGGGAGGCGGTGACGACAGCGGTGGTGGCGGTGACGAAGGCTCATCGCTCACTTCGCCGGATTCCTCAGGGCACCAGGAATATTCACCGTCCGAAGCGGAAACATCCAGTGGAGCGACGCATCCCGACGCGGCGCAGAGTGCGGTACCGGACCTCCCGGCGTCCGGCGCACCCACCGACCGGCCAGTGAGTGACCAACCGGCCGCCGGTGCCGTGGTGCCCGGCGTCATCGTGCCGATGGTCGAACCGCCCGCCGCGGTCGGCGGCCCGCCGACGGCACCGCCTGCCGGCACCGCGATGCCGCCCGCGGCCGATCGCTTCCGCCCCAATGCGGCCCCGGATTCCGCTGCGGCGCAGGCGGATACCAGATCCTCGGCGCCGCCGAAAGGTGTCGCGCCGAACGTCTCCGCTCCGGCCGCGCAGGGGAAACCGCCCGCCCGGCAGCGGCCCGACGGGCAGGGCGCGACCGCGGCCACCGGCGAGCCGGCGGAGCACACGGAGGGCCCGGCCCGGTCCGAGGGCAGCGACGAGCTGATCCGGGATGCGGTCGGCGCGGCACTGGTGGCCGCATCGGTCCCGGCCTTCCTGCTCGGTGAGCGGCTCGACGCGGATCTAGTGCTGGCCCGATCACTGCTGAGCAGCATTCTGGCCGCGGCCGATCCGCAGCGGATGGGACCCGCGTGGGCGGTGTCGATCATGCGGCACGCCGGCGGAGTCAGCGCCTTCGTCACCTCCGACGAGGGCCGGGGCTGGATCCCGGCCGGGACGTTCCTGCCCCGCGAGATGTCCACGCCGTGGGTCTGGTCGGTCTCCGATGGTGCGGCATGGGAGGGTCTGGCCGATCCGGCGCGCATCCTGGTGGAGTTCGCCCTGGCCTGGGGTGCGCAGTCCGGCGCGCGGATGTCCGCGTTGGCCTCGTCCGGGCCGATCGATGCCGAGATGCTGCGTCAGCTCGGCGACCTGCCCACCGTGGGTTCTGTGCCTGCGGAGCCGACGATGAATTTCGCCGCCGCGGCAACGGGTCTGGTGGATCGGCTGGGACTGGTCGGCGCGCGCAAACTGCAGGAGCGGGTCGAGGCGATCGATCCGGAACAGATCGGCGAACGCTGTGTCGACCTCGCGGTGGACGCGAATACCCGTGTGGCGCAGATTGGTTCGGATGCCTCGCGCTCACTGGGCGCGCCCGTCTTGCGTGAGCGGATCCTGGCGACAGTGCGGCAGCTGCGCCCGGTGCCGCCGGAGTGGTGGGAGGAGTTGCGCGACGCCGACGACCTGATCGCGGCCTCGATGCCGGCGTTGCGCGCCGACGTCTCCCGGGTCGCGCTGGGGCAGCTGCGCGCCGAAACCAGCGATGCCCGAGCCGCTTCCGCGCTGCGGGCGCTGGTCTTCGAACGGCGGGCCGACGAACTGGTGCTGTTGCTGGCCGCGGAGCCGACCCGGCAGGTGCTTCGCGATGCGGTCTACGCGCACGGGCAGCTGGTCGATCACCCGCATTTCGCGCGCCTGGCCGCCGCGGCGGCCCGCGCCGCGGCCGTGCGACGGCCCACCATCAGCGCGCCGCCGACGCGGTGAGGCACGAGGACCGGCAGCTGACGCGGCATCCCAGGACTGGGAAGGCGGGACAATGGTCGAATCGGCGGGTGGAAAGGACTTGATACGGCATGCCGGACAGCATGAATATCGATCCCGGGGTTTTCCGCGAATTGGCCGATCAACACGATCAGATCGCCGGTGACACCCGTCGATGGTCCGAGCAGCCGTCTGATTGGCTCGACGAATTTCCCAACTCCTACGGGAAGATCGCTCATCCGGTGCACCAGGCGTTGCTGCGGTACTACGCGGCCCGCGAGCGCGCGGGCAATGCGCTGGCCGATGAGCACGAATACACCGCGAATGCGTTGCGGGAGGCCGCCGACGCCTACGAGCGGGCCGATCAGGAGGGTGCGCAGAAAGTGCACTCCGCGCCAGACGGCCCGGGATCGCAGCAGTTCCCGCCCGATACGAACGGACCGTCGACGACCGCTGGCGGGCCCGGTGGCGGACCAGGCGGGGGCCCCGGTGGCGGGCCCGGCGGTGGTCCGGGTGGCGGGCCCGCTGGCGGGCCCGGTGGCGGTCCGGGTGGCGGGCCCTCTGGTCCGGACTCCGGCGCCGGGCCGGATGGCTTCGAGCCCATTGCGGCACAACCTGATTCGACGCCGCTGCCGGTTTCGGGCATGCAGTTGCCCCGCGACGCCGGCAGCGCAACCGGGTTTCCGGGGCTCGGTGGCGGCGGCGGTCCGACGACATCGGTGCAGGGGCCGTCGGGGCCCGACGATCGACCCACCAGCGAGCAGCCGCCCTCCGGCGCGACCGCGCGCGGTGACCTGCCGCCGGTGCCCATGCCAGTCGCATTCGACGAGGCGGTGGCCGCGGCCAAGGACAAGGAGGCCGAACCGTCCTATGTGGTCGGTGATCGGGTGGACGGCGATCTGGTCCTGGCCAAGACCTTGCTCGGCGCGGTGCTGGCAGCGGTGGACTCGCCGGTGCCGGGCTTGCAGTGGGCTGTGGCGGTGCTGCGCGGCCCGGCCGGCGTCGGGGTGTTCATCACCTCCAACGAGGGCCGCGGCTGGCTCCCGGCCGGAATGTATCTGCCGCGTCAGGTGTCCACGCCATGGC
The DNA here is from genome assembly GCF_059510335.1 of Nocardia sp. PLKS1-43. Classification (NCBI taxonomy): domain Bacteria; kingdom Bacillati; phylum Actinomycetota; class Actinomycetes; order Mycobacteriales; family Nocardiaceae; genus Nocardia; species Nocardia sp. PLKS1-43. The sequence goes on along the minus strand of NZ_JCAJZQ010000014.1, from coordinate 214,243 downwards.
TGTGGGACGAGGTGCTCTCGGCCGACGACGGCGCCGGATCGCCTTGGGAGGGCGTCTCGGACCCAGCGCGGGTGCTCGTGGAATTCGGGGTGGCGTGGGGACCCAAGGCCGGTGCGTCGATGACGGCGCTGGTGTCCTCGGGGGCGATCGATGCGGGACTGCAGGCGCGGTTCGGTGAGGTCGCCATGGCCGGATTCGTCGGCCCGGCCGAGGAACCCGATCTGCGCGTGCCGACTCCGGACAGTGCCGACCGGCTCGCCGTGGCCGGATCGGTGGCTGGTCTGGAAAGCATTGCGTCCGTGCCGGATTCGCAGATCCGGGACCGCTGTGTGGAATTGGCGATGGAGGCCGATCTGCAGGTGGGTCTGACCGGCGTCGCACGCGGCGAGGCCAGTGCGGCGCGCGGGGTTCGCCGCCGCATCCTCGACGCGATCCAGGCCGGGCAGCAGATCCCCGAGGGGCTGTGGCAGCAGCTACGCGACGCCGACGATCTGCTGGCCGCGGCGCTGATGCCGCGTCGCGTGGACGTGGGCCGGGTAGAACCCGGTGAACTGCGCGTCGACGAGGAGGTCGCGGTTCTGCGCACTCTGGTCTTCGAACGCCGCTGCAACGAACTGGTCATGCTCCTCGCCGACGCCGATCCGGGACGTCAGCAGCTGCGCGACGCGGTGTACGCCCACGAGCAGATCCTGCGGCATCCGCGGTTCGTCCCCGCGCCGGTCCCGGTCGCCGCGGCAGAACAGGCCGACCAGGCCGTGCGTCCCGACGCCGCGCGGGTCGCCGCGCCGAGCGTCGCGGTGGGGCCGCCGTCGGGCGCGGTCGCCGGTCCGCCGCCGGGTGCGGTGGCACCGCCGACCGGGGCCACCGTCGCGCCGAGCGACCCTCCGCCGGGTGCGGTGGGAGGACGATGAGGGGAGATGCAGTATGACTCATCCCGTGGTGCAGGCAGCGCTGGACGCGGCTCGTGAGTTCTCGAGCGCTGTCCTGGATATGTCGGACCGGGTTTACCAGGTGCGTTCCCGGCGGCCTTCGCCGCACGGCCTGGTCATCCCCGAGGTGGACATATTCGGACGGCTGACCGATCTGTACATCGCTCCCGGCACGATCGATCAATTCGACGACGATGAACTCGCGGCGGAGATCATGGCAGCGATCCTGGAGAGCACGGCGGATGCCGAACGGCGGCATCGGATCGTGGTCGACGAGGCCATGGCGCAGTTGACGGCTCGAGGTGCCGACCCAGTTTCCGGGGACTAGTGTGACCGATCTGTTCGCACCCGAAAGCGATGCGGCCGAGGAATTCCCGGCTCGTTCGCGGGACATCTGCGAGGTTTTCAATCCGGACCATTCCGTCGGCGTGGCGTGCAATCTCGGCGGCGCGATCGTCGGCTTGTACATCGGCGATGCGGTGCGGGACAACACCGACGCCTGGCTGGCCGCGGAGATCGTGCGGGTAGCCCGGCTCGCCTATCAAAAGTCGCAGGTGGGCCGTCGGCTGGAGATGGCTCGCAACGGCGTGCTGCCGCACGTTCTCGACGCGCTGGACCTGCCCACCTCCGCGCGGTACCTGGCGATGGAGAACGCCGAATTCGGTGACCATCGCTGACCGGTTCGAATATCGCCAGGGGTGGGAAGGCTCGATAATGGCGATGTCGAGGAAGAGGGTGCTGTGCCATGACCAAGAATTTCGATGCCGATCCGCAGGATATGCGCGCCGCGGGCAACGTGCACCACGGTGTCGCTCCGTTCTATCGTGAGAAGGGCAAGCCGGACCAGGAATTTCTCGATTCCTACGAACATAATTACGGTTTGGCCGCACACGCCTTCGGTGTGCGCATCACCGAATATTCACACGAGCGCCAGGTGACCTGGGAGGGCATCGCGGATTTCCATGAGAAGCTGGGCCGGGCGAACAACGGGGGTGCGGACGACTTCGAGCACACCGACGCCGCAGGTGCGTCCGCTACGCGGGCCAACGAAACAGAAGTTTAATCGAGTGGCGGGATGCGATGACCTTGCCTGACCGAGCGAGGGTGTGCTGATGTCCGATCAGGGCAATACCATCAACGTGGGCGCTACCGCCGGTGCGACCGATTGGTATTCTTCCCGTAACGGGCAATATCAATTGAAGATCCAGGGTGGGAACCTGGTCGAAATCGGGCCGGGCGGCAAGGTCGTCTGGACCGGGAAAAGCGTCCAGCACGACGCTTACGACAACAACATGGTCGGCGATGATGACAGTCAAGCCGACGGTCCCGGTGTAAAACTCGAATTCAAGAAGAACAACGACAACGGCACCAACCGTCTGGTCCTGCTGGATTCGAATGGCCATCAGGTGTGGCCGGACGCCAATGGCGACACCGTTCCCGGGCAACAGGGAAAGTCCAAGAACGACGCCGTCCAGTTCGTCCTGGAGGACGACGGCAGCCTGGTCGCGTACGACAGTACGGACCCGACGAAGCACACCCCTGATCATGTCGTGTGGTCGACCGGATATTCCGGGATCGGCACTGAGACGCTGGTCACGCCGCAGAATGCATCCTCCCCGTTCATCACCATGATCAACGGGGCGAACAGCCACATCACGACCCTGGTGAACACTTTGGGGTCCAGCAATGAGCCCGCGTTGCCGAATTGGGCGTACACCGATCAGTCCGCGTTGAGCGCCGCATACGATGTGGTCGCCTCGTACAACTCCAACGCCGCCGGTGTTACGCAGGATGCCTATCAGAGTGCGCTGACCTATATCAAGAACCACACCAACGATGCGGCCGGCCAAGACGGGGATATGGCCGGAAAGCTGCAGAAATTGGCGCTTTCCCGCGGCAGTACGTTCGTCAATATCGACAAGACGATCGCCGATATCAACGATAAGTTGAATGCGATCTCGAATCCCACGGCCATGATATCGCCGTCGGTCGAGGCATCGCTTTATCCGCAAGTCGGCAGTGCGGTCACGGCTGTCGTCGCTCAGGTCTCCGACTATGCCGATTACAGCAAACAGCTCGCGGGCAAGCCGCCCGCCTCGACCACGGGCAGTACCCCTGGCTCGACCCCGGGCAGTACCCCTGGCTCGACCCCGGGCAGTACCCCTGGCTCAACCCCGGGCAGTACCCCTGGCTCAACCCCCACCAGCACCTGGCAGCAGGGCTATGAAGCCGGCCGGCAATCGGTGACGACTGGTGGAAACGATTACTACACCGGAAATCCGAACCTCACCGGAGCCGCTGCCACCACCGACACAGGGTCGTCGGCCATCGACTTCAGCAATATGTTCGGTGACCTCACCGGCAGTTCCAGCCTGGACGGGTCGGGACTGGATACGACCGGAACCAGCTTCAGCTACGGCACGTCCGGGAATGGACAGCTCACCGATGCGACCGGTACCGGGTCGGGTACCACCACCGCGACACCGGCGGCCGCGACCACAACGGGGAATTCGGATCCCAGCGCGGGAATCATGCAGGCGATGGAATTGTCCAGCCTGGTGAACTCGATGAAGCCGCAGAATGCCACCACCGGCACGGCCCAGAACGGCAACGGCGGCCGGAATTCGGATTCGGGCTATTCGCCCGACGGCGGGCAATACGCCGACGACGCGCAATACGCCGACTACAGCAATGCCGCCGCCCCGTCCACCCCGCCCGCGGTTTCGGCCCCGAATGCCGCGGCCGGAACCCCGCCCCCGGTATCGACCGGATCGACGGTGGATTTCCCGATGCCCAATGGCCTGCCCACCCAGCATGTGTCCGCGACGGTCGCCGAGGCGCTGCAGCGTGAATTGCACGGCAGCGCCGCGACCGCCGACGCCGCCTACGCGGGCACCTCCGGGGCGTCGACGGCCGATCACCGCTGGACGACTGTTTCCGATCTGCAGAAGCTGGCCACCGGCGATGTCGTCAAATGGGCCGATGGATCGGATTCCATCGTGGTCAAGTCCGGCAACGACGTCTACTACATCGATAACCACCAATTGGTCCCGCTGGACACCGGTAATCCGCAGGGGAACCACGGCGCGTTCCAGGGCTTCTTCCATCCCGCGGGCGCGGATTCACCCGCCGATCCGGCGGGTGACCCGGCCACGTTGAACGCATCCGCGAGTGCCGTCGTGGCCGCCGCCGCTCCACCGCCGGTGTCGTCCACGCAGGATCCCAGCTCGCCGACACCACCTCGGGCATAGGCGGCAGGCCATTGTCCGAGAAGGTCGATATCGTCATCGGTGCCGTGCACGGCTATGGCTGGGAGAATGTGGCGGTCTGGGCGCGTAGCCTGGTGAAGTCCGGTTTCCGAGGGGTCGGGGTCGTCATCGTCTACGGCGGGGGAGAGCGGACCGAGGGAGCGGTTCAATATTTGCGGAGCCTCGATATACGCGTGGTCCGGATGCCGTTGCGCGGCAGCGTATACAACCTCCGATTCGAAGATATTTCGTATGTGCTGCGCGAATTGCTTTCGGATCTGCGATACGCCATCGTGACCGATGTCCGGGACGTGTGCTTCCAATCCGACCCCACGATCTGGTTGGAGGCGAATCTCGAGAAGCGGTTCGTCGCCTCGAGCGAAGGCATTCGATACGCCGACGAGGAGTGGAATCGAACGAACCTGGCGGAATCCTTTCCGCGGCACGTCGATCGGCTATCGCCGAAGACGGTGTACAACGTCGGTGTGCTGGCGGGCGAGGCCGACATGGTGGCCGATATCTGTCTCGCTATATCTCTGGTCGCGAAGTCGTCGGCGGCGGACCCGGCCGACCAGAGTGCGTACAATCTGCTGCTGGATATGGAGCCGTATCGCTCGGCCGTCCAGCTCGCCGCTTCCGAGGACGGTTTCGCCTGTCAGTCGAAGACGATCGGCAGCCAGGTCCTGCGGCCGATTCTGCAGGAGCCCCAGCCGGTTTTCGACGCCGAGGGTGTGAAGACCGCGAGCGGACGCCTCTATCCGATCGTGCATCAGTACGACACCATTCCGGACTGGCATACCGCGTTGTGGGACAAGGCATGTGCGGTACCCGTGCGACGGGACACCACGTCGCGGCTGGAGGAGGTCCTGCCGGAGATCGATCCGGCTCCCGGAGCAGGTCCGGCACCGCGGGTGACCATCGCCTGCCCGACGTACGGCCGCCCGCAGTTCCTGCGGCAACTGATCGAGCACTATTGCGCGCAGACCTTCGATGGCGGACTCGAGATGGTCATCCTCGACGACAGTCCCGAGCGCGCCGACTTCCTCGATGATCCGAAATATTCCGAACTGGGAATTCGGTATCATCATATTCCGGCCGAACGGCTGACGTTGGGTGCCAAGCTCAATCTGCTGACGCAACTGGCACGCGGCGAGATAATCATCGAGTTCGACGACGACGACTACTATGCGCCGCAGTACGTGGAACGAATGGTCGAACTTCTCGGTGATGCGGATTTCATCACCCTGAGCGGATGGTTCTGTTACGATCCCGGCCAGCATGCGTTCGGTTACTGGTCCACCGATGTGATATCGAAGACGCATTACGTGCTGTCGCCCGGCGAACCCATCGAGCCGATTCCGACGCCGGGCTGGGATCGCGAGTTCGTGAACGGATTCCTGTGGGGCTACGGGTTCTCGTTCGTATGGCGCAAGTCCGTGTTCCCCGATGTCGAGATCCTCGACGATCCGGTCAACGGGAAGTGCTGCGATCTGGATTTCGCGCTGCGACTGCAGGAGGCGGGTTTCAAGACGTTGGCGGTGCCCGACGACGAAGGGCTGGTACTGCACATCGTGCACCGGGGGAGCAGTGTCCGGATATTTCCGCAGTACCTGATGCCCGAATTCATGATCCCGAAATTCTTTCCGTCGTACCCGGGTACGCCGGAGTGAGTGCGCGAACCGGTCGATGACGAAATTCGCGGTCACCATGGTGGCGACGCCCGGTAATCCGCATTGGCGGGCGTTCTCGGAAGTCGCCGAGAGCGTGTGCATCGCCCTGCGGACACTGGGCCACGACTGTGTCATGACGCACGAGCTCGATATCCCGGGCCGTACCCATATACTTTTCGGTGCGGGGCCGCGGCAGCGTGCGGCCATCTCCGCCGATGCGATTCTGTACAACATGGAGCCCATTCACCCCGAGGCCATCACGGTGGACCAGGGGCTGCTGGAGATGTTCCATTTTCATCAGGTGTGGGACTATAGCCTGGTCAATGTCGAGGTCCTGCGGCGGCTCGGGGTGCCCAGGGTGCGGCACGTGCCGGTGGGGCACGTGCCCGAGCTGGAGCGAATTCCCGCGTTGCCCGACGAGGATATCGATGTACTGTTCATCGGCGGCTGCAACCATCGAAGAATGATGCCGCTGGCCGCCCTGCAGATTCTCGGGGTGAATGCGCAGACATATTTCGGTGTGTACGGACCCGAACGAGATCTCCTCTACGCCCGCGCCAAGATAGTCCTGAATCTGCACTCCTTCTCCGGGCAGGCGTTCGAAGTGGTTCGTGTCTCGTATCTGCTGATGAACGGCCGCTTCGTGGTCTCGGAGACCGCGGCGGCAGTGGACACCGAGGGATTCGAACGGTCGGTCGCCTTCGCGGATTACGGCAGAATCGTGGAAACCTGCATGCATTATCTGGAGAATCCGGCGGAGCGGGCGGTGCGAGCCCGGGCCGGGCGAGCGATCATGCGGGCCCGGCCGACGGCCGGAACCCTGCGCGATATCTGAGCCCCGGTCTCAGCGCGTCCGTGCCGGGGCGCCGTGCCCGGCAGCCGCGTTCATGCGCTCGGCGAGTGCGCCCACCAGGGCACGATGCCATTCGGGGACTCGACCGCAGTGACGCACGATCGGGTAGAGCTTGCCGGCGGCCGTCGTGACGCGGTCGCCGTCGAGCACGGGTTCGGGTTCCAGCAACGCCGCCCGCAGGTCCGCTGGGCGGCCGGGAACGGCCAATGTTCCTGCCGGACAGGCGAAGCCGTCCTCGGAGTACGCGATCTGCACCGCGGACCGGTACGGCTCCATATCCAGTATCAGGTTGTATGCGCTCTGATCGGCCGCCTCGGTGTGCGAGGACGATCCGGCGACCAGAGGAATCGCCGCGCACAGATCCGCGATCGTCGCGGCCTCGCCGGCCAGGACGCCGGCATCACAGACGGTTTTCGGCAGAATGCGCTCGGCCTGTGTGGGAAAACTCCGGATCAGATTTTCCCGGCTCCGCGGTTCGTCGCGATATCGCACGGCCTCGCTGACCGCGAGAATGGGCGCGGTCAGATCGGCCTGAAGCCACGGGACGGGATCGGACTGGAAGTAGGTGTCGCGGATATCGGTCACTATCGCGTACCGCAGGAATCGCGCGGCCATTCCGAGCATTTCGGATATGCCTTGGAAGCGGTCGACGAATGCGCCACTGTGCCGCGGGAATGCGACGACATGGAATCCCAGCGACCGTAAACGATGCGCGACGTCGTCGTTCTCCTCGTGACCCTCGTACAGCACGACGACCCGAGCCCCCTGAAATCCGCACTCGATCAAGCTGTGCGCCCATACCGCGAGCTGCGGCCACCGTTCCCCGTCGACGGCCCCGATGACGATATCCCTCGGCAGCGATCTCGACGACATCACTGGCCCGTGATCTGCCGACAGCCGGTCGTCCCGCCGGACGGTTCAGTGCTGAATGCTGAATTCATAAGTGCTGTAACGATCCCGGTCGCTGCCGGCATCTTCCCAGCTGTAGTCGTACCGGCCGGTGTGCCCCAATCTGATCCGGGTATCCGCGTGGATGGTGATTCCGGATCGGTGGGCACGTTCGGAGAATGCGAAATCCTCACCCAGATACCATTGTGCGTCGCCGTCCGGCACGATCATGGGCAGGAAATAGGGCACTACCGGCTTGCCGAACTTCTCGTTGCACACCGGAAGGTTCTCCTGCACTGCCATCTTCTCGTACACACTGCGCTTGGTGAGCAGGAATCCGGTCGCCGCATATCGGATCTCCAGCAGGCCGCCGCCCGCTCCGAAGGTCAGTGTGCGGGTGTCACTGGTCAGATTGCAGACGAGTTCGCGGCTGCCTTTCTTCGGATAGATCCCGCACACCATAGGAAGGTCGTGTGCGCGGAGGGTGTCCACCGCTCCGACCGGGAAGCGGATATCGGCATCGATCCACATCAGTTCCTCGTAGCCCTGGGCCAGTGCATCGGTGGCGAGTTGACTCCGGGCCTGGTCGATCGCCGAACATCCGTAGACGCGCCACACGGGATATCCCATGCGCTCGAGTTCTATCAGTCCCTGCGCGCATTCGGGTTCGATGTGATAGCTCACCGGAACCAGAACGACGCATTTCGAACGATCCGTCGGCACATTGTCTCCAAATCAGAGGGTTGGCGTACTAGGTTCCCGTGGCGGTCTCGGCGGTTGTGTCGTCCGCTGTCTCCTCGTTGTTCCCCGGCTGATTGGGAGCGTCGCCGTTGCCGGGCCCGTTCACGCTTACGCGGGTGCGTCGCTGCCTGCGGTTCGCGGCGGGGGTGGCGGTGCCGGGGGCCGGGGTGGCGCCGTTCGCGGAGGCCGGGGCGGCGACGTTCGCAGAGGCCGGGGCGGCGACGTTCGCGGTGCCGGGCGTGGCCGCGGCGGAATTCGGGGCGGCGGCGGGGCCGGCCGCGACAGTCTGGCCAGGTTTGTTCGGGTCGCCGTTGTTCGAGCCGCCGTTGTTCGGGTCGGCGCTGCCGTCGTGGTGTGAATTCATCTGCTTCTGCACAATCTGCATGATCGTCGGCGCGAGAGATGAGGCAAGAGTCATGGGGATCATCGCCAGCTGCATCAAACCGGACATATCGCCGCCGCCCGAGCCGGAGTTCGACGTACTCGCACCGCTGCTCGAGCCGCTGCCGGCGGCGGTGCCCGCGATCTGCTGATTCTGCTGGGAGACCGAGTCCACGGCCTTGTAGATCTCCTCGACGACGTTCGCGATCTGCCACATCAGCGACTGTTCCTGGGCCGCTTTGAGTTTGGCGCTGCCGACCGAGTCGAGGGTGTCGTTCAGATCGCCGACCAGCTGTTCGATGGCCGCCAACGTCTGGTCCTGGCTCGCGGCCACCACGACGGATGTCTGCGTCACCTCGTTGTCCAGGGTGAGCAGGGCGGTCTGGCGCTGCTGGATCTGCGACAGGGCGTGGTGGTATCCCACGGTGGATTCGCTCTGACCGAGATCCTGATAGACGACCGGCCGCATGAGATCGCTGACATCGGGCGGGGTGATCGGAGTGCCGCGGCCCAGCAGGTCCACCGCGGTCTGAATAGCGGTCTGCGCCAGGCCGACGAAACTCCGCAATGCGGCCGACGCCCCCGGCGGGCAGTCCAGACGGACCTGCCAATAATGTGCGCCGACGCCGGTGGATTTGTCGCCGGTCACGGTCGAGAACGGATTGCCGGAACCGGAATCGAACAGCGAACTCGCGGCGGACGGCAACGCGCTGAAACCGTCCAGGCCGGAATCGGCCGTGCTCGCCGTCATAGATCTGCCTCCCGGGGAAACTGCTCCCATTGTCGCGTCTTCCCACGATTGGGAATGGCACCTCTTTCGGTGCGCCGGGCCCGTGACGCATAGTCGAGGACGACTTCTGTACCGGCAGAGCAATTCCCGTGCCGGTATCGGCTAAGCGCGACCTGAGAGGCAATCGGCGATGAGCGATGGCGAGGGCGCATGGCACCGATACTGACCGACGATATGGGAACGGTGCTGCAATCGCTGCTGGACCTCTACGGTGCGGGCCATCCGGCGGCGGTCACCGTGACGCCCGCCGCGCAACCGGTGTCCGCGCTCACCGGTGATCATCGCGGGACGGCCGCGGACGGCTATTCGAATTTCCGGGCGATGCAGGCCACGATCGCCGAATCGCATGCTGACAAGGACGGTCTGGTCGCCAGGGCGGTCGGCACGGCCGGTGACGGTACCGTCACCGGCCGCAAGCAGATCACCAGCCAGATCGCCGATTTCCAGGCCCGGGTGCGGGCGATCGCGGCGGTCGGCAGCACCCGGTTCAGCGGTCCGGCCCTGCTGGACGCCGCGCAGGACACGATCACCAGCGCAACGCGCCAGGTCGACGCCGACGTCGCCGCGGCGCGACGACAGGCGGCGAAGATCAGTCCGCCGGTGGTGGCGCAGCCGATCGCCCGCCGGACCGCCTCGCCCGCCCGCCGCCGGCGTTCGCGGCCGTCCGCACGGGCGGGACGGGTCACCCGGTTCCGGATTCCGTCGGATGCGACTGCGGGTGGGCGGGCGGTCGGCGCGGCCAACAGTTGGGTCGGCACCCCGTACATGTGGGGCGGCGGCGGCGCGACCGGTCCCAGCGGGGGCGGGTTCGACTGCTCGGGGCTCACCCAGTACGCCATCGCGCAGGCGACGCACGGCCGGGTTGTGTTGCCGCGCACCACCTATGAGCAGATCTACAGTGGAGTCCGCATCCCCGCGCACGACGTGCGGCCCGGGGATCTGGTGTTCCCCGCGAGTTCGTTCAGCTCCCGCGGGCCGGAGCACGTGCAACTCGCCGCGGGCAACGGGATGGTCATCGAGGCACCGCATTCCGGCTCGACGGTCCAGTGGTCGCGGATGCCCAGCCGGGCCGTGGTCGTTCGCGTGTTGTGATTCGCGCCCAGGGGTGAGCTGCGCTGGCGATCGAAATTCCGCACGATGTGGCACTGTTCCTGAATCTCATCGGTGTCCCGTATCCGGACATCAACGAGGATCATGTACACGCCCTGGCCGGGCATGTGCGGGCGTTCGCGACGAATCTGACCAACACCCACGAGTCCGCGAGCGGGACGATCAAGGATATGGGCTCGGTCTATTCCGGGTATTCCTATGAGGCGCTGGTCCGCTCGTGGGCGCAGCTGAGCAAATCGCATATGGCCGAGCTCGATGCGGCCTGCAAAGTGGTCGGCGGGGCGCTGGATATCGCTGCCGACGTGATCAAGGCGGTCAAGGTCGCGACCCTGGCCGAATTGGCGGCGCTGGCGGCGAGCTATACCGCTGCGCTGGCCGCGACGTTCGCCACCGGCGGGGCGGCGGCGGTCGTCGAGCAGCTGATCACCGCGGCGGCGCGGAAATTGTGCGAGGCAATGGAGCAGATGCTGCTGGGCTATCTGATCTCCGAGGTGATGGGTAAGGCGATTGCCCCGCTCGAGCATGTGATCGACCGGCTGATCCACGGTGTGCTCTACGATGCGACCGCCGATCTGCTGGGCTTGGACCCGAACGCGCCGCTGTACATCGATCCCGAGGCGGTCACGCACTACGCAGACGTGCTGGATCAGCATGCCGACGATATTTTGCAGCACGCTCGTGATTTCGCGAATCAGGTTGCGTCGCTGGACTTCAAGACCGTTGGCGGGACGCCGCCGCCCGGGGACGTGGTGACCGCGCCGACGGTCGCGCAGACGCCGCCCGGCCCGCCGGAGGCCGATACGCCGGTCCGCCCGAGTGACGTTCCGGTACAACCCTCGCCGCGTGCGCATATCGGACCGTGGGACACCGCGCGTCGCACCGGACTCCCGTCGGCCCCCGCCCACGCATCCGCTGCCGGGCCCGGTCGTGCGCTGACGCCCGGTTCGCACGATGCGCCGGGCCGGGCCCCGGCGTCGCACCACGAGGCCGCGCACGCGCTGCACGAACCGAATGCCGGTGCGGCGAACCAGCCGCAGGCGGCCACTGCCACGCCGCAGGCCAGGACCGACCGTCCGCCCGCGCTGGGCGATCAGACCGAGACGCCGGGCGCCCGGCCGCAGGCCACGGCGTCGCATCCGAGTGCGAGCGAGACGCCGAGTAGACCCGGGGCTGAGCATGCGACGCCGGACCCGGCGCGTACCGGTGTGAGCCCGAGGGTTCCCGACGCGAGCACGCCCCTGCCAGGTGTGACCGGAACCGGCGGCGCTCCGGCAGGCGACCACGCGGCACGCTTCGATACCCAGGATGCCGCCGATACCGCGACGGGCCCAACGGATTCCGGTTCGATCCTCGATGCCGCGGCACCGGCCGCCGCCGCTCCCGATCCCGGCCCCGATGCGGGTGACAGCCCAGGTGCACCCGAACTTCCAGCGGCGCAGCAGAAGCCGACCCGCAGGCGATCCCGGCGTCCGGGTGAAGCGGGTTCGGGCGCTCCGTGGAGCCGCGTGCGCAAGACTTCCACCGGACGCGGCACACCGTGGAAGAAGGCTCCCCGCAAGACCACTCGCATCACCCCGCCGCCCACCGGAGACAAGCGTTCGAAGACGCCGTGGACCGGCACCGGCGACACCGCCGAGCCGCCGAAAGTGTTCGCCCCGGAGGCGGAGGCGGCGCCCCGCCCCCCGCAGCAGCGGACCACCTCGCCCACCCCGGCGGCCGACGCCGACCCGAACGTCGCCAACCGGTCTCCGAACCTGGATCCCCCCGCACCCTCGCAACCGTCCCGCGACAAGCCCCCGACCGTCGTCGCCCCCCAGTCCGACGTTATCCCCGGCACACACCCCTGAGCCTCGACACAACCCCTCGGACCCCGAACCATCGAACATCGCAATGTCATACCTGCGGAGCCGATAATCTCGGCTGCGCGGATCACTGCGACGCCGGAACTGCGCGTACACCAAAATTATTGGGCGACAACATGATTGTTCCCTTCGGTGGCACAGGTTCGCGGAGCGTGGGATGCGAATGCACGCCCGGGTGAGCAGGGGCGAGGTGCGGGATGCGGCTGTGTGAGAACGGTGCTTCACTCTGGAAACCGTTGCGTGTCAACGTGACTGCATCCCGCTGCGACCGCTGGGTTGGCAGAGCGTGGTGTGCGGAACGTGAGGCCGGGTGAGTGCAGGCCGATGGACACCGGAGCTGTGTGAGGGCGGGTTCGGCGAGCAGGGTCGGGGTGTGGACGCGACGGTCGGAGAATGGCGCTGCACGCTGGAACTGTTGCGCGACAAGGTGGCTGCGCGCTGCAGGGCACGCAAAGGTGCTGTATGCGGATGCGAGGCCCGCGAGTGCAGGCCGGTCAGCGCCGGGCCGGTGAGCAAGGGCCGCGGGGCGCGGGTCGTTGGGGTGACAACACCCGCTTTGCGCCGGAACCCTTGCGCGACATCGTGACTGTGCCCGGTTCGTGCGGCTGTCTGGTGAGTGCGGTAGGGCAGAACGCGGCCCGAAGGGGGCGACCGTAAGTACAGGTCGTTGAGCGCGGGCCGACTGGGGCTGTGCCGGGGCCGGGTGGGTGCGGGACAGTGTGCGCGCGGAGCCTGGGGAGCCGGGCGCGGAGGTGAGGCTCGATGACCGCGGGGTCTGTGTATTGGGTCTATGTAGGAACCAGGTGGGAACGAGGCCGGTTGGTGTGTGGCGGATTTTGCAGCGCTGGACTGGATTTGGAAGAACACACCGGTGCCGAGGGGGCGCGGGGAGAGGGGGGCCGCGGCCCCTCGGCCGGTAAGGGCTGTGTCGCTCCCGGTGGCTGCCCGGACCACCGGTCGCTCCCATGGTGGGGTCGCCAGGATGAGGGAACTGGCGACCCCACGGGTTGGGAATTCACCTGCGCGGCGGCATGATGACCGGATCGCGGCCTCGCAGCCGCCGCCTCGGTTGTGGGCCTTCAGGATGAGGGACTGTCGACCCGCAATTAATGTACCGCTAAATAGCGGCGCGTTCAACAGTGCGCCGACAAATTCTTGAAAAAGAGTTGTCGATGCAGGTGAGTGCCCGGTCCGCCGCGGTCCGATCGCGGCGCAGCGCCGACCGGGAGATCGTGGCGCCCACTCTTCCCAGCTGTGAGAATAGTCGGCTCGTCGCCTCGGGGACCGAAGTCTTTATCGTTCGTGCAGGCGAGAGCGGCGAAAGGGATGTCCAGGTGTCAGCGGCCGAGGACGCGTTCTACACGGGTGTTCAATCTTTGGGGTTGGTCGCCGGAGGCGTGCGAAACGAAACACATGCGTCGGCGGCGTTCCGGGCGGCCACCGACCTGGATCCGGATATGTGCGATGCCTGGTTGGGCCGGGCCATGGCCGGTGAGGTCACCTCCGAGGTGATCTATGGCGCGTACCGCTCGGTGCACAACCTGTACCGCGATCAGCAGCGCGCCGGCCTGGTCGACCGGTCGCTGTGGTGTCAGGTCGAGGTCGGGATGTACGGCCTTCGGGTCGCCATGGCCGACCGCGACCAGATCTCCATCGCCCAGGCGTGCTCGTACGCCGCGGACGAGGAGTGGCAGGAGGCCGAGGCCATCCTCGACGAGGTGCCGCGCGACGACGTGGCCGATTTCGTCCGCATGTCCCTGTACTTCCGCACCAAACGGTGGACCGACGTCCTCGACGCCCGGTCCGCCAAACCGATCCTCGAGGACGGGCTGCTCGATATCGCGGCCGAACTGATGACCGCGCGATCACTCGCACATCTGGGCCGTTTCGGGGAGGCCCTGCCGCGGGCGCAGCGCATCGTCGACGACAGCTCCTCGGGCAGCCTGTCGTACATCTGGGCCGACGCGCACTTCCTGCTCGGAATGGTGTTGCGGCACACCGGCGAACACGAGAAGGCCGATCAGCTGCTCAAGGGTCTGCAGGGGTCGGCGCTGTGGAGCAGCCGCGAGGAATGGCAGAGCGCGGTGCGGGACAAGACCTATCGCCTCGAGGTCACCAACGCCACGCTGCTGGCCTCGCGCAGCGACAAATGGGACCCCACCACCGGCGACGACCCGGCCGAGGCCGCGGCCAGCGTGGCGCGCAAGGAACGCGAGGCGCTGCTGTCGGAGGCCTCGGAACTGCTCGCACAGCAGATCGGCATGGACTCTGTGAAGGAGCAGGTCGACCGGCTCAAATCCGGCGTGTTGATGGATCAGGTGCGCGCCCGCCGCGGCCTCGCGGTCGACTCGCGATCCCAGCATCTCATCTTCTCGGGTCCGCCGGGCACCGGCAAGACCACCGTCGCGCGGGTCATCGCCAAGATCTTCGCGGGGCTGGGGGTGGTAGAGAACCCCGAGGTCGTGGAGGTCTCGCGCAACGATATGGTCGGCACCCACCTGGGGCACACCGCACCCAAGACCAATGCGCTGATTGATTCGGCCCTCGGCGGCGTGCTATTCATCGACGAGGCGTACACGCTGATCCAGGAGGGCCTCGCCGGCGGTGACGCGTTCGGCTCCGAGGCGGTCGACACCCTGCTGGCGCGGATGGAGAACGACCGGGACAAACTGGTCGTCATCATCGCCGGCTACGAGGATCAGATCGACCGCTTCCTGGCCTCCAACGAGGGTCTGGCGTCCCGATTCACCAAGCGGATCCGCTTCTCCAGCTACGGCGCCGACGAACTGGTGCAGATCGCGGATCACCTTGCGCGCCGCAAGGATTCGCTGCTGTCCGAACAGGCCAGGGAGATCCTGCAGGAACGCTGCGAATCGCTGGCACACGAGACGCGCAACGGCCGCAGGCTGATCGATCTGGCCGGTAACGGCCGGTTCATCCGCAATGTGGTCGAGGCCGCCGAGGCCGAACGGGACTACCGCTTCACCCGCGACAACGCCGATATCGCGGCGATGACCAACGAGGAGCTGATGACCATCGACGCCTTCGACATCGCCGCAGCCCTGGCGGGTTTGGCGCCTACCGCGACGGGCTGATCCGATGCCGCGCTTCCGGGTGGTGACCAAGTATCAGGTCTCGGGATGGCGGTTCCTGTTCCGCCGCATCGAACACGCCTTGGTGCGACGGGACGCGTCGATGCTCGACGATCCGCAGCGCGGGCGGTCCACGGCGCTGGCGATCGGCATCGCGCTGGCGTGTGTGGCGATCGCGGGCTCGGCGGTGCTGTCGTACTTCAAACCGGCGAAGGTGGTCGGCAGCTCGAAGATCGTGGCGGACAAGGATTCCGGCGCGATCTACGTCAACCTGAAGGGCCGGTTGTATCCGGCGCTGAACCTGACCTCGGCCCGGCTGATCGTCGGCGAATCGGATGCGCCGGTGCAGGTCGCACCGGACGAGCTGGCCAAATATCCGCGCGGGCCGATCGTCGGCATCGTCGGCGCGCCGGCGACGATCGACGAGGGCAATCAACACGATTCCACCTGGACGGTGTGCGACGCGGCGCAGACAGGCCCCGCCGCACCGGTCGATCAGCAGACCGGACTGCCCACCTTGGCGGCCTCCGATGTCCGCACCACCGTGATCGGCACGCCGCTGACCATCGATGGCGACGCCACCCGCCCGCTGGCCGACGGCCAGGCGCGGCTGCTGCGCAACGGCGACACCACTTGGCTGATCTACCACAGCCCGGACCAGGGGATCGTGCGCTCCGAGATCGACCTCGGCGACTCCGCGGTCACCCTCGCACTCGGCATCGATGCCGCGGCGCAGGTGCTTCCGGCGTCACACGGCCTGATCCAGGCGATTCCGGAGGTGCCCGCACTGCAGGTGCCCAAGCTCGCGCGGGCGGGCGCCACCACGATCCTGACCGGCGGTCTCACCGTGCCGATCGGCTCGGTGCTGACGATGACCGCGCCGGATCGCACGGTCTCGTACTACGTGGTCACCGACGCGGGCGTCGTCCGGATCACGCAGGTGCTGGCCGCGATGCTGCGCAACGCCGATTCGCACGGCGCGGTGACGACCACCACGGTCGGGCCCGATGTCATCGCGGCGAATCTGCGCGCGGGCTCGATGCCCGGGACCCAGGGCTTCCCGGCGACCCCGGTTCAGCTGGTCGACACCACGCAGTTCAGCGTGACCTGCTACGACTGGTCGCGCACCGGCAGCGATGCGAACGCGGTGACGAAACTCGTGGTGGGCCGGCGCCTCCCGCTGCGCACCGATGAGCAGAGTTCGGCCACGCCCCTGGTGACCGCGCCCACCTCGCGCGGCGCCACCGCCGACCTGGCGTACATGCCGCTGGATACCGGACGTTTCGTCCAGGTGACCGGCGCCGATCCGGCCTCCCCGCGTCGCGAGTCGCTGTTCTGGATCTCCTCCAGCGGCATCCGCTACGGCGTGCAGACCGATAACGAGAACGTGGGCGGCACCGACCCGACCCTGACCGCGCTCGCCCTGCACGACCCGATCATCGCGCCATGGAACATCGTGTCGCTGTTCGCGGCGGGACCGACGTTGTCCCAGCAGGATGCGCGCATCGAGCACGATGGGGTCGCGCCGGACAAGGCCGCGATCGGGATGAATGGTGGCACGTCGTGACCAGTACCCGTCGATTCGTCCGCCCGGCCCGGATCGTGCGCGGTCCCAAGGCGCCCGCGGTGACCGAACTGCGGCTGCAACCGCCGACCGAACTGCCCAAACCCGTGCCCGCCTCGCGAATCCGGCTGATCATGCCGGTGGTGATGATGGCCGGTATGGCCGGGATGATGGTCATGATGTTCCGCAGCGGCGGCGGGATGTCACCGACCTCGATGATGTTCCCGATGATGATGCTGGTCTCGGTGTTCGGCATGCTGGGCGGCAATCTGGGCGGCGCGGGCAGTCTCAACGAGGAGCGCAAGGACTATCTGCGCAGTCTCGCCGACAACCGCCGCTCGGTGCACGCGGCGGAAACCGATCTGTACGCGTTTCTGCGCTACACCCATCCCGGCCCGGTCGAACTCTCCCGGCTGATCGGCAGCAAGCGCATGTGGGAGGTGCAGGTGTCGAGTCCGCACTTCCTGCGCGTGCGGGTGGGGCAGGGGCGGATCGCCAATCAGGTCCGGGTGATCGTACCCGAGGCCGCGCCCACCTCGGATCTGGATCCGGTGGGCGTGGTGGAGCTGACCCGGTTCGCCAAGGCGTATTCGACCGTCGGCGGTATGCCGGTCGCGATCAACCTGCTCTCCGCGCCGCTGGTCGGTTTCGACGGCGATCCGGAGGCGACCGCGAGCCTGGTGCGTGCCGCGCTGGCCGAGGTGGTCGTGCTGCACGGACCGGATCAGGTCGGCGTCGCCGCGGTGGTGAGCGATCCGGATTCGCCGAAGTGGTCCTGGCTCAAGTGGTTACCGCACACCCAGCATTACAGCGACACCGATGCGATCGGGTCGAGCCGGATGGTGTACCGCAGCGTCGCCGAGCTGCGAGCCAAGGTGCTGGTCGGGCTCAACCGCGGTCCGTTCAGCGCCAGCAGCGAACCGAGTCTGGACCGCAAACAGTTCCTGCTGATCGTGGATCTGGGCGGAGCGGCGAACGAGCGCGACATCTCCGGCATCGACGGCTGCACCTGGGTGCGGTTGGGCTCGGCCGAGCCCAGCCTGCCGCGCGCGCTGAAATTCACCGTGCACCCGGATCGCACCCTGTACGAAGTGAATTCGCGCGGCACCCGGCGGGTCGGGCGGGCCGACGCCATGTCGGTTCCGGCGATGACCGCGCTCGCCCGCAGTATTTCGTCGTTCCGGCTGTCCTCGGTGGTCGAGGCCGTGGTGGCCGAACAGACCAGCAGCGGCACGTCCTGGGAGGAGATGGTCGGCATCACCGATCCGGGCGCCATCCGGGTCGAGCGGCAGTGGGTGCGGCGGCGCGACGCCGACCGCTCCCGGCTGAACATCCCGTTCGGGCACGACCCCACCGGCGGCGTGGTCCACCTGGACATCAAGGAGTCGGCCGAGGAAGGGATGGGCCCGCACGGCATGTGCATCGGGGCCACCGGCTCCGGCAAGTCGGAATTCCTTCGGACACTGGTACTTTCGGCCGTCGCGCAGCATTCCTCCGATGTGCTGAATCTGCTGCTGGTCGACTTCAAGGGTGGTGCGACCTTCCTCGGTTTCGACCGGCTGTCCCATGTCACGGCCGTGGTGACCAATATGGAGGAGGAGGCCGACCTGGTCACCCGCATGGAGGACGTCATCAACGGCGAGATGGCCCGGCGGCAGCGCATCCTGCGTGACGCGGGCAATTTCGCCAGCGTCGCGGACTACGAGCGGGCCCGGGAGCAGGGCGCGCGGCTGCCACCGCTGCCCACGCTGCTCATCGTGCTGGACGAATTCGCCGAATTGCTGGAGCAGCACGCGAATTTCGCGAAACTGTTCGTCGCGATCGGTCGGCTGGGCCGGTCGCTGCGCATCCACCTGCTGCTGGCCTCGCAGAAGGTGCCGGCCAACCGCATGGGTGAGCTCGAGGCGCATCTGTCCTATCGAATCGCGTTGCGCACCAACCAGACCAGCGACTCGCGAGACGCGATAGGCACAGCCGACGCCTACCACCTGCCCAAGAAACCCGGTTCGGGATATCTGCGGGTGGGTGCGGGCGATCTGCAACGCTTCCAGGCCGCCTACGTCGGCGGGCCGTACGTCGCGCCCGCGCAGACCTCCGCGGCCTCGGCACACCGTGCGCGTCGCGCGGGCGGGGGATACCGTCCGCCGCAGCAGTTCACCGCGGCGCATATCGCCGACTCCCGGCCCGCGTCCATCGTCGAAGCGCCCACGGTCGCCACGCCGGAAACGCCCGAGGGTGAGCCGGTCACCGTCATGGAGACGGTGCTGAGCCAGCTGGCCGGGCACGGTCGCCCCGCGCACAAGATGTGGCTGCCTCCGCTGGCAGTGCCGCCCACCCTCGAAGGGCTGGTCTCGGCGGTGCAGCCCGGGCAGTTGCAGCTGCCGGTGGCCATCGTGGACAAACCGCGCCAGCAGCGGCAGGACGTCTGGTCGATCGATCTGTCCGGTGCGGGTGGGCACGTCGCGGTGGTGGGCGGGCCGCAGTCGGGCAAGTCGACCGCGTTGCAGACGTTCATCCTGTCCGCCGCATTGACCCACACTCCCGAACAGGTGCAGTTCTACTGCCTGGACTTCTCCGGTGGCCTGTCCGGTTTACGGAACATCCCGCACGTGGGCTCGGTCGCCGGCGCCCGCGACGCGGACCGGATTCGCCGCACCTTCGCCCTGATCACCAATCTGCTCGCGCACCGGCAGACGATGTTCACCGAACTCGGGATCGACTCGATGCGCGAATTCCGCCGTCGCCGTGGCTCACCGGCCGAATCGGCCGATCTGATCGCGCACGGCGACGAACACGGCGACGTGTTCTTCGTCGTGGACGGCTGGGACATCGGGTTCGCGGTGAACAGCATCTACTTCGACGAATATCTGTCGGTGATGGAGTCCATCGCCGTGCAGGGGCTGAATTACGGCGTGCACCTGGTGATTTCGAGCTCCCGGTGGGCGGGCATCCGCCCCACGATCAAGGACCAGTTGCAGACCCGGCTGGAATTCCGCCTGGGCGATCTCACCGATACCGCGTTCTCCGCGCACCGAGCCGTGGTCGCCTCGATACCGCCCGACCGCCCCGGACGCTGCATCTCGAACGATGCCCTGCATATGCTCACCGCGCTGCCGCGCACGGACGGGATCGGTGAGTCGGAGACCGTCGCGGCCGGACTGGCCACCGCAGCCGGACAACTCGCGCAGACCTACGGTGGCCGCCGGGCCCCGGAGGTGAAGCTGCTGCCCGCCCGCATCGGGCTGGACGAACTGCGCGCGGTGCTCCCGCCGCCGACTACCCTCGCGCAGCAACTGGTGCTGCCCTTCGGAATTCGCGAATCCGATCTCAGTCCGGCCAGCGTCGACTTCGGTGTCTCGACGCACTTGATCGTGCTCGGGTCGCCCGGCTGCGGTAAGTCGACGGTGCTGGCCGCGCTGCTGGAATCCATCCGCACCCGGTTCACCAAGGATCAGGCTCGGGTGCTGCTGATCGACTACCGCCGCATCCACATGGGCGCTATTCCCGACGAGCAACTTGTCGGCTATCTGACCAGCGAGCGCGACCTGGCCGAGAACCTGCCCGCTTTCGCCCGCAAGATGCGCGAGCGCCGCGCGCCCGACGACGTGACTTCGCAGCAGCTCAAGGACCGCTCCTGGTGGAGCGGACCGGAGATATTCGTGATCGTCGACGACTACCACATGGTCGCCCAGCGTTCGGCGATGAATCCGCTCGAACCGCTCAAGGACATCATCGTGGACGGCCGCGACACCGGGTTGCACGTTATCGTCGCGCGCAATATCGCACAGGCCGACATGGCGCTCTACGACAACGTGCTGGGCCAGATGAAGAATCTGAATTCCTCGGGTTTCATCATGGACGGTTCGAAATTGGACGGCATTCTGGTGGGTGACGTCAAGCCGACCAAACAGCCCGTCGGTCGCGGAATCTTCGTCGAGCCGCTGCACTCGCGCCGCGATCTGGTCCAGGCGGCCTGGACGCCGCCGCGGGACTGATCCGCAGGTGACGCCCCGATTAGGGTGATTCCCAAGGTTGGGAATGGCTTAGCGTTCTTGCTGGATGGCTTATTTACGAGCCAGCCCGAAGCAGTGGTCAGGAGAGGGTCCATGACTGTTGAAGCATTTCTCGAGGATTTCCCTGTCTTCAGCGCGCAGAAGGTGGCGACCAGCACGACATTGGACAGCTTCATGGGAACCGTGGCGGCCGGTGCGCTGCCCATCCCGGCGGCGACCGATCCGGTGAGCCGGCTGGCCTCCACAGTGATGGCGCTGTACCAGAACCTGTTCTTCACCCCGACCCAGCAGGGCGTGGCGAAGCTGACCCAGGGTGGTGAGGTCCTGGTGCCGACGAGCCTCGAGTACGGGATGACCGATGCCAGCGGTGCAGCCGGGGTCGCCGTCGAGCGACCCGGCGGCTGCTGAGCCGATCGGGGTGCGGTGATGTCATCGCCCTTGTCCGGTCTGGTCCCGCTCGGGGAGGGGGTCGACCTACTGGAGGCCTTCGCCGGAGGATTGTCCGCGCTCGTCGATTTCGTCGAATCATGGGATTTCGGGGCACTCCCCCCCGAGGTGAATTCGGCCCGGCTGACGCTCGGGCCCGGTCCGGTGCCGATGACTACGGCGGCGGGTGCGTACCACGGGCTGGCCGGTGCGCTCAACGGCGCGGCCGCGGCGTCCGACGGCTCGACGACCGCGATGTCGGTGTCCTGGCGCGGCGAGGCTTCGGACAAGGCGCAGGCCGCGTTCCGTAACCACGCCAACTGGCTGCGGGGCCAGGCCGCCCTCGCCGAGCAGACGGCCGGTCACGCGCATGCTGTGGCGGCCGCGTACACCGGCGCCTACGGCATGATGCCGCCGCTGCCGGTGATCATCGGTAACCGGGTGGCCACCGCGGTCCTGGTGGCCACGAACGCCCACGGCGGCAACACCCCGGCCATCATGCTCAACGAGATGGTCTATTACGGCATGTGGATCGAGGCGGCGGCCACCATGTACGCCTATCACGGCGCGGTGGTGGCGACCCTGTCGACGCTGCCGCCGCCGCTGCCGCCCCCGACCATCACCACGGGCGTGGGCAGCGGGCCGGATCCGTTCGTCGGCCCACCGCTGAGCACCGGGTGGTCGTCCAGCGCGTCGGGCGGATCGCATGTGCCCGGCGGCGGCAACGGCGGCGGCGGGAACAGCGGCGGCGGCAACGGCGGCGGCGGGAACAGCGGCGGCGGCAACGGCGGTGGCGGCGACGGCGGCAACACCGCGCCGGACCCGACCCAGGGCACCGGCGCCGACCAGGCGATCTCGGATGTGAACCAGGCCGCCGGATCGATGGACGATTCGCTGAATCCGGACGGGTCCGGCGGCGATTACCTACAGCAGCACGGCTTCTTCGGCACGTCCCCGTACTCGACGACGCTGTCCGGGCTCAACGGCGGTGCCGGCAGCGTGGTGGCGTTCTCGATGATGCGCGGCGGAATCGGCACCATGTCCGGTGCCGCCACCGGATTCAAGATGCCGGCCAACTGGCGGATGAGCGCGGCGCGCACCTTTGGGGCGAGTGCCGCGGAGCCGGAGGGCGCGACAGCCGGACGTCCGGCGCCGCGCCGCGGCGTCTCGGCGCCGAAGGAGCAGATGCGCCGCCGGCGTCGCAAGGATGAGAAGAACAAGTCGGAGAAGGTCTTCGTCCCGGGCGAGATGCTGGACGTTCCGGTGCTGGAACGGCCGCCGGTCGTCGGCGTCATCGAATCCGAGGACGAGTTGTCGCCCGAGGGCGACGCTACCGAATCGGCGACTCTTGGAGTACTCGGCCACGCCGACGGCGAATCGGCCGCGGTGCTGGCGAAGAACATCGTGTAGTCACCGCCGAGATGAATGACAGATCAATTGCGGAAGGAGGTTCGCCGCGGGCGCCGCGATATTGACGCCTGCGAATAGTCAGCTGTCGGAGAACCGGATGACGGATTTCCGATAATTCGCACCGGACGGCATTTCCGTTCCGTGACGATTCGAACCTCCCGAAAGGATTCAGAAATGGCGAACACTCTCGCCGACGTCCCCGGCATTCAGCAGGCCGCCAACCAGACCGCCTACCGGCACGGTGAGCTCAAGGCGCACCTCAACGGTCTGACCGGATGCCATTCCGATCTCATCACCGCATATCAGGGCCAGACCGGTGACGCCATCAACAGCACGCTGGACGACACGATCACCAAGGGCAACAACCTCGCGCAGTCGCTGCAGGCCGTCATCGACGCCATGAACGCCGCGCACGTGAAATTCAGCTCCAGTGACGAGGAGCAGAAGGGCCTGGTCGCCGGTGCTCACGAGGACTTCAGCGCGGGCGACCACACGGCGCTCGGCGAGGTCACGGGACCGGTGGTGGATGCCCCCAAGGCCGATCTGAACTTCTGATCGACGGCACCGAACCATCCAACCTCACGCAGAAAGTGTAGAAAAATGCCGGCAGGACATATTTCCGTCAACTATGGTCTGGTGGATTCCACCACGGACCGCATCAAGGCCATTTCCGGGCAGATGGAGTCGAACTTCGCCGACCTGTCCAATCTGGTCAATCAGGTGAGTCATATCTTCCAGGGTCAGGCCGGTACCACGTACCACACGACCGCGACTCAGCTGAACAAGAATCTCAGCATCTACAAATCCAGCCTGGACCGGTTGAACACCGCGGTCATGACCGCGCGGCACCACATCCAGGGCACCGACCACGCCGCGGCGCAGGGCTTCTAGCGTCGATGCGTACCCCGTCCGCGCCGACGTCCCGGGCGATTCACAACGGAGTCGCCGGGGACGACTCGGGCCGCACCGGCGACGAGCCGGACCCGGTCTCGATCGAGCTCAACGTGGACGCCGCGTTGTTGCTCAAGGATCTGGTCGGCATCGATCACTACCCGCCGGTGTTGGCCCTGCTGCCGAACATCTACCGGATCGCTGACCGCGATCGGGTGCGTGCGGCCGTCGCCGCGGAACTCACCGAGGTCGGCGTGCTCGTGGACGGGGCGGTGCATCCCGTGGTGGGGCATTGGTTGCAGTGCCTGTACCGGCCCGATGTGGAACTCGTCGTCCGGATCATCGATACCGGTCTGGACGGCGAACCACGTGCGATGCTGCGGCTGTCGCTGGTGCGTGCGGGCGATTCACACGTCCTGGCGGTCCGCAACGACGACCACATCGTGATTCAGTCGGTATTCCTGGAGGGAGAACAGCTGGACACCGTGGCCGCGGTACTGTCCGCGGCCCTGGGCCCCGGCCGGGCCCTGCAGTTCGAACCGGTGACCGCGACGCGCGACCAGGTCGACGAACTGCCGGACGAATCCGACGAGCGGCGACGGGCGTTCGCCGAACTGGGCGCCGCGCCGCACACCGCCGGAGTGCTGAGCCGGGTGCTGAGCGAGGTGGTCCGGCGGGCCGAAGTGCTGATGATCGAGCATCACGACGGCGAACGCCGGTTGCCCGAGGTCTGCCTCAGCGTGCTGGACACCCTGTCGGGGCGGATCGTGGTAACTCCCCGGCTCACCCTCGAGGGCCGGATCTGCTCCACCTACGCCCCGGGCGACGATGCGGCGTTGCGCGCGGGCATCGCGGCCCTGGCCGAACTGCTGCCCGGCAGGAGCTGGTTCACCACCAGCCGGACCGGGTGATCCCGGGCGAGTTTTCGAAAGGATGAGGGCAATGGACCGAGCACCGGACAACAACGGGCACACGGCCGGATCAGTGCGTGCCCGCGGCGGGTACGACGCCTATTTCGCGCCGCAGCCCGGGACCGGCGAAGTCGCCGTCGCCGAGGCATCGCCGTCGGACGGTCGCTCGGACCCCGCGTACACCCCCGCGCCGCCGTCGCAGGCGGCCGCACCGTCCGTCGGGACGCCGGGCACGGTGTCCTGGCCCCCGTCGGCCCCGGCCGCCGAACCGAGTGCGGCGACGCGTCCCCACGCCGACGGACCCGCCGGGGCCTCGTCCGGGGGGACCGTCTCGGCGGGGCCTGCGGGAAGCGGGACAGCCGCGTCGAGCGGCGGCGTCGCGGACAATGGCGGCGTCGACAGCGGCGTCTCGTACGGCCCGCCGGTCTCCTATCAGCAGCCCGCCGCAGTGCCCCGGCCTCAGGCGGTATCGGATCGTTCGGTTGCCGCGCGTCCGGCCGCCTCGTCCGCGCAAACCCAGTCCGCGCAGTCCCAGTCCGCCGCGCCCGCACAGTCCCAGGCCGGGGCAGTGCAGTCCGCGTCGGCGAGTCGCGTCCCGGACCGGATCGAACGGTCGCCGGCCGATCGGGCGCACTACGACTCCGCGCTCGCGGAGGTGCCGCGGCCAAGCCTGACCTCCCTGGATCTGCTCGCCGAGATCGCGGCCAGCAGACGGGCACAACTGCGCTCGTCCAGCGGGATGCGCGGTGCGCTGAACAAGGTCGGCTTCAATCTCGGGCTCTCACCGGCAGAACAGCGCACCGAGGACCGCCGCGGCCGGATCCGCCGCCAGCTGACCTCGCCGTATCAGATCGCGGTGCTCAGTGTGAAGGGCGGCGTCGGCCGCACCACCGTCACCGCGACGCTCGGTTCAACCTTCGCGAGCCTGCGTCCCGATCGCGTGATCGCTGTCGACGCCAACCCCGACTTCGGCGAACTGCCCGCCCGCACCAGCCGGCACGCCTACGGCTTGACCCTGCGGGATATGGTCCGCACCTCGAATCTCGAATCCTTCGCCGCGGTGCACTCGTTCACCTCTATCAACTCCGCGGACCTGTCGGTGCTCGCCTCCCCGTGGAACACGGAGGCCACCGAGGCTCTGTCCGGCCGGGAATACGCCGCGGCCATCGATGTACTGCGGCGGCACTACAACCTCGTCCTGGTCGACTGCGGAACCGGGGTGCTGGACTCGGTGACGGGGAGCGTGCTACAGACCAGCGACGCGGTCGTGGTGGTGACCCCGGCTACCGTCGGCGGGGTCAAAGGCGCGGTGGCCACCTTGAACTGGCTGGCCTCACACGGGCTGCAACACCTGATCGCCAGTTCCGTCGTATCGATCGTGCATCACCAGCCGGCCAAACCCACGGTGGATGTGGCAAATATCGAGAAACTGTTCGCGACCGCGCAACGGCCCACCTTCGTCATGCCCTACGACGAGCATCTGGCCGAGGGCGGCGAGATCGATCTGCGCCTGCTCGAGAAGGAGACCGCACTGTCGTTCGAGGATCTGGCGGCTGCGCTTGCGGATGACTTCCCGGGCCAGGTCGGCGGTGCTTCGCGAGATCACGGAGGATGGCGATGAGTTCGGCGGTCGCCCCGGCCCCCGCACCGGCCGCGGCGGCGCCGGCCGAGGTGGCCCGCGCCCGGATCGCGGTGATGGTGGCCACCTATCAGGTCGACGTCGTCGTCCCGACGAAGTTCACCATCGAAACCTTCATCGACGATCTGCTGGGCGTGCTGGCCACCGCGATCGACGACGAAGAGGTCGACTTCACCCCGCCCAGCGGGCAGTGGAGTCTGGCCCGGCCCGGTGACCACCCGATCCCGCGCTGGCGCAGCCTGGCCGATCATGATGTGGTCGACGGTACGGTCCTGATGCTCGCGCCGGTCGATTCGGCCGAGGTGTTCACCCCAGTCGTGGAGGACATCACCGATGCGCTGGCACTGATCAACGATCGCGAATTCGCCGAATTCGATCCCGATATCGCTGCGGTCGTCGGCCTGATCGCCCTGGGCGTCGGCGCGGTGGCCGTGGCGGCGATGCTGTCCTGGTCGTGGATGCGCACCGGCTCGATCGGATGGTGCGGTGTGCCGGCGCTCGTGCTGGGGCTGCTGTGCTGGTGCGGTGCGGTGGCGGTACGACGTCGCGCGTCGGCGCCGCGGATCGGTTTCGGATTGGCGATGTCCGCCCTGCCGCTGCTGTTCGCGGGCGGGGCGATGCTGGTGCCGCCGGCCTTCGGACGGCCCGGACCGTTCGCCGCGGCGAATCTGGCGGCCGGTGCGGTGGTCGTGGTCGCCGGGGCCGCGGTGATGCTGCGGCTGACACGAGTCGGCGCGGCGAGTTTGACCGCGGTGCTGATCCTGGGCGTCGCGGTGACCGCGAGCATTCTGCCGGCGGCCTATCTGGACATCTCGGTGCGTCAGGTAGCCGCGGGTGCGGCGTTCGTCGGCGTGCTGCTGCTGGCCGGTGCGCCGCGGCTGGCGGTGGTGGCCGCCCGCATCCGGCCCCCCGATCTGCCGGACCCCGGTAACGAGGTCTCTCCGGCCACGCTGACCGATATCTTCGACGCCGAGACCGCCCGCGCGGAGACCTCCGAGCACGATCCGGCCGACCCGGACGAGAATCAGCCCGCTCAGATGGGTATCGAGGCCCGCGCACGGCTCGCGGTGACGACGTTGCGCGGCCTGGTCGTCGCGGGTGCCGGACTGCTCTCGGTCGCCACGGTGGTCTCGGCCGCGGCGAGTCCGGGCGGCGTGCGCGAGATCGTGCTGGCCGCCGCCGTCACCGGCATGCTCGTGATGCGCTCGCGCTGGCATCCGGATCGGGTGCAGGCGGTCTCGCTCGTCATCGCGGCGGGGGTGACCGTGGCCGGTACGGGATTCGTGCTGGTGGACACCTATGCGTCGGCTCCGGCTCGGCTGGCGGTGGCGCTGGTCGTCGCCGCGGCGACAGTCGCCGGCTGTGTCGCCGCGGCGCAGCTGCCCGGGCGACGGCTGTCTCCGGTCGCCCGACGCGTCATCGACCTGGTGGAGTACGCGCTGATCCTGGTCGTGCCCGTGCTCACCTTCTGGATCATGGGCGTCTACACCGCCGCGCGGAGGATCTGATGAGGCGTGCGGGCCTCTTGGTCGCCGCACTGGCCGTGCTGCTGCCGGGCACGCTGGCCCCCGCCGCGGCGATCGCACCGCCGGTGGTGGTGATCGGCGCGGCGCCGCCGGACGGGCAGCCTGGACCGGAGACGCCGATGAAACAGGACAAGGGCTGTCTGAGCGCGGGTCTGCTCCCGCACAGCGACGTCTCGCAGGCGCCGCCCCCGGAGATGGCCCTGGACCTGCCGAAAGCCCGTGCGCTCAGCCGCGGCGCCGGGGTCACCGTCGCGGTCGTCGATACCGGCGTCGCGCCGGACGCCCGGCTGCCCGATCTGGTCGGCGGCGGCGACTACGTCCAGGCGGGCGGCGACGGGCTGTCCGATTGCGATGCGCACGGCACGCTGGTCGCGGGGATCATCGCGGCCGCGGCCGATCCCGGCGACAAGTTCCTGGGCGTCGCTCCGGCGGCGCGGATTCTGTCCATCCGGTACTACTCGGCCGCGTTCACCCCGCAGCAGGTCGCCTCGTTCGACCCGAATCAGGAGACCAACCGCCAGGTCCGGAATCTGGCCCGGGCGATAACGCACGCGGCGAATCTGGGTGCGGGCGTCATCGTGGTGTCGCTGCCCATCTGCATCGCCGCCGACGCCGGAGTGGATCAGTCGATGCTGTCCGCGGCAATCGGTTATGCGGTGCATGTGCGCGGCGCGCTGATCGTGGCCGGCGCGGGCACCACCGGCTCGCTGAACTGCGAGCAGAACCCGGGTATCACGCCGGGCAATCCGCGCGACCTGATGGATTGGACCTATGTGAAGACGATCTCGACGCCGGGCTGGTTCAGCCCGGACGTGCTGACCGTGGGTTTCACAACCGCGGGCGGCGCGCAGATGTCGAGTTCGCTGCTGGGCCCGTGGATTTCGGTCGCCGGGCCCGGCACCGGGATCGAATCGATCGGTCCGGGCAGCAGCAGTCTGGTTAACGGGATCGGCTCGCCCGGCAAACTCGAGGCGGTGGGCGGGTCTTCGTTCGCCGCGGCATACGTCGCCGGTGCGGCGGCCCTGCTGCGGTCGAAGTTCCCGAATGAATCCCCGGCCCAGATCAGCGCGCGCCTGGCGGCCAGCGCGCACGAGCCTGCCCGGGGGGTGGACGATTCGGTCGGGGCCGGGCTGATCGATCCCGCGGCGGCCCTCGGCTACGCGACGGCTCCGAAACCGCCCACACAGCTGTACCGGACGTCGGCGCTGACGGTGCCGCGGCCGCGGCCGGTCGATCACCGGCCGGCCATCGTGGCCACCTGCGTCATGTTCGCGGTGGTGGTGCTGGGCGTGGGCGCGACCGGTGTGGACGCGATGCTGCGGAGGCGCCGGTGAGTGCACCGCGAATCGGGGTCGGGGGTGTCGAGCGGGGACCGTTCGCGGTGCTGGTCATCGCGGGCGGGCCGGCGCTGGTGGGACTGTTTGCCCAGGCCCCGATCTGGGTCGGCGCGACCGTCGTGGTCGTGCTGCTGGCCTCGGTGACGGTCCGGATCGCGCAGCGCACGGCCGTGCGCTGGCTGCTGGACTGGTCCGCCTACCGGCTCGGATATCAGATGCGCGCCGCGGAACGCGTGCGCCCGCTCGACCTCCTGGACGTCCAGGTGGCCGCCGGGGTGTGCGGTGTGCACGAGCAGGGCACGACGCTGGTCGCGATGATCCAGCTCGCGCCGAACCTGGATCTGCCCACGGTCATCGCCGAGCAGACGATCTACACCGAGGACACCATCCCGGTCGACGCGCTGCTGCCGATGCGCGATCAGTACGGCATCACCGTGGACATCGATATCGTCACCACCGGCCAGCGGGTGCGTCCGGGCGGCAGTTACAGCATGCTGTACGACCAGTTGATCGGCTCACATCCGGTGGTCGGCAATCGGATGTCGTGGCTGGTGGTGCGCTTGGATCAGGAACGGAATCTGGCGGCGCTCGCGCGCCGGGGACCGTGCGCGGTCGCCGCGCCGAGGGCGCTGGCCAGTGCGGTGCACCGGATCGCGATGCGGTTGCGGGAACACGGCGTCAACGCGCACCCGCTCCCCGCGGACGCGCTGTGGGAGGCGAACCGGCTGCTGCACGCCGGAGTGGAGTTGTCCGATCTGCGGGAGAAGTGGAGTCATCTGGAATCCTCGGTCCCCGGACGCAGCGTCACCAGCTTCCTGATCGATTGGACCCGGCTCGGCGGCGTCGGGCTGGACGACTGCTGGTCCTGGAACCGGGGCCGGACCACCGTCGTGGTGAGCCTGGCCGGCGGCGCGGTCGGCGCGCGCGGCCTGGTCCGGTACGTCGGCTCGGCGGTGCCGTCCGCTCCGGTGGACTACCTGCTTCCGCTGGGCGGGCGGCAGTCGGCGGCGCTGCTGGCATCGCTGCCGACCGGAACCTCGACGCGCGATATCGCGGCCACCGAATCCGGTGTCGACGTCGCGCAGGACGAGGCGTTGTCCGGCCTGACCGTGGCCATCGGCCCGAACGGGCAGATCCTCGGCGCGATCAGCGGGCAGCCGCGGCACACCCTGGCACTGCCGCTGTTCGACCCGTCGCGCTACAACCCGCAGCGCCGGACCGTCGACGTGCGAGCCGATCTGCCGATCGCACAGCAGCTGGTCCTGCGGGCGATGGTGGTGGGCGCGGACGTCGAAGTGCATTCCTCCCGCCCGCAACGCTGGTCGCAGCTGGTTTCGGAGGTGGGCGATCCCACCTCGCTGCGGCTGGTGCCCGACGATCCGGCCGGTGCGGCCGAGCCGGACGCCGCGACCGGTCCCGCGGCCACGGTCGCGGTATTCGACCGGGTTCCGCTGCGCGCCTCGTCCGCGCACACCACAGTGACGATCGGTGAGCGTGACGAGCCGCGTCGGTCGACGGCGGACCTGGCCATCGATCAGGTCGGCGCGACGGCCCTGGATGTGAGCATTCCGATGCGCACGGTGCGGGTGGAGTTGATCGAACCACGAGGGGAGATGCGATATCTCGATTACCCTGATCCGGTCGCCGATCACCCAGCGTTCGCCCCGGCGGGCAATGAATCAGGGGAAACAAGCGCAATATTCGAAAGTCGTTCGATGGAAACAGAGGTGAGACGCTGATGTTGGCCGGTGTGGTAACGGAATCGCAGTCGGATGGCGGCGTGTTTCAGGAATCGGAAAGCCGGGAGGCGCTCACTCCGCGACAGTCGGCGGCCGCGATATTCTCGCGGCGATTGTCCGATCTGATCGCCGAATCCGTGGTCTCGACCGAGGACGGATCGACCCGGTCGCTCACGCTGTACTCGCTGGCACAGCATCTGGAATTGGCATATCCGGATGTGCCCGTATCGCAGTCGGGGCTTTATCGCCTCATCCACGGTGAAGCAATTCCCCGGCTCGATCTGATCATCGCGCTCGCGCGGGTATTCGATGTGCCGCCGGAATATTTCGTCACCGCGGAGGGTGAGCGCTGATCCCGGTATTCCCGGTGCCGGGAACACTGCCGGAACGGTAATTCCGGAAATCTGGATACGATCCCGGATATGTCCGCCGAGGATCCGGGAGACGTCTTCGTCCGCCATCGCGGCGCGGTGCTCGACGCCTTGCTCGCGCATCCGTCGTTCGGGCAGTCGGCGCAGGCCACGGCTGCCGAGCCGATCGCCGAACCGATCGCCGAGGAGCCCGCGACCAGGGCGGGTGTGATCAGCGCGCCGGACCTGGTGCCCGGGGAATCGCTGATCGAGCCGGATTCCATGCCGACCGGCGACCGGCGTCGCGCCAACGGCACGCCGAAGGCCAGCGACCGGATCATGGCCCTGCTCAACGGCGAGTCGCCCGACGAGTCGCCGGGTATGGAGTTCTCCTCCGAATTCAACGAGATGGCCGCGGGCCGGTTGCGGAACACTTCCGCGCCGTCCGCGGCGACGTCGCAGCCGGGTCCGGAACCCGAATCGGCCTCGGCCTCGGCCGCCCCTCCGGCTACCGGAGCCGCGGCGTCGGCGACGAAGGTGGTCGAGCTGCTGCGCCGCCCCCGGGTGGCGCTGGCGGTGGTGGGCGTGCTCGCGATCGTGCTGGTGTTGATCCTGGTGACCACGGGAGGGCAGAAGTCCTCACCGAATCCGGTCGTGGTGGCCACCCCGGTCGCCGCCGGGCCGGCCTCTCCGGCCAAGACCGACGCCGCCGGAACCTCCGCCACCATTCAGGTGAAATCGGCTGTGGCGCATTGTCCTTCGGGTAGCACCCAGGGCATTGACGCGTTCTCCGGACAACCGGGAAAGGCGTGGTCGTGCGTGCGGGCGTACAAGGTCGACGGGCAGGTGCTGACCATCGACCTGGGCAAGTCGTATCAGGTCGATTCGATCGGCATCGTCCCCGGCTGGGATTCGGCGGGCGCGGACGGTGCGGACCAGTGGAGTAAATACCGCACGGTCAGCCGGGTCTCGTACCAGTTCAACGACAGCAACACCACGACCTACACCCAGCAGACCATGGATCAGCGCAGCCTGGTGGTCACCAAGATCGATCCGCCGGTGAGCGCCTCGAAGATCATCCTGACCGTGCTGGCCTCCAAGGGCGACGCGTCGACCAACACCGTCGCCATCTCATCGATTGTGATCACGGGACATTGAGCACGCCGAGTCTGATCTGCGAGTACTGCGCCCACCACAACACCGGCGCGGATCCCCGTTGCGGGCACTGCGGTGCGCCCTTGCCCGCCCCGGCCGCGCCGGCGCCCGGCCCGCATTCGATCGTGGGCGATACCGCGAAGGCGATGGCCGGCACCGCGCGAATGGCGGTGGATGCCGAGCACATGGTGGCCGCGGCCGGGCCCGCGGTCGCCGCGGCGGAGAAGGGCTTCGTCGCCGAACTCATGGCGCTGGTGCAGCAGTGGCTGTCCCGGACGTCCTGGCGCGTGGCCCTGGTCGGCATCGTGCTGCTGGTCGTGTTGGGCGCGTTGATCATTCGCTCGTGCGCGAACAGCGTGCCGGCGCTGGGCCAGCTCGATGCGGTCGACGCGTTGCCCGCCCTGCTGCGGTCGGCCGCGAACTGTCAGCAGTCCGGCGGTCCGCAGCCGGGTGACGACTGCGTGGTTCAGTCGAGCAATCCGCTGTTGATGGGCAGTATCACCGGCGGTGCGCCGTTGCGGTTCTCGGTGCGGATCCAGCAGCCTGGCCAGATCGCGCAGACTATCGCGGAGTGGCGTGCCGCCGGTCCGGCGGTCTTGGCGGACGGGAACGTCTTCGTGGCGATCGGGCCGTCGTACGCCGCGTGGTATGCCGATACCCGCACCGGATTGCGTATCGAGACAGGCGGTTTCACCGATCGGGCCGCGGCGCGGAGCTTCCTGGTGCGCGCCGGCCTGATTCTCTGACGACATCCGGATGCTGCCTTCCAACGGGTGGGAACAGCTCGCCGCCGACATGATGGCACAATAAATAATGTGCCGTTAAATAGTGGTATATACCTACGGCGGCACGTTCCATCTCCAGGAGGCGCGGAGTGATGACGGCAACCACCCAGCGGACGGTCCGTGTGAGCCGGTTCCGGGACGACCCGACCGATCTCGAGGCGGTGTACTTCCGGTGGATCCAGCCGGGCGCCGCCGCGCCGGCGATCACCGACCGGGCCGAACGGATCTTCCGGCACCACCTCGAACTCGCCGCGCTGCGCCGGCCCGGTATCGCGCTGGCCCGCCTCTATCGGTCCGCGGACGGTACTGAGCTCGGTCCGGCGATCCAGATCGTCAACGACGATATGCCGATGCTGGTCGATACGGTCACCTCGGCGCTGCGGCGCCTGGGTGTCGTCATCGCCGAGGTCGTGCACCCGGTATTCGACGTCGCTCGCGACAGCGCGGGCCGGTTGCAGGGAGTGTGGCCGCGCGAGGCGGAAGGACGGCCGGAGGTGCGCGGCCGAACCACCGCCGAGTCCTGGATCCACGTGCAGTTGAGTCCGGCGACGGACGACCGGTCGGTGGACGGCCTCGAACGGGTACTGCTTGCGCAACTCGGCGAACTGCGCCGGGTGAACGACGACTCCTCGGCGATGCTGGAGCGCATGACCACGGTGGCCGATCGGCTCGACCGAGCGGCGAACTCGGTCGGGGATGCGGTCCCCGGTGAGTACACCCGGCTGCTGCGCTGGCTCGCCGACGGGCACTTCAGCGTCCTCGGGTACGGCTACTACCCCGCGCCGACCGGGTCCGATGCCGAATCGGTCCAGCTCGCCGGCACCGGACTCGGTGTGTTGCGAGACGGGGCCGCAGTTCCCGGCGTGTGCGCAGCGGGCCCGGCGCTGCAGCTGACCGCCGGTTCGGTCGCCTCGGCGTTGCCCGGCGCCGCTGATCTGTGTTTCGTCAGCGTGGCCGATTCGGGTGCGGAACCCGGTTCGAGCGTTGCGGGTACCCATGTATTCGCCGGAACTTTCACCGTCACCGGAACGCACGAGGACATCCTCGACATCCCGGTGATCTCGCGGCGGGTGCACCAGGTCATCGAGTGGGCCGGCCTGGATTTGAGCTCCTTCTCCGGCCGGGCGATGCTCGAGATGCTGCAGACCTTCCCGCGCGTCGAGCTGTTCGCCACCGACGCCCGCCGGTTGTTCGAAACCGTCTCGGCCGTCATGAATGTCGGGCTGCGGCGTCAGGTCCGGTTGTTCCTGCGTCGCGATGACCGCAGCAGTGCCGTGCACTGCCTGGTGTATCTGCCGCGCGACCGGTACTCCACCGAGGTTCGGCTGCGCATGCAGGACGTGCTGGCGGCCGAGTTCGGCGGCGAGCACCTCGCCTACTCCGCGCGTGTCACCGAATCGGACGTTGCCGCAATATATTTCACGGTGCAGCGGGACCACCCCGCCCCGGCGGTCGATCTGTCCGAGACCAACCGCGACCGGATCCAGGAGCTGCTGGTCGCGGCCACCCGGACCTGGGCCGACCGCTTGGTCGCCGCGGCGGCGAGTGCGCCGGAGCTGGACGCGGCCGTGGCGCAGCGCTGCGCGGATGCCTTCCCGCCCAGTTACCAGCAGGAATACGAACCGGTCCGGGCGCTGCGGGATCTGTCGATGCTGACCTCGCTCGCGGACGGTTCGGTCGCGTCGAATCTGTATCGCGATCCCGAATCCCCTTCGGGAGACTGGCGTTTCACGCTGTACGTCGCGGGTTCGGAGGTGTCGCTGAGCCGGGTCCTGCCACTGCTGCACAGTCTCGGCATGGAGGTTCTGGACGAACGCCCGTACCGGATCGAACTGCCCGGCCACACGGGCCGGTGGATCTACGACTTCGGGCTCCGGGCTCCGGCCACGCTGTTGCGCACGGCCACCGATCCGGATCTCGAGCTGGACCTCACTCGCCCGGAGCATTCCGAGGAATCTTCCGAAGGCACTGTGCGCCAGCGTTTCTGCGACGCCGTCGCGGCCATGTGGCTCGGTCGTGCGGAGGTCGACCGGCTCAACGAACTCGTCCTGCGCGCCGGCCTGGACTGGCGCCGGATCGCCGTGCTGCGGGCCTACGCGAAATATCTGCAGCAGGCCGGATTCGCCTACACCTTCGCGAACATCACCCGGGTGCTGCTGAGTCATCCCGCCGCGGCCGGTTGGTTCACCGAATTGTTCTACGCCCGTTTCGATCCCGACGGCGTGCCGGAGACGAGCTCGGCGAGCGCGGAAACGGTGTCGGCACATCTGCGCGATGCCATCGATGCCGTCGTCAGCCTGGACACCGACCGCATTCTGCGAGCGATCCTCGGCCTGATCACGGCGACATTGCGCACCAACTACTTCCGCCTGGACGCGGACGGCCGGCCGCGGCCGCAGCTGTCGTTCAAATTGGATCCGCGACAGATCGCCGAATTGCCCGAGCCGAGGCCGCAGTTCGAGATTTTCGTGTATTCGCCGCGGGTGGAGGGTGTGCATCTGCGGTTCGGTCCGGTGGCGCGTGGTGGGTTGCGGTGGTCGGATCGGTTGGAGGATTTCCGGACCGAGATCTTGGGTTTGGTGAAGGCGCAGGCGGTGAAGAACGCGGTGATCGTGCCGGTGGGCGCCAAGGGTGGTTTCGTGGTCAAGCAGCCGCCCGCCCCGACCGGCGATCCGGCCGCGGATCGGCAGGCCACCCAGGCCGAAGGCATCGCCTGCTATCGGACGTTCATCTCGGGTCTGCTGGATGTGACCGACAACGTGGATCATGCCTCGGGTGCGGTGGTTCCGCCCGAGCGTGTGGTGCGTCGTGATGGTGATGACACGTATTTGGTGGTGGCCGCGGACAAGGGGACCGCGACGTTCTCCGATATCGCGAACGAGGTGGCGCGGTCGTATGGGTTCTGGCTCGGCGACGCGTTCGCTTCCGGCGGATCCACCGGCTACGACCACAAGGCGATGGGCATCACCGCCAAGGGTGCCTGGGAGAGTGTGAAGCGGCATTTCGCCGAGCTTGACATCGACACGCAGACAACGGATTTCACCGTCGTCGGGTTGGGGGATATGTCGGGTGATGTGTTCGGTAACGGGATGTTGCTCTCGCGGCATATTCGTCTGGTGGCCGCGTTCGATCATCGGCATATTTTCTTGGATCCGGATCCGGATGCGGCGGTGTCGTTCGGGGAGCGGGAGCGGATGTTCGCGTTGCCGCGGTCGTCGTGGGCGGATTACGACAGGTCGTTGATCAGTGCGGGCGGCGGCGTCTACGACCGCACCGCCAAGGCGATCCCGGTCACCCCGCAGGTGCGCGCGGCACTCGGGCTCTCCCCGGAGGTGAACTCGCTCTCGCCCGCGGAGATGATCCGGGCGATCCTGCTCGCGCCGGTGGATCTGCTGTGGAACGGTGGAATCGGCACCTACGTCAAAGCATCCACCGAGTCCGACGCCGATGCCGGTGACAAGACCAACGATCCGGTCCGCGTCGACGCGAATCGCTTGCGGGCCAGAGTGGTCGGCGAGGGTGGCAACCTCGGGCTCACCTCGCTCGGGCGGATCGAGTTCTGCCGCAACGGCGGTAAGTGCAATACCGACGCGCTGGACAATTCCGCGGGCGTGGATTGCTCGGACCACGAGGTCAACATCAAGGTGCTGCTGGACGGCCTGGTCACCAGTGGCGACCTGCCGGCGGCCGATCGCAATCCGCTGCTGGCCTCGATGACCGACGAGGTCGCCGAACTCGTGCTGCGGGACAACATCTCGCAGAACTTCTGCATGGGTCTGTCCCGCAGCGACGCACGCTCGATGCTGGAGGTGCACCGCAGGCTGAT
The DNA here is from genome assembly GCF_059510335.1 of Nocardia sp. PLKS1-43. Classification (NCBI taxonomy): domain Bacteria; kingdom Bacillati; phylum Actinomycetota; class Actinomycetes; order Mycobacteriales; family Nocardiaceae; genus Nocardia; species Nocardia sp. PLKS1-43. Next base: position 177,107 of record NZ_JCAJZQ010000014.1, on the reverse strand, counting down.
CGCCGATCTCGAGGCCCGGCACGAACTGGACCGCGCGCTCGAGGCGCTGCCGTCGGACGCCGAACTCAGCGAGCGCGCCGCCCGCGGCGAAGGGCTGACCTCGCCGGAGATCGCGAATCTGCTCGCGCACGTGAAGCTTTCGATCAAACAGGAGCTGCTGGCCGGTGATCTGCCGGACAGTGCGGCCTTCGCCGCCCGCCTGCCGGGATACTTCCCCGAAGCGCTGAGCGAACGATTCGCGGCCGCGATCCGCAGACATCCGCTGCGCCGGGAGATCGTCGCCACGACGGTGGTCAACGAGATGATCGACTACGGCGGCATCTCCTTCGCCTTCCGGCTGGCCGAGGAGGCGGGTGCCGACGCCGCGGATGCCGTGCGCGCCTTCACCACGGCGGTGGAGATCTTCGATCTGCACACGCTCTGGGGGCGCATCCGCACCACGCCGATGCCCGCCGCGGTCCGCGACGAACTGGAGTTGGAGACCGAGCGCACCCTCGATCGCGCGTGCCGCTGGCTGCTGGCCCACCGCCCGCAGCCGATCGCCATCGGCGCGGATATCGCGCGATACCGGGAAGGGGTGCGCACCCTCGCGGTGCCCGCCTGGCAGCCCGGCCCGCTCGCGGCCGATCTGCTGCGCCGCTCGCGCGGGCCGATCGATCGCGGCGCTCCGCGCGATCTGGCCGAGGAGGTGTATCTGCTCATCCACCGGTTCTCGCTGCTGGATGTGCTCGATATCGCCGATATCACCCAGCGCGATCCGCAGGAGGTCGTGGCCCTTTACTACGCCCTGGACGACCGATTCGAGGTCCAGCGCCTGCTCACCGAGGTCGCCGGCCTGGACCGCGGCGACCGCTGGCGCACCCTGGCCCGGCTCGCGGTCCGCGACGATCTGTACGGCTCACTGCGCTCGCTCACGATCGACGTCCTCACCATCACCGAACCCGCCGAGAGCGCGACGGAGAAGATCGCCTACTGGGAGTCCACCAACCGCCCCCGTCTGGCCCGCGCCCGGTCGGCGCTGACGGACATCTTCGCCAGCGACAGCAAGGATCTCGCGACCCTGTCCGTCGCCGCACGCCAATTCCGCGGCCTGGTCGGCACCGGCGAGGCGGGTACAGCCATCCCGGACTGATACCGGCCGTACGATCGGGCCGCGCACCATCCGGGCGCGGTCCGATCGGTCGTGCCGCATGGTTCGGCCGGTCGGACCGTCCCGCGGTCGCCCAGCCTGATTCGGCTTGCAGCGCTGCGGTTTTCGGTTGCCGGGCCGGATTGCCCCGGCCGCGCACGCTACCCGGCGCGGTCGGTTCTGCCGCGCAGGTCAGGGTCGCGCTGCGTGATCCGCTGTTGCGCTGCACCCTTCGGTCGATAGGGCCCGGCTTGCTCGCGACGAGCGGGATACGCGGTGCGGTCGTGTGTGCGACGGAACCGATTGCCGGGCAGCGGGCGCGGGTCGTTCGAGTCGACCGGTTGGATTTTCCGCATGGTCCGGCCTGTCAGGCCGCACGATCCGCGGCGCAGCGGTGTTTTCGGCTGCAGGCTGGGGGTCAGCGTCCGGTGGCCACGCCGCAGGAGCTGCAGAATTTGGCCGACGGCGCCAGTTCGTGTCCACAGGCCGTGCAGTGGTGTGGCTCAGGCGATTTCAGGTTTTCGCCACAGTTCGCGCAGAATCGCCCGCCAGCCGGGTTGGGGGTGTTGCAGGCCGGGCAGATGGGCATGGCCGCGGGCTGCGCCAGCGCGGGAGCCGGGGGAGCGGCGGTGTGCTGCTGAATCGCGTTGAGTCCCAGGGCCGCTCCCAGGAAGCCCGCGCCACCGCCCGCGCCGTGGGCGAGTCCGTGGCCCGCGTCCAGCGCCAATTCGCCTGCCGCGTAACGCTGGAAGTCACCGGTGAGGCGGATGTAGGTCATATCCTTGGCGAGCCGTTTGAGCCGCTCGGCATCTTCGGGAGCGAGGGTGACGTCGAAGTTGCCCATCCGCGGTATGCGCAGACCGTATTCGTAGAGCGTGGTGTTGGTCTGGTGCAATACCGCCGACTCGATGGCATGCAGATGCGCGGGCAGTCCCAGAATCGGCCATTCGCCCCCGGAAATCCCTTGTGTGATGGTCACTTTCATGGATTTCAGGAGCAGTTCGGAGCACCAGTTCCGCACTGCGGCGGGATCGGCGAGATCGGTCGTTCCGGCCAATGAGGTGATCAGCTGCCCGGGTTCGCGCACCGACAGCGCGAATTCGCCGAAAGCGCGCAACGTCACCACCTGCTCACTGGCCGGGTCGACGATATCGGCCAGTCGGCCACCGAATTTGACCCCCGGAAACTCTCGGGTGGAGACGAAATACAGTTCGGCGCGATAGAAGTTGCCGCCGGTCACCGAGTCGACCAGCGCGCCCAGCACCGGCAGTTCGTCGGCGTCGACCCGGTGCCGTCCGGGCCCCATGGTGGCGACCACCTGCCCGGACTTGACGAACAACGCCATCTCGTCGGCGTTGACCACGGCCCGGGAGTAGCGGCGGATGCTGACGTCCGGCCACTTGTAGACCAGCTGGTTCTTGCGGGCCTCGGGAACGGCGATGAACTCCCTGTCGAACCACGCCATATCAGTACTTCCTCAGCGAATCAGGCCGTCCGGCGCGCGATGATGCCTCGCGCACCGAGGATTACGGCCGGAACGGCCGGAATCAGCAACAGCCACAACCAGTTTCCGGCCAGCACGCTCATGCCGACCGCGATCAGAACGACGAGCGCGGACAGCACGGCGATCGGAGTCAGCGGGCGGGCGGGCGGTTCGGTCGAGGGCCTGGGCGCCTGTCCCGGCAGGTCGGCGAGCAGACCGGCCAACTCGGCCGTGCTGGTGGCCGCCGTGGCGCGCGTGGTGAGTTCCTCGAATTCGGCCGGGCTCAGCCGCCCGACGCTCAGATGATGGGCGAGTTCATGCAGTGCGCGCTCGCGTTCAGTGGTGCTGAGGCGGGCGTACGGCATGTCATCCACACTGAGCAGGATAAGTCCGCGTACAGGCACCGGCCGCGGGCGCGAATCACCACCAGCGGGAAGTCTTCGCCGTGACGAAGCTCAGAGTTGGGCCTCGAACACCTCGGCGACGACCGGGCGTACCCGGTCCATCGTCCCGGCGCCGGATTCGCGGTGCACCGAGGTCATGTCGACCTCGGGCAGACCGCAGGCCACCGCCCACTGCCAGGGTTCCAGGTCACCGTCGACGTTCAGAGCGAAGCCGTGGCTGGTGACCCCGCGGCTCTGGCGCATGCCGATCGAGACGATCTTGCGCCCCGTCGCACTGGTCCACACCCCGGTCAGCAGTTCCGAGCCGGGCGGGGTGTCGCGGCGTTCGGCCCGGATGCCGAGTCGATCGAGGGCCTCGATGAGCCGAAACTCGACCTCGCGGATGTAATCCACCACGCCCTCGCCCGCACCCAGCTTCACGATCAGGTATCCGACGAGCTGGCCGGGGCCGTGGTAGGTCAGCTGCCCGCCGCGCGTCGTCTCCACCACCGGAATGTGGTGGGCGGGATCGGGCAGATGCTCGTGCGGAGTGCGCCGGCCGATGGTGTACACCTGCGGATGACTCAACAGCCACAGGGTGTCCGGCCGCTCGTCGCGCTGCCGTTGTTCGACCATCTCCGCCATCCGTTCCATGGCCTTGTCGTACTCGACGAGATCGTCCTGGATGAGCGTCAACGGCCTGGACTTCATGTCGTACATTCTGCCCGGCTGTCCTGCCTCGGGGCCGCTGACCCCCGGAGGTGATCCCCGGGACGCGTCGTCACGCGGCGGCGAGTTGCAGGACGAGAGCGGCCGCGACGGGGATCAGGTACAGGACCGGATACGGGGTGGTCCGGTACGAGCGCGCCCGCAAGGTCGTCGCGACCGCGCCCAGAAAGTACAGGATCAACCCGATCGCCGCGGCGACGCCGATCGCGGGAACGAAGATCCCGACGACCAACCCCACCGCACCCGCCCCCTTCGCCGCCGCCAGCCAGTTCCACCACGTCCGCGGCACCCCGTAGGCCACCAGCGAGTCGACCACGAACGCCTTCCGAGCGAACAGCGAGTAGCTGGAGAACCCGACCCACAGGGCTGTGACGACAGCGACGATGTAATAAGCGATTGTCATGATTCGTCTCCTTCCACGGGATCCGCACCGTGTATGCCGGATAGACGAAGTGGTGATCGCGAGTGTGACAGGACACGCGAGCACACGATTCAAAATCCATGCACGCCGGCGAGTACGGCTGGTACGCCCCGCTCGGTCCCTGAGCCGGGCATGCTGGATGCGGGAGAGTCAGTGAGCTTGTCGCGCACACCACCGTCCGGCGTGGCACAGTTCGGGTCGGACCGCACTGACCGCACCCGGCTGGACGCTCTGCTCTCCCTGAACACGCCTTCGACGCCGCTGGCTACCGAGCGCCCCGGTCGGTCGGAACCTTCTCTCCCCCTGCCGACCTGAGGACGCGGTGGTTGTCCGTCGGTTGGAGATCGTCGGGCAGCAGGCGGAACGCGGCATGACCAGTGAGCGGGGTAACCGCGCGGAAATCGCGTCGATCGAGCGTCAAAACCTCTGCGGTTTCATATCGCTCGGCCAATGAGACATTGGTGGCGTCGGTGAGATCCAGGTGCAAATCCATGTACCGGTTCTGCACCTTCCGCGCGACCCGCAAGAGGTCCGCCGAGACCGAGGGCACCTCGATGCGACCGGTGCGCTCCTGCGCCAACAACCAATCATTGACCGCATAAGCAGCTTGGCGGTTGAGATTACGGGTGGTGATGTGCTCGATCTCCAACAGGACGAGCGGAGAGACGATGGTCAGAGCCGCCTGCTGAAGCGCGGAGCGCGCGTCGAGATGCTCGGGATTCGCCGAGTTGAAAGCGGCAACCAGACCTGAGGTGTCGCCGATCACGATCATCAAGCATCGGCTTCGGTGTTGGTGATCGCATCTCGCACAGCGTTGTCGATCTCATCCGCTGTCACCGCGTGCCCGTAGTCGAGAACGGGGATATCCCACGCCTCATCCCATCGGCGCGTTCGGATCGCGGCCAGATGAAAAGCTTCACGAAAGTACTCGGACTCCGGCCGCCCTTCGCGCGCTGCGGCCCTCTTCACCAATTCGAGGTCAGCCTCATCGACCATGACCGTCGTCTTCTTCAAAGCCATAAGGTTATGGTACCCGCGCCATAACTTGCGCGGCCCTGTGCGTGGTCATTCACGGCTGCGGCGAACTCCGGCCGATCGGCCAGGGATCAGTAGCGCTCGTTCATAACCATCGCGTACGGCGTACGGTCGGTCCGTGCGAGTTTCCTCGAGTGGGGAAGGAGTTCGAGAGATGACGACCAGTGCCGAGGTCCTGATCGACGGGTACGAGCGGGTGCGGGAGGTTGTGCACGAGGCGGTGGACGGGCTCGAGGCGGCGGCGTTGAACTTCCGGGTCGACCCGGGCGCCAACTCGATCGCCTGGCTCGTCTGGCATCTGACCCGGGTACAGGACGATCACATCGCCGATGTGGCCGGGCAGGAGCAGGTGTGGACCGGGCGCGGGTGGTTCGAGCGGTTCGCGCTGCCGATCGACCCGGCTGACACGGGATACGGCCATTCCGCCGACGATGTCGCGGAAATACAGGCACCGGCCGAATTGCTCACCGGCTACTACGACGCGGTCCACGAGCAGACGTTGCGTTATGTGCGCGGGTTGACCGATGCGGATCTGTCCCGGGTGGTGGACACCCGGTGGGATCCGCCGGTCACCCTGAGCGTGCGGCTGGTCAGCGTGATCTCCGACGATCTGCAGCACGCCGGGCAGGCCGCCTACCTGCGCGGGGTCATTGCGCGGACGAGTTAGGCAGCGCCTCGCGGGAACGGCCGAACCCGTTGGCGGAAGGCGGGTTCGGCACCTTCTGCAGCAGTTCGGGTCCGTATAGGCGCAGTGCCGCGTCGCCGCCCTCGTAGTTCTGGTCCGCGGCCGGGGGTTCCGGGGAGGCGGCTGGGTCGTCCTCCTCGGGCTCGCGTTCGGCTGCCTGCGCATGTGTGGTCTGGCCGCGATGCCTGCGGGTGTACATCCAGCTGCACAGGACCGCGAGGAAGATGATCGCCACGCCGATCAGGCCCGTGGTGACCTCGTCGATGGCGTGTCCGGTGGACCACAGCAGGATCACCGCGAGCGCGCCGATGGCCCAGTGCGCGCCGTGTTCGAGGTAGACGTAATCCGCCAGGGTGCCCTTGCGCACCAGGTAGACGGTGATCGACCGGACGAACATCGCGCCGATCAGCCCCAGTCCGAGCGCGATGATGATCGGATCCGCGGTGATCGCGAACGCCCCGATCACACCGTCGAAGGAGAACGAGGCGTCCAGCACCTCCAGGTACAGGAAGCCGAAGAAGGCCGCCCGGCCGGTCGCGACCACGGCGCGCGAAGGCCCGGCGTGTTCGGTGTCGAACTGCGCGCCGAGGCCGTCGACGAGCAGATACGTCACGATGCCCAGCACACCGGCGACCATCACCACGGTGGCCTGGCCGTCGGGGGTGACCACGCCCGCGATCAGCACCAGCACGACGAGCGAGGTCACCACGGGGAACATGGCGAACCGGCCCAGCCGGGCCAGCGGACGTTCGATCCAGCTCAGCCAGGTGGTCTCGCGCTCCGCGCAGACGAAGTTGAGGAAAAGCAGCAGCAGGAACATCCCGCCGAAGGCGGCGATCTTGGGATTGGCCTCGTTCAACAGGGTTTCATAGCTGGGCGTCCCGTCGGGGAAGTAGTGCGCACCGCCCGGCGGCGGATTCAGCGCCAGATGCAACGCCTGGATCGGATCGAGATGGGCCCCGATCGCGACCACGATGAGCGGGAACAGCAACCGCATCCCGAAGACCGCGATCACCACGCCGACGGTCAGGAACATCCGTTGCCAGAACACGCTCATGCGTTGCAGCACACCGGCATTCACCACGGCGTTGTCGAAGGACAGCGATACTTCGAGTACGCCGAGCACCGCCGCGGCCACGAGAGCCTGCGGACCGCCGTAGATCAGCGCTGTAACGAGCGCTGCGATCGCGACGATGAACGATGGAGCGAACACTCGCAAAAACATGACGACGCGCCTTTCGTCAGCCCTGGCCTGAGCCCGCGGCGTGCTCATTCGATGGATGACGCGCACCTGTGCGGCGATCGTTACCCTGAACACGATTGTGACAGTTCTTGCGCGGGTACGACAATCGGTGCGCGCTCCGAAACCGGTCTTCGCAGGTGCAACGGGTGCGAAATGCCTGCTGGCGGGGCGTCGGCCTTCGTCCGGTATGTCCGGATCGGGCGGCGGGAGAGATAACTCACGCCCGCGAGCGGTCAGCCGGGCGTGATCAGCTCCGCCAGATGGCGTGGCGCGGGTGATCCGTGCGCGAGCATGGCATCGTGCCACTCCCGCACGCTGGTGCCCGCCGGACGCGCAGCCGCGATCGAGGCGACCTCGGTGTAGCCGACGAAGTAGGTGGACAGCTGGGCCGAACTCAGCTGAGCGCGACGCCATTTGCCCGCCGCCTCGCCCTCCTCCTGGAATCCGCGCCGCCGCATCAGCTCCATCGCCTCGGCCTCGGACATGTCCGCGCAGTGCACGCCCTGATCCAGGATCGCGTTGATGGTCATCCGCAGATGGGATTTGAGCTGCTGCAACCGGACCGGCAGGCCGCCGAATCCTCGCTCGGACATCAGCTGTTCGGCGTAGACGGCCCAGCCCTCGATGAAAGTGCCGCTGGCGCACAGTCCGCGCGCGGCGGTGGACCCGCGGAACCGGCGCGCGTGGGCCAATTGCAGATAGTGGCCCGGCATCGCCTCGTGCACGGTGAGATTGCGCAGCATGTGGTCGTTGTATTCGCGATAGAACGAGGCGACCCGCTCGGCGGTCCAGTCCCGCGGTGTCGGCGAGATCGCGAAAAAGGTGGGCGCGCCTTCGATTTCGAGCGCACCGGGGGAATCACAGTAGGCCACGGCGACCCCGCGGGCGAACTCCGGCATCTCCTGCACGATCAGTGGATCGTCGATCAGGGTCACCAGATCTTCTGCGGCGGTGAAGGTTTCGGCCTCCTCCAGAGCCGCGGTCGCGGTGGCCAGGACGGTCTCGTCGGTGGGGTGATCGACGGCCAGATGCTGTAGCGCGGCGCGCACGGTCTCGTCGGTGGGATCGCCGACTCCGAGGAGTTCACCTGCGGTGCTCCGGATCTCGTCCATCAGGTGGTCCAGGTGCCGGTGGGCGCGATCGATCACCTGCGCGGCGCTGAGCTCGGTGTCCAGGGTGTGCCAGAGCGTGGCCTCCCAGAGCCGCCGCCCCAGGCGCGGGTCGCGCTCGGACCGGTCGAGCCGGTCGGTGAGCCAGCCGGTGAATTCGGTGAGTGCGGCCGTGGCCGCTTCGGCGGCCGCGGCGATCCGGGCACCGGGCACCTGCGCGGCCAAGGCGGGGGCCTGTTCCCGGATCAGCGCGGAGACACCCGTGAACTGCGCGATCGCGGTCTCGACGTGAATTCTCGGGCAGTCCCGCAGCACGGCGCGGGCGGTCGCCAGCGCATCGGGCAGTGCGGTGAGCCGGGCGGTGAGCAGTTCCAGGCGATGCTCCGGCGGCGCGAACGGCCGTGCCAGCAGGCCGTGCAGCAGCGGTCCGGGGTTGTGCACCAACGGATTCCACTCGTGCTCGCGCAATTCCCCGAGAGTGAAGATCCGCCGGTCCACTTCCTGTTGCAACAGGGCGTGGTCCACCCGGTCGGATGCGCCGAGATCATCGGCGTCCACTTCGGCCAGGACATGCGAGGCCTCGCGCAGCAGCGCGATCTGCGCGCGCACCGCCTCCGGCGACAGATCGGGCAGCCGATCATCGACCCGGTGGTCGCCGACGTACAGGGCGGTCACCGGATCGGCCTGGAGTATCGCATCGATGATCCGCCCGGCCCGCGCCACGAAGCTCTCGGTCATGCGGCCACGCTACCCGGCGGCGGCCGCGCGCTACGGCGTGCGCGGCGATGCGAGCCGGTGTGCGCGCCGGCCGTTCAATACCAGTGATGGGCCTGCCAGAACGCCCACGCGCCGTCCGGGCCGCCGTACCGCTCGCACATGTAGGTGTAGGCCCAGCGGATCTGGGTCGCGGGGTTGAACGCCCAGTCCGCGCCGAACGGGGCCATCTTCTCCGGGGGCAGCGCCTGCCCGAGGCCGTATGCGCCCGACTTCGGGTTGATCGCGAAGACGTTCCACGAACTCTCGTTGGTGATGACGCTGTCGAAGGACGGAAATTGGGTGGGCGGCACGATGATCCGGGCCAGTGTGCGCGGCGCGAAACCCATCACCGGCATCACCAGGCTCAGGCCCATACCCGCCAGATTCGGCCCGATGGCCGATGATCCGGCCGCCGACGAACCGCCTGCCGAGGACCCTGCCGCCGAGGATCCGGCCGACGCCGAACCCGAGGCCGGACTCGCGGCGTCATCACAGAGGGTGTGGCAGTCCGCGCGGGCGAGCGGCGCTTGCCAGAGTGTCGCGACGCCGATCGAAACGATTGCGGCGCAGAGCAATACGGCAACGGTTCTGCCGAGTCGAGAACAACGCTGTTTCGACATTTCGGAGCCTTCCACATCGACCGGCTGTGCTGGCACGTGCGGGTTGCGAAAGGAGCACGCTCAGCAAAGCACGAGTTCGAAGTGGGTGCGACAAGGTCGCCGCACTGTATCCACACTGTTACAAGATCGTTTGTGAAGATGCGGCGTGTCCGGTGCGCGGCGCGTGTACCGGCCGCGACGAGCGGTGGTGGTGCCGATCAGGACAGGTAACGAGCGAGTTGCGGCATGGCCTCGCGTGGATGTTCCGCGGTGATGCCCTCGGCGATCTCGGTGTACTGCCAGCCCTCGTTCGTGCGCAGCAGGATGCCCATGATCATGCCGGTGTACGGCCCGCGCAGCATCGTCTGCCAAGTGATCTGGGTGCCGGACCGGCGGTCCAGGAGACGGCAGAAGCCGTTGCGGATCTTGTCGAAAGTCTGTCCGCTGTAACAGGTTACGAGCAGCGCGACACCGCTGATCCGGGTCGGCAGCCGGTCCAGGTCCAGGGTGATGATCTCGTCGTCGCCGCGCCCGTCGCCGGTGAGGTTGTCGCCGTGCAGACGCACCGCGCCGTCGCTGGAGATGAGCCGCTCGTGATAGACCGCCTCCACCAGTTGATCGCCGCTGAACAGCAGTGCCGCCGCGTTCAGGTCGATATCGGCCGGGCGTGAGCCGAACAGCCGCCACTTCGCCGCATCCCAGCCCAGGCCCATCGCGATATTGTCCTGCGGTGCGCCGTCCGCGGCGCGCAACGGAATCGGCACGACCCGCCCCTCTCGCGGGAACTTCCCGCATTCGACCCGATTGATGTTGTCCCACTGTAGGTGTCGCTCGCCGGGACGGCCACACGGCGGGGCTGCGGACCCGAAAAACATCTCCAGAGATGCAAATGGCCGCGCCGGAGGTGATGGAACCCGCGGACGCGGATCGGCCGGCGGCGCCGTGCGGCGGATCGATCCGGCGGCGGAACGACGCGCCGGAAACCGCTGCGCTGCGGGCGATCAGGATCGGCCGGAAACGGTTACCCGCTGGTCGCATCGGTAGTGCGACGATACTCGCCTGGCGCATTGCGTAGCGCAATTCCCAGGTGCGAGAGCATGATAGGTTCGGGCGCTCGTCGTCCCTTGTTGGGCTCATGTTTCTGCTGTGGCAATTTCGGTGGTGCATCGCGCGACATAAATCTATTGTGATGTAATTCGCGGGTGAACCGGCGGCTCGGCAGGGCTTGCGGCGCACTCGAAGTAGGTACGTGGGAGTGATGTACGCCGGATGACAGCGATCGAACCCCTGGAGCAGGCCGTCCACCTCGTCGGGCGCTGCGCGGAGATCGAGCGGATCGCCGCGCTGATCGACCGGGTCGCGGCCGGTGACCGCGGCGCCTTCGTGCTCATCGAGGGCGAACCCGGCATCGGTAAGTCCGCACTGCTGCATCACGTCGTCGGCATGGCCGCCGCGGAGCGGATCCGGGTTCTGTTCGGCGCGGCGACCGAGGCGGAACAGCCGATCCCCGGCGCTGCCATCGGTTCGTGTGTGGCGCTGGGCGATCGCGACGGCAGCGCGGCCGGGTACCGGCTGGGTGCCCGGTTCGAGGACGCCGGTGAAGGCCGCCCGGTCTCCGAGTTCGCCGTCACCGCCGCCATTTCCGAACTGCTGGGCCGATGGTGCGCCGACGGACCGGTGGCGATACTGGTGGACGACATCCATTGGGCCGACTCGGCGAGCCTGTCGGTGCTGCGCTGGCTGAGCGTCGCGGTGGACACCATGCCGCTGCTGGTCGTGGTGGCCATGCGCCCCTACCCGCTGGGGCCCGGCCTGCCGCGCCTGCTGTCGGAGTTCGACGCGGTTGGTGCGCGGCGAATGCCCTTGGGCCCGTTGGCCGATGCCGACGTCGCCCGGCTGGCGGCGAACTCGCTCGGCGCGCCACCCGAACCGCACCTGAACGCCCTGATCGCGGGTGCCGCCGGAAATCCGATGTACCTCACCGATCTGCTGAACGCACGTCCCGCGGCCGAGCCCGGCGCCGGACTCCCGGACGCGCTGTCGGCCAGGATCGCGCGTCGGCTGGACTTCCTGCCCGCATCGGCACGGCACACGCTCGAGGTGGCCGCCGCGCTGGCCCCGCGCATCGATCCGGTGAAACTCGCTGAGATCCTTGACATTTCGCTGATCGAGGTGTGGAACGAGATCCGCACCGCGGTCGAGGCGCGCGTGCTGGTGCACGACGGGGACGAACTGGTCTTCCGGCACGATCTGGTGCGCCGGGTCCTGGCCGAGCGGGTGTCCCCGTCGATCCGGACGACCCTGCGCCGGCACGTCGAGGTGGCCGGGCTGCATCTGGAGCGGATCGCCGCACCGGCCGCGACGGCGGGTGAATCGTCCGGTCGCCCGGTTCCGCCGGCGGCCGCGGTGGACAGGGTGGCCGAGCTCATCGAGGGCACGGTGGCCGCCGCGGCCGCGGAGTCACTGGTGGAGAGCCTGTCCACGCCCGGCGACCCGACCACCGTGCTGCTGTTCCGCGGCCTCGCCGACGGTGATGTGGACCGGGTCGCCGCGGCCGTGGCCGAATTCGCGCGATCGCAGCGGCCCCGATTCGCCGCGCTGGCCGGGGAGAATCTGGCCGAGATGCTGGTCCGCAGCGGGCGCACGGCGGAGGCCTGTGCCGCGCTCGAGGCGGCGGTGCGGTGTTACGAGGGTCTCGGCGCGGGTCCGGAGACCGCCCGGGCACAGGCCCGGCTGCGCGAACTGGGCGTGCGTCGCGGAGCGCGGGGCTCGCGCCGGCGGCCCAAGACCGGATGGGAAGCGTTGACCGCGACCGAGGACAAGGTCGCGGTGCAGGTGGCACAGGGATGCTCCAATGCCGAGATCGCCGAGAAGATGTTCTTGTCGCGGCGAACCGTGCAGACACATGTGTCGAACATTCTGTCCAAACTCGGGCTGCGCTCCCGGGTCCAGGTCGCGGTGGCCTACGCGCAGCGTCGATGAGCCGCGTTCACGGCATGCTCGGGCGCCGGGCGAAGGCGTGATCCAGCAGTTCGCCCAGTGTGCGCGTCACCGCGAGGCGGACGGCTTCGGTGGCGGATTCGATTCCGCCGCGCTCGTTCCCGCTGCGTCCGGAACGTTCGCGCGTCTGCCCGCCGCGGCGATGGAAGAGCTCTCCCACATGCTGTTCGGCGATCCGATCGCAGTCCGCGCGTAATCGTTCGATCAGCGCCAGCGCCTCGGCGGAGCTCAATCCGGCGTCGATGAGCCGGGTCGCCGGATCCGCGGGATTCGGGGCAGGGGCGCGATGGATCGCACGCGTCTGCGTATCGTCCGCCGCCGGCGCGGCATCGATGAGCGGGTTCGCGACCGGCTGCGGCCGAGTGACCGCCACGGTGGCCCGGTCCGGTGATTGTTCGGGCACGCCGAGCACCTCGGCGAGTCCGTCACCGCGATCCCACGCCTCGAGCAGTTCCCGGATACCGTTGAGTTTCATTCCGCGGCTCAGCAGGCGGCTGATCGTCTGCAGCCGGTGCAGGTGGGCGGACCCGTAGTAGCCGATGCGACCGCGAAGCTCGGGGGAGGGCAACAGTCCACGCTCGTGATACACCCGCACGCTGCGTACGGTGGTGTCCGCCACCCGTGCCAGCTCATCGATCGTGTACTCCGCCTGCACAGCCAGACCCCCTGGAAGCCCAACTCATCTCTCTATGTACCGCGATACAGCGGTTCCATGGTCAACGGTATGTCTCTGAAGACCATCCGTCAATGTACCGTTATTTGACGGCACAATCTATTGCTCTTCGCCCGATAGTGCGTTAGCGTTCGAGTACGGCGTTGTTCGCCGCTTCCGGGGACCGTTGATCGGCCCCGATGACGTCCCTCCCATGGACACGCCCGACCCGTGGCGTGCCCTCGGCACCCTCGGAGACGGCTGTGACCACTTTCGAAATCCCCGCGCGCACCGCGGGATCGCGTACGCCGACGCGTGACTCGGCGTCTTCATCCTCCGCTTTTCCGCCCGCGACGGCGCGGCGACCGTCCTGTGCGGAGGGCCCCAACGACTGGGACCTGGACGTCGGCACGCCCGATTCGTGGCGTGCCGCCGTGCGGATCTGCCAGGAGTGCCCGCTGCTGAACCAATGCGCGGAATCGGCTCGCGCACTGATAGACCGGGGAATGGGACCGCGCTCGATGATCTGGGCGGGCGTGGCCTACGACGCCGCCGGCCGGGTGCTGGACAACCTGGACCGGCATCGGATCGCGGCCGTCGATCACAAGCCGCCGCTGCGCATCATCCGGCACAGCGAACGGCCGCGGAGCGCGGAACGCGCATCGGTCGTGCCCCGGCGCCATCTCGTGCTCGGCCGAGGTTTGCGATCCGCCGGTACCGCCTGCGGCTGACCTAATACATTGGCACTGCGCAGTCGGCCACCGGACCACCGGAAAGCCGCTCGCGGCAGCCGAATCCGTCCGTTCACATCGAGGTGGCAGCACAGTGTCGACACCCAGCACTATCATTCGAAGTCTGGTCCCCGCGCGAATGGACCGGTTGCCGTGGGCCAGATTCCACTGGCTCATCGTCGTCGGTCTCGGGGTGTCCTGGATTCTGGACGGCCTGGAGATCCAGATCGTCTCCAGTATGGGTTCGCTGCTGCAGAACCAGCAGACCCTGCACCTGACGCACGGTGAGGTCGGTGCGATGGGGTCGTGGTATCTGGCCGGGCAGGTGGTCGGCGCGCTGTTCTTCGGCCGGATCACCGACAAACTCGGCCGCAAGAAGCTGTTCATCCTGACGCTGGCGATCTATCTGATCGGCAGCGGGCTGGCCGGCTTCTCGTGGGATGCGTGGTCGCTGTTCATCTTCCGGTTCATCGCGGGCACCGGAATCGGCGGCGAGTACACCGCGATCAACTCCGCGATCGACGAGATCATGCCCTCGCGGTACCGCGGCCGGGTGGATATCGCGATCAACGGAACCTATTGGGGCGGTGCGGCTCTGGGCGCCGCAGCCAGTCTGCTGCTGTACAACGAGCGCTACGTGCCGGTCGAATGGGGTTGGCGCATCGGCTTCTTCATCGGGCCGGTGCTCGGTTTCATCATCATCTTCCTGCGCCGCCAGATCCCGGAGAGCCCGCGCTGGCTGTTGACGCACGGCCGGGCCGCGGAAGCCGAACGCACCGTGTCCGAGATCGAGGAACACGTCCGCAGCAGGGGAGTGGACCTGCCGCCGGTGGACGAGAGCCAGGCACTCGAGATCGTCGAGCGCGACCGGGTGTCCTATCTGCAGATGGCGCGAATCTTCTTCGGGCGCTACCCGTCCCGGTCGTTCCTCGGCTTCACGATGATGGTGACCCAGGCATTCCTCTACAACGCCATCTTCTTCACCGAGGCGCAGGTCCTGACCCACTTCTATCACGTGCCCGACGATCACACCGGGTACTACTTCTTCCCGTTCGCGATCGGCAATCTGATCGGCCCGATCGTGCTGGGTCCGCTGTTCGACAGCATCGGGCGACGCAAGATGATCTGCGGGACGTACGTGCTCTCCGGTGCGCTACTTGCCCTGTCCGCCTGGGCATTCCACGCCGGCATCCTCAATGCCGCTACGCAGACCGCGTTCTGGTGCGTCATCTTCTTCTTCGCCTCCGCCGGTGCGTCCTCGGCCTATCTCACGGTGAGCGAGATCTTCCCGCTGGAGCTGCGCGGCCAGGCGATCTCGTTCTTCTTCGCCATCTCCCAGGGTGCGGGCGGCGTGCTGGCTCCGTATCTGTTCAGCCTCCTGGTGGGCGGGGCGGACAACCCGAGTATGGACCGGCTGCCGCTGGCGATCGGCTATCTCATCGGCGCCGCGGCGATGATCGTGGGCGGCCTGGTCGCCTGGTTCTTCGGTGTGGACGCCGAAGGCAAGTCGCTGGAGAACATCGCCGAACCGCTCTCCAAGGCGAACGCGGACGAGCTCGGGGATTCCGGCCGAGCGCGGGTCTGAGGCGCACCGTGGCCGGGGGCCGGGCGAGCACCATAGCTGCCCGGCCCGGCCCTCCGGTTTCCCAGCGATGGGATTAACGTGCCGATGTTTGGCGGTACATTGGACGGCGATATGATTTACGTCACCTGAAAGGCCGTGTCATGACAGCCGTCCACCCGCCCAGGTCGACCGCTCCGTCCGCAGGTCTGCATTATGAGGACGTCGGCTATCGCAAATCGCTACGCCCCAGGCAGCTACAGATGATCGCCATCGGCGGCGCCATCGGCACCGGGTTGTTCCTGGGATCGGCGGATCGGCTCGAACACGCCGGACCCGGGCTGTTCCTGGTGTACGCGGTGTGCGGCGTATTCGTCTTCTTCGTCCTACGGGCCCTGGGTGAACTCGTCGCGCACCGGCCGTCCTCGGGGTCGTTCGTGTCCTACGCGCGCGAGTTCTACGGGGAGAAGCTGGCTTTCGGCGTCGGCTGGATGTACTTCTTCCACTGGTGCATGACCGGCATCGTCGACATCACCGCCATCGCCACCTATGTGCACTACTGGGGTGCGACCCAGGTCATCCCGCAGTGGGCGATCGCGTTGGTGGCGTTGGTGATCGTGATCGCGTTCAATCTGGTCTCGGTGCGCTGGTTCGGTGAACTGGAGTTCTGGGTCGCGCTGATCAAGGTCCTGGCCCTGGTCGCCTTCCTGATCGTCGGCTCGGTCATTCTCGGCGGACACTTCACCATCCGAGGCCGGCAGACCGGATTCGGCCTGCTGGCCGAGAACGGCGGGTTGTTCCCGGTGGGTCTGCTGCCGCTGGTCACGGTCACAACCGGCGTGGTATTCGCCTATGCCGCAGTCGAATTGGTCGGCACCGCGGCCGGTGAGACGAAACATCCCGAACAGGTCATGCCCCGCGCGATCAATACGGTGATCGCGCGGATCGCGCTGTTCTACGTCGGCTCCCTGGTGTTGCTGGGTCTGTTGCTGCCCTACAGCGATTTCGTCGGCGGTGAGAGTCCGTTCGTGACCTTCTTCGCCGGACTCGGCGTGCACGGCGCGGGCACCATCATGAATCTGGTCGTATTGACCGCGGGTTTCTCCAGCCTGAACGCCGGACTGTATTCCACCGGGCGCATTCTGCGTTCGATGTCGGTGAACGGCAGCGCACCGGCCCTGGGGGCGCGCATGTCCGGTTCGGGCGTGCCCTACGTCGGCATTCTTGCCACCGGCGCGATCGCGCTGATCGGCGTGGGCCTCAATGCCGTGGTGCCGGACAAGGCATTCGAGATCGTGCTGAACATGTCGGCGCTGGGCACCATCACCGCGTGGTCGGTGATCGTGGCCTGCCAGCTGCGCCTGTGGCGCTGGAGCCGCAAGGGCCTGGCGCGGCGGCCGGCGTTCCGGCTGCCGGGCGCGCCGTGGACCGGCGTGCTGACGCTGGCGTTCCTGTTCAGCGTGGTCGTGCTGATGGCGGTGAGCGATGACGTCGTACAGCGCGGTGCGGTGATCGCGGTCGTGCTGGTCATGCTGCCGGTGCTGACGGCCGGGTGGCTGCTGGCCCGCAAACGCGCCGCCGATGTCGCCGCGACGTGGCGTGCGGTGAGCGCGCAGTCGCCGCACCTGCCCGAACCGACTGAGCCCGAACCGAATTCGCCGGAGCTGACCGTGGACGTGGTGGTCGAGACCGACCGGACCTGAGCGGCGCGGGATCCGGGCCAACACCCGGCAAGCATATTCCCACCGGAGGGAACAACTCCTCCACGACGATATCGATGGCGGACCAGAATGAGAGCCCGACTCACCAATGGGTACGAAAGGTTCCCATGCCCGAGCACTCCGAGGCGCCCGACCAACCGCTGCCGCACCCGTGGGCCAATCGGCGCATGCGCGGAAGCGAGCTGCCGCGGCGGTCGACGACTCACCCGTGGGCCACTCGGAGCCCGGTCCCGCCCGAGGGCCGGATACCTAATCCGATTCTGTCGGAACGCTTCTCGGCACAGCGTGCCCGCCCGGTGGCGCGCCGGCGCGACGAGGAGGATTTCGAACTCGAGTTGCTGGCCGAATCCGATTCGGCCGCGGTCGAAGCCGGCCTCGAGGCCGACACCGGCCGGGGATCGGGCCGCAGCGCACGGTCCCGGCCCAGTGTGCGCAAATTGGGCGGCGGGCTGGTGGAAATGCCCAAGGTGACTCCACTGGATCCGCGCGCCGCGGTGCTGACCGATCCCGAAGTGCACGAGGTCAAGCGATTCTGCTGGAAATGTGATGCGCCCGTGGGCCGCCGGACCGCGGACGGCCCCGGTGCGATCAGCGGCACCTGCGCGGCCTGTGGCTCCCCGTTCAACTTCCGGCCCACACTGGTGCCGGGCGAATTGGTCGCCGGACAGTACGAGGTCCAGGGCTGTCTGGCGCACGGTGGCCTGGGCTGGGTGTATCTGGCCGTGGATCGCAACGTCAGCGACCGCTGGGTGGTGCTCAAGGGGCTGCAGAACCCGCTCGATTTCGAGGCGCACGTGGTGGCCCTGGCCGAACGGCAGTTCCTGTCGGAGATGGCCTATCCGGGGATCGTGAAGATCCACAACTTCGTCAAGCACGCCTCCGCCGGTCGCGATGTGGCGGCCGGATACATCGTGATGGAGTACGTCGGCGGCCGGTCGCTCAAGAAGATGCTCGACGAGCTCGCGCCGGAGCGTATTCCGGTGGCCGAGGCGATCGCGTACCTGATGGAGGTACTGCCCGCGCTGGACTATCTGCATTCGTTCGGCCTGGCGTACAACGACCTCAAACCCGACAACATCATGGTCAGCGAGGACGAGGTCAAACTCATCGACCTCGGTGCGGTCGCCGCGCTCGACTCCTACGGAAGTATCTACGGCACACCGGGTTACCAGGCGCCGGAGATCACCGAGACCGGGCCCACCGTGGCCGCGGACCTGTACTCGGTCGGCCGCACCCTGGCGGCGCTGATGCTGGACCTGCCGGTCGAACGGGACGGCAACCTGGCCCCGGTCATCCCGTCGCCGGAGCAGGAACCGCTGCTGCGCCGCTACCCCGGGCTGCACCGATTGCTCTGCCGGGCAACCGATCCCGATCCGCGCCGGCGTTTTCCATCGGCCTATGCGATGTACTGTCAGCTGGTCGGCGTGCTGCGGATGGTGCTGGCGGTGGACAGCGGCCGCGAGCACCCCCAGGCCTCGGTCGAATTCGCTTCCATCCTCGGCGATTTCGGCATCGATACGCTCATCGGACAGACCGACCGCGTGATCGACGGCACGCAACGCATGCCGGAGGTGGAGGTGGCCGACGTGGTTGCCGCGCTGCCGGCCCCGCTGATCGATACCGAGGATCCCAGCGCGGAACTGCTGCTGCCGCTGCTGCGCGGTGACCCGCACCAGGTTCTGGATGCGTTGCGCCGTACCAGCGCCCGGATCGCGGCCGGGGTCGTGGCCGAACCGGAAACCTTCGAACTGGAGGGTGCGCTGGCCGCGGCGCAGGCCCATCTCGAGCTGGGTGACGTGGTGCAGGCCCGCGCACTGCTGGCCGAGCTGGCTCCCCGGCACGGCGACGACTGGCGCATCGAATGGCATCTGGGCGTCGCCGCACTGCTGGACGGCGATTTCGAACTGGGCTACCGGCATTTCGACACCGTGCACTCGATGGTGCCCGGTGAGATAGCCCCGCCGCTCGCGCTGGCGGCGGCCGCGGAGCTGATGTTGCAGCATCTGGACGAGCCGGGTGATCCCGACCGGCTGCACGATGCGGCGATGGAGCACTACCGCACGGTGTGGCGCACCAATCACGGCGTGGTCAGCGCCGCGTTCGGTTTGGCCAGGCGGCTGGCCGCGGACGGCGATCTGCTCGAGGCCGTCGCGGTGCTGGACGAGGTGCCCGCCGCGTCCCGGCATCACGCCATCGCGCAGATGACCGGTTCGCTGCTGCTGGTCTCGCGCCCGACCGCCGAGATCACCGAACGTGACCTCGACACCGCGGCCGCGCGGTTGTCGGCCCTGCCGGACGATCCGCGAACGCTGCAGTTGAAGGTGATCGTGGTGGGTGCGGCGGTGGAGTGGCTGCGCGCCGGCGCCCAGCCCGCGAAACTGCAACGCATCCTGGGATTCCCGGTCACCCCCACCGGCCTGCGGCAGGGCCTGGAATCGAGCCTGCGCGCACTGGCCCAGATCGCGCCCGACCGCTGGCACCGGTACCGGCTCATCGACCTGGCCAACCAGGTCCGTCCGCGCAGCTGGTGGTGACCGTCCTCGGCGGCGTACCCACCCGCGAAGATACCCGTGGGTATTTCGGTGTGGTTTCCTTTATGTATGGCGAGTGTGGAGTACACCATCGATGAGCTCGCGCGGGCAGCGGGTACGACGGTGCGCAGCCTTCGCGTGTATCACGAACGCGGCGTGCTGCCCTCACCGGAGGTTCGTGGCAGAACGGGGTTCTACGGGCCCGAACATCTGAATCGGGTGGCCACCATCAGCCGGTTGCTGGACCGCGGGATCAAACTCAACGGCATCCGCGAGCTGCTCGAGGCCTGGGATCGCGGCGATGACCTCGGTGACATCCTGGGCGTGATCGAGCCCGACGCGGCGCCGGAGACCGAACCGTCGTCCGACGACACGATCCCCGCCACCGAACTCGCGGAGCGGTACAGCAACGTCCCGCACGGCCTGGCTCGCGTGGTCGGGCTGGGCCTGTACGAGCCGGTGGACGCCGCGACCTATCGGGTGGTCGACGCGAAGCTGGTGCGCGTGGTCGAGCAGTTGACCGGCGTCGGACTGCCCGCCGAAGAGGTGCTCGCCGATCTGGAGAAGATGCGCACCGACTGCGACCGCATCGCGCGCCGGGTGGTGGAGCTGTTCCAGCGCACCGCGTGGACGCAGTATCAGGACTCCGAGCACGGCGCGGAGGACCTGGCGCACTTGACCGGGCAGCTCACCGCGACGCGGTCGGTCGCCGTGCAGACCGCCACCGAGCTGGTCGAGCGGTCCATCGCCAAATATCTCGACAGCGATACCGAACTGGCCGAAGTGCTCGCGCAAGGCTGAGTCCGGCGGCGTGCTCACCTCGCGGATCGTGCCGCGCGAGGTGAGCACACGGGTGTGAGCTGCTATCTCACACAGTCCCGAGATTCCCAGCGGTGGTAAGAGCACCAGTTTAATGTGCCGTTGTTCAGCGGTACATTAAATGAGTGATAAGCACTGCTCGCGAGATCGACGTCGCCGGGCAGCCCTTCTTATAAGACGTCGATGGACGGTACGAAGATGAATGTCTCGAAGCTCAACGGTGTTCAGCGGAATCCCTTCGGTTCCCGGTTTCTGACCTGCGTCGCGGTGGCGGTCGCGGTGTCGATCGGCTCGGCGGGTCTGGCGGGCGCGGCTCCCGGCTCCGGCGGCGGCGGGCACAGCAGCAGCGGTGGCGGCCACTCGAGTCCGGCCGGTACCTCGCACGCGGGTGTGAGTTCGCCGGGGTCGCACAACGGCGGGACGCCCAGCGCATACTCGGGCCCCTCGTACTCCTCGCCCTCGCACTCGTCGCCCTCCTACTCCGCGCCGTCGGATTCCTCCCTCTCGCGGCCCGCGCCGGCGCAGTCGGCTCCGAGCTCGAGCGGTCCCTCGCGCTCGGCCCTGTCGAATTCGATCCCGAACATCACTGTGCCGCACCGCTCGAACCCCGATTCCTCGACGCCGGCTCCGGCCGCGGAACTGGAACGGTCACTGCCGATTCCGGGACCGGGCGATTCCTTCAACCAGTGGCTGCGGGACGGCGCGATGCTGTGGAACATCATGGCTCCGCCCGTGCAGGCCGATCCGCAGAAGAGCGTGGCGCCCAACAACAGCCACGGCGGCTGCGACGCCACCCGGCCGCAGTGCGGCTGACGACGGGAAACGCTTCCCGAGCCTGGGAATCGGCTGTGCTTGTGCCGACGAGGATTGACGATACGGTGTCGGCAACATAGTTTCGATTTCAACAGTTGGTTGCGGTACCCCGCCGCCACCACGCCGTGCGTGACCGATGCGACGTGACACTCGTATCGCTCGGGCGCGGAGCGGCCCCCGAAACTGGTGTCTTGCCTGTTCGGCCGTGTTCGTGGTGGCGGAACCTTCCGCGCGGAAATTTTATTCGTCTACGTATCTTGGCGGATGTTTCGGCGATCGCCGCGGGGTTGCATTCTTCATATGGGGTCGTTTGAAATGCCGCGCAGCAACCCGTGGCTTACGGTGGAGATGTTGGCGCCCGAAGGCATGTCGGCGGCGTCGGTCGGCGGACAGGCTCGGCAGTTCGCCGGCTGGCAGCGCGTGGTGCAGCGGTTGATGGCCAAGATGCCCTCCGCCCACGGTCTGTCCACCAGCAATGCCTGCGAGGCGCTCACGACCGCGGCCCGTGATGCGGTCGAGGTGGACCTGCGGGTGCCCACCGATGCCGGCCCGCACCGGATGCTCGCCCGTCCGGTGCTCGGGCCCGGCGGCGATGTACACGCGGTGCGGTTGTGGATCGGGCCGGTCGGCGTGCGGGTGCCGATTGCGACTCCCGCGGTGGGCGGGATCTGGGATCTGGCCTCGCAGACGATCCGGCTGCCCGCCGGGGTGACCGAACTGAGCGGGATGTCGCCGGCGGACTACGCGCCGACGATGTCGATCGCGGAGCTGTTCCATCGTTGGACCGGCTTCGACCGGCATGCCGAGGTTCTGGATCTGCTCTACGACCCGAATCCGGGCGCGAGCCTGCAATTCGATGTGACGGTGGGCATTTCGGCCCGCTGGCTGGTCTCCATGCGGGCTCGCGACGACCGGCGCACCAACGGCGCGTGGCTACTGATCGAAGATGCCGGACCGGTCGATCCCGGTGCGCAGGTGACCACGCTGGAGCGCGTCGCGCTGCGCGAGGCGCACCGTCGCGCCGGAACCCATCTGGGCGTATTGCAGGTGGACCACGCCAGCATCTCGCACTGGCTGACCGATCCCGCGCCCTGGGTGCGCTGGGACAATCTGGCGTCGCCGGTCGAGGTGTTCCATCCGGACGATCGCGCACAGCTGGCCGCCGTGGCCGAACGGCTGCGATCCGGTTCGGCCGCGACGGTCACGCTGCGAGTGCTGAACCATTGCGGCGGTTACACTCCCGCGTCGCTGGCGCTGTATCCGTATCCGGGGTACTCGGCGCGGCATCTGGCCATCGCCGAATTCGTGCGCGCCGCGCTGCCCGAGGAGGCAGTACCGGTCAAACCGGCTCGGATGGTCGTGGAGCGGTCGCGATGCCGCACGACGATGACCGAGGAGGCCGGTTCCGCCCGGCAACGCATCTCCTGACGCGACCGCTGTCCGGTGATGGATTGTCATAGCAGGTGAGCATGGTCATCGCGCAGATGTATCATCGGTCACTATGAATGTCGCCGAACTGCATCGGCTGGTTCGCGTGCTGCGCGAGATCGCGTCGAGTGCGACCGTCTGCTCCGGTGAGCAACAGTTGTCGGCCGGGATGGTGGCGATCGTGCAGGACGTCACCGCCCATCCGGACTCGGCCATCGGCGATATCGCGGAGCGAACCGGCCTTGCGCAGAGCTTCGTCTCGAAAACCGTTGTACGCCTGCGGGAAAGCGGTGTCTTCGAGGTATCCCAGGATCCCCGCGACGGCCGCCGCACCCTGGTCGCGGTCCACACCGGCAGCGTCGCGGGCAAACAGGTTCCCGACACCTCGGTGCCCGTCGAGGATGGGGTGCGCGCGGTCTTCCCGGATCTCACCGATGCACAGATGAACCGGATCATGTTGGGGCTGAGCGTACTTGCCGACGAAATTCTCGGAGACCGCACGCCCGAGCCGCAGGTGTCCGGCCGCCGCTCGCCTGACCGGATCCCGTCACGTTCCCCGGGATACGCGAATCCGGCTGCCCGCGAGGGCATTTCCCGATAACGGGAAGATATCGGAATCGGCCTTTCCCGGGATTTCGGTACATTCGGGCCATGCTCGCCGCATTCCCCGATATCGGGCGCTACTATCCCTCGACCTCCGAAGCGTGGGAATGGCAGCTCGACGGGCATTGTCGCGGAGTGGATTCGGAGGTTTTCTTCCACCCGGACGGTGAGCGCGGGCGGGCGCGCGCCGAACGCGCGTACCTGGCCAAGCGGATCTGCCGCGGCTGTCCGGTGCTGGAGCGATGCCGGGAGTACGCACTCGCGGTCGGGGAGCCGTTCGGGGTGTGGGGAGGAATGACCGAGGAGGAGCGGCGGACCCTGCTGGAGACCGCCCGGGCGTCGCGCTTACGCGCCGAATGGCCGATGCACCGCGGTGCTCATCGAGCTTCCCGGGGCAGAGTTCCATTGGCGTGACCGATGGCGATCTGCACGCGTGAGGTGAAATCGAGTTTGGCCAGAATGCTCGACACATGTGTCTGCACCGTTCGCCGGGACAGCAGCATCTGCGCGGCGATCTGCGAATTCGACAAGCCCTCGGTGACGAAATCGGCGACCCGGCGTTCGGTGGGAGTCAGTGCGGCCCAACCGGACTTCGGCCGGTTGCGCGGACCGCGACGGCCGTGCCGCAAACCCAGGCCGCGCAGCCGTGCGTCCGCGCGCGCGACGGCCCACCGGGCGTCCATGCCGGAGTACAGTTCGACCGCCGAATCCGACGCCGAGCGCGCGGCGTCCGTGCGGCCTGCCTGCGCGTACACTGCGGCCAGGTTCTCGTAGGCGTGCGCGGTGTAGAACGGCCGTCCGGCCGCGCCGAACAGTTCGGCCGATTCGGTGAGCAGGGCCGGATCCTGTTGCGCCAGACCGGTACACAGCAGCGCGGTCGCATGCCGGGATTTGGTCGTGACCCGCTCGTCGGACCGCTGCGCGGCGTCCGCGATCGCCCGCAGGTCCGCCGGGCGTTCGGTGATCGCCGCCAGCCGGGCCATCTCCGGATAGATGTGATAGAGCGTGATCTCGGTCCACGGCGACTCGACCTGCGCGCAGGTGGCCAGCAGCAGATCCAGCGCCTCTCCGGGGCGCCGGTCGCGTTCGAGGGCCACCGCCCGCGCCCACGCGCGCACGTGCAAACCGGTGCGTCCGGCGATGTCGTCGATCAGCGGCGGTATGGAATCCGGTGTGCCGGTGAAGGTTCCGCGGTAGACGTCGATCAGGGCGAGCAGGCTCGGCGCGACCCGTGCATAGCCGAACACGTCGGCGGTGTTGTGACACCGCTGCAGCGTGACCGCCGCGTCGTCCCAGCGGCCGCTGGTGAAATGCAGTTTGCCCAGCGCCAGCAGATTCGCGGTCTGCATCGCGCCGCCGCTGCGCTCCTCGTAATCGACTGTGGTGGTGAGGATTTCCTCGGCCCGTTCGGGCTGGTCGAGTTCCATCAGGCACTGGCCGCTGACCAGGTACGGATTGAAGTGCCCGAATGTGCTGCGGCCCTGGCTCAGGGCCTCGTACTGCCGGATCAGATTGTCGCCCAGTTCGAGACATTCCTCGAGCCGGCCCTGGTAGTACCGGACCAGCCCGAGCGCGAACTGGGCCATGCCGATCGCGACCGGGTCGGCGAGTTCGAAGCCCAGGGTCCGGGCGCGGTCGGCTGCCCGCTCCGCGTCGTCGAGCCGATCCAGCAGATGCGAGACCACGGCCAGTACGCCCTGGTGCCGCGCCTCGCGGATCGGCGTCGCGCCCTCGCGTACCGCTGTGGTCGAAACCTCGTGCGCGGCAGCGACTTTGCCCTGTGCGAGACAAGCCTGCGAGAGCAGCCACAGGAAGTCCCCCCGCCGGCGTTCCCCGGGCTCGGGCAGTCGCTCCAGGGCCTCGCGCGCCGCGCGCTCGGCCTCGGCCGCCCGTCCGCTCCACAGCAGGGCGCGCACCAGCAGCAGTCGCAACCGATTCGTGGCGGGCGCCTGCGGATCGGAGGCGATGGTCGTGTTCAGCAGTCGAACCGCGCTCTCGGGCGCGCAGATCATCAGCCGGTTGGCCGAGGCGAGCAGCCAGTCGATACTCGGTCCATCCAGTTTCACCCCGGCCGAAATCAGATATGCCGCAATGCGTTCGATCGGCCCGTCCGCGGCGATCAGCGTCTGCGCGGCATGCCATTGCAGACTGGCGCGGGTGGCCCCGGGCACCTGGTCGGCGAACACCCGGCGGATCAGATCGTGCCGGAAGACGAGCCCGGTGCGCCCGGCGATCAGCACCCCGACCTCGGTTGCCACGGCCACGATCTCGTCGATCTCCGCGGCCTCGGCCCCCAGCACGCTGGTCAGTTCGCCCGCCTCGACGCCCGAGCCCAGGGCGGCCGCGAGCGAGAGCACCCGTTGCGCGTTCGTCGGCAGATAGTCCAGGCGGCGCAGGATGGCCTCGGTCAGCGAGTTCGGCAGGTGCGGATCGGTCCCCGCGCCGGGCGCGCCCGCGGCGAGGTCCACCGTTCCGTCGGCGGCGGTCGTGAGCTGCCCGGCCTGCCGCAGTCCGGCCACCAATTCGGTGATGAACAAGGGATTGCCGGCCGCCCAGGTGAGTGCGCGGGCCAGCCCGGGGCCGACCGGCGCGCCGAGTACGCGCGCGGCGAGTTCCGCGCCGTCCGGTTCGTCCAGCGGTTCGAGTCGCACGTGGGCCGCGCCCGCCGCGGTGACCCGCTCGATCATCTCGGTCACCGGACCCTCGCGCGGTAGCGGGCGCACCGCGAGCACGATCAGCAGCGGCAGCTCGTCGATCAGTTCGGCGAGACGTTCGAGCGTGCGCAGAGTGGCCGGATCCGCCCAGTGCGCGTCGTCCACGACGACCGCGACCGGGCCTGTGGCGCAGAGCCGTTCGACGATCTCGGCGAAGGCGTCGATCACCGAGTTCTCCCAGCCGATCGCATCGCCCGCGGCGGTGTTCTCCCCGCGCAGCAGCGCGCGCGAGCGGTCGATCAGCTCCGCCGGGACCTCGTCGGCGAACCAGTCGGCGGCCGACCAGGTCCGGGTGGCGGCGAACGGCGTGCGCATCTCCAATTCGCTGGCGGCGCAGGTCAGTACCCGCATGTGCACCTGGCCCGCCGACCCGAGGATCTGGTCGAGTACCGAGGTCTTGCCCACCCCGGGTTCACCGTCGATGATCAGGACGCCGCCGCGTCCGATGACCGTCTGGGCGAGCCGCTCGGCAACGACGATCAGCTCGCGCTCGCGGCCGACCAGGCGACGATCGTGCGTGTCAACCTCGTTGCCGCCATGGGAAACGTCCGACATACCAACTCCAGCTCGTGCCAGCGCTCGATATTACTCACCGACGATCCGCGCGCCGAACATTCGGTCACTGTTCGCTTTTCGCGTACGGAGTGTCGCATTTGCCCGAGTCGGCGTGCCGCTGCGGCCTCCGAGCTCTTCCCGCTCATGAGAATTCCGCAAACAATGTGCCGTTGACTAACGGTACATTATCTCTCGTGACGAGTCCCGGAGTTCGACCTCCGGGCAGCAGCGACCCGCACATGAAGGAAGCGGTAATGAGCAGAATCAACGGACCTGTGTCCCAGCGGTTCCGGGTAGCCATCCGGGCGGGCCTGTGTGCCCTGGCCGCGATCACCGCGACCGGACTCGGCGCGGGCAGCGTCCCGGCGGCGCACGCGGACGCCACCGGTATGCCGTGCCTGTGGGCGGGCAACAGCTACCGGCAGGGGCAGGTGGTGTACGCGGGAGGCTACGCCTTCAGCTGTCATATGGATGCCTTCGGCGTGGCGCACTGGAACAAGGACGGTGCGTCGGGACATCACAGCACCGTGTCCAATCCGGGCGCGACCGGCAATCCGGCCGGTAGCTTCAGCCCCGGCGCCTGGCAGCCCGGAACCTCCTACAACGACTACTGCGTCGGCAATCAGCTGATCGAGGGCAGTGCCGACATCTACACCGCGGTCACCGACAACAACGGCATGTTCGTGTACTGGCGATCGGTCGGGCCGATCTCCTGGTGGACCTTCGACTCCGGTGTCCGGCCGCCGTCGGCGAGCTGGCGGTCGTCCAGCCTGTGCCAGGACGGCGTGCTGACCTGATCCGCGGCGCGCTCGCGCCGCCGCTCAGGGGCGTGCCGGAGCCGCCATTTCTCGAGTCTTCACAGCTCGGCCACAGGTTGGGCACAGTGCACTGATAGCGCATCATCGTCTACTGAATCGGTCGCCGGCGTATTTCGCCGGCGACTTCGACAGGTGCACCACATCACGACATGACGAGGGAAAGGCTCCGCATATGGCCCGGGATCTGACGCAGCTGGAAATTCTCACCGAACTCGAGCCCGTCGCCGAGCAGAACCTCAACCGGCATCTGTCGATCGCCAAGGAGTGGCATCCGCACGACTACGTGCCGTGGGACGCCGGGCGCAACTTCGCGGCGATGGGCGGTGACGACTGGGATCCGTCCCAGTCGTCACTGGGCGAGGTCGCCAGGGCCGCGATGATCACCAATCTGCTCACCGAGGACAATCTGCCCTCGTACCACCGCGAGATCGCCGAGAACTTCTCGATGGACGGCGCGTGGGGCACCTGGGTGGGCCGCTGGACCGCGGAGGAGAACCGGCACGGGATCGTCATCCGGGACTACCTGGTGGTCACCCGGGCGGTGGATCCGGTTGCGCTGGAACGGGATCGGATGATCCACATGACCAACGGCGCGCAGTCCCCGGACGATTGGGGCGGATTCCTGGAGAACGTCGCCTATGTGACGTTCCAGGAGCTGGCGACCCGCGTCTCGCACCGCAACACCGGTCGGGCCTGCGACGATCCGATCGCCGACCGGATGCTGCAGCGCATCGCCACGGACGAGAACCTGCACATGATCTTCTACCGCAACCTGTGCGCGGCCGGGCTGGATCTGGTGCCGGACCAGCAGATCGAGGCGATCACCCGGATCGTGACCAATTTCGTGATGCCCGGATACGGCATGCCGAACTTCCGTCGCAACGGTGTGATCATGGCCAAACATGGCATCTACGATCTGCGCCAGCACCTCGAGGAGGTCGTGCGGCCGGTGCTGAAGATCTGGGATGTGTTCGGCCGCAACGACTTCGGCCCGCGCGGTGAGCGCGCCCGGGACGAGCTCGCCGCTTTCCTGGAGAAATTGGACCGCGACGCCGGCAAGTTCGAGGAGCAGCGTGACCGGCTGCTGGCCCGCGAGGCAGCACGGCCGACCCGGGTGCGGACCGCCGTCTAACCATCCTGCGGTGATCTGTCCGGACTCGGCAGGCGCACCGTGAACACCGTGTCGCCGGGCTCGCTGGTCACCGTGATGTCGCCGCCGTGCGCCCGCACGACGGCGCTGGCGATGGCCAGGCCCAGACCGGTACTGCCGGTGTGCCGCGAGCGCGAGGAATCGCCGCGGGCGAAGCGCTCGAAGATCTCCGGCACCAGCTCCGGCGGGATGCCCGGTCCGGTGTCGCGCACCCGCCACCGCACACCGCCGGTGTCGCCGGATTCCAGCGAGGTGGTCACCACGGTGCCGGGCCCGGTGTGCACGCGGGCGTTGGTCAGCAGGTTCGCCAGCACCTGATGCAGGCGCGCGGCATCGCCGATGATCTCGACCGGTTCGTCGGGCAGGTCCAGGTCCCACTGGTGGTCGGCCCCGGCGATATGGGCGTCGTTGACCGCGTCGACGGTGATCTGGGTGAGGTCGACCGGTTCGTGCTCGAGCGGGCGGCCCGAATCCAGTCGCGCCAGCAGCAGCAGATCCTCGACCAGACCGGACATCCGGTTGGCCGCGGCGTCCACCCGGCCCATCGCGTCGGCGACCGCGGCGGGCACCGCATCGCTGTCGCGCCGGGCCAGTTCGGTGTAACCGCGGATGGCGGCCAGCGGGGTGCGCAGCTCGTGACTCGCGTCGGCGACGAACTGGCGCACGCGAGTCTCGCTGGCGTAGCGGGCCGACAGCGCGCCGGTGATGTTGTCCAGCATGCGATTCACCGCCGCGCCGAGCCGGCCGACCTCGGTTCGCGGATCGGCGTCCTGGGCCGGAACCCGAACGGGCAGTTCGACTTCGCCGCGATCCAGCGGCAGATCCGCGACCCGGTACGCGGTCGCCGCGACCCGGTCCAGCGGCGCCAGCGCGCGGCGAATCAGCGTGATGCCCACCGTGATCGCGATCAGCAGCACGATCGCGGCCACGATCAGCAGCACCACCAGCACCCGCAGCAACGTCGCGTCGACCGGCGCCATGGACAGCCCCGTCAGAACGATCCGGCCGTCGTCGGGACCGGGCTCGGCCACCACTCGATACCTGCCCAGGCCGTCCAGGTGCATGGTCCGCGGGCTGCCGTTGGCGGAGACCGCGGCGAGCCGGCGTTCGGCGGTATCGCTCAGCGCGGTCCGATTGCCGTCCGAACCGAGCTTGCCGACCGCGGTGATCGTGTGCCCGTCGATGATCGCCCCGATCTCATCGGGTGGCACTCCCGGCCGGGACAGGAAATCGGGACCGGGGCCGCTGCCCGGCGTGGGCGTCGACGTCGGTGCGGCCTGCGGCGCCCGGGTGTTCGTCGCCGACGGACCTGTCGTGGCGGCGGTCGACGGTCGATGCGCTGTCGTCGTCGGCTGCGTGGCGGGCGGCGCCTGCGCAAGCGGGGATCGCCGTGCGTCGACGGATGATCCGGTCGGCGGGGAAGGTTGCGTGCCAAGCGGATTCGGCGCAGTGTGGGCGGGTTGAGCGGCGGACGGTCCGTGCGCCCCGGAGAACGGTTGCGTGCCCGAGCCCGATTGCGTGACGCCGGGGGGCCGGAGCGGGCGAGGGCCCGGCGGCCCGGGCGGCGTGCCCCGCGATGCCGGCCCGGACGGTGGCGCCGTCGAGTCCGCGCCCGGCGGCGGTGGATTCGCACCGGCGTCGGACGGGGGCGGCCCGAGGAAGGGCGGCGGCCCCGCGACGGCCATCTGGGCGCGATTCTGCGCGCCTGCCAGCTGGCCGTCCAACTGGTCCACCAGGAACTGTTGCAGCGCGAGTTCGGTCGCCACCCCGATACCGATCACCACTGTCACCAACAGCAGCAATTGCCCGGCCAGCAGCCGCGCCCGCAGGGACCAGGGGCGCGGACCGGCCGGTCGGTCGGAGGATGCGGCGGTGATCACCGCACGGATTGTCCCATCAGCCCGTGGAGTGCTCGCCCGGTGGTCGACGACGTCGCACACGGCGGCCGCGCGGCCCGGCGCGCGGGCCGCCCCGCGAGCACCTTCCCAGGTCCCGAGTCGGAACGGCAGAGCGTCACATGCATGACGTCGAGCCGGCGCGGGGCAGCGTGGTCCCCGGTGAGCCGGTCGCCTCGGCCTCGAACCGCACAGCGCAGAGTTGGTTGATGTGGCCGGGAGCGGATATGTGGCCGGGGCTCCGGTGCACATTGGCGGGGTCGGGTCGGCGAGCAACCGGCTTCATGCCGACCCGCGCTCACTCCCGCAGGGTCGTGGTCGCCGCGGCCGCCTCCCGGATACCGGGCCAGTCGGCGGCGGCGAGGGCGGCGGCGGGGGTGAGCCAGGAGCCGCCGACGCAGCCGACGTTGGGCAGGGCGAGGTAGTCGCGGGCGGTGCTGGGGGTGATGCCGCCGGTCGGGCAGAAGCGGGCGTGTGGGAGGGGACCGGCGAAGGCGCGCAGAGCCGTTGTACCGCCGGATGATTCGGCGGGGAAGAATTTCATCTCGGTGATGCCGCGTTCCAGCACGGCGAGGACCTCCGAGATGGTCGCGACGCCGGGCAGAAACGGCAGGCCGGTGTCGGCGAGGGCGTCCAGCAGATTCGGGGTGGTTCCGGGGCTCACCAGGAAGCGCGCCCCGGCGGCCACCGCGGCCTCGACCTGCAGCGGGGTGACCAGGGTGCCCGCACCGACGACCATCTCGGGAACCTCGGCGGTGATGGCCTCGATGGCGGGCAGCGCGGCATTGGTGCGCAGGGTGATCTCGATGATGCCGACGCCGCCGTCCAGCAGCGCGCGGGCCAGGGGAACGGCGCGTTCCGGGTCGTCCAGCACGACCACGGGGACGACCGGTGCGATATCGAGGATGTTCATGCGGGCTCCGGGATGAGTCGGTGCTGCTCGAGCGCCACGGCGGCGCCGCGCAGCGCGGGTGTGGGTGCCACGATGAGTTCGGTGGCCACGGGGTCGAGATAGCCTGTGATCGAACGGTTTCCGGTGAATCGAGCGCGGAAGTCGCTGTCGGCGAGGAAGTCCACGATGCCGGGCAGGATGCCGCCGCCGAGCAGCACTCCGCCGCGCGCACCGAGCGTCAGCGCGACGTTCCCGGCGAATGCGCCGAGCACGCCACAGAACATCGAAAGCGCTTCGCGGGCAACGGCGTCGGTGCCACGCCGACCCGCGGTGCACACCTGCTCGGGCTGCGCCAGCGCGGGTGCGACCCCGTGCACGACACACAGCGCCCGGTACAGCCGCCCGAGGCCGGGCCCGGACAGCACGGTCTCGGCGTCCACGACCGGATGCTGTTCGCGCAGCACGCGGGCGACCTGCGCCTCCTGCTCGGTCTCCGCCGGCAACCCCGCGTGTCCGCCCTCGCCGGGAATCGCGACCCAGCGCTCCCGCACCCGCATCAGCCCGCTCACGCCCAGGCCGGTCCCCGGTCCGATCACGGCCATCGGCTCCCCGGGCCACCGCACGCCGCCGCCGATCCGCACGAAGGCCGAATCCGGTAGCTCCGGTACGGCCAGCGCCAGCGCGGTGAAATCGTTGATCAGCTCGAGCCGCCCCAAGCCCAGCCGCATCCGGCTCTCGGAGATCGAGAAGTCCCAGTGCGCGTTGGTGAGCCGGAACCGGTCGCCGCGCACCGGCCCCGCGACCGCGGCACAGGCCATCGCCGGACGGCCGACCGCCGGGATACGGTCGAGGTAATTCTCCACCGCCGCAACGAGGTCCGGATAGTCCGCGCAGCGCAGGATGCGCACCTCGGATGGCTCGCCCCCGGATTCGGCAACCAACCCGAACCGGGCATGAGTACCACCGATATCGGCGACCAGCCACGGTTCGCAGGCGCCGGGCGCGCGAGTCGTCATCGCGTTCTCGGCTCGGGGTGTGTGCCGCGACAGTGGCGGATCGGCCGTGGCGGGCATGTTGTCCCGCACGTTCGGCTGACGGGTCACGGGTGCGGCGATCCTCATGCCGCCCCGAATACGCTCGCGCCTCGATCGGCCGGGCCGACCGCGGTGCGGAAACAGTCGAACAGCTCGCGTCCGGTGCCGACCGGCGGCGCCGGGGCCGGTGCGGGCGCCCTGGCCGCGAGTTCGGCCGGATCCACCCGGATGTCCAATGCACCTGTCTCGGCGTCCAATTCGATGACATCGCCGTCCGCGACGCGAGCGATCGGTCCGCCCGCCGCTGCCTCCGGCGTCAGGTGCATCGCCGTGGGCACCTTGCCCGACGCGCCCGACATCCGGCCGTCGGTGACCAGGGCCACCGCGTATCCGCGATCCTGCAACACCCCCAGAGCCGGTGTGAGCTTGTGCAATTCGGGCATGCCGTTGGCGCGCGGGCCCTGGAAACGCACGACCGCGACCATGTCCCGGTCCAGCAGCCCGTCCCGGAACGCCCTGAGGAACTCCTCCTGCTCGGCGAAAACCCTTGCGGGAGCGCGGACGACGCGATGCTCGGGCGCGACGGCCGAAACCTTGATCACCGCGCGGCCGAGCGATCCGTGGAGCATGCGCAGACCTCCGTCGGGTGCGAACGGGTCCGCCGCCGAGCGCAGCACGGATTTGTCGCCGCTGTCGCAAGGCCCGCGGTGCCAGGCGAGTTCGCCGTCCGCCTCGAGGATCGGCACCTCGCGATAGTGCGTGCCGAGGCCGTGTCCGGCGACCGTGGTGACGTCGTCGTGCAGCAGTCCGGCGCCGAGCAACTCACCGATCAGCAGCGGCATGCCGCCCGCCCGCTGGAAGGCGTTGACGTCGGCCTCGCCGTTGGGGTAGATGCGGGTCAGCGTGGGCACCACGGCCGACAGATCCGCGAAATCGTCCCAGCGCAAATCGATTCCGGCCGCGGCGGCCATCGCCACCAAGTGCATCGTGTGGTTGGTGGACCCGCCCGTGGCCAGCAGCGCGACGATGCCGTTGACGATGGCGTGCTCGTCGATCACCTCGCCGATCGGGGCCGCTCCGCCGCGCAATGCGGTCAGCTCCACGATGCGCCGTCCGGCCGCGACGGTCAGCGCCCGGCGCAGCGGCGTATTCGGCGCGACGAAGCTCGCACCCGGCAGATGCAGACCCATCACCTCCATCA
Source organism: Nocardia sp. PLKS1-43 (assembly GCF_059510335.1). NCBI lineage: Bacteria > Bacillati > Actinomycetota > Actinomycetes > Mycobacteriales > Nocardiaceae > Nocardia > Nocardia sp. PLKS1-43. Next base: position 143,417 of record NZ_JCAJZQ010000014.1, on the reverse strand, counting down.
GCAGCTGATTGGAGTTCGCCGTGCCGTAGAAGGTGCAGGTGCCGGGGCCGTGATAACTGGCCGATTCGGCGGCGAGCAGATCGGCCCGGGTGGCCGTGCCCTCCGCGTAGCGCTGGCGGATCCGGCTCTTGTCGGCGTTGGGCAGGCCCGAGGGCATCGGCCCGGCGGGCACGAACAGCATCGGCAGATGTCCGAAGGACAGCGCCCCGATCACCAGTCCAGGCACGATCTTGTCGCAGACGCCCAGCAGCAGCGCTCCGTCGAACATGTCGTGGGACAGCGCGATCGCGGTGGACATCGCGATGACGTCTCGGCTGAACAGCGACAACTCCATTCCCGCGCGGCCCTGGGTGATGCCGTCGCACATCGCCGGAACGCCACCGGCCACCTGTGCGACCCCGCGGGCGCCGATTATGGCCTCGCGCAACACGTCCGGATAGTCCCGGTACGGCTGATGCGCGGAGAGCATGTCGTTGTAGGCGGTCACGATGGCGATATTGGGCTGCGTCGCACCGTGCAGCGCGAGTTTGTCCGCCGGTGCACAGGCCGCCACGCCGTGCGCGATATTGCTGCACGCCAACGACATTCGGGCCGGACCGCGGCCTGCGGCGGCCCGGATGCGAGTCAGGTAGGCATGCCGCGTAGTCGCGCTGCGTTCGGTGATGCGGGCGGTGACGGCGGCCAGGACGGGGTGGACGGGCGAGTCGAGGTGGAGCGGCATCGCGGACTCCTTCGTATGTGATCGGCCACACAGCACGCTAGAGCTACTTAGGATCATTTGCAAGCAAACTTTGGTTTTATAAAAGCAAAACAAACCTGTGTGTGCGCTCGAGCTGGACGGATACTGTGGTGCCCTACGAATTCGGTGAGGAGGTGCGGTGACCGGTCGACCGATGGCGACGCCCGGCGTCTCGGCGGGCGATGTGCTTGGCCTGATCCGCGACAACGATGTGGTCACCCGCGCGGACATCCGCCGGCTGACCGGCCTGTCCCGCACGGCGGTGACCCTGCGCGTGGAACAACTGCTCGAACGCGGCCTGGTCGTCGAGCGCGCCGACGGCGGCTCCACCGGCGGCCGCCCGCCCACCCGGCTGATGTTCAACCCGGAGTCCGGTCTGGTACTGGCCGCGTCGACCGGCGCCAGCCGAGCCCAGGTCGCGGTCTGCGATCTGGCCGGGCGAGTGCTCGCCGAATCCGAATTCGCCGTTCCGGCAACCGGCGTCACCGAATCCCTGCTGGTCAGCGCGGCCGAGCGGATGGAGGCGCTACTCGAGCGGATCGACCGGCCGCGGCGGGCGGTGCACGGTGTGGGGGTGAGTGTGCCGAGCGCGGTCGACGTGGCCACCGGGCACAGCGTCGGCACCGGGCCCGCACTCGGTGAGGTGGCCGTCGCGGAATACTTCACCGCGCGTTTCGGCGTACCGGTCCGGGTGGACAGTGATGTCAACGCGCTGGCGCTGGCCGAGCACGCCCGCCACCCCGACGTCTGTGATCTGTTGCTGCTCAAGGCGTCCACGGGGATCGGCGTGGGCATCATCGCCGGTGGCCGGTTGCTGCGCGGGGCCTGGGGCGGGGCCGGGGAGATCGGGCACATCAAGGTCGCCGGAGCGCCGGATCGGCCCTGCCGCTGCGGCGATATGCACTGTCTGGAAACCGTGGCCGGCGGCTGGGCGCAACTGGAACAGCTTGCCGGGCAAGGGAAAACGGTGCCGGGGCTGCCCGAATTGGTGGAGCTGGTGCGCGCCGGTGATCCGGATGCGCTGCGGGTGGTACGAGAGGCCGGCCGCCGGATCGGCGAGGTCCTGGCCGCCGCGGTGAATCTGCTCAATCCGGCGCTCATCATCGTGCGCGGGGATCTGTCCCACGCGTACGAACCGCTGGCGGCCGGTATGCGCGAGCTGATCTATCAGCGCTCCTCGGCATTGGCCACCCGCGCGCTGCGCGTGGAACCGGGCGCCCCCGACGCGCCGACGGGAGTTGCCGCCTGCGCCGCGATGATCTTGGATCAGGTGCTGTCGCCCAGCGCTGTCAACGCCATGCTGGACGCCTGATTTCGGTATTCGGGACGCACTTGCCCGATATCCCATGAGATCTTCGTCACAGTTCTACGATCGAACTCATGCCAGCCCTGCGGAACGGTTCGACGATGATCGAGGGGCGGGTGGCGTGCGAGACGCCGGAGACGGCGACGATCGCATTCCGGGGCGGGCCCGGTATCCCGGTGGCGGTTGCCGCGCGGGCCGAGTCGCGCCGTGGGCGATCGGCAATTATGTTGGGGCACAAGAATATCGAGTTCCGGATCCGCTATGCCGACGGATCGGAGGTGCGTGCCGAACCGCTGGACGAGATGAGCATCGCGCTGCGGCGGGGCGACGGCGCGGCCCTCGGCACGATCCTGCGTGGCGGCAGCGTCACCGCCGTCGCGGCTACCGGCGGCACGCTGTTCCACGTCATCCCTGATCCGGACGAGTCGTGCACGCCGGAACTGTTCCGGCTCGTCCTGCTGGACCGCTCGGGCGGCGAATTCGGCCGCCTCGATGTCATTCGCACCGTCGGCGGCTGGGCCTCGCATCGCCTGGCCGATCCCATGGGCGATACCTATCTGTGGTGGGACCGCACCGGCGTGCGGCTACCGGTTCCCATCCTGGGCACCCGCCTGGCCGCACCTCGTCGGCTCGATCGAGTCGAGCGTGACATGGCCCTTGCCGCCTGTGCGGATATCGCCCTGAGCCTGCGCCCGTACATCCCGGCCATGCGTTCGGGCTGTGCCGTCGGCCCGTGAGTCCGGCGCGGTTCATCCGGTAACACGTCGCTCGGTGCCGAAACAGGCAGGCGCGTAAAGGGTTTCGTGAGTTTCCCGACCGGTCTGGTTGCCGTGCGGCGCTTTCGATGATGTCGGCCGAATATCCTTGCCGCCCTGGCCTTCCGGCAATTCCTTCGCTGTCGGCAATTCGATCGCGCGATCGACGCGATCGGAGGCCGCGGACCGCGGGCTGCATCGGCCTCGCCTGATTGCCGGTCACCTCCGCGTGCATCCCGGGCGGGTTTCATGCAAGTCGGCTATAGCAATGGCGTGCGGCGGCGGTGCGCTTACCTGGTTCGGAATCCCGCCGTGACCAGCCCTGATATACCTAGTGACAAGTCGCTTTACATATCGTAAGCTCTGCAATCGCTCATGTAACCGCTGACACATTGCGTAAAGAAAGGATGGTGGCGCGGTTGTCCGAGAGGTGGGACACGCGGGATTGCCCGGACGCGACCGGCGATCCGGAACCAGGGAGATTCGGAGACGAGGAAGTATGAACAACATCTGTCGAGTGGCGGCATTCGCCACGATGGCGGTCGCCGTCACGGCCGCGACCGCCGGGATCGCCGCAGCCGCGCCGGCCGGGGGCGGGAACAGCAGCGCACCAGCAGCTTTCGCCGCCGCCGGGCCGAGCGAACACGATCGCAGCGCGGCCATCGATCAGGCCGTGGGTGCGACTGTCGGTGCGTTCTCGGACGCGAGCAACGACGGCAAACTCGTCGGCGGCGGCCTCGGCGTCGCGATCGGCTGCCCGGTCGGCGCGATCACCGGCGGAACGCTGACCGTACTCACCACCGCCGGGGTCCTCACCCCGATCGGTGTGGTCGGCGGCTGCATTCTCGGCGGTGCGACGCTGGGCGGCCTCGGCACCCTGGTCGGCGGCGCGGTCACCGGGGTTCGGGCCCTGGTCGGCACCGGGACCCAGCAGTACAACCGGCTGCACGACGCGGGTTTCGTCTCCGTGCCACTCGCACCGTCCGCCGCCCAGCAGTCCCTACGAAAACGAAATCGAGTTTCACCGATGAAATTCATTGCTCAGGGTGCGACACTCACCGCGCTGACCGCCGTCGCAGTCGCGATAGGGGCGGGCTCGGCTCATGCCGCCGATGCGAGTGACGCGCCTGCCGATCGGCAGATCACCGCGCCGGCAGCGGCTGCTCCCGCGCCGGGAGACCTGCTCGGCGACGTGAACACCGCCTGGCGCGAGGCCGGGCCCTACACCGGCCTGGCCGCCGGAATAGGCGGCACCGCAGGCAGTTTCGCGGGCGCCGCGATCGGCTGTCCGGTCGGCGCGGTGACCCTCGGCAGTATGGCCACGGTCATGTCCGCCGCGATTCTCACCGTTCCCGGCGTGATCGGCGGTTGTCTCGCAGGCGCCGCGATGGGCGCCGCGGCAGGTGGTATGGCGGGCAGTGCGGCAGCAGGTTTGCCCGTCGGGATCGGCATGGCCGTGCAGAAGTACAACGAACTGCAGGCACAGCGCGCCGCGGGACACCCGGCCCCCGCTCCGGGCCGGCACTGACCGAACACCGCGACACCAGCGCACGCCGCCCAGCGATCCGCTCGGGCGGCGTGCTCGCCTCTCGGGCGGTGTGCGCGATCCGTATTCGGGCCGAGCGGCATCCGTCCGGGGGCTGCGGCAGCTCGCGCTGAGCGGTCAGCTCCCGGTCGGGACCGAGGTCGCGGATCGGACGTCCGGCAGGCCCAGATTGTCTCGCAACGTCGTTCCGGTGTATTCGGTGCGGAGTACGCCACGGTCCTGGAGCAGCGGGACGACCCGATCGACGAACTCGTCCAGGCCCCAGGGTACGAGGTGAGAGCCGAGGATGAAGCCGTCCGAACCGTCGCCGGCGACGAATTCGGTTATCTGCTCGGCTATCCGGGCGGGAGTGCCGACCAGCGGGCCGCGTTCGAACTGGTCGATCACGACCTCGCGCAGGGTGAGCTTCTTCGCCTCGGCGACCTGACGCAGGCGCTCGGCCGTGGCGAAACGGTCCTGGTGCACGAAGGCGCGGCCCTGAATGATCGGCGGCGCATCGGGATCGGGGTCGATGCTCGGCACCGGCCCCTCGGGGTCGTACCCGGAGAGGTCGCGATTCCAGATCTGTTCCAGCAGGATCAGCGCGGTCTGGCCGGTCACCTGCTCGTTGCGCACGGCGTGGTACTTCTCGATCGCCTCGGCCTGGGTGTTGCCCAGCACGAAGCTCGCCGAGGGCAGGATCTTGATGTCCTCGGCTGCTCGTCCCGCCGCGACCGCGCGAGATTTGATGTCCCGGTAGAACTCCGCGGCCTCGGGCAGTTTGCCGTAGGGGGAGAAGATGGCGTCGGCATTGGCCGCGGCGAAGGCCCGGCCCTGCGGCGAGACACCGGCCTGCAGGACCACCGGCCTGCCCTGCGGGCTGCGCGGCACGGTGAATCGGCCGGAGATGTCGAATTGCTGACCGTGGAAGGCGAATTCACCGGCCTCGGGCCTGGCCAGGAAGCGCCCCGCGGCGCGGTCGGCGACGATGTCGTCTGCGTGCCACGAATCCCACAGGGCGCGTACCGCATTCAGCGTCTCCTCGGCGCGGATATAGCGATCGGCCGGATCCAGGAAACCGCCGCGCCGGAAGTTCTGGCCGGTGAAGGCGTCGAACGAGGTCACCACATTCCACGCGGCCCGGCCTCCGGACAGGTGGTCCAGGCTCGCGAATTGCCTTGCCAGCTCATAGGGTTCGTTGAAGGTGGTGTTGATCGTCCCGGCGAGCCCGAGGTGCTCGGTGACCGCGGCGAGGGAGGCCAGCACGGTGAAGGTGTCCGGCCGGCCGATGATGTCCTGGTCGAAGATCCGGCCCGCGCGCTCGCGCAGGATCAGCCCCTCGGCGAGGAAGAAGAAGTCGAATCGCCCACGTTCGGCGGTGCGGGCGGTGTGCTCGAAACTGCTGAATTCGATCTGGCTGCCCGCCTTCGGATCCCACCAGGCGGTGTGGTGGTTGACGCCACCGAGGTAGGCGCCCAGGATGACCTGCTTACGGGGAGAACTCATATCGGCCTCGCTGGGTTCAGGCGTTCGCGTAGCGGTTGGGGACGGTGGTGGGCAGTCCGAGCAGCCCGCGCAGCGAGCCGCCCGGATATGCGGTGCGGAACAGGTTGCGGCGCTGCAGGTTCGGGACGAGCCGTTCGGTGATGGCGGCCAGATCATCCACCGCTACGCCGGGACGCAGGCGGAATCCATCCAGTCCCCGCTCGTGCCAGTCGGCGAGCAGATCGGCGAGTTCCTCGGCGCTTCCGCTGAAAACCGCAGCGTCGGAAGAGAATTCGGATCCGGCGGTCTCGTTCAGGCGGGCCAGCCGAGCAGCGCCGCTCTCGGCGCCGGTATCGAGAAATACGGTGAGGTCGGCATAGACGCGCAGCGCCTCACCGATGCGTCCGGCCTGTGCGGTGGCCACCTGCTCGAGGATCGGCTCCGGCCCGCTCGCGCGGCCGGGGGTGACGAAGACCAGATCCGCTGCGCGAGCCGCGAATTGGTAGATCAGCGGAGCGTGCGCCAGGGCGGTCACCACGGGCTGGCCCTGCGGCGGGCGCGGGGTGATGGAGGGGCCGCGAACCTCGAAGTACCGGCCGCGGAAGTCGATGTAGTGCAGTTTGTCTCGATCGATGAACCGGCGGGTGGCCACATCGCGGATCTCCGCGTCGTCCTCCCAGCTGTCCCACAGTCGACGGACCACCTCGACCGCGTCGGCGGCCTCGTCGAACAGTTCGTGCACCGCGCCCGGCGGCGATCCGGCGGCGACCGCCTCGGCGAGTTCGGCGGGCGTGGGTTCGCGCACCGTGCGGCGTCCGAAATGCGCTGCCTCGGCGGCGGTTCCGGAGACCCGCACCTGCCAGCCGGCCCGGCCGCCGGAGGTGTAGTCCAAGGTGGCGAGGGCTTTGGAGACATGGAACGGTTCGGTGTGCGTGGTCGTCACCACCGGGATCAGTCCGATGTTCCGGGTGACCGGCGCGACTCGCGCGGCGATCAGATGCGCGTCGATCCGGGCGCGCACCGTGTCGACCGCGTCGGCCGGGATATCGCGGCCGCCGGGCGCGGCGAGGGAGTCCTCGATGCTCACGAAATCGAGCAGACCCCGCTGCGCGGTGGTGACCAGATCGACCCAGTAGCCGGGGGTGAACAGTTCGGCGGGCCGGGATCCGGGCTCGCGCCACGCGGCGGGATGCCAGCCCGCCCCGTCCAGCGCGACGCCCAGATGCAATGGATTCGGTGCCATCGTCTCGGTGTTCCTGTCCGTGCGGCGAATAGGCGACCCTGGTCACGATGCTGTCCGCCGGATCGGCCGTCAACGGTTGAAATCAGCTCGAGCCGAGGGAAATATATTGGGGGCGAGGCGAATTGAACGTCGCGTGACGATCGATACCACCGTGGGATCGCAGACCTCGCTGCACCCCCTCGACGATCCGGTGCGCGCCTCGCTGCTCGGTGCCCACCGTCGCTTCGCCGGCTGGGTGGGCCGGATCGGGCGCTACGACCCGCAGGTCGCCCGGTTCGTCGGCCATCCGCCGGTCCTGGATGAGCGGGACTGGGCCGATCTCGCGACGGTGCTGGGGCCGGGCGGGTCGACCGGGCTGCGCGGTCACGGCCACGTTCCCCCGGCCGGGTGGACGGTGCTGGACGAGATCGGTTCGGTGCAGATGGACGGCACCGCGTTGGCTGTCGCGCCCGATCCCGAACTCGAGGTGCTGACCGCGGCGGATGTGCCCGAGATGCTCGAACTGATCGCCCGGACCCAGCCGGGCCCGTTCCTGCGACGGACCATCGAAATGGGTACCTACCTCGGCCTGCGTATCGATGGCAGGCTGGTGGCCATGGCCGGAGAGCGCATGCGTCCGCCCGGCTGGACCGAGATCAGCGCGGTGTGCACCGACGCCGAATTCCGCGGTCGCGGCATCGCGACCCGCCTGATCCGCGCGGTCGGGGCCGGGATCCGCGCCCGCGGCGAACTGCCGTTCCTGCACGCCGTCGCGCACAACACGACGGCGATCGACCTCTACCGCACTCTCGGTTTCACCCTGCGCCAACGCTCGGTACTGACGATCGTCCAGGCACCCGCGGCGCGCTGACTCCGGTCCGCCGCCGCCGGCCTCGCTCCGTCCTGCGCCGGGGCTTTCGCTCCGCACTGCAGGGTTCCGCCACGTCTTCTCGCCGAGCCGTGATTGTGTTTCCGGTCACCCTGGGTTAATCTCCGATTACTTCTGAGACCGAATGGTTCCACATAAAGTTCGGTCCAGGCGATGAAAGCGGGTGCGGCGAACGGGTCGCGAGGGAGAGGACGTGCCTTGATCGGATCGAAGTGGCGGCATCTGATGCTGATCTCGGCGGCGGCGCTGCTGGTGGGCACGACGTGCGGAACGGGGCCGGCGGCCGCCGGGCCGCAGGCCGACGCCGCGCCGGTGCGTCCGGCGGCGCCCATTCCGGTTCCGCCCGAACTGGATCCGGGCTTCTATCATCCCGCGGCCGCAGTGGTGGCGGCCGCGGCGCCCGGGCAGATCATCGCGGCCCGGCAGGTGAACGTGGCCAACTTCGGCGTCATCCCGGTCAACGTGGACGCCTGGCAGGTCTCGTATCGCTCGGACGACAGCCGGGATCGGCCGATCGCCGCCGTCGCTACGGTATTGAAACCACGAGGATCCACACCCGACAAGCTACTGTCCGTGCAGATCGCCAAGGACTCACTCGCGCAGTACTGTGCACCGTCGTATGCGGTGCGGCAGTGGTCGATCAGCCCGTTCGTCGGACAGATCGTCGCCCCGGCCGAGTTCGTCATCGCGCAGGGTGCGCTGCAACAGGGCTGGGCCGTGGTCGTTCCCGATCACCAGGGCCCGAATCAGGCGTACGCCGCCGGACCGCTGGCCGGGCGGATCACGCTCGACGGAATTCGCGCGACGCGCGCTTTCGGACCGATGCGGCTGACCCGCGACGCCCGGATCGGACTGTACGGCTACTCCGGCGGCGCGATCGCGACCGGTCACGCCGCCGAACTGCACCGGGCCTACGCCCCGGAGCTGAATATCGTCGGCGCGGCCGAGGGCGGCGTGCCCGCCGATCTGGGCGTCACCCTGGACGTGGCCAACGGTCAGGCCACCGCGGGTCTGGTACTCGCTGCGGTACAAGGGCTTTCGCGTGAATATCCGGATTTCGCGACCTTCCTGGACAAGAATATGGACCCGGTCGGCCGGGCGATCATGGCGGTACAGAGCAATCTGTGCGTGCAATACGTCTCGGACTTCCCGTTCCTGAATCTCAAAGGGATGCTGCGTGTTCCGGGTGATCCGATGCGGCAGCCCGCGGTGGTGGACACCCTGAACCGGACCCGGATGGGCAGCACGGTCCCCGATATGCCGATGTACATCTGGCAGGGCAACCCCGACGAGGTCATCCCGGTCGGCCAGGTCAACACGCTGGTCGGCGCCTACTGTGCCCAGCCGCGGGCCCGTGTCCTGTACACCCGGGAACATTTCGCCGAACACGTCGCGACCGAGATCTCCGGCGCGGGCCCCGCCCTGCTGTGGATGCGCGATCGACTCGACGGCGTTGCGGCGCAACCTGGTTGCCGCACCAACGACGTCGGCTGGCTCGCCCTGGACCCGGCCGGACAACAGCTGCTGGCCCGGACCTTCGGCGAGACCTTCGCGTCCTTCTTCGGCAAGCCGATCGGGGTGAAGTGAGTTGAGCACCGCGTGATCCGCCGCGGCCGAACTCGCCGGCCCCGGCTCGATACAGTGGTGGACGTGACGATCGCGCAGAGACAGTACGGCGGCCGCGCAGTCGCCGAACGCAAGGCCGAACGCCGGTTGCGCTTCATCGTCGCCGCGACCCGGATCTTCGCCGAGCGCGGCTATGCGAACTGTTCCCTGGCCGATGTCTGCGCCGCCGCGGCTTTGTCCAAACGCCAGTTCTACGAGGAGTTCGGCACCCGCGAGGACCTGCTCGTCGCCGCCTACGACCGAGTCCAGGACGAGGCGGCCACCGCCGTGACCAAGGCGCTGACCACCCTGGACCCCGCCGCCGACACCCGCGCGGCGGTCGCGGCCGTACTCGGCGCCTACCTGGAGTCGATGAACTCCGACCCGCACCGAGCCAACCTCGCGTACATCCAGGTCGTGGGCGTCAGCGATCGAATGGAACAGCACCGCCGCACCCGCCGCCGCTCCTGGGCCCGTCTGCTCGAGCTGTCCGTAGCCCCCATGGTCGGCCCCACCGCCCGTCTTCGCGGTCCCGGGGAACTCGGTGCGAGCGCTCTGATCGGCGCGGTGAACGGCCTGGCACACGAATGGTTGATGACCGACCCCCGCCCGCCCGTCGACGAACTGGTGGATCTCCTTGTGCCCGTTGCCTTGTCGTTGATCGTAACGGACTGACCCGTGCGATGCCGCGAGCGGATCGCCGTCGATCGGGCCATCATTGCCGAATCGGTATCCGGGACTGCCACGTCCCGGGGCGAGATCGGGAATGATGGCCACCGCGTGGCGATTCCGGGTGGCCGGTCGGAACAGGACGCCGCGCCGTGGGATTGCCGATGAGTAGCCTAAAGCGCCGGCTGTGATCGCTAGATGTTGTCTGAATTCTGAAATGATAACTCACATCCGGATTTTCACAATCCTGAGCTTCGAATCGGACCGAATTGTCCCAAGTTAGCTGCGACACGCGAAATAAGTCGGCGTCGATGTCCGGGAAGTAGCTGAGCGGGCTCTAGAGTGGGTCGCGGCCGCAGTACACGGACTGCTCCCGGGGTGGAGCCGTCGGAGTGATGCGAGTACGCGGCGCTCTGTGGGTGGGGAGGCTTCCCGTGACAAGTGGGCGACTCACGCTGGAAGCCTCCCTATCCGCGAGTGCGGGGCGGCCGAAATCTACGAGGGGAGAACGATGATGGGTTCACAGTCCGAGATGTTGCGTCTCGTGGGCGAGGTCACCGATCGGTACGGTTCGCTCGATGCGTTCTTCGCCCGGCTGCGCGCCGAATTCGACGATCGGCCGACCACGCAATTACCCGTGGTCGCGCCTGCCGCAGCTGAACCGGTCGCGTGGTCGGCGGTTCCGCCGCAGCCCGAGCGCGAGATGCCCACGCTCGCTGTGGAAGCCGAGAACCCGGCGGCGGATTGCGGCGACGGCCGAGGCGATGAGGATGACGACCGGGCCGAGGTCACGGCGCCGCCGCAGCAGCGCGCCGGAGTGTGGGGGCGGATGACCGGCCGGCGGCGGTGAAACCGGATCGGCTGTGCGCCTTCACAGATCGGCGGTCTCCGGGAACAGCTTCTCGGCGCGGCGCAGGGCGGTGGCGAAGTTGGTCAGGATCACCAGCGACGAATCGGACAATCCGTCGGCGTTGCGCGCCAGCCGACGTATCGCATCCTGGGTGAACGCGTCGATCAGTGCGCTGTCTCCGCGCTGAATCCTGGTCTCCGACACGCGATCCTCCCGTCCAACGAGACCGCGTCCCCGAATTGCCGTGCCGATCACGATCCGTTCCTGATGTAGGCCCATCGTAGGCGGACATCGTCTCGTGCACGGGGACATCCCCGCCCGAGCGTCGGCCGAGAGTGGCTCATCGGCGGATTCCCCGGGCTGCCCGCGGAAATCGGCCGGGACCGGATGATGCTTTCGGATGGATGATGTCGACCGTTATTATCCAGGTTACAGTGTCTCATGCACCCCGAGATCCTGACCCAGCCGGGCTACACCTCCGCTGCCGTTGCCGAATCCCCTGTCCGCGAACTGTTTCCGGGGATCCGGCTGCGTTCGCTGTGGCAGGGGGAGTCCGGCGCGCACGCCCACGTCCTGGAGATGGACCCGGGCAGTACGTGGCCGCGGCGCGACGTCCACGAGCCCGGCCCGGAGGAGGTGTACGTGGTCGCGGGCGTTTTCAACGACGGGGCCCGCGACTACCCCGCCGGGACGTTCCTGCACGCCCCGGCGGGTAGCTGGCACATCCCGAACAGCGCCACCGGTTGCACGTTGTTCCTGTTCTATCCCCAGGGGTAGGCGCCCTTGATGACGAAGTAGGAGCCGCGGATGGTTCCCGCCAGCTTCGACTTCTGCCTCGCGAACTTGAACGAGGCGAGTTCGGTGGGAACTTCCATCCCGTCGGAGAGTTTGAATCCGACCGCCCGCTTGCCCTGATCGTCGAGCGAGTACATCACGTTGATCGACAGGCCGCTCTCGTAGAAGACGTAGGCGATGCGCAGGTTCTCCACCTGGAAGGCCGTCGCCTCGAGCGCAGGGGAGTCGATCACGATCCCGCGTTCGTCCTCGAGAATCCGGCTCACCCAATCGACCGCCGACCGGGCCTGTTTCGCGGGCTCCACCGTGAAAACGTGGTCGTACTTGTTCTTGAAGTACCGGGCCTCGTTCGCCCGCAGCCCCGCCAGCGCGGGCGCGACCGGCGACGACTCCAAGCCCACGGTCGAAACGTCGTCGAAGTCCACTGCATAGGTCATCACGAACTCCTCAGCATCTGTGTCCGGTCGATTCCCTGAACGTACCGGTTCATGGGAGTCATCGAAGCCCGAAGAGCCTGCAAACCGCGACTTTTCGCGTTCAACTCCACAATGTTGCGACAAGAACGTCGGCGACAGTGCGCGAGCTCGGCTCACTCCGGTGCTGTCGTCCATAAACCACTGATGGGCGCGCACGACAACTTTCCCCCGAAGGGGAGTTGCTCGTTGCCGCAATAGAGAACGTATCCGGCGTGGAAGCGCTCGCCCAACCGCCTCTCGAGATTGCGCAGCGCACGAAAATCATCGGTTCGAACGGTCTCTGCCGCTTTGACCTCGATGCCGATGACGCGACCCGCATTGTCCTCGAGAATGGCGTCCACTTCGTATCCGTCGCGATCGCGGTAGTGGTGCAATTGGGCCATCGTCCGGCTCCAGGTGAGCTGGCGTTTGAGTTCGCCCATGACGAATGTTTCGATGAGGCCGCCCGTGACGGCGTCATTGGTGACACCGGTGAGCAGGTGTGCGGCAAGGCCCGAATCGGTGAAAATCAGTTTCGGAGTCGATATCGCCCGTGCCGTGGCGTTGGTGGACCAGGCGGGCACGAGCCGTATCAGATAGACGACCTCGAGTAGTGCGACGTAGTTGCGAACAGTTGTGAGCGCTATACCGAGGTCCGTGGCCAATCGGTTGTAGTTCAGAAGTCCGCCGGATTGCGCCGCCAAGGCCGCGATGAGTCGACGCATATCGGAACTTCGCTGAATGTCGGCGACCTGGTGAATATCCCGGCTCATGATGTCGTCGAGGTAGGACTTGAAGAACTGGGCACGGCGTCGAGGGGCTGTGCGCCGGATTGCTTCGGGATAGCCGCCGCGAGCGGCGAGGGCAAGGTAGTCACGTCGTCGAAGAAATGAGTCCGGGACGCGGATCCGATGTCCGTGATTGAACGCGGCATCGACGAAACCATCAGGCATGCCTTCGATTTCGCCCTGCGAGAGTGGGAACAGTTCCACGGTCTCCGATCGGCCCGGTAGTGCATCGGGAAAGCTGCGCAGCCCCTGCAGGCGGGCTGAGCCGGTGAGCAGGAATCGTCCGGAGCGTGGGTCGCGGTCTACAGTGTTCTTGATCGCGAGCCATAAGTCCGGGACGCGTTGGACCTCGTCGATCAGCATCGTTCCCGGAACATCCAGAAATGCTACCGGGTCCGTGGTAGCGGCGCGCGTGTGCGTGGGTCGTCGAGATAGCGTTTCGCGGCGCCTAATCGATTCCTTCTCGCATCCCGCCACCCTAGCGTCGGTGTTGATAATCTGCCGACAGATATGTTGATAATCTGCCGACAGTCTAGTTGATAGCCTGCCGATATCTTGCTTGATAGGCTGCCGACGACCCGGGTCGAGTCACTTCAGGACGTTGACCGCGCGGGCGATGACGAGGATTCCGGTGACGAAGGAGATGGCGGCCTGCGTGGCCATCATCATCTTGGTCCAGCGGGACAGGGGCATGACGTCGGTGGGGCTGAAGGCAGTGGCGTTGGTGAAGGCCAGGTAGAGATAGTCGGCGAATTGAGGTTCCCAATTTCGGTCGGCGAGCTTGCCGAGTTGCATCTGCGGGAACAGCAGGTCCGGACGTTTCTTGCGGCCGTGGGCGCGGGCAGCCGGGCCGCCGCGATCGAATTCCCAATACCAGAGTGCGAAGACCAGCACATTGGTCAACCAGACTCCCGCGCCGGAGGACAGCAGCACACCGGGGTCGTTGCTGAGCGAACCGTTGATCAGGCCCACGACCAGCCGATCGACCGACCACGCGGTCGCCACTCCCAGCAGGCCCGACAACGTCAGACTCGCCGATCGCAACCACTGCGTCTCCCGGTCGATCCGCACTGGATTGGCCACGACCAACACCGCCACCAGCAGCAGGGCCAGCCCAGGAACCAAAGCTGTCGGCCGCACAGTCAGCCGGTCGGGCAGCCACCACTGCAAGGCGACGACCACGAGCACCGCGACGGTCGCGGCCACCCGCGATTCACCCGCGCTGCGCCGAGCCCACGCCGGAACCGAGTCGATTTCCTCACTCACCGGGCCCAGTATTCCTCCTGGATGTACCGCACACTGACGACAGGTGATCGGCGATCGGGGAACCGACATCGCCGCGATTGCGGCGCAACAGGTTTTTCCGGTCGATATCCCGGAGAAGTATGAAGTTTCAGCGTCGCGGGTGCACCGGCAGCGCGGATTCGCTGCCCGTGATCGGTAATCCGCTCGGCTCGCTCGGGCCGGCCCCACCGAGCCACGGGCTCAACGGATTTCGTACGTGCCGTCCAGGCGTGCGCGGCCGATGACGTGGCCGGTGAGCGCGGCGATCGTCTGGTCGAGGGTGAATCCGGTTGGCAGGTCCGGGGTTCGGTCGAGGGCGAACAGCTGGAAGACGTAGGAATGCGGGCCGTGCGAGCGAATCGGCATCGGGCCCATCCAGCCGCGCCGGCCGAGACCGCCCTTGCCGTGCCGGATTCCGGGTACCGGACTGGGCGAGGCGAGCGCGTTGTCCGGCAGGCCCGGCAACGTGGGATCGATGCCGATCGCCAGGGCGTGCGTGGCCGGTTTCCCCAGCGGGACATCGGGGTCCTGCACGATCAGCGCGAGCTCGACGGTGCCGGACGGCGGTTCGGTCCAGGCCAGGGCGGGGGAGATGTTCGCGCCGAACACCCGGCCGCGATACCCGGCCGGAATGGGCGTCTCGTGCTCGAAAGCGGGACTGGTCAGGGTGAAGTTCTCCGGCGCCTGGAGCTCGGGGCGAGCCCAGACGAGGGTGTGGTGACCGGCGCGCCGATTGCGCAGAGCGACGCCGAGTGGGTTCGCGGGCATATTCGATCTCCTGTCGTGTCGGGTCCATTGTTATCACCGGCTCGTGCTGCCGGTCGGCGGCACCGCGTTCGGCGGCGTTCGACGGATGCGAGCGGAGGGTGACATGGGCCGCGCGGGTCGGCCACCGACCGCGATCGTCCTGGTTCGCGCTGCGCCCGGACGCGATCACCAGCATGATGGGGGGATGTTCGAAGGGGTGAGTGCGTGCGCGGATTTCTGATCTTCCTCGTCGTGGTGGTGATCGCGCTGGTCGTCGGCGATCGAGTGGCGGCGGTGCTGGCGCAGAACGAGATCGGGACCAAGATCGCCACCGAATACGGTATGGCGCAGCGGCCGAGCGTTCGCATCGGCGGCTTTCCGTTCCTGACCCAGGCCGTCGCCGGCAAGTACCACGACATCGAGATCCACGCCGGGGAGTGGTCCGGGGAGAAGATCTCGGTGCACGATCTCGACGTGACACTGACCGACGTCGCCGCGCCGCTGAGCGATGTGCTGCATGGCAATACCGCCAACTACGTGGCGGACTCGGCGTCGGCGACCGCCCGGGTGCCCTACGACACGGTGCAGCGTTTCGCCCCGTCGGGGGTGAAGTCGATCTCCTACGGAACGGACGGGATGCACGTCAGCGGGACGTTCACGGTCGAGGGCATCCAGGTTCCGGGGACCGTCGTGGTCACCGTCTCGCCGACCGAGAACGGCATATCCGTCACCCCGGTCTCCGTGCAGGCCGCGGTGGGCGGTCCGAGCCTGTCGCTGTCCCTGCTGCGCCGCACGCTCACGTTCGTCGTTCCACTGCAGAAGCTGCCGCTGGGCGCGAAACTCACGGCCATCCAGCCCGCCGCCGACGGCCTGCACGTCACCGCCGTCGCGCACTCCGTGCATCTGTCCGACGCTTCCTGAGTCGTTCCGCGGCCGCGGTCGACACCCCGCGTGACCAGGGAAAACGGGTTCGCTGCCCGGTCACCGGGACTGGTCCGCCGAAACTGCTGGACGGCTGTCTAAACAGCTGTATCATGCAGAGGTCTCCATGGCGGGCCAGGCGGGACGCGGGCACAGGATCGCGCGGTCTGCGCGAGTCCTGGACCTCGATGGCGAGTTCGTCCCGATCGTCGCGCGACCAGCCCTGCGGCGATCCCGATCGTGAAAGCAGTGTGACGATGAAGACACAAGGCGCCCTCATCTGGGATTTCAACCAGCCCTGGTCGATCGAGGAGATCGAGATAGGTGAGCCGCGCGGCCATGAGGTCAAGGTGCGGATGGAGGCGGCGGGTATGTGCCACTCCGATCATCACCTGGTCACCGGCGGTATTCCGATGGCGGGTTTCCCGGTGCTGGGCGGGCACGAGGGTGCGGGCGTGATCGAAGAGGTCGGGCCGGGTGTGGAGGGTCTGGCGGTCGGCGATCACGTGGTGCTGTCGTTCATCCCGTCCTGCGGTAAGTGCCCGTCGTGCCAGGCCGGTCTGCGCAACCTGTGCGATCTGGGCGCGTTGCTGTTGGCGGGCACCTCGGTCACCGATGGCTCGCACCGGGTCACCGCGCGCGGGCAGAACGTGTTCCCGATGACGCTGCTGGGGACCTTCGCCCCGTACGCGGTGGTGCATCAGAGTTCGGTGGTGAAGATCGATCCCTCGATCCCGTTCGAGGTCGCGTGTCTGGTCGGCTGTGGTGTCACCACCGGATACGGGTCGGCCACCCGCGCCGCGGACATCCGCCCGGGGGAGGACGTCGCGGTCATCGGCATCGGCGGTCTGGGCATCGCGGCGCTGCAAGGGGCGGTGCACTGCGGTGCGCGGTACATCTTCGCCGTCGATCCGGTCGAGTGGAAACGCGAGCAGGCGTTGAAGTTCGGCGCGACGCACGCGTACGCCACCATCGAGGAGGCGACCGCCGCGTGCGCGGAGATCACCGCGGGCGGTATGGCCAAGAAGGTCGTGGTCACCGTCGGGGAGGCGCACGGCCGCGATATCGACACCTGGCTCGGCATCACCGCCAAGGCGGGCACCTGCGTGGTCACCGCGATGGGGTCTCTCGTGGAGAGCGAGGCGACGCTGAACCTGGCCATGCTGTCGCTGCTGCAGAAACGGTTGCAGGGCACCATCTTCGGCGGCGGCAACCCGCATTACGACATCCCGCAGCTGCTGTCGATGTACTCCGCGGGCAAGCTGAACCTGGACGATATGGTCACCCGCCGGTACCGGCTCGACCAGATCAACGACGGCTATCAGGACATGTTGGACGGCAAGAACATTCGCGGCGTCATCCGCTACACCGACGCCGACCGCTGACCCGCCCGGGGTGTTCCGCTCACGTCGTGGCACGTCCGCGGAACCCCGGTGGTGGTTCGTGAGCCCTTGTGCGCCAAGGCTGCTGCCGCATCGTCGCGATCGAAGCGGTGCGTTCGCCGGCTCGGATCTCCGGATTCAGGGGACGGTGATGGGCAGGGTTTCCCAGCCGCGGACCGTCGAGGTCGGGGACAGGGCGAGGCTGTCCCGGTCCACGTCCCAGGTCGGGAAGTGCCGCAGGAGTTCTTCCAGCGCGATCTTGGCTTCCAGCCGGGCCAGGGCGGCGCCGAGGCAGTAGTGCGTGCCGAAACCGAAGGTGCGCAGATTGCTCATTTTGCGGTGGATGTCGAAGCGGTCGGGATCGGACCAGCGCTCCTCGTCGCGGTTGGCCGAGGCGACGAGCAACATCATGGCGCTGCCCGCGGGGACGGTGACGCCGCGCAGTTCGACGTCGGTGGTGACGTACCGGGCGATCGCGTGGCCGGTGGGTTCGAAGCGCAGCGTCTCCTCGATCGCGTTCGGGATCAGGCGGGGATCTGCGACGAGTTCGGCGCGCTGCTGCGGATAGCGGGCCAGCAGCGAACCGAGCCAGCCGATCAACCTGGCCGTGGTCTCGTTGCCCGCACCGGCCACGACCGAGATGTAGGTCAGGATCTCCTGACGGGTGAGGGTTCGTCGCACTCCTTCGACATCGTCGAATTCGGCGTGCAGCAACTCCGTCATCAGGTCGTCGGAGGGATGGTCGGCGCGCCAGTCGATGTACTCCGCGAAGTGGTCGGTATTCGGAATGGCCCGCTCGACCTGCATCTGCTGTCCGGGCTCGGTGCGCAGGTCGGCGTCCGCGCGATCGCGGACCGACTGCTGATCGGCTTCCGGAATGCCGAGCAGCATGCCGATCACCCGCATCGGCACCTCGTTCGCGAAAGCGGTCATGAGGTCGAAGTGGTCCAGGCCGGCCAGGCGCCGCAGCGAGCGGATGCACATCTGGCGGATCCGCGGTTCCAGCGACAGCACCCGTCGCGGGGTGAACACGCGCACCAGCAGCGAACGATGGATGTCGTGTGCGGGCGGATCCTCCATCAGCAACGTCCCCGGCGGGATCTCCACGCCGGCCTTGATGATCTCCAGAATCGGCCCGCGCGAGGAGGAGAACGTCTTCCAGTCCAGCAGCGCGCGATCGATATCGTCATGCCTGCTCAGGGCGTAGAAGTCGTGCCGCTCGTCGTAGTAGAGCGGCGCCTCGGCGCGCAGCCGCCGATACACCGGATACGGATCACCGGCGATGTCGCGGTCCCAGGGATCCCAGTAGACCGGCTCTGCAGGACTCATGCGACGCACCTCCACCTTCCAGGGAGCCCGCCATCGCTCTCCCTGTCGGGTAACAAAGTTACCACTCAAAAGAAGGCCGATATTCGAATTAGAGAGTGCAATTCTTGCGAGCGGACTCGGTCAGGCGCTTGCTGGAGCGGCGGAACGCCCAGATGATCACCAGGGCGGTCAGCACCGTCAGCGGGGTGCCCATCGCTAGCTTCGCCACCGCCAATCCGCCTGTGGCGTCGTTGAGATACAGCCACTGCATCACCGCGAACCGGGCTGCGAACACGGCCGTGGCCGCGAAGGTGGCGAGATCGTGTGCGAGCAGCGTGGGGCGGTCCTGCCGCCACGGATGTCCGCCGCCGTGGACGGCATTCCACACGATCCCGGTCAGCGGGCGGCGCGCCAGCAGCGAGATCAGCGTTACGACGCCACAGCTCAGCGCACCCCAGATCCCGATCACGAAGAAATCGCTCGCCGACCCGGTCCAGGCGGTGATACCGCCGGCGATCAGCACGCCGGTCAGTCCGCCGATCGCGGAGGAGAAGCGTTCACCGCGCCCGATCCGCCGGACGGTCAGTACCAGGCCCATCGCGACCGCGACGCCGATCGAGATCGGCAGGGCGCAGAACGCGTTGGCCGTGACGAAGGCGAGCACCGGCAGCGCCGTGTACACCATGCCCGACACCCCGCCCAGCCCCTCGAGCAGTGCCTTGTTCGGATCGGCGGAGCGGCCGGGTTCGGCCGGGGGCCGGCCGGCGCCGTTGTCGGTGTTCTTGCGATCGGTCGTGGTCATTGCGTTCTCCCAGAGGATGTTTCGACGACTGCTCCAGGAAAAGCTGTGCCGCTGCGGCATACTCAAGTTTGCGGCTGATGATCCACGTCACCATTCCCGGACCTCGGGCCCGCAACGCTTCACTGTGCCGCGACGTCATGGTTTCTACTGGGGGAGTCGGCGTGATCGCGTCGATCCGAGTCGTCGTCGAAACGAGGTTGAACGCCAAATGGCTTGGAGCACACGCGAGATCGCCGCACTCGCCGGTACCAGTCTGCGGGCCGTCCGGCACTATCACGAGGTCGGCCTGCTCGATGAGCCCGAACGTCGCAGCAACGGCTACAAGCAGTACGGCGTCGCGCATCTGGTCCGGCTGTTGCGCATCAAACGCCTTGTGGACCTTGGCTTCTCGCTGTCGCAGATCGCGGAGATGGGCGATGCCGACGGTCATCCGGAGCAGGCCCTGCGCACCCTCGATGCCGAACTCGCCGCGACGATCGAACGCCTGCAACGGGTCCGCGTGGAACTCGGCCTCATCCTGAGCCGCTCCACACCGACCGATATGCCGCCGGAACTCGCCTCGGCGGCCGAGGGTGCCGAGATATCCGAAGCCGACCGCTCGTTCATGGTCGTCATGGCCAGGGTCCTGGGGCCGCAGGGGATCCGGGCCTACGCCGGCATCCTGCGGAGCGATGCCGCGCGCGACGTCTTGAACCAGGAGTTCGGCACGCTGCCCGCCGACGCCGACGAACCCACCCGCGCCGATCTGGCGCAGCGACTGCTGCCCGTCGTCAGCGCGCTACAGGCCGAGCATCCCGATGTCGACGAGTTGTCCGCGGACGCGCCGCGCGGAGCCCGATTCGCCGAGCGGACCATGGCCGAGGCCCTCGTCGATGTCTACAACCCGGCCCAGCTCGACGTCCTGGCCCGCGTTCATGCCCGGCTCGGCGCACCGCGGGAATCCGGCCATCAATAGCAGTATGCTATGACGGGAATCGGGCGCCGCCGGGATTCACTTCTTGGCGAAACCGCGCGCGCAGAAGTCCCAGACCTCCGCGCCGGTGACCGGGTACTGGGTCTCGTTCTCCGGATCCTCGGCCGACTGCGCGCTGAACATGACGGTCTGCATGACCATCGCGGCCATGCGCCGGGGGATGACGTCCTTGCGCAGTTGGCCCGCCGCCGCGGCCTCGTCCAGCAACTCGGTGAACAGCGTGAGCACTGGAGCGTGCGCGAGTTTCACCTGGGCCGGGTGGGTGATCAGCAGTTGCGGCGCGAAGTCGGTGAACAGCGGCCGGCGCGCGGTCGGGTCGGGGCGGCACAATTCGAACAGCAGCTCGATCACGATACGCAGGCGTTCCACAGGATCCGAGGCATTGGTGGCCGCGACGCGCAGTTGGTCGGCGGTGCGGACCAGGGAGTCCTCGAACAGGGCCAGCAGCAGTTCATGTTTGCTGTCGAACTGCAAATAGAAGCTGCGCAGGGACTGCCGGGACCGGTCCACGACCTCCTGGACGGTGAAGTCGGTGGTGCCCTTCTCGGTGATCAGCGCCTGCGCGGCGTCGAGGAAGCGCTGCACCCGCTGCTCGGCTCGCATCTTGGCGGTGCGCAGCGACCGCTCGACCGCCCGTTGCTTCCAGCCCGGTTCTTCGGCGGGGCTTGTCACGGATGAACCTGTAGGTTGTCGCGTGTGCAGAACATTGTTGCACTGTACCGGAGAATGTGATGTCGTCCGACCGCTCTTTGCAGTGACCCTGGTCTCCTGCTGGTTTCCTTGTATTCGCTCCCAATGAGAATGCGGCTTCCGGGCGGCTCCGGCGAAAGGATCTTGATGGAGAGCCTTGTCACACTGGGGGCGGTGGTTCTATCGTGGTGACCGACCTACTGGAGAGTTAGTAGGTTTGGCAGCGGATGGGATTCCTATGGTCGTTCGATCCCTCGATACCCTCGATCGTGGTGTGTGTGCGATTCGCACGGTGGCCGATGCGCGGGCTCATGCGTGCAGGCATCGGTTGCGGTACCGGGTGGCGATCATCGCCCCGAGTGTGCTGGATGCGGTGCATTCGGTGGGGGGCTGGGTGTTCGATCGGGTGATGGCGGGCTGGGAGGTCACCGTCGTGGTGCCGGATCTGGGCGATCCGGCGCCGTTGCGGATCCTGGGTGCGATCGTGGTGAATCTGGAGGACGCGTTGGGTTCCCCGCCGGACGCGGTGCAGATCTGGCCGCATGAACTCGTGGTCGCGGCAACGGTTTTCGAGTCCGATGCGCGGGTGCGTGCGGGGGTGACCGCGAATCTGGAAACGCATGCGGAGGAGATCTTGTTCTGGGGCCGGTGCGAGGGGCGGGTGCGTGGGGTGGAGCATCGGTTGTCCGCGGCCGCGCGGGCGTTCAAGGCCAGTGCGTTGACGTTGGCCGGGGAACCCGCCGCGCCGGTGCCGGGTACCGAAACATTCCATCGCCGTGGGCCATTCGGGGGCTTCGTGGCCGATCTGGTGCATCTGGGCTCGTGGCCGCGGGACGACTCGATCGGTTCGCTCGGCCCGGAGTTCGCCCCTGACGGCGCCGCTGACGCGGTGGTCATCGACATCACGCGGGGCCGCCGCGGATACGACCGGTAGTCACTTCCCGGCACGCCGGCCGCCGAAGGCGGCCAGGCAGAAGGACCACAGGCGTTCGCCGATCTCACCGGTGTCCACCGGTGCGGGTGCGAACGCGTAGTGGTGGTACACCGACATGACGAGTTTGGTGGCAAGCCACGCGTCGGCGGCCGGATCGGCGCTGTGCAGCAGATTCTCCTGCGTGGCATCGCGCAGTTCCTGCTCGACGAGGTCCGCGAAAGACTGGTTGGCCCCGGCCATCTCGGTGGGGAACAGCTGGTAGAGCCGCCAGTGTTCGGCGGTGATGAAGCGCGGTGCGGCGCCCTGGCTGCCGTCCAGCGAACGCACCGCGGAGGAGATGTAGAAACGCAAGCGGGACAACGGATCCGGCAGTTCCCGAGCCGCCTCGGCGAGCCGGCCCGATGCCTCGATCAGGAAGTCCTCGAAGACGGCCAGCAGCAGTTGATCCTTGCTCGCGAAATGCCGGTAGAAGGTTTGCAGGGCGATGCCCGCCTCCTTGGACAACTGCTGGGTGGTGAAACCGGATCCTTCGGTCTCGAGCAGGCGGCGGGCCGCGGCGACGATCGTCTGCGCCTGCTCGATACTGCGGATGCGCGAGCGTTGCACCGACCGTGATCGCGCCGCGGCGCGATCGGCCCATGCCGGTGTTTCGTGCGTGACCGAAGAATCCGATGGAACCACTGCGGACCTGCCTTTCAAACGGGGCTGAGCGTGACGACCGGTATCACCCGCCGGGTGCGTTCCTGATAGACGTCGTAGTTCGGCCAGTATGCCGTGACGAGCCCCCACAGCCGACGGCGTTCGTCGCCGGTGGCGGTCCGCGCGCGGACGGACAGGTGCTCGGCCTTGACCTGAATCTCGGCATCGGGATGCGCCTGCAGGTTGAGATACCAGGATGGGTGACGCGGTGCGCCACCCATGGAGGCGACCACGAGGTAGTCCGCGCCGTCCCGGCCGTAGATGAGCGCCGAGGTGCGGCGGGCGCCGCTCTTGCGTCCGGTCGTGGTCAGCAGCAGGATCGGAACGCCGTTCCAGGTATAGCCGACAGTACCGTCGGTCTCCTGGTACCGGGCCACATGTTCGTCCCCCCGCAAGGTGATGTCGGGCGGTTGGTAAGCGGAATCGGGCATCGTACCTCCAGATCGTATGGTCGGCTCGAGCGCGTGGTCAGCCGAATAGCACGGGAATTTCGGTCGCGCCGCGCTCGTACAGGCCGATCACGCGCGGCGGCGGGGCGTCGGGGTCCAGACGCAGGTTCGGCAGCCGGTCCAGCAGCGCGCCGATCCCGGTCGCCATCTCCGCCTTGGCCACGTGCATCCCCAGGCAGGCGTGCGCACCGCTGCCGAAGGCGAAGGAGGGCCGCGGTTTTCGGGTGATGTCGTAGACGTCCGGGTCCGGCCAGCGCGCGGGATCGCGATTGGCTGCGGCCACGCCCAAGTGCAGCACCGCGCCCTCGGGCAGGTGAACTCCGTGAAAGTCGATGTCGCGCATGACATATCGGGAGAACATCGGGTCGGTCGGCTGCCAGCGCAGCGCCTCGTCGATGGCCGGGCGCAGCAGCCTCCGATCGGCTCTGACCGCCTCGAGCAGCTCGGGGCGCTGCAGCAGCGCGGTCAGGGTGATGCCCAGTTGTTTCCAGGTGGTGCCGGATCCGGCGGTCAGTAAAAGCACTGCGAACGAGTGGATTTCGGCATCGGTGAGCCGCTCGGCCGCGCCGTCCTCGCCGGGAAGTTCGGCCTGGACCAGGACGCTGAGCAGATCGTCGCGCGGGGATTCGCGGCGCGCGGCCACGAGCGGGCGGATCAGATCCACGACCCGGTCCGGCTGTTGCAGCGCCGCGCGGATCTCCAAGGCCTGATCGACCGGAACGCCGAAGCTGCCGGTGATGGTCAGTACCGGGATGGCCGCGCAGAAGTCCACGTTGAGTTCCGCGCGGCCCTCGTAGATGAAGCCATCGATGAGTTCGTGGACGGTGCGTTCGATCCAGTTGTCGATCCACCAGCCGGCGTTCGACGGCGTGAACGACGGCTGTACCAGCGCCCGATACCTGCGGTGCTGGGCGCCGCTCATCGCGAGCATGCTGTTCGTCGCGCCGACCGGGCCCTGATTGGGATCCACCGGATGGGGCGCGGACACGAACACCTCCGGGTTGCGGTACGCCGAATCGCAAGCGGCGAAACCGAATGCGGAGAAATGTTCCCGATCCGGTTCGGGCAGTCCGTGGAATACCGCGTGGCCCGGATAACCGGTCAGCTCGTGCAGCGTGCCCGGTTGGACCGGCGCCTGTGCGCGGAGCCGATGCCAGACCGGATAGGGGTCGTCCTCGTAGTCGCCGCCGGTCTGCACGAGGTGGGAACCACGCAGATCGAACAGCTCGCGGACCCGGTTTCGGTCCAATCGTGTTGCGGCAGACATGTTCTCACCTCGCCACGTATCCGCCGTCGACCGGCAGGAGGATGCCGGTGATGTTCGCGGCGCGTTCGGATGCCAGGAATACCGCGGCCTCGGCGCAGTCCTCGGCGGTGATCGGGCGGCCCAGCGGATGGTTGGCCGCGGTGCTCTCGGCCGCGCGGGTGACCGACTCGGGATCCTCGCCCAGGCCCCCGGCCGCCATGAACCTGGTGAACGGCATACCCGCTGGACAGATCGCATTGGCGCGGATGCCGAACGGCGCGCCCTCGATCGCCACGGCCTTGGTCAACTGATGTACCGCGCCCTTGGTCGCGGCGTACACCGCACCGCCCCAGGCCACCATTCCCGCGACCGATCCGGTATTGAGCACGACTCCGCCGTCCCCCTGCCGCTTGAACTGTGCGACAGCGTGTTTGGAGCCGAAGAACACCCCGCCGACATTGATCGCGAACAGCCGCTGGAAATCCCGCGCCGAGTGGTCCTCCAGCTTCGCGCCCAGCCGCGGTGTCGGCACGCCCACGTTGTTGTACATCACGTCCAGGTGGCCGAAGTGCTCGACCGCCGCGCCGATCAACGCCTCGACCTCGTCCTCGCGGGCGACGTCACAGGCGATGGGAACGGCTGTGCCACCGGACTTCCGGATCGTGTGCGCGGTCTCCTCTGCCGATTCGAGCCGGATGTCCGCGCACAGCACGCGGGCGCCCTCGGCGGCGAACCGTACCGCCGAGGCGGCGCCCACGCCGGACCCGGCGCCGGTGACGACCGCGCCCTTACCTTCGAGCATCATTCGAATCCACTCTCGTCACTCGGCGTGCCGCCGATCGTCAATTGCAGTGCGCCGGTGGGGCATGCGTCCACCGCCTGCCGGACCCGGTCCAACTCGTCGCCCGGCGGTTCGCGCAGCACGGCCTGGCCGCCCTCGTTCCGGTCGAAGCTGCGCGGTGCGTAGTCCAGGCAGACCCCACATCCGATGCAGGCGGTCCGGTCGACCCGGACCGTCCAGTTCGCCACCTCAGACTCCGGCGAGAACCGGAGGTTCGGCCGGGGTGAAGCGGTACAGCCGTTCGGCGTTGCCGCGCAGGATCTTGTACTGCGTCTGCTCGGGCAGGTGCTCGATGACCCGCCGCACGCTCTGGATGCAGTCCGGCCAGGTGGAGTCAGAGTGCGGATAGTCGGTCTCGCACATGATGTTGTCCTCGCCGATGACATCGATGCTGGCGATGCCGTGGACGTCCTCGATGAAGCAGCCGAAGATGTGCTCCCGGAACGTGCTGCGGATGTCGAGGGTGTCCAGGTCGACGTGGTGACTGGCCGCGTGCTCACCGAATCGCACGCCCTTCTTCACCCAGTGCCGCTGCTTGTCCAGCACCTGTTCGGCGCGCTCGAGGAAGTACGGCATCCAGCCGATCTCGCCCTCGGACAGGGCGATCTTGAGTTTCGGGTAGCGCTGGAACATACCGCTGAACAGCCAGGACAGCATGGCTCCCGAGGTGCGGGTCGCGCCCCAGGCGAGATTGGCCAGGAACGGCGCGTCCGGGGAGATCTGCGGCACGGTCGACGAGGACCCGACATGCATCGACACGACCATCTCCAGATCGTTGGCGGCGGCCATCACCGGATCCCAGTAGCCATTCGGGTCGTGGATCGTCGGAAGTCCCAGTGGGGCAGGGTTTTCCGAGAAGGCGAAGGTGGTCGCGCCCTTGGCGGCGCAGCGTTCGAGTTCGGCGGCGGCGAGTTTCGGATCCCACAGCGGGATCAGCACGAGCGGAATGTAGCGGCCGGGCGCGGCGCCGCACCATTCCTCGATCATCCAGTCGTTGTACGCCTTCAGGCAGACCAGGCCGAATTCGCGATCGCTGCCCTCGGAGAAGAGTTGGCCGCAGAACCGGGTGACCGTCGGGAAGCACAGGGAGGCAAGGATTCCCGCGCGGTCCATATCCTCGACGCGTGCCTTCGGGTCATAGCAGCCCGCGCGCATCTCGCTGTAGGGCAACGGTTTCGGGCTGAACTCCTCCTTCGACTTCCCGGCCACCGCGCTCAGGCCCGAGCTGGGGAAACGCTTGCCGTCGAAGGTCCAGAAGTCGATGCCGTCGTCACCGACCTCCAGATGTGGTGCGCGCTCGCGGTCCGCGCGCGGAACCCGGTCCACCCACAGGTTGCCGGGCTCGAGAATGTGGTCGTCGACCGAGATCAACCAGTCGAGGCACAGATCGGACATGGGTCCTCCTTCGGATCCAGTGGTGGTCACCGGAATTCGCCGATGGCCAGATGTTTGACTTCCTGGAAGGCCCGGATGCCGTCCGGGCCCCGCTCGCGGCCCAGGCCGCTGTGCTTGTAACCGCCACTCGGTGCGTACGCGCTGAACACGGCGGTGTTGACGTTGACCGCGCCGGTGCGCAGGCGCCGGGCAACGGCCGTCGCGGCGGCGGGGTCGGCCCCGTACACCTGGCCGGACAATCCGTAGCGGCTGTCGTTGGCGATCGCTACCGCGTCATCGATGTCCCGGTAGCCGATCACCGACAGCACCGGGCCGAAGATCTCCTCCTGCGCGGCGGGATTGGCGTTGTCGGGCACGTCGAGCACGGTTGGCTGCACGTAGTAACCACGGTCGAATTCCGCGGGGCGCCCGCCGCCCTGAGCGAGCGTCGCGCCCGCCTCGACCGCACGAGCGATCACGCGCTCACAGCGTTCTCGCTGGACCGCGCTGATCACCGGGCCGAGGGTGGTCGCCGGATCGGTCGGCGGGCCGACTCGCAGACCGGCGTACACCTTCGAAACAGTCTCTACCACTTCATCTTTGACCTCGCGCGGTACCAGCATCCGGGTGGCCGCGACGCACGCCTGGCCCGCCGTCCCGCCCACCACCGCGGCCGCCCCGGCCCCGGCTCGGGCCACCGCGTCGGGCAGGTAGATCTGGGCTGATTTACCGCCGAGCTCCAACGCCACCCGCTTGATCGTCGGTGCGGCCTGCGTGGCGATCGCCGCACCGACGGCGGTCGAGCCGGTGAACGAGACCATGTCCACCGCGGGGTGACCGGTGAGCAATTCCGCTCCCGCGGAGCCGGATTCGACTACGACGCTCAGAACGCCGGGCGGTAGTCCGGCCGCCTCGGCGGCGGCGCCGAAGACCAGCGAGGAGATCGGGGTGAGCGGACTCGGCCGCAGGATCACCGAATTGCCGGTGAGCAGCGCGGGGACGATCTTCTGCAAGGCCATGATGAACGCCGCGTTGTAGGGCGTGATCGCGGTGACCACGCCCACCGGTTCGTACCGGCGGATGCTCAGTGCCACCCGGCCGCGGGTCAGCTCGTCTACCGGAACCGGGTTGGCCCGTTCCTCGGGCATCGTCAGGTACAGCTCGATGATGTTGCGCGCCAGCGAAATTCCGGCGAGGAACTGGGACCGTTCGGCGAATGCGAGCGGCTGGCCGGCCTCGGCGATCATGGTGGCCACGAGCGCGTCGCGGTCCTGTTCGAGCCGGTCGAGGAAGGCGTGCAGGGCGCGGGCGCGATCGGCCGGTGTGGCCCGGACCCAGACGCCGCTGTCGAATGACCGCCGGGCCTCGATCACGGCGCGTTCGAACTCGGCGACAGGCGTGGCCGGTAATTCGGTGACCACGGACTCATCGGCCGGATTCTCCACGGCGAAGGGAGACCCACCCGTCACCCATCGACCGGCCACATAGGACCGCCGCTCGGCGAGGATCATCGCCATGTCACATCTCCTTCGTCGTCGCCGCACAAGGTCAAAACGGCTCGCTGGTGTAGAGCACGGCACCGCCGTAGTGGGGCGAGGACTGGCAGGCCAGGCCCACCGTCGCGCGGGCGCGCTGGCGGGGACCGGCGCGCCCGGACAGTTGCAGATAGCACTCGAGCATCTGCGGAATACCGTGCATGCGTCCCGTGCCGAGAGCGCCGCCGCCGGACAGCACCGGCAGGCCCGTACCGGTGTCGATGCCGCCGTCCTGGACGAACCGGTGCGCCTCGCCGACCGGGCACAGGCCGAGCGATTCCAGCCAGAAGTAGACGAACGGAGAGAATCCGTCGTACAGCTGCGGCAGATCCACGTCACCGGGGCCGAGTCCGGTTGCCTCCCAGAGGCTTCGCGCGGTGGCAGCCCCTCCGGCCATGATGTCGTCCAACGGCCAATGCGTCGGCAGCCGATGCGGTGTCGGCCCGCTTCCGGCATATCCCGCGATGTACACCGGGGGATGCGGCAGATCGCGGGCGCGTTCGGCCGAGGTCAGCACGAACGCGGCCACGCCGTCGACCGGGATATCGCAGTCCAGGCGGCGTACCGGCGCGCTGATCATCGGCGCGGCGAGGTAGTCCTCGACGGTGATGGGCCGCTGGTACCAGTACGACCAGGGCAGCTCGGCCCCGTTCCGGCGCGCCTCCACGACGACGTTCGCCATGGCCGCGGGATCGGCTCGGTAGCGCTGGAGATATTCGCTGTAGGGCAACCCGATCATCGACAGCGGGCCGCTGTAGCCCTGCGGCGCGGTCCACTGCTGCGGACCGGCGATCGCGGTCACCGGGTTGTCGTGGTAGCCGCCGCTCGGATTGTGCAGGGCACGGTGCAGCACAACGTAATCCGCGGCGCCGGCGGCGATCGCGTTGACCGCCGTGGCAACCGA
Organism: Nocardia sp. PLKS1-43; assembly: GCF_059510335.1. NCBI lineage: Bacteria > Bacillati > Actinomycetota > Actinomycetes > Mycobacteriales > Nocardiaceae > Nocardia > Nocardia sp. PLKS1-43. The sequence goes on along the minus strand of NZ_JCAJZQ010000014.1, from coordinate 114,245 downwards.
GCCGGACATCTGGCCGATGCCCTGGAATCCCGCGACGTAGCGTGGGTCCGAGCCGATGTGCTGGGCCAGCCATCCGGCGGTCACGGTACTCACCCCGTCCTGGACCGTGTGCGCTCCGGCGGTGGGAAACAGTGCGGCAGCGACGAATCCGTCGATGTCCGGCACTCGCAGACCGGCATCGGCGATCGCCGCCCGCGCGGTATCGATGGTGACCGCGCCCAGCGGCCGGTCGAAATGCCGCCGCACCGCGCTGTGCGCGAACCCGGCCACGGCCACCGTGCCGCCCGCGCGGAACCGGCCGGTCATCGGGGTGCCGTTCGGGCGGTCAGGACGAATGCGGGTACCGCGACGTCCGCGGCGATGTCCTCGAAGGCCACGTGCACCGAATCGCCCTGTCGCACAACGGTGTTCGGTCCGTCGAGTAGCCGCCCGATCATCCGCAGACCGGGTTGTTCGGCGAGTTCGACGTCGACGAGCAGGTACGGCACCTCCTCGGCGAAGCCCGTCAGCGTCGCCCGATGCACCGTGGTCCAGGACCGGACCGTGCCGTCTCCGCTCACCCGCACGAAGCGGAAGTCCGGCGTCGTCGAGCCGCAGTGGCGACAGACGGCCTCGGGCGGAAGGGAATACGCGTCGCATCGCGCGCAGCGCGGGACGGCCAGTTCGTGCCGGGCGGTCGCGGCCCAGTACGCGGCGGAGGATTCGTCCGGGACCGGCGTCGGGCGCGTCACGGGATCACCCTGGCGTCCTTGAGTTCGGTGATTCGGTCCCAGGAATAGCCGAGGTCGAGCAGGCACTGTTCGGTGTGCTCGCCGTGCTCGGGTGCGCGGCGCAGCCGCGGCGGCTGTTCGTCGAATTGCACCGGTCCGGTGGGCAGGGAGTAGGACTGCCCGTCCTCGAGCTCCACCCGGCCCAGGTACTGATTTGCCCGGACCTGCGGGTCGTCGAGCAACTCCTCCACGGCCTGCACCGGGGCCCACGGCGCGTCCAGGCCCGCGAGCAGATCCTTCCACTCCTGGAAGGTCCGTCCGGCGAATTCGGCCTCGAGTTCGGCCACGCAGTCCGCGCGATTGGCGCCGCGAGCGGCCAGATCGACGAAGCGCGGATTGTCGATGAGATCCTCGCGGCCGATCAGCCGGCAGAAGTCGGCCCAGTAGCGATCGGATTCCAGGAAGACCAACTGGATGTGCCGGCCGTCCTTGGTGCGATAGCTGCCGACCAGCGGGTTCACCGCCCCGCCCCGGCCGGAGACCGCCCGTGGCCGGGCGCCGGACAACGCGGCGAGCACATCGGAGGACAGCATCCACATCGCACCGGCCAGCAGCGAGACGTCCACGATGCCGCCGCGGCCGGTGCGTTCGCGGCGCAGCAGTGCCGCGGAGATGCCGAATCCCAGTGCCACAGCGCCGTTTCGGTCGCCCATCGCGCCGCGCTGACTGATCGGGTGATCCCGCTCGGGCGGGGTCAGCACATGGGCCACACCGCCTTGCGCCCAGAACGCCGAGGAGTCGTAACCCGGTTTGTCCGCACCCGGACCGCGCACCCCGAACCCGTGGCCGCGGGCGTACACCAGCCGGGGATACCTGGCGGTGAGCCGTTCGGCGTCGAGTCCGAGCCGCGCCAGCGCGCCCGGCCGGAAGTTGGTGAGGAATACGTCGGCGGTGGCCAGCAATTCGTGCAGCAGTTCGCGCCCGCGCTCGGTGCCCAGATCGATCGACATCGATCGTTTGCCCCGATTCGCCAGCGCCACGGAAAGATTCACGCCGTCGCTGTCCGATCCGATGCGCTGGGTGGCCAGTTGCCGATACGGATCCCCGGTGGGCCGCTCGATGCGCACGACGTCCGCGCCCCAGTCGGCCAGCAGCGCCCCCGCCACCGGCACGAACACCCACTGTGCGAGTTCGACGACCCGAATCCCTGTGAACGCGTCGGAGTCCACGAACCACCTCCACCGAGCAACTATCAGAATCATGTTCTAACTGAGAGTAGAACAAGACTCTCGATTTGCGGAAGCGAAACTCTAAAGACGCAGGTAGAAAAGAGCCCACGGGCTCGACGTGTCCCGTGGGCTCGGTGTCGCCGGGATGCGGTCCGCTTCGATCGCTGTCGTGCGTGCGGATCGTTCCGGCTCGGGCGAGTTCTCGCCGCTCGCCGGAGCTATCGGCGTCTGTGTGCGTGGGTCATGCGGGTGCCGGCCGCCGGGCCCTGCCAGCCGCACGGCTGTCCGCAGGTGGCGACGGTTTCCGAGTCGGTGCTGCCATCCGCGTAGGTGTGCGCGATATGTGCTGCCCCGGCGAAGTATCCGCAGCGCGGGCACTTGCCGAAGTAGTCGAGGATCTCGGTGACCGTCGAGCGGATCGGCGTTCCGGGCGGGTGCTGGCCCTGGTTGCCGCACTGTGGCGACGAAGGGGTTACGGCGGTGGTCATGAAGGCTCCCGGGTGGGTGCTGGTGCAGTTTGTCGGTATGGCGGCGATGCTTCGCTCCTTTATGTGAGAATAGCGTTCTCTTCAATGTATGTCTGCATTCTCGAGTGCGATAGTGCGTACACCTTGTGGCGCTTGCGCGGTAGACCTACTGTTGAGTCGGTAAGTTCGCCGAGCTAAGGAGTCCCGTGCCCGGTCACGCGCCTTCCCGGCCTTATCAGACGTTGCTGGCCAAGGGAGAGCAGCGGCGTTCGCGAATCCTGGTGGTCGCACAGCGCCTGCTCACCCGCTACGGCTGGCGCAACACCACGCTCGCGCAGATCGCCGAGAAGGCCGGGGTCACCCGAGCGGGGCTGCTGCACCACTTCGAATCGAAGGATCAACTGCTGCGGGCGGTGCTCGATGCCCGCGACGCGGACGACGAGCGGCACGCCGACCTGGGTGGTGACGTGATCGCGGAGATCGAGAACGTGGTCGAGCGTTTTCGCCGCGCGCCGCATCTGATCGGCATGTACACCGTGCTGCTGGCGGAGAACCTCGATCCCGACGCCCCGCTGCGCGGTCGTCTGCTCGACCGGCATCGGGCGAGTGTCGAGGTGATCGCCGAAGGTATTCGGCGAGGTCAGCGCAGCGGCCGGTTCCGTGCGGATGTGGATCCGGCGGTGAAGGCCGTCGAGGTGGTCGCATTTCTCAGCGGGATGGAAACCACCTGGTTGCTGGATCCCTCGATCTCGCTGGATCGGGTGTTCCGGGATTACAGCCGGGCGCTCGCCCGCGAACTCACTCCCGCGGACCCGCGCTGAGCGCAGCCGCCCGGCTGCGGGTCACAGCCGCCCGTCCAATCGCAGCGCGGGGTGCACCCAGTCCGGTGAGCGGCGTTCCTTGAAGGCCCGGAAACCTTCGGCCGCTTCGGGTTTGCGCAGACTCGCCTGCATGCCGATCCGGTCGTAGAGGCCCAGGTAGTTGTCGAGGCTGGATTTGATCGCCGCCCGCGCGTCCGGCGCGGTGCGGCAACACCGCGCGAGGACCTCGCGGGCAGCCTCGGGGAGTTCCGCGTGCGGGACGACGCGGGCGACCATGCCCCAGTCCAGCGCCTCGTGCGCGGTGAGGGTCCGGCCGGTGAACATCAGGTCGCGGGTGCGCACCGGCCCGATCAGCCGGGCCAGCATCTGGCTGTAATACGTATCGGCGATGCCGCGGTAGAGCTCGGGCACCCGGAAGGTCGCGCGGTCGCTGACCACGGCCATGTCGGCACACAGCGCGATCTGCAGCCCGCCGCCCTGGCACAGTCCGTTCACCGCCGCCACCACCGGTTTCGCGGACTGGCGCAAGGTTTCGAACGGCAGCGCGTCCATGCCCAGCGCCGAACCGAAACTCATCCAGTTGTCGCTGCCGCCGCCACCCATATCGCCGCCGGGGGCGAAGACGTCGCCCGTGCCGGTGATCAGCAGCCCGGCCAGATCCGGATCGGAACCGACGTGATTCACCGCGTACTTGATGCCGAAGTACATCGCCGGGGTCAGCGCGTTGCGCGCCTCGGGACGATCCAGCGTGCAGACACCGAACGGACCTTCCCGCGTGAACCGCAGATACCGCGTGCCCAGCCAATCGCCCTGCGGCGGTCGCGGGACCTCTTGTGCGGCAGAAGGTTCCGTCATCGTATCTCCTTCGTGGTGGCACGCCGCAGCGCTGCGAGCGCCTCGTCATCTCCTCCGGCCGCGCACCGCGTGTGCCGAGTCCTGGCCCGTCAGCTGGTCACTTCAACCCGCTCCCGCGTCGGCAATTACACTTCCGAATATAGAGAATAGTATTCTCCAGCGCATCCTGGGTCGCTTCGGAAGCCGAACAGTCCGCCCGGGCGCGGCAGCGACTGCTGCATCGGCCACGGCGACCGGCATGCGCACGCCACGCCGGGCCACGGCACGGGTCGGGGACGGACACGCCCACCGAGTGTGGGCGAGGCCGGTCCGGCGAACGGTCAGGATTTCTTACTGGGGATGACGATGACCACGATCAGGGTCAAAATGCTGAAGAACAGGCCGAGAATTCCCCAGCCCAGCGGGTTGCGTCCCTTGAATCCGGCGATTATGCCGCAGATTATCGCAGCCAGGATGCTGCCGATGGCCACGAATATGCCCTTGATTCCGCGCAGAATGAAACCCGCGGCTTCGGGGTGGGTTTGCACAGCCAGCAGTAGCGTTGTCATCGCCATTCCTCTCATTCGTGCCGCGCGGTCGTTGTCACCGCTGGGCGGCAGAAATGCGGATACCCTCGAATTCCGGCTGCAAACGGCCGAGACCCGAACGGTCGCAGCCGAATTCGAGGCCGCACGCGCGGGGCCTTCCCGGCGCCCGCGGGCGGCCGGGCCGCGCCTGTGACGAGTGTCTCGGGCTCTTCCCGGTAGTGTTTGACCTCTACCGAACGGGATATTGCCATGAGGTCCGTTCGAAGACGCGGCGCGAGAACAGTCGCAGCCGCAACAGGAGGAAGTGACGTGGCGTCGTTGGTGTCGCTGATCGCGGTCGTGTCGGGAAGCCTGGCGGCGACGGTCATTCTTGCCTACGGTGCGGTGGCGTGGAGTTACCGACGCAGGATAATGACGGTGTTCCGGGGCCAGGACCCGGTGACAGAGCCGGTCCGCACACCTCCGCTGCCGACGGCCGACCTCGCCGTATGACAGTAACCAACCTGCCTCGAACGCAGCCGCTGGAATTGCGGTTCGCGGCCGTGCCGGACCAGCTCGGCAGGGTCCGCGGCGCGGTGCGATCGTGGCTCGCGAAGTGTGCGATCGACGAGAGCCGGATCGCCGACCTGCTGCTGGCCGTGGACGAGGCATGCACCAACGCGGTCGAACACGGTCACCGCGGCGACGGCGGCCCGGTCTCGGTGACCGGCCGCGTCGAGGGGGACCGGCTGCACATCGTCGTCGCCGACCACGGCCGATGGAAGCCGCAGGACGCGGAGCCGGATCAAAGGCGCGGGCGGGGGATGGCGATCATCCGCGCCATCGTCCCGGATGTCGAGATACGCACCGGGGACACCGGCACGGTCGTGGAGATGCGAGTGCGCATCCCGGACCAGGGCGGTCGCGAGCGCTCCGACCGTTTCGACGCCTGACTCCTATTCGGCGGCCGCCTGCAGCTCCTCGATGCGCTCGTGCACCGTGAGCAGCACGTGGTCGAATCTCGTTCGCAGACCGGCAGCGTTCGGGTTCATGCCCCGGGCCTCCTGGACCAACCGTGCGGCCAGATCGCGCAGTTTGGTGTTGGTCTGCTGCGAGCGCCATTTCAGCACCGCGAAAGCCTGTTCCGGACTCAGGTCGTAGACCAGGACCAGCACGCCCTTGGCCTGCTCGATCGGCGCCCGCGAGGCGATCACCTCGGGCAGCGCCTCACTCAGGGCCTCGTTGCGTTCCTGCTCCAGCGCATCGGTGAGATCGACGAAGTATCCCGTCGTGCCGATCACCGTGCCCGCGTCATCGGTCTCGTATTCGCCGATGACGATCACCTCGTGCACCGCGCCGCTGGTATCGATGATGCGGTGCCGGCTGCAGAACGGCTCGCCGCAGGTCACGACCTTCTCCAGCAGGGCCTCGAGATCGGCCCGGTCGTCCGGATGCTGGTGTGCCACAAGCAGTTCGGTGGTCGGCTCGACGGCGCCGGGCTCGTAGCCGAACATGCGCGCCAACTCGTCGGACCATTCCCACCGCTGCTGGGCGAGACAGAAGCGGAACTCCCCCGCTTCGGAACACGCCTCGTTGCCCATCACACTGCCGAGCGCTGTCACGAGGTGCGGCCCGAGATGTTCACTATCGATCACCGCAACATTATCCGTCCAGGTCGTCGCACCGGTGGCGGGCACGGTCGAATCCGCCGCCCCCGGCCCCGTGCCGTTCAGTCCGGCAGTGCCTGCTGCCGCAGCGTCTTCAGTGTCTTCGCGAGCAACCGGGACACCTGCATCTGCGAACATCCCAGCCGGTCGGCGATCTGCTGCTGCGACATCGAACCGTAGAACCGCATGATCAGCACCTCGCGTTCCCGATCGGGCAGGGCCGCGAGCAGCGGTTTGACGGCCAGGTAGTCCTCGACGAATTCGTAGCGGGGTTCCTCCGCGCCCAGGGTGTCGCGCAGCGCAGGCGTGCTGGAGTTGCCGTCGTCGTGGTCGGCGCCGTCCAGCGAGGCGGTCTGGTAGGCGTTGCGCGCGATCAGCGCCTGGGTTACCTCCGACAGGTCGACCTCGAGTTCCTCGGCGATCTCGCGGGCGCGGGGCACCCGGCCCAGCTCCTGGCTCAGCTTCTCGATCGCCGGGCCCAGCTTGAGCTGAATCTCCTTGAGCCGCCGCGGAACTCGGATCGTCCAGGCATGATCGCGGAAGTGCCGGCGCACCTCACCCATGACGGTCGGCACCGCGAAGCCCAGGAACGTCGCGCCGTAATCGGGATCGAAGCGGTCCACCGCGGCGACCAGTCCGACGCGGGCGATCTGCAACAGATCCTCGAAATTCTCCCCGCGCCCGGAGAACTTGCGAGCGACGTGCTCGGCCATGGGCAGGCTGCGGGAGATGATCTGCTCGCGTAGCCGGCGTCGCCGCGGGTCGTCCTCGGCGAGTCCGGCCATCTCGGCGAACAGCGGTTCGAGATTCTCGTAACCCTCACCGGTGTCCCTCGCGGGACCGGAGGAGCCGGTCATCGCACCCCGCTCGTCCAACGGAATTCGATGGTGGTGCGGTACCCGCCCGTCGCCGCGTCGATCGGCTCGACCGTGGTGCTCACCGAATCGGTCAGCGTCGACACGATGTGCCAGCTCATGCCGTTCTGATCGGGCCCGAGGTCCGACGCGGCGATCGAGGCGACCCGGATGGTCATCGATGTGTCGTCGTAGCCGATCTCACAGTCCAGCTCCGATCCGGGAACCGCGTCCCGGATCAGCGTGGTGGCGACCTCTTCCAACGCGAGCCGGATATCGGTCACCTCGTCGATGCCGAAGTCCGCCAGCAGCGCGATGGTCTCGGCGACGGCTCGCAGCATCGCCAATTCCTCGAAATCCGCACTCACTCGGATACCGATGGTGCGGGTGCGCGCCGCCGACGCGGATGTCGTCTCGTCCAGACTCACTTCACTACTCCCGAATTCCGTACCGCGGCCGAACCTCTTCTCATTCCCTGCGAGGGTACTGATCGTCCGACCACTCCCGTCGTCGCGGTACGTCCAGGCCCGCCGCGTGCGGTAGGTTCTACCCGGAGAACATGGTTCGGCGACCGGAGGACGGATCCTCCCGGCCGAGCCCGTGCAACGGAGGTGAACGGTGGCGATGAGCGGGGACGAGGCGCACACGCTCGATATCGAGGTGCACACTCGGGCGAACACCAAGGTGGTCGCGGTGCGCGGGGAGATCGACATCGTCTCGGTGCCGCAGCTGCAGGCTGCCCTCGAACAGGCCGGCCAGGACGGCGCCGCGGCGGTCGCGGACCTGTCCGGAGTCGGTTTCATGGGTTCGGCCGGGCTCAGCGCCCTGCTCGTCGTCGCGGACGCGGCCAAACCGGAGCGGTTGCGGGTGGTCGCCTCCACCGCGGTGCGCCGCCCCATCGAGGTGACCGGACTGGACAAGGTGCTGGCGGTGTTCGACACGCTCGACGCCGCCCTGGCCGCAGGGCGGCAGAGCGTGTCCTGAGCCCTCCGGCTCACAGGTTCGGCAAGCGCACGACCTGAACGAAGAATTCGTCGATCTGCTTGATGGCCGCGATGAACTGGTCGATGTCGACCGGCTTGGTGACGTACGCGTTCGCGTGCAGCCGGTAGCTGCGCAGGATGTCCTCCTCCGCCGCGGAGGTGGTGAGCACGACCACCGGGATGTGCGACAGATCCGGGTCGGACTTGATCTTGCCCAGCACCTCGCGGCCGTCGTACTTGGGCAGGTTCAGATCCAGCAGGATCAGATCCGGGCGCGGCGCCTCGGCGTACTCACCCACGCGGTAGAGGAAGTCCAGCGCCTCCTGACCGTCGTGGGCGACGTGCAGGGTATTGCCGATCTTGTTGTCCTCGAACGCTTCCCGGGTCATCAGCTCGTCCGCGGGGTCGTCCTCGACGAGCAGGATGTCGATCGGCTGGCCGGCGCGAGTCATGCGTGGGCTCCTTCGGTTTCGGGGATGTCGAGGGGTGCGGTGTCGGTGCCGCGCAGGGTGAAGACGAACCGGGTGCCGTCGGTGTAGTCGGTGTCGATCCGGATCCGGCCGCCGTGATATTCCACGATCTTCTTGCAGATGGCCAGGCCGATGCCCGTTCCGCTGTATTCGTCGCGGCCGTGCAGCCGCTGGAAGATGACGAAGACCTTGTCGGCGAATTCCGAGGCGATGCCGATTCCGTTGTCCGACACCGTCAGGCGCCAGCCGCCGGACTCATCGTCGGCTTCGCAGGTAACCCGGACCACCGGCGCGGTGTCCGGGCGGCGGAACTTGATCGCGTTGCCGATCAGGTTCTGCCACAGCATCGTGAGCAGAACCGGCTCGCCGGTGACCTCGGGGAGGGTATCGGGGCGTTCGATCCGGGCGCCGGTCTCCTCGATCAGTGTCGAGAGATTGCCGATCGCCTTGTCCAGCGGCTGATCGAGCACGACCGGAGCGCTGTCACCGCCGACGCGGCCGACCCGGGAGAAGGTGAGCAGATCGTTGATCAGGGTCTGCATCCGCTTGGCGCCGTCCACGGCGTAGTACAGATATTGCAGGCCGCGCTCGTCGAGCTGATCGCCGTAGCGCTTCTCCAGCAGCTGACAGAACGAGGCGACCTTGCGCAGCGGCTCCTGCAGATCGTGCGAGGCTACGTAGGCGAACTGCTCGAGTTCGGCGTTGGATCGGCGCAGCTCGACCGTCTGCGCGTTCAGCACCGCGCCGGCCTCTCGCGAGGCGCTCAGTTCCTCGATGATGCGTCTTCGCATCTGTTCCACCGCCGTGGCGACCGCAGCCAGGTCGGCGGGTCCGTGCGCGTCGATGACGTGATCGAAATCGCCGTCGGCAACCCGAGTCGAGGCGGTGGCCAGATACCGCAGCGGACGGGCCACGCCCCGCCGCATCAGCTCCCGCACCAGGAAGGCGGCCACCACGAACGCGGCGATCATGGCGATCAGCGCGTTGTCGCGCACCTTCTGCGCATGCCGCAGCGCGGCCACGTCGCGCGCCCGGGTATCGGCGAGCGACCGATTCTGCGCGCCGAACGCGCTGCGCAGCTGATCGAACACGCTCTTACCGTGATCCGCGCTGGTCTGCCCCAGGGCGCGCACGGCGTCGGGAGTGCTCGCGGTGGCCAGTGGCTCGGCGTAGACACTGTGCCACTGGTCGGCCAGCCGATCGATGGTCTCGAGATCGCCGGACAACTTCGGCTCGCCGGAGATCAGCTGTCGCAGCCGGGCGGCCGAGTCGTTCTGCTGCCGCCGACCGGTGTCGTAGGGCTCGAGAAACTGCGGATCAGTGGTGAGCGCGTAGCCGCGCAGGCCGGTTTCCTGACTGATCAGCGCGTTCTGCAGCCGATACGCCTCGGCGATGGCGGGCGTGGTGCGGTCCAGCAGCCGGTCGCTGATCTGATTGGTCTGGTGGATGACCTGGATGCCGACCAGTGTCCCGCCGATGACCAGCAGAATCATGCAGACCAGGACGAGCTGGAACCAGTTCATCACGGTCAGGCGGCGGATCAGCGCGGATCCGCGCCGCGTGGGTGAGGTACTCATCGGTCCGGGTTCTCCGTCCGCCAGCGCAGGTGCAGGATCGCCAGGTCGTCGTCCAGGCCGCCGGCCGCCTCGGCCAGGCCCTCGACCCGCGCGATGAGGTCGTCGACGAAACGTTCGGGAATCGGGCCGGCCACCTGCCGGGCCAGCTCGAGCAGCCCGTCCTCGCCGAGCCGGCCCTTGGCCGCGTCGACGCAGCCTTCGAAGAGCCCGTCGGTAAACAACATCAGGCTGGTGTCCGGGGACATCGCCAGCTCGTGCACCGGCCACTGCGCGTGTTCGGGGAAGAAGCCCAGGGCGGGGCCGCCGGGCACCTCGAGCCAGTGCAGTTCGCCGTTCGAATGCACCAGCAGGCCGGGATGTCCGGCGCGCTGGATCCGCACCGTCCGGGAACCGGGATCCAGGACCAGCGACGTGGCGGTGGCGAAGGTCTGCCGTTGGGCGCGTTCGGCCAGCAGCACCTCCTCCAGCAGTTGCAGCTGCCGCTCGCCGACGATGCCGCTGAGAACCAATGTGCGCCAAGCCAATCGCAGCGCCACACCGGTGGCCGCGGCGTCGGGGTCGTGGCCGGACACGTCGCCGATGATCGCGTGCACCAGACCCGCGGAGTCCTGGACGACGTCGTAGAAGTCGCCGCCCAGCAGCGCGTGGTCGCGGCCCGGCCGGTAGCGCGCGATCACCTGCACCGCGCTCTGCGGTGACAGCAGCGGGGTGGGCAGCAGTCCGCGTTCCAGGCGGGCGTTCTCCCGGGCGCGCATCTGACTGGCCTGCAGCGCGACGGTCGCGCGCTCGGCCTGCTTACGTTGTACGGCGTATCGCATCGAGCGGCCGAACAGTTCCTGATCGACCCGTCCCTTGACCAGGTAATCCTGGGCGCCCGCGGCGACCGCGGCCAGGCCCGTGCGCTCCTCGTCCAGTCCGGTCATCACCACGACGGCGGCATCGGTGTGCCGATGGATGCGGGCCAGCGCCTGCAGCCCCTGGGCATCGGGAAGATGCAGGTCCAGCAGGACGCAGTCGGGTGTATGCGTCGTCAGGTAGGCGTCGGCCTCGGTCAGCGTCCGCACCCAGTGCATCCGCGGCCCGGCCTCCTCGCCGACCAGTTCCTCCACCAGCAGGGCGTCGCCGGGGTCGTCTTCGACCAGCAGAATCGCCATGTCCTGCAGCCATGCGAATATTCCCGCGGAGTCGTCGGTCCATACCGACACCACGGCCTCCCTCATGGATCCTGCGCGTTACGCGCACGCCGAATACCCATCGGCCGGTTGCTGGACCGCGAGGCAGCGGCAATCGTATCCGATTCCGCCGCGATGCCGCGCAACCCGATGACCGGGCCCTTCTCGGTCGGGCGTCCAGCGACCGGAATTCGCCCGCGCCACCGAAACCGGGGGTTGCCCGAGCGTTTGAAATCGCCTCCGGTCGGTAATCTTGCCGCGGGGGACCGAGCAATGTCGTGTGCTGTGCAGTGCTAGAGAGTGAGGATGCGCGTGATGTCCGTGGATCGATCGGCTTCCGGTGACGGTGATGTTCTGCACATCGAAATCGGCACCGATGACGGTGCGGTGGTGATGTCCGTGCGGGGCGAGGTCGACGCGTTGACCGCCCCGCAGTTGCAGGCCCGGGTCGAAAGCCTCCGGGCCGTCATCGAGCGCGCCGGACAGGACACCGCCGTGGTGATCGACCTGTCGCGGGTCGGATTTCTCGGTTCCGCGGGCTTGAGCGTGCTGCAGGTCGCAGCGCAGCTCGCCGCCCCGCGCCCGCTGCGTGTGACGGCCTCACCGGCCGCGCGCCGAGTGATCGAGGTGACGGGTCTGGACCGGATGTTCGACCTCTACGACGATCTGCCCAGCGCCCTCGCGGACACGGCGCAGGCTCCGGCGCGCGGCTGACCCACGGCATCGCCGCGGCGGCCCGCCGCGTGGCCCAGGTCTGGGTCCTACCGCTGGAAACCCGAGGTCAGGCGGTATAAGCGAGCTATTCGCCCAGGATCTGGGACCATGGCAGGTGTGAGTGATGTGGTGGCGCGGAACCGGGTGGTCGTGTCGGGCCGGGCCGGTGAGCGCACCGTGGTGCTCGCTCACGGGTTCGGTTGTGACCAGGGGCTCTTCCGGCTGCTGGCGCCGTTGCTCGAACCACATTTCACCGTTGTGCGATTCGATCATGTCGGCTCGGGTGGATCGGATCTGTCGGAATGGAATACGCAACGGTATTCGACCATGTCCGGATATGCCGATGATCTCCGGCAGGTGTGCCGGGCCGTGAGTCCGGAACCTGTTGTCCTGGTGGGGCATTCGGTGGCCGCGATGATGGGTGTGCTGGCCGCGGCTGCCGAGCCCGCACTGTTCTCCGGGCTGGTTTTGCTGGCGCCGAATCCCTGCTTCATCGACGATCCGGAGTCGGGATACCGAGGCGGCTTCAGCGCCGGCGATATCGAGGAACTGCTCGAATTGCTGGACTCGAACTATCTGGGCTGGTCGGGCACGATGGCGCCGGTGATCATGGGCAACCCGCAGCGGCCGGAATTGGCGGAAGAGCTGGAAACGAGTTTCTGCCGCACCCGCCCCGATATCGCGAGGGCCTTCGCCCGAGTGACATTTCTGTCGGACAATCGCGAGGACTTGTCCGCGGTGACGGTTCCGACCCTGGTGGCGCAATGCTCCGATGATGCGATAGCGCCGACCGAAGTGGGCGAGTTCGTTCACCAGCGCATCGACGGCAGCCGGTTGACGACCCTGACCGCGAGCGGGCACTGCCCGCAACTGGCCGCCCCCGGCGAAACCGCGGATATAATCATCGATTTCGCGCGCAGTCTATGAACGGGACGGACGTTCCCGATCCCCGGAATCTCGGGTTCGAGTCCGATGATCCGCGCCGCCGCGCGGAATTCATGGCCTTGCTCGAGGACGATATCGACGATCTCTACGAGAACGCGCCGTGCGGCTACCTCTCGACGCTGCTGGACGGGCGGATCGCGAAGGTGAACGCCACGTTGTTGAGGTGGCTCGGCTATGAACGCGAGTACCTGGTGGGCCGGCGGCATTTCAACGACCTGCTCACCGTCGGCGGCCGGCTGTATCACGAGACCCACTTCGCGCCGCTGCTGCGAATGCAGGGCCATGTCAACGGGATAGCCCTGGAATTGAAGGCCGCCGACGGTACCCGGCTGCCGGTACTGGTGACCTCGACGGTCAAGACCGGCGCCGACGGGCAACCACTGCTGGTCCGTACCACCATCTTCGATGCCCGCGAGCGCCGTGCGTACGAATCCGAACTGCTGCGCGCGCGCCGCGAGGCCGAGAGCGAACGCGAACGCCTGCACCGGCTCAATGCCACCCTCCAGCGCACTCTCATGCCCTCGGCCCTGGAACCGGTGCCCGGCTTGGACGTCGCCGCGCACTACCACGCCGCCACGGCCGACGAGGTCGGCGGAGACTTCTACGACTTGTTTCCCATCGCGCCCGGAGCCTGGGGGCTGTTCCTCGGCGATGTCTGCGGCAAGGGTGTCACCGCGGCAACCACCACCTCGCTGGCCAGATATACCCTGCGTGCCGCCGCGGTCTACGACCCGGGCCCGGTCTCGGTCCTGCGCCGCCTCAACGACGTGATGGTGCGTGACCTGGACTACGCACGCTTCTGCACCGTCGTCTACGGCCGGCTCACGGTGGACCGCGAACACCCCGATGGGCCGCGCGCGACCGTCACTCTGGCCTCGGGCGGCCATCCCGCGTCGCTGCTGCTTCGCGGCGACGGCACCGCCGACTACCTCCCGACCCCGGGCGGACAATTGATCGGCGTACTTCCGGATGCCCGGATCACCTCGACCAGTGTCGAATTGAAGCCCGGCGACACCCTGTTGCTCTACACCGACGGGCTACTCGAGGCCCGCACCGGCCACGGGTTGTACGGCGAAACCGCGCTCCTCGAATTCGCTCGCGAGCTGGCTCCAGTCTCGGCCACCGACGCCGTCGCCGCGGTCGTTCAATTGCTCGGCACACTCGGTGCGGGCGTCACCGACGACACCGCCATCCTGGCCCTGCACCTTCCCTGACCATCGTCGGCCGTGCGATGCACCGCTCGACAGCGTCTCGGCGACGACGTCCTGCACCGCGCGTTCCGCTCGGCCCCGGCCGAGCGTTGGTTTGCCGGTGACCTCGAGGGGTAGCACGGCGCAGACCGAAATCGCGCACGCGTAGCGGGCCGGCGGCCGGGATTCGGCGGCCGGGTTGGTGCCGCGTGCATATCGAGGAGGCGACGTGAAAGCAGTGGTCTGGCATGGTGTCGGCGACATTCGATTGGACGAGGTCGCGGATCCGAAGATCCAGGAGCCGACCGATGCGATCGTCCGGGTGACGACGTCGGCGATTTGCGGCACCGATCTGCATCTGGTGCGCGGCACGATGCCCGGGATGCTGCCCGGTACGGTGCTGGGCCACGAGGCGGTCGGCGTGGTCGAGGAAACCGGTTCGGCGGTGCGGGGTTTCGCCCCCGGCGACCGGGTAGTGGTGTGCTCCACGATGTCCTGCGGTCACTGTGCGTATTGCCGCATTGGGTATTTCGCGCAGTGCGATGTGGCCAATCCGAACGGACCGCAGGCCGGTACGAGTTTCTTCGGCGGGCCGGAGGGGACCGGCCCGGTCGACGGATTGCAGGCGGAGTACGCCCGGATTCCGTACGCGGCGAACACCCTGGTCAAGGTGCCCGAAGGGGTCGTGGACGACCAGGCGATCATGGTGTCCGACGTGCTGCCGACAGGCTGGTTCGGTGCACGACTCGCGCAGGTCACCGAGGGTGACACCGTTCTGGTGTTCGGCGCCGGTGTGGTCGGTCAGTGCGCGATCGCCGCGGCGAAACGGCAGGGCGCCGGGCGAGTGCTGGTCGTCGACGGTATCGCCGACCGGCTCGAGCGGGCACGGGCGCAGAATGCCGAGCCGATCGATTTCAACGCGGAGGATCCGGTGGCCACCGCCCGTGATCTCACCGGCGGTATCGGCGCGGACCGGGTGATCGACGCGGTCGGAGTGGACGCCCAGCGCCCGAAAACCGGTCCGGCCGTACCGGATTCGGCCGACGTCGATACTTTCGACCGGGAGCGCCGGGACGTGGCACCGGAAGGCAATCTGGACCAGGGCCAGTGGCTGGTCGGTGACGCGCCGAGCCTGGTCGGCCGCTGGGCCGCCCAATCGGTGGCGAAGGCGGGCACCATCGGCGTCATCGGCGTGTACCCGCCGACGTTCGACAGGTATCCGATCGGCGCGGTGGTCAATCGCAATCTCACTGTGCAGGGCGGCAATTGCAACCACCGCCGGTACGTGCCGGGCCTGCTGACCCGAGTCGACCGCGGCGATCTGGACCCCACCCGGTTCATCACCCAGCACGCCGAGCCGGCCTCCTTCATCGAAGCCTATGAGACCTTCGATCGCCGCGAGGACGGCTGGCTCAAAACCCTGGTGCCGATGTAGACCGGCACTTCAACGGCGGGTCACGGTCAGCTGGACCTCGGACTGCCCGGGAACGCTCCGCAATCGCAACAGTTCCGCGCCCGGCGCGGAGACCACGTCGGCGCCGTGCACGTCGACGTGGTAGCCATTGGGATAATCCAAGCTGGGCAGAGCCACCTCGGTGCGGACGTCACCGGCGAACGGACGGCCCGAATCCGGGCGAGCGGTGCTGTATCGAAGGTCGAACGTTCCGGTGCCCGGGTCGTAGTGCCATCCCTGCGGCGTGCCCGCGATGGCCGGAGGATACGGGCGCACGACCGCTTCCGCGGGCGCGATCAGATTCGGCCCGGTCGGTGGTTGCTGACTGTGACCCGGCAGCTGATTCTGGGTAATGGACCACAGCATCCAGGAAGCCATGTTGTCATCCAGGCTGCCGGTCACCCGCGCCAACATCGCCGCGTCCCGCGTCGCGCCGAATTCGGTCACCAGCCCCGCGGTGCCGGCCGCGCGGGTGCTGTCGAAACCGTTCTGCGGACAGGTCCGGATCGGCCCGAGGCAGTAATCGTGAAAGCTCATACCCGCCCGGGGATCTCCGGTCGGGTTAGGCATCCGGACCGGCGAGCCGAAATCGGTGGTGACGAACGGTTCGTAGAACAGCAGATGCCGAGGGTCCACCTCCCGGATGGCCGTCATCGCTTTGCCTTGCAGGGCGCCGAGTGCGTCGCGCGCGAATTCGGGGCAACCGTCCAGCAGACACGCCGGCTGCGTTACGCCCGGCCACGGCTCGTTGATCAGGTCGTAGCCCAGCACGTAATGCTCGCCGGCGAATCGCCGCGCGATATGCGACCACATGGCGGCATAGTGTTCCTGCACGCCGACGCCGTCCGGTGCCGGATGATCACCCCAGAAATTGGCCCAGGACCGATTCTGTGCCGGACTCAGCGTGTAGGCAGCGAACAGGCCCGGGATCGGCCCGGGCGGCAGTCCGTCGGAGAATGTCGCCCAATCGGGAAACCCGTCCCAGCTCGCACCGACCGATTTGTTGAACGCATCCTGATGGGAATCCACCAGAGAATAGATATTGTGCCGGGCCAATATTTGCTGAGTCTGCGCGATCTGCGCGATGTACCGATCGTCGTAGACGCCGGGTCGCGGTTCCGCAGCGCTCCACGCGAATCCCAGCCGTACCGCGTTGATCCCGTGCGTCGCGAGAAATGCGGCGTCGCGATCACCGAACCCCCCGGCCGCCGGATAGAAGGGCGGATACTTGTACACCAGATTCACGCCGTGCACGGTGATCACCCTGCCCTCGGCATCGGTGATCCAGCGCCCCACATGTCCCAGCTCCGGATTCGCCGGCGCCGCCGTGGCCGTCGGCGCGGGCGGAGCGGCCGCCGCCAGCAATACCGCCACCACCGCGAGCCGCCGCGTCATCCAGGCGATCATCGTCATCCCGAGGACCTTTCACCGAGTTCGCGCATCGGCCGGATGCACGCATTGGGCGGGGACCGACCACGCGCAAGTCGGCATCCACGGTAATGTAACGCCATTTGCCAGCATATATAGCAAATACGCATGGAAATGTCGGATGGGTCGGATCGGTGTCGTGCCCACGTCCCGGGCCCGATGGCCCCCGGTCGGGTTCGCCCACCGCGCCGGAGCCGATGCTCACCACGCGGCACGGAGTGAGCAGGGCTCAGAGCGCCACGGACACAGACCGTCGCCTGCATCGGCCGTGCGGCGGCGAGTTGTCGACCTCAGGGGCCTAGACTGGTGAGATACTCATAACCGATGAAAATATCAGTAATGCCTGGATCGAACAAGCCGAAGCGCTCGGCCGACCGATTCCTGCGCGAACGGTATTCGGCGTGCGGGAGGACGGCGACGGTGGCGATCGCAGGCAGACTCGTTCGGTTTATCGCAGGATCCGAAGTCCTGCCGAATCGGTTGCCATATCCGCTGTCTCGCAATACGTTTCGGGCGCTCTGTCAACGAGTCCGTCACGATCGGCGACGCGGTCGGGTTCGCGCGGCGGGAAACCGGGCCGTGCGCGCACAATACGCCGATGAGGTCCGACCCTCGCCGGACCGTTGACGCTCGCGGAAGTGGAACCCCCGGTAGGTAGCGCCTGACCGTGATTGCCTATTCCTGCGGATCGAATACCTAACGAAGTCTCGTTGGTGATATTTCATCGTTATGCCTGAACCCGAAGTGTCGATCGCCTGAATTTTTACCGCAGCCATGAAGTACCGACCAGTCGATTTCAATCGGGGTAATAAGGACGGATGTTCTTGCAAATGCAAAGCAAGAACTCGATCTCATTTCGAAAGGTTGCTTTCAATGGCTGGCTCGTGGGTAGTGATCCCGTGTTCGAGGAAGGCGATCTCGTCGGGATACTGTTTGGTAACAATCGAATGGTGACCGTGCATCCGACTCCTATTCTGTTTCTGTTGTGACGTACAGGGGTTTACCGCGTCATAGTTTCCCGGGGGGAAGCCATGGATCGTTTGCCGAAGACTCGCCGTGATCTGGCGGTTAGTTTGCTGGTTCCGCAGGAGCGGTGGGGTTGGGAGTATGTGGTCCCGGTGCCGGCGGTGCCGAGTCCACTGCGTGAACAGGCTCCTCACTGGGTTGGTTTGCCGGAGCCCGAGGCATTGCAGCAGAGCCGTGCGCGGGATCGCCGTGCGCGCACCGCGTTAGCGGTTGCGGTCGTCATGGCCGCGTGGGCTGCTTCGTGGGGCTTGGCCTATTGGCTGATGGTAGGCGCAGGCCTGATCGTTCCCGTCCTGGCCTGGTGCACGGTGTCGGGGATGCGCTACGGCGCGGCTCGGCGGAATTACAAGTCGCGTCTCGAACAGGAACAGCTGCGATTCGGTCGTGCGGTGACCCAGTGGCGATCCGCTGTGGCCGAACATGATCGGCGCGAGCAGATCCGGGTGGCATCGACGGTCCTGTGGTATCCGCTGCAGCCCATGGGCCAGTGGGCCCACGTGAACGTTTTCGGCGGCACGACGGACGGGTGGTCGAGTCTGCTTGTCACACTGGGACTTTCGCTACAGTTCACGGGGGCAAGTCTGCTGGTGCTGGATTTCTCCGAGCGGAGCGTGGCGTCGGATCTGGCAAGTTTGGCGGAGGTCGTCGGATACCAGGTGCGGGTGGATCGGGTGCCCGCCGACGGAGTGGTCGGCGTGGAGGAATTGCCGCCTGCGGAGGCCGGTGAGCTCGTGGCCGAGGTGCTGGCGACAGCGCGTGGGCGGCAGGGCGACGGTATGCGGCAGGCGGTGGATGCGGAACTTGTCGAGGCAGTGGTGGAGTGTCTGGATTCACCGCACACGTTCGAGCGCGTGGCAGCGGGATTGGCGATGATGCGCCGGACTCTCGATATCGACCGGCAATCGTGCCTGTCCACGGACGAGATCCGCGGACTGAATCGGGCGACGGAGAATATCGGATCGGAATGGCCCTCCGTGGGGGAGGAGCTTCGATTTCTCTCCGCGACGATGCGATTGCTGGGTGGTCTGCCGTGTGGGTATTCCTTATCGGGACCACTGTGGCCGCGGGCAGGTTTGCGGGTGATCGCCACCGCCGACGCGAACGCCCGCCGTAAGGACCTGCTGGATCGTTTCGTGTTCTTCCGGGTCCTGCACGAAATCCGCGCTCTGGACCACCGGATGGGAGATGCGGTGGTGGTGGCCGGTGCGGACCATCTGGGGCCCACCGAATTGGAGTCGCTGGCTCGTCATGCCGGTCGAGTGGGAATGCGGCTCATCGTGATGTGCGAGCACCTGCGCGGCGAACAGATGCAGCTGCTGGGGGGAGCGGGCACTGCAACAGTGCTGATGCGGCTCGGACATGCCGGTGAAGCGGCGGCAGCGGCCGATTTCGTGGGGCGCGGGCACACGTTCGTGCTATCCCAGCTGACCGAGCAGATAGGCCGCAGCTTCACCGATGGGGTTTCCGACACGGTGGGCGACTCGCTGACCTCCACCGTGACCGATAACTTCTCCCCGACCTCCAGCGGCACCTCCGACTCGCAGTCACGGGCCATGACATGGTCACAGACCAGGAGTTGGTCGCAGGCCGACAGCACTTCCGATTCGCGCGGGTGGACCAGGGCCTACGAGTACGTCATGGAGCCGACGACATTTCAATCACTGCCGGCTACAGCATTCGTGTGGGTGGAGACGGGCGGTGGTGGTCGCAGGATCGTGGCGGGGGACTGCAATCCCGGAATCGCGATGTTGGACCGGGTGGCCGCGGAACCGAGAACCGGGACGGCGGTGGCGCCATGTTGAGCGGCTTTCATTTCCACCAACTACTGACAGTCCCGCAACCGCTGCCGGTCGCCGATGGCGAGACACCAGGTGCGGCAGCACACCAGCCCACACAGACGGCGATATTCGCGGCGCTGACCGCCGCACATGCCGATCTTTCTGTTGCGGGCCCAGGTGCCGCACTTGCGGTGGCGTGGGACAGAATCGGCGCCGACCGCCGAATGCGAGTACTGGTCGGCGGTCGGCCTGGTTCTCCATTGGTACACGAGTCCGGGCGTCAACGGGCCGGAGTCTTGTTTCCGCCCGGTGCCGAAGCATGTGCTGTGAACACGGAATCCCTTGCAGTGCAATGGGAATCACTTCCGGTGTGGATTCGATGTACTGGTCGGGCGGACTCGCTGTGGCTTCGTCCGGCGGGAGCGTCGGCCCGAACACGTCATGGCGGATTCGAAGACTATGTCAGCCATTTGCCGGACAGGTTCGTATGGCTGGTCGTCGCATCACCGGTTGCCGTCCGCGAGGTCGACGAGAAGTTGGCCGAGCTCGAGGTGCAGTTGCCGCGGCTGCGTGCTCGTCATGAATCCGAGTTGGATCGAGTTGCCCTGCAGCGTAAGGAATTTCGATACCGGGAGCTGTCCCGGGCGCGAACGGCCGGGCTCTGGCACGTGCACGTGCTCGTCGGGGGCGTCGACCTCCCCCGCACTCGTCAGGCCGCTGGATTACTGTGCAGTGCGGCGGATCTCGAAGATCTCGGTCATGTCCTTGCTCCGCATACGACGACTGCCGCTGTCGATGAGGTCTGGGCAGCGAAGGTCTCCGGTGACGACGAAGGTGGTAGATCACCGTTCGTCGCGGATACCGAACTGTTGGCCGTGCTGGCGCGGCCGCCGCGCCGGGAGTTACCCGGCATCCGGATGGTGGAAACGGCCTTGTTCGACCTGACCCCCGAACGGGAAGGCGAGATCGCTCTCGGTTCGGTTCTCGACGATGCCGGCGTGCCGCTGCATCCGTTCACCGTATCTCGCGAAACCCTGAATCGACATGGAATCGTCTCCGGCGCAACAGGCTCGGGAAAGTCGCAGACCGTGCGGCATATGCTCGAACAACTGCATGCCGCACGAATACCGTGGCTGGTGATCGAACCGGCCAAAGCCGAATACGCCACTATGGCCGGGCGAATCGACGCACCGGTTTCGGTGATCCGGCCCGGTGATCTGGACGCGGTCCCCGCCGGGATCAATCCCCTGGAGCCCGAACCAGGGTTTCCGCTCCAGACCCACATCGACTTGGTCCGCGCACTGTTCCTGGCCGCTTTCGACGCAGCCGAGCCGTTTCCGCAGGTGCTGTCCCACGCGCTGACACGCTGCTATACCGACCTCGGCTGGGATCTGGTTCTGGGTAAGCCCCACCGCCAGGGGCTGTCACCGCGTTACCCGAGGCTTGATGATTTACAGAAGTCCGCCATGCGAGTCGTCGATTCCATCGGCTATGGGCGCGAGGTGACCGACAACGTCCGAGGATTCATCGATGTGCGCTTGGGAGCGCTTCGGCTCGGCACTCCCGGGCGGTTTTTCGACGGCCGCTACCGGCTCGACACCGCCGCGCTTCTCGCCGCCGACACGGTGATCGAAATCGAAGACATCGGCACCGATACCGACAAGGCATTCCTCATCGGCGCAGTCCTCATCCGCATCGCCGAACACCTTCGCATCCGCCGTGCGCGCGATCGGGAGCCAGGGCTGACCCACGTAACGGTGATCGAGGAGGCGCATCGGCTGCTCCGGCGTGCGGTACCAGGAAGCCCCTCCGCGCACGCGGTGGAACTTTTCACCGGACTGTTGGCCGAGATCCGCGCCTACGGAGAAGGAATCATCGTGGCGGAACAGATCCCGAGCAAGATCGCACCGGACGTCGTCAAGAACACCGCGCTCAAGATGGTGCACAGGTTGCCGGCTGCCGAGGATCGCGACCTCATCGGCGCCACGATGAACCTTTCCCCCGCGCAGTCCCGTCACGTCGTATCGCTCCCGCCCGGCAGGGCCGTCGTGTTCACCGACGGGATGGACCGGCCGGTGCGCATCGACGTACCACTCGGCGAGTCTCGGGAAGCCCGTCGAGCGGCCCGAACTCCGGTTTTGTCGCCGATTCCCCGCGAAACGCCACTGTTGCTGCGAGATCTGCACTGCGCGCATGTCCTGGCCGAGGACCCGCGGCTGACTTTATGGATCGAGCTGATCCTGCTCGCACATCTCGTCGGGCGGTCCAGCCCGTGCCCGGATACCGCATGGATCGCGGGGTGGCGTGATCGCGCGGCCCCGGCGATCCTCGCCGAAGCCATCGGTCATCGAATCCGTACGGCGATCGACGGTCGCTACGCCGGACTGGCCGGATACTTCCCGCCCGAGCAACTCGCACATCATCTCCGGGTGCTCGCCGATGCTTCGTTTCGCGGTGTGCCCGGCCCCTGCGATGAGGACGAATCCCGTTGGCAGGCAGGGCGATACCGGTGGTCCGATGTCGAACAAGCATTACAGGACGCCACCCTGCCCCAGGATCGTCCGCATCCTGCCACCGGCACATGGTTGCGGCGCGGACTGCATCTGCCCGGGGCCACGCTCGCGGAGCAACGAGATCTCCTGGACGCGCACCCGGACACCTGGTGCGATCCGCACATCGTGACCGGGCCGGATCCGATGGTGCTCTCGACCTGTATCGACCAGCTCAGCCAGGCCGTCGCGATCGAGCAACGGCTCCGCCATGCCACCTCGTATCTGAACGGCCTGACGCGGTGGCCGCTGGTCTTTCTGGAATCAGCCGACAGTCCAGCGGTAGCCGGGAGGGGGAGTTGGTGAGCGTCGAGATTCTGTTCCCGAGTTCGTGCCGTGCTCCGCCGCGCACAGATATTCGGCTCAGGACAAGCCGTCCTGGGCCCGCACGGCGGGAGGATCGCTTTCCAGGGTTGGGCGCCCTGAAGTCTTCCCGGGCTTACCGTGCTCGGTCGGCGACGCCGCGAGATGAACCGGCCTGATCGAAAAGCCCGCCCGCCGAGGGCGGCTCAGTTTGTCATTCCCATTGTTCAGGACACGCGATGAGCGTAGAAGCCCGTCCCGACCCGCATGACCGGACCACACTCCAGCCCGATGACGAAGCAACGTCCAAGCCGTCGACCTCGGTCGACGGCAGCTCCGGCACAAGCATCGAACCGCCACGCCCGGCCGACGGCGGTGATGGGCCGCAAGCGCATGCTCCGGAACCGGAGACCACGGGCCGGCCGCGCGGCCCCGCCGACACAAGCCGGCTACGCACTATCGACCCTCCCGGGGAGGAGGAGCGGACGGCTGTCGAGAGTGCGTCGCCGAGTACGCGTCTCGATAGCGCGGTGGCCGACGAAGCGGTGGGATCAACCGCGGCCGCCACCGGGCTCGATCGTCCCGCAGCCCAGGGCGACGGACACATCGCACCCGGCGACTCGCGCCCGGACGCCGAGGCGGAATCCATTCGCGAACGAATTCTCGCGGAGGCGGACGCGCGTGCAGAGCGGCACGTCGGCGAAGTCTGCGCTACCTACGGAGTCGAAAGTCCCGACCATATCATGGCAGTTCGCAAGGCCATGAACATCATTGCGGAGACCGCGGCTCCCTTCGCCGTCGAAGGCGCTCGCCGGATACTCGAGAGTGTGCGCGGCAAGATCGAGAAATGGCCTGACGCGGTCGTCGCCATCACCTGCCGAGACGGCCGGACTCTGGGCATGGCCATCGCTGAACTCGACCCTAGGTTCTACGAGGCACATTGCCGACCGGTCCATCTTTCCCGGCGATGTATGGAAAACGTCCTGCAGAACAAAGAAGAGGAGACCGGGCAGAAATTCGCCGAAATCGAAGAAATGCGCGACCGGACCATGATCGATCCCGGAGAGGTGCCCGGCGCTGCACTCCGGACACAGCGTCATCTGCTCAGCAGTGGGCTTCCGATCACGACACCTGGCGCTCATATCATATTCGTCGACTCCGGTGCCAGAGGTACCATTCAGGAGCAGGTTTCCGCAGCGTGGCCCAAGGCGAACTACAGTAGTGAGTTCTTGCATCACATCGAATTCGAGCACGATCCGAACAAGGGCACGAAGACTGGACATTTCCTGCATATATCGTCCGACTCTGTCCATCCCGCCGACCCCGATGATCCGGCAAGGATATTCGCGGAGAAACCCCCGGGCGTCGTATTCGAAGATCTCATGCACGGGCCGATGGCTTCGACTGTCGGGCACGACGAGCGCGGGAACCCGGTGTATGCCGCCGAGCGTTCTTCGGCAGATCAAATCGTTCCGTTGGTGATCAGGCCGGAATACAACGATTCCAATGTGCGAATGGCGATCATGGACGTCGCTCAGCGAGCTGTTTCCAATCGGGCACGCACCGCTGCGGATCTTGCCGACGCGGGCCTGGATTATCGACAGGATTTGATCGAAGAAGCCCGCGCTTACATCCGAAAAGTGCGATCATGGGTAGACGGCGACGACACCGGCGACCCCGCATTCAACGCGCTCGCGGATTCGTTCGTGCGTCGTGAAGACAAGAACCTGGTCCCTCGATTACGCACCGCCACCAGAGACTTCGACGAGGCCGCGTCCATCGCAGTATGGCGCGACTACCGACAACTCCCCCTCGCAGACAAGAGACGTTACGTCGAGCATCACGAACGCACGGCCCTGTCACCGGGCTCAGCCGCACCGGAAGGACCATCTGATGGGTGATTACGACGAGACCGAAGAGACCCTCGAGTCCGCCTCGGCGGCGATGCTGGAGTTCGCCGACCGCTACCCGGAGTTCTCCTCCCTCGCTGACAAGCTACGCGCCGCCGGGCCGCCACCGCCTCGTGTGCACGGCACGCCGATCATCCTGGATACCGATGTCGGCGGCGATCCGGACGACGCGATCGCCCTCACCTGCGCTGCGCGGCAACCTGAACTCGCGCTGGTGATCACAGCCGACGAAAACGGCGGTCAGCGAGCGCAATTCGCCCGCCATCTGCTGAATCTCCTGGGACGATTCGATGTTCCGGTCGTCGCCGGCGCCGACCTCGGGAATACCCGCTACTGGGTTGTCGACGGCATGACACCGTCGACCATCGCACCTCAATCCGGCGATATTCTGCGCGCCGTGACCGAGATCTGCGCGGCTACGCACGGGCCGGTTCGCTGGATCGGATGCGGTCCCCTCACCAACCTCGCACACGTCCTGCGGACGGTGCCCGACCTCGCCGAACAACTTGTCGTCACTCAGATGGGCGGCGCCATCAACTACCGTGATCCGTCCCGTGCCGAACACAATTTCCGCCTCGATCCCGATGCCGCGCGCTACGTGGTCGCCACCGTGCCCGAGCTGACCCTCGTGCTGTCCGATGTCACTTTTACCGAAGAGATGGAAATCGACGCCGGTACCGGGGTTTACAAGACTCTCTCCGCGACCGATGCCCCGGCCTGGGCGGCGTTGCTCGCTACTCATCTCGATCGCTGGTTCGCGCTCCGTCACCCGGCCAGCAAACAACATGACCCGCTCACCCTTACCGTTGGGCTCGACCTGCCCTTCGTCGATCTCTCGCGCCCCACCATCACCGTCGCCGGCGATGCCCGGATGAGCATGGACCCGGCCGGCCATCCGACGTGGGTCACCATCGACGCCGACTATCCGGCGTTCTGGCGTTGGCTCACAACACAACTCGCTACCTGAACCGTTCACCGGCCTGACGTGGCCGGAGCTCCGATACTGCTTCATCCGCGGCAACGGACCATTCGGATGACGGAGGAACCCGCCGCCACCATCGCCACCACGCCCAGCAGTACCGCTACCGCATCCATCGGCCGCGGAGGTCGACTGTGCCTGCCCATGGGTCACCACCTTCGTTGCTGCACTTGATGTTTCGAAACGAACGACTTGCCGGACGGGAAACCCGGATGGCGCAATCCAGCTTACGTGTGCACCAGTGTCCAAGTGGGAAGCAATCTTTCGGCCATCGTTGGTTTCCGTATCGGATGATCCAGCGCGGAGGGCATCATTGTGCACGTGTCAAAACGAAAGCCCGACTCGGCACTGGGGAATGCTCTGCTCGACCTGTGCCGCACCGGCGGTATGAAGTTGACCATCGAAGCGTTGATCACCTCCGAGAACAAGGTCATGGATATCTTGACCGGCGCACCACCGCCCGCGGATCCCATCGCTCGCGGCGACTTGGCGCGCTGGATCGTCGCCACGGTTGTGCGGCAGACCAACGCATTCGGCTCGGCGAGAGACCGGGGAATCGCGCAGGCCGCGCTGCCCACGGAAAAGGCCCTGCACGGTATGAACGTCGACCAGCGCGTCAAGTGGTTCGCCGCGCGCGATATCTTCACCAAGCATGAATATTGGCAACATCGCGGCCGAGTCGTGGACGAAATCGCTGGCGTTCTCATGTACGAGTACCCGAAGTTTCACGCGCGACCCCCGATACCGCAGTCCAGTTCATTGCCCACCATATTTCTCGCGGGCTACCATCACGACTCCTCGATGGATGCCACGGCGAGAGCGCTGGGTATCGTGCTGGATCAGCTTCCGATCCGGGTCACTGTCTGTTCTATGGCGTCCAGTGTCGTAATGACCGCCGGATACGCCTTCGCGGAACAGGCTGATTTCGGCGGTCCCGCTTCCCTTGAACGCTATACCTTGTACCGGCGTACCGAATCTCGCAGACCCCAGCCCATCACCCGGTATCTCGGGAGGACCGAATGCCTGCCGGGAAGCCTGAACGAGGCTCGGGTGACCATTCTCGAGCGATCGGACATGGTGATCGTCATCGGTGGAGACGACGGTACCGAGTACGAGACGCAGCTCGCCGACCAGCTCGGCAGGCCAGTGGTGCCGATTGCCGCGACCGGGGGAGCGGCTGGACGCTATTTCGATTATTCATCGGGAAGAGTTCCTCCGGCCATCGTGGCCGACTACCACGACCTCGCGAATCCTGCTCCGGAAGTGTCGGTCCGTGCGGCGGGGCGCGTCGCCACGCGTCTCCTGCTCGATCAGCCCGCCTGAACTTCATGGAATTTCCACCGTTACAACATGATTTCGAGAAAGAGACCGCTACAAGCATGCGCACCCCAGACCCGCAATGCCCGCATTCGGCAAAACCATCCCGCGGATTGCGGCTGCTACTTGTTCGCCACGGAGAGAGCTGGAGCAATGTCGAGGGTGTGTTCGCCGGCGAGCGCGACTGCCGCGGCCTCACCGATCGTGGCCGTCAACAAGCTAGCGCCGTCGCGGAATACCTTTCAGTACAACGAGATCGGTTGGATGTGCGCGTCGTCTACTCGACCGGCGTCCGGCGAGCCGTAGAGACTGCGGAGCCGATTGCGGAAGCATTCGGTGTACCCCTCCGGTCCGAGTTCCCGTATCACCAGCTCGGTGCTGCAGAAGGTAGCCGCAGAGCCGAAATACTTTCCGGCGCCGCAGAAACACAGCGATGGTCGGTGGACGGCCCGATCGCACCCGGTGCTGATTCCTGGGCGACTTCGGCTCGCCGAGTCGGGCAACTGCTCGACCTCTTGACGCACCGGCATCACGGCGAGACTGTGGTACTCGTCTGCCACCGGGAAACGATTCTCGCTGCAGCACAACACTTTCAATGTATCGTTCCAACTCTCTACCACGCCACTGCCGAAGTCGGCTACACAGGGATCACCGAGTGGAGATACGAGTCACGTTCCGAAGACCCGCGGCACTGGCGATGGACACTCGTCCGCCACAATGACAGTCGGCACCTGCCCGCCGTATGGGACTGTGAATTCAACGGCTCTGCCTCGCTTTCGGTAGTGGCCGACACTCGGTGACGGCACGATGCCTGTGCTGGCTCCGTTGCCAGTCCGGTTGACCCGGTGCCCCTGCGGGTACTGCTGGCGATCCCGCTGCCGCGCCGTCTGGTTCAGACATCCGGCGGACGGGTGGACCGGCAACATCACCGGTCTCCGATCACCAGGCCGCCTCCCGTCGGCGCAGCCGGAACGGGACGTGGACGAAGCCGTCGTGCATCGCGACCGGGCCGCCCGCCCGGGGCGGCCACGAGAAGCCGCCGCTCTGTGATGGTGAAGACAAGCGAGTTCCCGGTGCCCAGCCCAATGCGGCGAACAGATACTGGTCCGTGACGCGCCCGCTTCTCCGACCGCGGTGACTCCGTAGCGGAGGTCGATTGGCGGTGGGGGAGTGGCTGCCGATGGATCGGGCAAGCGTGACAATCCCGGTTTGCGGTGTCGTAGGCTCTGTCGTGTTTCCGACCCGCTGTTCGGATTGGGGTGCCGTGACAAATGCCGTCGACCTGCCTCGTTTCGTGATCGGACGCGACGAACCTCCGCCCGGTGAGGCCTTGACGTTCCATTGAGTCCGGACCTGAATCGAAACCGAGGACGAAGGGAATTACCGATATGCCGAAGACGAATTCCACCAGCGAGTGGCCACAGCTGCGGGTGGCGGAATGGACCGATACCCGCGAAACCTTGCACATGTGGACACAGGTGGTTGGCAAGATCCGGCTCGCGCATGCTCCTTTGTTGAATCACTGGTGGCAGGTCACCCTCTATGTGAGTCCGCGTGGGCTCACGACCTCGGCGATCCCCTATGCCGATCGGCTCTTCGATATCGAATTCGATTTCTGCGCACAGCAATTGGTGATCCGGGCCGACAACGGCGATACCCGGTGCGTGGCGCTCACGCCGAAATCGGTGGCGCAGTTCTACACCGAAACCATGCAAGCCCTGGACGAACTGGGGCTCGAGACCCGGATCCAGGGACGCCCCAATGAAGTCGACCCGTCGATTCCGTTCGCCGAGGACACCCAGCACATCTCCTACGATCCACAGTCCGCGCAGACGTTCTGGAGACAGCTCGTGCATGCCAACCGCCTGCTCAACGAATTCCGTTCCGGCTTCAGCGGTAAATCCAGTCCGGTGCATTTCTATTGGGGTGCAATGGATCTGGCGTGTACCCGTTTCTCGGGACGGAGTGCGCCCGAGCACGGCGGCGGTGCGCCGCACTGTGCCGATTGGGTGATGGTGGAGGGCTACAGCCACGAGCTCAGCAGCTGCGGATTCTGGCCCGGCGGCGGTGCGGAAGGCGCGTTCTACGCGTACTCCTATCCCGAACCCGAGGGCTACCGCGAACGTCGGCTGCGTGTCCCCGGCGCAGCGTACGACGCCGATCTGGGTGAGTTCGTCCTGCCCTATGAAAGGGTGCGTGCCGCGGACGATCCGAACGCGCTGGTGACCGCGTTCCTGCGCGAAACATATGCGGCAGCAGCCGAACTCGGCCATTGGGACCGAGACTCGCTCGAATGCGATCCGCAGCGGTGGGCCCAGAAGCGAGCTGCGGCGCCCTGGTCGCTGCGCTGACCCCACGGGAACAGGATTCGCGAATGCGCCGCCGGTATGCTGAACCGGTCGCTCGACACACTGCGCTCCATCGGAAAAGAACCGTTGCAGAGCCTGGTATCCGAAGTCGGCGGCCACACGCCGGTGGGTCCGACCGCTGTCAACTCTTACCGTCGCCCTCGGCTCCACCACACACGCGCACTGGATACCGCTGAGCGAGTTCGGAGAGCCTGCGGAGTACCTCGCTCCGGAGCCACCGGGAACGAGACCGTGCGGCCCACCAGTGTGCTGCACCGCTGGTGCGTTGCGCGGGGCCGGCAGCTTCAGCCGAGCGTCACGGCGTGCTCGACGCTCTCACGGAGCAAGGTGCGGCGGCGCTCGTGTACGTCGGATGGTTCCTGGGCTGTTGCGGCATACACGTTGCTGACCGGCGACCATGCCATCGACATGGCGATGACCAGGGCCATGATGTCGAACGGATCGCCGGGGCGCACGATCCCTGCGGCCTGCGCCTCGGCGATGGCGCGCAGTTTGTGGTCGTCGAGACGGTCGGCGTCGTCCACCAGGTGACCGGCAGGGCGTCGTTCCATGCGCGCCCAGGTGGCCAACCGGATCAGGTCGGGCCGGCGGAGGTACTCGTCGTAGAGGCGCACAGCCCAGTCCGCGAGATCGGTAGCGTCGATGGGGACGACATTCGTGATCCGCTCCAGCGAGCCGAAGAAGATGGCGTCGAACAAGCCCTGCTTGTTGCCGAAATAACCGTAGAGCTGTGCCTTGTTCGTACGCGCCCGCGCCACGATCCGTTCGATGCGAGCCCCGGCGATCCCGTGCTCGGCGAATTCGCTCGTCGCCACCTCGAGAATGCGCTCGCGGGTCGCTTCACCACGGGCGGTGCGGGGCCTGTCGGTCATGATCGCCAGCCTATCAACAGAACAGTCTGTTTACTTCGGTGCCGACCGCCACTACCATCGCGATAGACAGAACAGTCTGTTTATCCAGGAGGTGTTATGAGAAGCACGGTGGGGTGGCATGCTGATGCGACCACGATGAGACTGCAGCGTGGACCTCTGCAGCGGCGAGCTCTGCGGCCCGATGATGTCGCGGTGCGAGTGGATTATTGCGGTGTCTGTCATTCCGACCTGCACGCCGTGCACGAGCATCGCGGCAGGAAGGACGTGCCGTTGGTGCCGGGGCACGAGTTCACCGGCGTGGTGACCGAGGTCGGTAGCGACGTCACTCGATTCGGCGCCGGCGACCCCGTCGCGGTCGGCAACATCGTCGATTCGTGTGGTGTGTGTGCCATGTGCCGGGCAGGTCAGGAGAACTTCTGCTACGAGTTCCCGACCCTGACCTACGGTGGCACCGACCGGCACGACGGATCGACCACACTGGGTGCCTACTCCCGCGAGTACGTCGTGCGCGACCGGTTCGCCTACCCCCTGCCCGCCGGCCTGGATCCAGCCGCCGCAGCGCCGCTGCTCTGCGCCGGAATCACGGTGTGGGAGCCGTTGCGCAGTGCCGGTGTGGGGCCGGGCACCCGGGTCGCGGTGGCCGGCCTGGGCGGGCTGGGACATCTGGCGATCAAACTCGCCGTCGCACTCGGTGCCGAAACCTCGGTGCTGAGCCGGTCCCAGGACAAGGCCGCCGACGCGCACCGCCTCGGGGCCCATGAACTCATCGTCTCCACCGAGGCCGAACAGCTGACCGCCGCCCGGGACCGATTCGACGTCCTTATCGACACCATCTCCGCCCCCCACGACCTCGGCCCCTTCCTGCGGCTCGTCGCCATGGACGGAACACTCAGCCACCTCGGTCACCTCGGACCGATCACCGTGCAAACCACCGACTTGCTCGTGGGGCGCAAGAACCTCACCTCCGCAGGCAGCGGCGGCAGGCCTGCGACCGCCGGGCTGCTGGAATTCTGCGCCGACCACCACATCACCGCCGACGTCGAGGTCCTCCCCTCGCAGCGCGTGAACGACGCACTCCATCGGCTCGCCCGCAACGACGTCCGTTATCGCTTCGTGCTCGACATGTCCGATCTGGCCTAGGTGGCTGGTCGCTCAAATGTCACGAAGGTCACGGCATTCGGGGTCCCGTGGCGGTGCTGCGCATTCGCCGAATGCACAGCGCTGCGGAAAGGCCGGCGTTGCAGACGTGTACGGCCGTCCGCCGGTGGTCGTTCAGCGGACCACCCGTCCCGGATCGAAGACGGCGATCTCGGGAATCGCGTCCACCAGTGCGTCGACCTTGGTGGCGAACATCTGGGCACCGAGTTCTGCGGTGGCGCCCGTCGGGTCACCGATAACGCCGGATTCGGCGAAATCGTCGGCGAGCCAGCCGAATCGGACCGGCTTACCGAATCCGACCTGCTTCATTCCGGAGATTGCCTGCGGCACAGCGGGTTTCGCTTTGCTCATGTCGACCAGGTCGGGTCGCAGGTGCAGCATGAGCGAGGTTTCGGCCCATCCCGCGTGGATTCCGAACCCCTCCTCGGTCGGTCCCGGCTCGGCGGGCGAGCCGTGCAGGAAGGTCTGCAGGTCGAAACGGCGACGCAGTTCCCGCAGGGCCACCTCGAGCAGGGCCGAATTGCCGCCGTGGCAGTTCACGAACAGCAGCCGCCGCGCGGGCGTCGCCGCGATGCTGCGACCGAGGTCGATCACCGTGTGCAGTAGGGTTTCCGCCTCCAGCCACATCGCCCCCGGCAGGTTGGCGTGCTCGTCGGACTTGGTGTATCCGAGCGCCGGAAGCAACCACACGTCGTGCCCCGCGGCGGCGGCGCGTTCGACCGCGGCGCTGGTGATCGCCTCGGCCACCAGCAGATCGGTGCGCAGCGGCAGATGCGGCCCGTGCGGCTCGATCGCTCCGGTCGGCAGCACGAGGATCGAATCGCGGTGCAGCGCAACAGGAACTTCGGCGGTGGTGAGGTCGAAGAAATTCCGTGTGGACGTGGTCATTCGTGCCACCTTCCTGGATTGAGCAGCCCTTTGGGGTCGGTCGTGCGGGCCAATTCCCGCACGCGGTCCGCGTCCAGGTCGACGTAGGACTGATGTGGCGAATGTACCGACACGCCGAGTTCGGCCAGGGCGGGCACCCCGGCGTAGACCTGCTCGGGATCGCGGTAGATGCCGTTGAGCATCCCGAACATCGTCCCGTGTCCGGTCTCGAGGTGCAGCATGCCGCCCGGGTAGACCGCCTCCACCTCGCGTAGCCGGGTGACCAGCGCCTCGCCCTGGCACTCCATGTGAAAGTAGGTGTCCGGCACCGCCTTCTGCAGCCACCAGGTGGGGTGGTTGTAGGACAGGGTGCTCAACCGCATCGTATGGGCGAGCCCGGTGCGCACTGCCTCGATGCGCCCGCCCGCGGCGACCAGCACGCTGATCGTCTCGTCCAGTGCGGCGGAATCGATGATGCCGCGGACGTTCGCCCGGCCCGGCACGAACGCGGGATCCGCGGGCAGCGCCTCGACGACCGTGGCGCAATCGGCCGACAGCAGCCGCGGTTTCGGCTCGATCGCCGCGGCCCGCAGCGCGGCCGGGAAGGCGTCGTAGTGCGAGTCGAAGCTGGCGTACAGGCACTTCCAGTCCTGCAACGGTTCGATGCGCACGGTGGCCGCGACGATGATGCCGGCCACGCCGTAGGTGTGCACCATCGGTTGCGCGTCGGGTCCGGTGAGATGGACCAGTTCGGCGTCCTCGTGGCCGTAGACCACGTCGACCGATTCGACGAAACCCATGTGGTTGCGGCCGTGCACGATGGTCCCGGTGCCCGCGGACCCGCCGGCCAGGAATCCGCCGAGGGTGGACTGTGCGGTCGACGGATACATCCACAACTGCCGTCCGGCGTCCCAGGCGGCCTGCTCGAGGTTGATCATCCGGGCACCCGCCTCGGCGGTCACGGTCGTCTCGGTGAGTTCGCCGATGGCAGACAGTGAGGTCATATCCATCACCAGACCGCCGTAGCGGGGTACGACCTGGCCGTAATTGCCGGTGCCCTTGCCGCGGGCGGTGATCGGGACGCCGTACCGTATCGCGGCTCGCACTATAGCCGGAACCTGTTGCGCCGCTTTGGGATAGCACACGACGTCGGGGCGGCCGAGCGGTTGCGCGGACAGGATCGGGCTCATCGTCGAGCCGTCGCGGGCGGCTCGGTCCAGCGCGCGATCGAGGGTGCTGACCCCGCGCGGGCCCAGCAGTGCCAGCAGCTCGTCGATCAGGGCGTCGAGGTCGCCGGGGCCGAACCGGGGACGGGCGGCGAGTGTGGCGGTCATGAACCGAATCCGATCTTCGGATCGATGAACCGGTTGGTGGCGATCTGGTCGGGCGTCAGGTTCGCTGGGACGCTGACCTTCTCCGCGGCATAGACCGGCCGGGTGATGTCGATGATGTGCTGCACGCGTGCGGGATCGAAGGCGCCGGCGGCGCCGTTCTCGTTGCCGACGATGCCGAGTTCGCGCATCGTGGTGGTCGCGTAGTCGGCCTCGCCGGAGTCGTAGACCCAGCCGGTGTCGTACTTGGCGGCCGCCTCCACGATCAGGGCGTTGACCTTGGCCGGGTTGGCGAAGTAGTCGACGTCGGCCTGCTGCATCACCGGAACCAGCCGTTGCAGGCAGGCGGCGTCGGCGCCGAGATCACCCGAACGGATTGCCAGTTCGGATGCGTAGATCGGGTATCCCGCGTCGTTGATCAGCTGATAGGCGACCGGTTTGCGCCATTGGTCGATCTTCTGCCGGTACAGGTACGGCTCGGCGCTGACGAAGCCCTGCTGAGCCTTCTTGCCTTGGGCGGCAACGAAATTCGCGGGTGTGCCGTCGTAGCTGCCGTCCACCTGGCTCTTGTCGAGAATGCCCGCGCCGAGGAAATAGTCCATGAACGGGGTGCCCTGGTAGTACAGCACGGTGGCCTTGGCAGCCTTCAGGCCGGCGATGGTGTGCACGCCGGGGTAGGTCGCCGGATCCCACATGATCATCTGCGGGTTGATGCGCAGCGGCGCGAACACCCCGGTGGTCGGCGTGGTGGCCGCGGTCTGCACCGAGTGGTCGGTATCGGTGTACCCGAACATGATCGAGGTGTCCTGGTACATCTGCGAGGTGACCGACTGGAAGCCGATCGCCGGACCGCCGGCCCGGATCTCGAGGTCGACGCCGGTGTACTGCCCGTGCGCGAACAACGGACCGACGATCCGCTTGGCCGCGGCGTCGATCTTCGGCTCGGGACCGAGCATTTCGTAGGTGAAGCCGTGTTCGGCTTCGGGGTTCCAGTCCGTCTGCACGACGATCTTGGCCGGGCAGACCTGTTTCAGGTTCACCGGGCCGATCGGTCCGGTGTAGCCGGAACCCGCTGTGGCGCTGCTGCTCTGGCCGCATCCGGTCAGCGCGGTCAGGCTCAGCAGAACCGCGGCGGCACTTGCGCCGACAGCACGCGGCAGGGGGATCTTTCGCATGGGGGTGTCGCTTCCTGGAGAGGGGAACGGGTCAGTGGCGGGCGTCGTCGTACCAGGCGCCGACGATCCTGCGGCCGAGCCGGCCGAACAGCACGAACACGACCACACCGAGGGCCGAGGCCAGCAGGATGGCCGCGAACAGCTGCGGCGCCTGCAGCCGGGACCGGTAGTTGTCCAGCAGGATGCCGATGCCCGGATCGCCCTGCTTGAAGAAGAAGTCGCCGACGATCGCGCCGACGACCGACAGGCCCGCCGAGATCCGCAGACCGGCGAAGATCGCGGGCATGGCGGCCGGGAATTCGAGCTTGCGCAGCACGGTCCACCGGCTGCTGGTGCGCAGTGCGAACACCTCCCGCAACCCCTTGTCGACCGATTTCAGGCCGAACAGAGTGTTGGAGACGATCGGGAACAGCGCGATCAGCACGCATACGAAAACCCTGGAGATGAAACCGAATCCGAACCAGAACCCGATCAGCGGCACCAGCGCCAGAATCGGGATGCACTGCATGACCACCGCGTACGGGAACAGCGCCGTCTCGGCCCAGCGCGCCTGCGCCATCAGCACCGCCCACACGATGCCCAACACGACGGCGATCACCAGCCCGACCCCGGCGACGGTAGCGGTGCGGCCCAGTGCCTGCCACATCTCCTGGGCTTGCGGGCCCAGCAGCCCGTCGGTGATCACCTGTTGGGGCGGGGGCATCAGGAACCGTCGCGCGGGGGTGAGCAGCGCGTAGCTGATGGCGTACCAGACGCCGATCACCAGGGCCAGCACCGCGAGCGGGGCGATCACCGTGCGCAGCCGACGGGGGGCCGTGCGTGCGGCATCGGAGGAGTCCGCTGCCGACTGCGCGGAAATGGTTGCGGCGGTTGGATCTTCATCGCTGCGTGCGGTCGCTTCGGCTGATCGGGTCACCGTTGCGGAAATATCAGCGGCAGAGCGTATTTCGTCATTATTCGCCGCTCCTGCGGCGTCGGGGCCGGTGGGCGTGTCCGAAGGTGCGGGGGAGGTGTGTGTTCCGGTGTTCATGCGTGAATTCCTCGCAGTGACTGCGAGACTCGGCTCGCCAGGTCGGTGAAGGCGTGGGTGTAGCGGATTTCCGGTCGGCGCGGAAACTCGAACGGGACCTCGAATTCGGCGACGATCCGGCCCGGACGCGGTGACATCACCGCGACGCGGGTGGACAGGTAGACGGCCTCGGCGACCGAGTGGGTGATGAACAGTCCGGCGAATCGGCGGGTGGCGAACAGTTCGGTGATCTCGTCGCCCAGTCGCTCGCGGGTGATCTCGTCCAACGCGCCGAAAGGCTCGTCGAACAGGAACAATTCGGGATCGACGCTGAGCGAGCGGGCCAGCGACGCGCGCATCCGCATACCGCCGGACAGCATGCGCGGCAGTTGATCCTCGAAGCCGGTGAGCCCGACCAGTTCGATGGCCTCCCGGGCGCGCCGGTAGCGTTCGGCCTTGGGCACGCGGTCCAGTTCGGCCAGCAGGGCGACGTTGTCGCGGACCGTGCGCCACGGCAGCAGCGTCGGATCCTGGAAGACGTAGCCGATCCGGTTCGCGCCCACCTGGGCGTAGCCCCCGGTGGCGGACTCCAATCCGGAGGCGATCCGCAGCAGGCTCGACTTTCCGCACCCCGATGGCCCGACCACGCTGACGAATTCGCCCGCGCGCACGGTCAGATCGACGCCGTCCAGGGCGAGTGTGCCGTTCGGATAGGTGAGCCGGGTCGAGGAGAAACCCAGGACCTGCGTGCCGGGGCGCGGTGGCGCCTCGTGCATGACGGGGTGGGTGAGTTCGGTAGACATCAGACCTCCAATGGGACGACATCGGCCGTGCGGTGCTCGGTGCGGCCGATCGAGATGATCGCGCCGTCGCGGATGACGATCCGGTCGGCCGGCGCGGTGGCGACGACGTCGAGCAGGCTGGTGCCGCGCACGGCCAGAAACTCCGCGCGCGCACCGGGTTTCGCGCCCGCCTGGGGCAGACCCAGTACCGCGCGCGCCCCGTCGGTCACCAGGTGCACGGCCGTGCGTGGCGGAACATGTCCGGCCGCGATCAGCAGAGCGGCGGTCTCCAGGGCGTCGCTGCGGCCGAGCGGGTTGAACGGGTCGCGCACGTTGTCCGCGCCCGCGGCCACCGGGATCGCTGCCCCGAGCAGCGCGGTGAGCGCGGTGAGTCCACGTGGGGTGGCGATCGGCTCGTCCCGGCCCTGCAGGTACAGGTTGGTCAGGGGCAGGCTCACGATCCCCATGCCGGCCTCGGCCAGCAACGCCAGGACGGGTGCGAGTTCCTCGGCCGACAGGGTGCCCAGGCGGCAGCAGTGCCCCGCTGTGCGGATGCGGTCCGCGGGCCAGGCGGCTACCCGCCGGGCGTAGTGCGCGAGCGTGTGGTGGTCGCCCCGCAGGAATTCGTCCACGTGGAGATCTATTCCGACACAGCGGGCTTCGGCGAAGTCGAGCAGCCGGGTGAGTTCCGCGGTGGGGTCCGGTGCGAGATGCGGTGCGCCGCCGAGCAGATCGGCCCCGGCCGTCAGGGCCGCGTCGAGCACGGCGGCATCGGAACCGGGCGGAGCCAGGGCGACGATCTCGATGTCGACCAAGCCGCGCAGCTCCCGGCGCACTCGGTCCACCGCGCGGATGCCGCGCAACGGGTCCGGGCCGCCGAGGATGTCGGCGTGGGTGCGGATCGCTGTGGTGCCGTTGCGCAGCAGGGCCAGGGCGGCGGCGGTGGCACGCCGATGAAACGACTCCTCGTCCAGCTCCGGGCTGCCGTGCCGCCACACCTCGATCGCGGTGGCCAGGTCCGCGTCCGGTGGTGCGAGCACATCCCAGGACAGGGCCTTGTCGAGATGGGCGTGCGGTTCGGCGGGCGCGGTGAGCAGGACGAAACCGGTCAGATCCACGGTCTCGGGATCCTCGTGCGGAGGCGGGGACGTGTTCGGCCGCACCGCGGTGACTGTTGCGTGCGGTCCGTCCTGGCCCAGCTCGACGTCGACCACCTCGCCGTCCGGGGTCCTCGCACCACAGATCCGCGAAATGCGGTGCGGTAGATGATGATCCATGGAGATCCTTCGCTGAGCGGGTGGTGGTGGCTCGCGCCGTGGCTGGTCGGCGAGGCGTAGCGGAACAGGTAATGTTGATGTGATCAACATTCAGTACTATTCAGCCGGGGTGTTTCGGGTAGATGAACCACCTGGCTACGGTCTTGTTAATTCGTCCCTTGCCCGGCGAAAGTCGGCGAAATCAGCGGACGATGACGAGGGAAGGTGCGGGATATGAAGGCGCAGAACGGATCCGGGCCGGATGGCGCGGATCCCCGGGTGCTGCTCGGCGCCGAGATCCGCCGGCGGCGGCGCGAGTCCGGCCTCACCCTGGTCAGGCTCGCGGAACAGGCACAGATCTCGCACCCGTTCCTGAGCCAGCTCGAACGCGGCCTGGCCCGGCCCAGCATGCTGACCCTGGCCCGGATCGCCGAGGCGTTGGGCACCACGCAGGTGGAGCTCATGCTGGCCGCCGACACCGCGGGTCGCGGTGAATCCGCGGATACGGCGCAGTCCCAGGTGATCCGGTCGCACGAGGGCGTGCAATTGCCGCGCGGCATCGCCCGATCGGGCCGGGAGGAGGGGTCGACCCGGCTGCTGGTGCACGGTCGGGCCGCGTTCTATCCGCAGGAATTCGTGGACGTGAGCGCCGATTTCGGACCGTACTTCGTGCACGACGAGGACGAGTGGGTGTACGTCGTGAGCGGGGCGATCGTGGTCGATCTGGGCGATCACGGCGACGCGCGGCTCGCGGAGGGGGACAGCCTCTACTACACTGGCGGCACACCACACCGGTGGCGTGTGGTGGACGCCCCGCAGGCCAGGCTGATCGTCGTGAAAGCGGCCGGGCGCGAGGCGGATTCCCGTGGCTGGGATGGATAGTCCGGCGGGGCCCCGACTTCCGGGAGCACCCGATGATCACCTCGACCTCCGCCGATGCGGCCCTCATCGATGTCGTCGTGCGCGAACGGCGCTGTGTGGCGCGCGATATCGAGGAATTCACGTTCGCGCGTCCCGGCTCCGGCGCCCTGCCCGCCTGGGAGCCCGGCGCCCATATCGACCTGCTGCTGTCCGATGCGCTGGTCCGGCAGTACTCGCTGTGCTCGGATCCCGCCGACCTGTCCACCTACCGGATCGCGGTGCTCCGCGAACCGCACGGGCGTGGCGGTTCGGTTCGGGCGCACGAGATGCTCGGGGTCGGAGCGCATATCTCGATTCGACCGCCGCGCAACCACTTTCCGCTGGTCCGTGCGCTCGGCTACGTTTTCGTCGCCGGCGGGATCGGGATCACGCCGATGCTGCCGCTGGTGGCCGCTGCCGCGCGGAGTGGTCGGCCCTGGCGGATGGTGTACACCGGCCGGGACGGTGCGAGCATGCCGTACGCCCGGGAATTGGCTGAGCGCTACGGGAATTCGGTGACCCTCCACCATTCCACCCGCGACGGGCGGTTCGACCTGGCCGCCGGCCTGGCCGGATCGTCGCCGGGAACGGCCGTGTACACGTGTGGTCCGATGAGTCTGATCGCCGCGGCCGAGGCCGCCTGCGCCGGGCTCGAGGCGGTGGACGTGTTCGCCGAACGGTTCACCGCCGCGGACCTCCGCGCCGCCGACTCGCGCGCCTTCGAGGTGTCCCTGGCGGTATCGGGTCTGACGCTGAGCGTGCCCGCCGGCCGATCGATCCTGGAGGTGGCCGAAGCCTCCGGTGTGGTGGCACTGTCCTCGTGCCGCGAGGGAACCTGCGGCACCTGTGAGACGGGTGTGGTGAGCGGGGAGGTGGACCACCGCGATTCGGTGCTGACCCCGCAGGAGCGCGCCGAGAACGAGTCCATGATGATCTGCGTATCCCGATGTGCGGGAGAACGTTTGGTGCT
Source organism: Nocardia sp. PLKS1-43 (assembly GCF_059510335.1). NCBI lineage: Bacteria > Bacillati > Actinomycetota > Actinomycetes > Mycobacteriales > Nocardiaceae > Nocardia > Nocardia sp. PLKS1-43. Next base: position 74,653 of record NZ_JCAJZQ010000014.1, on the reverse strand, counting down.
CGAGCTGTGATGTCCGAGCGGGATATCTGCGGCGCGTCCAGCTCCGGCGGCGGTTCGTCGAGCTAGCGAGGGTCGGTCTGTGCCGAGGCGAAGGCCAGGAGGCTGTGATCCTGTCCGGGAGCGGCCACCAGGCACAGGCCGATCGGCAGGGTGTCCGCCCGCATTGCGGGGATGCTCAGCGCCGGCAGTCCGGCGAGGGAGGCCAGGCAGGTCAGACGTAATGTCGCCTGCCGCACCGACTCCAGGAGTGCGGGGTCGGTGCCGCGCCGCGGCGCCGCCGAGGAAGTGGACGGCAATGCCAAGACCGTGCCCGGGGGAAGTGATCGCAGCAGCTGCGCGCGCATCGCGTCCAGCAGTCGCTGGGCCGATTGCCTTGTGGCGCTGTCCATATCACGTCCGGCGTGGAAGCGGGCGGCGATCTCCGGGGAGAGTGCGTCCGGATGCGCGGTCAGCAATTCGCCGTGGGTATCCCATGCCTGTGCCGTCTGCACCGTGCGAAACGCGGTGAAGACGGCGTCCAGTCCGCCCGGGTCCGGGTAGGTGAGTGCGCCGAGGACCGGCGGTGGCAGCACGGTCCCGGAGGCCGCTGCGCGCAATGTCAATGCCTGTACCGCGGCTCGGAACGATTCTCGTGCCGCCGGATCGAGCAGGTTCATCAGCTCGGCGGCCACGATCACGCGGGTGATCGGCTCGACCGATTGCGGCGGGAGCAGAGCCGCACCCGCACGCGCCAGCAGACCGGCATCGCGGGTGAGCAGTCCGACGCTGTCGAAGCTCGGCGCCAATCCCACCAGACCGGTGCGGTCGATGACACCGTGCGTGGTGCGCAGGCCGTAGAGCCCGCAGTACGAGGCGGGGACGCGGATCGACCCGGCGGTATCGGTGCCCAGGCCGACGTCGGCCAGCCCGGCCGCGACCGCGGCGGCCGGACCGCTGCTCGATCCTCCGCTGATGCACTGCGGCGCAACCGGATTGGGGGTGTCACCGTAGTGCGCGTTCGAGCCCGACAGGGAGAAGGCGAGCTCGTCGGTGTGCGCGATGCCCGTGACGTCGGCCCCGGCCGCCAGCAGGGCCTCGACCGCGGCCGCGTGCCGGGACTCGATCGGAGCCTCGGACAGCCACACTGGATTTCCGGCGCCGATCGCCTGTCCGGCGACGGCGAACAGATCCTTCACCGCGACACGGATATTCGTCAACGGGCCGGCACCGCCGCGTGCGAGCGGTTCGGGTCCCGGCGCGACACGCCAGATCGGGTCATCGGGTGAGGTAGGGGTGGCCGCGGGAGTCGGTGCGGCGGAGACATGGGCCACCGTGATCGCCCAGCGTCCGCCGCTGCGCTCCCAGACCTGAGTCTGGATGCCGCGCAACCCATCCGCGCGCCGGGTCCGCGCCACGATCACCCGCGCGTCGGGACCGAGCGAGCGGGTGTGCACCTGCAGCAGGGTGCGTGCCGGTGCGCCGCCACGACCGGCCCGGAACGCGGCGATCGCGTCGTGGCCGACCAGCACGTCGCCGGAGTCGCCGCGCAGGGTGCGGGGGCCGTCGGCGAACGCGGCGTCCAGGGCGGGAACGTCGTTGGCCATCAGGGCCCGTTCGTATTCGGCGAAGGCCAATCGCAGGTCGTCGTCCAGATCGTCGAAGGTCACCGGTCGGACTGTACCGATAATGTTGATGTGATGAACATTTCGCGTGTAACAGTGCCGTGAACCTTCGTGCCGGGATCGACTGCCGGGCTGGGCTTCTGGTGATCCGGATCATTCGGCGCAGCAGCTTTACGTCGAGGAAATACCTCGCCGCTACGGTGGCAAATGTAACTGTGATCAACATCGGTGAGGTGTGATGAGGCCATCGGTTCCGGCGTCGTGCGTCGACGCGCACTCCTGGTTCGACGTGCGAGAGGTCGGTCGGGATATCCACATGATCAACGAGCCCGGCCATGCGGCCTGCTATCTGGTCATCGGAACCCGCGCGGCGCTGCTGTTCGACTCGGGATTGGGGATCGCGCCCATCTCCGTGATCGTGCGGGAGCTGACGAGTCTGCCTGTGCTGGTGGTGTCCTCGCATCACCACATCGATCATCGGGGCGGCAATGCCGATCTGGCGGCGCATCTGGAAGTGCGGGATTTCTGTGCCCATCCCGCCGCGGCCGAGCGCGGATCCGGGTGTGCGCACGACGCGGCGGATCCGGAATTCCTGCGTGCCTACGCGGGGGCGATGACCCATGTCATCGCCGAATTCGGTCGTTTCGCCGAGTTGGACGCCCGGTATTTCTTCACCCTTGCTCGGGTCGGTCATCCGCGCCCGCTGCCGGACCTGACCGGGTGGACGGTCGGGGCCACGCCGGTCACCCGGACTCTGGCCGACGGCGAGATCATCGATCTGGGTGGGCGAAGCGTCGAGGTGCTGCACACGCCCGGACATGCCCCGGACGCGCTGTGCTTGTTCGAAAGATCTTCGGGCACATTGCTTTCCGGCGACACTGTGCTCTCCGCGGCGCATTGGCTGCACGGTCCGGGTGCGGACCCGGTCGGTTTCGCCGCCTCGACGCGGCGTTTGGCGCAACTGCCTGTTACTCGAATCCTGGCCGCGCACAACATCATCTGCGAACTGCCCGGCCGTGCTGCCGGTGAAGTGGCCCGCGCCGCGGCGGCTCTGCTCGACGGAACGACGACTGTCACCGCCGGACGCGACATCCTCGGCCATCCGGTGACCCGCCACGACTGTGGACCGGTCACCCTGCTCACCCCGCCGAGTACCTGAATCGTGTCTGCGCACAGTCGAATCCGTCGCGTCCGGATTCACACGGCCGCTCGGGTCGCGGGCGCCAGCCCGTCGAGGCGCAGCCGCCTGCTCGCCTCGGCTGCCAGTGGGGACAGTGCCCGGCGCCCGTCACTGATCATCGTGCCTCCCAGGTAGACGCCGACGAGATTGCGCAGCCCGCAGGACAGCACGTACGCGTCGACCGGTCGCCACAAGGGGCCGACGTCGGGAGCGGTGGGGTCGACGAGCACGAAATCGGCGAACTTGCCGGGTTCCAGACTGCCGACGCGGTCGTCGATGCCCAGGATCCGGGCCGAACCCAGCGTGTGCATCTCCAGGACGCGCCGCATCGAGATCGCGGCCGGATCCTGCGTGCTCGCCCGCACGCTGTACGCGCCGATGCGCATGTTCTGCCAGGGATCGGCGAGGTCCGAGCAAGCCTGGTCGTCCAGTCCCATGCCGATCTCGATGCCCGCCCGTGCCAAGGCCGGGATGTCCGCCACACCCGAGCCCAGTCGTCCGTTGGCGGCAGCCTGCCAGCTCATTCGTGCGCCGGTCGCCGCGGTCCGTGCGATGAACTCCGGTGTCGCGTGCACGAAATGACCGAAGATGAAATCCGGCCCCAGCGCGCCCGCGCTGTCGTACCAGTCGAACTTCGCCCGCTGCCGCTCGAGCGCCACCGACGTCTCCAGAAAATGTGCCTGGTTGATGACGCCGAACTCCCGCATCAGCGCGACCTCGTGCCGCGCGGCGTCGCGGTTCTCGGCCCACTGGACCCCGCCCATGACGGCGGCGGCCAGCGCGTAGCGACGGTCCAGTCCCAGCACGTACTCCACCGTTGCGCGGAACCGTTCGCGGATCTCGGCGAAGGTGCCGATGTCGGAGTCCGGGCGGGTGGCGTTGACGAACCGGATTCCGGCGTCGTACTTGGCGTCGATCTGACGCAGGATGTGCTCGAGCGGCCGCAGGCCAGGGCCGGGTTCGGTGCGGTGGCCATCGATCATGTCCGCCCACGGTTCGCGCGGGTCGGTGAAGTCGAACGCCGTGGTGACGCCCGCGTTGAGGAAGTCGAAAGCGCCGTGCAGCGTCGCCCAGTAGATCTGGTCGAGGGTGGCTTCGCGGGCGGCGCTCATCACGACGTTCGCCCAGTCGTAGAGCTGGTCATCGGCGGCGAGCCCGCGCAGGCCCGAGGTCCACAGGTGGCTGTGCGAGGAGACGAAACCGGGCGCCACGAACTTGCCCGCGGCGTCGAGCAGGGGAAGATCGCCGTGGACCGGAGTGCCTTCGCCGAGTTCGGTCACGATCCCGTGCTCGATCCGTACCCACCCGTCGTCCAGGTAGTAGGGGAGGCCGGACTCCGGCGGGGCGCCGGTGATCAGCCGGGCGTGTGCGATCAGCAGCGACGAGGTTCGCCGCGGGGTGTGCTCAGACATCGGGTTCTTCCAGCATGGCGACGACGTCCTGCCATGCCGCGGTGAAACCGAAGCACTGGCGCACGTTGTAGACGGTGGCCTCGAGACAGAAGGCGGGTGAGGAGGTGGTGGCCGCGCCCTCGACGAGCACGGTGTTGTAGCCGAGGCAGGCGGCGTCGGACAGCGTTGACAGCACACATTGGTCGGCGTTGACACCGGCGAACAGCAGTGTGTCGACTCCGCGCAGGCGCAGCACGCTGTCGAGTTCGGTGTCGAAGAAGCCGCTCATCCGGTACTTCGCCACCTGGATGTCCTCGTCGGCGACGGTCAGCTCGTCGACGACGGCGGCGCCCCAGCTCCCGGCCGTGAGGACCGCGTCGCTGCGCCCGACCGCGTCGCCGATACCGCCGCCGGAGCCGTCCGGGTCGTACACGTGGACCACGTTCGCGGGCAGGTTCGCCCGATCCGGCCGGTTGCCCCAGTTGAGCCACACGACGGGAATGCCGGCGGCACGGGCCGATTCGGTCAACGCCCGGCAGGGCTCGATGGCCGCGCGAGGACCGGAAACGTCCACGCCGAGGGAGCCGAGCCATCCTTCGGGATGGCAGAAGTCGTTCTGCATATCGATCACCACCACGGCGGCTCGGTGCAGGTCGAGGCCGAGTTGCTGCGGCCGGGCGGGAAGGCCGCGGATGCGCGGCGCGGGGGCCGGGGGATGCAGGTCGACGTGTGTTGCGGAACGAAGCCAGGACCGGCGGATCATGACTGCCGGAGACCGGCGAAGATCGCCTGCTTGTCCTGGTCGTCGAACGTCGTCGGGGTGCCCGTGGTCACCAGGTGCTCGAATCCGTCCGGGAGGGAACCCTCGTTGTCGGTCGCCATGATCGTGACCGCGTAGAGGCGTTCGGTCGGCGAGGTGTTCCGGATCGTGTGCGTCGATCCCTTGGGTAGCACCAGGACGTCACCCCGGGTGAGTCGCACCGTGTGCTCGTCGCTCGTGGCCTCGGCCGCACCGTTGAGGATCAGGAAGATCTCGACCGATTCCGGGTGGGAGTTCTTCGGTTGCGCTCCGCCGGGCTCCCAGATCTCGAAGAACACGCTCGCGGGCGAGCCGTCGGCAGGACCGGTCAACGGCACGAGTTTGACGAGGTCGGTGGGTGCGATGAGGCGTGCGACGAGGTCGTCGACGTGTTTCACCACAGGTGCTTCGGCCAAGGGAACTCCTCGATGGGCAAGGGTGCGTTCGCGACTTCTCGCGTGCGATCCATGGTCAGACAGCGCCATGACGGCGCAATTACGCGACGTTTATGCCCGTGAAACGAAACGACCGTGCGCTACCCGCGACGCACGGCCCGGCGGACCATCCCGTACTCCACGCCGTCCATCAGATGCAACTCGTGTGCGCGGTACAGGCGCGTGCCGTGCAGCGACGCTCCCACCAGCGTGATCGATAGGGCCGGGCGGGCGTCGTCGAGTGCCAGCACCTCACGCCACGCGCCCTCGGGGACCACCGCCCCGATCTTCGCGGACTCCCACTCCACCGACTCGCCCCGCAGCGCCTCGACGGTCTGGAAGACGGAATATTCGGTGTCGAAGACGACGTCGTCGCGCCGCCGCGCGGGGATCACGTCCTCGGCGGCGATCCGGGGCGTGCCGTCGCCGAGCCAGCGCTTGACCACTCGCAGGCATTCCGATCCGGTCGGCACCGCGAGATCCGCGGCCTCGACATCGTTCAGGGCGGACCATTCGACGCTGATCACATCCACCTCGACCGCGAAACCGGCGTCCTCGAGCAGGTTCGACAGCTCGTAGGACTGGTCGATCCGCAACGCCACGGAGAAGGCGCTCACGTTGGGGAACGTGCCCTGGTGAGCCCGGCGGGCGACCAGCCCGTGCGCTTCCAGACCCACCAGCGCCTCGCGCACCATGGGCCGGGACACGCCCAGTCGCCGGGCCAGTTCGATCTCCGGCGGCAGGGGCGTCCCCATCTCCGCCGCTTCACGGCAAATGCGCTGCAATTGCTCGTGGAGCGAATCGGATCCTGCCCTGTCTGCCATCGATGCTCCCGTTCGGTTGCCGCGGTACCTCTGGTGGTGAGAAAGCAGGGTAACCCGGCCGATGTGCCGGTGCTCGCCGAATCATCCTGTGACGCAACAGGAATGAAACCGCTGCGACCCGAGACCTTTACAACGCTGTCTTACCTTCGGGGTGTGCTTCTCCCCGTACTCCCGGCGTCGTCACGAAGGTGCGCGTTCGAGCCAGATCTCACCGGCCTCCCAACTGCACGTATGAACCGCGGGCAGTTTCGTTCCGGCTACAGCCGTGCGGACCAGGTTTTCAACCACCGGCGCGATCGCGCTTCGGATGCTCGCCGCGTCGTCGCCGACCGGGGTGAGGAATCCATAGGTCGCCGCGCCGAGCGCTCGGGCAGCAGCCGTTGCCGCGGCGCCCGCCTCGTCGGCCGAATGCGCGACCAGGCCGCACTCGAAATGCCGGACCAGGTTCTCGCCGGTGGCCGCGCCCCGGTCGACGTCACGGAAATCGGGCAGGTGCATCAGGACGACCTGCCGCCGCTCGTCCACCTCGGACACGCCTCGGACGAAAGCGGCCGCCGTTCGCCGCTGTGTCGGCACCGCGGGCCCCGCGACGAAACCGATCGGCCCCGCCGTCTCCGTTGCCGCGGCCCGGCCCGCGTGCTCCGCGCCCACCCACCAGCGCCAGTCCACGAGAGTGAGGCCGGGCGGCGGCTCCGCTGCCCCGTCGGTGTACTCCAGCGGGACGTCGCTCAGGATCACCGACCGGACGGCGCTCTCCGTCGCACCGAGCAGTTCGAGTGCCCCGTCGCAGTACTGGATGCCGTGCAGCACAACGACATCGGGTGCGGTAGGGCCGAGCCATCCGCGAGGTATGTCGCCGATCGCGGCCTCGACGTCCAGCCCGGTCGCGGTGAGGCGGTCGACCGCGTGCCACGCGCCGCCGATCCATCCTTCATCCCGGTCCGCTGCCGGGACCGCCACTCCAACCCGCACTGACGACGCAGCCATTCCGCTGAACTCTCCACAATCCGAATCGAGGACGACCATGCAGACCGCGCTGCCCGTTCACTATAACTGTCCCAAATCCATGAAAATCGGTCCCTGCGGCGGGGTTTTCGCAGACGGCGGCTGCGAGACCGCGCCGGAAAGCACGTGTGTATTCCTCGATCCCGGCCTGGCGGCGCGGCGTGCGGCGGACGAAACCGCGTTCCTGGCGGATCTTTCCGCGCCGGGCCCCGCCGGTGCGGGCAGCCGGTTCAAACAGCGCTTGGACTCGGGACGCTTCGCCGTGATCGCCGAGGTGAACGGCGCGGACAGCGCCGATGCGAGCACGTTCGTCGAAGCGGCCCGCGTGGTGTCGGACGTCGCGGACATCGTGTCGGTCACCGATCACTCCGGCGCCAACGTGCATATGGGAAACATTGCGGCGGTGGCGCACCTGAAGGCGGCCGGACTCGAGGTGATGCCCACCTTCGGCTGCCGCGACCGCAATCGGATTGCCCTACAAGGTGATCTGCTGGGCGCGGCCAGTCTGGGCGTCCGGGATGCGTTGCTGGTCACCGGCAACCATGTTCTGGTCGGTGACTCACCCTCGGCGACAGCGGTGTTCGATCTGGACAGCCCGCGCCTGCTGGCGATCGCGGACCGGCTGCGCACCGAAGGCCGATTCGACAACGGCCGAGCGGTGGAGGTCAAACCCGATCTGCACCTCGGCAGCGTGGCCCACCCGTTCGCCCCACCCCTGGGCGACCGCCCGCGGCAGGCCCTGCGCAAGGTGCGTGTGGGCGCGGATTTCATTGTCACGCAACATATTTTCGACCTGCCCCGCTGGCGGGAGTTCATCGCCGGGGTCAACGACCTGCGCGGCGACGAGCGTCCCTTCGCGCTGCTCGGCGGTGTCGCGATCATGCCGAGCGAGCCGATCGCGCGGGCGGTGAACGCCGGGCTGCGCGGATTCTCGATTCCCGAACAGATCCTCGAACGGTTGCGCCACGCCAAGGATCCACAGGACACCGGCCTGGACATCGCCGCTGAGACCGTGCGGGAGCTGCACGAGACCGACGGCGTGGCGGGATGCCTGCTCGCCCCGGTCACCGGCAGACAGAACGCGCTCACCGCGTCCGCCGAGCAAGCCGAGCTGATCGCCGAGGTGCGGCGTCGCGCGGGCATCCCGGTCGATGCCTCCGCGCAGACCGGAGCGGTCGCATGAGCGAACGATCAACACAGCGCGGCCCCGCGCACGACGAACTCCGGCGAGGTGGAGTCGTGAGTGCAGCGCAGCCGAACGAACCACGGGCACAGCGTGTCCCGTGTTCGACGGAGCCGAGTGTCGGCGAGGTGGAGTCGTGAATGGGAGCGCGCTCAACGGGAAGTCCGTGATGAGCGTGACCGGTCCGGTGGCGGCCACCGCCTTGGGCGTGACACTGCCGCACGAGCATCTGATCGCGAACGCGGGCACACAGTGGATCTACCCGTCCGACGTGGAGCAGCTCACGAAGTACACCCGGCCCTACCGGGCGGAGCTGCACGGGGCGGTCCAGCTGGAGCCGTTCTCCTACCGATCGGCGATGCAGCAGCTCGACTTCGAGGTCGCACGCGAGGAACTGGCCGGTTTCGCGGCCGTGGGCGGAACCACGGTCGTCGATCTGGGCATCTCCGGCTATGGCAGAGATCCGCAGGCGTTGCGCGCGCTGTCCGAACTGACCGGCGTCACGGTCGTGATGGGGTGCGGGGAGTACGTCGAACACTCACATTCGCCGTATGTGCGGCACTGTTCGGCCGAGGTGATCCGGGATGTGCTGCTCGAGGAGATCAGCGACGGTGCCGGTGCGACCGGCGTGCGTCCGGGTGTCATCGGCGAGATCGGCACCGGCAATCCGGCCACCTCGGACGAGCGCAAGGTGGTCCGCGGCGCGGCACTGGCTCAGCTCGAATCCGGACTGGCGCTGAACATCCATCGCACGATCTACCCCGATCCACTCGCAACGCTGCCGGTGATCGACGAGGTACTGGCCCTGGGCGTGGATCCGGCCAAACTGATCATCAGCCACTGCGACGAGCGCCCGGAGCCGGAATTCGCCTTCGAGGTCGCCCGGCGCGGCTGCTGGGTCGAGCTCGACACCTGGGGGATGGAACAGTGGGCCAGCTCCGCGCGCCGGGGTGACGAGTATCCCTTGCGATCGTTCGACCATCATCGCATCGACCTGCTGCTGTCGCTGCTGGACGCCGGTTTCGGCGGGCAGCTCCTGATGAGCCACGATATCGCGATGAAACCGCAGTTCACCCACTACGGCGGTTGGGGGCTGAGCCACCTGTCCAGCAACATCCGTCCCCGTCTGCTGGCTCGCGGCGTGGGCGAGCAGCAGTTCGACGAGCTGACCATCGTCAATCCAGCGCTCGCGATCGTGAGCTGACTCAGGAAGTAACCGAACCGGTCGGTGTGAAACGTCGGCGCAATTATCGCCGAACGATCGCGTTACACCGTCGTCTTACCTTGAGCCCGAACGAAGTTCACCTACCTCCGCAACCCGCAGCAGTCGGGTCAGGCGTCGAGTTCATCACCCACCGAGGAGATCACCTTGTCGAAGATACTCACCAGATTGCGTGGCGTCGCCGTTGTCGCGGCCGCCGCGGCTCTCGTCCTGACGGGCTGTTCGAGCACGGCAGGCACCGTTGCCAAGAGCGCGGACGGGCTGACCAAGGTGACGGTGGTCCTGGGCTGGTTGCCCACCGCCGAGAGCGGCGGGTTCTACGCCGCACAGCAACTCGGCTACTACAAGACCGCGGGCCTGGACGTCACGATCGAACCGGGCGGCCCGCAGGTCTCGGGAACGCAGTTGGTCGCGAGTGGCAAAGTGCAGTTCGGCATCACCGGCTCCGGATCCAACGAGATCGTCGCTGCCCGCGAACAAGGGATCCCCCTGAAGGCCGTCAACGCGATCATGCAGGACAGCGCCACCGGCATGATGGTGCACGCGGACACCGGCATCGGCAGCCTGAAAGACACCGCGGGCATGACGTGGCTCAACTCGCCGGGTGTGCTGGGCCCGGAGTGGGCGAAGAAGACGCTCGGCATCACCTTCGCCCAGCAGCAGTACACCGGCAGCCTGGCCAACTTCCTGCACGACGACAAGCTCGTCCAGCAGGGCATCGCCTCGAACGAGCCGTACGTCGCCCATGAGCAGGGTGCGGCGGTGAAGTTCCTCCCGTTCTCCGACATCGGCTTCAACCCGTACAACACGGTCACCTACGTCACGGACAACTTCCTGAAGACTCAGCCGGACATCGTGAAGAAGTTCGTGTCCGCGAGCAACCAGGGCTGGCGTGACTACGTCGGTGACGTCGAGGTCGCCACGGACGTCAACGCCCACCTGACCAAGGACGTCGACAAAACCTTGGACGCCGCGCTGGTGTGGTTCGAATGGGACGCGCAGCGCAAGTACATCCTGGCGGGCGACGGCGCGCGGCGGATCGGCGCGATGAACCGGGAACGTTGGCAGGCGTTGATCGACCAGATGCGAACGCTCGGTGTCGTGAAGAAGTCGATTTCGGTCGACGACGTCGCGGACTTCGACGTGACCGGCAACCTGGCCCCCGCCGCCGAGCAACCGGCCGCCCCGAGCGGTTCCTACGACCCCATCACGTACCGATGACGACCAGCGCCACCGAGACGACGACGACCTCCGGGACGCGCGAACGGGCCCCGATGCTCGAGTTCCGCGGGGTGGAGAAGGTCTTCCGCAACGGTTACCACGCGATCACGCCCCTGGACCTCACGGTGAGCACCGGCGAGATCGTGTCCATCGTGGGCCCCTCCGGGTGCGGCAAGACGACCGTGCTGCGCATGGCCGCCGGGCTCACCGAGGTCAGCCGCGGCACGCTCACCCGGCACGCCACCGAGCAGGCGTACGTGTTCCAGGATCCGACGTTGCTGGCGTGGCGCAACGTCCGGAGCAACGTCGAGCTCGTCGCGAAGCTGAAGAAAATGCCGAAGCAGCAACGCCGTTCGGCCGCGCGGCAGGCGATCGAGACGGTCGGACTGACGGACTTCGCGAGTGCGCTGCCCCGGCAGCTGTCCGGCGGGATGAAGATGCGGGTCTCGCTGGCGAGGGCGATCACGAGCGCACCGAAGATCATGTACTTCGACGAGCCGTTCGCGGCCCTGGACGAGTTCACCCGCGCGCACATGTCCGACGTGCTGCTCGATCTGTGGCGGTTGCAGGACTTCTCGGCCCTGTTCATCACCCACTCCATCACCGAAGCGGTGAACATCGCTCACCGTGTGGTCGTGATGGCCGCCCATCCGGGCCGGGTCGAGCAGGTCCTGACGTCCCCGAGCCCCCCAACGGCCGACCCCGCGGCGCCGCGTGACCGTGACGCGCTGGCCGAGATGGAACGTGAGATCGCCGGCATGCTCGCCGGTACGCATTAGAGGAATGGTTCGATGACACGCTCTGTCCATGTAGCACAAGAGAATCCGGCCGCCGCCGTGACCGTGATGGAACCGGCGGCGGAACACCCTGACGTCGCCGACGACCGGGAGCTGGTGCGGCCGCCGCGGCGCAGCCGGGCCAAACAGCTGGTCCGCATCGGGATCCCGGTTGTGTTCGCGGTCGTGGCGATCGCCCTGTGGCAGCTCGCGGTCAAGGCGACCGGACAACCGGCCTATCTCGTGCCCGGGCCCCTCGACGTCCTCGATGCGCTGCGAACCGGCGCGAGCGACCTCGTCGAGCCGGCGATCGTCACGATCAAGGAGGCATATCTCGGATTCCTGCTCGCCGCAGTCAGTGGTTTCGCCGTGGCACTCGTCATGGCGCGGTGGCGTGTCGCGGAGCTCGGTGTCTACCCCTACCTGGTGATCCTGCAGACCGTGCCGATCATCGCGGTCGCGCCGATCTTCGTGGTCTGGTTCGGCGCGGGCAATGCGACGAACATCATCATCGCGGCCATGCTGGCGGTGTTCCCCGTCGCGGCGAACACGCTCCAGGGACTGCGCTCGACCGACCGGAACCTGGTACAGCTGTACCGGATGGCCGGGGCGCCGCCGCGCACTCAGCTGTTCTCCCTGCGGATCCCGCACGCCGTGCCGCAGATCATGACCGGACTGAAGATAGGCGCCAGTTCGGGCGCGATCGGCGCCATCGTCGGCGAGTTCGCCGCGGGCATCGGAGGCGGCGCCGGTGGCCTCGGCTACGCGATCACCCGGTACGCGAACCAACTGCAGACTCCGCAGCTGTTCGCCGCAGTCATCGTCGCGAGCGTGATCGCCCTCGTCCTTTTCGGCCTCGTCACGCTGATCGAGTGGCTGTTGCTGCACCGCTGGCACGAATCAGCGACCCCGCAGGACGACTGAGGCATCAGGAGGATCGACGCGGGGTGCATCGCACGTGCGGCGACAGGGCGCGGTCGTCCCCGAGGCCATCACCTCACCGAACAATCGGGGCTCATCGCATTTCACAAGCGCCTCGGTTTCGATGCCCGCGTGGTCGCTGACTGGGTGTATCGGCCGTAGCGCTGATCTTCGCGAGGTTCACACACACCCCTGCGCCAGAGATCTTGTCGAGTGCATTCCTGCTGGTCTCGGGGTTCCTCTTCGGCCGAACCACAGGGCCCCCGACTGCCTGCTCTACATGCATTCATACACGAATTGCTATCCAAGGCAACGACGTTCAGCGGGGACTCGCCATCTGTAGTCCGCACCGCTCCCGAGCGAGACCAGATTACGAGACCGCCCCACAGGTGACTTCGAATCGTCCGTAACTGCACGGTTCGGTGGCATCCCACCCCGACGGCACCTGGACGCGGTGATCACCGACCGCGTCCTGGTCCCCGGCATTCCGCCGCACGGAGCTGGTCGACCGGCTCCAGGCGGGCACCTGAGTGCCATCCTGCACAACCTCGGCGAGGCGATCGAACGCACCGTGGCCCGTCCTCGCGCGAGCCTGCTCGCCGCCGTTGCCGAACCCGAACCGGCGTAGCGGCCCGACATCAATGATGTTGCCGCGCAAATACTTCCAGAGGGCTGTGCAACCAGCGCAGCGCAACGATCGCACCGCGGTGCGCACCCGCCGGCGATGGACCGAGGTCCACGCCCTGCTGGACCAGGGTGCCAGCATTCGCGCTATCTGCCGCGAGTTCGGCCTGGCCCGCGGCACCGCACGCCGCTTCGCTCGCGCTGCATCGGCCGACGAGCTACTGGTCAGGTCAACAACCGCACCGGATACCGCGTCAGCGCACTCGACGCATACAAATCCGACCTGCGCGTACGTCGCCAGAGTCGCTGGCGCTCCGGCGCGAATGTTGCGCGCAAGTAACCAGTTGTAGTTCAACCCTTGCGCGGGGGTGAATCTTCCGTCACACTGATCTGCATCCAGAAGTGTATACACTTTGAGGGGATCGCATGACCCAGCAGCAGACGGTGGCGCAACGCCGGCTCGCATCCAACGACCCGCGCTATGCGGAGGTCGTCGACTTCTACTTCTACGAGGCGGAACTGCTCGACGACCTGAACGAGCGGCAGTGGCTGACCGACCTGGTCAGCCGCGACATCCTGTACCAGGTGCCGATTCGTGAAACCGTCGAGCGGGCACGCGGTTTCGGCTTCTCGGACGTCTCCTATCACCTGAACGAGAACCTGGGGTCGCTCGAATCGCGAGTTGCCCGTGGTGAGACCGCGTACGCGTGGGCCGAGGATCCGCCGTCACGGGTGCGGCACTTCGTTTCCAACATTCGCGTGCTCGAGCACGAGAGCGGCGATGCCGACCTGATCATCGGGCGCAGTAATACCCTCATCTACCGCACGCGCCAGGACCAGACCGTTCCCCAGATGCTTTCGGGTGAGCGCCGCGATGTGCTTCGCCGCGAAGACGGGCGGCTCAGATTGCTGCACCGGGTGGTCTATCTGGACTTGACGGTGATCGGCACCCACAATCTGTCTCTTTTCTTCTGAGCGACCTCGTTCGCCAGATAGTTCGCTCGATTTCAGCCCAGGAGTTACACAACTATGACCGCGATACGGGAACCCTCACTGTCGCCGCGGGTCCGGACCTTGATGGATCGGATCGAATCGGGACTGCCCGAGGGGCGGATCCCCGCAGGTATTTTCGGAAATGCCGAGGTGCATCAGGCGGAGCTGCGCAAGATATTCGGACGGGCCTGGGTTTACATGGCGCACGAATCCGAGATCGAGGCGAACGGCGATTATGTCGTGCGCCGGATCGGGGAGGATTCGTTCGTCGTGACCCGAGACGAGAACGGTGCCATCCACGTCCTGTTCGACGCCTGCAAACACCGCGGCGTCCAGATCTGCCGGGCCGACTCCGGCAACACCTCACACTTCCGCTGCCCGTACCACGGCTGGACCTACTCCTCGGACGGCAGCCTGGTCGGTGCGCCGCTGTGGAAGAACGCCTTCGGTGCTATGAGCAAGGCGGACAACGGGCTGGCCAAAGCGGCGCAGGTGGAATCCTTCCACGGCCTGATCTTCGCGACGCTCGACCCAGGCGCGCCGCCGTTGCGGGAGTATCTGGGCGGTATGGCGTGGTACATGGACCTGTTGTTCGGCCTCGACAAAGACGGTGTGGAAGTGCTGGGCAAGCCACAGCGTTTCGTCCTCGACGCCAACTGGAAATCCGGCGCCGATAATTTCTCCGGCGACGATTACCACCTCGGCACACTGCACAAGTCGGTCTATGCGATCGGTGCCTTCCCGGTGCCGTTCAGCGAGAACATGATGGGGTACCACATCCAGGCCTCGCCCGGACATTCGCTGTCGTTCTCGATGGCCGAGGACCCCGATGAACCCGGTCCGAGATACTTCGGATTCCCCGACAGCCTCGCGGAGAATTTCGACACCGCCAACATTTCCGCCCACCAGCTCGAGGTGGCTCGCCGCTCGCGGGTATTCGTCGGAAACGTCTTCCCCAACTTCTCCATCCTGGCGCTGCCGATGACCGAGGACGGCGCCACCCATGCGCCGACCGGTGTGCTGACCGTGCGGTGCTGGCAGCCGAAGGGGCCCGGTCAGGTCGAGATGTGGAACTGGTTCCTCGGCTACAAGAACATGACGCTCGAGCAGAAGGACCGCGCCTACCGTGCCGGACTCGGCACCTTCTCCCTCGGCGGCGCCTTCGAGATGGACGACACCGAGCCGTGGATCACTGTCGGGCGCACCGGCCGTTCGGTCGCGGCGGAGTTGCTGGACTTCGAATTGAACTACGAGATGGGCATGCCGGGCGTCGGCATGGCTCATCCGGTGCAGGACTGGCCCGGGCCCGGAAAGGTCTACTGGACCCGCTACGAAGAGGGCGTCCAGCGCAATATGTACGCCTACTACGCGGATCTGATGCGCGCCGAACCGGGCCAGTGGCCGGAGCACGAGTTTTGAGCGGCGCGGACGACGAGCAGGTCCGGGCCCGGTACCGGGAGGGCGGCCTGCTCGGAACACTCACTCCCGGAACACATCCCGCGCTGGTCGTGGTCGATCTGCAGTACGGATTCACCGAGGCGCAGTACGGTCCGGGCTTCGAGATGGACGCGGTTGTCACCGCGACCCGGGAACTGGTGGACGCGGCGCACGAGCACGACGTGCCGGTCTACTTCACGACCATCGCCTTCCCGGTGGACGGCGACAGTACCGCCGGAACCTGGTTGCGCAAGATGCCCGCGATGCGGGGACTGCGAAACGGTGAGCGCAGCGTGCGGATCGATCACCGGCTCGGCCGGCGCGAGGATGACCCGCTGGTGGTCAAACAAGCGGCCTCCGCGTTCTCCGGTACCGATCTGGCCCGATGGTTGGCCGCTGCCGGCGTCGACACGGTGCTCGTCACCGGTGCGACGACCTCCGGCTGTGTCCGCGCCACCGTGGTCGACGCCTGCGCGGCCGACCTGCCCGCCTTCGTCGTCCGGGAGTGTGTGGGCGACCGCGAGGAGGCACCGCACCGGGCCGCACTGCTGGACATCGACGCCAAATACGGCGACGTGATCCCACTCGCCACCGCACACGCGATCGTCAAGGGGCTGCTATGACCACTGCTCTCCGATCGGCGCTGCACCTCGCGCCGAGCCTCGACACACCGGCCCGCGTGGCCGGGGATCTGCCGGGCAGGCTGGTCGTGCCCGGCGTCGAATCTCCCGGCTGGGGGCTCGCCGACGAGCGGGAACTCGGATTCTTCGGCCCCGCGGTCGAATCCGCGGAATTCCTGGCGGAGCTGGCCCGCTCGGGTCTTCGCGGTCGCGGCGGCGCCGGATTCCCCGCCTACCGCAAATGGTCGGCCGTGGCGGCGAGTCCGGACAGTGTGGTCGTCGCCAACGGCCACGAGGGTGAACCCGCGTCGAGTAAGGACGCGTGGCTGCTCACCCGCCGGCCGTATCTGGTGCTCGACGGGCTGCTGACGGCCGCGGTCGTCACCGGATCCGGCGAGGCCGTCGTGTACGCCTCCGAGCCCGCGGTGCTGGTATCGGTCCGTGCCGCTGTCGCCGAAGTCGTTGCGGCAGGGCTGGTTCCGCCGGGGGTGGTGCTGCGGGTACACGAGGCGCCCCCGGGATATGTGGCGGGCGAGGAGTCGGCGGTCGTGGCGTCCATCAACGGCCGCCCGGCGAAACCGGTCAGCAAGCCGCCTCGCCCGTTCGAGGTGGGTGTGCGCGGTCTGCCGACTCTGGTGAGCAATGTGGAGACCTTCGCGCACGCGGCGTGGATTCGCCGTTACGGTGCCGCCGAATTCGCCCGTGCGGGTACCGCGGCGTCGCGTGGTACAGCACTGTTCACTGTCACCGGCCGCGTCACGGCACCCGGTGTCTACGAAATGCCCTTGGGCACAACGATTTCGGATCTGGTTGCCGTCGCCGGTGGCGGGGCGGTGCCGATGACGGGCGCGCTGCTCGGCGGCTGGTTCAACGGAATCTCGCTCGGCGACGTGGGTGCGCTGTCCTGCTGCTACGACGCGATGCGTGCGGCGGGCACCGGTCTCGGCTGCGGCGCGATCACGGTCCTGGGGCCCGAGGACGATCTGGTCGCGCTGGCAGCCGAGCTCGCCGTCTGGTTCCAGAACGAGAGTGCCCTGCAATGCGGTTCGTGCTTCACCGGCACGAAGGCGATCGCACGGGCGTACCGGCAGATCCTGCGTGGTGAGGATGCCGCCCGGCATATGACGGACCTGACCCGCTGGGGTTCGGACCTGCCCGGCCGTGGCGTGTGCGGCCTCATCGACGGCGCGGCGGCGCTGGCTCGCAGCGGCGTGGAAGAACTCGCGCGTCGCGACACACGGAAGGAGTGGTGAGTATGCGGGTGATCGTGGACAACACCAAATGCGACGGGTATGGGACGTGTTTCGACATGTGTCCCAGTGTCTTTCGCTCCGACGACTGGGGATATGCCGCGGCCGTCGGCGACGGCAGCGTCGCGGAACCCGACGAGCCCCTGGTGCGGCGGGTGATCTCGCTGTGCGCCGAGCACGCGATACGCGAGATCTGAATCCGGCACACCGGCCGGGTGCCGCGGCGGCACGACGATCGATCAGCTGAAGGAGAAATTGTGTATCTGGGTCTGGAAAACGGTGTGGCGCTGGTGACGGCCGCCTCCCGAGGCATCGGCCGGGCAACGGCCGAACGGCTGGCCGCCGAAGGGATGACGGTGATCGCGGCCGCGCGCAGCGCGACCGGCGAACCCGAAACCGTCGGCAGCGGGTCCATCGTGCCGTTCGCCCACGATCTGGGTGATGCCCAGGCCACCGCGGCCCTCGTCGACACGGTGGTGGCCGCCCACGGTGCGGTGGACGTCGTGGTGCTCAACACCCCCGGGCCGCGGATCGTGCCGGCGCTGGACGCCGAATGGGACGACTGGGCCGCGGCCCACGACACCCTGCTGCGTCCGGTGGTGCAACTCGCCACCGCGGCCGGTCGGGTCATGCGCGACAAGGGAGCCGGCGCGATCATTCTGCTGTCCTCGACCTGGGTGCGCCAGCCCGCCTCGGGTGGGGTGCTGTCCGCGGCGTACCGGTCGGCCGCCTCGGCGTTCGTCAAGAACCTTGCGAGCGAACTGGCTCCGGCGGGCGTGCGAGTGAACCAGATCATGCCCGGCGCCACCGGAACCGACCGGATGCAGGGGATCGTCGAGATGAAGTCCGATCGCAACGGCACCACCGTGGAAGAGGAGATCGCGCGTGTCGTCGCCGATATCCCGGCCGGCCGGTGGGCGGAGGCGAGTGAGATCGCCGACGCGGTCGCATTCCTCGCGTCGGCGCGCGCGTCGTTCATCACCGGCACCTCGCTGTCGGTCGACGGCGGCGCCGTGCGGGCCGCGCACTGAGTCGTCGGCCAGGTGAAAAACCCGGCCGGAGAACACGTTTCGTCACCGAGAAGGAAGTAATCATGCCGAAAACCCTGACCGAGAACTTCGTCGAACAGTTCCGGCTGTGCAAGGTGAACGCCGACGAGACCGTGGCGGTGATCGCCGAACTCGGACAGAAGACCGAGTACGTCGAATCCGCCGTGGCCGCGGCACGGCAGCTGGGCGCCGGTGTGCTGGTGCTGCACGCGTCCAGCCTGTCCAATCCGATGCTGCCGCCCTACCGGCCCGACGGCCGCGAGGTCGCGCCGCTGCTGGCCGCGGCGGGGGAGTGCGATTTCGTCGTCGACGTCACCGTCGGCGGGCTGATCCATTCCGATGTGCGCACCCGGATCACCGGGAACGGCAAGCGGATGTTGTTCGTGGCCGAGCCGAACGACGTGCTGGAACGCCTGATGGGCGACGAGAACTTACGCAGGACCGTCGAGGCGGGTGGCCGGAAGCTGCGTGCCGGATCGACGCTGCATGTGACCAGTGCCGCCGGCACCGATCTGACTGCCGACATCTCCGGGACCGACCTGCCCATCACCCACCAGTGGGGTTATGTCGACGAGCCTGGCCGCTGGGACCACTGGCCTTCGGGTTTCGTCGCCTGCTTCCCGAACGACCGCACCGCCGAGGGCCGCATCGTGTTGCAGCCCGGCGACGCGCTGATCCCCTGGCAGCGTTACGTCCAGGACACGGTCACCATCGAGGTCGAGAAGGGCTACATCACGAGGATCTCCGGTACCGGCACCGACGCGCACGTTCTCGACGACTACTTCCGGGCCTGGGGCGACGACGAGGTGTGGGCCACCAGCCACATGGGCTGGGGTGTGCTGCCGCACGCGCGGTGGTCGGCGTTCGACGTCTACGACCCCCGCTCGCTCTACGGTCAGGAATTGCGTTCCACCGCAGGCAATTTCATGTGGTCGACCGGTTCCAACCGGTTCGCCGACCGCGAGACGCCCGCCCATCTGGATGTGCCGATGCGCGGCTGCACCGTCGAGATCGACGGTGTGGCAGTGGTCCGCGACGGCGCCCTCGTCGAACAGGAGTGAGGACAGTGCCCGTGGACAAGAACGCGATCGAACGGGCCGTCCTGGCGATGGCCCGCGACCCCGAACTGCTCGAGCAGGTGAAGGCGCAGCCCTCGCGCGCGCCGGAACTACTGGGCGTCGATCAGGAATGGGCCGAGACCATTCTGTCCGGTAACCGAGATCGGTTGCGCGCCATCGGACTCAACGACGGCCTGACCATTCTGGTGAGCCGCTGGTTCAACGACGATCTGGGTGACGCAGCCAGCCGCGGCGGATTCATCGTCGACGACACGCTGCCACGGGCCGATCCGGACGTACCCGGCGGTGTGGTCTTCGCCGGTGGCTGCTCTCACGTGCCGGATCTGCTGGCGCGCCCCGAGATCGATCCCGACGATGCGGTGGCGCGGTTGCTGGACGGCTACGAACGTCTGCGTCGCGATCTGATCGCAGCCGATCCCGACGTCGTGCTGGTGACGGCTGATTGCCACTTCCAGAGCTTCGAGACCGGCCACAACGTGATCGGCACCGGCTCGGGTCACACCGGCTCGATGGAGTTCTTCAAGCGCGGCGATCTGGATCTGAACCTCACCGGAATGCCTGATTTCGCAGGCGAATTGGCCGCCGCCGTGCGCGCGGCCGACCTCGAGGTCGAGGAGGCCGAGCGCGTCGACCTCGACCACGGGCTGATCGTGCCGCTGCGGCTGGTGCTGCCGCGCCCGGATCTGCCGGTGATCCCGATCATCACCCAGCCGCACCGCAGCTTCTCCCCGTTCAACGCGCGCCGCTTCGGTGAGGCGCTGCGGGGTGTGGTGACGCGCTCGGGCCTGAAGGTGGCGTTCCTGGCCACCGGCGGCCTGTCGCACTGGCTGGATCCCGGGCACTTCGGCGGCGTGGACGTCGAATTCGACACCTACATCCTGAAGCTGCTGGAGACCGGGCGCGGTCTGGACCTGTGCTCGCTCGAGCCCTACCCGCTGCTCGAGCACGGCCAGTACGAGATCCAGAATTGGATGATCATGCTCGGGCTGATCGGACCCGGCGTGCACGGCACCGTGTACACCTACGAGCCGATGGAGGCCTCCGGTGGCGGCTGGACCGTGGTGAACATGGATCTCGCCCGCGCGCGGAGCCAGGCCACGGCGGCAGTCGCGGCGGGGCAGGCGTCATGACCGCGCGGACGCTGAAGGTGGGCCTGACCCAGTGGCACGCGACCACCGATGTCGCCGCCAACCTGGCCACCGCCCTCCGATTGATCGAACGGGCCGCGGCCGCCGGGGCACAACTGGTGACGCTGCCGGAGAACGGCCTGATGCTGGGAACCAACGTGCAGATGCGCGAGGCAGCCCTGCACGAGGACGCCACCGAGATCCGGCAGTTGCGCCGGGCTGCCGCCACCCACGGGGTGGCGGTGGTGCTGGGCGGGATGAAGAACCGCACCGCCGAGGCGACCTACAACTCGGCGCTGGTGATCGACGCCGCCGGCGAACTGGTCGGACGCTACGACAAGATGCACCTGTTCGATGCCCGGATCGGCGGCCGGTCCTTCGAGGCATCGACGGTCGAGCGGCCCGGCGCCGGGCCGGTTCTGCTGGATCTCGACGGCATCCGCATCGGCCTGACCATCTGCTACGACGTGCGCTTCCCCGAACTGTCTCGCGCACTGGCGGTAGCCGGTGCGCAGGTGCTGCTGGTGCCGGCGGCGTTCGTGCAGTCGACCGGTGCCGCGCACTGGCACACCCTGCTGCGCGCGCGGGCGATCGAGAATCTGGCCTATGTGGTCGCGCCGGCGACCGTGCATTCGCCGGACCCCGAGTTCGCGGACGCGTTCGCCACCTACGGGCATGCGCTCGTGGTGTCGCCGTGGGGCGATGTCCTCGCGGATCTGGGAGAGGATCCGGAGGCGGTGCGAGTGGTCGAACTCGATCTCGAAGCCGTCACCCGGGCGCGCGCCGGCCTGCCCGTTCTCGCCGGTCGCCGCGGCGCGGGCGAGTACGACGCCGATCCGCGCGTACTGCGTCTGTCGGGCCGCGCTGCGGAGGTGGCGCGATGAGTGAGCCGGATGCCGGCGATCTGCCGACCGGGGTGATCCGGGCCGGCGAATGGTCCGGAGTCGGAAACGAATTCACCGGTGTCCGATTCCGCAAGGTGTGGACCCGCAACGGGGAACGCCTCGAGATCCACGTGCCGCGCACGGGCGCGCACATCCTGCTCGACGCCATGGCCCTCGAGGTCGTCGCGGGGCAGGCACCCCAGTTCTTCACCCGGTTGATCGCCGAAGGACTGGGTGCGGCCGACGAATGACCCTTTCACCACTCGATGACGAAGGTAGCCAGTCGATGACGACGAAACGCGTGGGCATGATCGTGCCCAGCTCCAACACCACCATGGAAACGGAGATTCCGGCCATGCTGCGGGCGCGCGCCGAGGTGCGACCCGAGGAACAGTTCACCTTCCATTCCTCACGGATGCGCATGCAGCACGTGACGCCGGAGCAGCTGACCCAGATGGACAGCGATTCGCTGCGCTGCGCCGCCGAACTCGCCGACGCCCGCGTCGACGTGATGGCTTACGCCTGCCTGGTGGCGATCATGGCGCAGAGCCGCGGCTATCACACGGTCTCCGAATCCAAACTGGCGCAGATCGCGAAAGAAGAAGCCGGCGAAGCGATTCCGGTGCTTTCCTCCGCGGGCGCGCTGACCGAGGCGCTGGCACATTTGAACGTGCGCAAGATCGCCGTCGTCACGCCGTACCTGAAGCCACTGACCGCGACCGTGTGTGACTATATCGAGCACGAGGGCTTCGAGGTGGTGGATTCGCTGAGCCTCGAGGTCGCCGACAATCTGGCCGTCGGGCGCCTGGATCCGCGCAATCTGCTCGAACACGCCCGCACTGTCGACACCTCCGACGCGGAGGCGTTGGTGATCAGCGCCTGTGTGCAGATGCCGTCGCTGCCGATCCTCGACGAGGTGCAACGGCAGTTCGACATCCCGGTGCTTTCGGCGGCCGCGGCGACCACGTGGCGCTTGCTGCGCAGCCTCGACCTCGATCCGGTCGTCCCGCGCGCGGGGGCGCTGCTCGCCCCGTAGATCCCGAATTCCCCGAGTTTCTATTTCTCGAATTCCCTCGGCCCCCTTACGAATCGAGATTCCCATGAGCTTCGATGCTCTTTTCCGGCCCGGCCGCATCGGCCCGGTCGAACTTCGCAATCGCGTGGTGAAATCACCGAACAGCAGCGCGACCGCCAATATGGACGGCACGATCAGCCGGCGCACCGTCGACCACTATCGCCGTCTCGGTGAGGGTGGTGTCGGCCTGATCATGACCGAATACACCTACGTCGACGACGACGCCAGCAAGGCGATCCACAACCAGCCCGGAATGAGCCGGCACGAGCACATCGCGGGATGGGGCTGGCTCGTCGACGAGGTGCACGCCACCGGCGCCAAGATCGGCCTGCAATTGGCTCACGGCGGCCGCCAGAAATTCCTCGGCACGGCACCGATCAAATCGGCCACCGACAGTTCCTGGGATTACGTCGAAGCCGTGGCCGGGGTGATCCCGCAGCCGGTGACCGTCGCCGAGATCGACGATATCGTCACCGCGTTCGCGCAGGCCGCACTGCGAGCCTGGAAGGCCCGTTTCGATCTGGTCGAGGTGCATGCCGGTCACGGGTATTTGATCACCAATTTCCTTTCGCCGCATACGAATTCACGTACTGACGACTACGGCGGCAGTTTCGCGAACCGGTCCCGGATCCTGGTCCGGATCGTCGACGCCATCCGCGCCGCGGTACCGCGGGACTTTCCCCTGAGCGTGCGCGTCTCGGTGACCGACTACGAGCCCGACGGTATTCCGATCGAGGAGACCGTGGAGCTGTGCCGGTTGCTGGAAGCGCACGGCGTCGATGTCATCCACGCCTCCGGTGGTCACCACGCCACGATGGAGTGGGAGGTCAGTCCCTGGTTCAATACCCGCGCACCGCACCGCTGGGGCTGGGAGAAATTCCGGCCCGAGCTGTCGATTCCGGTGATCGGTTCGGGTTCGCTGGTCTCCCCGGAGATTGCCAACGACGTCATCGCCTCCGGCTCCGCCGATTTCGTGTCACTGGGTCGCGCGATGCTCGCCGATCCGGACTGGACGCGCAAGGCGCAGGCGGGCCGGACGCTCGAGATCGTGCCCTGTATCCGCTGCAACGACGGTTGTCTGCATCGGGGCGTCGACAAGGGGCGTTCCGTCGGTTGCACCGTGAACCCGTCGGTCACCGAGGAGGGCCGTTTCCCGATCACCGTGTCCGGCACCAGGAAATCGGTCGCGGTCGTGGGCGGAGGACCCGCCGGCCTGCGCAGTGCGGCGGTGCTGAGCGACCGCGGGCACGAGGTGCGGCTGTTCGAACCCGGTGAGCTCGGCGGCTTGCTCACCCATGCGCTGGGGTCCACGGTCAAACAGGATATCGCGGCCTTGGTGACTCATCTCGTGCACGAGGTACGCCGCCGCGACATCGCGGTGGTACCGGCCCGTGCCACAGCCGCGGAACTCGTCGCCGGCGGCGTGGACGCGGTGGTCGTCGCCACCGGAGCACCGCTGCGCGAACCGGACTTTCCGATCGCCGCGGAGGTGCCGCACGTGCATGCGGCGCACGTGCGCGCGCAGACGCCGCTGCACGGGCGCGTGGTGGTGATCGGCGGTGGGCTGCAGGGGTGCGAGACCGCGCTGCGGGTCGCGGAGATGAGCGATACCGAGGTCACCGTTGTGGAGCAACAGGATTCGCTGCTCACCGGGGACGAGGTGATCTACGACGTGCTGAAACTGCCGCAGTTCCTGCAACGAGCCGGAGTGCGGATTCGCACCGGGGCACGGGTGAGCGAAGTGAGCGCCGACGGCGTCGCGATCCGCAGCGCCGACGGCGACGAACTACTGCCCGCCGACACGGTGGTCACGGCACTGGGACGGGTTCCGGCGTCGAACGAGCTCGCCGACGAATTGCGCAGTGCCGGAATTGATGTGCACGTGATCGGCTCGGCGTTGCGTCCGGGCCGGGTGTACGACGCGATCCACACCGCGTTCTTCACCGCGCGCGTCATCTGAGTGGTTCGCGCGGGGCCGATCATCAGGCGGACCGATCCGGCGGCGCCATCAGGATCAGGTTGGAGGTGGCGAAATCCGGCAACACCGGATCGGAATCGATCCAGTAGATCCGCGCGGGACGTTCGACGCGGCCCCGCTCGTCGTGTTCGATCACGATGTCGCGGCCGCGCATCGCCACGAGCAGGGAATCGAAACAGTGATCGGGGTCCGCATCGAGGACCAGCCCCAGTGCCGCGTCGATCAGATGGAATTCCATTATCCGCCGAGCCGAGGCAGCGTTGCGATTGCTGATGGCATCGAGAAAGAACTGGTCACTGTCGATGAAATCGTCCGGTGTGCGGGCATGCGAAAGGTAGACGCTCTGATGGCGGTAGATCATGGTGTGCAGCGATCGGGTCAGGTCCGCGAAATTCGACGGGTAACGGTCCAGCGCCACATCATGGAACAGCTGATGTGCGTCCTGGAAGCGGCGGCTGTGCGCGCGGTGTGTGCGCATGTCCTCCAAATGCTTTCGCATCTGCCCGATATCGTCGTCGCTCAGCAGTTCGACGATCGCGCCCACGGTGGGAGGCTCGAGCAGAACCCGCAGCGCATAGCTCTGCTCGGTCTCGGAATTCACCAGCGGGGCCACGTGCATACCGCGGTTGGCGTGTGCCACGACGAGGCCGTCGGCCTCCAGTCGTTGCAGTGCCTCGCGCAGGGGGGTGCGACTCACCTCGAGTTCGGTGGCCAACTGCTCCTGGGACATCCGCCATCCCGGTGCGTACGCACCGGTGATTATGCGTTTCCGCAATGTCTGGTACAGCGCATCGACGGTGGTACCGGCGCGGGGCTGTCGAGCAGAGGTAGTCATCAACATCATCCTAAGGTCACCGGCGTGGACGGCATCGCGCCGAGGATAAGTGTATCCAATTATGTGTACAAACAGTTCGATGCGGTGCCGCACCGCACCGGACATCGGAAGGAGTAAGTGATGGGCGCACTGGATGGTCAGGTCGTCGTCTTCGGCTCGGGGCGCACCGCGCGTGGTACCAGAGCGGATCGACCGGACGGATCGGCGTCCGGCCGGGGCCGACAAGGCGATCATCACAGCCTCGTATCCCCTATTGCGGATTCCCGATCGGCCAGGCATGCTGCACTGTACACAAAAGTGTATTCATTTTGGAGGCGACGACTTGACCACGCGGTGTGCGCCGATGACCGGTTCAGTCTCGATGCCGAACTCCCGGCACGCGGGACCCGAGGTTCACGTTGACATTCGGCGGCGGATCCGAGGTGGACGGTGCACCCGTCGGGTTCGTGCCGACGTGCCGAAATGGCGACCGGCGTCGCAGCGGGTCTCGTCGCTGATGAAATTGTTCGACGGCCCCGCAGTGCCAGGGCGGCGAAGTGACCGGCATGCGGCCAGACACCTCCGCGCATCGGAGGAATGCGCCGCCACGCCGCGGCTGCGGTGCAATGAAGAACGGCTGGCCGCCGTGCTGATGCATTCGCGAAACCTGCAACCCCCGGTAGGAATATACCGATAGCCCGAAGCTCTCCGTATCGAAATCTCAATCGCTACTATTTATTGTATACAGTTGTGAACACAGTTTGGGTATAACTATGCGTACCCGGACTTTAGAAAATTCTGGAGGCGTTATGCCGGCCCTGCCCGCGCAGCATTCCGTTGCCGATAAAGAATACGGCGCGCACCCGGTGCCTTCCAACGCTCGACTGGGCCGCTGGCAGGTCACCATGTCGTACTGGTCCCTGCTCTCGGCGATGGTATGGCTGTTCTACGGCGCCCTCGCGGCGAGTTTGTACGGAACCCGCGACGCGATGATTGCTATTGCGCTGTCAACCGTGGTGTTCGCGCTGGCGAACATCATGATGACACGACTGGGAATTCGCCACGGCGTCAATTCGACGCTATTGACGAAATCCCTGTTCGGACGGTGGGGATCTTTGCTCACCGCCCTGCTCGTTGCGGCCACCGTGCTCTACTACGCGATATTCGAGTCGAGCACCCTGGCGGTCGCCTTCCGGAGCTACGTCGAGCACGGTGACATCCGGCTGTGGTATGCCGTGATCGTCGTCGTGATGCTGCCGCTCATGCTGGGCAGCGTCCAGTCATGGATGGCCAAGCTCAACGGTGTCCTGCTGCCGTTCTACCTCGTCGGTCTCGTCTCCATCCTGATCGCGGCGGGCGTGAAGTTCGGCCACGGCTCGCACTGGCTCAGCTTCTCCGGAGTCGTTCCCGCCGAAGGTCGTTCGTTTCCCGGCTGGATGCTCTGCTTCGTGCTCTACATGGGCATCTACATCACCATGCCGACGACGATCGACTTCGCGCGATTCGCCCGGCGCGAGGACGAGAGGTTCCATGAGGTCGTCACCTTCGGATGGGTGTTTTACCTGCTGCTGTTCATCCTCAACGGCTTCGCCGGCATCTATCTGGTGCAGCTGGTGCTGCCCACCGAGCCGGCCTCGGAAACCGGTGTGGTGCAGGCTGTTCTGGCCAGCCTGGGATGGATCGGCCTGCTGTTCATCGTCATCTCGCAGACAAGGGTGAACACCCTGAACTACTACCAGTCGAGCACGAATTTCGAGCGGATCCTCAGCACGGTCACCTCGGTCCGTCTGCCTCGCTTCGTCTGGGTGATCGCCGTCGCCGTCGTCGTGTTTCTCATGATGCTCACCGATGTCTTCAGTTATCTGCAAACCGCGCTGAACTGGCAGGGCGTGCTCGTCATCGGATGGGTCGGTGTGGTTCTGACGCATTTCGCGCTCAGTAGGCGAGACCGGCGGTTCGGCCCGGTGGTCGACGAGAGCATGCCGCGCGTCGGCTGGGGCCTGATCGCGTGGATCGTGCCCTCGATCGTCGGCATCCTGCTGCTGGAAGTGCCATCGGTGCCGGCGGCCGCCAGGCAGTCGGCACAGTTGATCGTCCTTGTTCTCTCGGCAGTGCTCTACACGGTGACCTATCTGCTGACCCGCCGGGCCGATGACGCGGCAACTGTCGCGCGGGTCGACGGCGCCGAAGTGCCCTCGGCCGTCCACTGAATCATCAGCGGCCTCGGCCGTCGCGCCCACGGAACCATTTCCGACAGAACAGGATTACTGGTGAATTTCGAAGCGCTGTTCGCGCCCGGTCGTATCGGACCCCTGGAGATTTCCAACCGCATTCTCGAGTCTCCGCAGGGCACGGCGACGTCGAATGCCGACGGCACCGTCAGCGCGCGCACCGTGAACCACTACCTGGTCACCGACCGTCGGACGACCGGTCTTCGGGTTCACGAGACCGGGTCGGCGAAGACACCGGGCCGAGTGTGTGCGGGCAGCCGGTGAACCGGGCAACGATCACGAAAACACGAGGATAGAAGGAGAACTCATGGGTGCACTGGATGGCCAGGTCGTAGTGTTCACCGGCGCCGGCGCCGGCATCGGCCGCTCGGTGGTCACGCGGTATGTCGCCGAGGGCGCACGGGTCGTCGCCGTCGACATCTCCGACAGGGTCGAGGACCTCGCCGGCGAGCTGGGCACGGCCGTCGTTCCGGTCGTCGCCGATGTGGCTACGTGGGAAGGCAATCGCGGCGCGGCTCAGGCGGCGTTGGACCGATTCGGCAGGATCGACGTCTTCGTCGGCAATGCCGGAATCACCGACAACGCCCAGCCGCTCGAGGACATCCGGGGTGCAGACCTGCCCGCAGCGTTCGGCGAGCTGTTCGGGGTCAACGTGCTCGCTCCGATGCTCGGTGTCCGCGCCTGCCTCGAATCGCTCATCGAAACGCGCGGCAGCGTGATCCTGACCGGATCATTCGCGAGTACGAACGCGGCCGGGGGCGGCTCCCTCTACACCGCTTCGAAACATGCCGTGCACGGGCTGATCCGCCAGCTCGCGTACGAGTTCGCGCCGGACGTCCGCGTGAACGGGGTGGCGCCCGGCGTCGCCCCGACCCGGCTGCGTGCCACCGCCTCGCTCGGCCAGGTCGCGACCGATTCGGTCCTCGACGGCACCGAGCGGGCGCTGCCCACCCAGGAAATCGCGCCCGTCTCCGCCTACGACGGAGTGTTCACGATGCTCGCGTCGCGCACCGAATCGGCCGCCATGACAGGCACGCTCGTCACCGCCGACAGCGGACTGTCGATCCGCGGCATCGCCAAGCCGGGCGGCCGGGTGAGTCGCGCATGAGCAGGCCGGATCTCACCGGCAGGACCGCCATCGTCACGGGTTCACGACGGGGCATCGGCGCGGCGATCGTGCGAGAGCTGTTGGATCACGGTGCCACCGTCGTCGTGTGCGGGCGGGGTGAAGCCGGCGTCGCAGACCTGGTTCGGACGCTCGACACCACAGCGCCGGGACGGGTGCGCGGGTGCGCGGCCGACCTGACCACCGCATCCGGGCGTGAGCACCTGCTCGAGACCGCGGCCACAGTGGACATCTTGGTCAACAATGCCGGGGGATTCACCCGGGTGATGGACACCCTCAGCGCGACGCTCGACGAATGGAACGACCAGCTCGCCGTCAACCTGACTGTGCCGTTCCTGCTGTGCCAGGCCGTGCTGCCGGCGATGATCAAGCGAGGCTGGGGACGCATCGTCAACATCGGGTCGATCGTGGCATCCGCTCCGCAGCTCGGCAACGCCATCGGGTACGCGGCGGCGAAAGCGGGGCTGGCCGGGTTCACCAGGCAGCTCGCCGCCGAGGTAGCGCACACCGGGGTGACCGCCAACGTCGTCAACCCGGGCACGATCGGCACCGAACATCTGCGGGACTACCTGGCCGTGTCCGACCAGATGACCGAGCAGTCGCTGGCCGGCCGCATTCCGGTCGGCAGGCTCGGCCGCCCCGCCGAGATCGCCGGCGTCATCCCCTATCTCGTGTCCGACGCGGGGGCATTCATCACCGGGGCGGTCCTCGACATCAATGGCGGCGCGATTCACGCCTGACCACATCGTCCGCGGGAGAACAGCTCGAAAGGAAGAACGAAATGGCAATCCTGAACGACAAAGTCGCACTGGTCACCGGCGGCGCAAACGGTATAGGCCGGGCGGTCGTCGAAAAATTCCTTGCCGAAGGCGCGCGGGTCGCAGTGCTCGATCGTGATGTCGACCGCGCGAAGGCTCTTGCCGCCGACCTCGGCGCCGATGTGCACGTGACGATCGGGTCGGTCGAGAACTTCGCGGACAATCGACGCGCGGTCGCCGAGGCCGTCGAAAGCTTCGGCAAGCTCGATATTTTCGTCGGCAACGCCGGTGTGGGCGCCGGCAATCTCCTGCTCAGCGAGATCCCGGCGGACCGACTGGAGGCGGCGATCGACGAGATCTACGCGATCAACGTCAAGGGCTACCTGCTCGGGGCACGCGCGGCCGTCCCGGAGTTGTTGCGCACCAACGGGAATATGGTGTTCTCCTGCTCGCTGGCCAGCTACCGGGCGGTGGACGACGGGGCGCTGTACGTCTCGACCAAACATGCCGACCTCGGGATCGTGCGGGGGCTCGCCTGGGAATTCGCACCCGAGGTCCGGGTCAACGGGGTGGCGATCGGGGTCGCGCGGACCCGGATGGAAGGCCTCGCCGCGCTCGGGCAGCAGCCGATCGATGCGGTTCTCCCCGGCGCCGAAAACGTGATCCCGCTCGGTTTCATTCCGGAACCGAATGACTACGCAGCCGGTTTCGCGTACCTGGCCTCCGCGGAAGCGCGCGTGGTAACCGGCGAGTGTCTCTGGGCGGACAGCGGATTCGGAGTTCGCGGGATCGGCTCTCCGGCTGGTTCGACCATGCTCGAAACCAAATGCAGGCAGTGAAGGCGCCGGGCGTTGCGGTTCATGGTGCATGAGGGGCACCATGAACGCGACGGCGTTCATCGAGTTCCATACCGGCCTGCTCGGCGAGACCGATCGGCCTATACATTCCGCCGTGCTGGACTACTGGAACACCCGCCTTGCCCCACGACTGTTCAGCGGCGACGACCCCACGCCCAAGGTTTTCGTCGCCGCGGCCGGAATCGTCGAGATGGCCGGATGGATGGCCCACGACGCCGGCCGCGACGACCGCGCCCACCGGCAATTCCGGCGCGCTCTGGACCTGTCCACACTCGGCGGTGATCGCCAGCTCGCCATCCACATCCACGCCGGCCACGCACACCTGCACCGCCACGGCGGCGAACCCGGCACAGCCATCCGCCAGGCATACGACGGCGAGATGACCATCGCTGCCGTATCGATTCCCTCCGGGCCGCATAGACGGCCTGGGAGGACAAGGCCTCTTTCGTGTCAATAGGCGACGGTGAATACTGTCCTGTGCCGGGTCGGCTTCTCGATCTCGTCCACGAAGGCGATGGCGTAATCCTCACCGCTGATGTACGAGGTTCCCTCGGCGTCGACCAGCAGCACATCGTCTCCGACTCTGAAGGTGCCGGTGCGCTCGCCGCGGTTGCCCGCGTTGTACACGGCCGGCGGGGACAGGCTGAACCAGTCCACGTCCTCCGGGAGCGCGCGCAACTGTGCCATCACCGCAGCGTGAGCATTGCCGTCTTCCCGGAATTCCTCCGGGAAGAGTGCGGTATCGAGCACGCGCGGCCCGTCTTGCGTGACGCGCAGATTTCCCGCACCGCCGACGAGGCCGAGGCGCGCACCATTCTCGGATACGATCCGGCCCAATGCCGGAATGTACTCGGCCAATCCCGTGCCATGGGCCTGCAAGGCAACCACCAGCACATCGGCGCCGGTTGCGACATCCCGCACGAAATTCTCGTCGAACAGCGTACCCGGACGGACATCCAGATCGCTGCGGCTCGCCAGCGGGTCCGTATTGCGTGCGATGGCAACGACCCGATATCCGCGAGCCGACGCCTCGGTCGCGATGTTGCCACCGGTATAACCGGTGGCGCCGAATACTGCGATCGTCGTCATTGTGCTCCTTGAAGAATGGGGATGATTTGCTGCCGGCCTGGCGGTCGTCCGGGCCGTGCCGTATTCGTCGTGTCGCTTCAGCCACGAGAATCGCGGCAACCGAGGGGAGCCGTCGGGAGAGTCTTCCCAGTCTTCCTGGCGTCCGAGTGCGGTGAAGTCGAGGGAACTCAACGTGGCGCCCATCGAACAGGTCGAGCAGGTGGACGGTTCCGTTCGGCCCATCGAAGAGGTATTCCTGGTCGATCGTCAGCCACCGCATTCGTCTGCGGTCGGCGGCCAGAGCATCGCGTGCGCGAGTCAGATCTGTCTCCTTCGCCAACAGCCGCACGCGCGCGGCCTCCCATTCCATCGGTGTGACGACCGGGGTCGGTGCGTGTCGTTGTTCATCGTGATGTCCTCAACTTGGGAGAGGGCGGATCACGAGAGGGTGATATCGGCCATGTCGATGGCGACCAGGACGATCTGGTCGTCGCCCATCATTGTGTGAGCCCGGCGGGTGGCTGGGATGATGATGCCGTCAATTTCGCGGTAGTCGGTGGCGTAAAGCTGTGATTCGGTGGCCGGGTCGACGATGTCGATGGTGAAATCGTGGCGGCGCAGCAGCCCGTCGGGGCCGAAGCAGAACACCTGCTGACGGGTGTGGGTCTTGATGTCGTCGGGAAAGGTCACGCTCAATCGCCGCCACGTTTCACCCTCGACCTCGATCGGGGCGACCTCGTCGCACACGAACCCCGGCCTGGTCAACAAGAACGGCGTATTCATATACGTCCACAGGGCTTCCCCGGTGAAATACGCCAGATGCAAGTCGTCCCACGGGCTCTGGAAATCGTGGCCGGCGAATGACCGCTCCGGATCCTCGCGCGTGCCGATCACCGTGCCGTCGGGCCGCTGAAGCACCACCCGGTCGGGCTCGAACAGCGAACGTCGGTCCTGAGTGCGGTAGTCCATGGTCAGTTGCTGCCGTGTGGTGTCCACCTCGAAGCGAACATCACTCATCGCGTCTGCCTTTCCCTTCATCTGCCAGAAGGCGCCGCTGATGGCCGCGTCAACGCGGATCGTCTTGATCTGGTTCCACCGGTCCAGACCGCCGTGCGCGGCGACCGCGGTCGCGAGTAGATCGTTCACTGATTGCTCCTCTGGTTCCGATAGGGGTCTGCCCGACCGCCGGCGTCGTGGCGGTCGGGCGGGATGGGGTTAGTCGACGATGAGTCCGCCGGTCAGATTGGCGACGGTGCCGGTCATCGCCGAGGCCCGGTCGGAGGCCAGCAACACCGCCGCTTGCGCGAGTTCATCCAGTGCGGTCAATCGCTTGCGGTGGGTCATCGCACCCTCCATCTCGAGCAATTGATCCTTCGCCATACCGATCGCATCCGCGTGCAACCCGAACACGGTGTGGATGGTCGGTGTCTCCGCCATGCCGGTGGTGCGCAGGCAGATCGTACGGATCCCGTGCTGTGCCCATTCCGCTGACAGCGCCCGGTTGAGACCTTCCATGGCCGCCCAGCCAACGCTCATCCCACCCA
This sequence comes from Nocardia sp. PLKS1-43, assembly GCF_059510335.1. Taxonomy (NCBI): domain Bacteria; kingdom Bacillati; phylum Actinomycetota; class Actinomycetes; order Mycobacteriales; family Nocardiaceae; genus Nocardia; species Nocardia sp. PLKS1-43. Next base: position 41,582 of record NZ_JCAJZQ010000014.1, on the reverse strand, counting down.
CCAGAGGCATCGGCAATCGGGCCGGTTCGGGGGTGTTCATCATGATCACCCCTGATCGTTGGGTGATCATGTGTCGTGCCGCGGATTTCGCGGTGACGAAATGAGCCCGGGTATAGGTTGTGATCGGGCGCAGGAAGTTCTCGACCGGCAGGTCGGTGAACGGGATTCCCTGCAACCCTTGTGGGGAGATTCCGATCGCATTGAACGACACGTCGATGCTGCCCGCGTCGGCGACGACCGCGGCCAGATGGTCGGTTACCGCTTTCTCGTCGTGTGCATCCACCACAGCGGTCTCGGCCGTGCCGCCGGCGGCCGTGATTTCTTTCGCTACCGCTTCGATGCTGTCGCGATTACGGCCGGTCAGAAATGCTCTGGCACCCTCGTGGGCGAATGCGCGGGCCACCGCGCTACCGATCGCGCCGCCTGCGCCGTAGACGACGATGTTTTTGTTTTCCAGCAACATAACCTTCTCTTCCTGTAGTTCACGCCAGCGCGTGAAGACCATTGCCATTGAGCTGATACACCCGATGCTCGTCGTGGCTGCCTGGCGTCTGGCACAGCCGCGCGACCTCGGATCCGACGAGGTCCGGGGTGAGCAGTGGTTGGAATCCCGCCGCGAAGGTGGCGGTGTCGATTCCCTGGCGGCCGGCGTAGGCGGCCACCCCGGCGGCACCGAGTGCGGTGGCGGGCGTCAGTTGCGGCAGCACGGTGGCAAAGCCGATGCCGAGCCCGGCGCGGCGGGATTCTTCGGCGGCGTATCCGGCGAGGAATCGGATCATTGCCTTCGCACCCGAATATCCGCCACTGAGTGGCGAGCCGCCCAGCGCTGCGCCGCTGGATATCGCCACGACCAAGCTTCCCGGCGGCAACGGGTGCCGCAGGGCCGCACCGATCCAGTGGAATGCGTGTTGGGTGTCGACCTGCCAGTTACGGCTGAACGATTCCCATGTCTGCTCGTGTACCGGGCCGATACCTGGAATCGCGCCCGCGTTGAGCACCAGCAATGTGGGCCGGTATTCCTCGATCACCGACGTGGCCGTCTCCGCGGCGGTCGCGTCCGCGGCCACCGGGATGAACGCCGAACCCAGTTTCCGGTGTACCTGCGCCAGCGCGTCGGCAGTGCGCGCGACACCGACAACCCGATGCCCTTGGCCGATCAGTGCAGCGGCGATCCCGGCTCCGAAGCCGCGGCTGGCACCGGTGACCACCGCCGTACGCGGCTGCTCCGCCGGACTCACCTCGACCCACCCGCGGAAAGCCGTCCGAACCTCTCAAATCGGCTGCGTGCCTGATGCTGAATCACGACCGTTGCGGTCATGCCGATCACCTCCTACATCTACAGAGGCGCGCACACCGCGAAAATCATCGGTGCCCGATCCGGCCACGAACGCCGAGTTCAGCCGGGCGTCGGTGTTGTGATGTCTCGCGAGACATCCCATAGTGCCCAGGGCTGGACGCGAATCAGCGATGCCCGGAGGCGGTGCGGTTCCGCGAACGTGATGGGCTGCGCCGAGTTTTGGGTCAGAAACGACCGTTTACGCCCATTTCGGTCAGGCGGTTGTTGATCGTGTGGGTCGGATCGGCGGCGTGCGACGGATCTCCGTGGTGGCGACATCGACGGCGCGCTGGGATGTCTGGTCGCGATCGGCTGTGGATGCGATGTCGCTGGCGTGGTGCAGAAAGGCGTCCAGGGCCGGCGACTCGGTTTCCGGTAGCCACGCAAGGACCGACGTGGTCGGTTCGGCGTCCGAGACGGGCAGGCAGGGCAGGCCGCGTGGGACCTGACTCGCAGCGGATGCGGGAAGCAGCGCTACTGCGCGGCGGGTGGCGGCGAGGTGGGTGAACTGCCCTGTGTCGCGGATCAAGGGTCTGTTGTCGGTTCCCGGTCCGGGAGCTGTTTCCGGCCAGCGGGCGATCGGTTCGCCGATCAGGTCGGACATGGACAGGGCAGCCCGCGATGCCAGCGGGTGGTCGGGCGCGAGGACCGCGATCTGGGTTTCGGTGATCAGGTCGAGGGTCTGCAGCCCGGTGAGATCGTTGTTCGGGCGGTGCAACAGCGCCAGGTCGGCGCGACCGTCGCGCAGCATGACGATCCGCTGGTCGACACTGTGAACGATCTCGACGGGCACCGCGGCCGGATCGGAGCGGAAGCAGCACAGGATCCGGTCGATCAACCCAGCATCGGTTCCGGCCTTCATGGCCAGCACCAAGCGTGCGTCTACGCCGGCGCGCCGCGTACGGCATGCAGCCCCGGCCACAGCGTCGAGCGCGCGAGTTGCCTCCCGCCACAGCACTTTTCCGGCGGCGGTGAGTTCGACGTTGCGGCTGGTGCGGTACAGCAGGGTCACCCCGAGGCGCCGTTCCAACCGCGCGACCGCGCGGGACAGCGCCGGCTGGGCGATTCCCACTTTCTGGGCGGCCCTCCCGAAATGCAGCTCCTCGGCGACGGCCACGAAATAGACCAGGTCCCGAGTCTCGAGCAGATCCATTCCGTCAGGGTATCGACCGAGAACAACTCGGTCCTGGTGTCGACGGCCATCCGGTGCTGAGCTGGGGACATGGACACAGAACGTGCATCGATCGCACTGATCACCGGTGCCAATCGCGGAATCGGATACGAGATCGCCGGTGGATTGGGTCGCCTCGGCATGACCGTCCTGGTGGGCGCTCGCGACCTCGATCAAGGCAAACACGCTGCCGCCCGGTTGTGTGGCGATGGCATCGACGCGCAAGCTGTCGGACTGGATGTCACCAGCGGCGATGATCCAGCCGCGGCGGCCGCGTGGATCGACGCGCAGTACGGCCGCTTGGACATGCTGGTGAACAACGCCGGTATTTCCGGAGCCCGCCAGGGTCAGCTGCCTGGATCGGTCGATCTCGACTCCCTTCGTGCGGTGTTCGCCACCAATGTCTTCGGCACCGTCGCCGTCACCGAGGCGATGCTGCCCCTACTGCGCCGTTCTCCCCGCGCTCGTATCGTCAACGTCACATCCGGTCTCGGCTCGATGACCCGTATGACCGACCCGCAGGACTACTTCACCGGTCTGTCCGCCAATCTCGGCTACGCGCCGTCGAAGTCCGCTCTCAACCACATCACCGTCCAATACGCCAAACACCTCGCTCCCGAAGCCATCCTGGTCAACGCGGCCGATCCCGGCCCCTGTGCGACCGACTTCACCAAAGGTCTCCCCGGTGTGACCCGCACCGCCGCGGATGGCGCTCGCATCGTCGTGCGCCTGGCCACTCTCGAGGAGAACGGGCCCACCGGCGGATACTTCAACGACACCGGCTCGGTGCCGTGGTGAACACCGCCGGGACCGGTTGCGGTACGCAACGCGTACAGCATCTCCGAACTCACAAGTGACCAGGTGGTCCGCCGCGAACGAGAAGGTTTCGACCTGCAACGTGCGTTCGTATCGAGGCCCTCGGCAGAACGCCCGACAAGCACCTGCGTAGTCACCATGATCAGAACAGGGTGTGGCGTACCCGCAGCGGCCTATCCGGTCGGCCCCAGCGCTGCGAGTTCGGCCTCGATGTCGACCTCGATCGCGCCGAAGAAGTTGATGTTGGCGCTGTGCGCCGGACTGATATGAGCCAGCACGTCCTCATCGCCCCGGCGCCCGGCACGCGCATCTGCTCGACAGCGAGCCCGTAATACTCTGTGGTCCAGGCGATCACGGCGTTCGTCGTGCAAGGCGGGTTCGTCCTCATGCAGGCGTCGCGTGCGATCGAGAGTCTGGCGCGCGCGGTGGACGCCGCGTTGTTTCATCCTGCACTCGAAAAGTAATGAGAATCAGTCGATCCGAGGGCGGAAGGTGTGCGCGATCCTTGATCTGCGGACCGGGCACAGCCGCGGATGGTCGGATCTCATCTCGACTGTGTCGGCGCCGTGCCGTCGCGGAGTGGGGTCGCCCAGCTGCCTTCTGCGTTGAGGAGGCGGGTCAGGAAGTCGAGGTCCTGCTGGATCAGTGCCACGGCGTCGAGGGGGGTCGGCGCATCTGGGGTGCGTCCGGGCTCTTGGGCCACCATCGCGACCGCGTTGTCCGCGATCTGTTCGGCCACCGGCTCGGCGGGGTGCGTCGGAGACGGGTGGAACCACCAGGCCACCCAGTTGCACATGCCGATGATCGACAGTGCCGTGATGCGAACGTCGACTGGACGGAAGCGGCCGCCGGTGATTCCCTCTTCGATGACAGTCGTGACCTCGCGGAGAACGGTTCGCCGGCCGTCGAGGTGTTTCTTCGCGATCTCCGGAGGCAAGGCCTGGTCGCTGCGGTCGAGTGTTCGGAACTGTGCCGGCTGTTCGGCGCGACTCAGGACCAGGGTGCGGACGAGCGCGCGCAGCTTCTCGGCCGAGTCGAGATCGGTGCGCTGTCGGACCTCCCGCAAGGAATTCGCCGCGCTCTGCGTCGTCGCCTCGACCATGGCGACGAGCAACTCTTCTTTGCTCTTCACATAGTTGTAGAGGTTGGGGCGGCTCAACCCGACCGCATCGGCGATGTCCTGCAGAGTGGTTCCGTCGTAGCCGCGTTCGGCGAACAGTCGCATGGCCTGATCGATGATCTCGCTCATGAGCAGTTTGCGCCGGGGTGCCGTGCCTCGTCGGGTCTCTGGGCGCCCACCGGTCTGTCTCGGCGCCTCGGAACCCTCTGCGGTTGCCATCTCCACCCTCTGTCCTAGGTCGCGGCGCGCGGCCATCCTCTGCGGTTGTCGGATCATGCTAGTCGTCGACCGCGGTTGCGCGCGTTGCGCACTCCCAGGCGAAGGCCAATTGCCGAAGGTGCAGCGCACGGGAGAGTCGATGATGGTCCAGGTTGTGACCGGCGTCCGCCTGGAGCTCGGCGTCCACCCAGGGAGCGGAAGTGAAGTACGCGGCGAAATTCGCCACTCGGCCCTTGTCGACGGTCCACAGGCCGTCGTGTTCGGCGAGTGTGTACTGCACGGGGACGACGACCGACGCGGCCAGTCTCGTCACGTCCTCCGGCCAGTTCCCGACGATTTCGAGCATCTCCTCACGAGAAACGGGCTCCACCGAAGCCTTCGCCAGCTCCACGACGTCAACGTCGACGGTCCTCTCCGGTCCGTACAAGAGGTTGCGGAGTTGCTCGGGCGGAAGCTCGACCGGTCCGCTCGGGAGTTTCTGCCAGGTATCGACTATGTAGTCGGGAGACCGATCGCTCACCCCGTGTATCGAGATGCCGCGCAATGGCCACTCCGGGCGATGTGCGGCGATGTGCACCGCGATTGCCGCGCCGATGGAGTGTGCGAGCAAGACCACGCCAGGGCGGTTCTCGCCGTGGGTGGCCCACAGCGCACCGATCGCGGCACAGAGGGCCGCGGCGCTGTCTTCGAAGGTCCGCTGACCTTCGGGAAGCGGATCGCTGCTGCCGTAGCCGGGACGGTCGAGCGCGAATATGGGAAACCCCGCCGCGCTGCCGACGTCGAGCAGCGAGTGGCCGGGCACATCGAAGTATCCGCTGTTGTAGCCACCGCCGTGCAGGGCGATGACCAGCGGCGCCCCCGCGGCGCCGGCGTCTGTCGCGATTCCGCAGATCCTGCGCCCACCGGCAGAGAAGTCCAACCGTGTCCTCGTCATGTCCCACGTCTCCTTCGTGATGCCTGTCGATAACTCAACGTCACAATTCTGACGCATCAGTACTTTACGCCGACTTGTGACGGGTGTCTGACGTACACGTCAGAATATTGACACTAACGACAGAGCCGTTCTACGCTTTCCGCACACAGTTCGTCTTCGAGAGGAATACGCGGATGACCTCCCCCGAGCACAGGCCGCTAGCGCACACGGTGCGGGGCGTCGACCATGCGGCCTTCCCCACCTTCGAGCCACGCGCGACCATCACCTTTTACCGGGATGTCCTCGGCTTCCCGGTCGTCCACGCAACGTGCGCGCTGGGGTGGGGCCCCGGCGACCACCCGGATTTCATCCACTTCTTCTTCGACATCGGCAACGGCGACCGGCTGGCCTTCTTCTACTACTTCGGCCTCGAGCCCTACCGCGACGCCGAGCTTCCGGAATTGCTTCACCGCGCCCGCCACCTCGCGATCCACGTGGACGACGAGACGGATCTCCTGGAGTACCGGCGCCGGCTGGACGAGAGCGACTGGCCGTGCGAACTGCAGGTGCGACACGAGACGGTGGAGTCGATCTACGTCACCGATCCCAACGGCTATTTGATGGAGATCACCCGTCCACTGCGCGTGATCACCACCGAGGACGACATCGACGCCAACCTGAGCGTCGATGCCCTCATGCAGGTGACCGACGAACCCGAGCCCAGCTTGGAGAAGTTCTTCGCGCGCAAGGCGAAGCTGATCGCCGAGCGGTACGAGGGCGAGCCGGAGCTGGTGACGTTCGCATGACAAGCCTTTTCGTCCTCGACATCGACGATTTCCGTCCGCTGGCCGAGGTCGCGGTCAAGGAGCCCGAAGTGACCGTCCGCCGGCGCGGGCCCTATCTCGAGATCGCCGCGGCCGGTTCGATCCGCATCGAGCGCAATGCCACGGGGTGTCGCAACGCCCTCTGGTACAGCGCGGTCGCTGCTGTCCAGGACGGCCGGATATGCCAGTGGGACAAGTCGGAGCTGGTGGTCGAGCCGATCGGTGCACAAGGATGAGCCCGCTTGCGGTGGATCGGCTGGGGGCGGGCCGGGACATCCATACGGCACAGATGCCGCCCGGCGTCACGACGTCCGTACATCAGCTCACCACCTTCGACGGCGCCAAGGTCGAAGGAGTGCTGCACGCGCTCGACGGCGCCACGACGGTGGTGACGATCATGCACCCGCGCCAGTCGGTCGCGCACCATCCGATGATCCCGCTCCTCCTGCGCGTCGGCGTCTCGGTCTGGACCCAGGGCACCCGCTCGCCGAACAACGACATCGCGCTGGTCCATGAGCAGGCGCTGCTGGACGCGGCCGCCGGGCATGTGTTCCTGCGGGACAACGGGTTCGAGGCGGTGTTGACCTTCGGTCATTCCGGGGGTGGGACGCTGTCGGCGTTCTACATCGAGCAAGCGTCCTTGGAACCGGAGTTGCGGCTGGACGTGACTCCGGCAGGCCGGACGATCGGACTGGCCGGCGCGCGGATGCCGCTTCCGGACGGCGCGATCTTCCTCGCACCGCACCCGGGCCAGGGGCAGGTCCTGCTGCACTGCATCGATCCGTCGGTCACCGACGAGTCGGACCCGCTGTCGGTGGATCCGGCGCTGAACATGTATTCACCGAGCAACGGGTTCGCCGAGCCGCCGGAACCGAGTCGCTACAGCGCGGAGTTCCTCCGCGCGTACCGGGCGGCTCAGCACGAGCGGATCGCCCGGATCGACGCCCGCGCTGTGGAACTGGCCGCCGAGACCTCGCGGGCCCGGGCGAGGTACGCCCGCACCAAGGACCCGGCCGCCCGCCGGGCCAGCCTCGCGCCGAGGATCATCACCACATACCGCACCGACGCCGATCCGTGCTACGTCGACCTGTCGATCGATCCGAACGACAGGCACTACGGTTCGCTGTTCGGTCGCCGCCCGGATCTGATCAATTACGGCCTGGTGGGCTTCGGCAGGCTCACCACTCCCGACGCATGGTTGTCGACGTGGTCGGCGAACCACACCAACGCGGACTTCATGCGGTGCGCGGCTGGAGTGCGGCTGCCGACGCTCTATCTCGAGTTCAGTGGCGACCAAGCCGTGCTCCCGCTTGCCAGTGTCCGGATGTTCGACACCTTGGCCGCAGCGGACAAGACCCGACATGTCGTGCGGGGCCAGCACTTCGGACAGCCTCTCGCGGACGGGGAGCCGACCGGGTACGCCGCCGCGAACGTCCACATCGAAAGCTGGATGGTCGATCGTTTCGCCATCGCGCCACCACAGAGAACGAGGTAAGGAAATGGGCTCCTCCATCGGAGTCGTGTATGACAGTGGCTACGGCCACACCGCCGCACAGGCCAGAGCAGTGGGAGAAGGCGCGGCGTCGCTCCCGGGTATCGACGTCGCGCTGTATTTCGCCGAGGAGGTCGCCGCCGATCCCCGACAACTCGACGACTGCGACGCGCTGATCTTCGGCACCCCGACCTACATGGGCAGCGGCTCAGCTGTCTTCAAGACGTTCATGGAAGCCAGCGCGAAGATCTGGCTGAGCCAGGGGTGGAAGGGCAAGCTCGCCGCGGGCTTCACCAACTCCAGCGGCCACTCCGGGGACAAACTCAACACACTCACACAGCTCTGGCTCTTCGCCATGCAGCACGGAATGGTCTGGGTCGGACTGGGGCTGCTGGACGGTAACGGACGAAGCACAGGATCGGATTCCGCGCTCAACCGGCTCGGCGCCTACGCCGGTGCCATGGCGCAGTCCAATTCGGACCAGGGCATCGAAGGCATGCGGGACAGCGACTTGCGGACCGCGTCAGCGCTGGGTGAGCGCGTCGCCCGCCACGTCGTGTCGTGGCAGGGAGGTGGACAGTGATGTCGGGAAAGTCTCTGAAGATCCTGGTGATCGGCGGTGGGCCCGCGGGCCTTTTCTTCTCGATCATCGCGAAACGAGCGGTTCCGACCGCCACGGTTCACGTCAGGGAGCAGAACCCGGAAGGCGTGACGTACGGCTGGGGCGTGGCGTTCAGTGAAAGCGCCGCGAACACGCTGCGTCCCGCCGCGCCCGACGTGATCGACGCGCTTACCGCGGGTACCCAACACGATCGGATGGTTCTCAGCCTCGATGGCGCCGATGTGCCGGTCCACGTCGGCCGCAGCCATCTCAACGCTCGCTGGTCGCTTCTCGCCACGCTCGAGAAATTCGCGCTCGAGGCCGGGGTGCGCATTGAGCACGATAGCGACGCGGTGGTGACGGAAGATGAGCTGGCCGACTGGGATCTGGTGGTCGGTGCCGACGGCGTCAACAGCCGCACGCGGGAGCGTTTCGCCGAGCACTTCCTACCGAATGTGGAACTCGGGACCAACTGGCTGGCCTGGTACGGCACCCCGAAATCCTATGCGCCGTCGATCATCCTCCAGAACAGCGAGCACGGGCTGCTCATGGTGCATGCCTCCCGCTTTTCTGCCGAGATGAGCAACTTCACCGTCGAGGTCGGCCAGGAGACATTCGACCGGCTCGGGTTCGCCGGTATGACCGAGGACGAGTCCCGTGCACTGTGCGAACGGTTGTTTGCCGACTCGCTGGACGGTATGCCATTGCGGAGCAACCACTCTCCCTGGTTCCAGACGAAGTTCGTCAGCTGCGCTCGGTGGACCCACCGCAACCTCGTACTGATCGGGGATGCCCTGCACACCGTTCACCCCTCCATCGGCTCCGGTACCCGGTTCGCGATGCGTGACGCGGTCTACCTGACGCGGGCGCTGACCGACGCGGGGTGGGACATCGAGGTCGGACTGGCAGCGTTCGAGGGGGAGCGCAGGCCCGTCGCGGACGCGTTCCAAGCTGCCGCCAGGCGCAGTATCGCCTGGTACGAGGGGCTTCCGTCGCGCACCATCACACATCCGACGAAGTTCGCGCTCGAATACCTGATGCGCACGGGACGAGTCTCCTACCGCGAGTTCCGGCGGGAGAACCGCGACGTCGTCCTCGGCTATGAGCGGGATCTGCGGTGACGACCGCGCCGGAAGAAGAGAGACACGCAATGACGCCGACTCCCGGCACCGCCGGAAAGATCGCCCGCTACTCGGACGAGGAGGAAGCCCGCTACGTCCGTGAGGGCCTGTGGGAATCGCTCACCATCGCCGAGCACCTGCACGTCGTCGCGCAGGACCACGCCGACCGAGATGCCCTGATCTGCGGTGATATTCGTTTGTCCTTCGCGGACCTGGACCGGGTCACCGATCAACGCGCCGCGGGGCTCCATCGCCTCGGGCTGCGGCCGGGTGGTGCGGTCCTGCTGCAGGTGCACAACACCGCCAACACCGTGATCGCGTGGTATGCCCTTCTCAAGGCAGGTTTGATCCCGGTGTGCACGCTGCCGCTGCACCGCGGACACGAGATCGGCGAGATCGCACGGCAGACCAACCCGGTCGCGCACCTCGTCGCGGCCCGCGATCCCCGCTTCGACCTCGTAGGCTTCGCTCTGGCCCAGGCCGAGGGGCGCGAGCGCACGGTTCTGGTGTCCGACGGACCAGCCGACGACCCCCGCGTCGTGGAAATGGACGAACTGGGATCCGACATCGACAGTGCCGAGGCCCGGGCGGTCGTCGAACGAATCCAAGCCGGACTCGGCAGGCAGTCACTCGCGGTGTTCCAGCTCTCCGGTGGCACCACCGGTGTGCCCAAAGTGATCCCGTGCCTGCATGCCCCCTATTGGCACTACGGTTCGAGCCTCGCCCGTGCGATGGGATGGGCCCCTGGCGACCGCATCGCATTCATGATGCCGATCGTGCACAACGCGGGCGTCATCATCGGCCTGCAGGGCCCGCACAGCGTAGGGGCAACCCTCGTGCTCGGAGCTCCCGACGCCGCGGCCGCGCTCGACCTCGTGGTCCGCAACGAAGCGACCGACGCCCTGCTGGGGCCCTTCGTCTTCGACCTGGCGCTGGACCCGGGCCTGGCCGCCGCTACGGCTTTGCGGCGCGTTCTGTTCAGCGGCAAGAAAGTGCCGCGCCGGCATATGGAGTCGCTGGAAGCACAAGGGATCTGGGGCGGGCAGATCTTCGGCATGAGCGAAGGACTATGTCTGACAACGCCGTTGGATTTCCCGCTCGATGCCCGCGTGGCGAGCGTCGGGGTGCCGATTTCGCCCGGAGACGAGATCCGGCTGTACGAGCCCGGGACCGAGGTGGAGGTGGCGCCCGGCGAGGTGGGTGAGCTGTGTGCTCGCGGCCCGTACACCCTGCACGGTTACTACGATGCCGCCGAGCACAATCGGGCGGCGTTCACCGCTGATGGGTTCTACCGGACCGGTGACCTCATGGCCGAGCAGACGATCGGCGGGGTCCGGTGCTACACCGTCGAGGGCCGGATCAAAAACATGATCAGCCGCGGCGGCGAGAAGATCAACACCGAGGAGGTCGAACTCCTCCTCTGCTCCCACGACGCGATCGCAGAGGCTGCCCTGGTGGCGATGCCGGACGAGCGGCTGGGCGAGCGAGCCTGCGCTTTCGTCGTGACCCGAAACGGGCTGGAGATCGACCTCGCCGCGGTTCGCGGCCACTTCGAGCGGCTCGAGGTCGCGAAATACAAGTGGCCCGAGCGGATCGTCGTGTTGCCGGAGATGCCGCGGGTCAGCCAGGTCGGCAAGGTCGACCGTCGCCGTCTGCGAGAGATCGCCGAAACGCTCACGGCCGAGTTCTGAATGGCCCGTCCCCACCAGAATCGGCGCACGTCAGAGCAGACGAAGGAGCCATGATGACAAACGAAATTCCCGCCCTCGACCACCTCGACCGGGCACTGTCGGCAACCGATGTCCGCCGGGCGCACGCGCAGATGCGCGAAGCGTGCCCGGTGGTGCACAGCGACCGGTACGGCGGGTTCGACTTCCTGACACGCTACGAGAACGTCCGTGCCGCGCTGACCGACGCGGACGCGTTCTCCTCGGCCGATGGCGTGCACATCCCAGCGAGCGGGTTGTTGCCTCCGGTGCCCGCGCTGGAGTTCGACGAGCCCGGACACTCCGAGTGGCGCACGGTCCTCGACGGCCCGCTCACCCCACGCGCGGTGCGGGCGTTCGAACCGGTCATCACCGAGGTCGTCGACCTGCTGATCGACGACTTCGCGACCGCCGGCAAGGCCGACCTGGCGGACCGGATCGCGGAGCCACTACCCGCTGTCGTGATCGGACGGATGATCGGCCTCGACCAAACCGAAGCGGTGCGTGCCCGAGGTATCGCGGCGGCGCTGTTCGCGGCCATGGGGTCGGAGGAGTTTCCCGCGCGGTTCGCCGAGTTCTCCGCCCACACCCGGCGTTGGCTGGCCGACCGCCGCGAGAACCCTCGTGCCGACATGCTCACCGAGATGGCCAGTGGTGTCGTGCAAGGCAAGTCGATCGACGACGCGGGCGCCACCGGACTGATGCTGGCCTACATCGTCGGCGGCCATCACTCGACAGGTTCGGCCCTCGCGGGCCTCATCCGCCACGTGCTGACCGTGCCCGGACTGCGTGACGAACTCCTGGCCGATCGCCGCGGGCTGCCGCGCGTGATCGAGGAAAGCCTGCGGTTGACCACCCCATTGCAGCTGTTCGCGCGCACGCTGCGCTGCCCTGTCCAGGTCGGTGACCGCGAACTTGCCCAGGGGGATCGAGTTCTGCTGGATCTCGCCGCGGCCAACCGGGATCCGCGAGAGTTCGACGCGCCGGAGCAGTTCGATCGCCACCGGACCCGGAATCGGCACGTCAGCTTCGGTGCGGGGGCGCATGTCTGTCAAGGACAGCACCTCGCGCGAGCGGAGCTGCGGATCGCACTCGGGCGCCTGCTCGACCGGCTGCCGGACCTGCGCCTCGACGGCGACCCCGTCGAGAGTGGGTTGGTCGGTGGTTCTCTGATGACTCATTTCGCCTTGCCCGTGGCCTTCACGCCGGAGGGCGACGCGGCATGAACGATTCCGCAGAACTCCAGGTCGTGGTAGCGGGACGAAAGACGATTGCCCTCGACGTCGTCGAGTTCGAGCTGCGACCGCCCGGCGGGGAGGAACTGCCATTGTGGGAACCCGGCGCCCACATCGACGTCATCACCGGAGCCGGGATCGTTCGCCAGTACTCGCTGTGCGGTGACCCCGAGGATCACACCTGCTACCGGATCGCTGTCCTGCGTGATACGGGCGGTCGCGGCGGATCGGTGTGGTTACACGAGCGACTCCGGGAGGGCGACCGGATCGGTATCAGCAGTCCCCGCAACCACTTTCCGTTGCGATCGGCACCGCGCTATCTGTTCCTGGCCGGTGGAATCGGGATCACGCCCTTGTTGCCGATGATCCGTCGGGTTGCCGTCGGGAGCGCACACTGGTCGCTACATTACGGCGGCCGGACTCGCGCTTCCATGTCCTACGGCGACGAGTTGCGGGAGTTCGGCGGTGGCCGGGTTCGGTTGCTCCCCTTCGACGAGTGCGGACTGATCGACCTCGACTCCGCGCTCGATGAGGCCGGTCCACAGGCGCATGTCTATTGCTGCGGCCCGGAGCCGCTGATACGCGCGGCCGAAGCGGCGTGCGCACGCCGCGGGATGCCACTGCGAACGGAGCGTTTTTCGCCGAAACACGTCCAGACCCCGCGCGCGGACACGCCGTTCACCGTACGGATCGCCTCGACGGGCGCCGATCTGGTGGTGCCTGTCGGACGTTCCATCGTGGACGTGCTGATCGAGGCAGGTGTCGACATCCTCACCTCATGTGAGGAAGGCACCTGCGGCACCTGCGAGACCGCTGTCCTCGCCGGCCGCCCGGACCATCGTGACTCCGTGCTGACCGAAGAAGAGCAAGCGGCGAGTGACCGGATGCTGCCGTGCGTCTCGCGCTCGTATACGCCCCAGCTGCTTCTCGATCTCTGACCAGTTCAGAGGGCTCGACCGTGGTCGCCCGAAGGCCAAGGGCGCACCGCAAGACATGTGGCGCGCCAACGAGTTCGGCGACCGACCCCACATCCATGCGATCGGCTTCAACGTCGACTCATGTTGTGGGTTTGTTACCTGTCCACTGTCCGCCCTGTTGGTGAAGGTCCTCCAGCTCCTGAGCGCCAGTGAAGGCCGCGGCGCTGCGGTTCCGGCAATCCTCAGAAGGTGGTGAGATCGAGCACGAGGCGGCCGCGCACGCCGCCCTCGGCCAGCCGTCGATGCGCCTGGGCGGCCTGGCCGGCGGGGAGCACGTCGGCCACACGCAACGTCAACACGCCCGCGCTTGCCTGGTCCCGCAACCGAAGCAGGCGGGCATGGTCGGTGGCCACCTCGGTGACCAAGACCTTGTGCAGGTGGATGCCGCGGTCGACCGGGCCGTCCCAGCCGCGAACGACGGCCAGGCCGCCGCCGTCGCGGACCGCCGCGACGATCAGCGCGTGCTGCGCCGCACCGTCGACGACGGCGTCCACCCCGTCCGGCGCGAGTGCGCGGAACCGATCGGCGACGTCGTCACCCCGAGCCACGACCTCGTCCGCGCCCAATTCGGCCACCAGTTGCCGGTCACCGGCCGACGCATCGGCGAACACGCGCAAGCCCTCGCTCTTGGCCAGCTGCACCGTGTACCCGCCGAACGCTCCGGCCGCTCCGGTCACCGCGACGGTGCCGCCGGTCGGCACGGCCAGCAGGTCCAGTGCAAGCCGAGCGGTCAGGGCGTTCATCAGCAGGGTGGACGCGGCCGGGAAGTCCGCGCCGGCCGGGATCGGGACCACCGATTCCGCCGGCGCCACGATGAGTTCGGCGCAGGCGCCGCCGCGTGGGCCGTAGGCTTGCACTATCGCGGCGACCGGATCCCCGGGTCGGAGCGGGGTGTCGGTGTCCGGGCCGATCGCGTCCACTATGCCGGCGGCGTCCATGCCCGGCACGTACGGACCGGGCCGGCCCTCGAACCAGGCCCGTGCCAGCCCGGCGCGCAGCATGGTGTCGGTGGGGTTGACGGCAGCGGCGTGCACGCGGATGCGCACCTGGCCGGGGCCGGGCGCGGGATCGGGCAGGTCGATAACTCCCAGCACCTCGGGGCCGCCGAACTCGGTCAGGCCGATCGCACGCATATCCACATCTCCACTCGTGGGGGCATTGTCGTATTGCTTGGTGTCCGCGCGTCGGCGCCGGGCACGGGCCTCATTCGGCGGTGGGGATCGTGGCGGCCGCGGGGTTCCCGACCGACCAGCGTGAGCTGACCCGGTTGTGGCGAACCAGCCACACGTGGTCGTGATCGCGGACCAGGTCGGTCTCGAACCGGTTGCCCAGCAACAAGTGGTCCTGGAATTCGACCGACGGCCCCTCGCCGGTTCGGTGGTGCTGTCCGATCAGGTAGCAGGTCAGCTCGGCGGTGTCGCCGTCCACCCACACCCGGATGTTGGACAGCGCGTGGAAGGTGTCCATTGCCGTGCCCACGGTCCGCATCAGGGTCTGCACGACCCGCTCACGGCCGACGTACGGCTCGAATGTGTGGATGCTGTGGTCGATGCCGCCGAGGTCGAACACGGCGTCCTCGGTGAAGGCCGACCGCAGCAGATCCTCGTTGCCGAAGTCGATTCCCTCGACGATCCGGGTGACCGCGTCCACGATGCCGTCGCGGTCCGTGTACGCCGTTGTCTCGGTGAGATTCATCAGAACGCTCCATCTCGATTACCAACGCCAACGTTGGCGTTGGTAATCGAAGGTTATCACCGTCGGTGACCAACGGCAACGTTGGCGACGGTGCTACCTTGGGCTGATGAAGCGGACCGTTGAGGAGACGCGCCACCGGTTGCGGGCGGCGGCGACGGCCGAGTTCGCCGAACACGGGCCCGACGGCACCACCGTGACTCGAATCGCGGCCCGAGCCGGCGTCAACAAGGAGCGGCTCTACGCCTACTTCGGCGACAAGGACGCGTTCTTCGACGAGGTGCTCACCGAGGCACTCGAGGAACTCTCCCGCGTCGTGGCCCCGGACGGTCTGCGCTTCGACAACCTCGGTGAGTTCGCCGGGCGCACCTTCGACTACTACGTCCAGCACCCCGAACTGGCCCGACTGCTGCAATGGGAAGGTCTACGCGGGGCGCCACCGGTCAACGCCGCCGCCCGCGTCTCCCACTACAGCCGCAAGGTCGACGCGACGGCGCAGGCCCAGCGCGACGGCGTCATCGACGGCCGGATCGACGCCGGCCACCTCATGTTCATGATCATCGGCCTTGCCGCCTGGTGGTTCAGCGTCCCGCAGCTCGCCGCCATGATGACCGGCGCCGAGGCCGACGACCCCGATGAGCGGGCAAGGCGACGAGCGTTCGTGGTGGAGGCCGCCCAGCGGCTGTCCGCCTCGCGGCCTTGACGCCGATTCCCTTTTGCACCCTCAATTCGCCTGACGCAACCCGGACACCACGCCCTTTGACTGCCCGTCGACGTCCACGACCTACCGGATCTGTGCTTGATGGCAGCGCCCATGCCGACGCCGCCCACATCGCGACGGGGACGGCACCCCACAGGCACCTGCGACAGGACGTGCTCGGGCGTTTCCACGATGTTCTCCATACGCGCCAGCTGACCGGCTTGCACCAGATGCTGGTCCTCGCCGCCACGGTCGGCGACGCCCTGGTCGTTGAGCAGCTTGGCGGGAGGCGGCGGGGGCGTCGGCGATGTGAGCACCGCTTCGTCACCCCGGTGTTCGCGAACGAGACCAGATTCCGAGACCGGCGATGTGCAGGTCGGCGGGTCCGGTGCGGTACCCGCCACTGCGTCTCGAATCCAGGGTTTCGAGACACAGACTCGGTTGGCGCTGGGGTGTACCTCAACTGGACAGTAATGATCGCGTCCATTCGGGGTATGGCGTGAACGGGTCGGGTCGAGGAAGGAGATGCGCAGCAATGACGATGAATCAACTCATGGATATGGTCCGCCACTGCTGGAACCGGATGTGCCCGAACATGCCGATGATGATGTGACCCATCCCCGACAGCACGGGCCGTGCCGGCCATATCCTGCCACTGGGTAAACCGGTGGAATCCGGCCAGCACGGTGGTCTCACGTAGTGGGGTCGCTGACTGCCAGGGACCAGCGTTCCGGTAGTCGGCGGCCCTTGCCCTCATTGATCGCCCTCTCCGCGCAACCACGGCGCCCGACTGGTTCTGCAGGCCATCTACGAAATCGCTTACCGGTGGATCTGAACGTCTCCCGCCCAGACCGGCCTGCGAATCGGTGGTCAACTCCGTAGTCAGTTCCGGGGTCAATTCCGTGGTCCGATCGAATCGGACCACCCCGTGCGGGTCTCCCGCGCTGCTCACCGGCGGTGTCCGGTGATCCTGGTCCCCCCAGGATTACGTACGAATCAGCACATGCACGTAATCCCTGCTGCCGCGCGGTCGATCCGCGCGGTCTTCCGTGGGGCGATCGGTAGTTCCAGACGCGGTGTCCGCACCCGCAATCCGGCCCCGGCGGCTCGCACGACAGGTCCACCCCGCCGATCAAAAAAGCGGAGGAAATAGAGCAGCGGCTGCAAAAGGGCGCGCAAAACTGGCTGACCGCCGACGGCAAATACATGACCCATGAGGAAGAGTGGGCACTGAAGAAAGGCCCGGGCAAGACCTGGTCGAAGCGCTGCGCGAAGGAAAACCCCTCACTGCCGAGCAGAAACAGAAACTCGACCTCATCGACTCGGCCATATCGAAGGCACCCTGATTCTCCGGTCCCGTACGGCGGGACATCGAACTGACCCCCGACGAACTGAAAGGTATTCAGGCGGGCAAACCCTGGACAGGGAACGGGTTCATGAATTCGACCAGCGATCTGAACGGGGTCAACGGCGGGGCCACGGAGAACACCACGAACACCACCTTTCAGATCTTGGCGAAAAACGGTCACAAAGTCGGGCCCGAATACGGCGGCGTACCTAATGAGGTTGCGTTCACCTCGGCCACGAAAATTCCTTGTGAAAAACAAATTCCCCGACCCGCGAAACCCGGCCCGCACGATCATTCAGCTAATCGAGCAATAGCGGAGAGAGGCTATGCCGAAAAGAATAGGACGATTCACGTTCTACAGCGACGAAGAGGCCGAACGAATGGGCCTGACCATGACCCCCGAAGAACTCGCCGCCACCGATGCGGCATTCGAAGAGTTCACCATCGCTGAGGCGACCCTACCGCCGCGCACCACCCCGCCCGGCCTGGGATGGGACAGAAATACTTCATCGATTCCCTGGTCGGAACCGAATTCGAAGGCTGGACCCGCGACCCGGCCACTGACACCTGGTACGACGCGCACGGCCGCCCCGCCTACGACGGGAAGGGACAGCGCATCCACTACCCCGACAACACCAGGGAGGAGGGCGACGAATGAGTTTCCTGAGTCAACCTGTATGCGGCGAACCAAGACCGTCTCACATCGTGGCTTCGCTTTTGTTGCGTTGCATCGGCGGTGGGTCTGAGTATGCAATCACTGGTGGTCCGGCGCGGAGTGCGGTGGCGGCTGGTGCGTGGTGTTGGTTCGCATTCCGGTGCGGATGACGTCGATG
This sequence comes from Nocardia sp. PLKS1-43, assembly GCF_059510335.1. Taxonomy (NCBI): domain Bacteria; kingdom Bacillati; phylum Actinomycetota; class Actinomycetes; order Mycobacteriales; family Nocardiaceae; genus Nocardia; species Nocardia sp. PLKS1-43. The sequence continues at coordinate 23,478 of NZ_JCAJZQ010000014.1, read as the reverse complement.
ATTCGGTCCGGGTCCGGGCCGTCGTGGGAGAGGCAGCCGGCCATCAGGGCTTTGACGTCGGCGAAGGTGAGGTCGGGGCGGATGCCGCCGACCTGTTGGGCTTGCGATAGCAGGCGGTGGAGCCGGTCGCTGACGTTGCAGTCTGCGGCGGTGGCTGCCGCCTCGATGTCGAATCCGGAGCCTGCCAGCGACTCGGCCAGCCCGCGATGGGTGACACCTTCTCGAACGAGCCGGGTGAACAGGGCCATGAAGGCGGTGCCGGGGTCGTTCTCGGCGGCGAGTGTGTCGGCGTAGTCGACGAGCTCGCGCATGCGGTCCAGCAGTACTGCCGCGTACAGCGACTCCTTGGTGGGGAAGTGACGGCTGACCGTGCCGGTGCCCACGCCGGCGCGGCGGGCGATCTCGTGCACCGGCACCGACAGACCTTCGGCGGCGAAGATGGTCGCCGCGGTGTCGAGCACGCGCCTGCGGTTGCGCTGCGCGTCGGCCCGGCGCGGACGGTCGGTGGATTCGGTCACGGCACTCTCTCGATCTCTTGACAACCGGGACGGCCATCCCGGATAGTTCAACCGGGACGCCAATCCCGATTATGCCTCAGGAGGGTGCGATGACTCGATGGACCACAGCAGATGTCGGAGACCAACGTGGTCGGACGGTGGTGATCACGGGCGCGAACACAGGCATCGGCCTGGAGACGGCGAAGGTCTTGGCCGGTCGTGGCGCGACGGTAGTGTTGGCCTGTCGCGATGAGCGCAAGGCCGAGCGAGTGGCCTCAGCGATCGGCGGATCGGTGCTCGCCCGCCAGGTCGATCTCGCATCACTGGATTCGGTCCGCGTCGCTGCACAACGGATACGCGACGAATTCGCGTGGGTGGACCTGCTTATCGACAACGCCGGGGTCATGATGACCCCGGCGGCTGTTACCGCCGACGGATTCGAACTGCAGCTCGGCACGAATCATTTGGGACACTTCGCCTTCACCGGCCTGCTGCTGGATCGCATGCTGGACGTGCCCGGTTCGCGGGTTGTGGTCGTCAGCAGCTCGGCCAACCGGCAGGGTGTGATCGACCTGGCGGACCTGCACTTCCGCCAGCGCAAATACCGGCCGATCCCGGCCTACGCACAGTCCAAGCTCGCCAACCTGCTGTTCACACTGGAGCTGAACGAGCGGTTGGCCGCCGCCGACGCCGAAACCATCGCGGTGGCACTCGAGCCCGGTGTCACCCCGACCGAGTTGGTGCGCCATGTGCGTGGCGCGACCCGGCTGGCCACACTCGCGATCACCAAGCTGCTCGGACAGCCCGACGCGGCCTCGGGTGCACGAGTAGTGCTCCGAGCGGCCACCGACCCGCACGCCAGTGGGGGCGACTACTACGCGCCCGACGGGCGACCACCCCTGCGTGCGCGCGGGTACCCCATCCGCATCACCCCACCGGACACCGATACCGCACTCCGGCGCGCCCTCTGGCAGGAGTCGGAGCGACTCACCGGTGTCGAATATCCAGGCCCGAGTCTCCCGGACGGCACCGGAGGCGACGCCGATCGGCGTCGTCAGCATATTCCAGAAGGACCGACCCGATGAAAATCCGCCTGCTGCTGCGAGTTTCAGCCCTGTACCTGGGCGCGGTCGGCGGCCTGGCTTTGCTGACCCCCCGCTCGGCAATGGCCGGCCTGCGGCCCGACCCGACGGCGTTCGACAGGTTCACCACACAAACTGTCGGCACCGCGCTCACCGCCCTGGCCATCACGAACTGGTCAGCCCCGCCCGGCCGCGGCATTCTGCTCGCCAACCTCGTTCTGAACGCCGTACTGGGGGCAGTCGACACCGCCGCCGTCGCCGACGGCACACTACCTGCCGGAGCCCGACAAGGCGTGGCGATACACGTCGGACTGGTCACGGCCTACGCGTGGGCACTACACGCACAGCGTGGCGATACGCGCTTTGCGGAGTGTTTCGGGTGATGTAACGAGATCGGTTGTGTTGGCTGATGTTTGAACATGGCTGATGTGTTGTCGGTTGGAGACATGACCGGGCCGAGCCCGGTCGACCGCGGCAAGCCGGGCGCCAAGCTGCACGCGTTGTCCGATCGGGCGGGAATCCCTCTGGCCGTGGGTATTTCGGCAGTCCGCTTTGCAGCGTGCGCTGTACCGGGCGGCCAAGACTGATCCCGGGCGTCGGTGTCATAGCCCGGTCTGGGTGTGAGATATCGGTGCAGCGAGGTTTTCGGGATTCCGGGTGGACGACGAATTCACCCGGTCCCCATAGGCTCGACCTGCACACCCCCGCCTGGACGCGCAGGTCAGCGCGCGAGCAAGGGATCGCCGACGCCCGCGCCCAGCTCACCGATTTGCCCGTCGCGGTCGAAGATCCCTTCGGCAATCTGCGCACCTGGTCCGGACCCGACCGAACGGAACCCTATCCCAATGCCGCACCAGAGCAGCGTGATCAACTGCTGCACCGATTCGCGACCCACAATGCGCCGTTCTCGAAAGCCGCACCAGGGTGCGGACTTCCAGCGGCGGGAAGCGGCGGCTTTGCTGGTTCACTTGGGATTGATGAGCGCAGATGCAGAGTTGAGTACGTTGGCGGCGGCGGTCCCGGCGGCGTGGGCGGCTGATCGCGCGGACGAGAACAACAGGTGGCATGTAGTGCCGCCGTGGGCGTTGAAGACGGAAGTGTATGCGCTGCACCGAGCATTCGGTGAAGTGCGGGCCGAGGACGTGAAATATCTTCCGCTGCTGGGTGATCGAGAACCGTTGGTGCGCTGGTGGGGGTTGCGGGCACTGGCGCGATCGGGAGCAACGGCGAGCCGGTTCCTGGATGCGGTGTTGCCGTTGGTCGGTGATCCGGAGTCGGTGGTGTCGGATCAAGCGTTAGCAACGCTGGATGCCTTCGGACCGGACGCGATGGCGATATTGCGGGCACTCGGTCAGAAGCCAGGCCCGGTGCGGGGATTGGCGCTCCGCGCCGTCGCCGCGCTGGGTGGGTGGCCGTCGCTGGGGCCCGAACACCGGGCGCTGCTCACGCTCAATGTCGACGATCGCGTCGCCCGGGAAACGCCGGAGTCGATGTGGGCCGGCGGGCCGATGGCGATATGGCGTCGCCGCCGCCCCGGGGACCTGATCGGAGATTGGACCGGGTATTGGCTGGCGGTGCCGACCGGTGACCAGGTCGCCCTCGTCGACGAGTTGGGAATGGTCGAGGCTATGCCGACGACCATGCATGACGGGATGCGGTACTCGATCCAGACCGGCTGTGTTTTTGTCACCCCGCAGTTGGACGGCTGGACACTGGTGTTCGGCTACGACCTGCCCGATGGCCCGTCGGTGGAATCCGTGCGCGAGTGTCTCGTCGCGCTCAGCCGCCGGTTCGGTTCCGCCCATTGGCATTTCCTCGATGACATCGGGTCCGGATGGGCAATCGCCGAACACGGCAACCTGATTCACCTTCGCTTATCGGGGGAAGATCCCGACGACGACGAGGTGATCGGCCCACCACACCCCGCCGTGCCGGACGACGAATCTCCGGGCTACGCGACACTCCGTGTCGCCCAGCTCAGTTCGGTCGATGCGTCCGCGATCGGTCCGCACACCACTGTCCGTGGCCACGGTCTGGTGGCGGGCGCCTCTCCGGAATGGCACCGCTTACTGCTGAACCAGGTACGGTCCCTCTGATCGGTTACACGGCAGGAATTCAAGGCGATCGCCAATGACACCGACGGCTTGATCGCCGACTGACTACTGGTCGACCACAGAAGCGTGCGCGGCGACGACCCGCCAACCCCGGGACTCGTGTACCCAGGTGCGGGTACGGCGCATCCTGGCCGCGAATGGTGACCCGTGAACGCTTCCCTCGACTACGCCGAGAAACCAGGTCACCCCGGTGGCCCCGTCCACCAGTACCCTCAGCGCTTCTTCGTTGAGCTTGCTCACTACCTGAGCTTTGGTGCGGTGCAGTTCGAGATCATCGGCTTTGGTGGAGATGTCCGCGCCCGTGGTGAAGATCAACCGGTCATCGAGCAACTCATCCAGCGCCTGGACATCGCCAGTACGCTGCGCGGCCTGCAGTCTCCGCTCCGCGCCCCGCAGATCCGACCGATTCGGCGTCGCTGGCGGAAGGGGATGCGAAAGTAGCCACCGGGGGTGACACACACCGGGCCATCCGGGGGCGGTCCGACGAGTAGGACGTCATCCAGAGCCTGGATCTGCAGCTGCGTCCCGGGTGTCCAGTCGAGCGCCGCCATCACATGCCGGTCGAGGACTCTGCCGGCCTCTCCGAGTGTCGAAATGCCGTACAGGATGTCGTCATCGGGTACGGGGATGGGTTCGGGCGGACCGGGAACTGAACCCCGGATCAGCTGTTCCAGTGGTGCCTGCGGGGGATGAGCGGGGGAATCACGGGCGGCCCCGTTCCCGTGCGGTGTCCGGTCCACTTGGGGCCGCCGGTCGCCGATCTTGGCGGATCTGTCAGAAGTTGTCGCGGGTGAGTGCGCATTTTCCGGGTCACCTTCATGTGTTCGAGTGCGCTCGAACACACGGCACGCAAACCCGGCGAATCTGCCGGGAATCTGTGCGCGAGAGGGGACTTGAATCCCTCAGTGCGGCAGATTTGCCTGAACCATGTGTTCGATGACATCTAATATAGGGAATTGCTGTGCTGGTTTCAATGTTCGCGGTGGCGTGTTTCCGCCGTAATCGGCTGCGGCTGAGTGTCTTTCATATCGTCTGTCGTGATAGATGACTTCTGGCTGTGGCATGATTCCTCCTTGAACTGCTGCTTGCTGTGACCGACACCATATGGCGGGCCCGCGAAATGGGACCGAAATGCCGAGGCGTCTGTCCATTGTTGTTTCCGCACAGCGATGAGTTTCGGTCCGGTTTACGCCCGTCATCGGACAGTGAGTGCCACCGACGGGAGGCAACCGATGTCCTACACACCACTCATCCGCGAACTACGCGGGCGACTCACCGACGAAGCGTTGCTGATCACTGATCCGGATGTGATGGCCGCCTACAGCGCCGACCGCGCACCGTGGGTCGACGCTGGTGTCTCCGCTGCGGTCGTGGCCCCGACCCATGTCGACGACGTCCGCCGGGTTCTCGAGATCGCGGCGCATCATCGCGTCGCGGTCGTCCCACGCGTCGCGGGCTCCGGTCTGACCGGCGGCGCGAATGCCATGGACGGCTGCATCGTGCTCTCCACCCAGCGGTTGCGGGACGAACCTGTGCTGGACAGCGCCGAACGCTCGGCGCAGGTGCCAGCCGGTCTGCTCAATGCCGAGGTGAAGCAACTCGCGGCAGACCATGGTCTGTACTACCCACCCGACCCTGCCAGCTCCGCGTTCTGCACCATCGGCGGCAATATAACCACCAACGCTGGCGGCCTGTGCTCCATCCGATACGGCGTGACCGGTGACTGGGTGAAACAGATGCGAGTCGTCTTGCCCGGCGGTGATCTCATCGAGGTCGGGCACACGACGCGCAAAGGCGTCGTCGGCTACGACCCTCACCAGGCTGCTGACCGGTTCGGAAGGCACACTCGGCGTAATCACCGACGCCACGGTCCAGCTCACGACCGCACCACAGCAAAACGCCACGATCGTCGCCTATTTCGGCGACCTCCCGGCCGCAGGACAGGCCGTCCAGGCATGTCTGGACCGGCCCATCCCGCCCACCATGGTCGAAATCATGGACACCGTCACCCTTCGTGCAGTCGAGCGCCTGCAGCCGATGCAGCTGGACACCGATGCCGCAGCACTGCTGATCATCCAGGTTCCCGACGACGAACTCCGGCCCACGGCAGTTGGTGCCCTCACCACCGCATGCAAAGACGCCGGCGCCACCGAGATATTCAGCAGCACCGACCCGTCGGAAGCGGCGCTACTGCTGCACGCCCGCCGTATCGCCTTCGAAGCCCTCGAACGCCTCGGAGTCCCACTGCTCGAAGATGTCGCGGTCACGGTCGCGCAACTGCCGACCTTGCTCGACCGGATCCAGCAGATCGCCACCCGGCACCACGTCACCGTGGGAACCTTCGGCCACGCTGGCGACGGCAACCTGCACCCGATCGTCGTCATCGACCCAGCGACCCCGCCGCCCAGCAACGCGCCCGCGACGCGTTCGAAGCGATCATGGCCACGGCCCTGGAACTCGGCGGCACCATCTCCGGCGAGCACGGTGTGGGCCTGTTGAAGCTTCCGTTCCTGCGCCACGAGCTGGAACCGCGAGTCCTGCAGCTGATGGCATCGATCAAATCGACCTTCGATCCACTCTCGATCATGAACCCCGGCAAGTCGATTCCAGCGCCCGTCGTCGTGGCCTGATCGCCGAAATCACACGATCCCCGTCCGAGGAGACCACTGACCGCGCCGAAACTTCGGCGGCCACCGCCGGACGCCCCGGCGCCGCGCTTATCCTACGTTCGCGAAGCGCCACGTGCGGCTGCAGTCTGTTTCTCGGCTGCCCCATGAGCGATACCTCATGAGACCGACCCTGTGATGCGTCAAATGACCTGATCGCTGCAGGTCACGAATCGTCGCGATCGGAGTCATCCGCGTATGTCGATCGAAGGTACATGCGCCCTAGCGTGAGTAGACGGATCAGGCGTTCGATCTTTCTTTCGTGTGCGCCTACAGGCGAAAGGGTAAACAATGACGTTCACTGTCGACGGGATGCGAACTGCGCCAGAGGTATACGCGTGGAGCCGGTTCGGCCAACCCGAATACACGGACTGGCTCGACGAGAGTATGTCGTGGAAGCAAACCTGCTATATCGGCGACTGGTCTTTTCTGTGGCAACACCGGTTCACCGGCCCTGACGTCCTGCGTCTGTTCTCTGATATCTCTGTCAACAGCTTCGCGAAGTTCGACGATGGCCAGTCCAAGCACGTGATCCACACGAACAAGGACGGGAAAGTCATCCACGAGGGTGTCCTGACCAAATTCGGGGACGAGGACTTTGTGCTGCACGGCCGCGGCGGCTTCTGGGCGAGCTACCAACTGGGCCGCATCGCCTATGACGTGAAGGTTCAGCAGGAGGACTGGTTCATTTACCAGGTGTCCGGCCCGAACTCGGTGAAAGTACTCGAGAAGGTCAGCGGCGAGTCCGGTCTGCGCGATACCGGGTTCATGCGTCTGCACCCGATCATGATCGGTGGCTACAAGATCTGGGCGCTGCGGCAGGGCATGTCCGGTGAGATCGGCTTCGAGTTGCAGGGCCCGAAGGAGCACGGGCAGGAAATCTATGACCTCATCGTCGAGGCCGGGCAGGAGTTCGGGATCCGCAAGCTCGGTGGCCGGGTCGCGATGATCAACCACCTCGAGGCGTGCTTCCCGACCATCGCGACCGATTACATTCCGGCGATCTTCGACGAGGACATGGCTGAGTACCTCGACGTCTTCACCTCGTCGATGCCGTCGTTCGCGCAACCCGCGTACATCGCCGGTAGCTACGACGGGCGTGCGATAAGTGAGTACTACCGCAGCCCGGTCGAGCTGGGGTGGGCCCGCAACATCAATTTCGACCACGACTTCCTCGGCCGCGCCGCATTGGAGCAGGAGAAGACCAACCCCGGCCGTGTGATTCGCACTTTGGTGTGGGACGCCGATGACGTTCAGGACGTGTTCGCCTCGCTGTTCCGGCCGGGGGAGAACTACCCGTATATGGAAATGCCGCGTGATCAGCGGGGGTTCATGTGGGCGGACAAGGTGACCGCGGGCGACGATGTAGTGGGTGTCGCGACCTCCCGGGGATATAGCTACTACTACCGGCAGATGCTCTCGCTCAGCACGATCGACGTGGCGCACAGCGACCCCGGGACCGGGTTGACCGTGCACTGGGGACGCCCGGATGGGCCGCAGAAAGCAATCCGCGCGACCGTGGCGCCCGCCCCCTACAAGCCGGACCGCCGCCGTAGTGACCTTCGCACCGCATAATTCGCCCGAAGAATCGAAAGCCTGTCATGATGACCCACTCTTATGTGCTGACCTTCTCCTGTGATGATGAGCCCGGCATCGTCAGTGCCGTCTCGACGGCGCTGCTGCAACTCGGCTGCACGATCACCGACGCGCAACATTTCGATGACTCGCTCACCGGCCGGTTCTTCTCCCGTATCCAATTCGACCTGGTGCGCGCCGAGCTGGAGAAATCGGAGATCAGCGCCGGATTATCGCCGGTCCTGACTTCGTTCAACGCAACGTGGACGGTCACCGGTACCGAGGAGCGGATGCGTGTGCTCATCATGGCATCGAAGCTCGATCACTGTCTGGCGGACCTGCTGTACCGCTGGCGTACCGGAGAGCTCCCCATGGACGTCGTGGGAATCGTCTCGAACCACCCGCGCGAGGTGTACCGGAATATCGACCTCGGCGAGGTGCCGTTCCATCATCTTCCTGTCACCAAGGACACCAAAGAGGAGCAGGAAGCCAAGGTCCTCGTCCTCGTCCAGGAGTACCGGGTCGATCTGGTGGTCCTCGCTCGCTACATGCAGATCCTGTCCGATAACTTGTCCGCGAAGCTGAGCGGAAAATGCATCAACATCCACCATTCGTTCCTGCCCGGCTTCAAGGGCGCGAAGCCGTACCACCAGGCGCACGCACGCGGAGTCAAGCTGATCGGGGCAACCGCCCACTATGTGACCGGCGACTTGGACGAGGGACCCATCATCAGCCAGGATGTCGAACCTGTTAGCCACCGCGACACCCCGGATCTGCTGGTGCGGAAGGGCCGCGATATCGAACGCCGCGTCCTTGCCGCGGCAGTTCACCATCACGTGACCGGACGGGTCCTGACCAACGGTCACACGACGGTGGTCTTCGCCGACTGAGAGAGGGTGCCGCATCGGCTGGGTAATGGGACGATCAGAGCTGGACGAGCCCTTCGCGCACTGCGACCAGAGCGGCCTGGGTGCGCGAGTTCAGTTGCATCTTCGCCAGTACGTTGCACACGTGCGTCCGCGCTGTACGTTCGCTGATCGACAGCTCCTCGGCAATGGCCCGGTTGGAAAAACCCCGCCCGACAAGGACGAGAACGTCTCGTTCGCGCGTGCTCAGCGACCGGAGGCCGGCCACCGGGGTGATCATCTGATGGGTCAGTCGGCGCGTGACCGCAGCATCGAGGAACACCTCGTCACGAGTCGAGGCGCGGATCGCCGACTCGACCTCGGACGGGTCGGCGTCTTTGAGCAAGTATCCCGAGGCGCCGTTGGCGAGAGCGGTATGCACGCGCTCGGTCTCCCCGAAGCTGGTCAAAATCACGACCCGGACGCTCGGATATCGAGAAGCGATCTGTTTCGCCGTCTCCACTCCGTCCATTCGCGGCATGACGAGGTCGAGGAGCGCGACATCGGGTAGTTGTTCGTATGCCGACATGGCGGCCAGCTTCTCCAGCGCCTCGATGCCGTCTCCGGCTTCTGCGTCGACGACGATATCGTCCGTCGAGGCGAGGAAGCTGGCGATTCCGCGCCGGACGACGGCGTGATCGTCGATCACGAGGACACGAATGGTGGTGGTCGAGTCGTCCATCTGGGTCTCTACCTCGTCGCTCGGTCGGGATGTGGGGGCGGTAAGAGAGTCGCACTGACGCGTGTGCCTGGTGCCGGGCCGTTCGACGTGACATCGAGTTGCCCGGACCACCGGGTGACCCGCTCACGCATGGATGTCAACCCGTATCCGCCCGTCGTCGATGACATGTTCGTTGTCCCAACACCGTCGTCGACGACTTCGATACGGACGAGGCGGGGACCGTCGGATACCTCGATGTGCACGAGAACCGTCGATGGATCCGCGTGCTTGGCGGCGTTGTGCAACGACTCGCTGACGACCTGATAGACATCTTCGACGAAATCCGCACTTTCCTCGTCGAGCTCCGGATCGACCGACAAGTCGATGCGGATGTCGGTGCGCCGTGCGATCTTCTCGACGAGAAGCTGCAAGGCGGCGGAAAGACCCACCTCGGCGGATATCGAGGGTTGTAGAGCGAGTACGACTCCACGTAGATCGTGCTGAACTGCTCGGCTCAGTTCACCGATCTCGGCGGCGATCCGGCTGATGTCGGTGGTCAGCGCTTCGGGGGCTCCGATGCCCATTCTCTGCAATGCACGGGCTTGCATTCCGATCGAAAAAACCTGTTGGACAACAGAATCATGGAGATCACGGGCCAGTCGCTTGCGCTCTTCCCGGCGCACCGTGATCCGGTCGCGTTCCAACAACGTGGCGTAGTCGATTGCCAGAGAGGCTTGGTCGGCCATCGCCGTGAAGAAGTCCAGCGCGGTGCGTCCGGGGTGATAGGTGGGTTCCATGTACACGTTGAGCACGCCGACTGCCTTGCCCTGGGTCAGCAAGGGTGTGCAGACGAAGTCGTCCCACTCGAGCTGAGAGATGTAGGCGTGGATCGGCTGCCAATCGGGGTCGGCCAGCATTTCGGCTCGTCGGTGTGGGTACACGATCTGTTGTCCGTTGTCCGTGACTTCGTATGTGGCCAGCTTCGCGCCGCGACGATGTGAGGCGATGAGAAGGTCGAAAAAGGTCTGTACCTCGGCGAAGCCGGCCGCTCCCATAACTTGCAGTCGTCTGCTCGCCGGTGCCACGGTGATGAACTGGGCGGCGGCGACGCCCTCGGACTGGTGAACTTCCCATGCCATCGCATCGAGCACCGAGGTGGTGACCGAGCGTTGTGCCGCCATGTTCGCCGCCGTGCGTGCCAAGGCAGCAACGCGGCGTTGCCGACGCCGTTGATCGGTGACATCGCGAAATGTGACGACCGTTCCATCGGCTGTGCGGGAGCCGAGTTGATAGGACAGCATGGCGTAGTCCTCGAGACCGCCGTCCCAGTACCCCACGTGCTCGGCGTCGGTATCTGATCCTGGGGACTCGGGTGTGATCGCAAACGGGCTCTGCATGCCTCGCAGTTCAGCCGGTGCAGCGGCGCCGAGTATCAGAGCACCGGCGGAGTTCACAGCGGAGAACCGGCCGTCGTCATCGACAACCGCAACCCCGATTGCCATCGCGTCCACGATCGACCTGCCGTTCACTCGATCCATGGTAGGACGCCCCGGGGCAGGTACAGCAGCGGCTGGTACGTCAAATGACCTGTTCACACCCCCCTGGACCGGTCGTCACTTCACGTCGGACGCCGCTGTCGGCCGACGGCCGTCGCGCCTAGCGTCGATGGCGACGTAGAGCGGCGCGAACGCGCGCGCATTCCGGAGGTCACGTTTACCTGTGCGGGTCTGCGTCACTCTCGGAAAGGGGATGTTCGGTGAGCGCACTCTCGCCCACTATGACCGAGCCCACGGTGGTGCTCGACGGCAAAGCGGCAGCCAAGGACATCCGCGGTGAGCTGGCCGGCCGGGTATCGGCGCTGGCGGCCCGCTCGGTGCCGGCCGGACTCGGAACGGTACTGATCGGCGAGGACCCGGCCAGCCAAGCGTACGTTGCCGGCAAGCACCGCGATTGCGCCGAGATCGGTCTGTCCTCGTTCAAGATCAATCTTCCGGCGAGCGCGAGTACGGCGGATGCGCTGGCCGCCCTCGACGATCTCACCAGCGAAGCGGCGTGCACCGGATATATCGTTCAACTCCCACTACCGGCACATATCGACCGGAGCGTGCTCCTCGAGCACGTCGACCCGAACAAAGACGCCGACGGCCTACACCCGGTGAACCTCGGGCGACTGGTTCTCGGTGCTGGCGGGCCGGTGCCCTGCACACCCCGCGGCATCGTCGAACTCCTGCGCCGCTACAACATTCCCCTCGACGGGGCGGACGTTGTCGTCGTCGGATGCGGCATCACCGTCGGGCGGCCCCTCGGACTACTCCTCACCAGGCAAACCGAGAACGCCACCGTCACCCTCTGCCACCGAGGGACACGCGATATCCGCACCCACCTGCGCGGCGCCGACATCGTTGTAGGGGCAGCCGGTAGCCCCGGGCTCATCACGGGCTCCGACATCAAGCCGGGCGCCGCGGTTCTCGACGTAGGAATCACGCGAACCGAAGAGGGCATCGTCGGCGACATCGCGCCCGATGCTTGGGGAGTCGCGGGGTACCTGACACCTATGCCGGGAGGCGTCGGTCCGATGACTCGCGCCATGCTGCTGGCCAACGTCGTCGAAGCCGCCGAACGGAAGGCCCCGACCGCGTGACTTCCACGATCCCTGCGCAAGCCGCCGACCCGAAAACCTTCGCAACGACCGGGACCGGCCTTGCTGAACAGGCAAGCACGACCGTTCTCGGCATCCTCAATGTGACCCCGGATTCCTTTTCCGATGGCGGCCGATTTCTTGCCGCCTCCTCGGCGCTGGCCCATGGTCTTCGGCTCCACCACGCGGGCGCACATATCGTCGACGTCGGGGGAGAATCAACGCGCCCGGGCGCGCACCGGGTGTCCGGGCCGGTCGAGCGGTCACGCGTCATCCCCGTCATCGAGGAACTGGCGGCACACGGTGTCGTAGTCAGCATCGACACGATGCGCGCGGACACGGCGGTCGCGGCAACACAGGCCGGAGCCACCTATATCAATGACGTCTCCGGCGGTTGGGCCGACCCGAGAATGTACGCCGTAGCTGCCGAAACCGGGGTTCGGCTGATCATCACCCACTGGCATGACCGGACCACGCATATCACCCGATCGGTGGACGACATCGTGGCCCGAGTTCTCTCCGATCTCGACACCGCGGCAACTCGCGCGCTCGCCGCAGGCGTATCACGCGAATCGATCATCATTGACCCTGGATTGGGATTCGGCAAGAGCACCAACGACAACTGGGCCCTTTTGACCGATCTCCCACGGCTGTGTTCACTCGGATACCCAGTCCTGATCGGGGCATCACGCAAACGGTTCCTCGGCGCACTATTGAAAGAAGGCGCTGGAGACAGGGACATCACCGAGCGTGACACCGCCACCGCGGTAATCTCCGCGCACGCGGCGCGAGCTGGCGCGTGGGGCGTTCGGGTGCACGATGTGACAGGCACGATGGACGCGCTTCGCGTCGCCGACAAACTGAGATAGTCGAGCACGATTGTGCTCATACCGAACCATCTCCGTGTCGCCCCAGGCGAGCGACGTTGCGTTCTGTCCCTACTAACCGCCTTCGCCGCGGCATCCGCGGGCTTTGTGTTCGACAGTTCCGGCAACGACGCCAGCGAATGATGGGATGCGGCAGCATCGGTGGATCGAACGGCACTCGGCGCTGGTCGCGGATGACCGCAGAGGGAGAACGGGACCAGCAACTGGTCAAAGTTCTCGACAATATGTCCTCGTGTCATCTCGCAGCTGGCGACAGGGCCGTGCTGCACGAGCAGTTGCCAGAGCGGAGTGAACCGAAAGACGCCCGAACGCTCCCGTCCGGTAGCGCTCCCGACTCTCCATCACGTAGCTGCCTCAACGAAAGCGCTGACATGCCACGCCACATGCCCGACATCGACGAGACCGATGTCGTCGTTACCCACGAGAAGTCCTATGCGGCAGGTGTTCCTGCGGTGTTGGTGTCGTTACGCCGCGGGGTCGAGCAGATGGGACCGGTGCGCATGGCCCGGACGTTCTGGAAGCTGAACCAGCGCAAGGGTTTCGACTGCCCGGGTTGCGCGTGGCCGGAAACTCCCGGCCATCGCAAACACGCGGAGTTCTGTGAGAACGGGGCGAAGGCGGTCGCGGAAGAGGCGACCACTCGCACCGTCGGCCCGGAGTTCTTCGCCGCGCACCCGGTATCGGATCTGCTGGGCCGGACCGACTATTGGTTGGGACAACAGGGTCGGCTGACGCATCCGATGGTGCGGCTGCCTGAGGCGACGCATTATGAGCCGATCGGCTGGGACGCGGCGTTCGGGCTGATCGCGGGTGAGTTGCGGGCGTTGGCCTCGCCGGACGAGGCAGTGTTCTACACCTCCGGGCGCACCTCGAACGAGGCGGCGTTCGTGTATCAGCTGATGATCCGGGCGTTCGGAACCAACAACATGCCGGACTGCTCGAACATGTGCCACGAATCCTCGGGCAGCGCCCTTGTCGAGACGATCGGCATCGGCAAGGGATCGGTGTCGGTCCCCGATATCGAGAACGCCGACCTGATCCTGATCGCCGGCCAGAATCCTGGCACCAACCACCCCCGGATGCTGTCGACCCTGGAGAAGTCGAAGGCCAACGGGGCGAAGGTGATTGCGATCAACCCGCTGCCCGAGGCTGGTCTGCTGCGGTTCAAGGACCCACAGAAGGTGCACGGCGTCGTCGGCGACGGCGTGCAGATCGCCGACGAGTTCCTGCAGATCCGGATCGGCGGCGATCAGGCACTGTTCCAAGGGCTGGCGAAACTGGTCCTCGACGCCGAAGACGCCGCCCCGGGCACGGTTCTGGACCACGAGTTCCTGAACGGACATTGCGCCGGCTTCGCACAATGGGCCGACCACATCCGCCGCAGCGTGGATCTGGACACCATCGTGGCGGCCACCGGGCTCACCCTGGGCCAGATCGAGCGAACGGCAGCAGCCTTGATCGAGTCGAAGGGCACGATCATCTGCTGGGCGATGGGATTGACGCAACAGACCCACGGGGTCGCAACGATTCAGGACGCGGTCTCATTGCTGCTGATGCGCGGAATGATCGGCAAACCGGGAGCCGGGGTGTGCCCGGTGCGTGGGCACTCCAATGTCCAGGGGGATCGAACGATGGGCATCTGGGAGAAGATGCCCGACGCCTTCCTCGATGCCCTCGAAGCCGAATTCTCGATCACCTCGCCTCGCAAGCACGGCCTTGATGCAGTCGACTCCATCCGGGCGATGCGCGATGGCGCAGCCTCAGTGTTCATGGCGATGGGCGGCAACTTCGTGGCCGCTACCCCCGACACCGAGGTCACCGAGGCGGCGCTGCGCAACTGTGCGCTGACGGTGCAGGTGTCGACGAAACTGAACCGGTCCCATCTGGTGACCGGGCGCATCGCGCTGATCCTGCCTTCGCTCGGCCGGACAGACAGGGATGTGCAGAACGGCCGCAAGCAGCAAGTGTCGGTTGAGGATTCGATGTCCATGGTGCATCTTTCGCGCGGCAGCCTGCCGCCGGCCGGTGCGGAGCTGCGCAGCGAGGTCGCCATCGTGTGCGGGCTTGCAGAGGAGCTGTTCGGAGCCGACCACCCCGTACCCTGGCGGGAGTTCTCGACAGACTACGACCGGATTCGCGACTCCATTGCTCGGGTGATCCCGGCGTTCGAAGACTTCAATACCAAAGTCCGTCTGCCTGACGGGTTCGCACTGCCGCATCCGCCACGCGACGAACGCCGGTTCGTGACCTCCACCGGGAAGGCGAACTTCGTCGTCAATCGGCTGTCGTGGGTACCGGTCCCCGCGGGGAGACTGATTTTGCAGACCATGCGGTCCCACGACCAGTACAACACCACCATCTACGGACTCGATGACCGCTACCGCGGGGTGAAGGGTGGGCGGCGGGTGTTGTTCGTCAACGAACTCGACATCGCCGCACTGGGATTCGCCGAGGGCGACCGGGTGGATCTGGTCTCCGAATGGACCCTGCCGGACGGGAGTCTGCAGGAGCGGCGGGCCGCGGACTTCCGGTTGGTGCCGTACCCGACTCCGCAGGGGAACGTGGCCGCGTACTACCCGGAGACGAACCCGCTGATCCCGCTCGACCACGTGGCGGCGAAGTCGAACACCCCAGTGTCGAAGGCAGTCACCATTCGCCTCGAGAAGCGGGACTGAAGTCCACCGAAGGGCTCGCGAGACGAGAGGATGGTGCTATCGGTGCTGCTTGTGGACCCTTATTGATGAGGCATTGACAATGGTCCGGGTAGCGGCGCGCCGACCGATCAATTGCAGCAACGGTGGACAGGGCTGATGGCGTCGGGCCCGGCAGCCCAACCGTTTGAACATCGGCGGTGCCCTGATCTGGGGCGTCGATCAATGCTGAGGTCATGCGCCATCGAACATACGGACGGAAAGCATTGTGCCTCAGTTGATCTGGATGGGCATCGTGCACAACAACCATAGCCATTGATGGTCGTGCGCAGCGACGGGATCGTGCTTCGCCGCTCCCAACTATATGAACAGTGGTGCGAAATGGTCGGTGCTGGGGTGTGCCAGCTTCGCTGCCAGCGCTGGAAGCCGACTTTGGTGGTAGGTCGTCTCCAAGCTTCTCGGATGGGTTTCCCGGATTCACGTCCGGAATCCGGGTATTCCGGCGGCGGCTGGCGAGTTCTGTGGCGGCGGTTACGTTCGAGCGCAACCGAATTGCGAGGCCGTCATGAAAGAAGCAACAGGTTGTCATGTCACATTGGAGTGAAATCGACGCTGGGTTCGGTGGCTGTCCATCCCCTGGTGGTATCCCTCCCGTTTATCATCGCCGCTCGGGTTGCGGATGCGGGAACGTCCGTCGTGATCGCGTGATCGGCTGCCATGTGTGCTGAGATGCGCCGGCCACGGCGACGCTGGGGCATCGGACAGTGGCCGTTGCGCTGGAAGATCGGTGTCGTTCTTGTCGTTCCGATCTCTGTGGCGATCAGCCTCGGTGGGCTACGAATGCAGGAAAGGCTCAATGCCGCATCGGAATTCACCGTGACATCGGAACGGATACGACTGTTGCCGATGCTGGTGGAGCTCGATGGGGACGCCGCAATCGTCATGGGAACACTCGCACAGCGGACCCTCACCCCGGAGTTCCTCGACCGACTGGATTCCTCGATCGCAGCGTTGGAGCGAACGAAATCGGTGGCAGCACTCGGCTCGGATGCGGCGACCAACCTGACTCGCGCGCTCGCTGAAGCCAGCGGACTGAGCACCAGGGCCAGATTCGGTCCCACCGCCACCACAGCGGAACTCACTACCCAGCTCGCGCATATCCGCACGTCGCTGTCAGCAGTGGTTACCGCCATTGCCGATTCGTCGGCTGATCCCGTGCTGGCCGGAGAGACGGCGCGGCTCGAGGCGCTCTGGGCAGCGCAGAAGATCATCTCCGCTGAGGGGTTGACGGTCGTCGGTGCATCGGATGTGCTCGCAGGGAGATCAGCCGGTTCCCTCGGCGCCGAGGCCGCCGAATTGCTCGCCCAACTGCATACCGAATCGGCGATGCTGGATCAGGTTTCCGCTCGGTACCCATCGAATGATCCCACCGTCGCAACATTGTGCAAAGGGGTGACCGATCGGACCGTGATGCAACAACGGATCACTCAGCCCGACACCACGACCCGAGCTCTCGACGAGCTCAAATACTCGCTGTTCGCCAGTATCCGCGACTATGGGCAAGCCGTTGCGGCAGCCTCGGCAGGGTTGGAAGACGCGATTGCGACACAGGCCGGCGCTCTGCGTGCGGCCGCGTGGCGAGAGGGCGGTTTGGTCAGTGGAATGCTGCTGGCGGCAGTCGCACTCGCGGTTGCGGTAGCGCAGTCGGTGCTCGTGTCGCTGCGCCGTCTCCGGAACGAGGCTGTGCGCGTCGCTCACCAGGACCTGCCCGAGGCGGTCGAGCGGATCAAGAGCGGTACACCCGTCGCGGACGTGATCGCCCGTCCGCTCGACGCCGGTGCCCGCGAGGAGATCGGACAGCTGGCCGGTGCCGTGGACGACATCCACAGTCAAGCGGTGCTGCTCGCGGGTGAACAGGCACAGCTGCGTCGGCAGATGAACGACATTTTCGAATCACTGGCTCGCCGCAGCAGATCACTGCTCGATCTTCAAGTGCAGATGATCGAGGAGCTCGAATTCGAAGAGCGCGATCCCAAACGTCTGGAGAACCTGTTCCGGCTGGACCATGTGGCGACCCGGATGCGGAGATACGGAGAGAACCTGCTGATTCTCGCCGACGACAAGGTACGGCGCGTACGCCACATGCCGCCGATGCGGTTGCAGGACGCGGTCCAGGCGGCGATTTCACAGGTGGAGGAGTACCCGCGAGTCCGGATCGTCGGACCGTTGCCGATCGCATTGACCGGTACGGCGGCGGCCGACCTGGTGCACATTCTCGTCGAGCTGCTCGACAACGCCTTGCGGTTCTCATCGCCCGACACCAACGTCGAGCTGGATTTCGGCCGTACCGCCGACGGCGGTGCGACCGTCGAGATAGTCGATCAGGGCATCGGCGTTGGAGCCGAAGATCTCCGTGAGACGAATTCACGGCTTGCACACACGCCTCGGGCGGATGCCGACACCGCACGCAGGATGGGCCTGTTCGTCGTGGGCAAACTTGCTCACCGGCACGGTATGACGGTGAATCTCCGCTCCACCCTGGAAGCTTCGCGAAACGCGGGGATTACTGCAACGGTATCAATACCTGGTCATGCACTGACAGCGACTGATGCCGACCACACAGCCCCGTCGAAGTGGAAACCCAACCCGGCCGATCGCGTATCGATTCGGAATCCGAAGCGCCACGAACTTCCGCGGCGCCCGACCGCCCGCGCCTCGATTGTCCGTGGCTTCGACGGCAGGGGTGGCCAAGGTCCGATCCGTCGTTCACCGGAAGAGATACGTGAGCGTCTCATGCGTCAGCAGCGTGCTGTCGCGGCAGCGCTGTCGCACGTGCAACCGGCCGCCGGGATCTACGGCGACAAGATGAAGGAGAGCTGATGTCCGCAGGTGGCGCTCTGGACTGGTTGGTCGCAAACTTCACCCGTGAGATTCCCCATGTCGATCACGCGGCGCTCATCTCGACGGACGGGTTACCGATGGCCGTCAGCACACCGATGCCGCCCGAACGACTTGGTCAACTCGCGGCGGCCGCGGCGGCCATGGCCGCGCTGGCCGCGGGAGCGGCAGGATTGTTCGACGGGGGTCGTGTGCTGCGGTCGACGGTGGAGATGGGCCGCGGCTACTTTCTCCTCATGGGCGTCGGTGACGGCTCTCAGCTCATGGCACTGGTCTCGGAGGACTGCGACATCGGGCAGGTGGTGTACGAGATGACGCTGCTCGTCGAACGCGTGGGATCCGAGGTCCAAGCGTTGTCACGACGGTAGTGCCTTGCGGTGAGCGGTTTTCGAGTCGTCGAAAAGCTCGGGTGGTCGCTACGTTGGGCGCTGGTGCCGGGTAACCGTGTCGGGAGTTCTCCATGCGAGCCTCGGAAGGCGATCTCGCGTTCCGTCCCGGCAAACCGAATTCGTCTTCGTCTCCACCATTACGTGTCCGACAATTCCGGTAACGATGCCAGGAGAATCACGCGTCCGGCAATATCGGCATTTCGAACGCCGGTTCCGACGTGCGTTTGCGCGATGACTTCAGAGGGGAGAGGGCGTGGACAGCCTTGATTCGAGGATCCTCGAGATCGCGCATCGTTGGCCGTACGGTGGGCCGCCGGCCGAGGAAATCCTTGTCGATTTCGGTATGATGGAACTCCGGTTCGATCAGCATGTCGCCCGAATTCTGCACAGCGAGTCCGCGAGCCATCTCTCGCCTGGAGACCGGGCCATCCTGTTCAGCCAGCTTCTGGATAGGGATGAACGAAGACGTGCGAACAGTTCCCCTCGCTGCAACAGTCCGTCTCTCAACCGGACGACCGGTACCGCGTGGTGAAGGGAGAAACGTTGCCATCTCTGCTGCAGCGCGCGTTCCCGGTTATTGTTCGAACGCGACCGCGAACACCTGCCACCTCCGTGGGACACAGCACAGTCCAGCACAAATGACACTGGGGCAGGCTAGACAGTTATCGGTGAGGAATTCACAGTGGGCCGTGTAACGACGCGGCGACCGATCAGCCGCGTCAACGGTGGACAGTGGCTTATTCGCGCCGACACAGTAGTGGTTGAAGAACCCCTCGAGATCCGGGTGAACTCGGTGCCGTTGGCGGTGACGATGCGCACGCCGGGGTCGGATGTGGAGCTGGCGCAGGGATTTCTGCTCACGGAGGGCATAGTCAGAGACCGGGCGGATATCGCGTCGATCCGGTATTGCCAGAGCGTCGGCGAGGATGGGCGCAATACCTACAACGTCCTCGATGTCGACCTCGCCCCGGGGCAGACCTGCCCGACACCGGCATCGAACGCAACTTCTACACCACCTCGTCATGCGGGGTGTGCGGGAAGGCGTCCCTCGACGCGATCCGGCAGCGCACCCAGTACTCACCGGAGACTGACACGGTCCGGGTCGATTCGGTGACGATCGCGGGACTGCCGCACGCTCTGCGCGCGGCGCAGAAGGTGTTCGATACGACCGGCGGGCTGCACGGGGCCGGACTGTTCACTGCCGACGGCCAGTTGCTGGCGGTACGGGAGGACGTCGGACGACACAACGCCGTCGACAAACTCATCGGTTGGGCCGTCGAAGGGGACGGCCTGCCCATACGCGAAACCGTCCTGCTCGTCAGCGGCAGGGTGTCGTTCGAACTGGCGCAGAAAGCGGTCATGGCGGGTATTCCCATCCTCGGCGCTGTCTCCGCGCCGTCATCGCTGGCGATCGACCTCGCCCGCGAAGCAGGGCTCACCCTCATCGGGTTCCTGCGGGGCACCACGATGAACATCTACACCCATCCCAACCGTGTCACCGGGAATTCGGCCGTGGCGCCGTCCTGACTGCCTCCGGTAACGGCGGACGAGATGAGTTCGCTACCGCAGGCTCAGGATGGCAACGCCGAGACGGAGACCTTCCCGTCCGAGCTGGATCGCTCGCGGTGGGCGCGCGCCCAGCCAGGTCCTTCCTCCCGCGTAGCCCCTTGGTGGCCAGCACCCGGGTAGTGGCACCATTGTGGATCACTGACACGTTGCTGGTCGGCGTGTGCTGCTCGACGCCGAGGTGTTCGGACAACCTCCACCAGTCGCGTCCTGGGTGTGTCGTCAGACACAAAGTCGGGGTCACTGTGTCCGGCATCACGGCATCCTGGCGCGGCTTTGCGGCGATTTACCGGTATAGACGAACAGCCCTGGACCGCAGTGGTGGTTTCTCGGCAGTGTTCCGCGTGACCACGGTTGAGGGTCAACCCGACGAAACGACGGACTGTCTTCCCCGCCGCTGTTGAACGAATCGATGCCGCCCAATGGGCGGTCCGTTCCGAAGGCATCGGGGCGCGCCCTCGTCCACCGATCAAATACACATGAAGGACCGGTCGATGCTTGTCAGACGCTCTTCGAAGATTTTGCTGGCCATTGGCGTGTTGTTCATCGCTCTTGCCGCTCTTGTGCGGTTCGTGCTGGTGCCCACGCTGTCGAAACTACCCGGCGACCTCGATGTGAATCCCGTGTACGAGGGGACCGGAACTCTGCTCAACGCTAAAGCCCTGCAGGCCGGCGACATCGACCATGTGATTGTTTCCAACGCTCCCGTGCGGGTCGGTCGGCACATCTACGTGTCGAGCACCGACGGTGACACCGCGATCGCTCATGACAACATCACCCTCGAAGCGGCCGGGCTTTCCGTGCCGTCGAACCACACCTACGCCATCGACCGCAAGACGATGGATGCGGCGAATGGTAACGCCGCCGAGGGGATCGAACCCCACAGTGGCATGACCATTGCTCTTCCACTGCACCCGAACCCGTCGGCGAGCTACCACTACTACGACTCCACAACCAGAACAACGGTACCGATGACCTACCGTAACTCGGGCGCTGTCTCCGGACGTGACGTCCTCAACTACTCCGTCGAAGCGAAGGGTATTCTGCGCGATCCCGCAATCGCGGGGACCTTGCCGCCGACACTGCCCAAGTCACTGGTCGGATCGCTTGCACCCCTGCTTCCGGTAGATGTGCAGCACAGCCTTGGCGGTGCTCTCGGGCAGCTCCCCGATCCTGTTCCCTTCACATACACGGCGGACACCCACATCAACCTTGCCGCCGACCAGACCTTGGGATCGCCGATCGATGCGAAACTGAATCAGCAGATCGTCGCGAATGTTACCGTCGGCGGCCAGTTGGTTCCCGTCATGCCCGTCCTGTCCATCGACACCGCTCTCAACAAGCAGTCGATCAGCGACGCGGCAGCCTCGGCTGAGTCCCAGGCGATGCAGTTGAACCTGATCAGCGTGGTCGCACCGATTGTGCTCCTGGTCCTCGGCGTGCTGGCGCTGCTCGTAGGCATTTTGCGGAGGCGCCCGCGCGGAATCACCCAGCCTCCGGCACAGCGGGAAAATTTGTCGGTCCGCTAGCTGCGGATATGCACCCATCTACACACTCAGGCCGCGACAGTTGCTCGGTGTCTCCCCGAGCCGCCTGTGCAAATGAAGGGAACCGGGGATGGACATAATCGTCGACTACGACCGGTGCGAAGGGCACGGCGAGTGTGTCATCGCCGCACCCGAAGTTTTCGACCTCAACGACGACGGCGACGAGGTGATCATCCTGGACGACTCACCCGCAGATGCCTTGCTGCCGAAGGTAGAAACGGCGGTCAAGTTGTGTCCTGTCGCGGCTCTGCGAATCGCTGACTGAGCCGGATCATTTCCCATCCGACGTCGTGATCTGCTCCAGCAGAACCGACCTGGCAAGTAACACCGATCAGAGAGAAAGCAGAGAACAATGCCCGCATTTACCGATCCCGCCGATCTGCGGAAATTCGTCGGAGGCATCTTCGAAAAAGCCTACCTGGATGAAAAGCTCGGCCCCAAGCTCACCGCCACTGGCGCCGTTCTGCTCGTTTCGTGCCACGATCCCGCCTGTGAGGTCGTACTCGACATGCCCAACAACAAGGTCTACTCGAGTGTCGAGGAGGGTGGCGTCATACCGAACGCCACGCTGAAGATGAGTTCGGAGAACGCGAACAAGTTCTGGCAGGGCAAGCTCAACATGACAATGGCTCTGACTAAGGGCACCGTCAAGGCCGAGGGGCAGATCATGAAGGTGCTCAAGCTGGTCCCGAGCACCAAATTCCTGTTCCCGATCTACATCCAGGACCTCAAGGATGCCGGACGCGAGGACCTGATCGATTAGACGCCGGGAGCGGGGCCACTCGAACGACGCCTGATCAGTGATGGGGCCGGTATCTGTACCGGCCCCATCGTGATGCCCGCACCGGCCGGGGCCGGAACGTGTCTGGGCGATGCATAGTCGATCGTCATGTGCCGTTATGTCGAACGATCTCTCCATGTCCAAAAGAATGACATCAACGACATGCGAACATATGCCAGCGTGATCTGGCACAGCAATGCATGCGCCTGCGTCGATGTCGCCTCCCGTGCTCCCCGCACTAGCCCCCGCCGATCTGCCTCGGTCGGCGTAAGTTCAGGATTTTCGGCTGGCCGGTCTTCGTCATCGACGAACCCTGAAGTTACGCAATGGATTTCAAACGTGGAATACTAACGCGCATTGCTTGACCGCTACCTCCACGCGTATCGGCTCGACCAGGCAGTGACCTCCACCGACAACTATGACCTGTGCTCGGCTGGGCTTGTCGACCCGAATGGCTCCGTCGATGAATGAATGCCAGTGAATCGTCCACCTTCGGACCCTGTGCGGCCGAATCGGGACAGCACACCAGGGTCGACATTCCCCGATGGGGTCCGCGGACGCACACAAACAAATCGTCCGGTGTAGCGACAGCTACACCGGACGATTTGCATATGGCGCAGG
>NZ_JCAJZQ010000013.1:0-235105 GCF_059510335.1 Nocardia sp. PLKS1-43 | reverse complement strand
TCCGCCCCCGACGCCGGCGCGCCCGTACACCACGTTCCGCACCGGCTCACCGTCGACGAATCCGGCCAGCCCACGGATCAACTCGTCACGACCACCACCGACAACGACCGCCCGATGCTCGAACACCGACCGCCCCGCCAGCGAGAACCCCACATCCGAAGCGCGCAGCCCCGGACGCTCCCGCACATACTCCAACAACCGCGCCGCCTGCCCGGCCAACGCCGCCGCGGACTTGCCCGACAACACCCACGGCAGCACCGACGGCCCCATCGGCCTCACATCTGCCGAAACACCTTCGGCCGTCGCGGGAACCGAATCCGCCATCCCGCATTCGTCGACGGAGGAGACCACGACATGACAGTTCGCCCCGCCCATACCGAAGGAACTCACACCGGCGATCCGTGGAACGTCCTCGGCCCAGACGCTCGAGACATCGCAAACGCGAATGCCGTGCGAATCCAGGTCCATCCCGGACGGCGGTTCACGGTAGTTCAGACTCGCCGGAATCTTCCGGTTGCGCACGGCCAGAACGGTTTTCACGAGGCCGGCGATTCCGGCCGCGCCGAGCAGATGGCCGATATTGGTTTTGACCGAGCCGACCAGCAACGGGTCATCCGTTGATCGCGGACCGAATACCGCACCCAGCGCCGCCGCCTCCACCGGATCGCCGACTCTGGTTCCGGTCCCGTGCAATTCGACGTAATGCACCGAACGCGGATCGATCCGCGCGTCCTCGTACGCTCGCCGCAAGACATCGACCTGTCCGTCGACACTCGGGACCGCGATGCCGCCGCGGCCCTGTCCACCGTGTCCGGCGGCGCTACCGCGAATGACGGCCAGGATCTCATCGCCGTCCGCGACGGCGTCCGGCAGGCGTTTCAGCAATACCAGCCCGGCGCCTTCGCCCCGGACGTACCCGTCCGCCCGGGAATCGAACGTGAAGCATCTCCCCTGTTCGGAAAGACCGCCGAATCGCGCCTCGATCTCCTCGGCCGCGGCATCGAGATTGAGCTGCACACCACCGGCGACGGCCAGTGCGGATTCCCCCGACGCGAGGCTCCGGCACGCCAGGTGCACGGCCGTCAGTGACGAGGACTGACCACAATCCACCGTCAGGCTGGGCCCGCGCAGCCGCAGGAAATACGAAATGCGATTGGCGAGCATCCCGCGACTGGTACCGGTATGCGAGTAACGGTCGAATACCGCGGACCCGCGGTGCCGCGTCACATCGGCATAGTCGTCACCCATCGCACCGATGAATACGCCGACCCGCTCACCGGCGAGAGTTTCCGGATCGACACCGGAACTTTCGACGAGGTTCCAGGAAAGTTCCAGAGCCACTCGCTGCCGTGGATCCATGGCCGCGGCTTCCCGCGGCGGAATACCGAAGAAATCGGCGTCGAATTCCTCGACATTCCGGAGAAATCGCCCCGATAACCCGCGCGCCGACGATCGAGAATCCCCCGACGGCCGGAGCTGATCCGTCGTCGTAGCGACCTCGACCGCGTTGTTCAGCAGATTCCAGTACTCATCCAGAGTTTCGGCACCGGGGAACCGGCACGCGGCTCCCACGATCGCTACATCTGCCACGACCAGACCACACCCCGATCACTCGACTCTCAGAAACCGCCGCTGTAGGCGATCTCCGACTCCCGATCGAAGACGCGCGACACCACCTCCGGGTGCTCGCGGTAGAAGAAATGACCGCCCGTGGAGGTGATCGAATCGAATTCGCCGCGGGTATACGGCCGCCACCGGGTGAGGCTGGAAATGTGCAGACGCTGTTCGTCCGACGCCGAGATATCGGTGATCGAGGTCTGGATCACCGAATGCGACCATTCCCGGAAACCCGCGGTGAGGTCCGCGACGTAGGGCCGCTGCATCACCTCCCGGTTGGCGCCGCTGAGTTCGGGCGGCAGCTTTCCGGCCGCGTCCGCCGCGGCGAGCCGGCGTTTGGTGTACCGCACCGGACCGCCGTTCAGCCACGCGTAGACCGCTCCCATCCGCCATTCGTTGGGACACGCGCTGACGATCGGGATGAACCGGCCGACCTGCACGCCGAGCTTCTCCAACTCCTGGGTGGCGACGAAGGCGAGCAGACCGCCGAAACTCAACCCGGACAACACCGGCCGGACCGCCCCGATCTCGGCGATCGATTCGGCGACCTCCCGGCCGACCGCGCGCAGGCTGGTCGGATCCGGCTCGTCCTTGCGCACGCTGCGGCCCGGCATCCGCCACACCGCGAAGTCGTAGTCCCCGATGAGCGGTATGAGCGGATTCGCCGTCCACGCCTGTTCGACGCCCGCACCGCCGAACAGCCACACCGACGGCCGTCGCCCGCGATAATCCGCTGTCGGGAACCACCACTTCTCCAGCGCCGTCGGGCCCGAACGCTTCGCGCTCGTACTCACGATTTCTCCTGTTCCTGCTCGAGAAGTTTGACCACGCGGGCCGCGATCGATTCGATGGTCAGGTCCCCGGTGAACTGGAAGACGCTCATCTGTACGTCGAGCTGCTTCTGCACCCGGGCGCCGAACTCGACGCCCATCACCGAATCGATGCCCAGATCCGCGATCGGCCCGCGGGTGTCGATGCTCTCCGGCTCGACGCCGAGCACCTCGGACAGCTGTTCGACGATCACCTTGATGACCGCGGGCGCCCGCTCCTCCGGCGGCAGATTGAGCAGCATCTGACGGGCCGCGGCGGCTTGCTGCGACTCCGGTACCTCATCGACGACCTCCTCGAACCGGCCGCTGGCGGCGGCCACCCGGTGCCCGCTGCGCCACGTCGCCCAATCCACGTCGGCGAGCATGAAATTCGACTGCCCGAACCTGGCGGCATCGAACAGCAGACCCGCACCGCGATCCAGATCGAGGGGATTGAAGCCGAGCATCTCGAGATATTTGGTGACCGCGAGCGATGACTCCGCCATGCCGCCACCGGCCATCGCGCCCCAGTTCACCGACACGGCGGCCAGGCCCTCGGCGCGCCGAGCCGCGGCGAACGCGTCGAGCGTGGCGTTGGCCGCCACGTAGGACGACTGCGGAATGGTCCCGGTGATCGCGCTGATCGAGGAGTAGAGCACGAACGCGTCCAGGTCGAGCCCCCGCTCGCGGGTCGCGGCATCGAGCGCCAGCGCCCCGCCGAGTTTGGGTGCGAACACCGAGCCGAGGGTTGCGGCGCTGATGTCGGCCACCGGTTCGTCGGCGACCACCCCGGCGGTGTGGAATACGCCCCGCAGCGGCCGTTCGGGATCGGCGATCGCGTCCAGGACACGCCCCACCGAGGCCGGATCGCTGACGTCGGCGGATTCGCACACCACATCGACACCCCGCGCGGCCAGCACGTCCAACTGTCGGCGGATGTCATCGGAGGTCACCCCGCGCCGGCCGACGAGCACGAGCCGGGTCGCACCCCGCTGCACCAGCGCCCGCGCGGTCGCCAGACCGAACGCGCCGAAACCACCGGTGATCAGGTAGGTCGCGTCCGGCCGGACCGGCATTGCCGGGGGACGCTGCGGCAGCACTTCGGGGACGTCGGTACGCAGGTCGACCACGACACGTCCCACCTGCGACGCGCGCAGCACCGTCTCGAAGGCGGTGGACAGCTCGGTGATCGGAAACCGCACGTAGGGAAGCGGTTTGACCTCGCCCTTGGCCAGCGCGACGACGCACTCCTGCATGAGCTGCCGGAAACGCTCGGGCCGCTGCGCGAGCAGCCGGTCCATGTCGATGGAGTAGAAGCTCAGATTCCGGTTGAACGGCCGCAGGTCGACGGTGCCGCCGAAATACACGTCCGCCTTGCCGATTTCGATGATCCGCCCGAATTCCGCGGCGACCGCGAAGTCCTGACTGATCACCTCGCCGGGCATCGAGTTGTAGACGACGTCCACGCCGCGGCCGTCGGTGAGGCGCAGCACCTCGTCGACGAAACTCGATGAGCGCGAATCCAATACATGCGTCGCGCCGATATCCCGCACCGCCGCACGACGTTCCGGGGAACCGGCCGTCGCGAACACCGTGGCCCCGAGGCTCGCCGCGACCTGCACGGCCGCCATGCCCATACCGCCGGCCGCACCGTGGATCAACACGCTGTCGCCGGGTCCGAGATCCGCGAGCGTGCGCAGTGAGTAGTACGCGGTGATGTACGGCAGTCCCGAGCCGATGGCCAGCGGATCCAGTTCCTGATGTTCGCCGACGATCGCCCGCGGAGCCCGCACCCACGCGCCGCCGCCATCGACGTCGACGAGGGTGTACCGGCGCAGCAGGCCGCGGGTCGCCACCGCCATCGCGTCGCCGGGCTCGATATCGGTGACCTCGGACCCGACCCGGGTGACGACCCCGTAGCCCTCCATCCCCGGGACGGTGCCGAAATAGGTTCCGGACAACTGCCTTTCGGTGAGGATGCCGAGCACCTTGAGCGGGTCCTTGTAGTTCAGGCCGATCGTCTCGACCCGGATCTCGACCTCGCGCGGGCCGGGCGGCACCCGGTCGCAGGCGCGCAGGGTGAGGTCCTTCAGCAGCCGCGTGCGCGGCAGCACCACCTCGTAGGGCTCCTCGGTGCTCGCCAATGCGGCCGGCACGTCCCACTTCTCGACGAATTCCGCGGCCGAACGCTGCATCCGTTCGGCCGATCGGTTCTCCCCGCGCAGCCGGATCTCGTCCGATTCGGCGGTCGTTCCCCGAATCAGTTCCGCGACAAGGGAATCCACATTCACCGAGCCGTCGGTGTCGATCGACGCCCAGCCGATCGGGTTCTGCTCGTTGGCGAGGGTGCGGCGCAATCCGACCAGGGCGGCGTGCGCCGGATCGAGTTCGGTATCGCCCGGCCCGACCATGCCGTTCCTGGTCACGATGACCACGCGCACGTCGAAGTCGCCCGGGTCGCTGTCGAGCCGGCCGGCGGAGGCGGCGGAGACCACCCGCGCGAACGCCACGACGCGGTAGGCGAGTTCGGCGGCGTCGTAGCCGGGCCCGGCGGCCAGGCCGATCCGCAGATAGCCGTCGCGGGCCAAGGTCTCGGTGAGCCGTTCGGTGGCCGCGCCCACCGCTTCCGCGTCGTCGGGATCCGCGTCCCAGGCCAGCCGGAGCGGTTCGATCGGTCCCCGCGTCACGCCCGAGAGAACGGTGTCGTCGGGCGAGCCGATCGTGACCGCGACGTTGATCGCCCGGCCCTGATCGTTCGGGGCGAGCGGATCGAGGTCCTCCCAGCGCCGTTCGTAGAACAGGCGCTCGAGATCATCCAGCGGATCGGGCGCCACACCGATCGGCGCGAATTCCGCGCCGTAGAGCGCCAGGGCCACTTCGCCGTCGCGATCGGTCAGGAACGCGTCCACCCGCAACGGCTCGGTCGACACCACGGACACGACCGCGAGCAGCTCGTCCGGTATCGGCCCGAACAGCCGCACCCGGTCCACGGCGGCGGGAACGTGCGCGACGGCCCGGGTGCTCTGCGCGGTGCTGCTCGCGGCGAGCAGTACCGCGGCGCACTGGAACGCCGCGTCGGTCAGCGCCGGATGCACCACATGCGGCGCGTCCGGCACGAGGCCGCCTTCCACGAGCCCCCTGGTGTCCAGCTCGGCGACGCAGGTCGTGCCCTGCACCCGGGCCCGCCGGATGCGCCGGAACGCGGGCCCGTAGGCGAGGCCGAGCGCGTCCATCGCCGCGTAGATCTCGTCGTGGTCGAAGGCGATGTCACCGGATTCCTCGGCCGGTACGTCGAGCCGGTGCGCGCCGGACTCCATCTCGACGAGCCGGCCCCAGGCGTGCTGGGTCCACAGGTCCCCGTGGCCCGAGCGCGACTTGATCGACAAGCGTTTGGCGGCGTTCTCGACGGCGACGCGCATCACCGGCACGTCGTGCTCGGAGACGATCAGCGGCGCGATGAACGCGAGGGCGTCCACACCGCACTGGTCGCGGCTGCTGCGCTGCCGCGCCGCGGCCAGGGCCGCGTCGATATATCCCGCACCCGGCAGCACCACCGCACCGCCCACGTTGTGGTCGCGCAGCCACGGCAGGTTGGCCGGGGCCAGGGTGAGTTCCCACTCCGATTCGAGCGAATCGGTGCGGTCGCCGAGCAGCGCGTACCGGTTCGGGTCGCCGTGCCGCGCCCGGAGGGTGCGGATGTTCTCCTCCCACACCTCGAGATCCAGCCACGGATACGGCGGCAGGTCCAGGTGCGCGATCTTCGTGTTCCGGTAGATCTCGGCATCGCCCGGGACGTCGACGGCGCCGACCCGGTACAGCTCCGCGAGCGCGGTCAGCGCCGCGGACTCGGCGTCCTCGTCGCGGTGCAGGGTGCCGATGCCGGCCCCGCTCACACTGTGCCGCACGAACGCCTCACGGATGTTGCCGACCAGCACCGGATGCGGTCCGACCTCGAGGAAGACCCGGAACCGCTCCTCGATCAGCGCGTCGATCGCATCGGCGAATCGGACGGTCTCGCGAACGTTGCGGCACCAGTAGTCCGGATCGGCGAATTCCTTTGCGTCGAACAGGCTTCCGGTCACCGTCGAGTAGACCGGTACGGAGGGCTCGCGCGGCGTCAGCCCCGCCAGCGACTGCCGCAGTTCGTCGAGGATCGGATCCATCAGATGGCTGTGATACGGCACCTCCACCCGCAGCCGCCGCGCGAACATGCCTTCGCCGGTCAGCTCCTCGCGCAACTCCTCGAGCGGCCCCTCGAGGCCCGCGAGCGTCACCGCGGTGGCGCCGTTGACCGCGGCGATGGACACCGCGTCACCGAATCGCTCGAAGCGCGCACGCGCCTCGTCCGGGCCAAGTCCCACCGCGAGCATGCCGCCGCTGCCCGCGGTCCGCGCCTGCAGCCGGGAGCGGTGATAGGCGACGGTGAGCGCGTCGGTCAGCGACAGCGCCCCGCTGACGTACGCCGCGGATACTTCGCCGACGCTGTGTCCGACGATCGCGGCGGGGTGAATTCCCCACTGCGCCAGGTGTTCCACGAGCGCGACCTGAATCAGGAAATTACCGGGCTGCGCGATATCGGTGCGCGCGATGCGGGAGTCGTCCTCGCCGGCGAGCACCTCGTCCAGGATCGACCAGCCCGCGATCTTGCGGAACTCGGTATCGATCTGCTGGGCGGTATCGCGGAACCGGCCCGGCCGACTCAGCAGGGCCCGGCCCATCGCCCACCACTGCGGCCCCATGCCGCTGAATACGAACACCGGGGTGCGCAGGCCTTCCACCAGGACCCGGTCGCCGATCTTGCCCTCCCCGGCGGCGAACGAATCCAGCTGCGCCACAAGGTCTTCGGTATCGGAGAAGACGAAGCCCCGGCGCAGGTGGTGATGGGCGCGACGCTGCACCACCGCGGCCTTGACCCGCGAAACATCAATCGCGCCACCGCCACTGGCCGCATCTACGGTCGGGGACACCGGCTCGGCGGCACCGGACGGCGACCTGAGCAGATCGCCGTACCCGCGCGCGAGCCGTCGCAGCGACTCCTCGCTGCGGGCCGAGACCGGGAACACCCGGACCGTATCGCGGCCCTCGTCGCCGTGCACCGGTTCGGGAGCACGCTCGACCAGGACGTGCGCGTTGGTGCCGCCGTACCCGAAACTGTTGACACCGGCGTGGATTCCGTCGAGATCCTCGACCTCGAGCGGCACGGTCAGGCCCAGATCGTCGAAGGCGATCTCGGGGTTCGGATTCTCCAGATACGCCTGCGGCGCGACGCGTCCCTCTCGCACGGTGAGCGCCGCCTTGATCAGGCCGGCCACCCCGGCCGCCGCCTCGGTGTGGCCGAAGTTGTTCTTCACCGAGCCCATCCGCAGCGGACGGGTGCGGCCCTCGGCCATCCCGTAGGCGCGGCCGAGCGCGGAGGCCTCGAGCGGATCGCCCACGCCGGTGCCGGTGCCGTGCGCCTCGACGTAACCGACTCGGGCGGGGTCGATTCCGGCTTGTTCGACGACCCTGCGGGCCAGCGCGAACTGCGAATCCGGATTGGGGACCGGCAGCGCCAGCGTGCGACCGTCCTGGTTCACGCCGCTGCCGCGGATCACCGCGTAGATCCGATCCCGGTCGCGCACAGCATGTTCCAGGTTCTTGAGCACGACGACACCGACACCCTCACCGCGGCCGTAGCCGTCGGCGGAGGCGTCGAACGACTTGCAGCGGCCGTCCACGGACAGGAACCGGCCCTTGCACATCGTGATGAACGTCTCGGGCTGGAAGATCACGTTGGAGCCGCCGACGAGCGCGATATCGCACTCCCCGTCGACGATCGCGCGCACGCCGAGATGGGTGGCCACGAGCGAGGAGGAGCACGCGGTGTCCACGGTCAGGCTGGGCCCGTGCAGGTCGAAGGTGTACGCGATCCGGTTGGACAGCAACGTCTGTGACGAGCTGGTGGCGGCGAAGTTGTCGATCCGGTCCAGCGCGTGCGAGCCGGCCTTGCCCACCGCGTTGTCGTTGGTGAAGCCGCCGATGAACGTGCCCACCGTGGAACCGGTGACATGTCCGGCGACGCCCGCGTCGTCGAGCGCCTCCCAGGACACCTGCAGCAAGCGCCGCTGCTGCGGATCGAGGGTCGCGGCCTCGCGCCGGGAGATTCCGAAGAAGTCCGAGTCGAAACGCGCGAAATGTTCGTCGACGAATGATGCGTGCCGGGTGTACATCCGGCCCGGAGCTTCCGGATCAGGGTCGTAGTAACGGTCGACATCCCATCGCGAGTCCGGGATCTCGGTGACCGCATCTCCCTTGCGCACCAGGAAATCCCAGAAACTCGACGAGTCGACGATACCCCCGGGATACCTGCACCCGATTCCGATTATGGCGATGGCAACCATGGCCCCCACTTAGAGAGTGTCTGGAAACTGATGACGGCAGAATTATGGGGCGGGTAGCCCTGTGTTGTCCAGGCGTTCCACGGAATTCGCTCAGCAGGCGACAAACGCAAACGTTCTCACGTATGGTGATGACCATGCTGTGCCAAGATCGCTGTCGCACTTGGGCATACGTGCTGCTGACAGCATCCGCAACAAGCGATCATAGCCCGGTCATCGACGCTTCGGGGCTATCGATAACCCCAATGGTGGGAATATCATGAAAGTCTCATTCGACCTGATCGAGAGTTTCGGTCGGTTAGCTCGCAAACGACCGCTGTTCGTGATATGCGCCTGGATCGCCGTCGCGGGCATACTGAATATCGCTGTCCCGCAAATCAGCTCGGTTGCCTCGAATCATTCGGCGGATTTCATCCCCAGGGATGCACCGGCGGTACGCGCGCTGCAGAACATGGGAATCACGTTCCACGAGTCCACTTCGTCCGGCTCCGCGTACATCGTATTGAATCACGCAGGGGGCCTGAACGATACCGACCGCGCTTATTACCGCAAACTCGTCGCCGCCCTGCGGCACGACACCGCCCACGTCCAGTCCCTCCAGGATCTGTGGGGCGATCCGACGACCGCGCCCGCGGCGCTGAGCGCCGACAAGACCACGACCTACGCACTCGTTCGATTGGTCGGCGACTCGGGCACTTCCGCGTCCATCGCGTCGGTGAACTCCATCCGTACGACCATCCACGACCTCGCGCGCCCGCCGGGTCTCACGGTCCTGACCACCGGCCCCGCCGCGACGATCTCCGACGAGTTCTCGGGTATCGAGTCCTCGCTCCCGTACGTCACCGCGTTGACCGTCCTGTGCATCATGCTGGTGCTGTTCGCCGTCTACCGCTCGGTGGCGGCGGTCGCGATACCGCTGGCCACGATCGGCCTGGCCCTCGGGGTTTCGAACGGAGCGGCGGCCTTTCTCGGCATGCACGGGATGCCGCTGTCGATCTTCTCGGTGTCGCTGCTGTCGGCGATCGTGCTGGGGGCGGGGACCGATTACGCGATCTTCCTGATCAGCCGCTACCACGAGTCCCGTCGGTCCGGTGTGTCCCCGACCGAGGCGATGACATCCAGTTATCCGCGGATCGCCTCGGTGATCATGGCATCGGGCCTGGTCGTGACGCTCACCTGCGCGGGTATGTCGGTGACCCGGATCGGCCTGTTCCGCACCGTGGGGCTGCCGTGCGCGATCGGCGTCTTCGTGACCCTGCTGGCCGCACTCACGCTGACCCCCGCGATGATCGCTCTGGCGATCCGGATGGGCATGCTCGAACCGCGCAAACAGTCCGGCAGAGCACGCTATTGGCGCTGGATCGCGGTGCACACGGTGCGGCGGCCCGGTCGCGCGCTGGCGTTCTCGCTCGGCGGTCTCATCCTGTTCGCCGCGGTCATCCCGACCATCCATCTGAGCTACGACGAACGGCAGGCCCAGCGCGCCACCACCGACAGCAACCGGGGCTACGACATCGTCGCCCAGCACTACCACGGCAATATCCTGCTGCCCGAATACGTCACTGTCACAGCCGATCACGACCTGCGCAACACCAAGGACTTCGCGGCGCTGGAATCGGTGTCGGCCGCCGTCGCGAAGGTGCCCGGAGTGATTTCGGTGCAGTCGATCAGCCGCCCGCTGGGCACGACGATCGCCGAGAGCTCGCTGGGCTATCAGGCCGGGGTGGTGGCGGACGGGCTGTCCGGCGGCGTGGTCCAACTCGCCGCCGCACAGCCGCAGATCCATCAGCTGACCGACGGCACCGGCCGCCTGGCCGACGGCGCGCAGACCCTGCACGAGGGCTCACAGCAGCTCAGCGCGGGGTTGAAACAGGCCGTCGCCGGGTCGGGACAGCTGGTGAACGGGGACGTTCAGCTCGACAACGGGCTGCACGCAGCGCGTTCGGGCACGAAGCAACTGCGCGACGGCGCGGATCAGCTGACGAACGGCTCACGTCAGCTCGCGGACGGTGTGGGGCAGGCGCTGTCCTTCCTGAACACCCCGCAGAGCAATCTCGCGGCGCTCCGCCAGCAAACGGCCGCGACGCCGAACTGCGATGCGCAGCCGATGTGCGCGGCGTCGAAATCGCTACTGGCATTCATGGATTCGACCCCGGCGGGACAGGCCCTGACCAACGCCGAGCGGTTGCGGAACGGGGTGCAGCAGGTCGCGGACGGCAACCGCCGGCTGGCCGACGGCCTGGCCCAGCTGGACGACGGGCTGACCCGGGCGAGCGACGGCGCCGGCGCGCTGCTGGACGGCCAGCGCCGCCTGGACACCGGCCTGCGTCAACTCGACGCGGGCGCGGACCAACTCGTGGCGGGCAGCGGCCTGCTCGCCGACGGTTCCACCCGGGTCGACGACGGCGTCAACCTGATGACCTCGCAGCTGTCCCGGTTGCAGACCGGGCTGAAGACCGCGTCGGACTATCTGAGCGAGCTGCGCCGGAACACCGCGGCCGGTAACACCGGCGGGTTCTACATTCCGCAGTGGGCCATGTCCCGCCCCGATCTGCAGACCGCCATCGGGCTGTTCATCTCGCCGGACGGCCATATGGCCCGGATGATCGTCACCGATTCCGGCGATCCGTTCAGCACGCAGGCGATGGCCCGCACCGGCGCGATCCTGGACACCGCGCGACAGGCGGTGCGGGGCACGGATTTACACGCCTCGGCGGTCGAGATCACCGGCCTGACACCCACCTATCGGGACCTGCGGGCGATGGCGCTGCGCGATTTCGCCACCATCGTCGTGCTCGCGAGTCTGCTCGCCCTGATCGTCATCGCGGTCCTGATGCGCAGCCTCGTGGTGCCCCTCTACGTGGTGGGTTCGGCGATCCTGTCGTTCGGCGCGGCCCTGGGGGTGAGCGTCGCGATCTGGCAGCACCTGCTGCATCGGCCGTTGCACTGGGCTGTACCGTCATTGGCGTTCATCATCCTGGTGGCGGTGGCAGCCGATTACAACGTGCTGCTGACCTCACGCGTGCGCGATCGGATGTTGCAGTCCAGTGCTGGTCTGCGCGGGTCGCCCCGATCGTCCATCATCCAGGCGGTGACCTCGACCGGCGGCGTGATCACCACTGCCGGTGCGGTTTTCGCGATCACCATGCTGGCGCTCACCGCGGCCGCGGTCGGCAATACCGCACAGGTCGGCTTCACCATCGGTCTCGGTCTGATCATCGACACGATGGTCGTGCGGACCATCGTCGTGCCGGCGATCGCGGCAGTGCTCGGGCCGCGGAACTGGTGGCCACATCACATGATATTTCGAAGGAGTATCGAGCCATGACAGCCGATGTCGCCTTTGTCTTCTCGGGTTACGGCGCCCTGTGGGAAGGCATGGGGGTGGCCCTGATGCACGAGGACGCGACGTTCCGGGCCGCGATCCACGAGGTGTCCGGACAGTTCGACAACCATTTGGACTGGTCGGTCGAGGATCAGCTGAAATCCGCGCGGACCGGTGACTACCGGAACCTGACCGTCGGCGGACCGGCGATCTTCGCGATCCAGTTCGGGCTGATCCGCGCGCTGGCCGAACGCGATATCGCGCCCGCGGTGACCGTCGGGGTCAGCTTCGGCGAGTACGCCGCCGCGACCGCCTCCGGCATCCTGGCACTCCCCGAGGCATGCCGGCTCGTCGCCGCGTCGGCGCTCGCGCTGAAGGCCGCCAACGGAATCGGCGGCACGGCGACCGCGGCCATCTCCGAGGAGCGCGCGCACGAGATCGCCGCCGCCTCGAACGGCGATATCCAGATCGCCGTCGTCATGTCCGAGGGCGGCGTCCTGCTCGCGGGGACGAATTCCGCACTGGACGAGCTGGGCACCCGATTGGCCCGCGAGGGCGTCTACTACCGCATGCTCGACGAATTCCCCTACCCCTACCACTCACCCCTCATGGCGGGTGTGTGCACCCTGTTCCGTCAGCAGATGGATTCCGTGCACACCACCCCCGCCACCACTCCGATGATCTCCACCGTGACCGGCGACCACGTCGAAGGCCCCGACCTCGACATCGATTACTGGACACAACATTTCGTCACCACCACGCTGCTGCGCCAAGCAGCCGAGCGCGCCGCCCGAACCGAACGGATCTTCCTCGAGGTAGGCCCTCGCCCCCATCTGCAAACCCCCCTGCGCACCCACCGCCGCCCCGACGGCGAACGCCTCCTGGTCCTGCCCACCCTGACCCGCCACAAACCCGGCCAAACCGCACTCGACGAGGCAGCGGACCGCATCCGGGCGCACACGGGATGACCCGCCCGCCCCCGCTCAGGTTGGAAACACCGACGAGACGAGTCCCATCACAATGCGAGCAGATTTGTTTCTCTGTCTCCCATGGGTTTCCGTCGACGAACCTGCACGTCGTGAGGTCCCTCGGCCCGAAACCAACGGTCCTGGAACCGCATTCGACCACGATCCGATATGTCCGCTTGATGATCCTGCCGCTGCCCGGACGTACGATGATCGGCTCTCCGGCCAGATCGGCGGCCAGGAACTTCTCGTCTCGCGTGCCGATCGGCACACCACGCCGAGTCCTCGGCCCCCGGCGTTCGATCGCGAACACCCGCGAGGCATTCGATTCGAGCCAGGTCGTCACTCTCGATTCGGCACGTTCGATGAGGACGTCACCGAACATGCCGCCATCCGCCCGAGCCCGACCGCTCTCCCGATCCGACATGCCGCCCGCCCTCCCGCGCAGATCAGCGCCCCGCCCTCGAGATCCTCACGACAAGTTTGCCAGACCGCGCACATCGCCGAGCCGACGGAGCCGAGGGCGAGAGCGGTCCGGAGGGAAGTGGACGGATTGCCGGTAGCCCGATCCCAGGTCCTGTCCGTATAACGCCGCCAGTGATGGGACGCTGGGAGCGCGGGCGTCAGGGCGACGGCACACGCTCAATGGCCGGCGTCGGCATTGCCGGCCTTCCATTCCGGCCACGGGACGTTCCAGTCGCCGAGGCCGTCGACGCCCGAAAGGGTGCTTCCCACAGTGTTTTTCACGATGGCGATATCGCCGCGTTTGGCGTTCTGGTAGACCCAGCGGGCGTCGGAGGGGCTCAGGTTCAGGCAGCCGTGGCTGGTGTTGACGTAGCCCTGCTGGCCCACCGACCATGGGGCCGAGTGCATGAAGATGCCGCTGTAGGACATCCGGGTGGCCCAGTCGACGCGGCTGCGGTAGCCGCCGGGCGCGGTGGCGGCGACGCCGAAGGTGGAGGAGTCCATGATCATGTGGTCGAAGCGGTCGCTGATGATGTAGACGCCGTTGTTGGTCGGCGACGACGCCTTGCCCATCGAGGTCGGCATCGTCCGCACCACCTGGCCGTTGTGTTCGACGGTCACCGTCTTGGTGTTGTCGTCGGCGGTGAAGACCATGGGATCGCCGATGGTGAAATTGGAGTGGATATCGCTGTCGGCGATCAGCCCCCGGCCCAGATCCTGGCCGTAGGTGTTCACATCGACGGTGATCCGGGTGCCGCGCATCCAGAAATGCTCTGGCCGCCAACGCACTTCACGCTTGTTCACCCAGTAGAACGCGCCCTCGACCGGCGGCGTCGTGGTCACCTTGATCGCATTCTGCACCGCGTGACGATCCGGAATGTCCTCGTCGAACTGCACCGCCACCGGCTGGCCGATGCCCACCACCTCGTTCTCCCCCGGCAGCAGCCACGGATGGGTGCGGTTCGCCGGTTGCATCGTGGTGAAACTCAACGCCTTGGTGCCCGCGCCGCCGATGCCGATCGCCGTGGCCCGCAGCCGGTAGGTCCGCCCGAACCCGAGCTGTTCATCGGCCTGCCAGGACCGCCCGTCCGGCGCGATCCGCCCCGGCACCGGCTTCCCGTCCGGTGTCAGCAGCGATACGTCGGTGAGCAGGCCGTCATCCACCCGCACCCGAACCGGATCGGCCACCGGCACGTTCACCGCGCCGTCCGGGACCGGCACGACGATCTTCGGCGTGATCATCGCGAGCAACGGCTGCCGTTCGATGCCCGCCCCCGGCCCCCGCGCCTGCGCCTCACACCCCGCCACCAGCGCAACCACCGACATCACCGCGACCAGATACGACAGCCCCCGACACCCCTGCCGATCCCTGCCCATAGGCAACCTCGTTCCAGTCGGGCGCACCCGGGCAGCCCCGGCTGCGCAACTCACCAGACACCCACACGGATGAACCGAGACCACGCGCCCCTCATACTGCCAGCCGGAACCACCCCAACCCCGCAAAACACGAATACCCCACATCCCACCCCCCTCCGACCAGGCGATTTCACGTTCCGACAGCCGAACTGTTATGGTTTCCCTCGCACCGGAACGGAGCCCAAGGGCCCCGGAACGGAACACTGCACAAGCGCCATTAGCTCAATTGGCAGAGCAGCTGACTCTTAATCAGCGGGTTCGGGGTTCGAGTCCCTGATGGCGCACTCGAAAAACCATCTTTCATCAGCCCATAAGCTCGGGACAGGAATCTCCCGACAGTGGCTACTACACACTTCACTGCACACTATCGGCCCGCACGGGCGAAGGCCGGAATCCGGGCCGTTGCCGCCGCTCTCGCGCTGTTCGCCTTCGGGGGAACCGCAGCCGGATGGGCCGGTAACGCGCACGCCGACACGATCCCGGCCGCGCATCCCGTCGCCTCCCCCATGGAGGACCAGGCCGCCATGGCGGCGTTCTCCACTCAGTTCGACACCGCGACCGCGGTCGGCGGATTCGGCGGCACCGTAGTCGGCGCCGGCGTCGGCTGCTTGGTCGGCGCGGGCATCGTGGCGGTCCCGACCGCGCTGATGGCCACCCCGGTGGGCTGCCTCGCCGGTGCCGCGGCCGGTGCGGGTGTCGGCGGCGTCGTCGGCACGATCGTCGTCGGCGGTCCCACGCTGGCACTCGCCGGTACCGATCTGCTCGGCACGCTGACCGCCGCGCCCGGAACCACGAAGTGGGCCCAGCGGTGACGATGTGCGCCTGCGGCCACCCCCGCAATCAGCACAGCTGGATTCTGCGAATCTGCAAGGCACCCACCGCTTTCGCCGCGGTCGCGGGCACGGCACCGCTCTCAGGGCGCGTGTGCCTGTGCGTGCGGTACCGCTCCACCTCGCCAGGATGGCTCGCCCGGATCTTCCGGAAACTCACGCGGCACTGATCGTTCGCGCCAAGCCCGGAACACCCCGGGCCCGGTGTTGACCATCAGAACCTCACTCGCACAAGGAGATGACGACCGCGGCCTGCACCTACACGATAAAGCCCTACATCCTCGCGGGCCACGACCGGTACAGCGCGAGCTGCACCACCTGTGACGTGCCCTGTAGCGGTTGGACCCAGGCCGACGCCCTCGCAGCATTCGCGGCGCACCGCGACATGCCCGCACCGCCCGCTGATGTGCTCGCGCAGCCCTTGACCGCGGCCATCGTCCACCAGTTCCCCGCGTACTTCATCAGCGGTCGGGGCCGTCAGATCGCCAGCAAGACCGACTGCGGTCACGGTTACTTTCTGACCGACTCGTGCCCCTGCTGCCCCTGATCGTTTGCGCCGCGCCCACCACTCCGGTGGACGCGGTGTTGACCACCAGGCCGCCAGTCCGACAAGGAATCTCCGATGGATACGACACCCGATACGCCGGTCGCAGATCAGCTCGCCAAGGCGCGCGCCGATCTGGACAAGGCGACGACCGCGGTCAAGCTCGCCAACGCGAAGCGGGCCCGGCTGGCCGCCGAGGTTCGCGCGCTCGAGGCCGAGGCCGAGATCGAGGCCATGCGCATCCAGGCTCGCGCCGACCGTGAGCGTGCTGAGGAGGCCGAGAGACGGGCCGAGGCTGCCGAGGATGCCCTCGAGCAAGAGCGACGCGTGCACCTGAAAGAGGAACGGGCGCACGCCGCCGAGATCGAGCGGCTCAAAAGGCCGGCATCCAAGAGGGCGAACGGCCGCAAGGACGACGGTGCGCCCGGACATGCGCCTATCGCTGAGCCGGGCAATCGATCTGGCGCGGCGGCCACTCTCGCCATCGTGCCGGACGCGGGCCCGCCCGAGTAGACGCGAAGGAGTGGAACCAGAGCGCACCACGGTGCGTCGAATCTGTACGTGACGCAAATGCCTCGGGGCGGCGCAGAGCGAGCCGAACCGCGCGCAATGCCGAGAGCCCCTCGGACGCGATACCGTCGAGCGGTGAAGCGCACCCAATGGAAGATTCACGGCGAGAATCTGGTCGACGAGAACCGCCACATCCGGTTGTCGACGGTCGATGTCGAGCTACCGGACGGCGTGAAGTTCACCCAGTACGTTGCGCGGATGCCGCGGTGCGCAATGACGCTGGTACTCAACGAGAACCGCGAGGTGCTGCTCATGTACCGGCACCGGTTCATCATCGATCAATGGGTGTGGGAGCTGCCCGGGGGTTACGTCGACCACGCCGAAAATGTGGCCGCCGCTGCGGCGCGCGAGGTCGAGGAAGAGACCGGCTGGCGGCCCGAGTCCATGGAGCACCTCGTCACCTATCAGCCATCGATCGGAAGTCTCGACCAGCCGCAGGAGATCTATCTCGCACGCGGCGCGGAACTCACCGAGACCGCACCGGACATCAACGAAGCCGAAGATGTCCGGTGGTTCCCGCTCGCCGAAGCGGTCGCAATGATCGACCGAGGCGAGATCGTCGGCGCCGCAACCGTCGTCGGCGTCTACCGGGCCCTCAGTCTCGTCGGGTAGTGAGCACGCCTACCTGCTGACGGAAATCTGCGATGTCTGGCATCGCGTCGTAAGGGGCGAGTCGCCTGCGCAGATCGCGGAGGTAGGCATAGCTGCGGCGCGATGACAGTCCGGTTGCCAGGTCAACCGCTTCGCGGCCGATTCGGAGGGCTTCGCGCGGATCTTCAGCTGCCCGGGCTGCCGCGAGGAGCGACAGATTGAATGCGCGGCCTCGCGGATAGCCTTCGGACATGTCCAGGGACTGCTCGGCGAACCGCGCTGTGCGCACATCGTCGCCGAGATCTCGGAAACAGTGCGCGACCTTCGCGGACATGTAGGCAGCGTCGAAGTAGGCCAGCCATTCCGGACGATCTGAGGACTCTGCCCGAGAAAATGTTCGTTCCGCGGCGTTCAACGACACCGCGCACGACGCATCATCTCGGCGAGCGGCGTGCCCGTGTGCTTCGACCATGTGGCATTCAGATTCGAGCGCGGCCAATCCCGCACTGCGGGCCGAGATTTGGGCGGCGCGCGCCAGGTCTACGGCATCGCCCGGTCGACCGACATAGGTAGCTTGGTGGCTCATCGCGGCGAGAATCTCGGCACCGAGCCCAGGATCGCCAGCCGCACGGGCCAGCCGTAGCGCCTGGATCAGGTACCGCTGCGCGACACCGTGTTCCTCTTGGTCGTAGGCCGCCCATCCGGCGAGCTTGGTCAGCTCAGCAGTCACCGCGAAGAGTTGGCGACCTACGGGTTCGGCGTATTGACCGCGCAATAGCGGTGAGACTGAACTGTGTAGGTATTGCACGATTGTCGATCGAACGCGGCCACCGCCGACCTTGTTGTCGAGATCGCGGAATGCGGCGGCCATGGTACGCAGGGCATCCACGTCGCTCTGTCCAACGCGGCGATTCCCCGCGGACACAGGATGTTCGGGCCCGGGTAGCGTCAGCCACCGCATCGAAGCAGCAGGGTAGACCGCCACCGCATACGAGGCACCAAGCAGGAACCTCCTGCGTTCCACGTCACTCCTCCACAATGTTGTCACCGAGGCCGTTGCTTCCGTGAGGCTCAGTGCGAATTCCAGGCCGATATCGACAGGATCAGCCGCGCCGGGCATCCCGCAATCTTCAGGACACACTCTGCGGCCGAGCATTTCGGACATCACCGCCGCAATCAGTTCCGGCGCTGGCGAATTAGGCCGTTCTCCAGCTAGCCATCGCCCAACCGAACGGTGATCGTAGGCCAGCTCGAGGCCGATCGCGTGTCCGCGATCGACCACGCGCCGCGCTAGACCGGCGCGACTCACCCCGCACTGGTCGAGGAGATCGTCGAGTTCCCGATTGGGCTGTTTGGGCTGGCGTCCCATAGTCGGAGTGTGGCACGCGCAACCCAGCAGCGCCACAACCCATTCGATTCTCACACCCCCTCTGCACACCCCCACCCCACCTGCACACATTCACCCATTACGCATGCCTTCCGCAGGGCTACAAGGTCCGGTCTCCTGAAAGTCATGGACGTGGCGCAGGTTCTTCGCGATGCAGTCGCGGAGATAGCTCATCGCATCAATCGCGCCGACAGCACGCGACAGAACACGGAGACCGAGGGGCATGACGACAACCACGACAGCACCGGGACGCCTTGCGATCTGCTGCCTGCGCCCGGATCTGATTCCCACACCTGACCGCGCCCGCGTGGAGCAGGAGATGACCGAGCTCGGCACGCGGCTTGGCCGCGCCGTCGACCTCACCACGGTGATCATCGATCCCACGCGTGAGGGCCCCTGGGCAACCATCGCGAACGCAATCAGCACCACGCATGCCACCGACGTCATCGTCCCAGATCTCACGCATGTCGAGGGGATCGAGACGCTCATCCGGGAGCGCGCGCAACTGATCACGTTGGCGGGTGAACGAGTTCTGCAGCGCATCCACCTCCGCGCGGGTGCGCCGGCATGAGCGCCGAGGCGACAACCTGGGTGATCGTCGGCGCGCTCGTATTCGCCGCGTTCGGATCGATCACTGTGATGGTGGTCCGCGATGTGCGCTACCCGCGCGGCGATTTCATACCCGCCAGGCCCGAGCCTGCGCACCACAGGGCACCGGAATACCCGACCGTGTGGCTACACGCCGCGCCCAGCGACCCGCCGACGATTCCCCAGGCGCATCGCGACATGCAGTTGCATAGGCTCTGCTCCCGAGACGAGTGCGGTCGCAAGAACGCCGCGTACCAGGCGCTGCGAGCGGCAGGGCGGATCCGGGCATGAGTGATTACCTGAGGTACTACGTCACCGACAGCGGATACCAGATCGTCGGCCCGGACGGCTGGCCTCGCGCTCAGGAGGAAGCCGCGGCCGATCTCGAATCCGATTCTCAGCCTGCCACTCTGGACGTTCCGGCGATCGACGTCGAGCCGGTAAGCGTGCTGGACGTCGAGATCTCCCGCGAGATCGAGAGCTGACGGCGCACGAGAACCTGCCGCAACGGAGGCCCAGCACACCCGAGACACCACACCGAGCCGGATCGGCATCGTTCGCGCTGCTGATCCGCGTCGCGACCGGCCTCGACCAGTGGGCCGAGCGCGACCGGCATGACCAGGGGCCATCGAAATCCGAATAGCCCCGCCAGCCAAGGGGGAACCGCATGGCATCGCCGAACAACTTTGCCCACCAACAGAAAACGGCCACGACATACCTGGACGTCGCCACCAACGACCACGGGGACGAAAAGGGCGCGCTCGTCCACCGCGCCATCACCCGCCTGCGGACCGACGAGCCTCA
This sequence comes from Nocardia sp. PLKS1-43, assembly GCF_059510335.1. Taxonomy (NCBI): domain Bacteria; kingdom Bacillati; phylum Actinomycetota; class Actinomycetes; order Mycobacteriales; family Nocardiaceae; genus Nocardia; species Nocardia sp. PLKS1-43. The sequence continues at coordinate 214,817 of NZ_JCAJZQ010000013.1, read as the reverse complement.
CATTGTGGAGATCGGTCCGGGGGGTGGTGCGGCCGTGCAGTATCTCGCGACCAAGCTCGCCGCCGACACCGGTGCCCGGCTGACACTGATCGAAGCTCCCGGCGTCGCATCGCAATCCCTCGCGCGGGCGATGGATTCATTCGCCGCGGTCGGGGCATGCTACCTCGTCTCCGGTTGGGCGCACGACCTTCCGAGCCTGTTGCCCGAACCTGTCGACGTGATCAGCGCGTCGGCCCTTATGCACGAGGTCTATTCCTACGGCGGTGCTTACGCCGGCCTGCACACGATGATGCGCACGTTGCCGACAGTTATCCGGCACTACGGGTTCTTCGTCTACCGTGACGTGTATGCCGTCGAGGCTGCGGATCTGCACGAGCGGGTCGTGCACTGCTACAGCTCCCGGTCGTGGCTACAGTTCCTGCGGATGTTCGTGCCGCATTACCTCACCGAGGGCGCGCACCCGTACCACCGGCACGACGATGAGCTTGTGGCGCGGCAGAATTCGCGGATCGTGCCGATAGCGGATCTCGACACGCACGTGTGCGCGGTGATCGAGGGGCCGATCGGGCTGTTCCGCGAAGTGCAACGGCACTACATCACGTTCCGTGATCACGTGTGGCGCTCGGGGGTTCTCGGCTTCCGGCCGATCCTGGACGGCCCACAGGCGGCCGACTGGATCGACTTCCGCTCCGGCCACAAACGCGTCCACTACACGCTCACCGAGACCGCGGCATCGTCGCCGCAGCGGACAGCGTTGATCGCGGTGAGCGAACCGTACTTCGACCATCACGTGATCGACGGCGATATTTTCGACGCCGTCTCCGACACTGCGCTGATGGCGTTCCTGACGGGCGCCGAGTTCGCCGACGTCCGATGCGAACCTGCCTGGAACGCGTGGCTCGCCCGCGAGGGCCGAGAAACCTACGCGTACCTCACCGTGAACGATCTGCTCACCGCGTTCGCGGTCAACAGCCTTGAAGGGCCGCCGGACCAGGATTCGGTGTTGATGCCGGTGTCGACCGAGGACGTATTCACCCGGGATCGCCGCTACTACAATCGGTTTCTCGCCAAGCGGCTCCCGAACCCGCTACTCGATGCGAAACAGTTCGTGCTGTTCCAGAACATCCCGATCGACGATGTTCACACGCTTCAGCGCGCGCTGACCACGCTGCAAGGTGTGTGCTCAAAGTCGAACTTCGCTCGCTTGCACACCGCGATCCACTGGAGAGGATGAACCATATGCCCCTGATCGAGGTCGAGCGCAAACGCGCTCTGCCGGACGACGACGAGTTGTACCGGAGACTCGTCGCACTCGGCTACCGCAAGGACGACCAGGTCACCGAAACCGATATCTACTACAGCCGCAGCGATATCGACTACATGGAGACGGTCGAGTGTCTGCGTATCCGCAGCCGCGGCGACTTCGCCGAGATCACCTATAAACCGCCGTCCAACCCCAGCACTCACGGTGCCGGCCACATCATCGCGAAGCAGGAAATCAACGCCACGCTCGCCAGCGCCGTCGACGCCAAGGCCGCGCGGGCGCTGCTCGAGGCGATCGGCATGGTCGAACTCGTCGAGGTGGAGAAGGATCGCCGCATCTTCCGGCATCCCGAACGTAGCGACACCGTCGTCTCACTCGACCGCGTTACCGGTGCAGGAGAATTCGTCGAGACCGAGGTGACCGGACCCGATCGGGACAGCGCAGCCGTACACCTCGAGCAGGTGGAGCGCGAACTGGGCATCGAGGACTACGCCGTCGTTACGCTGCCGTACCGCGACCTCGTGATGGCCGAACTCAGCGCGTGATCGCACACACATGAAAAGAGCACCCCGGCCGAATACGGCCGGGGCGCTTGCTGTGTCGAGGGACTTGAGTCCTCAGTACGCTCGAATCGATTGTGCCGGTTGCGATTCGCCGCCAAGATGATGCAGCGCGCGACGTCTCCAGTCGGGGGGAGTCGCCCCGCCGGGCCGCTACCGGGTCGCGCCGTTCCACACTCTTCGAGGGGAAAACCTATGGGCGGGAAGCTCATCTCTCTGGTTGTCGGTGTCCTGCTGGCGATCGGCCTCACGGCCGGATTCGCGTCCTCGGCCTCGGCCGAGGCTCCGCCGGCCCCGGTCGCCGCGCCGGTGATCGTGCTCGCCGCGAACGAGCCCGCCGCGGTGGTGCCGCCGGTCGGCACGCAGGTCGAGCTGTGCCTGATGAACGGCGACACGATGGAAGTCCGCGCCGCCATCGGCGCGGTGATAGGCGCGATAGCCGGACTCCCGATCTTCATCGTCGGTGCGATCCCAGGCGCGCTGATCGGCGCCGGAATCGGGGCGCTGTCCTGGCAGATCGCCTCGTGGTCGATGCGCACCCAGGGCGGCTGCACGCACTGATCCGGATCTGTCGGTACCCGCTGTTATGGGGAGCACCGGCAGGCAGGTCTATCACGGCCGTCCCTCACGACCCAGTTTCGAGGGGACGGCCGTTGGCGGATCTACCTATGGAATCGATGCCAGCATCACATCGGCGAGCTCGGACGACCCTTGATAGCTCGGATGGGTGCCATCGCAGGTCAGCAGCGCATAGTCGAGCCCGGACACCGCCTCCAACAACGACGACACGCGATCCTCGACGCACCACCGTTTCCGATCCGCCCACCACCTGCTATACGGGTAGTCCGCGTCACCCACCTGGGTGAGCGACAGCATCAGCCGTCCGGAGGGCATCGTGCGCTTGGCCGGCCGATATCGTTGCCACTCGTACCTTTCCGACCGGTCAGTTCATCCGGATTGGGCAGGACCTCGCGTTCCTCACCCTCCTCCGCCAAAGACACCCGGAACACCAGATCGCAGGCCGTGATCTCGGCGCCGTCACGGGTTCGCTGCCTAGTCGACCGCGTATCCCAGCGCTGCGGCATCGACCAGAATCGAGTGCATAATCCTCTGCGACTGCGGCACCAGCGACGCTGAAATGTCAAAAACCGCCGCGAGATCGGACAAACCCACAAGCAGAGGATGCAGATCATCGACCCTCTCAGGAAGCGCGTGACTAGACCCTGGACCTGAGTATGGTCACCGACGCCGGCTTGACCGTCGTGCAACCTCCCGATGCGTCCGGCCGAGCCGAAATCGTTGTGCGGCAACTAGTTACAGTAGAAAGTGGCGATAGCGGGCGACACGAGTCGAATCCTGGACACGTCTCCACACTTGACAACCGCCTGGAGCGAAAGGATTCATACCACCGGCCGTGCAAGGCCGACGTCGAACGCTTTGAGGCCACAGCCGGTTTTGCTTTGCCGTTGCATCAGCGAAATGCGTTGCCGCACTAGCCCTTCTGCAACCAGCCACCCCCCAGGACAACACGACTACCACCGGCCACACAGCACGGTCGACGGAGACCGCCGGCGTCGCGGCTACAGGCAGGTGTCAGCAACGTCCTGGCCACCCACTGCTGACGCCCACTGCGGCCGTCCCCCTTACCGCTCGGCATCGAGGACCTCACCGAAATCGACGGCCGGGCGGTATAGGCGACCGCCTGGCAGAGCTTCACCCCGATAGCCAACCTCACCGGTCAGAGCCGGCTATCAGCCTCGCCGCGGGCCTGCCCATCGGCATCCAGCTGATCGGGCGACACCTCGCCGACGGCACTGTGCTGCGCGCGGCGGCAGCCTGCGAACGAACCGATCGCTGAACCGATCCGGATGGTGCGGCACACGGTTCCCGTGGTGGCGAGTCGGTCCCGGAAGGCCGCGGCTCGTCGGTCGGCGCGTCTCGCCCGCAGCGATGTGGCCGCGGGCGAGACGCGATGGAACGGCACCGTAATGCGGCCGAAACATGGTGTGCCGATATGCAATATCGGCGCAACCGACCGCTCCTAGGGTGGCCGCATGAGCAAGCAAGCCGCGGGAACCGGGATTCACATCAGCGGCCTGAGTAAGACGTTTCGAGCGGGGCGGCGCACGGTGTCGGCGCTGGATACGGTCGACTTGCATACCGATCAGGGCGCATTCGCCTCCCTGTTGGGCCCTTCGGGGTGCGGCAAGTCGACGGTGCTCAGGATCCTGGCCGGACTCGAGACACCCACTGCGGGTGCGGTGCGCATCGACGGGGCGACACCGGCGGAACTGCGGCGGCGGCACGGATTCGGGATCGCATTCCAGGATTCGGCGCTATTGCCCTGGCGCGGTGTGGAATCCAATATCAAGCTGCCGTTGCAGGTAGCCGGGCTGACGGTGGATCCCGCGACGATCGCCGAACTGATCGCGCTGGTCGGGCTGGAAGGCTTCGAGAAGGCCAAGCCCGCGCAGCTCAGCGGCGGTATGCGACAACGGGTCTCGATCGCGCGGGCACTGGTGCTCGAGCCGAGCGTGCTGCTGCTCGACGAGCCGTTCGGAGCCCTCGACGATATGACCCGGCAGCGGCTCAATCTGGAACTGTTGCGCATCTGGACCGAGAAACCCGCCACCACACTGATGGTCACGCACGGCATCGGTGAGGCGGTGTTCCTGTCCGATGTGGTGGCGGTGATGAGTCCCCGGCCCGGCCGGGTCGTGGAGACGGTGCAGATCGACCTGCCCCGGCCCCGGACACCCGAGATGATGCGCAGTCCCGAATTCCATCGGCTGCACGACCACCTGTCCGAGCTGCTGTTCGGCCGCGGCGGGCACGGTGGAATCGAGGCGGAAGCCGAAGCCGCGCTGGATGTTCCAGGGGCTGCGCAATGAGGCGCGCCGGCGGCCTGCTCGGGCTGGTGCTGTTGCTCGCGCTGTGGTGGCTGCTGGCCGACCTCGGGGTCGGCGGTGGCACCATACCGAGCCCGTGGCGGGTGCTGCACGTCATGTACACCGACGGCTGGGCCCTCTACGGGCCGAACTTCCGGATCACGGCTTCCGGTGCGCTGCAAGGGTTCGCGTGGGGCAACGGGCTGGCGATCGCGCTGGCGATCCTGGTGATGCTGGTGCCGCCGATCGAGTCACTGGCCACCCAGCTGGCGATACTCAGTTATTGCACACCGCTGTTGGCGCTGGGGCCGATCATTCTGGTGGTCTTCGGCGGCCGCACGCCGACGGTCTTCCTCGCCGCCATGTACTGCTTCTTCACCACCATGGTCGGCACGGTGTCGGGCCTGCGCTCGGCCGACCGCACCAGCCTGGATCTGGTCCGAGCCTACGGCGGCGGGCGCTGGCAGCAGCTGCGGCGCGTCCAGCTCGTCGCCGCACTGCCGAATACCTTGGCGGCGTTGAAGATCGCCGCGCCCTCGGCGGTGCTGGGTGCGATCATCGGCGAGTATCTCGGTGGCATCGACAGCGGCATCGGCGTCGCCCTGACCGCGGCGCAGACCTCCTACAATGTGCCGCGCACCTGGGGCATGGCCCTGGCCGCCGCCGCGCTCGCGGGGATCGGCTATGCGGCGGTGGCCCTGGTGGCGCGACTGGTGGCGCCCTGGACAGCACAGGAGGTGCGCTCGTGAGCGCGCTGTGGCGGATTGTGAAATTCCTTCTCCCGCTGGTTATCTCATTGATCCTGATGCTGGCGATCTGGTATGCGTTCCTGAACGCCTTCCCGCAGGTCGGGCCCCGGGTCGGCAAGTCTCCGGGCGACGTGTGGAACTATCTGGTAACCGGCCCCGGCTCCGATACCGCGCGCCAGGCGATCCTGTCCGATCTACGAATCACCCTGCGCGATGCCGCGGTCGGGTTCGGCGGCGGGATGGCCGCGGCGTTGGTGGTGGCGGCACTGTTCGTCACACTGCCCTCGGTCGAGCAGTCGTTCATGCCGGTGGCGATGCTGTTGCGGTCGGTTCCGCTCGTGGCGCTGACACCGATCGTCGTGCTCGTCTTCGGGCGCGGGATCCTCGGCGTGACGGCGCTGGCGGGGATCGTGGTGTTCTTTCCGGCGTTGGTGATGATCATCACCGGCCTGCGCTCGGCCTCCCGGCAGGCGATGGAACTCGTTGCCGTATACGGCGGTTCACGCTGGACTCGGCTGCGGATGGTCGCGGTGCCCGCCGCGCTGCCCTCGGTGTTCGCTGCGGCACGAGTCTCGGTGCCGGGCGCGCTGATCGGTGCGCTGCTGGGCGAGTGGCTCGGCAGCGGAACGGGTTTGGGCGCCGGTCTGATCCGGGCCATCCCCACGTTCCAGTACAACAAGCTCTGGGCATCCATCGTGCTGGTGACGATCGTGTCGGTCCTGCTGTACGCGATCGTCGGCGTGGTGGAGAACGTGATCCTGGCTCGTTTCGGTCCGGCGGCCTAGTTTATGCAGCGGCAAAGTATTCGAAATCGAAGCACCTTACATTTCCGACATGACACGCTCGAACGGCCTCTCCTCGGCCCAGAAGTTTCCATCCCTGGACCGCCGGTCCTTTCTTCGCTTCTCCGCGTTCGCCGGTGTCGCACTGGGCGGCACCGGCGTATCAGCGGCCTGCGGTAAGAGCTCGTCGGGCGGGAACAACGGCACCACCGCCGACGGATCGAAATACGGAACCGTCGCGATTCAGTTGTCCTGGCTGAAGAACATCGAATTCGCCGGTGAGTACTTCGCCGACAGCAAGGGCTACTATCGCGACGCCGGATTCGGGCACGTGGATCTGATCTCCGGCGGCGCTGCCAGCACCTCGGTGGAGGCGGGCCTGGACACCGGCAAGATCTGGCTGGGTACCTCGGCGCCGCAGACGACCGCGCCGGCGGTCCTGGACGGGCTGAAGGCCAAGATCGTCGGCACGACGTATCAGAAGAATCCGTTCTGCATCGTGAGTTCGGCGGCGAAACCGATCACCTCGCCGACGGAGATGAAAGGCCGGAAGATCGGTGTGCAGGACACCAATCAGCTGATCTTCCAGGCACTGCTCGCCGCGAACGGCATGACCTCCGGCGATGTTCGGATCGTGCCTGCCCAATTCGACCCGACCCCGCTGGCCAACGGTGAGGTGGACGGCTGGGTCAGCTACGTGACCAACGAGCCGATCACCCTGGCGGCCAAAGGTTTTCCGACCGCGCACTTCCTGTTCGCCGATTACGGCCTGCCGCTGACCGCCGAAACGCTGACCGTACGCCAGCAGACCATCGACTCCGAGCGCGACAAGCTGAAGGCATTTCTCACCGCGGAGATCAAGGGGTGGAAAGCCGCGGTCGCGGACCCGGCACAGAGCGCACAGCTCGCGGTCGACATCTACGGCAAGGACCAGCGCCTCGACCTCGCTGAGCAGACCGACGAGGCCAAGGCGCAGAACGATCTGGTCGTCTCCGGCGACACCGACGCCAACGGCCTGCTCTCCATGACCGACCACCTGATCGCGCAGAACATCGAGGCCCTGTCCAAAGCCAAGATCGACATCAAGGCCGAGCAGCTGTTCGACCTGTCCGTCCTGCGCGAGCTCTACGCCGAACACCCTGAGCTGAAGTAGAACTCGTTCGATTCCGCGCGGCCGTTTCAGGCCAGCCGGGTGATCTCCACGATCACATCCAGATCGGTGGAGCGACCGCCGTGGAATATCCCCTTCAGGGGCGGGACGTCGGCGTAATCGCGGCCGACGCCGACGGAGATGTGTTGTTCATCGATGCCGGTGGCATTGGTGGGGTCGTAGCCCCACCACGTTCCGGTGAACGCCTCGATCCAGGCATGACTCTGGCCTGCGACGGTCTCACCGATACCGGCGTCGGGGTCGGGGTGCAGGTAGCCGGAGACGTAGCGGCAGGGAATTCCCATGGCGCGCAACAACAACAGCGTCAGGTGGGCATAGTCCTGACAGACGCCTTTGCGATCGCTCCACGCCTGCACCGCGGAGGTGTGCACCGAGGTGGTGCCGGGGACGTAGGTCATCTGCGAGTACACCCAGTCGGCGGCGCGCAGGACCGCCTCGTGCGGATCCACCTCGCGCGCGAGTTCCTCCGCGGCACCGGCCAGTTCGCTGTCGGCGGGGACATACCCGGTGGGAACGAGGAATTCGGCGTAGAGATCGAGGTTGTCGTCGGAATGTAGCTCCTGCCAGGACCAGTGCGGGCCCGCGGGAGCGGCGCCGGACTCGGTCTCCACCACCGAGAGTCCGGTCACCGCCAGGGCCGAATGCGGGACGTGCAGATCGAAAGCGGTGACCGCGCTACCCCAGTAGTCCGTGTAACGGTACGGACGGGTCGCGGGGGTGGTCTCGATGCGGTTCAGGATCACGTTCTGCCGGCCGTCGGTCAGCGGCGTGAGCCTGGCTTCGTTGAAGGAGCGGGTGACCGCGTCGTCGTACGCGAAACCCGTGGTGTGCACCACCCTCATACGCCGGCCCATGGCTGTTCCTCTCTCACAGTTCCCCGTCCACCACGGCGGTGGCGCCGAGACGGTGGCGCGCGTCGGTCCAGGCGACCCACGGCGCGGCATGGAAGTACTGCAGGGCGATGGCCTCGTTGACCTCCCGGCAGGTCTGCTGCAGATCGGCCAGCCGGGTCTGCAGGGTTTCCAGAAGTAGTCCGGGAGCGAGGAATTCGAGTTCACTGCGGGCCCGGCCGAGCAGGCGCTGTGCCTCGTTGTGCGGCCCGACCCGGCTGCCGGGGACATGGTCGAGTTCGTGCAGGCAGATCTCGGCCAGTTGCACCGAGTGGAAGACCGAACGGGGGAAGAGCCGGTCCAGCAGGATGAACTCGGCCACCAGACGTGCGTCGAGCACACCGCGATGAGTGCGCAGATACGCGTCGTGTGCCCCGGCCGAACGCAGCACACTGACCCACGCGGGGGAATTCGCGGGCTCGCCGCCGCGCGAAAGCAGCAGGCGCACAGTCATATCCACGCGCTCGAGCAGACGCCCGAGCAGCAGGAAGCGGTACCCGTCGTCGCGGCTGAGGGTGGAGTCGGCCTGACCGGCGAACATCGCAGCGCGGTCCTCGACGTAGCGGAAGAATTCGTAGGGTCCCAGATCTCGTGCGGCGCGCATCGCGCCGGCGAGCCCGTTGTAGGCGGTGTTCAGGCATTCCCACAGTTCGGCCGAGGTCGCCTCCCGCGCACCCCGGGCATTCTCCCGGGCCGCCGAGATCGACGCGACGATCGAGGCCGGCTGGCCATGGTCGAAGGCCACCAGTTCGGTCAGCGACCAGACGTCGAGTTGCCCGTCGGGCAGGTCGATTCCCAGTACCCGCAACAGTTTTCGGGCCGCCCGGTCCGGATCGACGGTGACGTCCTCGAGGAGTTGGTGCACCGTGACATCGAGGATCCGGGCGGTGTCGTCGGCTCGTTCCACGTAGCGGCCGATCCAGAACAGTGATTCCGCGTTCCGCGCCAGCATCACGCCTCCTACTGCTGTTGTTGCTGTTGCGACTGGGTGACCGCCAGGGCGGGGCTCTGCTCGGCGTGATCGGTCACGTCGGGTTCACTCACGAGTTCGAGGGCGGCCTCCTCCCGCTCCCCGATGGTGCGCGCGGACAGCACCCAGGTGTCCTTGCTGCCGCCGCCCTGACTGGAATTGACCACGAGCGAGCCCTCCGGCAACGCGACCCGCGTGAGGCCACCGGGCAGCACCCACACGTCGTTGCCCTCGTTGACCACGAACGGCCGCAGGTCCACGTGCCGGGGCGAGAGCGAGTCGCCGATCTTGGTCGGCACCGTCGAGAGCTGAACCACGGGCTGGGCGATCCAATTGCGCGGCTCGGCGCGGATCTTGGCGCGCACGGTCTCGAGTTCCCGCGGGGAGGCATCGGGCCCGAAGACGATGCCGTATCCGCCGGAGCCCTCGACCGGCTTGATCACCAATTCCTCGATCCGGTCGAGCACTTCGGCACGTTCGTCGTCGAGCCAGCAGCGGAAGGTGTCGACGTTGGGGATCAGCGGGCGTTCGCCGAGGTAGTAGTCGATCATGGCCGGCACATATGTGTAGACCAGTTTGTCGTCGGCGACACCATTGCCGACCGCGCTCGATATCACCACGTTGCCCGCCCGCGCCGCGTTCAGGATTCCGGCCACGCCCAGCACCGAATCCGGGTTGAAATGCATGGGATCGAGAAAATCGTCATCGATACGCCGATAGACCACATCGACCTGACGTTCACCGTGCGTGGTACGCATATAGACCGCATTGTCGCGGCAGAACAGATCCCGGCCCTCGACCAGCTCCACGCCCATCTGGCGGGCCAGCAGTGAATGTTCGAAATACGCGGAATTGAACACTCCGGGCGTGAGAACCACGACGGTCGGATCGGCGGCATTGGTGGCCGCCGAGGCGCGCAGCGCCCGGAGCAGATGGCTCGGATAATCCCCCACCGGACGCACCCGATGAGAGGCGAACAAGTCCGGGAAAACTCTGGCCATCGTGCGTCGGTTCTCCATCACATAGGACACCCCGGACGGTGAGCGCAGATTATCCTCGAGTACCCGGAACACTCCGTGTTCGTCACGCACCACATCGATTCCGGCGACATGGATACGCACGCCGTTGGGCGGTGCGATACCCATCGCCTCGCGATGGAAATTCGGGCAGGTGGTGATCAGCCGCCGCGGTATCACGCGATCCCCCAGGATATTCTGCTCACCGTAGATATCGGCCAGGAACATCTCCAGCGCCTTCACCCGCTGTTCGAAACCCTTTTCCAGCAGCGACCACTCCGACGCCGCGATCACGCGTGGCACCAGATCCAGCGGAAAAGGCCGTTCCTGTCCGGAAAGGGAGAAGGTGATGCCCTGATCTATGAATGCCCGGCTCAGGGCATCCGAACGGGACACCAGCTCGCCGACGCCCATCCGCATCAATCCTTTGTGCACACCGCGGTAGGGCTGACGAATCCGCCCCACCCGGTCGAACATCTCATCGTGGGCATCCGAGTGCTGCTCGACGTGGTAGCCGTCGAAAATCCCCGGTGGATACTGCATGGGCTTGGCGACCGCTGTCATTGTCCGATGGTCCCGCATCGCACGGCCCCGGTGTCGTCACACAGGTAAAATTTTCGAACCAACCATGTTTCGCCGCAAAGGTTTTCGGCGCTATCCCCGCGCCAGCCGACGCATTCGCACGCCCAGCGCCGCGACGTGCGCGGCCGCGGCCCGCTCGGCGCAGGCGGCGTCTCCGATCTCGATGGCGTGCACGATCGCGACGTGCTCGGCGACCGCGAATCGACGTCCGGCCTCGTCCGACCACAGCCCGGTGTTGTACAGGTGCGCCTTCGCGTCGAGCCGGTGCAGCGCATCGCTCAGCGCGCGGTTGCCCGCGAGATCACGGACGGCGGTGTGGAATTCGAGGTCGTGGCGCGCCTCGGCGAGCGCGTCGGCCGGTTCGGCCAGCCGTGCTTGCTGGCCCTCGACCAGCGCGGCCAGCCGTCGCACGTCGGACGCCGACGCCCGCAGCGTCGCCTCCCGCGCCGCGTACCCGTCGAGCAGTTCTCGCACGGCGAGCACGTCGGCGATTTCGCGCTCGTCGACATGCGCGACGCGCGCCCCCGCGTGCGGGGTGTGCACCGCCAGCCCGTCGGCCACGAGCCGCTGCACCGAATCGCGCACCGGGCTGCGGCTCACATCGAGCGCGGCGGCGAGGGCGGGGACGCTCAGCGGTGCGCCCGGCGGCAGTTCGCCGGTGAAGATGCGGTCCAGCAGCTGCTTGTAGACCGCCTCCCCGAGCAGGGAGTCCGAACCGTCGCCCATCAGCGACGTCCTCCTCCCCCGCCCGGCTTCGACCGGCGCGCTCACGCTGTGCGGCCCGCGTAGTTCGCGGCAACCCGCTGTCGAAGGTACTCGGCCGCGGTGATCGGCGGGTAGCTGCCGCGCGGCGGTGCGATCACCACATCGCGGTTGGCCTGGGCGAAGAAGGGAATCGAGTAGCGCGGCCCGGCGTACTCGCCCGCGCCGGGCACCCGGACCCGGTGGAACGTCGACAGCAGCGCGTCGTCGCTCCATCGCATGAGCATGTCGCCGATGTTGCAGGTGATCACGTCATCGGACGGTAGGACCGGAGTCCACTCCTGGGCGGCCGCCTCGCGGCCGGGACAGACCTGCAGGCCGCCCTGCCCGTCACGCTGGAAGAGCAGTGTGAGGCAGTCGAAGTCGGTGTGCGCGCCCGCCCGCCAGGTGCCGGGGCGACCGCGCAGCTCGTCGGGCAGCGCGTAGTAGTGGATCAGCCGCAGCGTCGACTGGTACTGCGCGGAGCCGGGATCGTGTGCGCGAGTGAAGAACTCGCGATCGAACCCGAGCCGGTCGGCGAAGCAGGACAGCACCCACATCGCGAGTTCCCAGCAGTGCCGCTCGAACTCCAGCATGAAGTCCCGGAACCCCGGCAACTCCTGCTCGACGGGCCACAGCCCGGCCATGTGCGGGCGGGTGATCTGGTACGACTCCTTCTGGTCCGGAGTGCCCACCGACGGGCGGATCTGGCTCGAGTACTCCCAGCCCGCGTTGTTCGGTTTGTCCAGCGGCAGTGCGGATTTGGCGGGCCCGGGCAGTGCGAAGAACTGTGCGGCACGCGCGAACGCCGCGTCCACCAGAGGCTGCGGGATCGAGTGATTCACCAGCTGGAAGAAGCCGATCTCGGTGGCAGCCTGCCACAGCTGATCGGTGATCTCGGCGCGCCGTGCCTCGCGGTCGGTCAGATCGATCCGCGGGACGCTGCGCGCCGTCTCCACTCCAGCGCCGCCCATCCGGCTCTCCCGGACCAGTTCCTGCATGCGGTACTGCTCGGTCATCGTGTGTCTTCTCCTGTCGGGAAGGGCTTGTCGAAGTCAGCTGCGGGCGCCGCGCACCCGGGCGGCTTCGCGGTCGGCCCCCGCGGGCGCGGCGCCGAGCTTCATCCCGGCCAACTTGGCCTGCAGGTGCGCGGCGATGGTGATCGGCGGGTAGGCCTCCGCCCCAGGCTCCACGGTGCCGGGCAGCGGCTCGATCACCGCATCGTGGTTGCCGTCGAAGAAGAAGGCCGCGGACCGGCGTCGCTCGATCCGGCCGTCGACCACCGGCGGGTCCACCCGGTGCAGGGTGGATCGCCACCGGTCGTTGGTCCAGCGCGCGAAGGCATCGCCGAGGTTCACCAGGAAGGCTCCCGGAGCCGGGATGACCGGGTGCCACACCGCATCGGGTCCGAGCACCTCCAGCCCGGGGACGCGGTCCGCCCACAGCACGGTGAGGATCCCGAAATCGGTGTGTGCGCCCATTCCGGTGAGTGGCCCGTCCAGCTCGATCGCGCCCGGCGCCAACGCGTAGTTGTTCATCTTGAGGGTATCGATGGAGTGGTCGACGAGGTCGTCGAAATGCTGCGGGCCCAGCCCCAATGCATCCGCGCAGGCCCGCAGCAGCGCCCGGGACAGGAATGTCACCTCGCGCAGGTAGGCCACCACCGAGGTACGGAAGCCCGGCACTTCGGGCCAGCGGTTCGCCGGGTAGTCGGCCTCGGGCAGGTCCAGCCCGGGATATGCGGCGGCCTCGGTCCCTACGGTGAACGACTCGTAGTAATCGTGCATCCGATTCGCCGGGGCCACACCGAGACTCATACTCAGCGACTCCGATTTCGGTGGCGTGTAACCGCGATTCTCACCGGGGCGATGGAGTTGTCGCTTGCTCGGCGCGGGTGCCTCGAAGAAGCCATCGATCGCTTGGGCCAGCCCGTCGATCGCGGATGCGGACACGCCGTGTCCCACGACCTGCAGGAAGCCGACCGTGCGGCAGGCGTCATCGATACTCGCCGCGACCGCTTCGCAGGCCGCGTCCGTGGCGGCGCACGCAGCCGGGTCGAGGTAGGGCGTGATGTCGACGGTCGGGACGACGAAATCCATTTCGGGAGTGGCGATTTCGCTCATCGCGCACTCCCCGAGCCGTGCCAGCGCCCGACGGCGAGCCGGGACACCACGGAGCAGACGACGAAGACGGCCACGCCGAACGCCGCGGCCAGCACGATCGCCGCGATCAGGTCGGTGGAACGCAGCTGGGCGCGATAGTCGTCCATGAGAGTGCCTATGCCCGGCTCACCTTGCGCGAAGAACATGTCGCCGATGATGGCGCCGATGATCACCTGGCCGGATGCGATCCGCAGTCCGGTCAGGATCGCGGGCGAGGCCGCGGGCAGCTCCAGCCGGGCGAGGCGTTGCAGGCGCGATGCCCGGCCCAGCGTGAACAGCTCGTGCAATCCCGGGTCGACCGAACGAAACCCGAAGTGGGTGTTGGTGATGATCGGGAACAGTGCGATCATCACGCACACGGCCACCCGCGAGGTGGTGCTGTAGCCGAACCACAGCCCGAGCAGCGGGGTGATCGCGAGGATCGGAACGACCTGCAGCACAACGGCATACGGGAAGATCACGCGTTCGAGCCACCAGGCCTGACTCATCAGCGCGCCGACGGCGATGCCGATCACGGCCGCGGCCACGAACCCCATCCCGGCCACCTCGGCGGTCATACCCAGCGCAACGAGCATGGGACGCAGGTGCACGGAGTCGAGCAGGGACTGCGCGAGCACCGCGTGCGGGGGCGGCAGCAGGAACCGGCGTTGCGGACTGAGCACCAGATAGGACACTGCGTACCAGAGCCCGACACCCGCGGCCAGCGCGGCGACGGCCACCGATCCGCGCCCGAACCGGGCCGCGAGCCGCCGCGAGGCGACCGGGTTCGCCTGTGCGACCGGCGCGATCGGCAGATTCAGCACGGTACTCATGCCACACCTCGCAGCAGCGCCGAGATCCGCGCGACGGTGTCGGTGTACTCGGGCGCGAACCGCAGCTCCGCGCCCCAGGATCCGCCGTCGCCGCGCGCACCTCTCGGCCGCGGCAGATCGACCTCGAATTCGGCCGCGATCCGGCCGGGCCGGGCCGACATCACGACCACCCGGTCGGCGAGCAACACCGCCTCGGACACCGAGTGGGTCACGAACACCGCGGTGAAACCGCCGCGCTCACACAGGCCCAGCAGTTGGAGCTGCATCTCCTGCCGGGTGAGCTCGTCGAGCGCGCCGAAGGGCTCGTCGAGAAGCATCAGCTCGGGCTCGAGCGCGAGCGCACGAGCCAGCGACACCCGCATCCGCATGCCGCCGGACAGCGCCTTGGGCAGTTGGTCGGCGAAGTCGTGTAACCCGACCGCGGCCAGTGCGGCATCGACCCGCGCGCGGCGCTCGCCGGCGGGCATGCCGGCGAGTTCGGCCAGCAGAGATGCGTTGCGGCGCACCGAGGCCCACGGCAGGAGCGTCGCTTCCTGGAAGATGAAGCCGACCGACGAGGTGTCCACGGCGACCGTGCCGGCGGACGGCCGCTCCAATCCGGCGGCCAGGCGCAGCAGGGTGGATTTGCCGCAGCCCGAAGGCCCGACGATCGCGACGAACTCGCCGCGTCGCACCGACAGCGAGACCGAGGACAGCGCGGTGGTTCCGGTCGGGTAGGTCATCGACACCTCGTGGAACGACACCTGGTCGTCCGCTCTCAGGTGCCGCGCGTCGACATCGTTTCGCGTGTCGACCAGCGGGGCGAAGGACGGCAAGGGAACCTCCGATATGGGAACGATCTGCGGGCAGATTCGGCCGGCGTTGTGCATCAAGCTTCTAAATTGCATGTAATTAATGCGTGAACGCCGCCGTGAACATCTTGTTACATGCATCGTCCGGGCTTGTGGACCATCGTCCGGTACGCGACCGTGTAAACGCCCCCGACGCCGCTCGCCTCTTCGAGCCGCCACACCCGCGACCGCCTCCGGTCCCCTCGTACCCCCTCCCGAACACGTTGCAGGAGAACAGATGTCCCCATTCCACAACCGCATCGCGCGACGCGCGGCCGGTCTCACCGCCGTGCTGACCGTGGGTCTGGGCACCCTCACCGCATGCGGCTCGTCGACCACCCCCGCCCCGTCGATCTCGCTCGCCCCGGCGCCCGCCGCGCAACGCCTCGCCGGCGTCTGCCCGGACACGCTCACCGTGCAGTTGCAATGGCAACCGCAGGCCGACATGGGCGGGATGTTCCAATTGCTCGGACCGGACTACACCGTGGACACCGCCACCAAGTCGGTCACCGGAACCCTGGTGGCGCAGGGCAAGAACACCGGGATCAAGCTGCGGCTGAAGTCCGGCGGCTCCGCCATCGGGTTCCAGTCGGTCGCATCCCAGATGTACGTCGACTCGTCGATCGACCTCGGGCTGGTGCACGGCGACCAGATCGTCTCGGCCAGTGCGGATCAGCGCGTCGTCGGGGTCACACCGCTGCTGACGCACAACCCGGCGATCCTGATGTGGGACCCGGCCAAGCACCCCGGGCTCACCCTGCGCGGGCTCGCCGCGACACACGCCACCGTCGTGGTGTCCAAGGAGCAGGCGTTCCCGACCTGGCTGCTCGCCGAGGGTTACGTCACGAAATCGCAGCTCGACAAGAGCTACGACGGCAGCCCCGCACGGTTCGTGGGCGACTCGTCGATCGTGCAGCAGGGATACGCGGACGCCGAGCCGTGGGAGTACGAGCACAACACCCCGGCCTGGAACAAGCCCGTCGCCCACGGTCTGCTCTCGGAGCTGGGCTTCGACCCGTACGCGTCCAACCTGTCCGTCCGGGCCGACCGGCTCGCCCGGCTGACGCCGTGTCTGCAGAAGCTGGTGCCGATCGTCCAGCAGGCCGACGCCGACTTCGTCACCGCGCCCACGGCCACCGACAAGCTGATCGCCGACGTGGTCGCGAAGGACCCGACCTACTCGACGTACTCGCTCGCCGAGGCCGAGTACGCGTCGGGAATCCTGAAGTCCGAGAACATCATCGCGAACGAGAACGGTTCGGTCGGCAGCTACGACCCCGCGCGCGTACAGGCGTTCGTGAGCGACCTGGCACCGTTGCTCGCCGCGCAGGGCGCCAAAGTGGACCCGAAGGTGGACCCCGCCGCACTGTTCGACCCGCGGTTCGCCGACCGCTCGATCGGCATCCGGTGAGGTCCGTCGTGCTGCGGCCGGACGCCGCGCCGACAAAGGTCCACACCATCTCCGACGTGACGGTGTGGACCGGGGCCGCCTGGCGCCCGCACACCGACGTGCTGATCACCGACGGGGTCGTCACCGCGGTCCGCCAGCACGTCCCGGGCGCCGCCGGGCCGGGCGTGCTCGATGGCGTCGGCGGCCACCTCATACCCGGGTTCGTCAATACCCATACGCATGTGCAGCAGTCGCTGTGCCGCGGTGTTGGCGAGGGCCGACCGCTGCTGGAGTGGTTGCTCGCGGTGGGTGAGGCGATGACCGCTGTGACCCCCGAGCGGGCATACCTCGCCGCCGTGGCCGCCGCACTCGAGGGCCTGCTGTCCGGTACCACGACCCTCGTGGAGCACATGTGGCCGCATCCCGACCCCGAGGTACACGACGCGGTACTCGCCGCGCTCTCGGACGTCGGGGTGCGGGCCGTTCTCGGCCGAGGTGTCGCCGACCGCGAAGACCCCACTCGCCGTTGGGGTTTCGACCCGAGGCTGATCCAGCCGCTGGACACCGCGCTCGCCGACACCGACCGGCTCGCCGCAGCGGCCGGCGACCGCATCGCCCTGGGACTGGCCATCCCGAACGCCCGCTCGATGACGATCGGGGGTATGCGCACCGCAGCCGCATTCGCCCGGGACCGCGACCTCACCGTGATGATCCACCTGTCCGAGACGGGCACCGACGACGCGATGTGCCGTGCGAATGCCGGTCTGTCCGCGATCGACTATCTCGACGAAGGCGGGCTGATCGGCGAGCGCCTGCTCGCCGTGCACGGTGTCGAACTCGACGCGAACGCACGCCGGGCGCTGTCCGCTGGGGGCGCTGCCGTGTCGTGGAACCCGGTGTCCAACATGCGACTCGGATCCGGGGTCGCCCCCATCAGCGAACTGCTCGCGGACGGGGTCGCCGTCGGACTGGGCGTGGATGGCGCCGGTTCCAACGACCGTCAGGACATGCTGGAAACGCTGCGCGCGGGCGCATATGTCCAGCGCGCCTGCGCGCGCCGCGCCGACCTGTTCGACATCGGGTCGATGCTCGCGATCGCCTGCGATGGCGCGGCGCGGGCACTCGGGCTGCCCGTCGTGCCCGCGCCGGGCGGGGTGAGCGTCGGACGCCTCGCCGATCTGACGCTGCTGCGTTTCGATCGGGACTTCGCCTGTCTGCCGGTGAGTGACCCCGGTGCGACACTGCTGACCTGCGGTACACCACGCATCGTGGACACGGTGCTGGTGGACGGCAACGTGGTGGTTACCGACGGCCGTAGCGCGCGGATCGACGTCGAGGCCTTGACGGCGGCGCTCGTCGCGCTCGGCCCGCCCGGGTGACCGTGCGCACCGGTGCGGCCGTGCCGGCCTGCGGAGCCGCCGGTCGAACGATCTCGATGGGTTTCGACCGCGACGAGGGCGATCCCGCCCGTTCCGGTGAGCAGCCGTACACCCGCGTCGATCCGACGGAAACGGCGCGGCGCTGTGTGAAAGGCGAGGAGCTGCAGCCGGTTCCGGGTGGAGAGCACGAAAAGGCTTACGACCTGGTGACTTTCAGCATGCCCATGAGGCGTTGGGTGTCGAATTCGTTGTCGGCGGAACGCAATGCGGTGAGGATCGAGCGGATTTCTCGCAGCAACTCCTTGCCGGGGGCGGTTCCCAGGAAGTCGGCGGTCGCCGGCGGGCCCCACTGGGACAGGCCGGACGCGCGCATCGGCGCCCATCCGGGTTCGACCGAGCAGTCGAAACGGTCGCCGTCGGTGAAGTGTTCGACCAGCAGGCCGTCCGGGTCCCGCCAGTAGTCGAAGATCTGGCTGCCCTGGATGTGCCGCCCGATCCCCCAGGACCGACAACGCCCCTGCTCCCGCAGGTACTCGCCGCCGGCCGCGAGCACATCGAGGTCGCGGACCTGATACGCCGAGTGGACGTAGCGGTTCGAGGGGCCGAGCATCATCGCGAGCGTGTGATGGTCGGCGGGGGTGCCGCCGCGGTCGCAGCGGAGGAAACTCATCACCGGTCCGCGGTCCCGCTGCCCCGGGTAGAACAGGAAGTCGCTGACGATCAGGCCCAGGTGTTCGAGGTACCAGTCGAGCGCTTCGCGGTAGCGATCAGACTGCAGCACAACGTGTCCGAGGCGCTCGATCCGCGCGGGCTCGCGGGGCGCTCGCTGACCGCGATTGACGCGGCGTAGTTGATCGCCCACGTTGTAGTCGGTCCAGGTCGGTTGCGACGGCAGCGCGGGATGCTCGACGACGCCGGTCACCACCCGCACCCGCGCCCCGCTGGGATCGCGCGTGGTCACCGCGACGCCACCGAGAGTTTCCGGCAGTGGCTCGACCCGGACGCCGGCGGCGTCGGCGAATCGCTGGACATCATCGGCCGAGGCCGCCCGGAACGCCGGGCCGAGGAAGGCCGAGCGATTCGATCTGCGCACGATCACGCAGGGCGGGCCTGGCCGCGTACCACGCAGATGCAGTTCATCCGGTGTCTGCAGGACGGGCGTGAAGCCGAAGTCGGCGGCGAACGCGGCGGTCTGCGAAAGATCGGGCTTCTCGAACTCCAGCCACGCCAGATCTTCCACCTTCACAACCGGATTCGGATGTCGTCCCGGATGCTCGCCGCGGGCCGCCCCGACTTCGGAATGCAGCCCCTCGTGTACGTCTCCCGACCTGCTCATCGCCATCCTCCTCAGGCTTGATTGACGATATCGTCACACATGGCGGCGACGTCAGTCAATGAAATTTCTGACGAAATCGTCAGTGGTACCGTGTTCTATTCACGATGGGTGTGCGCGGAAGGTGGTGGTTGACGTGGTTCACCCCGACGGGCCCAGTCGCACCGAGCGACGAAAGGCCAACACACGGGCGGCGTTGATCCGTGCCGGGCAGAAGCTCCTCGCCGAGGGCCGGACGAACGCGTCGGTTCTCGAGATCACCTCGGTCGCGGACGTGGGCAACGGCTCCTTCTACAACCACTTCACCAGCAAGCACGAATTGTTCGAGGCCGCCGTGGATGCGGTCCTGGAGGCCCACGGCACGCTCATGGACGAGCTGACCGCCCGGATCGACGATCCCGCCGAGGCGTTCACACAGAGCTACCGGATGACGGGACGGCTGTACCGCCGCGACCGCGAGTTCACCCTCGTCCTATTGCAGCGCGGCACCCGGGTGCTCGACTCGGATCACGGCCTGGTGCCGCGGGCCACCAGGGACCTGCGGGCAGCGATCGACGCGGGCCGGTTCCAGGTCCAGGACGTCGAGGCCGCGATCACCGTGGCTGTCGGCGCGTCCCTGGCTCTCGCGCAACTGCTGATCTCACAGCCCGAGCGCGATATCAGCGAGACCACCGACGCGGTGACCCGACAGGTGTTGCGCGGCTTGGGATTGCCGGAGCGCGACATCGAGCGACTGTGTTCGCTCCCACTCCCCGATGTCGAGTAACCGCGGCGCGCAGCCGGTCTCGATCCGCGCAGCCCGGACGCGGGCATCGGCTTAGTGACCACACGCCGAAAACAACTGCCGCACAATTCGTTCCAGCAGCGATAGCACATCCTCGCCGAATCGGGACGGTACGCGCCCCGGGACGTTGTCCGACGACGACGCGCCCCGCTCAGCCGACCGGGGCGGTGGAACTGTCCTCGTCGATGTCGAAGAGCTCACCGATCAGGCCGCCGAGGAAACGGCGGTGCTGGGAGGAGATCTCGGCCGCGGCCTCGCTGTCGCCCGCGGCACACAGCCTGATCAGGTTGTCGTGATGCTCGAGGGCGTCCTGCCAGCCGCGCAGGCTGGAGAACTTGCGGTAGTAGATGCGGTGGATCTGCGGATGAACCTGCTGGATCAGCCGTTTGAGCAGCGGGTTGCCCGCGGCGTCGACGATCACGCCGTGCAGGATGTCGTCGGCGGCGAGGGCGGCGCCGATGTTGTCGGCCTTGATCGCTTGCGCCAGATCGTCATTGGCGGTGCGCATGAGGGCGATCATGTCGGCGGTGAGGTTCGGGACTCCGGTTCGCACGGCCAACTGGTCCAGAACCTCGAGGACCGCCAGCGTCGCCTCGACATCCGCCCGGTGCAGCGGAGTGATCCGGGTGAAGGCGGCGGGTTTGGCCTCGACGAGCCCGGTATCGATCAGCCGGGCCAGGGCCTCGCGAACCGGGGTTCGGCTCAGGCCCAGTTGATCGGCCAGGTCGCTGTCGCGAACCTTCGAACCGGGGGCGAGCTGACCGGTGACGATCGCATCACAGATCCGATCGAACGCCACATCGCTCATGCGTCGTCGCTCCACCCGGTCACCCAACATATTGGATACTGTACGTCCGGCAAACCCCCGAAATACACATGGCGTCGAGTGACGCTGTCCACATCCAATATATTGGATGTGGTGTACTGTTCGACGCGGTTGGCGTACCGAATCTAATCCGCACAGCGGGACAGCTGAGCGCCGAGAGGAAAGAAAACCGAATGACCCGTACGTCCGCGCCGCAGACCGTTGCAGTCCCGGCGATCCACGCTCGCTCCTGGCTTCTGGTCCCGGGTTCGCGCCCGGACCGGTTCGACGACGCCACGAATTCGGCAGCCGACGCCGTCATCTTCGATCTGGAGGACGGTGTCATCCCGTCCGCGAAATCCGTTGCCCGCGAACATGTCACCGAGTTCCTCACCGCCGGCGGCATCGGCTGGGTGCGGATCAACAACATCACCACCGCCGATTGGAGCACCGATCTGGCCGCCCTGCGCGACGTTCCCGGCCTGTGCGGCGTCATGCTCGCCAAGACCGAATCCGCCGAGCAGGTCGATCGCACGGCGGCCGAACTTCCCGGCGTCCCGGTTCTGGCCCTGGTCGAATCGGCGCGCGGCATCGAATTCGCCTTCGACATCGCCTCGGCCGATGCCACGATCCGATTGGCCTTCGGCACAGGCGATTTCCGTCGCGACACCAACGTCGGCCCGGAGGCGCTGGCCTATGCGCGCAGCCGGCTCGTGGTCGCCAGCCGGGCCGCGGAGATCGCGGGACCGATCGATGGTCCGTGCGTCACGGGCCCGGCCGACCTGCCCGCGGAACTGGCGGTGACCAAGTCGATGGGGATGAGCGGCAAGCTCTGCATGCATGCCCGCGACACCGCGGTGGTGAACCGGGCGCTGAGCCCGCAGCCCGACGAGGTCGCCTGGGCGGCGGAGACGATCGACCGGCTCGGGCCGGCGGGCGAGAACGTCGCCGACGGCAGCGATCTGCCCGAACTCGCTCGCGCCCATCGCATCAACCACATGGCCGACGTCTACACCGGGGCCTGATCAGCGCGGCTCGAGCGTGCCGGGGCGGAGCCGCGGCGAGGCGCCCCGCCCCGGCCGCGGTGCCCGCGGGCGTGGGCCAGCAGCACCGCGATCTCGGTCGCGATACCGGTGGCCAATGCCTCGATGTCCGGGGTGCTGTCGTAGTCGCCGGTGATACCGAAGGTCAAGCGGCCGTCGTAGCTCAGGATGGCGATCGTGGTCCGCAGCCGCATGGCGATCGGCACACACGGCCAGATCTCGATCACCTTGCGTCCCTGCAACGTCAGGGGATGCCGGGGGCCGGGGACGTTGGTCGCCAACGCGCCGATGCCGCGCTGCGGGAACCGCGTCGCCAGCCGGAACGTCCAGGCCACCACCCCGAAGGGGATCCGGTCGGCGAGCGCCAGCAACGACTTCTCGGCTTCGGCCTCGCCGCGGGCACGATGCCGTCCGATCCTGTCGTGCACCGAGAACAACCGCTCGACGGGGTCGTCCATCTCGACCGGCAGGTGCGGGATCATGGCCGAAATACGGTTGTCCAGAGTGTATTTCGCGTCCGCGCTCCGGGTCGCCACCGGGACCAGGACGCGTAGTCCGTGCACCGCCGGATGCTCGCCGCGAGTGAGCAGCAATCGCCGGTAGGCGGCGGCGATGGCCGCCACGGCCACATCGTTGACACTGACGTCGAAGGCGGCGCCGATCTCGCGCACCTCCGACAAACTCGTGCGCGCCAGGGTGTAGCGGCGTTGCTGTCCGATCGGCCCGTTCAGCGAGGTTCGCACGGCGGGCCGCACCACCGCGTACAGCACCGGCGCCAGGGTGCGCACGGTCGCGGCAGCCCATCCGGGTACCGCGAAGGACACTCGCGCGGCCGTCGCTAGGGCACCGAAAACATCTGGGCGCGAATGGTTTCCCGTCACCGCGCGAACACCCGGGGCGGCGCCGTCGTGGCCGTCGGGGCTGTCACAGAAGCTCTCGAACAGCGTGATGCCCGAAACCCCGTCCACCATACTGTGATGTGCTTTGATGAGCACCGCCCAGCGATCGTCGCACAAGCGTTCCACGACGACGATCTCCCACAGCGGATGATCCCGGTCGAGTCGCCGGGTCAACTCGGCGGCGACCAACTCGCGCAACGACGCCTCGTCCGCGGGGGCCGGTAGCGCGACCCATCGAATGTGGTGTGCCAGATCGAAATTCGGGTCGTCCTCCCACACGGCAGAGGTGATGTCGAGCGGCGCCCGACGCATGCGGCGGCGCAGCCGCGGATCACGTGGCAGTCCCGCCGCCACGCCCGCCAGGAACTCCGCCCGCCCCGGACAGGGCCCCTCGACTATCGCCACCGCGGCGATCGCCAGACTGATCCGCCGATCGGCATCCTCCAGCTCCATGAATCCCATATCCAATGGGCTCGGTTCGGTCATAGAAACGCCTGTCGGACAGCCGCCGCGACCGGCCTGCCGCGACTACCGGAACTGCCGCTCCATCCAAATCCTCGGACCCTGCCGGTTCCGGACGGAAGATGCCGAAGTAACCGCCGAAAAGGACGTTCGACACCGGGCCGGGCCGAGGTCACCGGCGAGGCCGGATCGAGGTGCGGGACCTGGTGGCTTTCCTCGCCGCACCGCGCGGCGTCGCCATCACCGGTGACGCGATCGCGCCGGGCGGCGGCGTGCCGGGTGCGGTCTACTACCGAGCGGATTGTTCAGCCGTCGACGAGGCGCTGGATGGTGACCCCGAGCCATGCCTCGAGCTCGGCCGGATCGCCGAGTTCGGCGCGCAGGACGCGGCGGCGGGTCGAGACGCCCAGGACGAAGGCATCGATCGCCGCGGCTCGGTTTCGAGCGTCGGCTTCGTCCGAACCGGACGCCCGCAGATAGCGATACAGCGGGTCGAGCGAGTTGGCGTCGAGGAAGGCGGCCAGCGCCTCGGCCGCTTGCGGGCGTTCGCCGGACGCGCGCTGCAGCACGAGCAGCGGATCCTGCCCGGGAGTGCCGAACCAGCGCTGCACGATGCTGGCCGCCAGCCGTGCGCCGAACGTGCGGCGATCGCCGTCGAAGGAGTGCTCGACCGGGATCTCCACCCGGGTCGCCGCCAGGAACAGCCCCTCCTTGCCGCCGAAATAGCGGGTGATCAGATTCGGCGAGACACTCGCCGCATCGGCCACGCCCTTGACAGTGACCGCCGCGTACCCGTACCGGGCGAAGTGGTGGCGCGCGTGTTCCAGGATCCGTTGCCTGGTGGCGGCCGCGTTGCGGGAAGTCATGTGTACGAGCATACACATCTATGTGTACGCTGATACACATGGACGAGGAAATGCGGGAAAGACTGCGGCGGACGCGACGGGTGGTGACACCGTGGCGCGCGGACGAGGCGCGCGGCATCACCAGCACTCGCCTCGACGATCTGCTGGACCGCTGGGCGAATGGATACGACTGGCGCGTGCACGAACACCGGATCAGCGAATTCCCCTGGGCGACAGTGCAAGCTGGCGACACCGAACTGCGGTCGATCCACCGGAGGTCCGCGGCGCCCGACGCCCCGGTCGTCGTGCTCTTGCACGGCTGGCCGGATTCGGTGCTGCGCTACGAGCGGGCGCTCCCCCTGCTCACGGATATGCACGTGGTGATCCCCGCACTGCCGGGATTCCCTTTCGCCGCGCCGCTGACCGAACCCGGCATGTCGGCCGGCCGGATCGCCGGAATCATCGCCGAGGGCATGGACGTGCTCGGTTATTCGCGGTACACGGTGTCCGGCGGCGATATCGGCGGCGCGGTCGCCGAACTGCTCGCGGCGACGCACCCCGATCGGGTGAATTCCCTGCACCTGACGAATATCGCTCCGCAGCGCGCGATCACGGCGGACCGGACGAAGCTCGCCCCCGATGCGGTGGCCTACCTGGACCGGGCGGCACAGTGGTTCCGCACCGAGGGCGGATATATCGCGGAGCAGTCGACGCGGCCGAACACGCTCGCCGTCGCCCTC
This sequence comes from Nocardia sp. PLKS1-43, assembly GCF_059510335.1. Taxonomy (NCBI): domain Bacteria; kingdom Bacillati; phylum Actinomycetota; class Actinomycetes; order Mycobacteriales; family Nocardiaceae; genus Nocardia; species Nocardia sp. PLKS1-43. The sequence goes on along the minus strand of NZ_JCAJZQ010000013.1, from coordinate 189,720 downwards.
GGCGACTCCCCCGCCGGACTCGCGGCCTGGATCGCGGAGAAACTCCAATCCTGGTCCGACGGAACGGCTTTCACCCTGGACGAGCTGCTGACCTGGGTCAGCGCATACTGGGTGACCGGCACGATCGGCACCTCCTTCACCACCTACACCGAACCCTGCCCCCTTCCCGACTACATCGACACTCCGACGGTGCTGTCGGTATTCGCGCACGACATCAAACCGGAGCCGCGAAGCTACGCCGAGGCCTTCGTGAACCTCCGCGATTACGTATCGCACAGCGCCGGAGGGCATTTCGCCGCCTGGGAACAACCCGAGGCATACGTCGCCGACCTGCGCCGCGCGGTCGCGCTGGGCTGAAATGCCGCGAGTCAGCCCGCTCATCTCGCAGCAGGTCTCGATTGCGACAGGTCGTTCTGCACCAACAGCACCAACGACACTCACAAGATCAAGTACGACGTGGTCTGCAACTATCCGGCGCCGGCAGCAGACGACCTGGTGGACAACACCGATTTTGATCAGCCCACACGAGAGGACGGCCCTGTCGGCTACTGCCGCAGCGGCCGCAGCCGCGCGGACCACGACAAGTGAGCGCCGGGCCACGCGGTCGATGCGCACCCCCAGTCGGCGGAGTCCGACAACCTACGCCCACTGCGGCCGTGGACCGGCTCGGCGGGCTGAGCCCACCGGAGTGACCGGGCCGAACCACTTACCGCGCAACGGAATTGCGGTGACGAGAAGTCTGCCGTGCCGATCGATCACGATGATCGGTCGGCCTCGGGTCCGCGGGCGTGCGCACCGACCCGGAAAACCTCACGAATGCTGGGCCAGCGTGTTGAACTTGTTGGTGTAGAACTTGCTGACGTCGAGTTGGCCGTGGACGGCGCCGGTGTCGCGGAGCCAGCTCTCCCAGCGGGTGAAGTCCTGGTCGGAGATGACACCGTATTTCGCGGGGACGCCGACCGAGAGCCAGTACTTCAGGGTCGAGGTGTTCTCGCCCGCGCGGTGCCGGCCCTCGATGATCTGGGTCATCCTCGCGACCACCTGTTCGCGCGGGGTGTCGCGCTCCCATTCGATCGCCTTGGCCACGCCCGTGGTGAAGGTGCGCACCGCGTCGGCGTTCTTCGCGATCACGTCGTTGCGGAAGACGTACGGCCCGCCGTTGATCGGGCCACCGTATTCGTCGAGTTCGGTGAAGACCGGCCGCAGGCCGCCCACGGCGAGCGCGCGCTGCTGGAACTGCCCGCTCAGCGACGCGGCGTCGACCTGGCCCTTGCGGACCGCATCCTCGATATTCGGTGGCGGCAACGCGATCAACTGAACGGACTTGATCTGATCCTGGCTCAGCCCGGCCTTGGCGAGCGCGTCGTGGATGTCGGCCTCGTTCTGACCCCCCAGCGTGTTCACGCCGATCTTCTTCCCGACCAGGTCGGCGGCGGTGTGGATCGGGCTGTTGTCGGGCACGTAGTAGCCCTGGAACGACTTCTCGTCCGACCCGTAGTAGTTGATCACCGCGGTGATCGGCGCACCGGCGCTGATCAGCTTGGCGACGGCGCCGGCGAACGCACCGCCGAAATCGACCTGCCCGGTGGCCGCGGTCTGGATTTCCTGCGGCCCGCTGATCGTATTGCCCGACCACTGGAGTTTGACCTTGCCGTCGAAGAAACCCAGGCTCTCGGCCAGTTCGGGCAGGGTCACCTGATCGGTCCAGCCCAGGTATCGCAATGTGGTGACACCGTTTTCCGAATGCACCGAATCTCCCTTCCCGCAGGCGGTCAGCGGCAGCCCCAGGGCGGCGACCGCGGCCAGTACGGCCACGGCCCGGAGACGGGAGTTCCGAAAACGGTTCGGCTTCACAACAGTTCCTCTCGATACGCCGTGCCGACGACGAGTGCGGTTCGTCGGCACGCCGGCTCATGGTAGGGCGATCGACCGGCCCCGCCCGCCCGTTGTATTCAGCCTGATCCGAACCCCGCTCCGAGCCGGATCCCAGACCCGCCAACTGGAATCAAATATTTGGTTACAGCCTGCCCGATCCGGGCCGCAGGCTTCCGAAGCGCGGAATCCCCAGTAGCAACCGCGTCATCTGGTGCATCACCCCGCCCGGGGCGAGCGCGTTGGCCAGCAACAGCATTCGGGCATCCGGACCCGCCGGGCGGCGGACGTACGCGCGGGTGTCCGCCAGCGCGGCGGCCAGGCCGCCGACGAAACGTTCCGGCGGCCGGGCGGCGCGCGCCATGAGCAGGCGGCCGCGGCGATCGATCGTGCGATGCAGGCGGGCGTAGGGTCCGTCGAGGTCGCGAGTGTCGGTGGTGCCCGCGTCGGTGATGATGTCGGTCGCATACGTGCCCGTGATGAGGACCGTGACGCCGATGCCGAACGGCGACACCTCACCCGCCATCGCCTCACCCCACCGCTCGAGCGCACCTTTGACCGCGGAATACGTTGCGGTAGTAGGCATTCCGCGCACGCCGGCCACGCTGGAGACGAGCACGATGCGCCCGCGCCCGGCCGCGCGCATGGCAGGCAGCAGCGCCGTGGTGAGCGCCACCGGGCCGAACAGGTTGGTCGCGAACATCTTCTCCCACAACGCGATCGGCGTCTCCTCGACCATTCCGGCCGCCGAGATGCCGGCATTGTGCACCAGTGCGTCCGGGGCCCCCACCGCGAGGATCTCCTTCCCGGCCCGCTCGATCGAGGCCGGTCGGGTCAGATCCAGGGCGACCCCGATCAGCCGGGCGTCCCCCGGCGCCGCGCCGGTCCGCTCCCGCAGGCTATGCAACCCCGCGTCGACCGAGCGCATGGCCGCGATCACTCGCCAGCCCCGGTGGTACAGGTGGACAGCCGACGCGAGCCCGAGCCCCCGCGAGGCTCCGGTGACGACGACGGTGCGCGACTCGGCCATGTGCTCACTCCTAGCCCGGATCTGCTGATGTCCGGATTCTATTCACTTCCGGCACAGCACAATAGCCTGTTGACCAAATATCTGTTCCGGACTACAGTCCAGATCAGCGGCGGTCCGCGAACGGGTCGTGTTCGGATTTCGCGCCACGGGACCACCCGCAGAGCCCGAACAGGAGTGCAGCATGGACATGAACGACCTCGTGCTCGTCTCGGTCGATGATCACCTCGTCGAACCACCCGATATGTTCGACGGCCATATCCCGGCCAGATACGCCGCCGACGTGCCCAAACTCGTCCAGCGCGCGGACGGCACCGACGCCTGGGTGTTCGAGGGCCAGGAGGCGACCAACGTCGGCCTGAACGCGGTGGCGGGCCGACCGCCGGACGAATACGGCGCCGAGCCGACCAAACTCGCCGAGATCCGCGAGGGCTGCTACGACATTCACGAGCGCATTCGCGATATGAACGCCAACGGGGTCGCCGCCGCGCTGAATTTCCCGTCCTATCCGCAATTCTGCGGCCAGTACTTCGCGCGGGCCAAGGACAAGGACCTCGGGCTGGCCGTCCTGCGCGCCTACAACGACTGGCATATCGACGAGTGGTGCGGCGCGTATCCGGGCCGGATGATCCCGCAGGCACTGCCGCCGATCTGGGATCCGGAACTGATGGCCGCCGAGGTCCGGCGCGTGGCCGCGAAGGGCTGCCACGCGGTCACGTTCTCGGAGAATCCGACCAAGCTGAATTACCCGTCCCTGCACGATCCGCACTGGGATCCGTTCTGGAAAGCGTGCAGCGATACGAACACGGTGGTGAACCTCCATATCGGATCGTCGTCGAGCGTGGTCATCACCTCGATCGACGCACCCGTGGACGTCATGGTCACTCTGCAGCCGATGAGTATCGTGCAGGCCGCGGCCGATCTGATCTGGTCGCCGATGCTGCGGAAATTCCCGGATCTCACCTTCGCGCTGTCCGAGGGCGGTATCGGCTGGGTGCCGTATTTCCTCGAGCGCATCGACCGGGTGTACAAGATGCATCGCGCCTGGACCCACCAGAATTTCGGTGACGAACTTCCCAGCGAGGTGTTCCTGGATCGCATCGCGCTGTGTTTCATCGATGACGGATTCGGAATCCAGGCCCGCGACAGACTCAATCTCGACATGCTCAACTGGGAATGCGATTATCCGCACTCCGATTCCACCTGGCCGGTTGCCCCGGAGACCCTGGCGATCCACCTCGACGGTGTCCCGGACGACGAGATCGACAAGATCACCCACCGGAATGCGTTGCGGCTCTACTCCTTCGACATGTTCGGGCAGCTGCCCAAGGCCGAGCTGACCGTCGGTGCGCTGCGGGCGCAGGCGACGGACGTGGATCTGGGCTACCGCTCCTCCGAGCGGCTCAAGAAGACCGGCACCGATACGGTGACCGTCATGGATCTGGCCCGGCAGCTGCCGACCTCGTCCTGAACGGATACGGCCGCACGGCCGGAATTGTCGCCCCGGCACGAAACCCGTACCGCCGCCGAAATCCCCGGCCGGTACGGGACCACGCCTGATGATACCGTGGATCAAAGAGTTGGTATTATCGACCGCCGGGCTCGCCCCCGTCCGATGACCAGGGCCGAGATGCTGTGGAGGTGTTGTGGCGCGTGGTCAGGTGAGCCGTGTCGAGGACGACAGCGCCCGCCGCACCGAAATCCTCCAGACCGCCGCGTCGCTCATCGCGTCCTCGGGTTTGCGCACGTCGTTGCAGGAGATCGCCGACGCCTGCGGCATCCTGCCCGGCAGCCTCTACCACCACTTCGAATCCAAGGAAGCGATTCTCGTCGGGCTGCTGCAGCGTTATCACGCCGCGTTGGACCAGGTCGCCCAGCGCACCCTGGACACCTTGGACCGCCCCGACTCGCGCACGCCGTTCGATCGCATCGCCGACCTCGGCGCGCAGATCGCCGCCTGCGCGGTGGATCACCGTGCGGCCCTGCAGATGTCGTTCTACGAGGGCCCCAGTTCGAACCCCACCCTGATCGAGCTGACCAGGCAGCGCCCGACCGCGATCCTGGAGGCCATGTTCCAGACCCTGCGCGCCGCGCGGTGGGCCGGGTATCTGCGGCCCGACATCGATCTGCACCTGCTGGCCGACCGGATCACCCAGACCATGCTGCACGTCGGACTGGACATCATCCGGCACAACGCACCGGCGGATCAGGTGGCGCGGCTGTTCTGCCGGATTCTGCTGGAAGGGATCGCCGCCGCGAGCCACACCGACGCCGAACTCGATGCCTCCCCCGCATTCCTGGCCGCCGACGCGGTCGTGCGGACCTGGCCCGGCGATCAGGCGGACGACTCCAAGGCCGCGCACATCCGCGCGGTCGCGCGGGCCGAATTCGGCCGTCGCGGCTACGAGAGTACGACCATCCGCGATATCGCCGCCGCGGCCGGGCTGGGCACCGGATCGGTGTACCGGGTGATCGGTTCGAAGGAGGAACTGCTCGCCTCGATCATGCGATCGTTCGGTGAGAAGGTCGCGGTCGGCTGGACCGACGTGCTGCGTTCGGACTCCTCGGCCATCGAGAAGCTGGACGCGCTGAGCTGGATCAACACCAATATGCTCGACCGATTCGGCGACGAGTTCCGCATTCAGCTCGCCTGGATGCGGCAGTCACCGCCGGACACGCCGAACCCGGGCTGGCTCTTCGGCAAGCGCGTGCGGCAGATGAAAGCCTTGCTGGCCAAGGGGATTCGCTCGGGGGAGATCGCGATCCAGAGCCCCTCGGACGAGATGCTGGCGCGCTGCATGATCGGCGTGGCCTGGATTCCGGAGAACATCCTGGGCGAGATCGGCACCCGCGCCTCGCTGATTCACCTGCGCGACACCACGCTTCGCGGTGTCGTCGCGCGCCCGGAGTGATCACCGGCCGATTCCGAGAGCTTCGGTGCGGCAATCGGATTCGACAACGCTGTGCGCGCGACGAGTGCGGATCGCAAGTGCCACTGCCCATCCGGGCTGAACGGGTCCACGCCGGTGAGCCGGCCGATGCGCTTGAGGCGATAGTCGAGGGTGTTGGTGTGGATGGTCAGCATCTGGGAGATGCGGCGGCGAGAGAGATCGCCGCGCAGGTGCAGGCGTAGCGTCTCCTCGAGATGCGGGTGGCCCTCCAGCGGATCCAGCAGTGCGGCAAGGCGTTCGCGGCTGCTGCCGGGCCGGGTGAGCTGATATTCCAGGGCCAGGTCCGCGAAGGTGTGCCAGCGGCCGCTGCGCCCGAAGGCCAGTGCGAGTTCGAGCAGTTCGTGCGCCTGCCGCGCCGCGCCGGGGATATCGGCCCGCGCGGCCCACACCCCGGCGGCGGTGACCGGAACCTGTGCCGCCACGGACAATTCGGAGACCAGCGATGCCGGCGGCTCCTCGGCGTCGACGGCCGGAACGAGGACCGTGCCACCGGCCGCGGACAGCCTGGGCAGCACCCGGTCACCGTAGCGCTCGGTCAGCTCGACCCGGATCCGCCGCAGCACCGGCTCGGCGGCCGGCGCCGCACCGGGCGGCACCGACAGGGCCACCACCCAATAGGATGTGGCGACGGCGATCCCGCTCTCCTGGGACAGCCGCAGCGGACTCTCACCGGACAGCAACGCCCCCGCGAGCGATTGAATCTCCCCGAGCCGGCCGTCGCACCAGATCCGGTGATGGATATCCGCGACCAGCGCGATGGCGGAGATGACGATCTCCACCACGGATTCGACGTCGCCGGTGAGTGCGGCCGACCGCACGACCGTGCGGACGGCCTCGGTCAGGCAGTCCTGCAGCTCGGCGTTGAACGCGCGCAAGGTGACCCCGGTGGCCGCCCAGCCGGTGGCAGCGGCCTCGAGCCGCCGGATCGCGCCGGATATGCCGTGACCGCCGCGCATACAGTCGATCAGTTCGCGGAAGGCGCCCGATACCGCTCGCTCGGCCGCGCTACCGGCGGATACAGCTTTGGTCGACATTGACATCGCTTGCTGTAGAAAGGCTTTCGCCTTGCCGTGGGACGCGGCGTAGCACCGACGCCCGGCGGTGGCACTGGGTGGCACCGTCCCGCGGCCGCCCTTCGGCCACGTCCGGCAACGATAACGGATCACGACCCGAAGTACAACGCCATTCGCAGTAATTGAGAATTGCATTTCCGCAGACGGCGGGGCATACCTGCGAAGACTCGAGCGGGCAATCGGGCAGCACACACCGTCCGGCGCGAACCGCCGAAGCGGTGACCAAATATTCGCTCCGATGTAGCGTGGTGAGCCTTCGAGGCGGTCTACGAGATCTGCGCGCGTCTCGGCGTGAATCCGCTGCGGTAGCGATCTCCCCGCTCAGTCGACGGGATAGCCGATCGACTTGATCTCGGTGTACTGGTCGAATCCGGCCACGCCGTTCTGGCGGCCGACGCCGCTGAACTTGTACCCGCCGAACGGCACGTCGGCGCCGTACGCCGCGCCGCCGTTCACGCCGATGAATCCGGCGCGCACCCGGCGGGCCACCGCCATGGAACGTTCGAAGGACGCGGACATGACGTTGCCCGCCAGCCCGTAGCGGCTGTCGTTGGCGATCCGGACCGCGTCGTCATCGTCGTCGAACGCGATCACCGCGAGCACCGGGCCGAAGATCTCCTCCTGGGCGATCGTCATACCGTTGTCCACGTCGGCGAAAAGCGTTGGCCTGACCCAGAACCCACGGTCGGACGGGTTCGGTGCGGCATTGCCGCCGACCACGAGCCGGGCACCCTCCGCGACGCCCGCATCGATGTATCCGCGAATCCGGTCACGCTGCCGCGCGGAGATGACCGGACCGCACAGCGTCGCCGGATCCTGCGGATCGCCCGGTTCGATGCCCCGGTACATCGCCTCCAGGAACTCCACCCCCTCCGCGTACCGGGTGCGCGGCAGCAACAGCCGGGTCGGATTGGCACAGCCCTGACCGGCGTGCAGGCACGGCGCGATCCCCAGCAGGAGCGCCTCGCCGAAGTTGGCATCGTCGAGCACGATGCTCGCCGATTTGCCGCCCAACTCCAGGAACAGGCGTTTCATGGTCGCCGCACCCTTTTCCATGATGCGCTGACCGACCGCCGTGGATCCGGTGAACGAGATCAGGTCGACGTCCGGCGAGAGCGTGAGCTCCTCCCCCACGAGGTGATCCGAGGCGGTGACGATATTGACCACTCCCGCTGGGAAATCGGTGTTTTCGGCGATCAGACGCCCGATTCGGGTCGCGTTGAACGGCGTATCGGGCGCGGGCTTGAGGACCACCGTGTTTCCGGCGGCCAGCGCCTGCGCGAGCTTGTGAATGCTCACCTCGAACGGGAAGTTCCACGGCACGATCGCACCGACGACGCCGACCGGCTCACGCCACACCAAACGCTTGGTCCGGCGTCCGGTCACCGCCACGAACATATCGCCGAGATCTGTTTCCCACGGATACTCGTCGATCAGCGCGGCGGGAACCTTCACCGCGTCGGCCAGCGGAGCGTCCAGCTGCGGCCCGAAGGTGATCGACCGGGGGCAGCCCGCTTCGGCGATCAGCTCCTCCCGCAACGCTTCTCGATCATTCTCCAGCGCTTCCTGGAGTTGCTCGAGGCAGCGACGGCGCAGCGCGCGGTCGGTCGCCCAGTCGGTCCTGTCGAACGCCCGCCGCGCGGCCGCTATCGCACGGCGCATATCGGCCGCCGACGCGTCCGCCACCTCGCCCAGCACGTGCTCGGTTGCCGGGTCGACGACGGGGAAACGACCGGCCCCGCCGTCGGTGAGGCGACCGTCGATGAGCATGCGGGATTCGAAATCGATTGCCGCCGTGTCGGACATGAGTCTCTGCTTTCTCTACCAGATGCGGGCGTCGTCGCGCCCCGGTCAGTTCGGTACGTAGGCATCGATCACCGCGGCCAGATCGGCGGCGGCGAGCGGGTCGTCGGTGAGCGGTCCGGCCACGGCGGCGAGTGCGGCCTCCCGGGGCGCGAGTCCCTCGGCGATCAGCCGGGCCGCGCTGATCAGGACCCGGGTCGAGGCCACCTCGCGCAGACCGGGCGCATCGGCCTGCCGGACCGCACGGCCGATCCGCACCAACTGGGTCACCAGGCGCGGGTCCGCGCCGGACTCCACGGCGATGATCTTCTCCTCGATTTCCGCTGGGGGGTAACCCAATTCGATGGCGACCATGCGCTGACGGGTGGAGTCCTTGAGATCCTTCAGCACACTCTGATACCCGGGGTTGTAGGAGACCACCAGGCAGAAGCCCGCGGCGGCGTCCAGGGTCGTCCCGAGCCGGTCGATGGGCAGTTGACGACGGTGGTCGGCCAGCGGATGCAGCACCACGGTGGTGTCCTGGCGCGCCTCGACCACCTCGTCGAGGTAGCAGATCGCGCCCTCGCGCACGGCACGGGTCAGCGGACCGTCCACCCAGCGAGTCTCGCCGCCCTGCAACAGGTATCGGCCGACCAGGTCCGCGGTGGTCAGGTCGTCGTGGCAGGCCACGGTGATCAGCGGCCGCCCCGCGTGATGCGCCATCGCCTCCACGAACCTGGTCTTGCCGCAGCCGGTCGGCCCCTTGAGCATGATCGGCAATCCCTGGCGGAACGCCGCGAGGAACACCCGCTCCTCGTTGCCGACCGGGACGTAGTAGGGGCGAACGGAATTTTCCATATCGACCTCGCCTTTCTCGGGTGATCTCCGCCGATGCGCTCGCACGACCGGACTATCGGTCCTTCAGGAGGCTCGCGCCCGCGCCGTCCGGCGGCGCAGGTCCGCGGAGCGCAGGGCATCCCGGAACAACGGCGCGGCCACCCCGGGCATCTCCCGCGGTGACGCCACGGCGGCATAGGCGGCAGTGCCGAAAACCCCTCGCAGCGCGGTGATCTCGGTCTCCGCCCCGACGCTCAGGCAGACGCAGCCGATGCCCTGGCGACGTGCCTCGGACAGCGCGCGCCGGGCATCGGCCTCGGCGTAGGAACCTTCGTAACCGTGGTCGTAGGCGAACCCGTCGGACAGCACGACGAGCAGAGTTCGCGCGGCGCAACGGTATTCACTCGCGATCGTCGTGCCGTGCCGAACGGCCGCACCCATCCGCGTGTACGCCGCGGGCTCGAGCGCGGCGAGCCTGCGCAGCGCCGCGGCGTCCAGCGGATCGCCGAATCGCTTGACCCGCAGCATCCGGACCGCGGCGCGGCCCTGGGAGTAGAACGCGTAGAGCGCCACTCGATTGCCCAGTGTGTGCAGCGCCGAGGTCAGCATGAGTGCGGCGGTGCGCTGCTGATCGTGCACCGTGCCGCCGCGGGCGCTGGGCAGGGCGGCCGAACCGGAGATGTCCAGAAGGACGACCACCGCCAGATCCGGTGTGCACCTCAGGCTTTCGGTGTACACCGCACCGTCCGGCGAAGCGCCGGAGAGTAATCGAACGCGCTCGTCCACCACCGCGTCCAGATCGATGTCGTCGCCCTGCATCCGGCGATGCCGGTGTTCGAGACTCGAGCGCAACCGGGCCAGCGCGCGCAGCAGCGAATTGTCCACCGGTGTGACCGGGATCGCGTGAGCCCCTGCGCGAGGATCGGATTCGGCGATCGTGCACCAGTTCCGGCGATAGCGGCGGTGGTGCACGTCCCACTCCGGATAGCGCGGTCCGTCGCGCCGCGGTTCGGTGGCGGCCTCCGCCACCGCCGGCGTCCCGGTACCGCCCGTGTAGCTACGGCCCGGTTTCACCAGTGCCCGCGCCGATCTCGGCACCCCGGCGCCGGTGATGCCGCCCTCGGACTCCCGGCCGAGGCTCAGCATGCGCTGGAACAATCGGGCCAGCGGTCCCTGTCCGCCGACGACATTGTCGAACAGGGCGGGGAGCTGGCCGGCGGAATCGTCGTCGGCCGGCGAATCGTCATCGGAGTCGGCGGGTCCGGGCACGCGGGTGTCTTGCGAACCGCGCTCGGCGAACTTCTCCCGCTCGGTCAGCAGACGCTTCGGATGGATCGCACCGAACTCCGGGGGCGGGGCGGCCGGCGCGGCCCTGCTCGTCGCGAGGGCCAATGACGCCCCGGCGCAATCGGACAGTTCGGCGATATCCGGGTCGATCAGCGCGGCGACCGAATCGGGCAGGATCTCGGCGTTGGCGGCCAGGGCGCGATGCCCCTCCACCATCAGGTACCGCTCGAGCACGGCGGCGGGCCGGCGCGCGAGCCGTCGCACGACATCGGATTCGTAACTGCCCGCGGCGATCATCGAGGCCTGCACCGTGAGCGTGACGACCTGATCGTGCACCGGCGCCGCGGGATCGACGAAAACCACCCGCCCATCGGTCCACGGCGCCTCGTCCGCGCCCGCCGCGGCCACTCGCACTGCGCGACGAGCTATCCCGGCCGCCAGCAGACCCAATCTCTCCGGCTCGCTCACGAAGTGCTCCCGCACCGCCCGCCGTCGACGGGCATCGCTGTCGCCGGGCGGCCCGATTGCGCACTCTCCCAGCGCGACCAGATCCCGGCCGAGTACGGCCCGGCCTGGCCGTTCTTCTCGTAGAACCCTTGCGGGTCATAGACTTTCGCCTCCGGGAACGGCCACGGGCAGGCGACCGAGGTGGCCGCGCGGCTGTCCCGGATGAGGGCGAAACCACCGCCGTAACAGAAGTAGGCGATATTGATCAGGACGAACATCACCGTGAATGCCCCCAGCGCGGGATGATTGCGGAAGATCCGCGCCCGGTGTGAGAGCCGCTCGGCGACCGTGCGGCCGGTGTCGTCGCGGTACAGCAGTACCGCGGCCGGGATCATCACGACCGTGACCAGCGCCGATTCCCAGATCAACGGGAACTGGTAGGGCTTACCGGCGAACAGCGAGCCGAACGGGATCACCTGCGTGTAGATGTACAGCTGACTGCGCACCAGAACGCATTCCAGGATGGCGTCGAACACGAATCCGATCACCAGGGTGAGCCCGGCCAGACTCCACAGTGGATGCCGCGTGACGAACGAGTCGTGCGGACGGCGGGCCTGCAGCCGGCGCAGCACCCGGATCGCGGGAAAGTAGGGCCCGAGATAGAAAGTGGCATAACCGATCACGATGAACGGTTCGACCGTGGGCGAGAGCGACACCAGCGGCCAGTGCACCGGCCAGTGCCACAGCTGCGGGTTGTATGCGGCGTAGGGCGCCCAGTTCATGATCGGGTCCTGCCAGACGATCGCGGTGGTCACCAACGTCATCAGCAGGACCGGATGGGCGGGATAACGACGCCAGGCCACGACGACCGCGGCGACCAGAACCACCATCATCACGACGGTTCCGATCTCGTGCACCGCGATCCAGTGATTCCACCCGAACAGCGGCGGCACCGGGCGCGGCGCGCCGCTCACCGCGGGATTCGCGATGCGCGGATCGTCCGCACCGCGGCTCGCGTAGGCGGCGATCGCGGCCAGAACCACCACGGCCAGCGCCGTGATCCCCACGGTGATCAGGCGACGCGAGCCACCGACCGGCGCGGTATCCGGCCGAGTGCCGGTCCGGAGTTCCTCCGGGGCGCTCACGGCCTACTCCTCGCCGAATCGTGCGACCAGATGCGATGTCACGCCATCCGGATCCAGTTGCCGCGCAACCAGATACCCGGCGCCCACCCACCCGCGCCGGGTCCACTTGCCGAACGAGAGCCGGGTGCCCGGGGCGCCGGCGGCGGCGGGCAGCATCTTGACCCGTTCGAGCGCCTCGGCGACACCGCGCGGAGACAGCGGATGCGCATCGGCGAACGCGTGCAGCAGTACGGTCGCGACGTCGTGGTTGACCACCGGCACGCAGTACTGCGGGCGACGGCCGCAATCGGCCTCGTAGCTGTCCAGGAACCGTTGTCCCACAAGGTTTCCCTCGTCGTACTGGTCCACGCCGGTCCAGCCGAGGAAGGCGTTCCACAGCAGTGCGTTGATCCAGGCGTTCTGGAACGCGGTTCCCATGAATCGGGGCGGATCCCAATGCAACGCCGCGAGTGCGGGATTCACCATCGCGACGCCGAATCCGAAGCCGCAGTGCACGATCGCCTGCGCCTTCGCCTCGTGCAACGCGCGTACCTCGTCGCCGATGTCCTGCGCCGTCTGCGGGATCGCCACCTCGGCGACGATGCGAATGCCCTGCTCGCGACAGGCTTTCCGGAAGTTCCGGATGTAGCTCTCGCCGACCAGGGAGCGTTCCACCAGCGCGCCGACTTCGGTATGCCCGCCGTTGGCCAATAATTGCGCCCAGAACACCGGCTCGTCGGTCATCGACCCCTGCGGCAGTGCGAAGGTCCATTCGCCGAGCCAGTCCTCGGCGCCCGAGACGTTGATCGCCGGAACGCGGAAGCGGCGTTCGATCTCCTCGCGCACCGGAACGGCGTTATCGGTGATGTGCGGGCCGAATACGGCCAGACACCCCTCCTCCACCAGCTCTCCGTACGCATCGATCACCGCCTTCACCGAGCCCTTGGGCAGCCCTTCCACTTCGCGGAAGACGATCTGCACCGGGCGATCGATCAGGCCGAGCCGCCGGCCCTCGGCGAACACCAGATGGAACGGGCGGGTCAGATCGTCCCGCATATCCGGCGGATAGCCGTCGGGAAGGCGGAAGTCGAACAGATAGCCGAGTTTGACGGGCTCGGCAGTGCTTTCATAGGCCACGTACATCTCCGTCTGCCAGGCCGCTCGAGCAGCGAACCTAAAATTCGTTCCAAATATTACGGAGTGCGCACGGCTGTCGTCAACGGTCGACACAAACCGGTACTCATGGGTATTGACGCACCACGAGAGGCTCCGTACGCTTCGGAACGAATATTTGGTCTTCCCCAGGAGGGTTCGTGGACACACACGCCGAGACCGCCGCAGACCAGGTCGAGACCTCGGCCGAGCGGGAGCGCGAGGCCGGTGACGACACCGCCTTCGAGGTATTCGACGACGACGTCGCGGGCGATGTCCGCGACCCGTATCCGGAACTGGCCGCTGCCCGTCGAGCACATCCGGTACAGCGTCTGGACACCTCGAACATGCCGCACGCCGACGACGCGGCGGTGTTCTTCGTCTACGGGTACGACGACATCCTCACGGTGCTGCGCGACGGTGCGACCTATTCCTCGGCGCACATCATCGACATGCTCATGGGCGACATCATGGGCAAGCACATCATTCTGGGAATGGACGATCCCGAACACCGCCGCTACCGTGCGCTGGTGTCCACCGCGTTCCGGCAGAAGGCCCTGGCGAACTGGGAGGAACGGCTCATCGCCCCGGTCGCGGACGAGTTGATCGGCAGGTTCGCCGACCGCGGCCACGCAGATCTGGTCACGGAGTTCACATTTCCGTTCCCCACCCATGTGACCGCCGGGATGCTGGGGCTGCCACGGGAGGATCTGCGGCAGTTCCAGCGCTGGTCGATCGCCATTCTCGGCTTCCATTCGAACCGCGACCGCGCCATCGCCGCCTCGCGGGAGGTCAAGGAGTATCTCGCGGACATCCTGGCCGAACGTCGCCGCGAACCGCGCGAGGATCTCATCAGCGATCTGTCCCGCGCCGAACTGGACGGCGAACGGCTGAGCGACGAGGAGATCTTCTCCTTCCTGCGGCTGCTGCTGCCCGCCGGGATCGAGACGACCTATCGTTCGACCGGAAATATGTTGTACACCTTGCTGTCTCGTCCGGATCAGCTGCATGCGCTACGGGACAATCGGGCGCTGATCCCGCGCGCGGTCGAGGAGGCGGTCCGGTACGAGACACCGCTGCTGAACATCACCCGTCTGGCGACCACGAGTACGGTCCTGCACGATGTGCCCATTCCGAAGGGTTCGACGGTGATGCTCATGCTGGCCGCGGCCAACCGCGACGAGAGCCGCTGGAACGACCCGGACGACTTCGACATCTTCCGCGCGCCGCGTCCGCACATGTCCTTCGGGCAGGGCCCGCACAACTGCCTCGGCATCCACCTGGCTCGCACCGAAATGCGGCTGGCCCTGGAGAAACTGCTGGACGAACTGCCGAATCTGCGGCTGGACCCCGAAGCGAACGATCCGCACATCCGCGGCCAGGTCTTCCGCTCCCCCACCGCCCTGCCCGTACTGTTCGGCTAATCGACCGCGAATTTTCCACCGCCGCAGCAGCTTCGGAACTTCCCGTATGATTGCGCGGCTGACCGGCCAGTCCGGCGAAGTCCGGGCTCGCCGACACGGCGAATGCTCACCGGTACCGCAATTCAGCTGCTCGGCAGAAGCGATCGGTACCTCCGGGTGGCGCAGACCGGCGCGGGCCGATAGTTCACCCAGCCGTCGCTGCGGATTCACCGGCGGGTACCGCCGAAGATCGCCGACAGGCGCTCCCCCGAGTCCGGCCGCCGCCCCCTGTGCCCGATCGACCGGTCACGGGTGCAGGATGACGGGGTGAGAACTCCGTTGGGTCGGCCCGATCTCTCGCCCTACCGCGCCTACCAGCAACGCGCCGGTGTGCGGCCCGGCGGGTTGACCGCGCACTTCCTGGGCACGAGCTCGCTGCTGCTGTCGGACGGTACGACCACTGTGCTGTGCGACGGATTCGTCACGCGTCCGGGGCTGATGCGGGTCGGGCTGGGGCGGATCGCGCCGGACGCCGGGCTGGTCCGTGCCGCGATCGAGCGGCTGAACGTGGCGACCCTGCACGCGGTGTTCTGCGCGCACTCGCATTACGATCACGCCCTCGACGCCCCGGTGTGGTGCCTGCAGACCGGTGCGGAGCTGGTCGGATCCGAGTCCACCGCGAACATCGGGCGCGGGCTCGGCCTCGCCGAGACCTCGCTGCGAGTGGTGGGTGACGGCGACACGCTCGACTACGGGCGGTTCACGCTGACCTTCCTGGATTCGGTGCACAGTCCGGGCGATCGGTACCCGGGGGTCGTGACGCGCCCGCTGGTTCCGCCCGCGCGGACCCGCGCATGGAAGACCGGCACCGCCCACTCGGTGCTCATCGAGCATCCGGCGGGGCGAATTCTCTTGCACGCCAGCGCGAATCATCGCCCCGGGATGCTGGCCGGGCGCAGCGCCGAGGTCGTCTACCTGGGCATCGGGGGCCTGGGCAGGCAATCGCGCGACTTCGTGCGGCGGTACTGGGACGAGGTCGTCGGCGCGGTCGGCGCGCGACGAGTCGTGTTGGTGCACTGGGACGATTTCTTCATCGGACTGGACAAGCCGCTGCGTCCGCTGCCGTACTTCGCGGATCGATTCGACGCGACGATGGAGATGGTGCTGTTACTGGCCGAGCGCGACACCGTGGACGTGGTGCTGCCGGTCGCCTGGGAAGCCACCGATCCGCACGGCGAGCCGAGCTGACTTCTCCAGCCGCGTCCGGGCAGCGGCTCAGCCGTTGGCGTACACGCGGTCCGGGACGATGAGGACGACCGCACGCCGTTCGGCGGCCATCACCCGGTCGTATTCGTCCCAATCCTCGTGGGTACCGCCGGCCGCGGTGAACACCTCGCGCAGCAGCAGGCGCAGGCGTTCGGCGTCGATGCCCGGGACCGGGTCGTCGGGCCCGGCGATCCACACCGGCCCCTCGGCCGCTGCCCACTCCCAGCCGACCCGCACGACGGCCGTCATCCGCGGCCGCGCCCGCAGGTTCCGCAGCTTGCGGGTGCCGCCGCGCAGCACCATACCGACCACATCCTCGCCGGTCAGCGGATGTTTCAGCACGCCCGCGTTGACGAGCGAGGAATGGATCGTGCCGTCCGCCCGGGCGGTCGACACCACACTGAGCCCATGATCACCGGCGATCAGCCGGGCGAAATCCGCGAGATCGGTCACCTGCGGCAGTCTAGGCGAATTCCGCGCCGGCGGATGCGTCCGCGGCGGCGTGCGCGCAGTGAAGACGCAGTGCGAGAAAGGATCTCGTTGAGCGTAACCCGTGGGCGATACCGGCGTGCCTGATTAGCGTCGCGGTATGGCAAGCACCGACCGGCGGCGGCCGCTGAAGATCGTGACCGGGGTGAGCGGATCTTCGCAGGTCTACGCGGCGGCGATCGATCCGGGGAAATCCACGCTCACCGATCTGCTGGAGATCGCCCGGCTCGCGGAGCAACACCGGTTCGACGCGCTGTTCGCCGCCGATCTGCTCAGCTTCGGCAATCAGGGGGCGATCGGGGCGCAGGAACCGCTGATCGTGCTGTCCGCGCTCAGTGCGGTCACCGCGCACGTCGGCCTGATCGCGACCGTCACCACCACATTCCACCACCCGTACAACCTGGCGCGCCTGTTCGGCACGCTCGATCACGTGAGCAACGGCCGCGCGGCGTGGAACGCGGTGACCTCCTCGGTCGGCGAGGAGAACTACGGTCCCGGCGAGCTGCCCGGTCCCGAGGAGCGGTACGCGCGCGCGGCGGAGTCGATCGAGGTGGTCAACGCGCTGTTCGACAGCTGGGGCCCCGGCGCGCTGACCTCGGACGGGCACGGCGGGGCGAGGTTGGACGCGGAATCGGTCCGTCCGATCGACCACGCGGGCCCGCACTTCACGGTCCTGGGCCCACTCAACATCCCGCCCCTGCCGCAACGCCGGCCGGTGCAGTTCCAGGCCGGGCAATCCGAGGGCGGGGTGGAGCTCGGCGCCCGGTATGCGGAAGTGGTGTTCACCTCGTTGGGCACGCTGGACGACGCGTTGACCTTCACCAAGCGAATCCGCACGCGCGCAACGGAACTGGGCCGCGCCGACGGGCTGCCGCTGATCTTCGGTTCGTTACACGCCACCTACGGAGCCACCGAGGCCGAGGCGCTGCGCCTGGTGCGCGAACGCGAGGAGGCCACCGATTTCGATGCGGGACGGCACGCACTGGCCGACATGCTCGGCGGCGGAGTCGATCTCACCGATCTGCCGCTGGACAAGCCGATCCCGGAACAACTACTGCCGCAGGTGAATTCGGTGCACCGGCGGCGCGGTCGGGTGGAGATCTTCAGTCGCTACGCGCGATCGGGAAAGACGTTGCGGGAGTTGATCATCGCCGCCAAGGACACCGGGCACTGGGCCGCCGCGGGCACCCCGGAACAATTGGCCGACGCGATCGAGGAACGGTATACCGCGGGCGTTCTCGACGTCGTGAACCTCGGCGGACTCGCAGATCCGTGCACCCGGGATTTCCTGCTCGCCGGACTGCTGCCGGAACTGCGCAAGCGCGGCATCGTCGGCGAGGACTACGTGGGCGCCACCTTCCGGGAGAATCTCGAGCTCCCGCCGCTGCCGCCCCGGCACGGCTAGCCCGATCGCCCGCTGGTCGCGCCCGGCCGCCCCTGGTGGAGACTGAGGGGCGTGGTGGACGATTCGGTGCGGTTGCTCGTCGTGGACGCGGCCAATGTCGTCGGCACCCGGCCCGACGGCTGGTGGCGTGACCGCGCAGGAGCGGCCCACCGGTTGCTGACCGGATTGGCGGCGCTACGCGCTGCGCTTCCGCACTCGTGCGAGGTGGTCGTCGTCCTGGAAGGCGCGGCAAATGCGGTGCGGGACAGCGAGTTCAGCCACCTCGGGGTGGTGCGTGCCGCAGGCTCGGGCGACGACGCGATCGTCGCGGTCACCGCCGAGCACAGCGATCCGGCACGGGTGCTGGTCGTCACCGCGGACCGCGGCCTGCGCGCCCGCGTCGAAGCGCTCGGCGCACGCACGACCGGGCCACGGTGGCTTCTCGACCGCATCGATTCGGCCCGAAACCAGTAGCCGAGTACGAGAGGCCACCTCGCTCACACCGGCTTGACCTCAACCTCACTCGAGCTTGCAGGCTGTGGTCGGAACCGGAGCAGCGGAGGATCACATGAGTACTCGACCGAACGTGCACGACCCGGCCGCCGACGCGATCGCACGAGCCGTCGCCGCGGACCTCGCCGCGGAACTACAGCAGGCGGGCGAGAGTGCCGACGCCGACCGCTACGACAATTCGTTCGCCGCGGATGTGTTGTGGGGCAGCCCTTTCGGCGCGCTGGTCGTCGGTTACGGCCAGATCAACGCGATCCACCGCCGAATGATGGGCCGGAGCGAACCCGTCGCACCGCCGTCCCGCTTCGAGGTCGTGGCGGCCAACAGCCCCGCCCCGGGCGTGGTCGTCACCCAGATCCGCAGACAGGCCCTGGACCCGGAAGCATTCTCCGAGGTCGCCATGTATGTCCTGGTGGAACGCGACGGTCGGTGGTGGCTGTCCGCGGCGCAGAACACCCCGGTCGACGAATCGAAATCGTTCTCGAGCCACACGAATCCGGCCCCCTGACGCAGAGTTCGCCGATCCGGTCGGCACCCTTGCGGAACGGCGGTGGCAGCGGTCATCATTCAAGCATGAGTAAGGTTACCCTAAGTACCGAACTCCCGTTGCGGGCCGAGGTGGCATGCGGGTTGGCCAGGACACCGGAGCTGTTCGCCTTCGTCGTGGCGCCGATCATCTCGGTGCCACGGCTGGAGATTCCGGATCGAGTCGAGCCCGGAGTCGAGGGCGTGGCGCGGCTCTGGTGGTTCGGGGTGGTTCCCGCGTGGCGGCACCATCTGCGACTGGTCCGGCTGACGGATCGGGAGATCTACACCAACGAGTGGGGCGGTCCGGTGCGGATCTGGAATCATCACCTGACCTTCGAGCCGATCGGCGAAAACCGTTGCCGCTACACCGATGAGATCGAGGTGCAGGACGGGCTGCGCGGATTCGGCGTGCGAATGTTCGTGCACGTCATGTTCCGGCATCGGCATCGCCGGTGGCGTCGGCTTGCCGCGCTCCTGGCGCAGGGCGAGATCGATATCCGTCCCGGGCGCGCGGCCGCCGGCTGATCGGATCGCGGCCGGTCGATCATCATCGCCGATTCGTCCAATTTCCGCGTGGGCAGGCCCGCGAACAGGCAACTCGCCACCGAATGCCATGTCCGATTACCGCCGGTACCGGGCGCCGGACTCGGGCAGAGTCGTCGACAGGGACACCAGGCGACGAGTGAGAGGAATTGCGATGGCCGTGTACGCGACGATGACCAGCCCGGTCGGGGAGTTGTTGTTGACCGGTGAGCTCGGCCGAAATGGCCTCGCGCTCGGTTCGGTGTCCATGAGCGGCGGGAAATCCGCTACGGCCGTGGGCGAGCGAACCGCCGCACCGGAGGCCTTCGCCGAGGTGATCACCCAGCTGAACGCCTACTTCGCGGGCAACCGCACGACTTTCGATCTCGAATACACCGGTGCGGGAACGGATTTCCAGCGCCGGGTGTGGCGCGCACTGGAAGAGATCCCCTATGGAACGACCGTCGGCTACGGATCGATAGCCGAGCGGATCGGCGCGTCCCGCGCGGCGGTGCGCGCGGTGGGCAGGGCGATCGGCGCGAACCCGCTGCTGATCGTGCGGCCGTGTCACCGGGTCGTCGGCGCGAACGGCGCACTGACCGGCTACGCGGGCGGCCTGGACAACAAGCGAACACTTCTGGAACTCGAATATGACTACCACACAGCATAATTCGAGCGAGTTCGCGGACCGGGTCGGGAACCAGGACTGGCCCGCGCTGACCGACGAGCTGAACGAGTGCGGATACGCGCTCACCGGACCACTGCTGCGCGCCGGGGAATGCCGAGCCCTGGCCGCTCTCTACGACCGCCCGGAGCTGTTCCGCGGCACCGTGATCATGTCCCGGCATCGCTTCGGCTCGGGCGAATATCGCTACTTCGACCACGATCTCCCCGAACCGGTCCGCGAACTACGCAGGGCGTTCTATCCGAAACTCCTTCCCATCGCCCGGGACTGGGCGGCGAAATTCGGCCGTCCGGGGAGCTGGCCGGAGAGCCTGGAGGACTGGATCGCTCTGTGCCACAAGGCCGGCCAGCGTAAATCCGCGCAGATCCTGTTACGCTACGGTCCCGGAGACTGGAACGCCCTGCATCGAGACCTGTTCGGCGACATGATCTTTCCACTCCAAGTGGTGATCGGGCTGGACGAACCAGGCCGCGACTACACCGGCGGCGAATTCCTCATGGTCGAGCAGCGTCCGCGAGCCCAATCCCGCGGCTCGGCGACCCTGTTACCGCACGGCCACGGGCTGATCTTCACCACTCGCGAGCGCCCGGTGCGCGGGGCGCGGGGGTGGTCCGCCGCACCGATGCGCCACGGGGTGAGCGTCGTGCGTTCGGGCCACCGCCACACCCTGGGCCTGGTGTTCCACGACGCGTGATCCGCCGTGTCCGCGGTGAGCGTTGCCCGAACCATCCGAACGATGAATTGTTGCCCAACTTTGGTGGCGGAGGGGCAATTCGCGGAAACCCGGAGCGAAGATGGCTGCACATCGAGATATTCGGGGGACAGATCCGAGTGGACAGCTATCTGGTGCAGATCGGGTTGCCGGTCATCGCGCTCGTGGTGTCGTTGGTCGCGTTCTTCTGGGAATTCGTGATCATGCGGCGCAAGCGCCTGGGCTATCGCGTGCAGATGGACACTCCCCTGACCGGGGAGACGAAATCGGTATTTCCGGGCGTCCTGGAACAATTGGAGCCCGACGGGGGTACCGCCGATACGCATCTGCGGGACCTGTCGATCGTGTTGATTCGGGTGGAGAACGACGGCGTCACGAACATCGATTCCGCCGATTACGCGATGCCCGACGACGAACGGGTCGGGTTGCGGTTGCATTTTCCGCATCGCCGGATCGCCGGAATGGCGGTGACCGAACTCAGCGATACCGTGCTCGGTTCCTATCTCGAGCCGGGCCGCGGCATCGCCGCGCGTGCGGACGAAGCGCAGGACCTGGGCATCATCGATCTGCCGAAGGTGCCGATGAACCGGCGGGACCACTACAAGATCCTCGCCATTCTCTCGCGCGGTTCCGGCGACGGCCCGTATCCGGAGCCCTCACTGCACGGCAAGCTCAAGGGTGGACGGGTCCGCACGAGCCAGAGCCGCACCGGGCTGTCCCGGAATATGCTGGCGTTCATCGGGTTCCTGGTGATCGTGATCGTCGTGCAATTCGGCGTCGCGCTGGCCGGGAACAATCCGCCCGCGCCGGACTGCCTCGCGGGCCGGCTCACTCTCGTGGGGTCCTCGGCCTTCGAGCCGGTGATCCGGGATGCCGCCACCGCCTACCGGAAGTCCTGCCCGGCAGCGAATTTCACCTTCGCATTCGACGGCAGCGAACGCGGGCTCACCACCGTCGACAAGCAGGGCCACGGCGATCCGGGATTGCTGGCGATCACCGACGGTCCCAAGGGCGTCGGCTATCCCGCGCTACTGCCGCGCCCGCTGGCCATGGCGGTGTTCTCGGTGATCGTGCACGGCGATCTCGGCGTGCCGAATCTGACCGCACAGCAGATCCGGGATCTGTTCGAGGGCCGGATCGGCAACTGGAACAAGCTCGGCGGCCCCGACCTGCCGGTGCGACTGATCAACCGCGCCTTCGGTTCCGGCACTCGGGAGACCTTCGGGCAACAGCTGCTCGGCGGCAACTCCGTCACCCTGCCGGAGGCGAGCTGCCGGACCATCCAGGTCACGAATCCGCCCGGTCCGGCGGCCTGCGAGGTGCCGCTGACCGGTGACATGCTCGAGGCCGTAGCCGATATTCCCGGCGCGGTCGGCTACTCCTCCTACACCGAGGCGGCCGGATATCCGGGGGTGGCCGTGGTCTCCATCGACGGGCATCAGGCGACCCGCGACGAGGTGCTGGCGCACGGCTACGCGTTCTGGGGCGTCGAATACGCTTACAGCAACGGCGAATTGCCGTACGACTCGCTCGCCGCGGCATTCCTGCGGTATCTCACCGACCGCGCGGGCAAGGACATCATCCGCTCGCACGGCGGCACACCGTGTGGCGAACTCGCCGATCCCGCCCAGTGCAGCCCGCGGCGGTGACCCGGCTCGGTCACAGCGACCGGGAGATGATTTCCTTCATGATTTCGCTCGTGCCGCCGTAGATCCGGTTCACCCGCGAGCCGGTGTACATATTGGCGATCGGATATTCCATCATGTAGCCGTAGCCGCCGAAAAGCTGGAGGCATTTGTCGACCACCTTGTCGGCGGTCTCGGCGGCGAACAATTTGGCCATGGATGCGGTCGCCGGATCGTTCTGCCCGCCGACGTACTGCGAGATCGCGTAGTCCACAAGGGTTTTGATGGCCAGCGCCTCGGTCTTGACCTCGGCGAGGGTGAACGCGTTGTGCTGGAATTTGCCGATCGGGCGGCCGAACGCCTCCCGCTCGCGCGAATAGCGCAGCGCCTCGAGCACCGCGGCCTCGGCCAGCGCGGAACAGATGGTGGCGATGATGAGCCGCTCGCGGGCCAGCTGTTCCATGAGCTGATAGAAGCCCAGCCCCTCCTGCTCACCGAGCAGATTCGCGACCGGCACGCGCATATCGGAGAAGAACAGCTCGCGGGTGTCCTGCGCGTGCTGCCCCATCTTCTCGAGCACCCGGCCCCGCTCGAACCCGGGCAGATCCCGGGTCTCGGCCACGATCAGCGACACGCCCGCGGCGCCCTTGGACGGATCGGTCTTGGCGACGATGACGACCAGATCGCAGTGCGTGCCATTGGAGATGAACGTCTTGGAACCGTTCACCACATAGTGGTCGCCGTCGCGAATCGCGGTGGTGCGCACCGCTTGCAGATCCGAACCCGTCCCCGGCTCGGTCATGGCGACGGCGAGCACCAGCTCACCGGCGATGATGCCCGGCAGCCACTTCGCCCGCTGTTCCGGACTGCCGTACTGGTAGATGTAGTGCGACACGATCGGCGAGTGCACCGAGAAGCCGAAACCGTTGTCGTGCGCGTAGACCAGCTCCTCCTGCACGACCGCCTGCATACCGAAATCGCCTCCGGCGCCGCCGAATTCCTCCGGCAGATCCAGCCCGAGCAGACCCGCCGCACCGGCCTTGTTCCAGAACTCGCGGTCGACCATGTGCTGCGCGCTCCAGCGTTCGCGGTGCGGCGCGCTCTCCTTGCCGAAGAAGGCCGCCGCGTGCTTGCGCAGTTCGCGATGTTGGTCGGTCTCCCAGGAGGGACGGTAGTCGGGGAAGAGTTCGGACATGGGCGATCCCTCTGCTTTCCGGCGCGCGGGGGCGAGACCCCGGTCGTTCACAGCAACGGACAGTACAGTTGTACTGTCCACCGGTCAATAGCACCGGAAAATACCGCGGAACTGAGCTACTACACGACGTAAGATGTCCGCCAGACCCGGATGAGCTGAGGACCGATGCTGAATCCACGCGCGACGAACGAGGATCTGACCGCCAAGGCGCGGATCCGCAATGCCGCCATGGATCTGTTCGCGCAGTACGGCGAGTCCCGGGTGTCGCTGCGAGCGGTCGCCGCCGAGGCGGGCGTTACGCTGGGCCTGGTCCAGCATCACTTCAAGACCAAGGCGGGCCTGCGCGATGCCGTCGACCAGCTGGTGAGCGAGTACTTCTACCAGGCCGTGCACTCGGTGCCCAACACCGGAACGCCCGGCGAGGTCGCCGGCGCCCGGGACGAGGCCGTGCGCGAGATGCTGCGCGAGAACCCGGCCGTGGTGAACTACATCCGCCGCGCGGTCCTGGAACCGGAGCCGGCGCGGCTGAAATTCCTGGAGCGCCAGGTGGAGTTGGTGCGCAGCGAGGTCGTCGCGCTGCGCGAGGCGGGTTTGGCCTCGACCTCGCGTCGCGAATCGACCCAGGTGGTCGCGGTGTTGGTGCGACAGTTCGGCGAACTGCTGCTGGCGCCGATGATCGATTCGGTCTGGCAGATGGTCGCCGGCGAGGCCGATACCGCCAAACCGCGACTCACGGTCACCGTCGAGGAATGACCCCGCGTTAGCCGGAGCCTTGCCGGGTATTGTGCCCGGAATCACATTTCTGTCGCCCAATCGCGCTCGGGCACAAATGAATCGCCGTCGGCGATACAGATGTCCAGAAAATTGTTCAACTGCGCCGCCGGCGCGGCACAACGCTGCTACCTTGGCTTGCTACCGGGCGATACCTCGATCACCAGCCGTCCCCGCCCCGAGGAGCAGCACCATGAGATACGGAATACGGTGCGCGGCGGCGGTGCTGATCGGCGTGGCCGCACTGGTGTGCGCCGGTTGCTCGGCGATATCCGGGCGCCCCGGACCGACCCGCATCACGGCCGATTTCCGCGGTATCCCGGGCATGTTCGCGGGCAATCCGGTCACCGTGCTCGGCCTGCGGGTCGGCACCGTCGACAAGGTCGTCCCGCACAACCGGTACGCCGAGGTGCACCTGAGTATCGATCCCGGCGTCACGATCCCCGAAAACGTCACAGCCGCCCTGATATCGCAATCCATCGTGACCGATCGGCACATCGAACTCTCCCCCGCCTACACCGGCGGCCCGGCCCTGCCCGACGGCGCGCACCTGACCATCGAATCCACCCGCAGCCCGGTCGAACTGGACACCCTGCTGCAAACCATAGACAAATTCACCGCCGCCCTGGCCCCGCCGCCGGGAACCACGCAGGGCCCGCTGTCGGGCACCCTGCTCTACGACGTGGTCGACGGCCAGGGCGCGAAGATCCGCGACACCCTTCGGGCCTTGACCGACGCCCTGCGAACGGGCGTGGGCAATCGGGACGCGATATCGCGAATCATCGTCCAGCTCAACGACTTGACCTCGATGCTGGCCGACAACGACCGAGCCGTGCGGGAATTCGGGAACAACGTCACCCGGATGTCCACGATGCTCGCCCAGCAGTCCCCCGGCCTGGATGCGACCCTGGATCAACTCGAGTCGTTCCTGGCCGACAGCAGCAGCACCTTCGGCGGCTATCAGGATCGGCTGGCCGCCGGCCTGACCGGTCTGACGAACGTGACGAACCAACTGCGCGCCAACGCTTCGGAGCTCACCGAGACCACGGACGTCGCACCGCTGACCCTGCAGAACCTCGATCGGCTGGTCGATCGCGACGGCCGGTTCGGCCGCGCCCACGCGCTCATCGGCACCGCCGGCGGGGAGATCGTCAGCACCTTCTGCGAGCGGGTCGAGTTGCGGGCCGATGGCTGCCGGACCGGACGGGTTCAGGATCTGGGCCCGGACTTCGGCCTCACCGCGGCGGTACTCGGCCTGACCCGATGATTCCGGCGACCGGCCCGGACCCCAGCCGGTGCTGGTGAGCACGGTCGGGCTCACCAGCACCGACAACGGTTACAGTGCTCGCGTGGGTGAGACCTCGCAACGCGCACGCAACCCCTGGGGCCAGGGCGAGCGCCTGCGGCTGGAAATACTGGAGGCCGCCGCGCGGTTGCTGTCCGATCTGGGCAGTGAGGAGGGGCTCACGATCCGCGGCGTCGCCCGCGCGGCGGGAATCTCACCGGCGAGCATCTATCAGCACTTCAACGACAAATCCGCGCTGGTCGACGGCCTGATCGAGTACGACGCAACGCAATTGGCCGCGGCGATGGCCGCCGCGCAGGCGGAACTGCCGCCGGACGCGGTGCTGGACCGGGTGCGCGCGCAGATGAAGGCATACTGCCGATTCGCGCTGGACAGTCCCGGCCACTACCGCCTGATGATCGACAACCGGCCCGCGCAGGCCGCGCGTCCGGGCCCGCTGATGCAGTTCGTTCAGCAGGTGATCACCGCGTTCGAGCGTTGCCGCGAGGCCGGGGTGCGGTTGCGGCTGCCACCGGAGCGGGCCGCGGTGGTGGTGTTCGTCGGCACGCACGGCCGGGTCGCGCTGTGGCACGCCAGCCAGGGCGCGCAGCCGGCCGAGACCGTGACGGACTTCGTCGACGAGCTCATCTCGCTCGTCATCGATTGACTCCCTTCACATCTCGCTAATCGTTGCTTAGCAGAACCAACGGGATCTATCCTGGCCGAGTTAGTGAACGATTGTTTAGTAACTCTGTCAGGGGGTCACCATGACCGAAGCCCTTCCCGCGTTCCCGATGGCGCGAGCCACCGGCTGCCCGTTCGATCCGCCGCCGCAGCTGCGCGAACTCGATCCGGTCTCCCGGGTGCGCATCTGGAGCGGCGAAACACCTTGGCTCGTCACGGGTTACGACGAGCAACGCGCCGTCCTGGCCGATCAGCGGTTCAGCGCCGACACCACCAAGCAGGGCTATCCGCATCAGTCGGCCGCGATCAACGCGCGGCGGCGTACCTTCCGGGCGTTCATCGCGATGGACGATCCCGAACACGATCGACAGCGAAAGATGTTGACCCGCAACTTCATGGTCAAGCGGGTCGAGGCCATGCGACCGCGCGTGCAGCAGATCGTGGACGGGCTGATCGACGATATGCTCGCCGGTCCGCAGCCCGCGGATCTGGTGACCGCCTTCGCCCTGCCGGTGCCCTCGCTGGTCATCTGCGAACTGCTCGGTGTGCCGTACGAGGATCACGAGTTCTTCCAGTACTGCAGCCGAAAGATGGTCTCCCGCAACACGCCCGCCGAAGAGGCGGTCGCCGCGAACGAGGCGTTGCGCGAATATCTGCGCAAACTCATTGCGGTCAAACAGCAGTCACCGACCGACGACCTGATCGGGCGACTGGTCAGCGGTCAGGTCGCCGCGGGCGAGCTGACCGTGGACGAGGCCGCGGACATGTCCGTGCTGATGTTGATCGCAGGGCACGAGACGACCGCGAATATGATCGCGCTGGGCACCCTGGCGCTGCTGGAACATCCCGATCAACTCGCCGAACTGCGCGAGACCGAGGATCCGGCGCTGATCGCGAACGCGGTCGAGGAGTTGCTGCGATACCTGAACATCGTGCACAGCGGACGCCGGCGGGTCGCCCTCCAGGACGTCGAGGTCGGCGGACAGCTGGTGCGCGCGGGCGAGGGCGTCATCCTCGCCAATGACGCTGGTAACCGCGATGATTCGGCCTTCCCGAACCCGGACGTCCTGGACATCCACCGCAAGGCCAGGCATCACGTGGCATTCGGGTACGGCGTGCACCAGTGCCTGGGGCAGCCGCTGGCGCGGATGGAGCTGCAGGTGGTCTACGGCACGTTGTACAAGCGGATACCCACACTGCGCCTTGCGATTCCGATCGAGGACGTGCAGTTCAAACACGAGATGGTCGTCTACGGCGTCCACTCCCTCCCCGTCGCCTGGTAAGGAGAATGCATGAAAGTCATTGTGGATCAGGAGAAATGCGTCGGATCGGGCCAGTGCGTGATGCTGTCCGAAGCCGTGTTCGACCAGCGCGACGAAGACGGCGTCGTGGTGCTGCTCCAGGACGAACCCGCGCAGGACCAGCACGAGGCGGTGCGTGAGGCCGCCCGGGTGTGCCCCGCGCTGGCGATCCGGATCGACGAGTAGCGCCGCGCCCGGGGAGACAGTATGCGGGCCGTCGACCGCATGGTCGGCGGCCCGCATCGCGCCGCGTTCGAATCCGCACCCGCCCCGGCTTTCTGCTCGCTCCGGGCCAATCGTGACCCGTTCGAAATCCAGCGAACTCTTCGCAAATGGCATGAGCGCTGAATATCCTTCCCGAATGGGTCTTCGGCAATTTTTCGGCCACGATGGCCCGGCCTGCTCTGATCCGCCGACGGGCCCGCACCCGCCGACGCCGAGATACGGAGGATACGACGCATGCAGCACACCGATATTCCGACCCGCGGTCAGATCCTCGACCTCGTATCGACGACCGAGCCATGGTGTGTCTCGGTCTACACGCCCACCGAGGTGAGCACGCCGACGCCGGACATGAATCGGGTCGCGTTCGAGAACCAAGCCCGGCGGGCGCTCGAACAGGTCACCGACAAACAGGCCCGGGTGGCCCTCGAGGAGGAGTTCGAGGATCTGATCGACGACCAGGAGTACTGGCGGTATCAGTCCCGCACGCTGGTCGTGCTCGCGACGCCCGAGCGGACGCGGACGTTCCGGGTGCCCAATCGGCTCGAGGCGGGCGCCACGGTCGGGGATCGGTTCGACATCAAACCGCTGCTGCGCACCATCACCTTTCCGCAGGACGCCTTCGTACTGGCGCTGTCGGAGAACGCGGTGCGCCTGGTCGAGGTGACCCCGGACGAGCCCGCACAGGACGTCCCGGTGCCCGGGCTGCCGGCGAGCCTGACCGACCACATCGCCCAGCCGGGCATGAGCCGCAGCCCGCACGGACGACTCCAGGGCACCGAGGGCCGCAAGGTCCGGATCCGGCAATTCTGCCGCGCGGTGGATCAAGCGTTGCGAAATGTGCTGTCCGGCAGGGATATTCCGCTGATCCTGGCCGCAGCCGAGCCGACCGCCTCGATGTACCGCTCGGTGAACAGCTATCCCGGCCTGCTGGCCGAGGAGATCGCCGGCAATCCGGAGCATCTGTCCGACGCGGAATTGGCCACCCGCGCCCGCACCGTGCTCGATGGGCACTACGCCGGCGAATTGTCCGAGCTGCGTGCGGAATTCGAGCGACGTCGCGGTGAAGGACGAGCCACCTCGGATCTGTCCGATATCGCCCGCGCCGCGACCTACGGCTCGGTGCAGACCCTCATGGTGGATATCGACACCCCGATCCCGGGCACCGTCGGCGATGACGGATCACTCATCTTCGCGTCCACCGGTGAGGTCGACGCGCCGGGCATCCTCGACGAAATCTCCCGCCGCGCACTGCTTTCCGATGGCCGAGTGGTAGCGGTGCGCGCCGACGACCTGCCCGACGGCGCACATGCGGCCGCGCTGCTGCGCTACGTTCGGTGACCGGGCGACCCGGCCGCGGCGCGGTTGCCGTAGCTGACCAGCCCGGCGCGGGCGACCACCGCGAGGACGGCGACGGTCACGGTCACCACGCCCATCGGGACGGCGCTGCGCCCGCCCAGGCCGACCAGCGGAGCCACGATCGCGCCGAGGACGAACTGGGTGCAACCGACCAACGCCGACGCGCTTCCGGACACGTCACCGAAGCGTTCCAGGGCGAGGGCGGCCGCATTGGGCATCGTCAGACCGATCGAGGACACCATCACGAACAGCGGAATCTCGATGGCCACGGGACCGCCGTGCGCGAGCGCGACGATCAGCACCGCGATCGCGCCCGCGCACACCCCGGCCAGGCCCAGATCCAGGACCCGGCGTGGCGGCCGGCGTCGCAGCAGACGGACGTTCAGGGCATTGGCCAGCACGATCCCGATGCCGTTGGCGGCGAAGACGAGGCCGAAAACCTGTGGGCTGAGCGCGAACAGGGTCTGGAAGACGAACGAGGACGCGGAGATGTAGGCGAACATCGCCGCGAATGACAGCGCTCCGGCCAGGGCGAATCCGGCGAATTCGGGCACGACCGCCACCCGGCGCAGGGTGGCGAACGTCGCGGTCAGCTCGCCGCGGTGCCGAGCCTGCGGCGGCAGCGTCTCGGGTACTCCCACGATCGCGATGACCACGAAGACCAGGCCCAGCACGGCCAGCACCCAGAACAGCCCGCGCCAATCGATCACCCGCAGCAGTTGCGCGCCCGCGACCGGCGCGACGACCGGCGCCGCGCCGCTGACCCCGAGCAGAATCGAGAACGCCCGCGCCCCTCGGGTTCCGGACCAGCTGTCCCGGACGATCGCGAACGAGATGACGATCCCGGCGGCACCGGCCAGCCCCTGCAACAGCCGCGCCGCGTCCAGCAGGGCGACGGTCGGCGCGACGGCGCACAGCGCCGAGGCGACGGTGAACACCACCATCCCGGCGATCATCGGACGTCGCCTGCCCCAGCGGTCACTGAGGGGGCCGGCCAGCAACTGTCCCAGCGCCAACCCGATCAGGCAGGTCGTCAGGGACAACTGGATTCCGGCCTGACTCGCGTGCAACGCGGTGGCCGCCTGCGGCAGACTCGGCAGGTACAGATCCGTCGTGATCGGCCCGAACGCCGACAACGCACCCAGCACCACGATCAGCCGCGTACTTCCGCGCCGCGAATCCGCCGCGTCGGCGACCTGCACCGACCCGCTCGGCTCACTCATCTCCCTCGACCCTCCTCACCGCCCGCCCCCGCCCGACCATACCCAGAACCATCCGGGAGAGTGGTACGTCCGTACCCGGGCGCCAGTGCCCGGAACGCCGCCGCAGCGCAGCTCCGCACGCCGAATCGCCCCGCCGCGAACGACTTTCAATGGCCTGCCGGGTGCCGGGCCGGGCCGGGCCGAATGCTGAATGCCACGCGTCCTGTCGGCAACTACCGATTGCGCTCGGCGCGCAGTACACCTCCGCGGACCCGTTCCGGTGACGCAATTCAGCAGAGGTGGGTGCCGGCCTGCCGATACCGCGCATGAATTTCGCTGGGCGAGCGGCGTTTCGGAGACCGAAGGGCGGGCCTCGCGGAAGAGGAGACCCGCCCGTGACTTCGGTCCGCGGACTACTTCTTCGAGGCCGGCGGGGCGGCCGGGTTGGTGCAGTACGCGCCGGGCGTGGTGCACGGCTCGTTGATGGTGCTGAAGTACTGGTACGCCGACCACAGCATCATCGGGCCGCCGACCAGGATGGTGCCCAGCAGCGTGCCCACGGTGCCGACGGTCGCGACACCGGCGATGCAGCCGATGATCGCGCCGGGCAGCACACCCGCGAACAGAGTGGTGATCGCGGTGGACACCGAACCGACCACGCCGCCGGCGACACAGCCGACGGTGACGCCGATCAGCGCGCCGACCACGGCGCCGATCAGGCTCGAGATGGTGGCGCGGGAACCGAACGCCGACAACTCCTGCTGATCACGCGGGGTGAACGACTCGTCGATCTGCTTCGGACTCACCTGGGCGACCGGCTCGAGGCTCTGCAGTCGGCCCTGCGAGATCGGGTGCGCGACCGGAGTCCCGCCGGTGGTCTGCGGGGTCAGCCGCACCTGGTGCGCGGAGATGTCGGCCTTGATCGGGAACTGGGTGTCGTCCTTGCGGTACACCAGCGGAACCGAGTCGACAACGGCGCCCTTCGCATTCGACACGGCCAGGCTGTCGCCGACCTTCTCGAACGTCGCGTCCGCGGCCTGGACGACGGCCGCGCCACCGTCACGGGTCACCGTGTAGCGGATGCCGTTGATATCCGCGGTCTGCGTCGCCGGAACATTGCCGAACGACTTCGGCACAATCCGAATGGACGACGCGGGAGCCGGGGCCGCCGGTACGGCCGGGGCGGCATAGGCGGGCGCCGTGGCGATTCCGACGGCGCTCACCACCAACGCTGCACTCGCAGCAAATTTCCTCATCTGGTACGACCTCAAACCTTTCTTCGACCACGGTGGTCCTGCGCGTTCGGCGCAGGCCCACCGATCCTCACCGGTCAATCAGGCCGCACCAATATTTCGGAAAGGTGAAATTCAAATGGAAATCCGAGCCCTTCGGCATAAACTCACCAGGAAATCGGCAGCGAATTGCGATCATTGTATCGGCAATTTCTTTGATTGCAATTGCCGATACAATGTTGGAAACCCGCTGGATTGTCATGAAAGAAAGATCGGGACGCTACGCAGCGGCGATCCGCGCGTTGATGTCCATTCGCTTACGGACGTGCATCGAATAGCCGAAGGCCAGGCCCAGCGCGGTCCATTCGACCGGATTCCCCAGCCCGACCACCGTCGAGGTCGGCAGCGTGGCGATCATCGTGAACCGCACCAGCGCGGCCGCCGCGAACGCGCCGCCCCAGACCAGGGTCGAGTGCAGAAAGATCCGCCGGACCTCGGCGTCCTGGCGCCACAGCGTATTCCAGGCCCGAATCTGATCCGCGCCGGACGCGCGCAGGCGCTGGACGATGCCGAACATCGCCGGACGCCCGAACACGCAACTGCCGAACAACACGAGGCTGATCACCGTTTCGGTGATGGGATCCTTGGCCAGGATCATCCGGTCACTGCCGCTCACCAGCGCCAGCGCCAGTCCCAGACCGTTGATCGCCAGGACGAATCCGGCCAGTCCGTCGAAGCGGCCGCGCGCCACCGCCGGCACCGCCACCCACAGCGCCGACAGGACCGTGGAGCACAGCAGCGCGACGAAACTGCTGTGGCCGAGCCCGGTGAGCAGATAGTACGAGCCCATCGGAATCACCACCGGGCACAGATTCGCCGAGATCCGCCGGAGCCGCCCGGCGCGGTCCGCCCCGAATGCGGAATCGGTTGCGGCGGTGGGGCTCTCGCCGGATGCGTGATCGCCGGTGGTTACGGGCTGGGTCATCGGAATCTCCCTGCTGATCGCCGAACTGGTATGTGGACAAAGCTATTTCGCGGCGGGCCCGCACCGCGTGGACCGAGGGATGGAATCGGCCGTCTCCACCCCGGGGTGTAGTGCGGCCATCTCCACCCGGCGGACTCCACCGGCGGCAGGTTCTCGCGCGGCGCGGCACTGCCTAGGGTCGACACATCCGCCCGGTTCAGCGGTGCCCGCCGCACCGGCGGCGTATGACACGCCGCCGCCGCGCTGCGCCGCCGGTGATCGGCGACAATGCTGGGCGGTACCGATTCGTGAGGAGAGTGATGGGGCCCGGACTCCTGCGTGCCGCGCGACGGTTACTCGGCACCGATCCGGAGAACAGCCCGCTGTTCCGGATCGTCGGCGGGCTGCTGTTGGCGGCCAATCTGCTGTGGAATCACCGCGGCCCGGTACCCGTCTGGCTGTGGATCGTCTTCGGCGGCGCATACGCGGTCTTCCTGATCTACGAGGTCTGCGGTGACAGCCGCCCGCGTCTGGTGGTGCCCGCGCTGATCGGCTGCATGCTGCTCTCGGCGGTCGCCACCGGACCGTGGCCCGACTCGAACTCGGTGAGCGCCCCGGTGATCCAGCTGTGGGTGACGGTCGGCGTGTTCGCACGGCAGATCGCCGTGAGCACCCGCGAGATCCTGGCCGCCGTGGCCGCCGCGGCCGTGGTGCTGGTCATCAGCGATCTGCTCGCCGGAGAGCTCACCGCCCACGTGCTGACTCCCGTGGCGATACTCGTGATAGTCCTGTTGATGGGCCTGTATCGCCGCCAGTACCGGCTGCAGATCCACCAGACCGAAATGCTGCTCGAACAGACCCGCCGCGCCCAGCAGGAACACGCCCGCGCCGCCGCGCTGGACGAACGCGCCCGCATCGCCCGGGAGATGCACGACGTGCTGGCGCACTCCCTCGGTGCGCTGACCGTGCAACTGGAGGTCGCCGAGGGCCTGCTCAGCGAGAAGGGCGATGTCACCGGGGCATTGGCGCATCTGCGTAGATCCCACCGCCTCGCCCGGGACGGGCTCACCGAGGCGCGTGGCGCGGTCGCCGCGCTGCGCGAGGACGTACCCCCACTGCCCGAGGCGGTGCGCGGACTCGTCGAGGGCTATCGCCGGGACCGGCGGATGAGCGTGGACTGGCTGGTCGACGGCGAGCCACGGGTGGTGCAATCGGCCGCGGTGGTGTCGCTGCTGCGCACCGCTCGCGAGGCACTCACCAATGCCGCCAAGCACGCACCCGGCGCGGCGGTGACCGTCGCGCTGAGCTTCGCTCCGCAACGAGTGCGGCTGTCGGTGCGCAATCCGATTGTCGCGGATGCCGAACCGGCCGAGCCATCGCGGGCGCGCGACGAGGACGGCGGGTACGGTCTGACCGGAATGCGCGAGCGCATCGCGTTGGTCGGCGGCACCCTGTCCGCCGGCCCGGGACGCGACGGCCGCGACTGGGTGGTTACGGCGGAGGTACCCGGCTGACCGGGCGGTGCGAAAGGGAGAGCATGAGCGATGAACCCGGCACCCGGATCCGGGTGCTGGTGGCCGACGATCAGCAGGTGATGCGCGAGGGTCTGGTCGCCCTGCTCGGACTCGTCGACGGGGTGCGCGTGGTCGGCTCGGCCGGCGACGGCGAGGAGGCGGTGCGGGCGGTGGGCGAGTTGTCCCCCGACGTCGTGCTGATGGATCTGCGCATGCCCGTACTCGACGGTGCGGCCGCCACCGCCCGGATCATCGCCGAACATCCCGGCACCGCGGTCATCGTGCTCACCACCTACGCCGACGACGAATCCATCTTCGGCGCGTTGCGGGCGGGTGCGCGCGGCTATCTCACCAAGGATGCGGGCCGGGCCGAGATCGCCGCCGCCATCACCGCCGCGGCCGCCGGGCAGTCCACCTTCGACGCCACCGTCTCCCAGCGCCTGGTCGCCGCGCTGTCCGACACCACCGCCGGGCAATCCCGGCCCGCACGCGAAAACACCACGGCCGCAACGTCGAAGCCGGACGGATTGACCGCGCGGGAGGCGGAGGTGGTCGGCCTGATCGGGCAGGGCCTGAACAATGCCGAGATCGCCCGATCGCTCTACATCTCCGAGACGACCGTCAAAACGCATATCAACAACGCCTTCGCCAAGATCGGCGCGCGCAACCGCGCCGACGCCGTCCGCTACGCCTACCGCCACGGCCTGGCACACCCCTGACATGGCCGACTACGCGCACTCCGACTTCGCCGCCAAGGGCCGCGCCGAGAAGGCACGCCGCCTGGCTGCCTACATCTGGCAGCGCGACATCACCGGGTCCGAACTGCTGGCGCTGCCCCCGGCAACCCGCCGCAAACTCGCCCGCGCCGCGGACACCAATCCGCCGAGCACCGACGAAACCTGGTCCCTGACAGCACGGTTACTCGACGAGAAGGATTCCTGGGCTCAGCGCCACCCGAATCACCCTGCGGCGCAACGCAGCTACTCCGATGAGAAGATCCTGTGGGTGAAACCGCCGGTCAAGCCGTGGCACGCGCCGCCGCCCGAGCCGCCCGGCGGCTGATTCCGGCGCGTGGGCACCCTGTGAACCGGCTGGGAGATCCGGGCGCACTCGGGACACCAGGTTGACAACGGCCCACGCCGACAGAACAGTAGACTCGCAAGCCCGGCCCGAGCACTACGGGGAGTGCCGGTCGGGTCCCGCCCCAATCATCCGTAGCTACTATCGAGGAACACATGAACGTTCGCAGGCTCATCGTGACCGTGGGCACGGGCTTGGCGCTCGCCGCCCCGCTGGCCCCCTCCGCATCTGCCGGAAGCCCCAACATCCCGTCGGGCTCGGCGGGCACCGGGTCTTCGAGCATCGACGACCTGATCGGCTCCACCGGATCCGCGGGCTTGACCCAGACCGGCTCCGCGGGCGGCCCGGTGTACAAGAACTGCGCCGAGGTCCGCAAGGCGGGCAAGGCGCCGCTGTTCCGCGGCGAACCGGGCTACGCCCCGTACCTGGACCCGGACGGCACCGGAATGGCCTGCCCCACGCAGTAATCCGACCCCGGATACACGACACCCGGTGTGGCGCAATGCCACACCGGGTGTTCGTCGTTCGGGCCCGATTCGCCTGGGCGGCGCAGATCGTCGGCCTCAGCGCCGGAAGATCTTCACCAGCGTCACCGCGACGACCACCGCGCCCGCACCGATGAGGCCGTATTTCACCTTGGGCTCGTTCAACTTCGCGAGCACCGCGTGCTTGGTCTTGTCGGCGATCCGCTGCGGGTCGGCCCGAACCGCGAGTTCATCGAGTGTGTTCGCGAGCCGGTTGCGCGCGGCTTCGATCTCCCGCTCGATGCTCTCGGTATCCTTCGCCACGTTATATCTCCTGTGATTCGTCCGGTGGGCGTGCGTCGCTGCCGTGGAGTCTATCCGCCGACACTCCGAGCGCCGAAGTATCCGTCACCGCCTGCGGTCCCGAGCGGTGTACGAGTGAGCTACCGTGCTGTGGCATGACCGAGAATTCCCGGCTCGCTCCGGGCGACATCGCGCCCGGCTTCACCCTCCCGGACGCCGACGGTAAGCCGGTGTCCCTGGCCGACTATCGCGGCCGCAAGGTGATCGTCTACTTCTACCCGGCGGCCAGCACCCCGGGGTGCACGAAGCAGGCCTGCGACTTCCGCGACAATTTGGCCGAACTCGGCGGCGCGGGCATCGACGTGGTGGGCATCTCGCCGGACAAACCGGCCAAGCTCGCCAAATTCCGCGACAACGAGAAACTCACCTTCCCACTGCTGTCCGATCCGGACCGTGAGGTGCTCAGCGCATGGGGCGCCTTCGGCGAGAAGACCATGTACGGCAAGAAGATCACCGGCGTGATCCGCTCCACCTTCCTGGTCGACGAGGACGGCAAGATAGAACTGGCGCAGTACAACGTGCGAGCCACCGGACACGTCGCCAAGCTGCGGCGCGATCTGTCGGTATAGCGCGCTGCTCGAAGCGGTGTGGTCCGGACCCGGAAACGGCCGGGCCACACCGTTGTTCGCGGATGTGTCGTAGACGAAACGTCAACGCGGCGCCCGCCGGAGGTGTCTCAGAACTGCGACATGAGACCGGCGCGTCAGCCTGCCGTCCAACCCGTTTTCCGAGCCTACGCAGACTCGACGGTCATTCCTGCCGCCGAGAGTCGATAGCCCTTCGAATCAACTTCCGGGCAGCATCCCCGGTGACCGACTGCCCAGCCAGCACATCGAACGCCCGGCCGTACTGGTTTATCTCTCTCGGCTGTGTAATCGTCAGCTCGGCCGTCACGGTCTCGACCATCACGCGCGTGTCGTCGAAAATAGCGAAGTTCGTCATAGATACCCGATACGGTGCCCCGGCCGGAACAATCCCCACCGTCACCCTCGGCATGCCTTGGACAGCCAACAGTCGGTCCAATTGGCCGATCATTATCTGATCGGTGCCGACCGTGGTCAGTAACGCCTGTTCAGCGATGACGAAATGAAACCGGTGTTCCCTCCGGTACAGAATCTGTTGCCGTTCCATCCGTTTGGTCACGCCTTCGTCCACATCGTTCGGAACCTGCTGGAACTCGACAACGCTGCGCAACACGCTCCCGGCGTATTCTGCGGTCTGGAGTAGACCCGGAATCAGAAACGGGTGGTACACCCGCATGATCTCCGTCTCGGCTTCGAGCTTGATAGAAGCTTGCTGCCTCCGCTTGGTCCCGGTTCCGAGAACCCGTCTCCATTCGAGCCAGGCTGCCTCGATATTCCGAAGGGTGGCAACAAGATCGGGCAGCTGGATTTCCGCACCCGTATGGACACACCAGACGTGTATATCGGCATCGGTCGGCTTGGTCTTGCCGTACTCGATTTTCGACACCTTGGTTTGATGCCAGCCCGCGCGGCGGGCAAGCTCGGTACCGGAGAGCCCGGCGTCGAGACGAAGCTCTCGGAGACGAGCTCCGAGAGCTTCTTTGGCTTGTTCCAGTGAACCAGTCACGGCTCATTGTATTCGGCCAACGGGGTAGCCATGGACCACACCCGCTCCTTGACCGTGCGGATGTAATCGACTATCCACGGATCCGTCGTCATACTGCCGCCGAGCCACTTACCGTTGTCGCCTGGTTCGAAAACGTTGAACGCCACGGTCGAGTCATCGAATATCCACCAGTCGTCCGCGGTCAGTTCACCGGCATTCATCCGGTGGCGCGGCAGGTACCGGACATCTTCACCCGCCTCCACATTGAGGCGGGCAACGTGTTTCGCATACCTGGTGTAATCGTTGTGCGGTTCCGTGACGACTCGGGCACGGTTGACTGCTACACCCCGGCTCACCGTATCTGCAACGAGATCGAGCCAAGGCCGGAACCACGCGTAGTCTTCGGGTTCGTTGTTCAGGAACCGAACAAGAGGCGGATACCCGGTCGGGTAGTAGTCGTCTCTGACCTCGAGGTGAAACGCCTCCCGTTTTGCCTCTCGGAATAATTCGTTGAACGCCTCACCCTGCACTAGCAGCATTGCCGTAGAAACTCCTTTTCAGCTTCGGCACCTCGATCGCCGCCTCGTCCTCGGCTAAATCGAGTTGTGCGAGTGTTTCGGTATCGTTGATCGGTCGGCCGGTGAGCCGGAACGTTCCCCGGCCGGTGTCGGTCAACGTGGCACCGATGAACGTATTCGGTTCAGCAAACCCGAGCAGCAGGTGTGGGATCTCGAAAACCTCTGGCGTGTCGGTCCTCCACGCCTGGACGGCATATGTACCACTGTCGGTGGCGTACAGACTCGGGCATCCCCCGCCTTCGCTGCCACCCTTGCCGAGAAACGTCAACAACATGGTTGATCCTCCATTCAGGCCATGCTGGTACATGCTTGATAATCTTCGATTATCCATCAGGCTTGCCCCCATCCGCTAGGTACTTATCGATTTGAGCATATTTGAGCATGACAATGGACGTGCTGGCGGCGAGTTCGTAGCTTCGGTGGTGGCCCCCGTGGCATGACGCGGGTGCGGCGGCTCCGCCGGAGCCGATCAGCTCCGCGGATGGCGTCGCGCCGTACCGGCTACGGGGTGCCTACCCAAATCAGCGGACAAAACGTCCACATGGCTGTTCTCGCTTGCGGCGCCACGACTCACGACGGGGATTGCGATGAGCACGGAAGAAGACCAACCGTGCAGGGGCACAAGGCTTTATGTGTTTCCCGGCGGTGTGTTCGAGATAGCGGAGAGCCCCGACGACGTGCCGGGCACCGGGATTTACCTGGAATTCCACCAACCCCGACAGTCCGATGACGACGGTCCGGCGTTCGATCTTCTGGACAGCGATTCGCAAGGGCCCGGTGTGGCATGACCGGCCTGGTCGTCGCGTTCGCCGTGCCGTTGGTGGCATTCTTCGCCCTGCTGCTCTGGCCACGAAAACGGTGACGGGAGCCCGCGACGATGCTCGACCAACGTAGTGAACCGGGAACGTGCATGACTCCGGAGCCGCGGCACAGCCGTTGCCGGTTGAGGTGATCACCCGGTTCCGTGACGCGCTCCAACAGGTAACCGCTATACGAAATGCCCTGGGGGACAAGTGAATATGTGATTAGGTGCAGTGCTGGCGACTGTCCTCGTCGGCGTAAGCCCAGCACTCACGGTAGGCACCGGTACGGCTCACGCGGCTCGCGACCGGACGTCTCACGAGATCACAGCCGTTACGTTCCCGAAGTTGAACGGATACGCCGAGTACACGCCCGAGAAGTGAGACAGCCCAGCCGGTTACTGCGGACAACAGCGCCGGCGGGTATTGCTTCCGAGGATGCGGCGCGGAGCCTGGCTCCAGATCGAAGCGGTGCGGCCCGGACGCCGGAAACATCCGGGCCGCACCGTTGTTCGCGGATGCGTCGTCCACGAGGCATCCACGTATTTCACGGCCGCGGACTCACATGCGCTGCGCCGGAGCAGGGCTCGGGGGCGGGGCGGAGTGCGGCGTCGGGTGTGGCATCAGTTGGGCGGCCCAGGCCAGCATCAGGCGCCAGTGGTTGTTCCACCACGAGGCGAATTCCGCTGAGGTGAGCGGAGGCGGCGGCGCCTCGCCCGGGAACAACAGTTGCTGATTGGGTCCGACCACCGGTGAATTCGGCTCGGGCAGCGGGGGGAACTCGGTCGAGGGACCGGCGTCGGCCGGACCCGGGGTCACCTTCATCAGCTCGGGTGACGGCTGCTGCTGGTCCGTCCGGTGGCCCCCGGATGGACCCCACAGCATTCGCGCCGGATCGATCGGAGTTCCGCCGGGCGCATCGGCGCTCGGTACGGAGTGGCCCGAAAGCGGCTGCGGGCGCGGCGATTTCGCGGGAGCGGCGGGAGCGGGCCCCGCGGCGGGCTGCGGCGGCGGAACCGCGCGATGCGGCTGCTGGGTCGCGTTCGAGGCATCGGCCAGCTCGGGAGCGGCACTCGTGCGCGAATCCGAGGTCACCTCGTACACACCGCCCGCGATCAACCCACCGGCGACCACGCTGGCCGTGGTGACCAGCAGCGCGGCGCCGCGGGTCACCCGCGGGCGGCGGACCACCACCTCGGGTTCGGGCTGCACGGCCAGCGCGGCCCCCACCGCCGCGGCGGCCGATCCCCTCCGGCTGGAAACGACCGGCACCCCGAATCCCCTGGCCAAGCTGCCCTGCACCACCGAGGTACGCGCGCCCGAACCGATCGGCACCACCGCATCGGGCCGCACCCCCGCCGCATCGAACTGATCCCACGCAGCGGTCACCGCCGGGCGCAGGGACTCCTCGCTCAGCGCGGATCCCGAGGCCGCGATCGAAGCCACCACCCGGTCCCGGCCCGGCGATATCAGCGAGAAGCACTGGTATCCCCGGATCACCTCGCAGATCAGCAGATGGTCGAATTCGTCGGTCCAGGGCATCGCCCGCGCCAGGGCCAGATGGGCGGATTTGGCCGAGACCATGGACGCGCTGTGCCACGGACCGGCGGCCAGGCCCGTCACGATCGCGCGCCGCTCGGCCGAATCACGATAGGTGACCGCCGCCCCCGCGACCCGCTGATCGGCGTCGGTCTCCTCGGCCAAGGCCTCGAGCGCGGCCTCGACCGCCCGGGCCAGATCGCTCCGGCCGTCGCCGATGGTGAAGGTGCGCTGGATCAGCAGCCGATCGGACAACGCGCCGTCCCCATCGGCCAGGGCTACCGCGTGGACCGCGCCGCGCTCGGTGCAAACACCGAAGGTGACCACAGATCGTGCTACCACAGATCATGCCTTTCGACGTGCCGGTGAAGCCGGGTTCCTGCGATACGCGCTCTGCCCACCGCGCGCCGAGGTGCGGGACGCGAACGCGGGATGCAGAGCGGAGGAGTCGCGAGATGCACGCGTACTCGGTATGTCTTCGTCACGACATCCGGCCCGGATGGGTCGTGAGCCGCAACGAAACCGGAATCCAATGGCGCAGCCGCGTGTCATCCGCGTGTCGCTACCGCTAGCCTGGTGGACGTGGTGGAAGCGCGCACGGCAACGAGGTCCAACCGACGCCCGGACCCTGCGTTGGAGTTGCAGGACGATCCACAGGAACTCATGCCCCGGCGCCGCCCCACTCAGGAGCGCAGCAAACGCAAGTTCGACGCCCTGCTGCAATCGTCGCGGGAGCTGCTGGTAGAGGTCGGATTCGAATCGTTCACCTGTGAGGAAGTGGCCGCGCGCGCGGAGGTGCCGATCGGCACGCTGTATCAGTTCTTCGCCAACAAATACGTCATCGTGTGCGAGCTGAATCGACAGGACCTGGTCGCGGTGACCCGCGAGCTGTCCGATTTCAACGGCGAGATCCCCTCGATGGACTGGCTGCGGCACATGAACAAATTCGTGGACCACATGGCCGATCTGTGGATGACCGACCCGTCCCGGCGCGAGGTGTGGCTGGCCATGCAGTCCACCCCCTCCACCCGCGCCACGGGCACCATTCACGAGAAGGAGTTCGCGGAAGTCGTGCAGCAGATGCTGCGCCCGCTGATGCCGCGCACTCCCCGCGCCCGCCGCTCGATGATGGCGCAGGTACTCGTGCACGTGGTCTATTCGATGCTCAACTTCTCCGTGCAGGACGGCCTGCGGCACGAGGACGCCGTCGGCGAACTCAAGCGCCTGATGGTCGCCTATCTTCTGGTGGCGGAGAAGGAATCCCGCACCGGCGGGCAACGGCAAGCGGAGTCCTGAGACGCCGCCGGCCGCGACCGCTTCCGATGCGCGAGCCCGGCATGGCCGCGGCGCTGCGGATCACGACAGCGACCCGAAAGCGCCGGGCTGGGCTCCGGAGCCGAGGCTAGGAACGCTCGATGAGATCGGCCAGCTCGCCCGGATCCTCGAGCACCACCATCGCCGCGGCGGTGTCGCCGTCGTGGGTCAGTGACAGGTGCACCCGGACCCGGGGCAGGAATTCCGCTGCCAGGCCGTGCAATTTGATGCTGGGCCGGCCCCAGGCGTCGTTGACGACCTCGATCAGCGGATAGGGATTGTCGCCGATCTGCGGGCTGCGGGCGAAGCGAGAGGTGGCCCACGCCTTGAGCACCGCCTCCTTCGCGGCCCAGCGCGCGGCGTAACTGCGCGCGGGATCGGTGCCCTTGCTCTGGCAGTAGCGCCGCTCACCGGCGGTGAAACTCTCCCGGAGCATGGTGGTTCCGGCGCGCTCGAGTTGTTCGGCGAATTCGGAGATGGTGACCAGGTCCAAGCCGATACCCAGGATCGTCAAGGCGTACGAACTCCTCGTAGTAGTACGGGGTGAGATGCGGGCGACGTGATACCGATCGCGCTGCGAGCGTTTCCGCCGCGACCACCCGCCGACCTTACGGTATCGGCGCGCCGTCGCGGCGGAAACGAGTCGATATGCGTTGCGGCTCGGCGTCATCCGCCTCGTGAGACGGACGACGCCGAGCCGGTTGTCGCTATTGTGCGAGTGCGCCCGTGCCGCAACCGCCCTGGGCCAGGTACAGCCCGTCCGACCCCAGGCGCGCCTGTTCGGACAGCAGCACGTCGGCCTCGAGCTGACGGGACTGCTTGGCCGGTGTGCCGTCGCCGCCGAGCCGCCGGTCGGCCGGACGCTCGTACATCGGCGCACCGCCGCACATCGCCTCGGCGAACCGCTGACGTCCGTTCAGCCGACGCTGCTGCGCCCGCTGCTGGTAGTCCTCGCGACGCTCGGGGTCGATCGCCTCGAGGAAGGCCTGCGGATGCACGATCGCCAGCAGACCCGAGACGTGCCCGAAGCCCAGCGAGGTGACCAGACCGGCCTTGAGCGCGAACCGGTCTCCGAAGTGCAGCGGCTCCCGCGCCCACACCAGGTGCGGATACTCGCTCATCTTCTCGTCGACGCAGTCCAGGCTGCGGTTCGGCGGGACGACGCCCTGTTCGAGCACCTGGCACAGGCCGATCAGCTGGAACGCCGCCGCGCCGCCCTTGGCGTGACCGGTCAGCGACTTCTGCGACACCACGAACAGCGGTGCGCCCTCCGATCGTCCGATCGCCGTGGCCAGACGCTCGTGCAGTTCGGACTCGTTGGGATCGTTTGCGCCCGTGGAGGTGTCGTGCTTGGAGACCACCGCGACCTCGTCCGGGGTGACGCCCAGCTTGCGCAGCGCGGCCGCCAGCCGGGACTCCGGGCCGCCCCGCCCCGCGCCCAGCGCACCGAGTCCGGGCGCGGGAATCGAGGTGTGCACACCGTCGGCGAAGGACTGCGCGTAGGCGACCACACCGAGCACCGGCAGCCCGATCTCCAGCGCGACGTCACCGCGGGCCAGCAGAACCGTTCCGCCGCCCTGCGATTCGACGAATCCGCCACG
This sequence comes from Nocardia sp. PLKS1-43, assembly GCF_059510335.1. Classification (NCBI taxonomy): domain Bacteria; kingdom Bacillati; phylum Actinomycetota; class Actinomycetes; order Mycobacteriales; family Nocardiaceae; genus Nocardia; species Nocardia sp. PLKS1-43. The sequence goes on along the minus strand of NZ_JCAJZQ010000013.1, from coordinate 146,007 downwards.
GCGACGGTCGTTGGCGCGGGAGAAGTAGCGATCGCTGATTCCCTTGGCGCTCATGGCCGCCGAGTCCGCGGTGGCGGACATGTCACCGAAGCCGACGATGCCCTCGATACCGAGATCGTCGTAACCACCGGCGACCACCAGATCGGCCTTGCCCAGGCGGATCTTGTCCACGCCCTCCTCGACCGAGACCGCCGCGGTCGCACACGCCGCGACCGGGTGGATCATCCCGCCGTAACTGCCGACGTAGGACTGAACCACGTGCGCCAGAGCGACATTCGGCAGGGCTTCCTGCAGGATGTCGTTGGCCCGCGGCTCGCCGAGCAGGTTGTCGATGTACAGCGAGCGCATCGAGGACATCCCGCCCATACCGGTGCCCTGGGTGTTGGCCACCAGCGACGGGTGCACCCAGCTCATCAGCTCGGCCGGGCTGAAGCCCGAGGACAGGAACGCGTCCACCGTGCACACGATGTTCCACAGCGCGACCCGGTCGATCGAGGCGGCCATATCGGCGGAGATGCCCCACTTGGTGGGATCCCAGCCGGTCGGGATCTGCCCGCCGACCGTGCGCGAGAGCTTGGCCCGGCGCGGCACCCGAATCTCGGTGCCCGCCTGGCGGATCACCTGCCAGTCACCCGAATCCGCGACCGGCGTGATCACGGTGTGCTCCGGATCCGCGGCGTAGAACGCGCGCGCCTCGGCCTCGCCGTTGACCACGAAGGTCAGATCCTTGTCCAGGAACACCGAGGTCAGCAGCGGCGCGGTGTTCTCGGCCATGGCGCCGTCGTCGCCGTAGCGGCGGATGCCGCAGCGCTCGACCACGGTGTCGTGGTAGCGCTCGGCGATCTCCGATTCGTCCACGTACTCACCGGATTCGGTGTCGTACCAGCCCGGCTTCGGGTCGTTCTCCCAGGTGACCAGACCGGTGGTCCAGGCCAGCTCCAGCACGCCCGCCGCCGAGAGTTCCTCGGAGACCTCGAATTCGAAGCGGGTGCGCGCGGAACCGTACGGGCCCAGCTCGCCCGCACCGACGATAACGACCATATCGCTGAGATCCGCTGTGACCGAACCCCATTCGGGCGTCGGCAGCGCAGAGCTGAGCGTCGGCGGGCAGGGCAGCGCCGCGATCGTGGGAGCCGAATCCTGTTCCTGTGCGGCGGATTCGGCTTCGGCCTGCGCGCGCGCCTGCTTGGCCAGCTCGGGCAGATCCAGCTCGGCGCGGGCCAGACCGCCGGTCAGGTCGACCTGCTGCGGGCCGGATTCGCTGACCACGCGGGCCTGTCCGGTGCACCACCGCAACAGCTGCTCGGCCATCTCCTCGGTCGACCAGGTCTGCACACCGGCCTGTTCCACGGCCTCGACCAGCGGGTCGTTACCGCCCATCAGACCGGTGCCGCGCACCCAGCCGATCAGCGCGTGCACCAGGGTGACCCGCTGCGACCAGGACTTCTCCACACGCCACTTGGCGACCACCGCGTCCAGGGCGGCCTTGGCCTCGCCGTACGCGCCGTCCCCGCCGAACATGCCGCGGTTGGGCGAACCCGGAAGCACCACATGCAGTTTCGCGTCCACGTCGTGATCCGCGCCGATCGCGGACAGCCCGGCGATCAGCCGCTCCACCGACCACAGCAGCACCCGCATCTCCATCTCGGCGCGGGCGCCGGCGTCGGAGAGGTCACCGGCCACGCGTGGCGCGGCGAACGGCAGCAGCAGCGTCGGGGTCATCGCCGGTTTGACGAGAACCTTCGCGCCACCGGCATTGTCGATCTGCTCGTTGCCGACCCACTCGATCAGGGCGTCGACGTCGGCGTAGGCGGCCATATTCGCGGGCACCACCCACAGCGACGCGCCGTGCCGGGCGTTGTCGCGGTAGAGCTGCTTGTAGAAGCCCAGGCGAGCGTCGTCCAGCTTCGAGGTGGTCACGATGACGGTCGCGCCGCCGGCGAGCAGCCGCGCGGCCGTGGCCGCGGCGATGGAACCCTTACTGGCGCCGGTGATCACGGCGACCTCCGAGGACCACGCGCCCGGCTCTGCGGTGTTCAGCGCGGCCTCGGCGATGCGCTCGTACTGCGCGGCCAGCACCGAGCGGGCCTCGCCCATCGCGCGCTTGCGCCACCAGTTCGCTTGCGCGGCAACGGCTTCACCCGCGCCGACGAAGCCCGTGACATCGTCCTCGCCGGAGCCGCCCAGCCACAGCCGGGCCAGATCCTCACGAGCGGTCGCCCAGCGGTCGTCGATCAGTACCGCGCGGCGGCCGTCGAAGGCCGGGGCGACCAGCCGCGGCCAGTCCGAACCCAGTTCCGCGGCAACGAGATCCACCAGCGACTCATCCGACGCCTCGGGCGCGGAGACCCGATCGGTGAGGCCGAGCTGATCCAGCACCACCCGGGCCGCGGTCGCGAGCACGCCGTCGCGTCCGGTGATCTGCTCGGTGAACTCGCCCAGGGCGGCCGCGTCGACGGTCGCGCCGCCGCCACCACCGGCCGCGGGCAGCGAGACCGCCACACCGCGACGCGCGGCCACGGCCTGCACAGCCGCGTCGATCGCGGCGTCGACGGCGGCGCCGTCGCCCAGTGCGCCGGAGACCAGCCCGCCCAGGTCGCCACCGCGGATGGACGTGCCTTCGCGGGTGCCCAGGGACACCTCGGCGGTCACGTGGTGGGCCCAGCCGTCGCCGAGCTCCCAGACCTTCTTCACCCGTTCGGCGATCGCGGCGGGCCGCTTACCGGACGGCCCGAACACCTTGCGCAGGTGGTCGCCGATCGCGTCGGACAGCACCGAACCGAACGGCTTGTAGGTGCGGGCAAGGCGGTCCACCGTGGCCGACAACGCGCCCATATCGGCGTCCGCGGCGCCGTCGATCGCGCCGAGGGACAGTTCCGAACCCAGGTCGACCAGCAGCTGGTTGCGGCGCGAGGACACGCCGTCGCACAGGCCCTCGATGGTGTCCACCGGACCGATCTGATCCATCCGCAGCTTGGTCCACAGCGCGATGAGCACGCGGGTGGCGTCGGCGGCGGTGAAGGCGATGTCATCCGGACGCGGACCGCCGGACGAAGCTGCCGGGGCGGCCGCCGGAGCTGCGGGAGCCGCTGCGGCGGAAGCGGTTTCGGCCGGTGCCGCGACCTCTTCCGGCTCGTCGACCGGCGCCGGATCGGTGTCGGTGGAGTACACCACACCGGCCTCGCGCTCGATGTTGAGCACCTCGACCTTCGCGGTGCCGAACTGCGGCAGCTTCAGGGTGTTGGTCGCCAGGTTCGCCACGGTCGGCGTTGCGGCCAAACCGATTTCGACGAACCGCTCGACACCCAGGCCACCCTGGCCGGGATCGCCGAACAGCAGATCCTGGGTCTCGATCCAGCGCACCGGGCTGGCGAACTGCCAGGCCAGCAGCTCGACCAGCACGACCCGGCACAGCTCGGACGGCCGCGCGGACCAGCTCTCCCAGTCCGCCAGCACTGCCGCGAGCGGCTCGGACGGCACGTAATCGGCGATCTCGGCGATGAATTCGCGATCCAGCGAGAACGGCCGGGGCACCAGATTGGGGATGTAGCGCCCGATCAGCACCTCCGGATGCAGTTCCTGCGGCAGCAGCTCCTCGAGCTTGCCGCGGAACTCCGGAACGCCCTTGCGCAGCACGGTCGAGTGGAACGGCACGTCGATGCCGGGCACCAGGATGAACGCCCGCTTACCGCCGAATTCCGCACGGCGGCGCTCGATTTCGTCCTCGAGCCGCTCCAGCCCCTTGACCGTGCCCGCGATCGCGTACTGCGCGCCGCGCAGGTTCAGGTTGACGACCTCGAGGAATTCCCCGGCCTTCTCGCCGATCTCCGCGACCCAGTCGATCACCTCGGCGTCGGGCAGCCCGATCTGCGAGGGGCGGATGGCGGCCATCCGATAATCGCTGCGGCCCTGGGCATCCCGCGGCACCAGCTCGTGCATGGCCGAACCGCGCTGGAACACCACCTCGAGCACCGCCTCGAGCGGCAGGACGCCCGCGACGGCGGCCAGGGCGTTGTACTCGCCGACCGAATGCCCGGCCAGCATCGCACCCTCGACGAACGCGCCCGCCTCACGCAGCTCGGCCACCTGCGCCACCCCGAGGGTGGCCATCGCGACCTGGGTGAACTGCGTCAGATGCAGGACTCCCTGCGGGTGCCGGTACTCCACCCCGCGCGCCTTGAGGTAGGTGGGGTTGTCCCGCACCACGGCCAGGATCGAGAAGCCCAGCGCCTCGCGGGTGTGCTTGTCGGCGCGCTCCCAGATCTGCTTGGCCGCCTTGGAACGCGACCGGGCATCCAGGCCCATCCCCTTGGCCTGAATACCCTGTCCGGGGAAGGCGTAGACGGTCTTCGGCGCGGCCAGCCGGCCCGTGCCCGTCATCACCAGATCGCCGTCGATACGGCAGGACACCTCGACGATCTCGCTGCCCGCGTCCACCGCGACGCGCTCGACGCGCACGTCGATCTCCGCGCCCGGCCGCACCATGCCCAGGAATCGGGTGGTCCAGGCGGTGATGCTGCGCGGCGGCAGCGGGGAGGAGGGATCGATCGCCGACACCGCGTGCTGCGCGGCGGCCGAAAGCCACATGCCGTGCACGATCGGGCTGCCCAGACCGGCCAGCTTGGCGGCGTTGTCGGAGGTGTGGATGGGGTTGTGGTCGCCGGAGACCGCGGCGAAGGCGGCCATCGCGCGCGGAGCCAGGATCGTCACGTCGCGGCGACGGCGGCGCGGGGTGTCGGTCGCGTCGTCCGAGACCGTCCCTGCCGCACGCGGCGGATCGGTGAGCTCACCGCTGCCGTTGCGGCCGCGAATCGCGAAGCGCTCCACCAGCTTTGCCGCGACCGGGGTGTCCAGTCCGTGATCGCGCATCACGCCGACGGTGACACTCACCTCGACCACGCGGCCCAGGTCGGTGTCGAGCACCGCACCGGACTCCGCGCGCACGGCCAGCACGGCGTGCTCGTCCGGGAGTTCACCGATCAGTTCGATCCGGTGATCGAGATGCACCAGATCCAGCATGCCCTCGATCACGCTGCCGCCCTGTGCGGTGCGGGTCGCGCCCAGCACCGCGAAGACCGCGGGCCAGCAGGCGCCCACGAGCACGTCCGGCACGGTCCGGCCGATGGTGCTGAGCGTCGCGGGCAGACCCGAGCCGGTGACGCCGGCGTGGTCCGCGATCAGATCCGGCGACCAGGCCAGGTTGACGTGTGCGACATGCGTGCCGTCGGCCGACTTGACCTCCGGCAGCGCCTGTCCGGCGGCGACGGCCAGCAGCGCGGACATCGCGGCCTCGGCGTCGTCCTCGGACACGACCGGCGCACCGCCGTTGTAGGCCGAGGCGGGCACGGTCAGCCGAATCCGCACGCTCGCACCGGAATTCGCCGCGCTACCGGTCAGCCGGGCCAGCGGCACGCTCAGCTCGACGTACGCGTTGTCGGCGTCGGGCCCCTCGACCGCGGTCAGCGCCGCGCCGGTGGAGCGGTGGTACACGCCCTGCTCGTCGACGGTCCACTCACCCGGATCGCCGAGCCGGTGCACCGGGTTCGGGGTGGTGCGACCGGCCCACTGCACGTCGGGGGCCGCCAGGACCAGATCGATGACACCGGCGACGACCTCGGCGCGACGGCGACCGTCCACGGCCCGAGGTGTAATCCCTTCGCGCAGCAGGGAATACGCGGTGTCCTGTTCGAAACGGTCGAGCAGTTCGCCGACCGGCTCGTCCACCCGGGTGATGCCCGCGACCGCGACCGTGCCGGGGATGATGCACACCTGATCGGCCGAATACCGCGGATCGTGCGCCTGCCACAGCGAGTCCGAGCGCCACCAGCGGCGCACGTCGCCGTCCACGACGGGCACGAAGTTGACCGGCTTACCCGGGGTCTTGCACAGCGCGACGAAGAACGGCACGTCGGCGGGGTGCAGCACCGCCTCGGCGACAGCCGGGTACTGCTCCTTCAGCGTGCAGATCGCCTGCACCGGAGTCTCGAACGCGTCATCGCTCGCGAATAGCGTTGCGATCTCGCCGCGGTCGGCGGGATTGAGCCGGGATTCGGTGCGGCGCACCATCTCCGCGAACCGGTCCCGCCAGGTGATGTCCAGCCAGACCGAACTGGTCGCGTCGGTGATCGCCTCGCCCAGGTCCGTTCCGCAGTCGAAGTCCTTGCGCCGATCCAGGCCCACCGCCAGCTCGACGTAGCGCTCCAGCCATTCCAGATAGGTCATCGTGGCGACGTCGCCGAAGTACGGCTTGGCGGTGCCGTTCAGCGCGGCGATGATCTCCTCGCGGCGCTCGGCGACCGCGTCGGCGTCACCGGCGACCTCGTCCAGCAGACGGCCGGTGCGCGAGGCGGCGTTGTCGATCTCGTGGATGTCCGCACCCAATTGGCTACGGCCCGAGGCCATTCCGCCGGTCGCGGTGCCCGCGCCGACCCATTCCGGGGTGCCGGGGGTGTCCACCAGCAGCTGCTTGACCTCGGGTGCGGTGGTGGCCTCCAGGGTCGCCATGGCGGCGGTGCCGACCAGCACGCCGTCCAGCGGCATCTCCGGGTAACCGTGCGCCCGCGACCACTGACCGGTCAGGTATTCGGTGGCGCGCTCGGGGGTGCCGATCCCGCCGCCGACGCACACCACGACGTTGGCGCGGTTGCGCAGTTCGGCGTAGGTGTCCAGGAGCAGATCGTCCAGATCCTCCCAGGAGTGGTGGCCACCGGCGCGCCCGCCCTCGATGTGCATGATCACCGGGTAGTCCGGCACCGCGTCGGCGATCCGCAGCACGGCGCGGATCTGCGCGACGGTGCCCGGCTTGAACGCGACGTGGCTGATGCCGACCTCGGTGAGTTCCTCGATCAGCGCGACGGCCTCGTCGAGTTCCGGGATTCCGGCGGTGACGATGACGCCGTCGAACGGGGCGCCGGCCGCACGAGCCTTCTGCACCAGGCGTTTTCCGCCCAGTTGCAGTTTCCACAGGTACGGGTCCAGGAACAGCGAGTTGAACTGCACCGCACGTCCCGGGTGCAGCAGGGTCTTCAGTTCGGCGACGCGATCGGCGAAGATCTGCTCGGTCACCTGGCCGCCACCGGCGAGTTCGGCCCAGTGGCCCGCATTCGCCGCCGCCGCGACGATTTTCGCGTCGACCGTGGTCGGCGTCATGCCCGCCAGCAGAATCGGCGAGCGGCCGGTGAGCCGGGTGAACGAGGTTTCCACCACGACCCGCCCGTTGGGCAGCCGAATCGGCTTGGGCGCGAACGTCTTCCAGGCCGCGGCGACCGCGGGCGCCGCACCGGGGGTGAACAGTGCGCGCTGGCCGGGCCTGGTCGCCGCGGCGACGATGCCGACGCCGGTGCCCTTGAGCGATCCCTGGGTCAGACGGGTCAGCAGGTCACCCGGGCCCAGATCCAGAATCCACTGCGCGCCTTCGGAAACCGCGCTCTCGACGATGGACACCCAGTCCACCGGATCCACCAGGATCTGCCGCGCGAGTTCACCGGCCAGGTCGGCGTCGATACCGCACTGGGCAGCCCAGCCGGACACCAGCTCCACGGTCTCGGCCAGCGCCGGGTGGTGGAAGCCGATCTCGACCTCGACGTCCTCGAACACCGGGGCGAACACCGCACCGCCGCGCTTCTTGGCGTCGCGATCGCGGGTCTGCTCGTCGTTGATCTCCGCGCAACGCTGCCGCACCCGGTCCAACTGGGCGACAGTGCCGGACAGCACCACGCGGCGGCGACCGTTGCGAATCGACAGCACCGCGGCCACCGCCGGATCCACGCCCTCGGCCACCTCGGCGACGATCGCCTGCAGCTGTTCGGGATCGACGTTGGACACCGCGACCATCGGCGACTTCTCGCCCACCGGAATCAGGCCGCGACGGCGCGCCACGAGAGTCGCCGCCGCACCGATCAACTGGGCCATGGCGAGCAGTTCTGCATCACGCGCGCCGTGCTCCTGCGCGGCCTTCGCCGCGAGCAGGCCCTGCGAGTGGCCGACCACCGCGACCGGCGCGTGCCCGGCCGCATCCAGGCCCTGCAGCCGCAGCGCCCGCAGCGCGGCGACCTGACTCAGGAACACGCCCGGCATGGAGACCGCGGCCGAGCGCAGCAGTTGCGGCGAGGGCGCGCCGGAGGCCTGCTCGGAGTCCTCGTCGGCCAGCTCGTCCTCGAGCATCCAGGCCACCGGGTCGAATCCGACCGGCCGGACCACCAGCAGCTGGGAAGCCACCGGTTCCAGCAGCGCCGCCGACTCGTTCACCAGCGCGGTCAGCTCGGGCTCCAGGGCACTGTCACGCCCGATCTCCTCGAGCTCACCCAGCCACTGCGCACCCTGACCGCCGAAAGCCAGCGCATAGGCCTCCCCCGCCAGCAGTCGGTCCACAAGCGACGACTTGATACCCGTATCGGGAACCCCCCCGGAAACCTTGGCGGTAGATCCGGTCCCGGTGCTCTCGTTGATCGTCAAGACGTTCGACTTCCTACTCGTGGTGGCTCGCCCCGCACTCGGAGCCGCACCTGGTGTGCACACCGCACTCCTCGGCCCTGAGGACTGATCACTGGCGAGGATGGCACAAAATCATGAGGAAATCCTCACGTTTGCCCCGTACCCCCACGACTACCGCCGAGTATTCAGGTACACGCGTACAAGAATGCCGCCAAACATGACCCTCCCTCACGTTTGAACCCGCTGGTGGCGGCAGTAACCCCCGTTCAGAAAAGTTGAGGACCCCTCATATTGACCGTTATACAATCGTTATAACTCCAGGTGGTGTTACCCGCGAGTACGAAACGCCGATCCAGCACTTCGCTCCAGCCGCCCCGCCCGGTAGAGTTTGGACGGTCGTACCAGCACGCGCGAGTGGCGAAAATGGCAGACGCGCTGGATTTAGGTTCCAGTGTCCTGACGGACGTAGGGGTTCAAGTCCCCTCTCGCGCACAGATTCCCGGCAGATTCGCCGGGTTTGCGTGCCGTGTGTTCGAGCGCACTCGAACACACGGAGGTGACCTGGGAAATGCGCACCCACCTGCGACAACTTCTGACAGATCCGCCAAGATCGGCGACCGACGGCCCCAGCGGACCGGACACCGGACGGGAACGGGGCCGCCCGTGATTCCCCCGCTCATTCCCCCGCAGGCACCACTGGAACAGCTGATCCGGGGTTCACTGCCCGGTCCGCCGGAACCCATCCCCGTACCCGATGACGACATCCTGTACGGCGTTTCGACGCTCGGAGAGGCCGGCAGAGTCCTCGACCGGTATGTGATGGCGGCGCTCGATTGGACACCCGGGACGCAGCTGCAGATCCAGGCCCTGGATGACGTCCTACTCGTCGGTCCGTCCCCGGATGGCCCGGTGTGTGTCACCCCCGATGGCTACTTTCGTGTCCCTTTCCGCCAGCGACGCCGAGTCGGTCTTCTCATCGGCCACCGCGTTCTGCTGACCGGACGCCGCAGTCGCGGACAGCTTCTGGTCCATCCACCGGCCGCGCTCGGCAAGCTCCTGGCCGCGCGCCTGACACTCCTGGATCGGTGAACCCATGCCCACTCCACATTCCGCCGCCACTACCAGCGACACAGTCGCCGCCGCGCGCCTGCTACTCAGCCAGATGGGCCTATCACCCGCCGATCTCGTCAGCCCAGTCTCGGCCGTACCCACCTTCGGCGAAATCGTCCCGGTGGTGCGCGCGACTCTGGAAGCCGGTACCCGACGCACGTACGGCACCCACCTCAACCATCTCGAACAGCAGTGGGGTGACCGGAGATTGGACGATGTCACCAAAGCCGAACTCGATGCAATGGCACACACCATCCGCTCGAACGCCCGCACCAACCGCGCATCCCGCGGAGGCACCAGCGCCGTCGAACACTTCATTTCCGCCGTCCGCTGCGTCTACCGGCACGCCGAAGACAGAGGCTGGATTCGCCCCAGCGACAACCCCGCCCGCAAACTCACCTTTCCCGCACGCCGCAAATCGCACCGCTACGCCATCCCCTCGGACCAACTCACCCAGATCTGCCACGTCGCCGCGACTACCGGTGACGACCCCGACCTGGACGCCCTGCTCCTGCGCCTGCACCTCGAAACAGCCTGCCGCCGAAGCGGAGCCCTCTCACTACGTCCGCACGATCTCGATACCACCCAGTGCCTGATCTACCTCCGAGAGAAAGATGGAACCGACCGCTGGCAGCCGGTCTCCCCCACCCTGATGAGCCACCTCGTCGCTCATGGCCACGAACGCCACAGCCCACAATCCGAACAACTCCTGCGCTACCGCAACGGCAAACCCATCACCAGACGGCGCTACGACCACCTCTGGCACCGCATCGGCCAAGAACTCCCCTGGGTGGCCACTCAGGGCGTCACCACGCATTGGCTCCGCCACACAACCTTGACTTGGGTCGAGCGCACCTTCAGCTACGCCGTAGCCCGCGAATACGCCGGGCACTCAGGCAAGACCGGCGGCACGACCGCCACGTACGTCAAAGCCAATATTCACGAAGTTGCCGCAGCACTGGCCATCCTGACCGGCGAGCCGCATCCTCTGGTGGCGGAGGCCTGAAGCGGCGATGATCACGCGGCCACAGATCCGATCCCCGAGTTGCGTTCAGTAACAAGAGGATGCGGCTCGCCGGTCATCGCGGTGAGTGCTTCGGCGACCTCGTGGAGCGACGCCCTGACATAGGTAAGTGTGGCACCGGCATTGCCTGCGCCGCCATCGTTATGACCAGCGAAAGCTCGGGCAACCGCGTACCCACGATTACGTTCGACCCACGTGAGAGTGGTGTGTCGAAGCCAATGGGCGGTGATCTGTTGAGTTGCCGCCCACGGCAGGTGTTTGCCGACCCTGTTCCAGATGTAGTCGTAGCGACGGCTGGTTATGGGTCGTCCGTTGCGGTATCGCAGCAGTTGCTGATCGCGTGCAGAACCGCGCTCGCAGTGACGAAGAAGCGCTTGCATCAACGAGGGTGACACCGGCTGCCAACGAACGGTGTCACCTTTTTCTCGGAGTTTTACCAGACACTGTTCGCGGTCGAGGTCGCATGGACGTAGCGAAAGCGCACCACCACGGCGGCAGGCCGTTTCGATATGCAGACGGAGAATCAGGGTATCGAGATCAGGATCGTTTCCAGTTGTAGTAACGACCCGAGTGATTTCGGCCAGACGGCTGTTAGAAAGAGCGTGACGGTTGCTGGGCAACCTGCGCGGCTTCACGATATGGTTGGCAGGATTATTGACGGCATTGAGGTAACCATCAGCTTGCGCTTGATGATACAGCGCGCGAAGCGCGCCCACCATATGCTCTGCTGCCGAACGACCGCCTCGCGAGTTCCGCCGGACGATTGCATCCCGTTTGCACTGTTCGATCATTTCGCGGATCTCGAGGGCAGAGGGTTCGGTGACAGGACGGTCACCCCAGGAATCTGTGATACGTCGCCAGTAGGGGGCGTATGTTCGTAACGTTCCTGAAGGGCAGGCGGTTTGTAGGCGTCCAATGTAGTCCGCGAATGTTGGTGTTGGACGGTTCTGATCTCCCGCGCCGCTGAGAAGATCTTCCGCTCGCAACCCAAGCCGGCTCAGCAGTAGCCGCGCTGCCTCGATCTCGCCTGTGGTCATCGCTGCCGCCAAACAACCGGGGAAATCGCCTTCAGGGCGGCGACTGCCTGGACCGGTGGAAATATCAACAGAGCGCTGAACTCACGGACAGCTACCAAGAGCAGACGATCATCACGGTCGATCCGCGCACAAGTCCTGACATCCGCAGGAATTCGTAGATAATCCCGCTGTTCCAATACGTATCGACTGCATTGACGCGCCGAGATAGAGATTGTGCCGTCGACGATGGAGAAACCGACAGCCTGCCCGCAACGCCAGCCGAGATGGCGGAGCGCAGAGCGGTCCCCGACCTTACCGCAATCATCCATCGTCGATACCGCGAAATGAACTGCCGGGGAGTCCGATTCACCACCATCTTTGAAGCGAGGTAAAGGTAGCGCAGCAGTCGACTCTTGATATTTATCGAATATCACTGTTCATCTCCTGGGTTGGAACAAATTCAGCATCGGACCACCTCTCACTCACCGATTCCATCTCCTGCTCGATATCGATATCGGTGTCGTTCTCGTCGTCGATGTCGCCGGGCTCGTGCAGAAGGTCGTATTCCGGGCTTGTCGTGATCAGGGCATGTTCGGCCGGTGAGGCCAGGGATCCGAATACGGCACGATCGGTGCCACTGATAGCCAGGAGGCCGCTTCCCCGCGCGGCCGACAGCAGGAATTGCTTCTCGCCATCGGAAAGCTTGAACGCGGCCCCGACCTCGTCGATCGCTTGGGGAGCTTGGCGCAGCAGAATTTGAGTGGCGGCATTGGACACGATCGCGCGTCCCAGTTCGGTGGACAGCACATCCGCGCTGTCCTGGGTGGCGACGGTGAGTCCGGCCCAGTGTTTACGAAAACTCTTGGCCGCCTTGAACAGGAACTCCGCCCCGGCGGGTTGGCGCATGATCAGCCACGCCTCGTCCACGGTGACCATCCGGGGCCGCCGGGTGGCCGGGTCGGACACCCGCCGCCACGTCGCATCCAGGACCAGCAGCATCCCGATCGTCTTGAGCTCTTCGGGCAAATCCCGCAGCGAGAACACCACCAGCCCGCCGCCGGGTTCGGTCGTGGTCGGACCGTCCAGCAGCCCGGCATACGCACCCCCGCCGACATACGGGTGCAGCCCGGCAGCCAGCTCGTGCGCAGCTGGGGTGTCGAGCGCGGCCAGCTGCTCGCGCAGCGTGCTCAAAGTGGGTGCGGGCCGAGTCCAGGTGGCGGGCTCGTCGGTGATGCCGGCCGCGGCGTAGGCCGCGGTGAGGGCGGTATCCAGGATTGCTCGCTGGGTTGGGGTCTGTTCACCGAGCAGGACCTGGATGAGGGTGTGCAGGAACAGCTTCCGGCGAGTAAGCGCATCCGTGGGGGCGGTGCGGCGGCCGTCGTGGCGGGTACGGATTTCCAGGTCGAACGGGTTGAGCCGTACCCCGGGCGCACCGAGGCGCAGGTGCGCGCCGCCGACCGCGTCGGCCAGGCGGCGGTACTCGTCTTCGGGGTCGATGATGATTTGTTCGATGCCGCGGTAGAGCGAGCGCAGGATCTCGGTTTTGACCAGATACGACTTGCCCGCGCCACTGCGGCCGAGCACGACCATGTTGTGGTTGTGCGCCTCGGGGGCGAAGCGGTCCACGAACACCAACCCCGATGCGGCGTCCCGACCGTAGAGCACCCCGCGCGGCTGGGTGGCAGCGATCGGATCGGATGCCGGGAGTTGTGGGGAGTCGAACGGGAACGCCGCGGCCAGCGCGGTGGTGTCGAAGGTGCGGTGGATCCCGATCAAATCCAGGCCGACCGGCAGGGTGGTGACCCAGGCTTGCGCGGCACGGAAACTCATCGGACTGGTGTCCACCAGCAGGCTGGCGGCCAGCGCGCGCACCGCGGCGACCTCGTCGGCCAGCTCGGCTTCCGACTCCGCGTGCACCGTCAGATACACCCCGACACGGAACAGGCGGGCCTCCGCGCGGGCCACCCGCGCGGACAGGTCGGCGGCGTCTTCGACCGCGACATCCACCTGGGGGTCGGCGAACCGGCCCCGGTTGGTGTCGTGCAGGCGGGAGGATTCCAGGCGGGCGAGTTGGCGGCGTAGCCGCCCGGCGGCGGTGACCGGGTCGATCGGGTCCACGTGCACGGAGATATCGAGCCGTCCGGGGTGCGACAGCAGTGGGGTGAGCCACCCGGAGGTGACTTCGCGGGGGAACCCGGTCACCGCGAGCGTGGCGACCCAATCCGACCCGACTTCCAGGTGCCGGGTCCGGATCGCCAGCGACTCCGGCCCGAAACCCGATGCCTCTCCCCCCGATTCGCCGTCCTCGACGATGTCGAGGTCGACCGCGCCCGTGTACTCGCTGTGGCCGGTGGTGATGATTTCGCCGGGGCCGGCGGTTTCGGCCGAGCCCGCGACGAGGCTGCCGGGGTTGCAGCAGCTGTCCAGCACGGCGGTGGCCTGGTCCTGGTCCAGGGCGGTCACGCTCACCCCGAGCGGGGCCAGCAGCTCGGTGGCTTCCCCGAGGCGACGCACAAGCCGGGACTCCGCAGCCCGATGCGCCGCGGCTGAGGCTCGTCCGCGTGCGCGTCGATGGCCCGGGAACAGCCACGACAGCGCCGTCGACGCAGCGGGGGCGGTCGGGGGTTGGATGCGTTCGCGCCAGACCAGCAGGACCTGGTGCTGGATCAAGTCTTCGGTGGCGGCCAGGTCGGCGAGGTGATCGGCGTGATCGCGTGCGGCGGTGGCCAGCTCCGGGGACATGTCGTCGGTGGCGGCGTCCAGGCCGACCAGGTGTGCGGTCATGTCCAGGCGTGCGGAGCGGATCAGGATCTGCACCGGCTGGCGCAGCGTGTGCAGCCAGCCACCCAACTGCGCGACCAGGCTGTCCTGCTCGGCCGGGGTACGCAGCGCGAGGTTCACGCTGCTCGCCGCGGCAATGACCGCGAGCCCGTCGGCGCCGAGGTCCACCACACCGACCCCGCCGGTGCTGCTGGTCACCGCCTGTGGCAACCGCAGGGTCTGCGCCGACAACGCGGCCGGGACCGGCGGGCGAGGTCCCGGCACGGTGCGGTCGGTGACCCAGCGCGGCACCCCCGCGACGCGGCCGGGGTTGCGCACGAAGTGGCGGGGCCGAACGCGGTGACCGATCGCGGCGAGCAGGAGCCGGTCGACGGGCAAGCCGTCGCGAGTGGTGGAGATGACGACCGTGACGATCACGCCGATCGGGGCGGCACCGGCCAGGAACACCAGCGGCGCGAGCATCGTGCGTGTGCTGATCCAGGTGAGGTACAGCAGCACGGCGGTGACGGCGAGGATAGCGAGCTGACGCGCGGTGAACGGGCCGATCAAACGATCACGCCGTTCGACATCAGCGGGAATACGCACGGCATTCATGGCTGCCTCCTTCCAGGAGTGCGGGGTGCGCGGCGGCGGACGGGCAGGTCCGGCAGCGGCAGATGCAGTTGCCGCCCCGAGGACTTCTTCGCCCCCGCCGCTGGGGGTTGTGGTGGAACGGGTGATGCCGGGGCGGGGGCGGGCCGTACCCTGTTCACCGGGATGGGCAGCGGGTACTGCCCGCTGCGCAGTGGGCGGACCCGGTCGTAGGGATCACGCGGCGTGGGTGGGTTGAAATCGAACGTGAGCTGCTTGCTGCGAGCAGCGCGTGTGGCTGCCCGTTTCGCGGGCGGGGGTGCTGGTTCGGGCGGTACCGGGGCGCGCGGTACCGGGGCGCGCGGCACCCTCGTCACCGGGATCGGGAGCGGGTACTGCCCGCCCCGGCCGGGCCGGATCCCCCGGTACGGGTCCGGTGGAGTGAAGTCGAACGCAAGCTGTTTGCCCCGGGGGGCACGAGCCGTCGTCGGCTTGGGTGCCGAGGCGGGTTGCGCGGCAGCAGGATTGGGTTTGCGTTTGACCCGGTGCACGCCTTCCAGCGGAAGCATCAGCTGCCCGTCCCGGGTGGCGCGCACCCTCGCGTACGGGTCGGCGGGCTTGGGTGCGCGACGCGCCGGGGCGGGTTTCGTGCGGGTGGCGGTGCGTGCGGGTGTGGTGGCTCCTTTGAGCAGGCCGAGGGTTTTGTAGGTGAGGTAGCTGCGCACGATCGAGCCCGCGAAGGTGCGACCGTGCCCGATCTTCATCGCCGACAGCAGCCAGAACGGGGTTTTGACCAGCACCCCCATCAACGCCAGGGCCACCATGACATCGACCAGCCCGTCAGCGTTCGGGCCGAAGAATCCCCACCCGCCCGGAGCCAGGAACACCCGCAGGCAGGTGACCAGCACCAGGGACTGCACCACCTGGACCGCAAGGCACGCGGCGAACGAACGCCACCACCACGCCGCGATCGCCTCGATCCCCGGCAGGGCGTGGCACATCAACGCCAGCGGCGCGGCGACCACCAGGATCACGGTGACCGCAACGCGCACTACGTACGAGAGGATCAGCAGCACGATCATCACCACGAGGGCGAGTTCCAGCAGGATCGCGAAGGTCCCGCCCTGGGTGCCTTGCGTGGCGAGTTGCGCCAATGCGGCACCGGCCGAATCGGCGTCCACACCGTTACTCGACAGTGCTCGGGCCAGCGCGTTGGCGACCCGGATCGCGCCGGTCGCCAGGAGCATGCTGAAGGCTCCGGCGAGGAATCCGAGCACGACCCGGGGAGCCAGCTCCCGCAGCGCCCACCGGGTCTGCACGGTCTGGTGCGCCATCACCAGGACCCCGGCGGCCATCACGACCAGCCCGTACAAGGCCAGCACCAGCTGCCATGAGGACGTCCACAATTCGCGCACGTGTGGCAGGCCGGTCAGGTCTGGTGTGGTGAGCAGGGTGTGGGAGATCAGCTTGAGCATCGGGTTCAGGGCCAAGGTGACCAGATGCTGGAAGAACCCGTCGATCGCCTCTCCGACACATCCGGAGATGTTGCTGACCCCGCAATCCGCCTGCCCGCCGGAGGTGCTGTCCGGAGTCTGGATGCCCGGGTCGGTCGGAGGCTGCGGGTCCGGTGAGGTGGGGGACACAGGTGTCGGCGTCGGGGGTTCGACGTGCCAGTGCGGCGCGGGCGTCGAGGGGGCCGAGGGCGTGGTCGGCGGCGGCGTGGTCGGTGGTTGCGCCACCGCAGTCGTGGTGCCGACGGCGGCGATCAGCGTCGCTGCGAGCACGATCACCGCCACCGCGGCCCGCACCCGTTGCGACCGGCGGGCAGCTCGCGTGGTTCGGGGACGTGTCGGGGTTGCCATGGTCAGGCTCCCACGATGGATTTGAGGACCGAGACCACGACCGGGGCCAGCATCGCCAGCACATAACCCAGACAGGCTGCGCGCAGGGCGGCTTTGGCTTTCTCGATCTCGGCCGGATCACCCGAGGCGATCACGTACCGCACACCCGCGACGGTCAGGCAGACCGTCGCCACCCCGGCCAGGATGCCGATCAGCCAGGTGCGGGCGTTGTCGATCACCTGATCCAGCGAGGTCACGATCGCCAGCACCGACACCGTGTGCGCCGCCGCCGGACCCGCCGACGCAAGCATCAGCGTCAGCGTCGCGAGTGTCGCCAGGATCAAGAACGTCCGACGCCGGATTCTGCCGAGCCGTTCCCGGCCAGCGAGGGTAGTGAGGGTTTCGGGGAGTCGGGTTATGCGCATCGCCGTGCCTCCTGGTGTTCGGCTGCCGAAGCTGTCTGGGCGGGGCGGCTGGTGCCGGATGTCGGCGGGGTCGTGGACTCCGGTAGTCGCCCGGACCAGGAGGCGTTCACTACGCCGGCCGGGCCGGGATGCGGGTCTGCGATCCGTGCGGTCAGCCAGGGGATGAGGGCGATTTCGGCGCGCTGGCGTTGTTTGCGGACTTTCCAGTGCGAGTACGTGCCGCGCAGGTTTTCGGCGACCTCGTTCATCGGGCGCTGCTCCCACCGGGTCAGCGCGATCAGCTCCGCGGCCTCGGCGGTGATCACTCCCTCGGCGACCGCGGCGGCCAGCACCAACTCCGGGTGCCCTTCCGGTGTCACCAACCCGCCGAGCTCGCCCCACTCCTGGGGGTCGTCGACCGGTATGAGCACCTTGTGTTCCTGGGCCCAGCACCATCCGGCGTGCAGGGCTGCCCACCGCAGCTGCCGCCACAGCAGCGGGCGATCCAGGTCGATCCGGTGCAGCTGGGTCAGCAGCGTGGTCAGGACCTCGGACTCGATGTCGTGCCGGTGGGTGCTGTGCGGGTCGGCGAACTTGTCCGCGATGCGGGCCAGCATCGGCGCGGCCAGGCCCGCGCACACCAGCATCGCGTCGGCCCCGTGCGAGCGGGCGCGCTCGATCAGCCACCGCCAGATCTCGTCGACGGTCTCGGTACCTGCCGAGGGATCCAGCAGCAGATCCCGCACCTGCCCCCACGTCCCGGCCGGGACCTCCAGTGGTGCTGGCACCGGTCGCGGATCGGTGGGCACGGGGTCCTCGGCGACCCGGTCGAATGCCGACCACACCACCGTCAAAGGCGACCCCGAAACAATGGGCCGTCGCTGTGCAGAATTCCGGTATTCCGAACTCGTCACCATTTACTCCCTGCTCGATCGACAACGGAAAAAGATTCGACCGGGCAAGTACAGCGTCGACGCACACCCAAACCACACCCGCAGCACACCGAAACAACACCCGCGCCACACCGAAACAACACCGAAAACACACCCAACCCGGCAGAGCAACTATTTGGCGACCACGCCACCGGGGCGGTTCATCTTCCCGATGAGACAGTACCTAGCAGTGGTTACGTGTGAATGGGTGTGAGTTGGGTGTTGTCCGGGTGTGGTTTGGGTGTGACCTGAAACGCCACCGGCAACCATCCCAAAAAGAATTTCAGAAAAATTTTCCCGACGCATTGCGCCAGGCGTTCCTGATGCTCGAACGATTCATCAGAAGAGGCCGGAGTAACCGAGGCTCGGAGGACGATGTCAACCCTCGCGATATTTGCTGGGAAATTTCTGGATCGGCGTTGTCCAAGAATGGCTGTTTTTTCGACCTTTATCTCATAGACAACCGTTCTCTCCCATCCCGTCTGGAGCACCCTTGCTATGACTGCGTACTCGTCGTCTCCTTCCCCCCGCCCTCACCGCGGCCACGCCACCCGCACCACCGGGGTGGTGGCCGTGCCCTCGACCGTATGGGCCACCGGAGTGACCCCGATCGATCCCGCCGATCGCTGGCCCGCCCCGATCCTCGCGCGTGCGGTGCGGGAGTTCTCCGCGCCCGCCGACCGGGTTCTGCTGATCGGGTGGCCCGCCACCGCCCGGCGGGGCCCGTTGCAGGCGATCCCGGCGGGCACCGGCCCCGCCCTGGCCGCCGTCGAGGAGCTGGGTCGCCGCCCCCGCATCGAATCGGGCACCGACCCCCAGCACGGCGCGCACACCACCGCCGAACTCGTCCTGGTGAGTCTCTTGGCTGACGACCCGGACCGTCCTTCGCTGCCGGGCCGGGTCATCGATCTGGCCACGCAGCGCCTCGCCGAGGGCGGGCTGCTGCTCGTGCTCGCTCGCTGCGGCCACAGCCGATCCGGTGTCCTGGACGATCCCGCCGGGGCGGTCGTGGCCGCCGCGCAAGCCGCCGATCTGCTCTACCTCCAGCACATCATCGCCACACCCATCACCGGCACCACCATCGCCCACCCCGAGACCCCCGCACCCGAGCACGGCACGCACGCGCTGGCGCACACGGATGTGTTCGTGTTCCTCAACCCGGCCGCCCCGCAGTGCTGATGAGCATTCCGCGACCGGCACGCGCCGTCGGGCCGATCCCTGTTTCCCGTTCGCCCCTCTCCCTGTGCAAAGGACACCTTTGATGAGCGACCACGACCACGACTCCAGTCACAGCAACGACAGCACTGCCACCGGTACCAGGCCCGCTCCGGTGTCGGTGTGGGCGACCGCCCAAGCCGCCCCCGCCACCCAGCGCGTGCGCGGCCGGTATCACCCGGACAGCGTGAAGCACCCGGCCAAGATGCTGCCCGCGATCGTCCAGCACGCGGTGCAGGCATACACCCGCCCCGGGGACCTCGTGCTGGATCCGATGTGCGGGATCGGCACCACCCTCGTCGAATCGGTGCATCTGGGCCGCCGCGCGGTCGGCGTCGAATACGAGGCCCGCTGGGCCGAGCTGGCCCGCACCAACCTCGCGCTGGCTCGCGAGGCCGGGATCACCGCCGAGGCCGCCGTCTACACCGGCGACGCCCGCAAACTCCCCACCCTGCTCCCCGAACATCTACGCGGCCGGGTGGATCTGGTGATCACCTCCCCGCCCTACGGCGACTCCACCCACGGCCACGTCCGCGTCCGCGCCGGACAAGGCGTCCACAAGACCGACCACCGCTACGGCTCGGTCCTGGACCGCGGCAACCTCGCCAACGTGGGCCTGGGCCGGTTGCTGTCCGGATTCACTCGCATCCTGTCCGGCGCGGCCGAATTCCTCGCCCCGGGTGGGCATGTGGTGATCACCGCGCGCCCGTGGCGGCAGCACGCCGAATTGATCAACCTGCCCGCGCATTTGATCACCTGCGGCACCCTGGCCGGACTCACTCCCGTCGAACGCTGCGTCGCCCTGCTCGGACGGCTCACCGACGGGGACCTCGTCGCCAGAAGCTCGTTCTTCCAGCGCGACTTCATCATCAAACAACGCCGCGCCGGGCTGCCGATGCATTTGATCGCGCACGAGGATGTCATCGTCCTGGAGAAACGCGATGACGCCGGAAAAGCGTTGAACCTCAATACTTTTCAGTGCAAACCCGAGCCTACATCAGACCCGTTCGCGGAACCAGACGCAGGAGCATTCACCGAGCACGGGCGGGCGGCATGACCACGCAGACCTCACCCCACGGGTGGCTGGCCCGGTTCCTTCTCACCCCCGGCGCGGCCCTGCACGCCCTTGCCGGGGGCGTCGGGCACGTGCTGATCTCGCCGCTGGCGATCCCTTCGGCGCTGGCGGTGATCGGGGGGCTCGCGGTGGTGCGGGTCCTGGCGGGAGTGCGGCGGGGCCGGCTGAGGGCGCGGGCTCGCGCGATCACGATCATGCCCCCGCCCGAGGTCGATCCGAAAGCCGCGACCGCGTTGTGGGCGCACCTGATCGGGCAACTGCGGCCCGCGTGGCGGCGCGCCCTGTTCGGGCAGCCGCACCTGGGGTTCGAGTACACCATCACCCCTGAAGACGGGGCCGCGATCCGGATGTGGGTGCCCGGCAGTATCCCGCCCGGTCTGGTGGAGCGGGCGATCGCCTCGGCCTGGCCCGGCGCACACACCGACACCGACGACACCCCCGCCCCACCGTTGCCCGCCCCGGCCACCGGAACGCGGCGCGTGCTGACCGGTGGGGAGTTGCGGCTGGGCCGCCGCGAAGCGCTCCCCATCCGCACCGAGCACAGCGGAGACCTGGTGCGCGATTTGATCACCGCCGCTGATGATCTCGGGCCGGGGCAGGGCGCGTGTGTGCAGATCCTGGCTCGCCCGGTCACCGGCCGCCGCGTCGCGCGTGCCACCCGCACCGACAGCGCCCGAGGCGGCCTGGTTGTGGCGCTGGCCCGGGAGGTTCTGGATCTGCTCGCCCCCGGCCCTGTTGCTCGCTCGCCCCGCGCGAGCGCTACCCCGTCGGACCGGCAGACCGCGATGGAGTACAACTCGGCCGCGCGGGCCGCCGCGGTGAAAGCGCGTGGCCCGCACTGGGAAACCCTCATCCGGTACGCGGTCTCGATCCCGGTGCCCGATGCGGTCGGCCCGGGGGGTGCGCGCGGGGCACGGGCAGTGGCGCGGGGCCGCGCGGATGCCCTGGCGACGGTGTTCGGGGCCTGCGCGGATCACAACTTCTACCGGCGGCGACACCAGTGGCGGCTCGCCCGAGCCCTCGGTACGCGCCGACTGGGGCGCGGGGATGTGCTCTCGGTGCCCGAACTGGCCACCCTCGCGCACCTCCCGACCGAGGACGGGCTCCCCGGCTTGCAGCGCGCTGGGGCTCGTGCGCTGGCTCCGGCGCCGGAGATACCTACACCCGGCCCACACACCAAGCCGCTCGGTGTGGCCGATACCGCGAGTCGCCGCCCGGTCGCGGTCCGGGTTGCCGATGCCCGTCACCACCTGCACATCCTCGGCCCGACCGGGGTCGGGAAATCCACCCTCCTGGCGAACAGCATCCTGGCCGACGCCGAGGCCGAACGCGGGATGATCGTCATCGACCCGAAAGGCGACCTGGTCACCGATGTGCTGTCCCGGCTGCCGCGCCGCTTCGCCGACCGCGTGGTGCTGTTCGACGCCGACTCCACTGCCTTGCCGCCGTGCGTCAATCCCCTGGACATCGGTCGGATCGGCCGGGCCGGACTGGACCTGGCCGTGGACAACCTCGTCACCGTGTTCCACCGGGTGTTCGCCCAATGGTGGGGGCCACGCACCGACGACGTCATGCGCGCGAGCCTGCTGACCCTGTGCGCCTACACCGGCACCCCCACCCTCGCAGACCTGCCTCGGCTGCTCACCGAACCTAGCTTCCGGGCCCGGGTCACCAGCACCACCCCCGACCCCGTCCTGCGCGGGTTCTGGGAGGGGTACGAGCAACTCTCCGACGCCGCACGCGCCCAGGTCATCGGGCCCTTGTTGAACAAGCTGCGCGCGTTCCTGCTGCGCCCGTTCGTGCGCGCCGCGATCGCGGCCGGACCCTCCACCCTCGAGTTCGCCGACGTCCTCGATCACGGCGGGATCTGCCTGGCCCGGCTCCCGAAAGGCTCGCTCGGGGAAGAGACCAGCCGCCTGGTCGGCTCCCTGCTCGTCGCCCGCACTTGGCAAGCGGCGACCGCGCGGGCCCGCCAGCCCGCCGCCGAGCGTGCGGACGCCAGTTTGGTGCTGGACGAGGCACACAACTTCCTCAACCTGAGTACGCCGGTGGAGGACATGCTCGCCGAAGCCCGCGGCCTGCACCTGTCCTTGTTGTTGGCGCATCAGAACCTCGGCCAGCTACCCAGAGACCTGCGGGACGGCATCTCCGCGAACGCCCGCAACAAAATCATCTTCGCGTGCTCTCCGGACGACGCGCGCGAGCTGGCTCGCCACACCAGCCCGTGGTTGTCCGAGCACGACCTGACCCACCTCGACGCGTTCCACGCCGCCGCGCGGCTGCTCGTGCACGGCCAACAAGCGCGCCCGTTCACCCTCACCACCCAACCCCTACCGCCACCGATACCCGGCCGCGCCCGGGAAATCGCCGACACCGCCAACGCCGCCCGCACCCCCGCTGACACCCCCTCACCGTCTGCCGACGGCGAGGACGACACCACCCCCAGCACCGGCGACCCCCGCACGACGTGAAGCCACCCCCGCTCGCGGACACCCGTCCGCGAGCAGGCCCGGCCCGTTGCCCCGTGTGCACGAAAGGTCCTGACTCCCATGATGATTGCCCGCCCCGCCCGGCAAACCGATTCCCGCGCACCGCGCCCCGCCCCGGGCACCCCGACCACGCGGCTGGTGGCACGGCTGACCGACCGCGACCGCTGGATCCTGCGCATGCTGCACGAACACCGTGTCCTGACCACCACCCAACTCGCCGCGCTCGCCTTCTCCATCCCCGACATCGCCCGCCACCGCCTGGCGTTGCTGCACCGCTACCGCGTCGTGGACCGATTCCGGCCCATCCGCACCCGAGGCAGCGCACCCGCACACTGGGTCCTCGCGCCCGCCGGCATCGCGGTGCTCGCCGCCGAAACCGGCGTCCACGTCCGCGAGCTGGGCTACCAGCACCACCGTCCCCTCGACATCGCCCACAGCCTGCACCTCGCCCACACCATCGGCATCAACGACTGGTTCACCACCCTCACCACCACCGCCGAGACATACGACGCGACGGTGAGCCAGTGGTGGTCCGAAACACGATGCCGCCGCCTCTGGGGAGACCTCGCCCGCCCCGACAGCTTCGCCCGCTACACCCACACCGACACCCGGCTGGACTTCTTCCTCGAATACGACCTGGGCACCACCAGCCTGACCCGCGTCGCGGGCAAGCTCCTGGGCTACGCGGAACTGGCGCGCTCCACCGGCGTCATCACCCCGATCCTGCTCTGGGTACCCACCACATCCCGAGAGACCGCCGCCCGCCGCGCCCTACGCGACGCCGCTGGATCACTGCCCGACCCCGGCGCGGTCCCCGTCGCCACCGCCGCCGCCGACCTCCTGACCACCACCCCGCCCGCCCGGCCGAGCCCAGCCGACCGGATCTGGCTACCCCTGGACTCGACCCCCGCCGGCCGTCTCCCACTGCACGACCTCGCCACCATCTGGCCGCGCCGCACCCCACCACCCGACACCACCGACACCGGGCACACTCCCGCCGCTGTTCTGAGCGGGCAGGTCATGCTCCCCGCGCCCCCACCGATCTTCCCGCACCGGTAGGCGATCGCGCGATGCTCATCAAAGCCCTCGGCGCAGGCTCGACGATCGTGGTGTTCCTCTGCGTGGTCATCGCCGCTGTGGTCACCACCGCCCTGGTCCTCAACCAACCTGTGCCCGGCACCAGCAGCTCACCGGGGGAGGGCAGCACACCGAGCCCGCAAGCCCGCGCCGACATCCCCCCGAACCTGCTGGTGCTGTATCAACGCGCGGCCGGGGACTGCCCCGGCCTGGACTGGTCGGTGCTGGCCGGGATCGGGAAGATCGAAACCGACCACGGCCGCTCCACCCTGCCCGGCGTCCAGACCGGTGAGAACTTCGCGGGCGCTGCTGGTCTCATGCAATTCCTGCAACCGACCTTCGCAGCCGTCACCACCCGGCACCGGCTCCCGGCCGGCGGGGCGAGCCCGCCCTCGCGGTACGACCCCAGCGACGCGATCCACGCCGCCGCCTACTACCTGTGCGACTCCGGCGCACCCCAAGACCTGCACAAGGCGATCTTCACCTACAACAACTCCGAAGACTACGTCGCCCAGGTCCTGGCCCAGGCCGCCCGCTACCGCAGCACACCGGCCCCCGGCAACGGCGACTGCCGCACCGTCCAGACAGTGAATCCTGCTGCGGCGAAGGCGATCTCGTTCGCCTGCTCCCAGCTCGGGCAACCGTACGTGTGGGGCGGCAACGGACCCACCGTCAACGGCGGCTGGGACTGCTCCGGCCTGACCAAAGCCGCCTACGCCACCGCCGGAATCACCCTGCCCCGCACCACCTACGACCAAATCCACACCGGCGCCCGTATCCCCGAGAACCAACTCCAGCCCGGCGACCTGGTCTTCTACGGCACCACCACGAACGTGCATCACGTTGGTCTCTACCTGGGCGCGGGACAAATGGTCCACGCACCCGACGAGCATCAACCCGTCCAAGTGAGTGGGTACCGGTCTCTGCCGGATTATTTCGGGGCGACTCGCCCTTCTGTGCGGGTGGCTCCCACTGTGCGGGGTGGTGCCGATGAGTGACCGGAGCACCACTTCGCACACCCCGGCCTTCCCGCGGTATCGCGGCCACGCCACGGAATTCCGAACGGCGACAGGCACAGCGCCGCCCTCGCTCACCATCTTCTCCTGCCCGCAGCCCTCACCCCGGGCGCGAGCGCACCTGCTCCGAACTCCCGACACCTTTGGAGGCCCCACCGTGACGCACACTCCTTCTCCCGCACACCGCGCCGCCCGCGCCCACCGGGCCATCCGTGCCATGATCGGCATCGTCGTGGCCGTGGTGGCCGCTGTGGCCGTGCTGGGCACCGGCACCGGCACGGCCGCTGCCGACCCCGCATCGAACGGGACGAATTGTCCCCGGTGGACCGCAGTGCTGGTGCCGGGCACCTGGGAGACCCAGCCCACGACGCCGGGGCAGTCCACGGGGATGCTCGGCCCGATCGGCCTGGGTCTGCGTCAGCGGTACGGGGCGAACATCTCCGTACGGACCCTCACCTACCTCGCCTCGGCGACCCCGTACAACACCTCGGAAGCTGAAGGCATGCAGGCACTCTCGACGACCCTTGCCGGGTTGTGCACGTCGACGCGGGTCGTGCTGGCCGGATACTCCCAGGGCGCGGACGTCGCCGGGGACGTGGCTACGAAGATCGGGCACAATCAGGGCCCGCTGCCTGCCTCGCGGGTGGTGGCGGTCGCGTTGCTCTCCGACCCGCACCGCAACCCGAGCACCCCGCAACTCGGGCAGCCCTCGCCGGGCGAGGGCATCGCCGGCCCCCGCGGCGAGGACTTCGGCGCCCTCGCCGGCCGCGTCCGAACGGTCTGCGCCAGCGGTGACATCTACTGCGCCACCTCCCCACAAGCCTCCCCCGCCCTCGCCGCGGTCGGCCACGCCTTCACCGGCAACACCGCCCCACCCACCAGCAACACCACCACCGCCGCGCCGAGCTCGGCGCTCACCCTCAGCCCGACAACGGATCCGGCGGCCAGCTCGCAGGCGAGCCCGGACTCGACTCCGGTCCCACCGGGGTCGCTCGGCGGGCTCGACCCGTCCGAGGTTGTGGAGCAGGTGGTCACTGTCCTGGGTGGGCTGGCGGGGTTCGCCGCTGATGTGCCCGCGATCGTGAACGACCTCGCCCAGCTGCCGGGGTTGATCGCAAGCGGGAATCTGCCCGGCCTGCACCAAGTCTCAGGGGACTTGAACAATCAGTTCGCGCCGCTGGTGCAGATGGCCGCCCAGATCGACCTGCACCTGGTCTCCCAAGCCCTCGCCCTCGCCGCGCCCCTGGACACCTCCGGGTGGATCGGGATCGCCTCGCAGATCGTGGGTATCGTGGCGAATCTCGATATCGGGCGTATCGCGACCGATATCGGCCAAGCTCAGGAAATCGCCTGGGGCGCAGTCCAGGAACTCGCCACCGGCGACCCCGTCGGTGCCGCGCTCGGGTTGTCCGGCGTCATCCCTGTCGCCGGGGACCTCGCGGCCACCGCGGCTTCGGCGTTGACCGGAGACGCCGGTGCTCACCTGGCCGGGCTCGCCCACACCTTCACCGCCACCACCACACCCGGCACCAGCACCGCGCTCGGGGATCTGGCCCGCCAGAGTAGCGACGCGGCCCGGTTCGCTACCTCGGGCGTGCACCAGAACGGCTACACCACCACCGCCCAGCAAATCCTGAACTGGCTCGACAGCAGAATCGACCAGACGCACTGAGCAGCCGCTGCGTGGAGGTTCTCACGAGAGATTTCGGATTCTCGCGGATTCTTCGTCTGATCTTCGGATCCGAAAGAGTGATGAGAATCTGTAGCGACGTCGCCATCGGCCGGGTACGGCTGGGTGCGGGACGGAGGTGTCGCCCGAGAACCAACGCCGCAGAGCGTGGTCATCAGTCGATGATCAGCCGGTGATGACCTTGTTCGACTTGGTGCGGTTGCACCGCCAGCACAAGGTCTGAAGGTTCTCAGGCACGGTCAGCCCGCCCCTGGACACCGGCATGATGTGGTCAACCTCGAGCAGCAGGTGAGGCTCAGCCGCGAGCGAGACCGAGCAGTACCGGCAGGTGTGGTTGTCACGCGCTTTGATCATCGTCCGCAGGTGTGAGGTCATCAGCGCCCGCTGCCCCGCCACGCTTTTGCGGAACTTGATCTTCTGCGACATCGTCTCGATCATCGCGTCGATCGTCTCGCGATTGAGCGTGAGAGTCGTACGCTGCGAGCTGTTCCCACCAGCACTGACGTACTCGAACATGTACACCGGGTACGGCACCGTGATCGGCGACAACTCGACCCCGACGTGCTTCATGAACTCGCCGACGTAGCGCTTCCTGATGAACGTCGGCGGGTCGACCGACGCAGTGATGCTGACCTCGCGCTGCGCGAGGTTGGCGATCGCGTCCTCGAGGCGAACGATGCCATCACCCAGCTTCTCCACCTCGGCCAAGTCGGTCTCGGTGGCCTTGATGTTGAAGTACTTCATGACGTACTTGATCGGGTCGGCGCTCGCGTTACGGACAACCTGCAACGAGCAGTTGTGCACGAACGGCGTCTGATACGTGGCGACATTGCGGTCGCGCCGGTACTTGTGACGGCTGGTGTTCTGGAAAGTCGCCAGGTGTGCCTGCGCGCCACTGACCGACCCACCGACCGCGAACGTGCCTCGCCCGCTTATCTCACCGACGTACTGGGCAAGCTCGTTGTGCTCAGCGACGAACGAAGCGATCGCGGCCCTGTGGGCCAGAAACTCCTCGCTCGCGAAGTACCGCCTCATGCGGATGTGCCGGATCAGCAGCACCAGGCCCCACGTACCGAACACGACAGCAGCGACCAGTGCGATCGCTATCCAGTTCGAGACCGCCCACTCGACGACCAGCACGATCACCGCAACGACAAACAGTCCCACGATTCCCACGACTATCGGCACCAGATCACCCCTCCCCAGTACGCGCTCGCTGTCAGCGTAGTAGTGACGGTAGCAAAAGCGTCCGACACAGAAGCAGGGAAGCAAAGACGTTCTGCGTTGCGCGACAGCGTACTTCGCCCGCCAACTGCCCCAAAGAAAAGATGTTCCCGCTGGCCCGAGACCTGCCCCTGAAACGCCTTCCCGAGCTCCGGTGCCCACCCTGATGTGCTCGGGGTATACGTCATCGACAACGACCACAAAACCGACCACCTACGCGGTCGGCACCTGCCCGGCCGAGTCGGAATTCCGGCCCACAGGTGGCGGTCGCGCAGTGCCAGGCCCGAGGATGTCGATTGTCGGGGCGTGGTGGTCAGTGCATGTGCCGGTGCCACCCTGTGCCATCACCCCCGGGCCTATTCGATGATGTGTCCAGCTCGGCACCGGACTACTACTTCGGGGAGTCGGGCCGGTGCGGTCTCTCAACGTGCGCGGGGGCGGAGGTGTCAGTGGTGATTTCGCTGCACTCGTCGCAGAGACCGATGATCGGCTGCGCGGTGATGCGGCCGGAAGTGGTGACCCGCTTGCCTTTACGGCATTTCTCGCACCATCCGTGCAGTTTCATGGATCTTTCCCTCCTGGGGTGTTGGTTCGACTGTTGCATGCTGATTCACCCGACCCACCCCCCGGAGGACCGGGGGCGATGCGCACTGATGACCACCGGGGCGTATCCGGAACCGGTTGGCACTGTGCGGAATTCCCCCACAGCAGGTCAGCGGGGTCGCGACGGTGGCACCGCGCGGGCGCAGTCGGGCCGGTGTGGTTCGGGACCGCGCCCAGACGGTGCGTGCGACGGGCGGCGGCACCGCACGGGCCGGGGGATGCGCGGTGCGCGGGAGGCGGGCCGGGTACTCGAAAAACACGGGGCGGACGGATAGCGGTAAATCCCGTCCGGAACATGCGGCCGATGGGGCCGAGAAGAATTTTCTTCTCGGCCCCACCGGTGATGCGCATGGTGGCGTTGGTCAGCTGGCGGCGTGGCGTACGCGGGCGCGCGGGCCCGGAGTGTGGTGGACGCTGTTGAGCCGCCATGTCGGCAGGTCCGCGACCACGGCGGACACGTGCTGGGCGAGGGGGTGGTGGGTGACGACCGCGCGGGCGGCGCGGTCGAAGTCCAGATAGGTGGTGCCTGCCAGCTGGCCGCTGGTGATTTCCACCCGGCCGGTGCCGGGGTGGAAGCGGGCCTCGGTGCGCAGTTTGCGGTACACGGTGAACACCGGCAGCCATTGCGGCGGCGCGCTGTGGGCGCTCAGGTGCCGCGCGGCCGCATCGGCCAGGACCACCCACAACTCGAAACTGTCCGGCGCGTGCGCGGAGGCATCGAACACCTCATGCAACGCGACAGCGACGGCAGCCAGGCTGGCAGTGGGAGTGATGTCATTCATGACGATCAGGGCCTTTCTCGAAATGTGAGAGAAACGAAAACGAACTCGGTGGTGCATGGCGGTGCGCCGTCCGGAGTCGTTGCCGGTCCGGCGCACCGCCGGGAAGGTCACTGGCCCGCGGCCAGGGCGAATTTCTTGGGCCGGTCACTGACCTTGCGGGCGGTGCCCAGCGTGGTCAGCCGTACCAGGGCGTTGTGGACAGCGCCGCTCGAGCGGCCCAGCGCTTTCCCGATCTCGTGCGGGGTGAACTCCTTCTCGGGCGCATCACGCAGGTGGTCCTCCACCTGCCCACGCAACGCGCCCGGGGCCAGCTTCTCGGGTGACTCCTGCTGCGCCGCTGCGGGTTCGGGCCCGCTGTCGGGCGTATCGGTTGCCGGGGCGGTGGTTTCGGCGCGCGTGCGGCGCGCTGTGGCCGGTTCCGGCGGTGCCGGTGTGCCTGTAGCGGGCGCGGCGTCGCCGGGCGCGGTGTCATCGGATTCGGTTGCGGTGCTGGCGTTGTCGCTCGGATCCGGCTGTGTGGTCTCGGGCTCGGTCACCGCGTCGGCCGAGGTGGCCGTGTCGGCGGGAGTGGGTGACCAGCGTTCGGCGGCGCGGGGGTTGTCCGGGTCGCGGTCGCGGCGCGCTACCCCGCTGGTGGCCCAGCCGGACAGGATGCGCCGCGCGGTGGACCCGCTGAGCCCCGCCGCACCCGCCAGTTCGGCGGCGGTGAAGCCGGGATGGTTCCCCAGCGCGGTCCACAACGCTTTTTCGCTGTCGGTGCGCAGCACGGGCGCATCGGCGGCCGGTTCGGGAGTTGGCGGGGTGGCGTTTTTCGCCGGGCGCTTGGTGGTGGTTTTCGCACCGCGCGTGGTGGTGGTTTTCGTGGGGCGTTTGGTGGTGGTTTTGTTTCGTGCGGACATGACAGTTTTCTCCCTGAGAAGTGGGGAATTCGTGGGTGTTCGGGTCATGTCCCGGCCGGGACGGAAAACCCCGCCGTATCACCCGGTCCGGGTGATGGCGGCGGTGTTCCCACACCTATGAACGCTCGATACCGGTAACAATGTCAAGCGGTGCGTGGAGAAAAATATGCGACGGGAATTCCTCTCGCCGTTGCGGTCGCCGCAATTCATTGTGCGAGGCGAATTCGACTCGACTCGCCTTATCCTGGAATTACTCGAATACCGAAACACGAGCCGCCACCGCGCGGGGGCGGTGGCGGCGGTCGAGCCGGGGTTAGTCGGCGGGTATCAAGTCGCCGTACGTCAGGTCGGCGCGCAGGTCCCGCAATTGCCCGAGTTCCTCGTCGAGATCGCGGGCGGCGAATTCGGTGGTGGCCTCGTCGGGGGCCGGGTCCGGGAGTTGCTGCTGGCGCAAGGTGATGGCCATCGCAGCGAGTCGGCGGGACAGGGCCTCGGCTTGCTCGGCCACCTCGTTACTGCGCCGTCGCAGCAGGTCGCGGGCGTCCGCACGCTGGAGCGCATGCACGGTGTTCATCCGCTCGTGCCATTGCTCGTCCGCGCCATCGGCGGGCAGCAGCTCCCACGGGTGGACGGTGAGCAGGTTCGGTGCCGACACCTCGCAGGTGATGATGCCCCTGTAGAGGTAGACCGTCCGCACTGTTCCGCGCTGTGCGGGGTCGTCGGCGAAGACGACTTGCTGGCCCACCACGATCGGGCACTCGATGCCGTGCACTGTCAGCGGGCGGGGGCCGCTGATCGTGCTGTCAGCCGTCATCGGGACGCCCGGCGCGGGCGCGGGAAAAGGTTGCGGGACATCGGGACCCGGTGCGTGGGGTGCAGCTTTGCCTGCGGCTGTGGATGCCGTGTGGAGGTCGAGCAGGAAGGGGCCGTGTGCGGAGGCCGGGATCATGGGAGTCGGGCCCGGGTCCCGAAGGTCCGAGGTCCATTGGGTGAGGTAGCCGGCGAGCCCCGCCGGGACCTCGACCTCGGCGCCGCGCGAGTCGAGGAAGGCGTGTACGTCCAGGCCCCCGTACGGTGCCCAGTCCAAGACGATGTACCGCACTTTCGGGGCGTGGAGCCCGATCTCGGTGACGACGATGGCCAGGGCCAGTTCGGCGATCGCGTGCTCGCGGCCCGGACCGGCGGGCAGGGCGTGCGCGGCAGCGAGCCGGGCGTTCAACTCTCGTGTCGGTGTGGGGCTGGGGTGCGGGTTCGAGCTCATGGTGCGGGGTGTCCTTCTCTCTCGTGTGTTGGAGTGGTGCCTGGTCCCCCGCTGGCCTCGGGGGGGGACCGGGGTCAGCGGGCCGGGTGGTGGTGCGGGTTATCGGTGGGGGCGATTGAGGTGGCGGCGGGCGTCGGTGATGGCGGTGGCCGCGCGGGGGTTGGCGTACACGATCGGCAGCCACAGTCGCGGTCCACGGGCGTGGAGCCGGTAGTTCTCGATGTGCGGCGGGGTCGGGCGGGGTCGGGTGTCGGCGGGTACGCGGATGTCGACGTGGATGGTGTTGCAGGCCACGGTGACCCGGTGCGAGCCGTCCGTGAGGTGCTGCCACTGCTCGGGCGGGGCCACCGACGCGAGCGCGAACACTTGCGCGGCGAGGTCCGCGGTGGCGGCGACGTCGGCGGGGGTGAACTCGGTGGGCCACCGGCCCGCGATGCGCATGGTTTGGCCGGTGAGCGGGTCGTGCAGGTGGTCGGCCCATGTCCGGCACGCTCGGCAGGTGCGGCGACGGCCCTCCCCGGTCCCGGCCAGCGCGCCCCAGTCGTCGAGCACGTCGTCCGCCACCAACGCCCGGACAAGATCCCCGGTGTGGGCGGAGTCCTCGCGGATGCCCAGCACGGCGTGCATGTCGAGGCGAGCCAGCTCGGCCGCGCCGTCCTCGGGGTCGCCGGGGCGGGGGTGGCGGCTCGTGTCGTGGTGCCTCGATTCGGGTGTGCCGGTCGAGGTTTCGGTGGGCGGGGTCCAGTCGGCCAGGAGCGTGCCACCGGTGGCGAGGTGCTCGTCCAGGGCGGCCATGAGGTCGCTGGTGTCCCGGTACAGCTCTTCGAGGCGGTCGTGGTGGTCGGCGGTCTCGCCGGGGGTTTCGGTGCGGTTTTCGTCGGCGGTGTAGGCGGTGATCGCCTCGGCGATGGTGTGGCGGGTGGCCCGGAACTGGGCGAGCGTGTCGTCGGGGTCGAGCCGGTGGCGGGTCATGGCGGTGAACCTCCTTGGGATCGAATGGGTTCCGGTCCCCCGGGGCGCGGGGTCTGCCGCGCCCCAGGGTGGTCGGGTCAGGCGTGGCGTACGGCGGTGACGGCGGCGCGGGCGATGGCTTTGGCGGTCGCGGCGGGGTCGCCGACCGGGTGCAGGGTGGCCCCGGCCAGCGGGGTCGCTGCGTGGGGTTCGGGGGCCAGCCACAGCACCGCGCAACCGGTGGCGCGCAGCCGGTCGAGGCGTTTTTGGCCGCGTTGGCGAGGTGCGGGGTAGAAGACGCCGTCGGAGATGATGACCAGCAGGCGGGTGTTCTCGCGGCGGGACAACCCGAGTGCACCGTCCAGGGCGTCGATGGCCTCGTCGATCGCTTCTTCCGAGCCCCCGCACCGGAACTCGGTCACCCGGTCGGGCGCGATGCCAGGATGAGTGATCGGCCGGACTCGTTCACCGAAGGTGACTGTCGCAGTTTCGGCGGGCATCGCCGCGAGGCGTGCGGCGTGGGCGATGATCCATGCGGCCGACGCGGTCGGGGCGGCGTAGGCGTTCATCGATCCGGACACGTCGCAGCCGATTCCGATCCGCAGCGGCGGCACCGGCACCGGTTTACGCACGGCGCGGGTGAACGGTTCGGCGGTCGGGATGGCACCGGCCGCGCGCTGCGCTTCGCGGGCCATGGCCCCACGCATCCGCATCCGGCCCGGGGGCACCGCCGAGGTCGTTTTCACCACAGCCGCCTCCCGCTGGCTCGCCGTGGACAGCGCGCGGGCCAGCACTCGCGCGGCCGACCGTTCGGTCCCTTCGGGGGCGCGGGTGCCCCGGTGCGGGGTCGCGGGGGCCGCGCCGGGGGTGCCGAACACCTTGGCGGCGACCGCCCCGGCCCGGTTCCGGTCGCGGTCCTCGGCCGCGTGGCGGGCGGCGGCGGCCTCGGCCGGGTCGATCGGGACCGGTTGCGAGGCAACCGCATTGCGGATGTTGGTGATCGCCTCGCTGATCGCTCCGGACAGCGCCGAGTTCGGATCCGGCGCGGCGTGCGGGTCGGGGCCGATCAGGTCGAGCCATTGCTGCCCGAGCTCGAGCATCCGCGCGGCGTCCTCGTCGCCGGTTTGGTGTGCTTCGCGCCAGATCGCGCGCAGGGCATCGAGTTTCGCGGTGCCGAGGATCTTTTCCGCTGCCGCAGCAGCCGGGCCGCACTCTGTGCGTTCCAGGACCCCCCCGTCCACGCGGGCCAAGAGCAGCGCAGCTGTCTGCGCGGCAGCGTAGTCGGTGGCCGGGAGAGACTCGGCCGCATCGGGTCCGCCGATGTCACCGATGATGATCTCGGTCGCCGAGGCCCGTAGCCAATGCCGGTCATCAGGGCGTCGGCGGACCTGCGCGGCCTCGATCCTGGACTCTTCCAGCAGCATCGCGGCCTCGACCACGGCCGGGTTCGCCAGCGCGGGCGGGTCCCAGCGCGAGTGCTGGGCGTGGGCGCATTCGTGGGTGAACGCACCCCACACCGCCGCGTAGCGGGCCCGGTCCGACAGGCGATCCGGGCGCGCGGTGCCCGGGTCGATTGTCAGCAGGTCGCCATCGATTTCGATCGCGGCGCGGGCCGGGAAGAACACCGCCGGGTGCCCGTGGGCGGCACCGGGGGCGATGGTGACGATCAGGTCCTCGCGGTCCGCGATCGGCGGGGCCTCGGCGGTCAGATCGGCCGACAGGGTGTCCCACGCCTGGGCGGGCGGTGTGGCGGGGGTGAGCGTCGGGTCGGAGATCACGTGGGAAGTCATGGCGTGCAGGTCCTTTCGCTGGCAGGGTGCGGGGGTGAGGGTTAGATGCGTGAGCCCAGCGCGAGGGGCTTGTACGTGCTGCCGAACACGGTTTTGACCACCGTCGCGACGATCTCGCGGTCCTCCTCCGGGGCGGTGCCGATCAGATTCGCCGCAGCGGTCGCGAGGTCGGTCGCGGTGGCGATCTTCTTGAAACTGAGCAGTTCTCGCAGTTGCGGGGCCCACCCGATCTCGCCGTTGGCCTTGCGGGTGGCCAGATTCCGGGCCACCTTCACCGCCTGCGGGTCGACCCCGAGCTGCCCGGCCAAGTCGTAGTCACTACCGACCTGCACCTGGAACGCGAACCGCGAAGACAACGCGTCGGACAAGATCGCCCCATGCACACCCGGGTTGTGCCCAGCCACCACGAAAAACCCCGGCTCGGCGGTCACGACCTCACCGCCGTTGGCTTTGATCACGATCTCTT
Organism: Nocardia sp. PLKS1-43; assembly: GCF_059510335.1. Classification (NCBI taxonomy): domain Bacteria; kingdom Bacillati; phylum Actinomycetota; class Actinomycetes; order Mycobacteriales; family Nocardiaceae; genus Nocardia; species Nocardia sp. PLKS1-43. Next base: position 111,358 of record NZ_JCAJZQ010000013.1, on the reverse strand, counting down.
TGCGGCCATCCATCGCCGGATACATGCACGCCAGCACCGTCGGCGGGATCAGGGTCGCGTCGTCCACGAACAGCACCCGGCCCTCACGCATCGCCCGGATCAGCGGGCCGTGTACGAAAACGAAAGTGCCGTCCGGTTTTTGGGTGTACTCGCCTACGAAATCGGCGACCGTGGTGTCCGAGTCCCCTTGCACCGTGAGCAGATCCCCGTAGGCGGCCTCGATCAGCGAGGTCTTGCCCGTTCCCGGGGGCCCGTACAACAGCACCGGGACCTCGGCGGTGCGCATGGTGCGCAGCACATCCACATCCGTGCGGCCCGCGAGCTTGCGCAGGTGGTACTCCTGCCCGTTCGGCCGAGTCACCGTCGCACCCGGCACCGAGGCGGGAGCGGGGGTGGGTGCGCTGGTTTTGCGCGTGCCCGTCGCCTTGCCCTTGCCGGTGCGGGCGGCGGGTTTCGGCGCGGCGGGTGCGGCCGGGGTCGGTGCGGGGGTGGGGGCTCCGGCTGCTGCGGCAGCGGTGGCGGCGGTCGCGCGGTAGCGCAACGGTTTCGCGTTGGTCTGTTCGGCCTGCCCGGCCCCGGCCAGGGTTTTCAGCGCGTTACCGACCGCCCCGGACGAGCGGGAAATCAGTTTCGCGACCTCACGCGGGGAATATTCGGTGGTGGGGTTGTCGGCCAGCACACGCGCCACCATGCGCCGCAACTCACCATTACCCAGACGCACGCTCGTCGCAGGGGCCGAACCGGTGGGGGAAGTCATTTTCGTCTCCTATTACGGACCGTATTCCGACATGCGCCGAACCCGCGCGGTATTGACATACCGGTGGTGAGACCGTCATTCGGAATTCTCGGGAATCCCCGGGGAATTTCCGGGAACACGACGACGCTAACTCGACTCGCCACGGATCCACAACCCGAAAATCACCGAATTTCCGCGAATTTTCCTGCCTCGCCTCGAAATGAGCGACGCAATTCCGGAACGAAATGCGTTCTCGAACCCGGTCAACAGTCGGAACAATAATGGGAACAAGAATGCAAAACAATGAATTCAATAACGAGCAATGAGAATGACATTGCACGGGGAAAACAAGAAAGGAAGTGACATACCGGGCACCCTGGGGAACCGGTTGGCACCGGCCGTCAATCACGTACCTGCACTTTTGTGGGTATGTGATCCTGGGGGACACCCAGCCGGAAAAACATGCCGCCACCAGGATGTTTCCTGGCGCAGGGTGGTCCGGTTTGATCGGATAACGGAGTTGACCACGGAACTGACCACGGAGTTGACCACGGAACCGAGTCGGGCGATCGCCGAAATCCGGCCGAGCATTCTTTTGTCCATCGAAAATGATGAATGCGCAATAGTCGATGTACCCGAACGACTCTTTCGAGCCCATCCAGGAGAGCAGCGGGAGAGCCGATACTTCACAGCTTTGGTTCCATTTTACGGCATTTCTGTCCATGGATGTCATCGTGGCGTGGAGGTGGTTTAAGGGGCCCATTACCTGATTGGCGGCAGCAGACTCGCGATGGCCTCTCCGAGAGTTCTGGGTCCTGTTCCGGGTGGGTTCTCGAAGGTATTCCGGCGGGCCACAGGAGGGCTGCTGGGTGAGGTGTTCAGCCTGGGGTGAGTGCGTCGTGTTTTATCTCGTGGTGCGGCGGAGCTGTTCGAGGAGGTGTTGTGTTTCGGGGCTTGGTGTGGCGTCGATTTCGGCGAGTTTTCTGCTCAGGAGTGAGTAGGTGCGGGCCAGGGCGTCGTATTCGCCGAGTTTGGCGTGCAATCGGAGGATGTCTTGCCAGACGGGTTCGTTGTAGGGGTCGGTCTCGACGGCGGTTTCGAGCATGCCCAGGGTGGTGCGCGGATCCTGGGTGAGGGTGTGGTTGGCCAGCCAGCCCAAAGCGTTGAGGGTGTTGTGGCGGGCGGCCTCGCGGAACTGCTCGACCCAAGGGTCGGACAGATCCGCGGCGAGGGTGGCGGTCGCCGAGGCGATGTCCAGGATGCGCCGGCTGGCCGCGATGTGCTCGGCCTCAGCGCTGGTTTGGCGGCGCGCGACAACAGCGGCGGTGAATTCCCAGTAGTCGACGGTCACCGCGGCCGGATCGAGGCGATACCGCGGCCGGTCCTCGATCAACAGAACCGCCTGATGGCCGGTCGCTGTGGCCACCGCGCCGCGCAGACGGCCCAGCGCGTTGGTCAGCGCGATCCCCGGCCGGTCGGGATGGCGTTGCCCCCACAGCGCGTCGATCAGATCACCCCGGCTGAGCCCGTCGGGATGCAACGCCAGCACCGTGAGCAGCTCACGGCTGCGCGGCTGCAGAGACCGCGTGATCTCCACACCCCGAACCCCGACCCGCGGCGCGTCGGCGGTGCGCCACAGCACCCGCGTCGGACCGAAGATCCGGACCGCCAACCCGGGCTCGGTCGGGCGCGCGTCAGGCGCGGGCGACGGTGGGCGCGGGGCGGGTGGCTGCGGTGGGCTGGAAGGGGCCTCGCGCGGCACGACACCGCGAGACGCAGCCGTGGACCCGGCGTCCGGGTCGGTGGCCCTGGATGCTGCGGGCTGCGCGGGATGGGTACCCGCCGTAGGGATCGGGATGGAGATGGGGTTCGGGTCGGTGTCGGCCGGATCCGGTGCCGCGGGCGGGCCGGTGGGCAGCTCGATCCGGTAGACCCTCGGCACTGCGGGCGGGCGGCGGCCCAGCACGCGTGTACGCCGCCGCACCCGCGGGCGTGCGGGTGTTTCGGTGATCGGGGGTGTCGCTGCGGGAGGGCGGAGTTGGATTTCCACGCTCGCCGCGATCGTGTGTGCGGCGCGCAGCACTCGGTTGCGGCGGGCCCAGAGCCGGGGCGGGGCCAGCAAGGCGGTCGCGGATTGTGGTTCGCGGGGAAGACCAGCCAGCACCGGGACCTGCAGCGCGGTGGCGTAGTCGCTGTCGGGTTCCGCGCCGATGAGCAGCACTCCCGGGTGGCGGCTGCGGCCGGCGAGCTCGCGGATCTGCGGGCCGGCGATCCCTGGGTCGGTGAGGTCGGCGTCCAAGACGATCAGGCACGCGTCCGCGAGGGCCACGATCGGGTCCAGCGCCGACCCGGCCCCGGGGACGCCGCAGTCCGCGAACACGCTCGCGCCCACCGCACGCCACGCCGCCAGATCACCCAGGCGCCGATCATGCTCGCGGCCGGTCAACAGCGTCGTCACCCACCCCGCCTTACGGGCATCAGCCCCGGGCGGGCTGGCCAGCAGACCGACACCACCGGGCAGCCGTTGCAGATGCTCGGCGATCCGCACTCGCCTGTTCGGGGACCGCGCGGCTCGTGCCAGGCTCGCCAGGCCGCGATACGGGTCCACGCCGGCCAGCTGCGCGAGCTGCCCGCCACGCGGATCGGCCTCGACCACCACAGCCGCGTCCGGGCCAGGCCATGCGCGCGCGAGCGCGAGCGTGGTCGTGGTCACGCCGGTGCCTGGACTGAGACCGGCCACCGCGATCAGCAGCGGACGCACCGACGCCGGGCTGGTGTGTGATGTGGTGGGAGCCATCATGATCGGGCGGGGGTCGGGGCCACCTCACGCCTCCCCGTGTTCGGGGTCCGGGGTGTGGCCGGTGCTACGGCGGCTGGGTTGTTCGAGCTGGGCGCGCAGGGCGTGATCGAGGGTGGTGGTGATGGTGTCGGTGGCGCGGTCGAGGTGGGTGTGGGGCAGGTAATGCCCAGCACCGGGGACGAGGTCGTAATCGGCCCACAGGGCATCGGCCAGCGCGACCGCGCGCTGCGGGGGCACGAGCGTGTCGTACTCCCCGGCCAGCACGATCGAGGGGATGGGCCGCAACTGTTGGGCGACGCCGACCGACAGGCCGAATCCGGGGTGCGCGCCCAGGATGTCGATGCTCACCCTCGGATCGACCTCAGCGCTCGTGACGAGTCGCGGGCCGCTGTGCCGCAGGCGGTAACGCAGCACCGCCTCTCCTGCCGCGGTGACCGGGTCGAGGATCCGGTGCGGTCGTAGCCGGATGAGCCGTTGTGGCCACGTACGTAAATATCGTGGAAGACATGGGAATTCAGCGGCGGCGTTGAGGAACACGATCCCGGCCAGCTCGGTGGCGCGGTCGCGGTGCGCGGTGGCGTAGGCGTACACCAGCTGCGCTGCGGTCGAATGCACGATGAGGACGACTGCCCCGGACGCATGCGCGAGCACTGTGTCCAAGTCGTCGGCCAGGCGGCGCAGGGTGGTGATCCGGCGCAGATGCGGGAGACCGGATTCGCCGTGCCCGCGCTGGTCGTAGGTGATCTGCGCGACCGCGCCACCCAACTGCTCATGCACACGCAAGCTCAATGGCGACCAGAACCGGCGCTCGCACAGCAGCGGGTGCACGTACACCAACGTGGCCGGGGCGGCAGCTCGCCCGACCCGGGTGGCGGCCAGGCGCACGCCGTCGTCGGCGTCGATGTTCAGGGCGTGAATCTCGGGACAGGTCACGGCGGGAAGTCCTTCACTGAGTAGGGGCACAGACCAGAGACTGTGGCGGGCAGCGGATTTCGACCTGCTGGGGTGTGCACGGCGGTCATCCCTGTTCTTGGACGTGGCTGATCAGCAGGCCGCCACCGGGCCCGGAGATGGTGTTGATCACCTGCAGGTAGTCCACGCGTTTGTGGTCGGGATGCACTTCGACCAGGTGCACATTCGCGGTGTTGAGCGTGACCGGGGTGATCGCGACACAGTGCACGGTGCCCTCCGGGATGGTGGCGATCCCGGCAGCCAGTCCCTGCTGCGTGATCCCGGACTCGGCAGCAACGACCCGCATGGCGGCCTCGGCAGAGCGTTGGGTGTAGTAGGCGTCCTCGAACGTCGCGATCACCCCAGGCACCGTCGCCGGATCACCGCCATGTTCGGTGACCACCACACCGGACAACCCCGCACACACACCCGCCGTCACCGTCGCCGAGGCGGACATCGACGCAGTCTTCGCACCGGTCCCGCCGCCGCTGGGATGGTGCGGTGCGTGCGCACCCACCACCACCCCCACCACGACCGCGAGCACCGCGGCGAGCCCAGCCACCCCACGCACCGGCACCCGGCGCGCCAACTCGCCCCAGCGCGCTCGCGGCCGGCTCGTGCTCGAGCCATGATCGGTCGGGGCCGCGTCTTCCCAGTTCTCTTGCGGGAGAGGGGGTTCAGGCACAGGATCGATGTCCACATCGGGGTCGGTGATCTCGCTGGGCTGATCGATATCTGGTGGAGTGTCCAGAGCTGGTGGAGTGTCCAGCCAAGCCCACTGGTCATCCTCGCCGGATGTGTTGCCAGACAAGCTCGTTCACCTCCCTCCACAGTTGCGCTTCAGGACCTGCCCGCGCCCGCACGGGGGTAGGAGGGGATCGGGGCGCGGGCAGGGTTCCCCCGAGCGGGTCACGGACGCACTGGCGGCGCGGAGGTATCGATCACGGGGCCGGGACTGGTGAGCCACTTGGGGGTGTCCGCGAGCCGCGCCAAGACGTCGGTGACGGCTTCCAGGGCGGTGCCGGCATGCCCAGAGTCGTACTCGTGCCAGCTCACCGTGGCCCCGCGCTGCCGATACGCGATCAGGGTGCGCAAACCCGCACGCACCGGCACGATGTCATCGGTATGCCCGTGATACAGATGCAGCGGCACCCTCGGGGCAGTGTGCGCGAGGCACTCATACGCCAGCACCTGCCGCCACGTCATGTCGTTCCACGGATCTTCGCGGACGCACCAGTGCGACAGCGGCTGCGGGTACCGGTCGAAAAGCTCGATATCGGTGAGGTTTTCCGCGTCGGCGACCGCACGCTGCCCGTCCTCGGTCAGCACGTGCCGTAGCCGCAGGTGCGGGTAGGCGCGCGAGAGGCCGATCAGCGCGGCCAACCCCAGCCCCGGGCAGGGCCCGCTGCTGATCGCGGGGGCCAGCGCGGCCAAATCGGAAGCGACCGCGCCCGCGCAGATCCCCCGCAAATCCAGCTCCGGCGCGTACCGCGGATGGAGTTCGCCTGCTGCGGCGACCGCTCGGCCGCCGTCGGCGTAGCCCCAGGCCACGACCGGCATCCATGGCTCGCTCGTGTTGTCGGGGTCCAGTTCCGGGACGAACTGCGCGGCCCGAGCCATATCCAGCACGATCTGACCACCCGCCCGTGCCGCGAGGAACGTGTGCGGGCCCACACCGGTGACGCCGAGGCCCTCACCGTCGGGTACCGCGACCACCCAGCCTTGGTCGAGGGCCGCGGAGATCTCCACACTGTCGGCTTCCTCGCCGACCGCGAGCATCTGCGAGGCCGCCCGCCCACCCAAGCCGTGAAAGACCGGGCAGTACACCAACAGTGCACCTCCCCCTGGGCGGGAATCGGTGTCGGGGTCGGGCAGGATCACCGTGCCCGAAGCGGTGATCAGCTCACCGCGGGAGTTGGTCGAGACGTACAGGATCTGCCACGCCCCCGCCGCGCCCGCCAACTGCGGCACGAACGTCGGGCGCATCCGCACCAGATCACCGGGCAGACGGCTCGGGGTGAGGATCGGCGGGGTGTAGAACTCGTTCATGAAAACCTCCAGAAGTCTGTTCGATCGCTTTGGTGTGCAAGGTGTTCGGCTGGTGGGCTCCTGTCCCGCCCGGCGGAGGGGGTACCGGGCAGGACGGGGCCGCTCAGGCAGGTCAAAAAGGGAGGCGACAAGATTCGCCGCCGTGCGGGTCACGTGTGCGTCGAGTCGGTGAGGTCATGCGCGAGCTGGGCCAAGACGTCGTCTGTGGCAGTGCGGGCAGTGCGGAAGTGGTCCGCGTCGTAGGATCGCCAATCCGCCCGCGCGCCATGGGCGCGCAGGTCGGTGTAGAGCAGGCGACCGAACCCGACCGGCACGATCGCGTCCTTGGCCCCGTGATACAGATGCACCGGCGCTCTGGGAACGCCTGCGGCACCGGTGATTTCGAGATTGAGCACGTGCCGCCACATCGGGTCGTTCCACGGGTCAGAGCGTTCGCACCAGGTCGCGACCGGGTGCCGGTACCGCTCACACAACTGCGTCCGGCTCGCAGACTCGGCGTCGGTCAGCAGGACGCGGGCGGCCTCGGTGAACACGTGCCGCAACGGCAGATGGTAGTGCGCGTGCGAGAGCCCGATCATGCCCGCGAACCCCACACCCGCCCACGGACTTCGGTCCAGGTGCCGCAGGATCGGGCCCGGGTCGGTGACCACCGCCCCGGCGGCGATCCCTCGCAGGTCCAGGTCCGGGGCGTAGCCGGGCTGCAGGCCCCCGGCCCACACCGCCGCGCGCCCTCCGTCGGCATAGCCCCACAACAGGATCGGCGCATCCACTGCGTGCAAGGCGGGGATGCGGGTGGCGGCGCGGGCCAGATCCAGCATCACCTGCCCCGCGGTGCGGCCGGTCAGAAACGTGTGCGGCCCCAGCCCGAGTACCCCGAGACCGTGCCCGTCCACGACAGCGACCCGCCAGCCGCGAGCCAGGACCGCGCTGATCTGTGCGCTGTCGGGTTCGGTGCCCGCGGCCAGCAACTGCGAGGGGGCACACGGACCGCCGAGGCCGTGGAAACTCGGGTGGTACACCAGCACCGGACCTTCCTCGGCGCGCTTGTGGTTCGTGGGGGTGATGACGGTGCCAGAGACCGGGATCGGCTCGCCGTGGACGTCTTGGGAGACGTACAGGATCTGCCACGCCGTGCCTGCTCGTGGCAGGTTCAGGGTGACCGGACGCACGCGCAGCACATCTCCTGGCCGGTGGGGCTTCGCCAAAGCAGGTGGGGTGTAGAACTCGCTGTCGGTCACCATGGCCTTGCCGTTGTTCGCCTTGGCTCGTGGTGTGTCGGAAACCGTTGTGTCGGTGTGTTTCAGCTCGGTCATCGGGGCCCTCCTTGGGCGAGGTCGTGGGCCACCGCCACGAGCCAGGCGATCCCGGAAGCGAGCTGGCCGGTGGCCGCGTAACCGTCGTGCGCGGTGACCGTCGCTGCGAAACTCGCCCACACCGCCGGGTTGGTCAGATCGGTGTCGTCGGCGACCAGCTGCCCCCATGCTCCGGCGAGTTGGCCGGCGAGCTTCGGCACCTCGCCCGGGTGCGCGAGGAGGGTGGCGGTGATCTGGATCCACCGCTGGTTCGCCTCGCAAACCCGGTCGGGTGACAGTGCGGGGATGCGGGGATCGGCGGCGTCGATCAACCGTGTCGACAGCGGGGTGCGGGGGCGGTAGTCGACGGTGGCTGGGCCGAGGTCGAAGTCGTTGAGCACGACCGTGGTCCACGCCGAGCCCAACGCGCCCGACAGCACTCGTTGCAGGCTCGCGGCGGCGGCGATCGGGTTCGACAGGTCGGCTTGCGCGGCGATCTCGGCTCCGACCCGCAGGAGCGCGACGTGCTGCGGGGCCGCGCACGCCAGGTCTCCGTCGACGCAGATGTCCGCGACCCGACCGGTCAACGCGCCGTAGCTGGCGTTGTCGGCCGCGATGCCGCTGCCCGGTGCGGGGGGTACAGCGATGCGCACTGTGGACACCGCGCCATTGGTGGTGCCCGGGGGGCGATCGGGCACCGTCTGGCCAGGGCGGCCGGGAAACACCGGTGAGCCCGCCGTGCGTTCGGGGTCCGCGTAGAGGGCAACAGCGGCGACCTTGGTGGCCGGGATCGGGCCTCGCCCGGCACCGACATCTCGCGCGAACTGCGAGACTGCTTGCGCACCTTGGGAATACCCGACCACCGCGAGCTCGGCGCCCGGGCAGCGAGCCACGATCTGCCCGGCAGCCGCGTCCAGCTGCCGGATCGCGTCGGTCACCGAGACGGTGTACGACTCGGGTCCGCCACCGGCTCCCGGAGCGCCGCCGAATCCGGCCGGATAGGGAATGTAGGTGCGCTGCACCAGATTCGGGACCGCCGCGACCACCGGGCCCAGCAGCGCGCCGAGCACCCCGGTGTCAGCGGTCGGGCTCGCGGCCGGGGAGGACTGGCCGGTGCCTTGGACCGCGAGCACCCACAACGCCGGGCACCCCGGTGCGGGCGGGGCCGGCGCGGCACCGGCCGGTGCCATGAGGAGGCTTGCGCCGAGGGTGCTCAGCACGGCCGCGGTGGCTGTGCGAGTACGGAACCAGGAGGTCGTGGTCACCGCTGGTCCACCCCGACTCCGGCGCCGAAGCCCGCACCGACGGTGCCGCCGATCACCGCACCGGCGATCGCGGCGGGTGCTCCAGCGATCAACGCCCCTGCTGCTGCTCCGGCTGCTGCGCCGATGGCGGTTCCGGCGACTCCGGAGGTGACGGTGCCGATCACCGGGACCGCGACGACCGTGCCCACAGCGGCTCCGGCGATCCCGCCGACCGTGCCACCGATCAGACCACCTACGACCGCACCCACCGCGGCAGCGGGGGCGGCGGTGATGGTGCCGCCGATCGCGGCCCCGATCCCAGTCCCCGCCGCTGTGGCACCCGCGACCCGGTCCGAGCGGCCCGGCGGGATCCCGATCGAGTCCAGGGCGGTGGAGACCTGCGCTTCGGCACCGGCGGCGGTGGTGTTGATCGCGTCGCGCACCTGACCGGGGAGCCACGGCGGGGAGGGCGCTTCGAATTGGCCGATGCGAATCTCGTTGGGCGGCGGCGCGATCGGCGCAACCTGCGGTACCGGGCGCGGCGGATGCAGATCCGCCACCGTCACCGCCGGGACCGGAGCGGACGACGGCTCCGGCCGAGGCACCGGCCCATTACGCACCGACGGCGGTTGCTCCGGGTATGCCGCAGGATCCGATGCCGGAGACGGCGATGGGGTCGGGGTCGGGGTGCCCGGCTGGATGTCGGTGGTCACTCCGGGCTGGTTGGCAATCGGCCCGGCACCAGCCCCGGACGCGTCCCCGGGGACGGCCAGGACAATCATCACCGGCACTACGCCCGCGGCCATCACACGGGCCCACAAAGCACGCTTCGGATCGACCGAAAAGCGTGGGGAGACTCGTCCGACAAAGGGTTCTGGGCGAGGATTGATCGACCGTGAATTTGTTGGGTGTATTTCTTTTTCAGGCATGCCGAATAGACCCTTTCAGGGTGAGTTAGGGAAGTTCGGAATGGCGCGCTCACTGCGCGCCGGGGAGGCGCTCCCGGCTGCGGAACACACAGCCAGGAGCCACCCGCGGGGAGGGGAGGGTTACTAGTGCGGCAGCAGCGGTGCGACCGCGTTCCAGGCATCGGTCGCGAGGGCGACCACATTCACCGCGATGTCCGACACGAGGCTCACCAATGACAAGACAGATAAAGGATCCACGAGATTCTTACCTTCCGTGCGTGTGGGATGAACAATCTTCATCCAACACACAGAACACGCTGCCGCGCTAGAGGTTCGAGGGAGGACGTTTACCTCCCATTCCGCATTCGCGTCACCGGCCCGCCGCCTGCCAGCGGAAATATAAGAAAGGGACGTCAGCAGCACCCCTGCAAATTTTTTTCCGCGACACGAATGGTTGTGTCCCGCGTCACAAAGAAGCTGAGAAAACCCTGATTACAGCTACTGATTGGCTACTAAAAGGTTCAACCGCAAAACCGTTGCGTTACCGATCTAGGTCTGATACCTATTGAAGAGTCTCCGGGGGGCGATCAAGCGAGCAACCTTTCACTCTATCCGTCTGGCGATCCTGGGCGGAAGACCCAAAAGTAGGGGGTTTGACCAATGCACACCGAACACCGCGCGACGTACTGCGAGCCCGGCACCGTGATCTGCATGGCCTGCTGGACACGCGATATCCGCGAGTACCGCAACCTCAGCCGGCCCCAATCCCAAGCCGCCACCGGCGTCAGCTGGACATACGTGAAAGACATCGAACACGGGCAGATCATCCCCAAACCCGACGTCATCGAAAGCCTCATCACCGGATACCAGCTCGACGACGCCCAAGCCCGCCTCACCCGGGACCTGTGCCAGCCACCCGCTGCCCTGCCATCAGCGCACGAGCTGCGGGAACGCATCACACCCGCCCGCCGGTCCCTGCTGAACATCCTCGACGCGACCCTGGCCCTGGGCTACCTCGACCCGCTCTGGAACGTCCTCACCGCGAACGACAGGTTCTTCCGGATCTTCCCCGGGCTGAAAGTTGCGGACAACCTCGCCCTCTGGGCGCTGCCTCCCTCGCCCGAACCCTCCCCAGCCACACCGATGCTCACCGACCCCCGCCGCGAAGCGCAATGGCTCGTGGGCACCCTGCGCGGCACCTTCGCCCACTACCGCAACGACCCCCAAGTCATCAACCTATTCCAGCAGCTCTCACGCAACGAGGTCTTCAACCACTACTGGCACAACAGCATCCACGTCGCCCACGGCCGCTGCCTGGACAACCAGCCCCTGCGACTGCGCGACCCCGCCACCGGTCAGCGCTACACCCTCAGCGTCCAACTCACCGAAGTCACCGACCTCCCCGAAATCCGCGGCTTCCTATTCTGGCCCCACACGGACACCACCGAATAGCCTCCACGGCTGTGACGACAGGGCCACGGATGGCCAGTGCTGACGATAGTTGACCCAACTAGCGTCCGTCGTCACAACGGCTGGGCGGCCTCCACATCCAGGGGCGAGCCGCCGCGACGGCACCTCCGCCCCTGCCAGGCGAGCGGCGAATCCGGCGAGCACCATGGGCTCGCCGGATTCCTCCGCACTACCGCAGAAGGGCTGCTCTACGGCCGGGGCTTGCTGGTACTGGTTGTCTCACCAGGCTTTTCCGGTAGAGACCGAGCGTGTGGGTGCGGCGCACGCGCGTGTAGTGGACGCGGGCGGCGATGAGCGCGGCGACCGCGCGCCGCCACAGCGCGTCGTCGAACCGGGTGTTGCGGTAGCCGCTCGCGCGCCGGTGTTCGGACCAGGCACGGGCCACTGCGTCCACGGCCGGGCCGACCTGCCCGGAACATGCGACGCGGTTGATGTCATCGACCAGCCGTGCCCGCACGATTTGGCTGATGTCGAAGATGCCCAGCTCCCATAACACCGTGGACCCGCAATCACCTGTGCGGGTGACCACGGCATCGGGATCGAGCCAGGTATCCAGGTTCGCCAGCAGGAACGCGGCCCGCAGAATCGGTGCGGCGGGATGCTCGCACGGTACCCGGCCGTCCATCGCGGCCAGCAACTCGCGGCTGGTCGGCAACGCCGGATTCACCACCCGCACAGCTGGACCCGGGACGGCCAGGGGCATCGCAGCAGGAATGTTCATCCGCGCGCCTCCCCGTCCGCGTGCGGCCTGGGACCTGTCGGGTGTTCTGGTGGCGGCCATGTGGTCTCGTACGGGTTCCGGAGACGCTGGATCAGCTCATCGAGTTCCTGGAGGATCCGCTGCCCGGCCGGGCCCGGCTCGGTGTGTTCCGGCCCCAGGCCCGCATCACGGGAAAAGCGCGAGTCGCGGTGTTCGCTCATCGGCACGCTCCTGGTGGTGCGCATGCGGCGCTGGTGGGCACGAGCCGACGCACCTCACGCAAGGACAGCCCGAACTGGGCGATCAGGTCGGACGGGATCGTGCCGTCGACCGGGACAGCGCGCAGGAATAATGCGTCGCGGCGGCGGCGCGCGGCCCCCAACTCAGCGGTCGCGGTGATCATCGCCGCGCCCGCTCCGGGTTGGCCTGTGCGCAAGGCGGCTTCGGCCCACAGCACGCTGGTATACGCGGTGCCGACCCGCGCTGCCGCTGCGGTGATCTTCCCTCGGTCCACTCGGCATTCGGCTACCGGGATCGCGGGCGTACCGGGTGTGATCGCTTCGCGTGCACGTTGTTTCGCGCGACACCGCCGCACGTCGCAGCCGTGGTGGATGTCGCTCAGGACTCGTCCCAGAGGCTCGGGCACCGGGCCGGGATCGATGCAGCAATACACGACGGACACCTCCCCCACCACAGCAGCAGCATCCATGACCGAACCGGTGATCCGACCCACGTGCAGGGCGTTCGCGCCCTCGACGCACAAGCGCGGCGGACGAGGTTCGGCGATACCGAACTCGGCGAACGCCTCGGCGACCCGCTCGCGCATCCGGCACTCACCCGGTTCACACCCGCGAGTCAGGCCCGCCATCGCCACCGCGATCAACACCGAACAGATCGGCCCCGGATCCTCACCACAGTCATGACCAGAGAACTCACTCGCACCCGAATAGGACACACCGAACCCTTTCTGACACAAACGCTTCCGCCAGCCCTCGCGCCGGTGAGCACCGGCGCTCCCGACTCTCAGGCATGCCTGCGCTGCGCGCAGGACCGCGCACTCGTCCACCAGGTGACCGTCGTGGATCTCGGCCAGCTCACGCGCACGACCGGTACTCAACTTGTCGAAAAGCTCCACGCCGCACAGGATTTCGGCGAAGCGACTCCCCGTGTGGACGAACATGTGTGGATACATCCGATCAGACATGCTCATCACCACTCGACGCCCCCGACGCCGCCTCCGCGTCCAACCCTGGGGCCGGGGCTGCCCGGCGGACGATGCGGACGTGGACCGCTTTCGGGCCCCGACTGGTGGCCGCCACGTCATAGGTCACCTGGTCACCGGTTCTCGGAGAGTCGGCTCCCTTGTCGATCAGGCCCGAGTAGTGAACGAAGATGTTGTCGCCTTCGGTACCGGTGATGAATCCGTACCCGCGCTGCGGGCTGAACCACTCGACAACTCCGGTTTTCATGGACTCGACTTCCTTCACGATGGATTCAACAGCGGACGGTTCAGGCATGAGAACGGCCACCACCTCGGGTTGCGGCACCGGTGATGGCCTCGGCCAGCTCGGCCCATCCGGGGCGGGCCCGGCCCACAGGCGGGTACAACCACACCCGACGCGGATCACCCGGCGTAGGCAGCGCGATCCTGGCGCGTGCCAGCACCGGCATCGCACCAACAGCGAACAGCCGCAACGTCATCCGGTCCGCTTCCACCGGCGAGGCGGGAGCATCGGCCAGCAGCACCCACAACCGGTGCCCACGACGATCGACCGAGAACACCGGCACCGCACTCAGTCGTGACACGACCTTTCGGCCGAGCGTGGAAGGCACCATCACCGCGGATGCGGCGGTCATGGTCAGGCATATCGCGCTCAATGCCCGATCGAACGCGACATCGAATCCGAACTCTTCTGCATATCTGCGGCACCGACCATCGACAGCACCCGCGTCGATGACATCGAGTGCAGGCATGAGCAGAGCAGTCATTCTTTCTGTCCCTTCGGTTCTTCACTTACTGCCAGCGGGCTACAGGAGTTCCACTGGCGTGGACGGCGGCTCGCGGTCGAGGGTTTCGGGTCCCGGAGCAGGCCACAGGCCACCGCACGGCAGCGCTCGGTGTTCAGGGCGGATGTCGGTGTCCACCCGCACGGTCACGGTGCCGGACGCGGTCAGCTCGGCCGCGACAGCCAGGACCTGTTCAGCAGGGCCGTGGTAGTCCAGATGCAACGGGCCCGAATCCACGTGTAGATGCCGACGCGGCGAGGGCAGTCCGGTCACGACTCATCCCCCACAACGCGACCCCACGGGCTCAGCGTCCACACCTCCACCGCGCCGCGCAGCAGCGGCAACCAATCACCCAGATGCCGCGCGTCGGGCACAGCAACCGCGACACCGAACGCCAACAGCGCGAACAACATTGGATAGTCGGAGTCATCCTCAACGATCAGAATCGAATCAAGCGCGGCCCCGAGCACGCGCGCCAACCGGCAGATGTCCTGCATATCACCCTCGGGATTCTTGGAGATGTCCGTGCGCACGATCCCTTGCAACCGCACCGGCGGCGTACGTGGCAAAACGTGGTTCACCGTGCGTTCCGATCGATCGGAGTGCAGGGCTCGACATGGCGGGCTCCGCTGTGCGGCAATGGGTTTCGACTGCTCGGTCGCGACGACAACCTGTTGTCGGCCGAGTCGTCGACACCCTCGGCGAGGGGCAAGTTGGCCACGGCAGCGATCTGCGTGCCGCAAAGCCTGGCGGTTCGGTGAGGTACGTTGTGCCGCCGATGGTTCCAATCGTGGCTGGTCCGCCAGTGGGCCACGCCTGGTGCGCGTGGAAGCCGTATCCGTGGTCGTGTCAGGTCGATTGCGGGAGTCCGGCCGCGTGGGCACGGCGTCCTGCCGCCGACCGTGGCGGATGTGTGCCGAGCATGAGGTATCTGCCGTAGCGGTGTGCGCCCCATCGTTCCTCGATTCCTTTTCGGAAAGACCCGAAGCAATCAGTAGTTCGATGTGTTGTGTCGATCACACGCTACGCGTAGTTGTTACAACTAGGCAATACGTCTGGCGAATAATCTGTAGGACCGTGTGCTGTAGGGTGTTGGCGGCCTCTTCCAGCGGAAGGATCACCATGGCAACAACGTCGTCAGCGGTCGCGAACTGGGAATTGATGCTTCGGCTTCGCGCTCGCGCCGAGGAGCGCGGCATGAAGACCGCTGCGATCGCAACGGCGCTGGACGTCACTCAGCAGTACTGGTCCGCGCTGACCAGAGGCCGTGGCAACCTCAGCGAAGACAAGCTGAAAATCCTGATGCACCTGCTCGAACTCGACGCCGGCGAGCAGTCCGAGCTGCTCGCATTGCGGGAGGTCGCCAAGACACGCAGCGCGTTCGCGGAGTTCTCCGCCTTGTTCAACGAACAATTGGTGCGGTTCTACGGCTTGGAGGCAGGCGCGCAAACCATCCGGAGTTTCGAGAACGGCGTCGTTCCCGGGCTGTTGCAGACCGAGGACTACATTCGGGTTCTGATGAACGCCAGCGTCACCACCGGTCGGCCCACCGAGGTGGAGCAACGCGTCAAAGCCCGCCTGCAACGACAGGTCCGGCTCGATGAGCCCGAGCCGCTGGAACTGAGGGTGGTGATGGGTCAGGCCGCGTTGATGTACGAGGTCGGCGGACCGGACGTGCATCGAGAACAGCTTCGGCACCTCATCGAACTCGCCGAACAGCACCGGGGCACGCTCGACCTCCGTGTGATCCCCTTCGAAGCGGGCGGCGCGATCGCCAGCCTCAACTCGGCCACGTTCCATCTGCTGGACTTCGAAAGCGCGCGCCTGCCGACCGTGGGATGGGTCGAATCGGCCGCGTATGGCGAACTCGTCGAGGATCCCAAACGAGTCACCGCACTGGACTACCTGTACAACCAAATTCAGTCGATCGCCCTGGAACAGGAGCCATCGCTGGAGCTGATCGATCGAATCGCAAGTCGGAGATAAGGTTAGAACTGTGAACGGCACCTTCTTCAAATCCACCTTCAGCGGTGGCGACCAGACCTGCGTCGAGGTCGCCCACACGCGTAACGCCGTGCTCATCCGTGACAGCAAGTACACCGGCCCCGCCCAGGCCCAGCCGATCATCACCGTTCCAGCCGAACACTGGCAGGCGGTCCTGGACCTCGCCCTGAACCATGAATCCGGCACGCTGAACCATGTGCTGGCCATCAACGTCAGCACCGACGGAAGCGCCACACTCACCGCCCCCCGCGGCGAGCAGTTGGCCTACGACGCTCAGGAGTGGGACGCCTTCACCAAAGGGATCGCGGACGGACAGTTCGACCGCCGCTGACTTGCCCCAGCCCTCCGTCGCACCGCAGTGGGGCGGGCTCAGGGACTAGTCGAAAACGGTCGGTAGTTGCGGTGCGGTCCAGTGCTCGTGGAGGGTCCGGATCTGGCTTTCGAGTACGCGGGTTTTGGAGAGTTCGGGGAGTTTGTCGATGGGGAACCAGTCGACCTCCATGGTTTCGATAGGGCTTGGCTCCCCGTGTGATTCGACGTCGCAGAGGAAGAACATCTTGTACACGTGGTACGGAAACACCGGCTCGTGCTTCTGTACGTCGCGATCCAGGACAGCGACGAGTTTGGTAGCACGGACGGTGAGCCCGGACTCTTCCTGCACCTCGCGTTCGATCGCTTCCGACGGCGGTTCCAGGATGTCGCACCAGCCGCCGGGCAGTGTCCATTGTTCGTCGCTGCGGTCACGGATGAGCAGGACCCGCCCGGTGTCGTCGAAGACCCCGCCGCGCACATCGACCTTGGGTGTCATGTAGCCCTCTTCGAGGGCCACGATCTTGTCCAGCTCCGCGGGTGTGCCCTTGCTGATCATGGCGAGTAGTTCGGTGGCTATCGACTGGGTCTGCTCGTAGCGTTGCCGGTCGAAAACGTCGGTGCTGAACACCAGCCCGTTGTTGGCGATAGACGCCAGAGTCAGCGCGTGGTGACGGATTTGCTCTTCGAGGGTTGGTGAAGCATCCATTCGGGGTCCTTTTCGAGTGGCTCACGGGCGAGCGCAGTTCAAAAGCTGGCGGGCTTCGGCGCGGCGCGTGGGCCGCCGTCGGCGATTCGCCATGTGTTGCCCCTACAGTCGTTCGTTCTGGTCGGGGCGGGCGGGGGTGATGCGGTAGGTCGTTGTGTGGCGTGGCGCGAAGCCGAGGTTGCGGTACAAGGTGTTCGCCGCGGTCTTCTCCGGCGCCGAGGTGAGGTCAATTGTTCGCGCCCCGCGTTGTGTGGCGAAGTCGATCGCGGTGGCGGTCAACGCTTTTCCTACGCCGCGTCCGCGTGTGGTGTCGTCGACGACCACGTCTTCGATACGAGCTCGCAGGCCGGTGGGAATGGTGTACGTGACGAGCGTGAGCATGCCAGCGATGGCGCTGTCGGTCCGGGCAATCAGCAGCTGAGTGCTGGGCTCGGCCACGACCGCCTCAAGCCGTTCACGGGTCAGCGAGGGCGCAGACGTCGACAGTTGGGGTAGCAGGGCGGCGAGAGCCGCCAGTATCTCGCCGCTCACCTGTGTCACGATCTCGACCGCCACGGGTCCGGGGTCCTCGGGCACGAGGGGCAATTCCTTCCTTCACACAGTTCGGTTGGCTTCTGGAGATCTGAAAGCCCTTGACGCACAAAGATATCCATCGTGCGGCAACCGCCCCGTGGTCGCGGGGCGAGCACCGGGGATCGGCTCGGCTGTCCAGCCTAGCCGGGCAGTGCACCGGTCCGGGACGATCGCCGGTCCCCGGCTTGTTGCAGGGGTTGGAATACGTGCCAGGGCGGTCGCGTTGCGGCTACGCGCCCGCGTCGGGCAGTGCCGGGCTGGCGGCGTGGGCCAGGGCATTGATTGCGCCGTTGATGGTGTCGTGTGGGGAGGCGAAGATGGCGCTGGCGGCGACCAGGGTGTCGATCCCAGCGTCGATCACCTGGGGGGCGGTACTGGGTGTGATGCCGCCGTCGGCGATGAGTTCCACGGTGTCGAGGTACTTTTCGGTGAGCTGGGCCCGAAGGTCGCGGACTTTATCCGGGACAGCGGTGTCGAAGGTGCTGGTGCCGGGTTTGCTGGTCATGAGAATGATGAAGTCGAGCCGGGCGAGGTAGGGGTCGAGGTGCTCGATGCCGTGTTCGGGGTTGAGCACGAGTCCTTTTCGGAGCCCTGCGGTTTGCAGCGCATCGAGTGCAGCGGTGATGTCGGTAGCGGCGTCAACGTGCATCGAGACGCGGTCGACTCCAATCCGGATGAGATCGTCGATGTGGCGTTCGGGGTGCAGGGTTTGCAGATGTACGTCGAGTTGGATCGGGGTGTGGGCGCGAATGGCAGCCAGGGTCCGTAGGCCGAAGCTGATGTCGTTGGTGTAGTGCCCGTCCATGACGTCCAGGTGCAGATATGGTGCGGCGCTGTGCTCCACGCGGTCGATCGCGCTGCGCAGGTCCAGCGGGTCGGCTCCCAGCAGGGCTGGGGCTACGAAGATGTTCATGCGTGGGTCTCCTGGTCGGTGATGGTCTGGTGCAGGCTGGCGCAGACGTGGCTGATGTCTTCTGCGGTGAGGTCCGGGCGGATCGGCAGGCACAGCGTGTGAGCAGCCTGGTGATCGGTGTGGGGAAACGCCATCTCGAAGCCACAGTGCGCGAAGGCGGGTTGCCGGTGGATCGGTGTCGGGTAGCGCACGACCGCGTCGATGCCATCGGCCCGCAACCGGTGCAGCACCACGTCTCGGTGTGGGAGCGCGATCTGCAGGAGGTGATACACGTGATCACCCGATGGCGTGGGCGGTGCGGGAGCACGAACCCCTATGCGGTGCAGTGCTTTCGAGTAGTGAGCGGCGATGTGTTTGCGCTGGGTGTTCCAGTGGTCCAGGTGGTCGAGTTTGGCGTCGAGCACGATGGCTTGGAGCGTGTCGAGCTTGGAGTTGACTCCGAGTGCGATGTGGTTGTTCTGGCCGTCTTGGCCGAGGCCACGCAGGATCTTCACGGTGTGGGCGATCTGTGGGTCGCTGGTGACTACGGCACCGGCGTCTCCTGCGGCGCCGAGGTTCTTGCTGGGGTGGAAGCTGAAGGCGGCCACGACACCGAAGGTCCCAACTCGCTGGCCTGCCCAGGTCGCGCCCGCAGCTTGCGCACAATCTTCCACGACGGCGACATGGTGCCGACTCGCGATCCTGGTGAGTTTGTCCATGTCGAGGGAGCGGCCGAACAGGTGCACCGCGAGGATCGCCCGGGTTCGGGGACCGCACGCCGCGTCGGCAGCGGTCAGGTCCATGAGGTAGGTGTCGGGTTCGCAATCGACGAGCACAGGTGTGGCCCCGACTGTGGTGATGGCAAGGACGGTGGCGTGGAAGGTGTTTGCCACGGTGATGACCTCGTCGCCGGGGCCGATGCCCAGGGCGGTGAGCGCCAGGACCAACGCATCGGTGCCGGAGTTGACCCCGATCGCGTATCGGGTGCCGAGGTAGGTCGCGAAGCGGTGTTCGAAGCGTGCCACTATGTCGTCCAGGATGTAGGTCCCTTCGACCAGGGCTCGGCCGATGCGCTCGGTGACGGCAGGCAGATCGTCGAATTGGCTGCGGTAGTTGTATCGAGGCACTTTCACAGCGACTTTTCCGAATTCGGTGGGCGGATGTGCACGAGCGTTTTGCCCAGCACACCTCGGTCGGCGTGAGTGGTGAGATAGTCCGCGGCAGCCTGCAGAGTGAGGGCACCGGTGGTGAGGCGTTGCACGCTGAGCGCAAGCGACCACTGCCCGGGTCCGGGGTGTTCGGTCAGCAGCGACAGAGCGTCGAGGAAGTCCCGCCGGAGCGCGCCGTAGGTACCGGCGAAGGTCAACGGTTTGGTTCCACTGGTCACCGGGTGCGTGAGTTGTTCGCGGCGCACCTGGTCGATGTCGGTCCCGCCGAGGGTGGTGGCGGGCTGTGTTCCGGCGAACAGGATCAATAGCCCGCTCGGTTCCAGGAGCCTGATACCGGCGGCCAGGTGCTCCGGTGTCGCGGCGGCGGTCGCCAGAACGACGCGCTGGTATCGCGAGCTGTCAGGGTGGGGCTGCAGGATACGGCGGGGCAGGACGTTACGGGCGTTGAGGAACTCGATCCGCTCAGGGTGGGGGTTGATCAGCGTGCAGCGGTGGCCTTGCGCGGTGAGCACGGCGCAGATCAATGTGCCGGCCATGCCCGCGCCGAGCACTGCGATCGGGCCTTGCGGGTCTATGCCGACCTCGGCGGTGACCTGATGCAGGCGCGACGCGCAGTGCACGGCGCAGGCGAGGGGCTCGGTGAACACCGCGATCGGATCGTCCAGGCCCGCCGGGACGGGGACCAACGCTGCTGCCAGTTGACCGGAGTCGCCGGTGAGTTCGACCAGTTCGGCGAATCCGGAGGTGCGTCGGGTCAGGATGGGATGTGGATCGAACACGGCGGTGCAGCCTTCGAGCGCCTTCAACGGTGTAGGGGCGGATTGGACGGTGCCGACCAATTCGTGGCCGAAGTCCCTGCGCCCGAACCGCGTACCGGTAATCTCCCGCAGATCGGACCGACATATTCCGGCCACGCGCGGAGCGAAAATCACTGTGCCTAGCTGATCCTCATCGTTATTCGGTCGCGTTTCGGCGGTGGCGAGGAACGCTGCTCGGTTGCTGTGCTCGATGCGCAGATACCTGATTGTGCTCGTGGTGGTCATGGAAGCTCCTGGAGCAGATCCGCCACGGTGGTGTCGAGGTCGACAGCGCGCGACCGCTGCGGCATAACCAGATCGACCACGATTTTGGCGTACTCGCCGCGGCTCCTGTCGCGCCGAGCCATCGCCGGGATGTCGTTCGCTGCCTCGGAGAGGGAAATCACTTGTGTCACAAGCTTTCCGTACTGTACAGGCGCAGTGATCAGGTGCTGCTGGGCCGCGTGCAGGTGCGCGGGGGACGTTCCTCGATGACCGGTGATCCGTAGTTGTTTTCCTGTGCTGGTGATCGCGTCGATGTGCCGGGGGTCCTGAGTTTTACCGCACGCGTTCATGCGGCGCACGCCATCGAGCGGGATGTGTGGAAGTGCTGGATGGGTTGGGCCAGTGGGGATTCCGCCGAACAGGTCCAGCACACCACCGACAGTCAGGGTGTAGGTGGCTTGTTCGATCGCCTGCCACGCCGCCTCGCGCGGCAGGCAGAGGACCGCGCCTTGGGCGCTGTCGGGCCGGGAGAAGTCGGCCAGCTCGGCGGAGTTCAGCACTCCGAGGGCCGCGATGAAGTCGAGCCTGTCCCGGCGTGGATGGATCAGGTGCATCCGGTATCCGAGGTTCTCGCCCAGGATCGTCATCAGCAGTGCGGCGCAACCGCCCCCGAAGATCGCCACCGATGCCATCGGCGGCAGGTGAGGGCGCATCAACTCCCAGGCATAGAGGGCTGTGGCGGTTGGTTCGACCAGCGCGCCGAGATCGACCGGTAAGCACTCTTGGGCGGGCACCACGCAGCGAGACGGGACGGTGTTGGCGATGAAGTCCTGCAGGATCCCGTCGTAGCTGTGCCCCAGGACGATGTCCTGGTCGTGCGGGTCGACGGGATTGAAGATCTCGCAACACTGTGCGGTGCCATCGTCGTCGAAACGCACGGCGATTCCTTCATGGCCGAGGACCGCAGCCTTGTCTGGTCGAATCTGCCGCTGGATTTGCAGGTCGGTACCGCACACCCCCGCACGCAGGATGCGCCGCAACGGCCCGTCGCCTGAATGATGGTGGATCGAACTCCGTTGGAGGCGAAGGTCGGTGCCCGTGCGGACGAGGGCGCGGTTGTCGATCGTGGTCATGCGCACCGCAATTCGCACAGGTCGGTGTGAAGACGGCGTAGCTCCTGAGCCGCAGTGATCACTTCCTTGAGGGAAATGTCCTGGGCGAATATGGCGGTGCCGATCGTGGTGAGCAGGGGGATGTTCTGGTTGCCGTCGCGGTGGCGGATGGAGTCGGCCAAGCCGGCGGCCAGGATGTCCTCAGTGATGCACGCGTGGCTCAACGGCAGCCCGACCCGGGTCAGGAGCGTGACTATCCTGGTGAAGCAGTCCTTGTCGATGAGGGCCCGGTGCAAGGACACCAGGCACGAGAGGGCGATGTCGATCGCGACGGCTTCGCCGTGATATAGCCTCGGCTTGGCTGCAAGCTCGAACGCTGGGCTGAAGGTGTGTCCGAAATCGGGCAGCCGCGCGAGGTTCTGCTCCCATAGATTCGGTTCGAGCTCTTCGAGCATCGCGGTGATCGCAGCGTCGATGATCGGACCGCTGACCGCGCTGTGGGTGCCGAAACCGCGCGGTGTGGTCCACCGGTGCTCGATCCGGTCGAACAGACCGCTGTCCTTGACCAGCGCGATCTTCAGGATTTCGGCCATACCGTTGGATATCTGACGGTCGGGAAGGGTGGTCAAGAAGCCGGGGTCCACAATCGTGTCGGTGGCCGCGAAATACGTGCCCAGCCGGTTCTTACGGCCGTTGAAGTTGATCCCGGTCTTGACCCCGACGGCCGCGTCGACCATCCCGAGCAGTGTGGTCGGTACCCGGATGTACGGCACGCCGCGCCGGTAGATACTCGCAGCGAAGCCGACCACGTCGGTCAAGACTCCACCGCCGATTGCGACCACCGCGTCGCGGCGGCGGCTGAGGCCGAACTTGTCGTATTCGCGGATGATCCGCCCCACTGTGTCGGAGTTCTTGCTCCGCTCGGTCGTCTCGATCGGAACCACCGTGCAGGCAGTGGTGTAGTTGTCGAAGTAGCCGATGATCGGGTCGCCGAACAGGCTCATGACGGTCGAATCCACGAACACCAGCGTGCGCCGTGTACCGATGCCGACCGCGTCGGCCAAGTCGCTGTTATCGGGATCCAGGCAGTGGTGGGTGCGCCGGATCTGGTACGAAACGGGTTGTGTCGCACCGATAGCCCATATGCGGTCCATGTCATCGACTCCTATCCCCGGCTGGGAGTGACTGTTTGCGAGCGAACAATCCGGCACCGCGCAACGGTTCGAAACCGTCGGAGTCCCACCGGGAAATCCGGTCCCGAAAGATGCTGGGCTGATATACGGAAACGAGATACAGCCCGTCGGACTCCAGCCTCCGATACAAGCTGTTCATGTAGTGATCGCCGAGCGTGTCGACGACACCGCCGGATAGGAAGACCCGCTCGACACGAGGATCGACCGCCAGCACATACAACAGCGCCCGCGCCAGCGGCGCGGTCACCGCGTCCAGAAACGACACCGCCGACGGGTTGTCCGCCGCTATCGCATCACGCAGCATCGGCAAACGGGACGCTCCCTCGTCGCCGGTGGCCTCGCCTAGATCGAGGATGCCCGCGAACTGCGCCAGCATCGCTTCGATCGCATGGCCTGCCGCGATCGCCGATACATGCCCGGTAGCCCCGCAATGACACAACGGCGGCTCCACGCCCAGGGGGGCGGGTGTGAGCGCAGGCAGATGCCCGATCTCCCCTTGCATCCCGTGTTGACGATCCAGCAGCACCTCGCCACTGCGCACATCGATTGTCCGAGCACCGATTCCGCTGCTCACAGTGACCGCGGTGAGTGCACGCAGATCGCTCCGGGCAACCCGCTCGTTCGCACAGATCGCCAGGGCCAGGCAGGTGACATCATTGGCTACCCACCAGCGCAAGCTCGGCTCGGCCGAGGCCAGCACCGCACGCAGGTCGTAGGGGTCGGTGTTGTCACCCCACATCGGTGCACTCGCCAGGACCTGGCCGGAATGACCGTTGATCGCCGCGCCCAGGGAGATCCCGACATCCCGGATCGCGGGCTGCTGAGCCGCGAGCTGGCGAGCCCTGTCGAGCAGGAACTGCACCATCAACTCACGAAGGGTGGCCGCGTTGCTGCCCGTACGCGCCTTGGTCACCGCAGCCTGACGCTGCCACTCGGCGAAGGTGCCATCAGGCGTCAGAATTGCCGAGCGCCACCAGGTTCCGCCGAGGTCGAACACGATCACCGACTCGCCGTTGTACATCATCATCCGCGCCTCAACCTCGCTCCGGCCGAGCCGCGACATCGGCGAATACATATCCATCCTCGCCGAGGACAACAGCGGCCGGCACCCGCACACTGGTCTTTGCCGGGGCCAGGACCGAGGTCAATGCGGCCCGCTTGCTGATACCAGTCGCCAACAGGACTCGTGTCGGGATCGCCCGCAAATACTCGAGGCCCAGGCTGATCCTCTGCTCCCCGTGATAGGTGCTCCTCACGACCGACGCCCGCGAGTCCGAATCCAGAGTGTGACTGAATATCGAGGCGGTGTGCCCGTCGGTGCCCAGGCCCAGGACGGCGATGTCCGGTACTCCGCCAGGGCGAACAGCAGCAAGCCGCCCGGCATATGCGATAGCCGCGCGATCCCCGTCTCCGCACATCGGCACCGGATGCCATCGAGCCTGGCACCGTCGATCTCCGAGCCCGAACGCCGTCTCGATCAGCGCTGCCGACCGCTGCCGGGCCTCGGGAATCACCCGCTCGTCGGTCTGCACGAAATGCACTCGCGACCAGTCGATATCGAGCGACCGCAGCGCGCTGTACGTCGCGATCGGCGTGGAACCGCCAGCCAGTGCAACAACGCACTCACCGGACACACCGATCACTGACTCGATTCGCTTCGCAATCAATGTCGCGGCAGCAGCGGCAACACTGTCTGGGGTGTCGCAGAACCTGCATGTGACTGGCATTATCCCTCCCGAACAAAGTTCAAAAATCACCTACGCGAAGAACATTCGAGGCGCGAGAAGCGCAAGCCCAAGAGCCGCAACATGTACCAGCCCGCGCCCTCGAATCGCACGGGCCGGATCTACCGCAGCGGCGGCGATTCGCCGAGTACGGATTCGCTGTCGTTGGCCTCTCTGACTACCTCGCAGCCTTCCGAAAATACGGTCGCACGCGTGTCGGCTCGTGACACCTGCACGACGGTTCGACAACCGCCCGATTGATGGGTAGCGCTGAACTGGCATTCTTCGCCAAACAACGGCCTTGCCCATCGTGATGGGTAACCTGAGAGCCGTGACAGTTCCGGGTACGCAGAACTGGGGCGGGTGGAAGTCCGGTCGAGGCAACACAATTCGACCTCGCCGATGAACCAGCCCACAACCCCGCAGGCGCGCGGCCGGGAGATGGCCGCGGCGGGCAAAAAGCTTTGGACCACACTGGGTTCGGTGACACGGGCCGCGACCGAGCTGATGGCGCGGTATCCGGATGTGCCTAGCCTGCAGGCGCACCGCTACGCGGCCGGGCTGTCCCAGGACCAGGCCGCCGAGCGCTACAACGAGGTCACCGGCAACCAGACGACCCTCGGCGGCACCTCGATCAACGCCTGGGAAGCCTGGGCACGCGGCCGAGGCCGCGGCTCGCCCCCATCGCTGTCCAGCGTGCTGATCCTGTGCACCGCTTACGGTCGCGGCCCCTTGGGCGTCGCCGAAGAAACGATCCCGCCGACCACTTTGATCGCTGAAGCCTACGAACGACTTCCGATCGAAGACCAGCTGTCCCTGAGACAGATGACCGCAGATCCCCACCCCGACAGCCCATCTGGTGCATCTCCACTCGGTCCCCCAGGGGCCGGCATACACCCAACCGTCGGGAACATGTCGGCCAGGCGACCCGGCGAGGAGTTCATCCTTTCGGTTCCTACCATCGAGTACGGCAACCCCGACATCAGCGTCTTCACCTTGCCCAACCCGCATCCGGGCCAGCTCCTCGACCTGACCTGGGAAACGTTCGGCTACGGCGTGGAACAACTCTCGATACAGATCAAAAACGTCGGCCGCCGCCTCGACGTGGACGTATGCTTCGGCGTGAACGAGGCCGGACTAGTGATGGCGACCTTCCTCGCATCCTCACGCTTCTCCCGCTGCAACATCGGCTACCTACGCTGCAACAAAATCCGTGACGGCATCGACCTGGACGACGCCTCATTCTTCCCGCCCGCCCGAGACACACCGACCATCGTCATCTGCGATTTCGAAGTCAAACACGCCGACGTCATCGGGTACCTCACCCAGCAACTCCGTGCCCGATATCGCAAGGCGGAACTCTACTTCGCCGTCTTCGGGGCAATGACCAAAAACCGCGACCTGAAAGTGGACAGTTTCGACGACCTGACCGGAGCGAAAATCATGCGTGACGCTGGCCTAGAAGCTATATTCATCGCCGCCACCATGAGCCCGCCGGGCATCGAACCACCATTGGAACTGCGATGACTCCACCGAAAGGCGGCACCTGGTGACCACCTCAGCCACGAACACCGAACTCGCACACCGCATCGCCGAGCTCGTGCGCGACATGATCGTGGACATTCGGCCCCGCCTCATCGACGCCGCGCTCACCGGCCGCCGTGCCG
Source organism: Nocardia sp. PLKS1-43 (assembly GCF_059510335.1). Lineage (NCBI taxonomy): Bacteria > Bacillati > Actinomycetota > Actinomycetes > Mycobacteriales > Nocardiaceae > Nocardia > Nocardia sp. PLKS1-43. The sequence goes on along the minus strand of NZ_JCAJZQ010000013.1, from coordinate 84,827 downwards.
AAAACGAGAACCCGCGCCACCAGGACAACTTCCTTTCCGACTACGACCTGTGGATGCACCGCCGCTACAAAGAGCTGCTGGTCCAGATCATTCCCTCATTCATCTACGCCTCCGAGGAAGCAGACCCCGAGATCATCGGCCAAGAGCCAGATCCCGACCTGTGCGTGCTGGTCGATCCTCTCGACACCAGCGAACTCGCCGTCCGCAGCCTCTATGGCTATACCCACATCCTGGTCTACTCCCGTACTCTGGCGCGGCCGGTCGTGGCCGTGGTCGGCGACATCTTCCACCACATTCAGATCTACCTCGCCGCCAGAGACGAGGACGGAAACGACCGCGCCGAGATGATCACCGCCAACCGCACCCAGCACCCCCTCGAACACCCCTCAGACGCATCATTGCCGGAGGCGCTGGTCACCAACTACCTCATGCGGCCACTCCAACGATTCGAGCCTCTGACGCAACAGCACGAGTTCTTCGAAGCGCTCGGAGCGCCGTCCGATGGCGGAAAAGCGAAGGGGCGCATCGGGGTTGACTTCGGCTCGATCGGTTTATGCCACGTCGCAGCCGGATTCACCGACGCCATGGTCGAATTCGCTAAAGGCTTCGCCATCTGGGACCTCTCACCCGGGCACTACATCCTGCACGCCGCAGGCGGAACAGTCACAGATCTCCGCGGAACACCGATCCCACTGGACTACGGTCTGAACTCGCTACCCGAGATCAACGAGGCCATGAACGGTCGCAAGAAATTCATCGCGGCCGGAAACCGCAGCCTCGCAAACGAAATCCAACAAGTCCTCCGCTGGCGCTGAAGGTCAGCGGCCTCTTCGGCCCTCAGCCCTAGGTCCCGGCGCAACACTTCTCGGGGCCGGAAAGTCCCGGCCGCTGTCCCTGCATGACAGGCGTAGGTGGTTGTGGACAGGTTTGTCGTGATGGGTTGCAATAGTTTGATGCCGTTGGTGGGTGGAGGTTGGGATGCAGCGTGATCCGTATACCCGTTTGGAGCAGCTCGTCCGGGACCGGGGGATGTCGGTGCCGGAGTTCCAGCGCGAGTTCAGGCGACAAGCCCTACGCCTCGGTGAGAACTTGTCGGTGTCGCGCAGTCAAGCCATACGCTGGTTGAGTGGAAAAGGATCGCCACGCTTGGCGGCGCAGAAGGTCCTGGAAGAATGGACCGGTGAGTCGGTACAGCGATTGTTCGGATCACCGATGGCCCCGGTGCCGTCGGCGCGTGGGGTTGAGTCACAGTGGATGGCTGGTTTGGAGCGTGTGGTGAGTGCGGCGAGGGAGTCGGTGGCCCATGCAATGGCTGCAGCAGCAGCTCTGGATCCGTCAGCGCTCGAGCATTTGCGTGCGGCTGCCGATGATTGCGCACGGGCGTATTACGTGAAGTCGGCGTTGGAGATGCTGACCGATCTGGTGTCGTTGCGCGACACGGTCTATGCCGTGTTGGACCGCACCCGTAAACCGGCTCAGCAGGCCGAACTCTATTTGATCGCGGGCCAGGTCTGCGGTCTGTTGTCGAGTGTGTCGTGGGATCTGGGACTTCAAAATGCGGCGGAAGGCCAGGCGAGGGCGGCGCACACGTATGGGAGTTTGATCGACCACTTGTCGGTGCAGGCGTGGGCGCGTGCGTTGCAGTCGACGGTTGCATTCTGGGCCGGAAACACCGGCCGGGCAATCGATTTGGCTGCTGATGGGTTAGCGAATGCCCCAGCGGGGACTGCACGGGTTCGGCTGCACAGCGTGCACGCGCGTGCCTTGGCGATGACGGGGGCAACCGAGAATGTGCGTAGCGAATTGGAGCAGGCGGCCGATGAGCTCGGCCGCGCTGGTGACGATGAGTTCCTCGACCGGGTGGGCGGCGAGCTGGCGTTCGACGTCGCTCGGCGGGGATTGTGCGCCGGAGCTGCGTACGTTCGACTCGGAGACGGGCGGCAGGCCGAGCGTGAAGCACAGAACGCTGTCGACTTGTTCGCAGCTGTTCCGGCGGATCGGCGGTGGACTGGTGGAGCATTGAGCGCGCAAGTCGATCTCGGCTCGGCCAGGACCTTGCGCGGCGACCTGGCAGGTGCACGAGAAGCATTGACGCCAGTGCTGAATCTGGCTCCTGGGCAGTGCACTGAGGCGATCGCGCAGCGGCTCGACGCACTTGGGGATGTCCTGGGTAGCGCGTCCCGCTACCGTACGGCTGTCGAGGCACGGAACCTTCGTAGCGAGATCCAAGAGTTCACCACCGCAACTGCGTCAGGGAGAGCCGCTCTTCGCGCTCTCGCGCCGCCCATGTAGTCGTACTCGGGCCGAGACTTGCGCTGCGGGGAAGTGCTGCTACGCGCCGCAATGGTCGAGTTGGTAGGCGTCCCACAAGCCGAGGATCCCCTGTTCGCGTTCGGGCGAGATTCCCAGCTCATCGGCTCGTTCATGAGTCACGCTCGCGCCGCCGTTAGTGAGCCATGACCAGGTGTCGGCGACGGTGTCGCGCAGCGGGCGGCACTGGAGGCCAGCGGTACGAGCGCGCGTCGAATCGACCGCCCATGTGCCGGGATAGATTCGCCACAACGGCAGCTCGGTCCATTGCGTAATGTGCTGGGCGGCAAGCCATTCCTCGTCGGTGATCCATTCCAGCCGTCCGCGTCGGCCAGTCACGTCGAGGCACGCAGTGAGCAGGTCTCCCATCGTCTCACGTCGTGTTCCGGCAACGTTGAATATGCCGGTCGGGCCCGTGGCGGTGTGCAGGGTGAAATCAGCGGCGTCGCGGACATCGATCGGCTGGACCGGGCGTTGTGGGGAGCCAGGAGCTAGGATTCGTCCGCCTCTTTGGGCTCGCCGGAGCCACCATTCTGTGCGTCCGACATATTCACGCGGGCCCAGGATGACTCCGGGTCGCAGGATGGTGGATCGCCGATCGCCGAAGGTGTCGAGTACTGCTCGCTCGCAACCGGCCTTGCCGAAGCCGTACGTGGACGGCCCGGGATCGCCGTCGTAGCCAAAGCCGGGGCCGGCATCGGCGGGGCATTCGAGGATCTCCGATTGCTCGTTCAGTGGTTCGGTCGGCCAGCCTCGATACACCGATACGGTTGAGACCAGTACGTATCGTGAAGCAACCGGTTCGAGGGCGCGGGCTACAGCAAGGGTGTCGCGGGGCACGTAACTCGACGTGTCGATCACCGCGTCGAAGTCTCCGGCGCGGGCCAGGCGCGCGAGGTCGCCGGCATCTGTGCGGTCGCCTCGAATGATGGTGACTCCCTCGGCGTCGCTGCCGGTGTGGCCACGACGGAAGGTCACTACGTCCCAACTTCTTGTTACTGCGTGGTCGGCAATCGTACGGCCGAGGAACCAACTTCCGCCCAAGATAAGAATCCGCGTCACCCACACCATTGTGGGGCACGGATTACCGGACCGCAGGAACCGCTGCCAGCCGGGTAATCAGCGCAGCAAGCAACGCCGTCCGTTCCGGAATGGCAGCGATCTGAACATGCTCCTCTCGCCCGTGCGGATGCGCGCCCACAGCTCCGAGCCCGTCGAGGGTCTCGATCCCCAGGGCTGCTGTGATATTGCCGTCGGAACCGCCCGCGGACCGCACTCCGGCTGGCCTGGCTATTCCCAAACTGTCTGCGGCCCCGATGGTTTCGAGGTACAGCCTCTCTGCGGCCTCGGGTTCGAACGGCGGGCGGTCGATCCCGCCAGACACGACAACATCGGCACCGACCAGACGCGAAGCCAGTGCCGACATTGTCGTGTGAATGCGCTCAAGTTCGACCCGCGTCCATGCGCGAACGTCGACCATACATTGCGCACGCTCGGGTACGGTGTTTGCTGTTGTGCCTGCGGACAGCACCGTAGGGGTGACAGTCGTCTCGCTGGTGCCGAGTTCCGAGATCGCCAGGATCTGGTGCGCCAATTCGACACCGGCATTGATGCCCAAGAAGGGCTCGAGTCCCGAATGCGCGGCCTTGCCACGGACGTCGATGCGATAGTTCGCAATGCCCTTGCGGCCGATCTTGACCGCGCCGCCATCGGCGCTGGGCTCGCATACCAGGACTGCCCCGGCGGCCTGGGCGTGCTGCTCGATCAAGGCCCGTGATGTCCGTGATCCGACTTCCTCGTCGCTGGTGAGGAGGATACTTACCCCGCTGGCGTCGTCGAGCAGGCGCAGCGCGCCGAGCATCTGAACGATTCCGGCCTTCATGTCGAATATGCCAGGGCCCGAGGCGATTCCGTCGACCACCGAACACGGCCACTGCTCGGTCGTGCCCAGCGGCCATACCGTGTCGAAGTGCCCAAGGAGCAATACGCGAGGTGCTGGAGCTTGCACTAGCAGATGGACGTTGTCCCCGACCCGAGGCGCTTCAACTGGTCGTCCCGTTGCCTCTTCGAGCCAGGGTGCCAGCAAACGTGCACATTCTGCGAGCGCGGCTGGCGAATCCGAGGGGGACTCGCACTCCACGAGTTCCACGATGCGGGCCGTCATCGCTGGAAGCATGTCGGCGGCTTGTTGGAGCATGCCCAGATCTGTAGCCATGGCAACGATTCTCGCCGCGCGAGCAGATTCGTGCACACCGACCAAGTCATCCCGCACGGGATCGCAGTAGCTTCGGTCGATACACAGCTGTATCGACCGGTGCCACTGGTAGTTCCACGGCGGCGCAGCAGTGTCATTTTGTTTCATTTGAGGCTCATATGCTGACCGGTACACAACCCTCGGTCATCATTGATCACATGGACCGGACGAGCAGGTTTTCGTTCGATTCATAGCTTTCTTTCGTCCATTCACAGGTCCGGGGAGCTTTTACACGCCACAGAGAAGAAGGGGGCGGACCCTCGATATTGAATGATGCGGCTCGGGGCGGACAAACGGCCCAACCGCGCCTGGGCGGCAACCGGCAGTTGCGCTCTTGGAACGCTTCACTACCCATTCGCGATTCGGGCAACTTTGCTTAACGAAAGGTCAGTTAAGAGCCGTACGCCGACCGACAAACTAGGCAGGAACTGCCGTCTCTGCCCGATTGGCTGATCGTTGTCGTTAGCGAGCTGGGGCCTCGATTGCATCGTCTGGTTTGGTCAGCCTTTCAGGCTGAAGCGTTTGATCAGGAAGGTTTTTCATGTCTGATATTCCTATTCTCATTGCGGGTGCAGGACCTGCTGGATTGACACTGTCTATCGAATTGGCGCGACGGAACGTGCCGTGCCGAGTGATCGACCGGGCAGGTGGTCCGACGGTCACATCCAGGGCATTTACCGTGCACGCGCGCAGTCTCGAGCAACTGGAAGCGGCTGGGCTGGTCGAGAGCTTCCTCGGTCAGGGTTTGGTCAGCAAATCAATGGATTACCGATTTCCGGACATGGATAAAGTCGCTCGACTCGATTTCACTCAGTTGCGGGACACCCGCTATCCATTCATTCTCATCAGTAACCAGAACACCACCGAGGCACTGCTGCGAGCGCATCTGTCATCGATGAACGTCATGGTGGAATGGGGCACCGCATTGGGAGAATTCACGGTTGAGCCGGAGGGTGGGGTGACCGCGTCGTTGGTGCGGTCCGACGGCACCTCTGAAGTTGTGCACGCTCACTGGCTGGTCGGCTGTGATGGGTTGCGTTCCACCGTGCGCGAGCAACTCCGGCTGGGTTTCCATGGCGACGAATATGCGGGTCACATGCGGATGATGGATGTGCCGCTGCATGGATTTCTGCTCGGGGACGACCGGATCCACTATCTTCACAGCCACGATCGCATGCTGCTGGTTACCAAACTTCCAGGAGCGAACTATCGAGTCTTGATCAGCGAACTGGGCGGCTCGGCTGCCACCGACAAAGAAGTCGCGCAAGCCGAATTCCAGCAGGCCCTCGACGAGCATTTCGGCGGCGCGGTGAGTGTCGGCGTGCCGGAGTGGACGACACGGTTCGTGTTGTGGAAGCGGTTGAGCGCGGCGTTTCGCCGGGGCCGGGTGTTGCTGTGCGGGGACGCCGGTCATATCCACTCGCCAGCAGGCGGGATGGGGTTGAACGCGGGCATGGGCGATGCGTTCAACTTGGGCTGGAAACTCGCGTCAGTGGTCCACGGCGACGCGCACCCTGGCCTTTTGGATAGTTACGAGGCTGAGCGGTTGCCGATCGCGGCGCAGGTGATCGAGGCGACCGACATGCTGCACCAAGTGATCATGGCGCACGACCGCCCCCTCGCCGAACGCATCGCGATCGCCGAGTCACCGGGCTTCAATGACCGTGCCGTGACCCGGATTTCCGGTCTCGCCTACACCTACCGCGACACCATGTCCTCTACATCCGCCCCGGCCCCCAGCCTCGGTGGGCTCGCCGCCGGGGACCGCGCTCCCAATGTGGGCCTCTATGGCCGCACCAGTGTGCACGATTTGCTGCATCACACGGATTACACGCTGCTGGCTATCCACCACAGCCCTCGCTCGGCGTGGGAACACGCGGGACTGGCGGCCCGCGTGGCGCAGCGGTTCGGCGATCGGATCAAGGTGAAGGCGATCAGCTCACCTGGGCGCGAGGGTGCCCCGAGCAACACGCTGATCACCGACACCGACCGCATTCACGACATCTACGGCGCACCCGGGTCGGCGGCGGCCTGCCTCATTCGGCCCGACGGTCATGTCGCCGCGCGAGTCCCGCTCGCCGAGTGCGGCCAGGCGCTCGCGGACCTCGAGACGGTCCTGACCTGACCTCTCCGACGGCCCCGGCCCGGTGCCTTCCTCTTCAAAGAACGCCGGCCGCGCTGCCTTTGCCCACGTAATTCATTCTTCTGCCCTGATTTCCGGAGTCGAACCAGTGACCATGCCCTCCCCGCTCGGATATACCGAGTCTGGCTCGTGCCCTGTCGGGCACGGGTCGCCCGATGCGATCGACCAGGATCGTGTCTCGTTGGACAGCGCGCGGTTCGCTGCGGACCCGCACGCTGCCTACCGACAGATGCGGGAACGGTATGGGTCGCTGGTGCCGGTCGAGCTGGCACCGGGTGTTCCCGCGACGCTGGTGATCGGATACCGCACGGCGGTGCGGATTTTGAACGATCCCGAGCATTTCCCCGCCGATCCGCGTGCGTGGCAGCGGTCGGTGCGACCCGATTCGCCGGTGCTGGCGATGATGGCGTGGTTTCCCGCCGCCCGCTACAACACCGGGGCTGTGCATGCACGGTATCGGCAGGCGTCGATTGCCAGTATCGATGGCATCGATCAGCATGCCCTCGACCAGATGGTGGAGCACGCCGCAGTCCCCTTGATCAACCTGTTCTGCGAGCACGGCACCGCAGACGTGCTGAGCCAGTATGCCTTCCCTGTCGTGTTCGAGGTCCTCAACCGGCTCATCGGATGCTCACCCGATATCGGGGCGCGCGTGGCGCAAGGAATGGCCGCGCGGTTCGACAGTGGCGCTGATGCCGGGGCGGGCACCGAGTATCTGCGGGCCGCGTTGCTGGAGCTGATCGCTCTCAAACGCCGCACCCCCGGCCACGACATGACCTCCTATCTGGTGCAGCACGAATTCGAGCTCGAACCACCGCTCGATGACACCGAAGTGTTCGCCCAGCTGATGAGTTTCTACGGCGCCGGACTCGAAGCCCTGCGCAACCTGATCGGCAACACCGCGCTGCTTATGTTGACCGACGACCGATTCGGCGGCGGTCTGATCGGCGGGAGCCTGTCGACCCGCGACGCGCTCGATGAAGTGCTGTTCCGGGACCCGCCGATGGCGAACTTCTGCACCACCTACCCCCGGCAACCCATCCTGGTCGAGGACACCTGGCTGCCCGCGGACCAGCCGGTCCTGATCAGCATGGCCGCCTGCAACAACGACGCGGTCGCCCAGGGCGGGGACCTTACCGGCAACCGGTCCCATCTGGCCTGGTCCGCAGGCCCACACCAGTGCCCAGCCAAGGGCATGGCCTACCAGATCGCGCAAGCCGCGACCGACCAGCTCCTGGACGCGCTGCCCGAACTTCAACTGGCCGTGGCCCCGGAAGAACTGCACTGGCGACCGGGCCCGTTCCACCGGGCCCTCACCGCGCTTCCGGTGACCTTCACCCCCACACCACCGCTGGCCACCGGCCTGTATATGCACCCGAGCAGCCACAGATGACCGGCAGCAGCCCGCCGCCGGGCACGACACCCAGGACTGCGCGATCGCCGCGCCAGCGGCCACACCGATTGGTGGCGTCCGAGGAATTACCCCACCCGGCCGATGTGCGCGCCCGGCTGCACATCGCCCGCTGACATTTGACAGGAGGTTAGTTGAAAGACAACGCAGGCCAGAGTGTTCCGCAGCCGATCACGGGTGAAGCGTTGGCGCGGTTGGCGCATTACGTGATCATTCGCCGCCGCCTCTTGGGGATGTACACGCGTGGCGCGTTCGCTCGGGCGGCGGGTGTGAGTGTCCGGACGTTGGGGAATGTGGAACGCGGGGAGCGCCCGGTCACCGCGCCCGTCTTGGCCAGGATCGAATACGCCCTCGGGTGAGCACCCGGCAGCGCGGACACCGTCCTGGCGGGCGGGAAGCCACTAGTGACCCTCGACCGGCCGATGCCAGCCGATGTCTTGGATGCTGTCAGCGAGATGTACCGCATCGCCGGGCAGGTAGCCCGGCTCGCGATGCGGTTTTCCGACGACCAGGACCCGACCGGCCACGACGACTCCGGGTGCGACGGTGCCGGGCGAGCGGCTGCGCCCCGGCGATGCCCGGCATGTCGTGGTAGTGCGCGACATGCGCGCCGTGCAGGGCATTGCGATCGAGCCACTGGTCCCGCGCCGGTCGATGCTGAGCACGCGACGGTGCCACGCCCCTGCTGCCCGGCAGTCACCAGCCGACAGAGGTGACTGACACCCCTCTGTGAATCACCACGACCCGAACAGCCCGAGGCTCGGCGTCGGCGGCAGCAAACAAGAAACAGCGGTGAAAATTATTGGAAGGCACAGGATTTGACGTCACACATTTGCGCGGTCGTGTTCGATTTTCGTGGCACGCTCACCACGGAGTACGTCAGCGAAGGATGGGCGCGCGAAGCACTGCGGCGGGTCGGACGCGACTGCGGTGACCAAGCGTCCGCAGCGTTGTGGCAGCGTATTCACGCCGCAGCCGGGGAGCCGAACCGTTTGCAGGACCCCACGGGCAACACGAGCCCGGTCCGGCATCGGGACACGCTGTACGCGGTGTTCGCTGATGCTGGGCTGGACGATGCGCTGGCCGATGCTCTGTTCGCGGTGGATTCGGACCTCAGCTGCAACCTCTTCGCCGCCGACGTTCCCGACACGTTCGCCGCGTTGGCTGGAAATGGTTGCGCGATAGGGGTTCTGAGCAACATTCACGTCGACATCCGGCCTACCTTTACCCGAGCGGGTTTGGGCGAGTTCGTCGATGCGTTCGTGCTGTCGGGTGAGCACGGTGTCCAGAAGCCACATCCGCGCATCTTCGAGGTGATGCTCGAGATGCTCGGCACCTCGCCTGAGCAGACTCTGATGGTCGGGGACCGTGCTTCCCGGGACGGGGCAGCGGTGCAGGTCGGTATGCCGACCCTGCTCGTTCCGCCGCTGACCGACCCCAGCGAGCGCAGGCTCCACCTCGTCACCCACACTGCCGCAATACCCGCAACCCCGAGTCTGGCGCGTCGATGACGCACGCGCCGAACCGATCCCCTCATCCCGACCAGCTGGCGGCACCCGCCCGAAGCCCGGTGGTCCTGCCCGTTGCCCACGGCTTCCGACGCTCTGAAAACCCCATGACCACAACGCATTCCACCCGGGCTCCGGCGGGTCCGGGAAACCCCGGAGCATCGGTGCACTCACTGGTGCCGCCGCCGATGGTGATCGACAGCGACAATGGTGGTGACCCGGACGACGCGGTCACGGTGACGTGCGCGGCGTGGCTACCCGAACTCGCCGCGGTGATCACCGCTGATGAACTCCGCGGGCAGCGAGCACAATTCACGAGGCATCAGCTGAACTTGCTGGGACGGCCCGAGGTGCCCGTCACCGCCGGGGCGGACCTGGGCAACACGCGGTACTGGGTCATGCAAGGTTTCACCCCCACCAGCATCGCCGCGCAGCCCGGGGATGTGGTGGACACGGTTCGGCGGGTGTGCGCGAGTACCAGTGGCCCGGTGCGGTGGGTCGGGTGCGGGCCCCTGACCAACCTCGCCCACGTTTTGCGTGCGGCTCCGGACTTGGCCGATCGGCTGGTCATCACCCAGATGGGCGGGGCCATCCACTACCGCGACCCGGCCAAGGCGGAACACAACTTCCGGCTCGATCCCGACGCGGCCCGCTACGTGCTGGCCCGCGCCCGGCACCTGACCCTCGTGCTCTCGGATGTCACCTTCACCCCCGAGATCGCCCTGTACCCCGGGCACCCGCTCGTGCAGCGACTCGCCACACCCGAGGCCCCGCCGTGGGCGCGGTTGCTGGCCGAGCACATCGACCGCTGGGCGACAGGTTTCGGTTACACGAGCAAGATGCATGACCCCCTGACGTTGAGCGTGGCCCTCGGACTCGGATTCGTGCACCTCGAGGACCGCCCGGTCGTGGTGGCCGAGGACGGCCGGATGAGCCTGGACCCCACCGCAGGCCGGGTCGTCCGAGTCAGCAGCCGAGCGGACTATCCCGCCTTCATGGGCTGGCTGACCACGCAACTCACCGCGACCGAACCCGACCCGATATCGCCTTGTGCCTCGTCGGAGGGGGTGACATGACCGGTGGCGGGTGGGCGCAAGCCGCCGCCGACTACTACACGCTCCTGGAGTTCTACGAGCGGTATCCCGGCTTCGAGCTCCTCGCGCAGAAACTGCGCGCGGGCGGCCCGCCCCTGCGCAGCCTGTACCGGACCCCGCTGATCCTGGACATCGGCCCCAGCCCCGACGACACCCTCGCCCTGGCCTGCGCGGCACACCTCGCACCGGAGCTGGCGTTGGTGATCACCGCGGACCACGACACCGCCCGGCTCGCCCGGCATCTGCTGGATGTGTGGGGCCGCAGCGACGTGCCGGTCACCACCGCCAGCCCCCAACGCGCACCCGGCTACCGCATCCCGGCTGGGTTGATTCCCGGCCACATACCCGCGCAACCCTTCGACGCGGTGGACGCGGCAGCGAAGGTGTGTGCGAGCACCAGGGGCCCGGTCCGGTGGGTCAGCACCTATTCCCCGGCCACCCTCGCGCACGCGCTGGCCCGGGATCCGCGGATCGCGGAACGGCTGGTGATTACCCACACCGGCGGAACCCCCGCAGATGACCGGCGCGATCCGCTGCAACGCGACCCCGACGCCGCCCACGCTGTCCTCGCCGCAGCGACCCGGTTGTATCTGGTCACCACAGCGGTCACCGAGACCGACACCATCGCCCTGCACCACCGGAGCGACCTGCACATCGACCTGGCCGCCGCATGCACCGCCACCGGAACCACGCTGGTGGCCGAGCACCTCGCTCTTGGTTCGACTCCGCCGCGCCGGTGATCCATCTGCGGGCCGTGGCGACCCTGTGCCTCGGCATGCGCAAACCGCTCATCTCCTGCACCCGCCGCCAGCCCTTCCGGCTGGACCAGCACGCCCGCATGATCCCCACCCCACCGGTGAACCCCGCTCCCGGCGCGGACAGCCGCCGTATCTGGACCACCAGACGCGTGGATCCCGCATTCCCTCGGTGGGTACGCACTCAGGCGCTCGGATGAGCGCCGCGAGCACCCGGACCGCTCGGCCGGCGCCCGAGGGCATCGACCCCACCACACCCAACGCCGCCCGCATCCACGACTACCTGCTGGGCGGCAAAGACAACTACACCGCGGACCGCGCCGTCGCCAAACGCATGCTCGCCCTCGCCCCGGAAAGCCGCACCGTCGCCTGGTTCACCCGCAAATTCCTCACCCACGCCACCGCACTCGCCGCCGAAGCCGGAGTGCGGCAGTTCATCGACATCGGCGCGGGCATGCCCACCACACCGAGCGTCCACGACACGGTGACCGCGATCACCCCCGACGTGCGGGTGGCCCACCTCGACTACGACCCGCTCGTCTACGTCCACGCCAACGCGCTCTACGCGAGCGTGCCCGGCGTGACACCGATGCTGGCGGACTTCCGCGACCCCGACCACACACTCCCGGCCCGGCTCCACGCCGAGGCGGGCATCGACTTCGACCAGCCCGTCCTGCTGCTGCTCGTCGGTGTTCTGGACTACATCCTGGATTCCGAGGACCCTGCCGAGTGCGTCGCCCGTTTCGCACAGGTGATGGCACCGGGCAGCTACATCGCCTTCACCCACGCAGCCGCCCACAGCGACGACGCCTTCGTCCAGCAGCTGCGCTGCGACACCGACGGCAGCACAGCACAATGCGTCTTCCGCACCGAGGACGAGATCAACGCACTGGTCGACGGGTTCGAACTCCTGGAACCGGGGATCGTGCCGGTGCAGGACTGGCTCGCAGATGACCTACCCACCTCACGATGGGTCATCCTGGGCGGAATCGGCCGCACGTGAACCCGTCGATCACCGAGCTTGCTCGGCCCCCGAACAGACAGACCCTGTGGCGAGAACTCCACAACCGCATAGGGATTCGGCACCCCCACGATCGACTGCCTGTATCCGCCGCTCTGTGATCGCCGTGCACCGCGATCACGAGTCCGCTGGCCGCGATCTCCGGGCAGCGATGCGCATCGCTGCGAACAGCGAGGGTCCCGCCCATCCCCGAGCCTCGAGGAGCATCACCGATGGCCACCAGCGTCCCTGCCCCCGGCCCACCCACTGCACCGCCGGATCGGTACCTGCTTCGCGCACAGGAAGGTTCGGCCAGCACGGCTCGATCTCACAGACTCCTTACGCTCGCTGCACGCAACACCGCGATGATCGAACCCGTCCGGCGAGTTGCCGCCAGCGGTGGTCAGTGACCTCTTCGGCGTCTGACTGACCACCGCGCACACATGGGAACGGCTGGCCCAAAGGGACTGGGACTGGGCCGCATATCTTGCCGCCCGGCATGACACCAAGCGGCACCTCAGCGAAACAGCCAGCCGGTGGTGATCACCAGTAGTCCTGGCGACGTCGCCACGGCGGTTCGGGTATCTTCCTGCTCCCGGACTTGTTCTTCGCCTGTTCGCGCCGCAGTTCGTCGCGTTCGCGGCGTACCTGCTCGGCGAGGTCGTAGATCACATCGAGATCGGCGGTCGTGCCGCCCATCACCTCGACAGCGACCATGCCGTCCTCGACGTCGTAGTCGCAGTTGACTTCCCTGTCAAGTTAGCGTGTTTGACTGTTTGGGATCCGCAGTGTGTATTGCTGACGGCGCTCACTGAACTTGGTGAGCGCAGTCATTTCTGGCGCGCAGAACGTCAGCGCTGTCGCGTCCCGGTCTCGCAAGCCCCTGGCCCTTACAGCCGGACGTCCGGGTCCTGACCATTAGTGCGACGCTGGGTGGCAATACCGAATAGTCCGGTGCCCGCATGTTCGGCCCGGGAAGGGGCATCGCGGCCGAACTCGTCGGCGGGAGCAGCGATCACAGCGGGCAGGTGGGTGCCCCCTGGGTGACGCGGTGGCTATTTTGGCGAGGCTGCCCGGCGATGGAAACTCGAGAGCGGGTGGGGTGTGTCGCTGACATGGGATTGCAGTTGGCCCGTGCAGGATTCGATACGACCTGGCTGAGGGTTGTTCTCAGCGCTTCCTGAAGCACCGTCATGTGAGGGCTGCCGGGATGGAAGACGAAGCCGCACCGCCCCTGGTTGTCGTGGATTCCGGACCGGAAGTTCACCGCACCCGCGCCGAGCTATGGAATGTCGCAGATCGCTCCACGTCGGCACCGACTCCGGCCGAACGTGCCGCGCGCATGGCGCATGCCTCCGTTACCGCTTTATGTGCCGTCGGGTCCCGGCCCGTGACCGGACACAGGGCGCAGGCCCCACGGCCGGAGTCTGATCCCGAGACTGGTGTCGAACCGGGCGACCTCGGTGGGCCCGTGGTTCAGGTCGAGCCCAGCGCACCGAGCACTACGGTGGCGGCGCAGCCGACTGACCTGCCCGCCCACTGCTACGAGCCCGCCCCGCCCCGCTGGTGTGCTTGGCACCGTTCCAGCGTGTCGTATAGGGCGGCGGCCCGTGTCGTTGTCCGGCTGGCCGTCGCAGCTGCGGCTGTGGTCGTCGTGTCCGGCACCGGATTCGCTTACTACACCGAGAAAACCTTGGATCAGGGTTTTGCGCATTCCAACGTGATCGGTCCCGAGGACGCCGCAGCGCTCGATGGCGATGTGAACATCCTGCTCATCGGACTGGACACCCGCAAAGACCGCAACGGCAACGACCTACCCGAAGCTGTCCTGGACCGATTGCACGCCGGTGATGGCAGCGAGGGCGGCTACAACGCCAATTCGCTGATCCTGGTACACATTCCGAAGGATCTGAGGAAAATCACCGCTTTTTCCATCCCCCGCGACGACTACGTCGCGGTCACCGGGATCCCCGGCTACGACCACGCCAAGATCAAGGAAGCTTACGGGCTCGAGAAAGCCGCAGTCGAGCAGAAGCTCGCCGACCAGGGCATCGTGGACAAGGGTGAACTGGAACGCCGGGGCCGGGAGGCCGGCCGGGAATCGATCGTGCGAACGGTGAAGGCATTGACCGGCGTACCGATCAACCGGTTCGCGGAGATCTCCCTGGTCGGTTTCTACGATCTGGCCACCATTCTCGGTGGTGTGGACGTGTGTCTGGACCATGCGGTCGACGACGAGTACTACTCCGGGGCGGTGTTCCCGGCCGGGCCGCAGCACCTCGATGCCGCCCACGCGTTGTCGTTCGTGCGGCAACGCCACGGACTCGACAACGGCGACCTGGACCGCACCCACCGCCAGCAAGCATTCCTGACCGCCGCGGCCACGCAACTCAAGAAGGCCGGCACACTCACCGACATAGGGAAACTACGGCAACTGATCAACGCCGCGCAGAACGATGTGGTGCTGTCCCAGGGCTGGAACATTCTCGACTTCGCCCAGACCATGGGAAAGGCCGGATCGATTCCGATCGAATTCCGGACCCTGCCGATTAGGGGATACCAGAGCATCGACGGCCAAGATGTCAACCTCATCGACCCCGCCGCCATCGAAAAGACGGTCCGCAGCGCGTTCGGCGTGCACGCGTCGCAACCCACCACACCCAGGACCACACCCACCAGCACCGTCGACGTCGTCAACGCCGGCCACGTCACCGGCATGGCCGCCACAGTGTCCAATGCCTTGGCCGGCAAGGGATTCGGCCGGGGCGCTATCGGCAACGCCAGCTACGACGACGGCCCCGGCTCGGTCGTCTACTACGGTTCCGGTGCCGACACCGACGCCACCCAGATCGCCGAGGTCCTCGGCAGCCTGCCCACAGCGGCATCGACGAGCGTTGCCCCCGGCCACGTGAAGGTCGTCATCGGCAACGATTTCATTCTCCCGCAGGAATCGACCACCGGCACCATGTCCTCGAGCAGTAACAGCACCGATTCCCCAACCAGCACAACGACATCCGCCGCGGACAGCGGCCTCGAAACCGGCAAGCCGATCACGACCACCATAGGGTCGAAAAGCCCCTGCGTGAACTGATCAGGCCTCCAACCCGTTCGACCATAACCTCGATCGCGCGATCGGCATGCCGCCCATAGCCGGCGACTCCTGCGCCCACCATCGATTCCGGGGCGCGGGGAGCGCGAGTCGCTCGACCGGTGAGGATCAGAAACCGACGCCGCTGGAACTGCTTCCGTTGCCGAACAAGCCGCTACCGCCACCATCGCCCCAGCTGCCGGGAGCAACCCATCCGCTGGTCTGCCCGAGATTGTCTCCGTAGTAGCCGCCATCACCGTAAGTGCTGTAACCACCGGGTTGAGCGTCGCCGGTGTGGTGATGATGATGGTGGTGGTTCTGGTTGGCGAGCATCGTGTAGATCATCCATTGCTCCGTGCCCCGCATGTCCCCATGCCTTCCCGTCCAGGCGGCCTGGCCGAGCAGATGATCCCGTTGCCTGCGTCGACGCCGAGATCCGGAGCGCACGACCGCGATCACCAGGAGCACCACGACAGCGAGAACGATGAACGTCACGATCGCTTTATGCATGCCACCAGGATGGTCGTCGCCAACCGGCCCCAGCAACCCATCCACCATGAATTCATCCGCGTTTCGCTGTTCCCGACGAGTCGAGGAACGAACACTGACCATCCCCGAAGGCCAACGACAACTCCGGTTGGCGCAGTGCCTAATGTCCCCGCTGATCCGCGCAGTCTGGCCTGTATCGATACCTTCGGCGCGGACATCTGCGCGCCCGCACCACCAGTGGAATCCCACGCCGCGGGCCGCCCCAGTGGCTCGCAGACCGGTACCGCCGCATGACCATTCACGGTCTCTCCGCCGGAACGCGGCTGTCGGAAACCGTCAAACAGCACCGAGGGACCGGCCGTCACTCCGATCAACCACAAGCGCGACCTGACCAGCCCCCGGGACCAGTCGAACATCGAGCCCGTCGCCGGCGACATCTTTCATCGCCGCCCAACGGTCCCGAGGCTCCGAACTCAGCGTGCACTGCTCTGTGTCGCCTGTGCCACACGGCCGAATTACTCTCCAGCACGGGCGGAATCGAGCTGTTCACCGCCTACCCGGCCACCGCTGGGCAGGATTCCATCCCGCGAGCGGAGTCGGTTTGTCGGCGATCGGGCGGCTAGCCGAGACTGGATCAGCTACGCCCGTCCGATCGACCGCAGTCGTTGACACTACCTATATCCTACTGTGGAATATAGTGAGGCTGCTCGGCAGTCCACCGTCGCTCCTCCGTTCGAAAAGAGGGTTCCATGCCCACGCTCCCATGGATGACGATCGGCGCGCCCACCACACCCGAAGCCCAATGCATGGCCTCACGTCTCGAAGTCAAATCGCTGCTCAGCACACCCGGTTTCCTGATCGCTTCGCTGGCGTTGTGGCGGCAGGCCCGCCGCTCCCCGGGAGCGCTGGGCGTGACTCTGAAGGCCGAGATGCTCAAGCGCACATTCTGGACCTACTCGGCTTGGGACGACAAGGGTGCCATCTCCGCTTACGCAGGCTCGGAGCCGCACAAGTCGACTGTCGAGCGCAAGCGAAAGGTCATGCGGGACAGCACATTCGTGTTCTTCAACGCACCGGTTCACGAGTTGCCGCTGTCATGGGACGAGATCCATCGGCGGATCGCCGAGCAACGGGAATCGGAGCAATCAGGCAACAAGCCTGCCGTGACCGATTGAACCGCGAGGAACACGAGCCAGTCCGCAACGGACCCTCTAAATACAGCGGCGGCGCGGTTGAGCGCCGTCTGCTGGGAGGTACTCCTCGAACCTGCGGCCATTCGCGGGAGATTATGTGTTGCATCCAGACGAGGTTCGCCGTGCGCGCGGCGCGGTCGGCGACCTGACGTTGGTCGGGTATCACCGTGGTGCCGACGGTGATCCGTTCGCAGACCGGCCGTATCGCCAGTGTCACTCGCCGAATCTGCTCCAAGCACCCTGGCATGCCGGGTCGTCCCACGCCATCATCGGGTCGCGGTAGGCCCGCGCGGTTCAGGTGTCGGTGAGGATTTCCTTGTTGGCGCAGCACCATGTCGCAATAGTGCGCCGTCCGTGAGGTGCTGGGTCCGTAGCGACCGATTGAGCAGCGCTCAGCAACTGAATGCCGGGCTACTCGCCGACGCGGCTGTTCGAGTCGCGCTGACCACCGTGTACCGCTTCCTGCGCCGCGCGTCGAGCTCGGGCTGTGGGGTCCTTCTCGTCGCGGATACTTCTGTGCGAGAGCGTTTTGTGCGGTCTTCGATGTCTTCTGCTGGGTCAGCTGCTTGTGCCTGCAGGGGTCGGAGAGGGTTGCGGGCGCGTCGGAAACGGTTGCGGCCGAGCGTCGGTGGGGTTTTCACTCGAAGTGCCGGCGATAGCGGTGATCTTGGTCAGCCAGGTGGGGGCTGCGATCGACAAGGCGGTGGCGGTGGTGGTGGCGGTGAGTACACCGGTCCATGCGACCGGTCCTAGTGGAGTGCAGCCGAAGAAGTGGCTGATGCCTGGGGTTTGCACGATCGCGGCCAAGGTGATCGCGCTGCCGAGTGCGGTGGCGGCCACCAGCGGGCTGTGTTTGCGGGTGAGCAGGGTTTGCGCCAGCTGAGTGGCCACCAATGCGGTCAGGCCCATCGTCGCGGTTCGTCTGCGAGTGCCGGGTGTCCAGTTGCCGATCGCCCATGCGGCGGTGGCGCCGGCGGCGGTGGCGGCGCCGCGGCTGAGGATTTGGTGGACTAGTGGTCGGTCGAGCGAGGGTGTGGGCTCGGTCAGTATTGCGCGCCGGATCGCGGCGAGGGCCTGCTCGGCATCGCCGTTGGTGTCGATTTCGGGTTCGGGTTGTCGCGGTGTCACCGCGACTGCCAGTGCTGGGAACATGTCGGTGAACAAATTCACCAGGAGTAGTTGGCGGGTTCCCATCGGCGCCCGGTCGTGGCCGAGGGCGGTGCCCAGGATGGTGAATGCGACTTCTCCGGCGTTTCCGCCGAGCAGGATGGTCACCGCGTCCCGGACGCTGCTCCACATGTTGCGGCCCTCGATCAGCGCATCGAGCAGCGCGGTGAGATCTTCGCGTGTCAGGACGAGATCGGCGGCGTTGCGTGCGGCGAACGATCCGCGGCCCTGGACTCCGATGCCGACGTCGGCGATGCGGATGGCGGCGGCGTCGTTGGCGCCGTCGCCCACCATGGCCGTGATTCGTCCACCGTGTTGCAGGGCGCGGATAACCTGCACCTTCTGTTCGGGACTCACTCGCGCGAACACCTGTGTCCGGACGGCGAGTTCGCTGCGCTCTTGTTCATCGAGTGCGGCGAGTTCGGCGCCGGTGACAACCTGGCCATCGCTGGGCATCCCGAGTTGACCGGCGATCGCCGCCGCTGTGACGGGGTGGTCGCCGGTGATCAACACGACGTGCCGTCCGGCTGCGGTGAGTTGTTCCAGCAGTGGACGAGCCGACGGGCGGGCGACATCGGCGAGCCCGAGGCAACCGATCAACTCCAGATCCCATGCCGCGGAGTCGATATCGGCAGCATCGGCGTCCTCGGGCGCGCTGGTCCGATCCCAGTCGTGCTGGGCGACGGCGATCACCCGGTGGCCGTGCTCGGCCAGGTTGTGCACCAACTGTTCGGCATGGTCGCGGCCGGCTGATCCGTCGGCGAATCGGCAGCGCTGCAGGATCACCTCGGGCGCGCCTTTGACGATCAACACCGGCGCATGCTGTTGCGATCCAGCCGCGTCGTGCATGGCACCGACGGTGGCGGCATAGCCACGGCTGGATTCGAACGGCAC
Organism: Nocardia sp. PLKS1-43; assembly: GCF_059510335.1. Taxonomy (NCBI): domain Bacteria; kingdom Bacillati; phylum Actinomycetota; class Actinomycetes; order Mycobacteriales; family Nocardiaceae; genus Nocardia; species Nocardia sp. PLKS1-43. The sequence goes on along the minus strand of NZ_JCAJZQ010000013.1, from coordinate 65,521 downwards.
TTCGGCGAGTGCGGTCCAGTGCTCGGCGGCCGGTGTGGCAGTCGCGGCTGTCAAAATGGCCTCGTCGGTGGCGTGCGCGTGTCCTTGGCTCTCGTGTGGTCGTGGGCAAGCCCGGGCGGCTGTTCGGATTACGTGCACTGCCTGCGGCGTGTCGAGGGGTTGTGGTGCGCCGAGGTTCAGGTCGGCGGGCACGGCTGCGACGACGTGCAGGCGGTTCTCGGTGAGGGTGCCGGTCTTGTCGAAACACACGGTCTGCACGCGCCCCAATGCTTCGAGTGTGCGGGGGGCGCGGACCAGCACGCCGCGGCCGGACAGGCGGCGGGCGGCGGCGAGCTGGGCGAGTGTGGCCACCAGGGGCAGTCCTTCGGGGACCGCGGCGACCGCGATGGCGACACCATCGGCAACGGCTTGTCGCAGCGGGACTCGCCGGGCCAACGCCAGGCCGGCCACGGCGGCGCCCCCGGCGAGCGTGAGGGGCAGCACCTTTCCGGTGAGCTGCCGTAGTCGTGCCTGCACTCCCGCCGACGTGCCTGCGTCGGAGACGGCCGAGATCGCCCGCTGCGCGGTCGTGGACTCGCCCGTGGCCACCACGATGGCGCGGGCGTGTCCGGCGACGATCGTGCTGCCTTCGAAAACCATGCTGGCGCGGTCGCCGGCGGCGTCGACGGGCACGGGGTCGACCTGCTTGAGGACCGGCAGCGATTCCCCGGTCAACAGGGATTCGTCGACCTCGAGATCGTCGGCCACCAGCAGTCGGGCATCGGCCGCCACGACGTCCGAGGCGCTGAGGTCGATGACGTCGCCCGGGCGCAGCCGGGTGGCAGGCACAGTCACCGTCCGCTCGGCGTGCCGGGCGGACTGCAGGCGTCGGCGGATCGTGGCCATCGCCGGCACCACGACTCGTCTCGCGAGTTGATCTTGTTCGGCGAACAGGGCGGCGGCGGCGTTCTCGGCTCGCAGTCGTTGCACTCCGCCGATCAACGCGTTGCCCGCCATCACACCGCCGACCAGGATCGCGTCGATATTGCTGCCCAGAATCGCCGAGGCCGCCGCACCGACGGTAAGGATCGGAGTCAAGGGATCATGCAACTCGGCCCGGGTCGCGGCCGCCAATTGCTGCACCGTGCGTATCGGCACCCGCAACGGCGCCAGCATCGCGTTGTCGGACAGGTCCGCCAATCGCCGCCGCCACGGCGACTGGCCGGGTTCGGCCGCCAGCGGCCTGGTGCCGCCGCCGAGACGGGAATAGACGATTTCCGGATCCAAGGCGTGCCACGCCGTCAATGGTTGCGGCGTCGGGTCGGGCAACCGCAGAACCCGCCCGGCGGCTATCGCTCCGGAGACGAGGGCGGCAGCACCGGCGGCGACGACGGGACTGAACACATGGCGCAGCCCGGCCCGGCCGTCGGCGCCGGACTCCCCGGTGACGAGCAGCAAACCGGCCAGGGTGCTGCCGCCTTGGGCCAGACGTACCGAGGATTCGCTGACTTGTCGCGCTGTCGGCAGCGCCGAGAGGATCCGCACTGCGGCGGCGAGGTCGGTGCCGGTGACGATGTCCGCGCTCCATGGCGTGGCCGCCTGCGGATCGTCCACTGCCACTCCCACATCGGCGATGGCCAATGCCGCCAGCGTGTCGGTGGATGCGACATCCGGGTGCAGTGCGGTGATCAACAGCACCGGTCCGCGATCGGCGCGCAGCTCACGCACCAGCGGTAGCAGCGCGGTGCCGGGTGGGTGCGCGGCGGACACACTGGCGGTGAGCTCCTCGGTGCCGACCACGTGCCGTAGTACCACCCGAGTGCCGGTCCGGTTCGCGGTCTGCAGCAACGGGGCCGCGAAAGGATCTATCTCCCAAGCTATTTCGACGTGTCCGACCGTCTGTCCGGCGACGACGAGGTCGGCGTGTTCGACGCCTTGCGCGGGCGCGGAGGACCTCTGTCCGCGATACCAGCGCAGGCGTGCTCCGGTGGCGGGCAGCTCGTCGGGGTCCGGATCCGGGGCTCGCTCGCCGTGCAACAGAGCATCGGCGACTTCGTAGACGCGGTCCTCGTCCCAGCACGGTTGATTTCCCAGCGCTTTGACCACCGCACGTTCCTCGCCGCGCAGAGCCGCGCCGTCGATGACCACGACCTGGATCCTGTCCAGCCGCCGCAGCGCCCCGGGATCCAGTACCAGCTGCCCGGCTTCGGCCAGGCCGCGTCCCAGCTGCGCGGCGAATCCCTCCCGGCCCAGGTGCGCGGCTTTCGGCACCCCGGCCAGTACCGCATCAGCGGCCTCCTCGGCCCCGCCGCCGGCCAGCAACACACCCGCGGCGGCGACCAACGAGGCGTTCGCCGCCTGATTCGCATACTCCTCCACCACACCCGACACCGCTCCCTTGGCGCTGTCGATGGCCGCATCGACCGCCACGTGCGACAGCTCACCGATGCCCGCGGCGTTCCAGCTATGCCGTGGCGCGGGCAGGTCCTTACCTGCCGAGGTGATCACCGGCACGATCGGGGCCTGTGGACGCCGCGGTGAAGCCAGTTCGGGTTCGCGCCGACGCCAGGTCCTGCGATGCGCGGCCGCTTCGGACACCTGAACGCTGCGCTGCAGCAGATCCAGCGCAGGCCCGCCGACCGAGCCGCTCAAGCCGTGCGCCGCCGCGGTCGAGGCGCTCATCACCAGATCCGCGCCGAGCCGGCCCAGCCGCGATTCGAGCAACCCCACCACCCTCGGTTGGTGATTGATCGCTGCCGCAGCGGCCCGCGCGGTCCGCGGCAGCAGCGGTAACCTGCCCATCTGTCCGCCGATTGCCGCAGCCACGGCTGTCACATCGATCGCCGCCGCAGCCAGCGGCATGATCATCGCCAGCGGATCGCCGGGGTCCGCGAAAGGAACGACACGAGAGATCTGCTCTGCACCGGTATCGACGTCGGAGAAATCGTTCGCGGCCGCATGCACCCGCTGCCAGATGTCCGCGGGATCGGCAGAGCCGTCATGCTCGACCACCAAGCGGCCCAAACCGCTCTCCACGTGTGCCGTGCGCACCCCGGGCACCGTGTGGATCATGGTTTCCAGCTCGGTCGCATGGTCGATCCAATGCGGAAACGGCAGCACCGGATCCAAGTCCACATGGAACCGACGGCCGGTGTCCCAGGCCACAGACGGCTCTGCCGGTGCCGAGCCGCCCAACACCCGAAAAGTCGCGCCCCCCACAGACCTCAGCACCGGGCGCGCCACGACCTGCGCCGCCCCGGCTGCCGTCGACGTACCGACCTGCAACACCCGCACACCACAGCTCACGCCCGCAGCCACAGTGGCGATACCAGGGATGTTCATCGCCTCACCCTTCACGTCGAATTCCTGGAAAACCCGCATGGAAAGATGCACCAAGAACAGTACCGCCCGGTCCGCGATCAATCCGGTCCCGACCAGCGCGGCGACACCGGCGTTCGCGCGGGCGCTCGCGCCCGGCGGACGGATCGGCATCGGCGATGTCGTTGCCGCCGACACATTGCCTTCGTTGCGCACGCGGAACGCGGGCGGTCACATGGGTTGCCCGCTGCGGGGAGACGCTCGGCGCCGCGGCCGCACCGATGTCGGGCACGGGAGCGTGTTTCCCAAGCGAGGTTGTCCGAGACCACATTCGCTGGACCGGATCCGCTGCCGTGACATGGCCGCATCCGGGTAGACAGCCGCCGCAACTGCGTTATCGAGGCGTTGACCCGCACACGCCGCACGAGGCTGTGGACGCTCGTATGTGCTGCGACAGCTACGTTCCGCCATTTTCGCCGGGACCATCGGCTCTGATCTTGACGGCGGCGCTCGGGGATAAAAGAAGGACACCGACAATCGGTCGGCCGATACAGCCGATACGGAGTTCGTCATGCCTGGTCTTGGGGATCGCAAGTGGTGGGCGTTGGTCGCGGTGACCCTCGCGGTGCTGGCCGTGGGTTTGGACGGCACCATCTTGAGCGTGGCGTTGCCGACGTTGAGCAAGTCTTTGCGGGCCTCGGAGTCGGATCTGCAGTGGTTCTCCTCCGGCTATCTGCTGGTGCTGGCCGCCGGGATGCTTCCCGCCGGGGTGGTGGGCGATCGGTTCGGACGTCGCGGCACCATGCTGGTCGCGTTGGCCCTGTTCGGGCTCGGTTCGGTCGGCTGCGCCTGTTCCAGGACACCGGGTGAGTTCATCGCGGCGCGAGTGTTGCTGGGCCTCGCCGGTGCTGGGGTGATCGTGATGGCGTTGTCCGCGATCACGGTGTTGTTCACCAAGCAGGAACGACCGAAAGCGGTGGGAATCTGGGCGGCGGCGAATTTCGTGGCGTTGCCGATCGGGCCGATCCTGGGCGGCTGGTTGCTCAGCCACTGCTGGTGGGGCTGGGTGTTCTTGATCAACGTGCCGGTCGCGGTGATCGGCTTGATCGCGACCGCGACGCTGATACCCGAATCCCGGGCGGCCGCGAATGCGGCTTTGGATCCGGTCGGCATGGCGTTGTCGGTGGGCGGCCTGGCCGCGTTGACCTACGGGTTGATCCTGGCCGGTGAGTTCGGCTGGAGCACCGCCTCGGCGTGGGGGTGGATCGCCGCGGGGCTGGTAGTGCTGATCGGGTTCGGGGTGTGGGAGCATCGCCTCGGCGCGGATCGGGCGCTGGTCGATATGAGACTGTTCGGCAACGCATCGTTCACTTGGGGAGTCGTTCTCGCCGCGGTCGGTGTCCTGGCGATGATCGGGGTTCTGTTCACACTGCCGCAGTACTTCCAGGCTGTGGCCGGCACCGACGCCATGGGATCGGGTGTGCGGCTGCTGCCGGTCGTCGGCGGATTGATCGTGGGCGCCTTACCCGCCGACCAGATCTGCCGCCGGATCGGGGCGAAAGCCACGGTCGCGATCGGATTCGCCGTACTCGCAGCAGGTTTGGCGATCGGAGCGCGCACGAGCGCCGATTCCGGCACCGCGTTCCTGGCGACCTGGACCGCCCTGACCGGGGCTGGGCTGGGGTTGTCGATGGCCACTGCGGCGTCCTCGGCGCTGTGTGAACTCTCGGCGGAGCAGAGCGGAGTCGGCTCCGCGGTGATGCAGGCGCTGCAGAAGACCGGAGGCCCGCTGGGTGCGGCGATCATGGGCAGCGTGCTGTCGTCGGTCTACCGGCACCGGCTCGCGCTGGATGGTCTACCGAAACCTGTTGCGGCGCAGGTCGAGAAAAGCGTGTTCGCCGGTGTATCGATCGCCGGGCGGTTCCGATCACCGCAGCTGCTGGGTTCGGTGCGGACCTCGTTCACGCACGGTATGGATACCGCCCTGCTGGCCTCGTCGGTGATCGCCCTGCTCGGTTTTGTGCTGGCGTTGGCGTTCCTGCCTTCGGTCAAACCCGTTCGATCCCGGTCCATGGCCACCGAATAAGCGCCTCGGCGCGGCCTCCAACCGCCTCATTTCGATGGGTCGGGTTCGAGTGCAGCAGTGATTATCCGGTCAATCGCAAGTGCGGGCGTCGACAGTTTCGCGGCTCACGATCCGCGCGAAGTCGAATGAACACGTCGCCGCCGCCGGACGGCGTGCCTGCCGGGCGGCGGTGGAGTGCGGTCGGCGCTCGTGACGGGTTATTCGGTCCGGTCTGGCCCGGGGCCGGGCGTGTTCGCGGTTCGGTTCGCGGGATAGGTGTCTGGTGTCGGTCTCGACGTATCCGTCCAGTTCTCGGGTGAAACGGTCGGGGTCTGGAAGGATGGTGTGGCGCAATGTAATTCGTGCAGCAGGTTGCGCTCGGTGGCGGTGCGTAGTTCGGTGAGGAACGTGTCGAGCAGGTGGTGGTCACGGGTTTTACTGGTGGTCGAGACCAGTAGTGTGCGCTTGGTGCCGATGGCGATTGTCTCGGTGGCAAGTACGAGGTCGCTGGGTTCGGTTGTGCCGCTGCTCGCTTCGACTCGCCAGCCGGTGTCTGCGGAGCGCAGTACGGCTACGGCGGGGAGATCGAAAGCGCGGCGGATGCTTTCTGTGGTGCTGGTGAGGTCGTCGAGGTGGACGATGGCGTCGGCGGACAGGCGGGCCAGGTTGCGTGCCTGGGCTGTGGTGCGGGCCGTGCGCAGGCTCTGGCGGATCAGTAGGTCGACCAGGCCGCCGACGACTATGGCGACGCCGCTGAAGGTGATCAGCGCGATCAGGTCGACCCAGTTCGTGACGCGCAGGGTGTGCAGGGGGATGGTGAAGTAGTAGTCGGCAAGCAGCACGCTCACCGCGGTGGCCAGCAGCGCGGGCAGCGCGCCGCCCAGCAGTGCCGCGCCCACGACCCCTACCAGGTTGCACAGCAGTGCGCCGGTGAGCCCGACCGAGGACCGTACCGGGGTCAGTGCCAGGGTGATCGCCAGCGGCGCCGCCACCGCGAGCGCCCAGGCAGCGGTTCGCCGTGCGGTGGGCATCTGAGCGGGCTGGATTCTGGGCATCGTGAGCGGGAAATCCAGGTGCCGGTGGCGGGCGGTGCGTGGCGGGATGATGTGCACTTCTACCGGTCCGGCGGTACGGATTGCTTTGTTGATCACCGAGCCGTGCAGCAGCTCTTGCAGCCGGGAACGGCGGGTCGCGCCGAGCACCAGCTGCCGGGCGCCGCTGTTGCGGGCGAAGTCCAGGACCGTGGTGGCGACGTCGATGCCGGCCAGCTCGGTGAACTGCCCGCCGAGCTCGCTGAGCAGGCGGCGTTGTCCTGCCAGCCACGCCGGCTCGGCGGTGTCGAGCCCGCTGGGTTCGCGCACGTGCACGCCGACCAGTTCCGCGCGGAGTGAGTCCGCGATGCGGGCGGCTCGGCGTAGTACGTGCTCGGCCTCGGGGTCGCCGGTCAGCGCGACCAGCACGCGTTCCGCGGCCGTTGCCGGGGCGGCGCTGTGCGCAGGCGCGTGCGGGCGATGCCGGTCGCGCAGCCACCGCGCGGCCAGCGTGCGCAATGTGGCGAGCCGGTCCGCGGTGAAGAATCCGCTCAGCGCCGACCCGGCGCTGCCACCCAGGACGTCGGTCCCGGCGATCCGCGCCCGTAGTTGCTCGGGGGTCACGTCGAGGAATTCGATGTCGTCCGCAGCGGTGACTACGGCGTCGGGAACCGTTTCTGCGGTGGTGATGCCGGTGATCGCCTCGACGGACTCGTTGAGGCTGTCGATGTGGGCGATGTTGAGCGTGGTCACGACGTCGATGCCGGCGTCGAGTAGTTCGGCCACATCCTCCCATCGCTTCTCGTGTCGGCTGCCCGGCACACACCGGTGGGCCAGCTCGTCCACCAGCGCTATGGCCGGGCGCTGAGCCAGCACGGCGTCGATGTCGAGCTCGTCGAAGCTGCTGCCCGCGTGCGGGATCCGGCGCGGTGGGATACGTCGAATCCCGGTCAGGAGCGTTTCGGTGTCGCGGCGGCCGTGTGTCTCCACTACGGCGATGACGACATCGGCGCCGTGGCCGGCCAGGCGGCGCCCCTCGGCCAGCATGGCGTAGGTCTTACCGACTCCCGGCGCGATGCCCAGATAAATACGCAACCGGCCCCGGCGCGACCGGGCCGGGCTGGGAGCCGCGGAGTTGGTCATGGTGTTGCTCCCGTTCGGGAAGCTGTCTCGGACGCCACGTGACAGTAGGGTCCGGCGCGGACTGCGCTGAAGGGGCCAAGGTCATCAACCGGGGCGACGTCGGATGCTTTCGGTATTGCCCCGATCCGGCGAGCCTGGACGCACAGGACAGTTGCGAGGTGTGGGAGGCGGGCGGTGACGCGGGGACGGTTGCGGGTGTATCTGGGTGCCGCGCCGGGGGTCGGTAAGACCTACGCCATGTTGTCGGAGGCTCATCGCCGGGCCGAGCAGGGTTTCGACTGTGTGATCGGGTTCGTCGAGGCACACGGGCGGCGCCCGATTCTGCGGCTCGCCGAGGGGGTGGAGACGGTCCCGCGTCGGATGGTGCCCTATCGCGGTGGCCTGCTGCCCGAGATGGACGTGGATGCGGTGCTGGCCCGCAATCCGCAAGTGGTGCTGGTCGACGAATTGGCCCACACCAACGTCCCGGGCTCACGCAACGCCAAGCGGTGGCAGGACGTCGAGGAGCTGCTCGAGGCCGGCATCGACGTGCTGAGCACGGTCAACATTCAGCATCTGGAGTCGTTGGGGGATGTGCTGGTGCGGATGACCGGGGTGCGGCAGCGCGAGACGGTGCCGGACGTGGTGGTGCGGCAGGCCGATGAGTTCGAATTGGTGGATCTGACGCCGGAGGCGCTGCGCCGCCGGATGGTGGCCGGGGACATCTACCCGCCGGATCGGATCGACGCGGCCTTGTCGCACTACTTCCGTCCGGGCAATCTCACCGGTCTGCGGGAGCTGGCGCTGCTGTGGCTGGCCGACCGGGTGGATGAAGGACTGCAACAGTATCGCGCCGAGCATGGGATCGACGCGCCGTGGGAGGCACGCGAGCGCATCGTGGTCGGCGTGTCCGGCGGGCCGGAGTCCGATGCGCTGATCCGGCGGGCAGCGCGGCTGGCGGCGCGCACGCCCGGCAGCGATCTGCTGGCGGTGTACGTCGCACGCAGCGACGGGCGGCCCGGCGCCGATCCGGTAGCGCTGAGCGCCTACCGGGCTCTGGTCGAATCGTTGGGTGGCAGTTGGCATCAGGTAGTCGGGACGCAGGCCAGCGATGCGCTCGGACAGTTCGCGCGACACGAGAACGCCACCCAGCTGATTGTCGGGGCGAGCCCGCGGACCAGCTGGCGGGCGCTTCTGGGCGGGCGGGAACTGGTCGCACGCCGAGTGACCCGGCTCGGCCCGTCGCTGGATGTGCACGTGGTGACCGACGAACAGCCGGCACGGCCGACGATGCGGATTCCCGCGATGCGCGGCCTCGACCCGCGCCGGCGGTTCGCGGCCGCCGCTTTGATGCTGGCGTTGCTGCCGACGGTGACCTGGCTGCTGGTCCGGCTGCGCCACCAGATCACCCTGCCCAGCGACATGCTGGTGTATCTGCTGCTCGTGCTCGCCGCTGCCGCGGTCGGCGGCCTGTACCCGGCGTTGCTGACCGCGATCGCCGCGGCCGCGGCGGCCGACTGGTTCCTGACTCTCCCACTACACACCTTCCGGATCGCCACCGGCAGCAACGTCGTGGCCCTGCTGGTCTATCTGGCGACAGCGCTGCTGGTCAGCTTCTACGTCGAGATCGGCGCACGCCGGCGGCGGGCGGCCACTCGGGCCACTGCCGAGGCTGCGGTGGTGACACAGATGGCGCAGGTGGCGTTGCGCGACCGTGGTCGCGGCACCCTTGCCCGGTCACTGGAGTTGCTGCGCGAAAGCTTCGGGCTGACGGCGGTGAGTTTGCTGGAACGCCCCGCCGGAACACCTCCTGTCGGGGGAGGATGGCAGGTCATCGCCAGCTCGGGAGAGCGGCCGCCGGAGCGGCCGGAGACCGCCGACGCGCAGGCCGTGCTCGGACCCTCCACGGTGGTGGCCGGGCGCGGCGCGGCCCTGTCGCCCGCCGATCTGGAGATTTTCACCGCCTGCGCGGTACAGGTCGTCGAGACCGTCCGACAATGGAAGCTGGCCGCACGTGCCACCAGCGCCGAGCACCGCGCCGGTACCGAGGCGGGGCGGGTCGCCTCGGCCGCGGCGGCCGGGCAGGCGCTGACCGATCCGGTGACCTCGATCCGGCGGACCTTGGCGGCCCTTCGTCGCACCACCCCCGCGTCCGGCGGTGCCGTCGAAATCGACACCGGCACGGTGGAATCACTCCAACGCAACACCGATCGCATCATGGTCTTGGCCGGTCAGCTCGATGACCTCGCGCGTGCGCGCGCCGGAGCGTTCGATGTACACCTACGACGGGTGGATGTCGCCGAGGTGGTGGCGGCTGCCCTGGACGAGCTGGGACCGGGACATGGTGCGGTGGATGTCCGGATCCCCGCCGAGCTACCAGCGGTGGTCGCCGACGCCGCCATACTCACCAGGGTCATCGCCGCGCTGATCAACGAGATGGTGCAGGGCCAGAACGCCGGCACGGTGTCCGCGACTGCACAGCAGGGCGCCGGCCGTGTGCTGATCCGCTTCGACACCGAGGGTGCGGCAGCGGAATCGGAGCAGACCGGTGGCTGGGCATTCAGTGTGCAGGTGGCCCGCGATCTGATCGAGCTGATCGGAGGCACGCTGCGCGTCGAACCCGGCGCACACGCAGGTTCGTGCGTGATCGTCGAACTTCCGGCCACGAACGCGCACACCCCGGACGATCAGCGGGCCGGCAGCTGATCGAGTGCAAGGTTGAGATCGACCACGTCGACCCTGGCCTCGCCGAGGAATCCCCACGTCCTGTTGCGGGTATCGGCCCGCAGCAGCGCCCTGACAGTATCGAGGGGAAGGTGGCGGGCGGCGGCGACCCGGGGGGATTGCAGGTCGGCGTTGGCCACCGAGATGTCCGGGTCCAGTCCCGAGCCCGAGGCGGTCACCGCATCGGCCGGGATCACCGCCTCGGCGGGCAGGCCGTTGAACGCCCGGTACGCCGCAGCTCGTTGCGCAAGGCTCGTCAGCAACCGTGGATCGCTCGGGCCGAGATTGCTTGCGCCGCTGGCTATCGCGTCGTAGCCGGCGCCGGCGGACGAGGGGCGAGGCTGGAAGTACCGCGGCAGCGGATTGCCGGCTGCGTCGCGGAACTCCTGTCCCAGCAACGCTGAGCCGACCACCCGGCCGTGTTCGGTGAGCAGTGAGCCGTCGGCCTGGTGCGGGAAGGCGACCCGGCCGATGCCGCCGACCAGGAGCGGGTATCCGATGCCCAGCACCACCGTGGCCAGCAGCACCAGCATCATGGCGGGAACGAGTTGCCGTCGCACCATCAGTGCACTCCTATCGGTCCGACGATCGCGATATCGATCACCTTGATCAGCACGAATGGGGTGATCAATCCGCCGATGCCGTAGATCAGGACGTTGCGGCGCAGCATGGCCGTGGCGCCTATGGCTCGCACCTTCACTCCGCGTAGCGCCAGCGGGATCATCAGCACGATGATCAGGGCGTTGAAGATCACCGCGGACAGGATCGCCGAGTGCGGGTTGTGCAGGTTCAGGATGTCCAACGTGGCCAGCTCCGGGAAGACCCCGTGCAGCATGGCCGGGATGGCGACGAAGTATTTCGCCACATCGTTGGTGATCGAGAACGTGGTCAGCGAGCCACGCGTGATCAGCAACTGTTTGCCGACCCCGACGATCTCCATCAACTTGGTCGGATCACTGTCCAGGTCGACGAGATTCCCGGCTTCCTTCGCCGCTTGCGTCCCGGTGTTCATGGCCACCCCGACATCGGCCAGCGCCAGCGCGGGCGCATCGTTGGTCCCGTCCCCGGTCATCGCGACCAGGTCACCGCCGGCTTGGGCGGCGCGGATGCGGACCATCTTGTCTTCCGGCTTTGCCTCGGCGATGAATTCGTCGACACCGGCCTCGGCGGCGATGGCCGCCGCGGTGCTCGGATTGTCGCCGGTCACCATCACGGTGCGAATTCCGAAGGGCCGCATGGCAGCCAGCCGTTCGGCGATACCGGGTTTGACGGTGTCCTTGAGATGGATCACCCCGAGGACCCGGGATCCTTCGGCCACCACCAGCGGCGTGCCGCCGGTCGCGGTGATCGAATCCACCAGGCCGGCCAGATCGCCGGGCACCGCGCCGCCCCGCTCGCTGGCCCACTGGCACACCGTGACCACCGCGCCCTTGCGGATCGAGCGATCGCCCCAGTCGATGCCGGACATGCGGGTCTGCGCGGTGAACGGCACCAGCCGCGCGTTCGGCAATTCCCTTGGCAGGCAGTGGTATTCACGGTGCGCCAGGGCGACGATGGAACGTCCCTCGGGGGTTTCGTCGGCCAGTGACGACAGTAGCGCGGCCTCGGCGAGGGTGTGTACGTCGACGCCGCTGACCGGCAGGAACCGGGTGGCCATCCGGTTGCCGAAGGTGATGGTGCCGGTCTTGTCCAGCAGCAGGGTGGTGACATCTCCGGCCGCCTCGACCGCCCGGCCGGACATGGCCAGCACATTGTGCCGGACCATCCGGTCCATGCCCGCGATGCCGATCGCGGAGATCAGCGCGCCGATCGTGGTGGGCGAGAGCAACACCAGCAGCGCTACGAGTTGCACGATCGGCTGTTTAGCGCCTGACCGGATCGCGACCAGCTGGAAGGTGCTCACCGCGATCAGGAAGATGAACGTCAGGCTGATCAGCACCACCGTGAGCCCCAGCTCGTTCTGGGTGCGCTGCCGGTTGGCGCCCTCCACCAGAGCGATCATCCTGTCCAGGAACGTTTCTCCGGGCTGTGCGGTGATCCGCACCACGATGCGATCGGACAGCACCACGGTGCCGCCGGTCACCGCGGACCGGTCACCGCCGGATTCACGGACCACAGGCGCCGATTCACCGGTCACGGCCGACTCGTCGACCATCGCCATCCCCTCGATCACCTCGCCGTCGCCCGGAATCGCCTGTCCGGCAACAACGACGCAATGGTCGCCGATCTGCAGCCGAACCGACTCGACGTCGGTGACCGTGCCATCGGCCTGCAGCACGTGCGCGACCGTCTCGCGCCGTGCCCGGCGCAGCGTGTCCGCGTGCGCCTTGCCCCGCCCTTCGGCCATGGCGTCGGCGAAATTGCCGAACAGCACCGTGAACCACAGAAACAACACCACCAGGCCGTTGAACAGATCCTCCGACGCGGTATTGCGCGGTGCGTCCCGGACCAGCAGCAGCGTGGTCCAGATGCTGCCGATGTAGACGACGAACATCACCGGCTTGTGCACCATGCTCCGCGGATCGAGCTTGACGAACGCGTCGAGCACAGCGCGGCGCACGATCCGCGGATCCGCGATCGGCAGTGTGCGCAACCTGCGGGTCTCCCGGCCCATGTGCCGCCCGGGGACCGCTGTGTGCTCGGTGGTGACCATGTGTCACATCCCGAAGTGCCCGGAAAAGTGCTCGGCCAAGGGGCCCAGCGCCAGCACAGGGAAATAGGTCAGGCCGACGAAGATGATCACCACCGCCCCCAGCAGCGTGGTGAACAGCGGGGTGTCGGTGCGCAAGGTGCCGGCGGTGACCGTGTAGGTGCGTTTGCGGGCCAGCGAACCGGCCAACGCCAGCGCCGGAATTATCTCGAAGAACCGGCCCACCCACATGGCGACCCCGAGCGTGGAGTTGTACCAGCCCGTGTTCCCGGACAGCCCGGCGAACGCCGACCCGTTGTTGTGCGCGGCGGAGGTGTAGGCATAGACCGCTTCGGTCACCGCGTGCGGCCCGGTCGCCGAGATCTGGTGGGAGGCGACCGGCAGCAGCAGGGACACCCCCGCGAAGGTCAGCACGGTCACCGGCAGCACCAGAATATAGATCGCGGCCAGCGCCATCTCCCGGGCCAGGATCCGTTTACCCAGGTACATCGGCGTGCGCCCGACCATCAACCCGGAAATGAACACCGTGATCAGGACGAAGATCAGCATCCCGTACAAGCCGGTGCCGGTGCCGCCGGGCACCACCTCGCCCAGCATCATGTCCGACATCGACAAGCCACCACCGAGCGGGGTGTAACTCTCCATCGCCGAATTCACCCCGCCGGTCGAGGTGGTGGTCATCGTCGCCCCACTCAACGCCGACCCCGCCGCCCCGAAGCGCATTTCCTTGCCCTCCAGATTGCCACCTGGATCGGTGGCCGTGACGGTCTGATTCACCCCGAGAGAGGCCAGTTTCGAATTGCCATCGGCCTCCAGCGCCGCGACGCCCGCGACCGAGAGAGCGAACAGGCTCGCCATCACGGTAAGCACGACGGCCGCCTGCCGTCGCGACCCGATCAGGCGGCCATACGCCCACGGGAACGCGAACGGGATCGCCGCGGCCAGCCACAGCGACAGCACGTTCGTCACCGGGTTCGGATTCTGGAACGGGTGCGCCATATTCGCCGCGAAGTACCCGCCGCCGTTGTCGCCGAGCATCTCGATCGCGGTCATACTCGCCACCGGGCCACCCGGAATCTGCTGTGTCGCACCGGAACCCGTAGCCACGGCGGCAACCGTCGGCACCGCCTGGGTGCCATGGAAGTTCTCGATCACGCCGGCGGCCAGGAACACCACCGCGAACACCACGCTCAGCGGCACCAGCACCCGCACGATCGAGCGCACCAGATCAACCCAGAAGTTGCCCAATGTGGTACTGCGAGTACGGATCACGCCGCGAACGAAGGCGACCGCCAGCGCCATGCCCATCGCTGCCGACAGGAACTGGTGCACCATGAGCCCGGCCATCTGACCGAGCTGACTCATCGCCGATTCGCCGGAGTAGTTCTGCCAATTGGTGTTGGTGACATAGCTGATCGTGGTGTTGAAAGCCAGGGCCGGGCTCAGACCCACGCGGTGATCCGGGTTACCGGGCAGCAGGTGTTGCAGCCGGAACAAGACATAATTCAGCAGTGCACCGACCAGCGTCACCGCCAGTGCGGACCCGACATAGGCGACCCAGCGCTGCTCACCGTCCGGATCGATCCGCAGGCATCGGTACAGCAACTGCTCCACCGGTGCGAAAGCCTTGTCGCCCGGCGCTTTCCCGCCGCCGTAGACCTTCGCCAGATAGGTTCCGAGCACCGGCGTACTGACGATGAGGAGCACCGCCAGCGCGGCGAGCTCGCCCCAGCCCGCGCCGGACATCTACAGTCTCCCGCACTGGATGAGACCGTAGATCAGATACACGCCGAGACCGACCGCGACACAGATACCCGTCACATCGTCCACCGACATGAGAGCGCCCCTCAGCCTTCGTCGCCCTCGGCACGCCCGACCTCGCTCAGCGCCTGCTCATCGGGCCCGATCAACGTGTCACAGCCCCAGACGAACAGCACCGTCACCCCTGACAACGCCAGCAACACGACCACGAAAACGATGTCCTGCACGATCGACCTCCGCTACACCGACCGGTACAAACGTGCATCTCACGCTACGGTCGCCCGATCGCCCGATCGAAGGGCCGGAAGTCCTCACTACCATCATCCACTCGCCATCCACGCGCAACACACGCCGCAGTCGCGTCCGACCGCACGGGAGCTGAAGATCGCGTGATCGCATTCGATCGATCATCGCCAGCGGATACGCTAGCCGGACGACAACCTCGAGCAGGGGCGACCACTCGCAACCCCGCAGATGCTGAGCGAGTCAGATTGCCATCAGCACGAGCGATCACCGGGCCCAGCAAGTTCTCGATTGACACCGCGTTGTCACCCGATCCTCGGTAACCGCCCCCGGACTTGAATCGAACGCCGAATAATCGAGCATCGACAGCATTATTGACCGGCATACCGACGCCATCGGCACGATGCCCGTCGGAACCAGGACGCCCGACGCCGTCCCCGCGCATGTTCACCGCGATCACGAAGCCCCGGCGAACCGACCTCCCGCCCCGAACTAGATTTCGGTCAGCCAAATATATTCTTTTGGGTTACCGTGGTCGGGATTGAGGGCTGGGGCTGGCCTGGTGCGCGAATTGCAGTGGAGCACTGTGGAACTGGGCGTGAGGAGTTCAGACTGTTGAGCAGCAGTATTGAGGTGCCCGAGGTGCAGCGGTCGCCGGCGGTAATAGCCGATGAGCGGATCGGCGTCAATGATGCTGTGGCGGCAGCGGTGACACGTTGGATGGGGTCGATGCCCGCCCTGTATGTGGTGTTGGCGGTCTTCGCTGGGTATATGGCGCTGGCGACCTGGTGGGGTCCGCTGCATAGGCTCGATGCGTATCCGTTCCCATTCCTGTTGTTCCTGAACAATGTCGCGCAGCTGGTGCTGTGCTTGATCATCCTGGTCGGGCAACGGGTCCTCACCGCGGCAGCCGACCGGCGTTCGATACAGACCTACGAGAACGCCGAGGAGATCTTCGCGCAGGTCGCGGATCTGCAGGCGCACCTGGATCGGCAGGATCGGGTCCTGAGCCGAGGCCTGAGCTTGCTCGAGTCGAGTCCGCATCCGTGGATCGAGCAGCATCGGGTGCTTGATCCACCGCGGGCGGCGGATCAAGCGGTTACGCGCAACGATCGAATCGCGGTGTGGTTGACCGTGCGGTTGGGCAGTGTGTGGGCGTTCTATCTGGCGGCCGGGACACAAGTGTTGTGGATCGTGTTGGCCGAGGCCGGGATTCAGCGGTTCGACCGATATCCGTTCCTGTTCATGTCGTTTCTGTCGACGCTTGCGCAGTTGGTGTTCATGATCGTGATCATGGTGGGGCAGGACGTACTGGGGCGGTCCGGCGACCGACGTTCCGAGCAGACCTTCCTCGATGCCCAAGCGGTGCTGTACGAATGCCGGCGGATGGAGGCCAGGCTGATGGCGCAGGATCGGGTGCTCGACAGCCTGACCGGCTATGTGACCGGGCAGGTGATCGAGCAACTGGCGCAGGCAGTGCACGACACCAACGAGCGTGTCGCGCATCAGGCGCGGGTCCATGCGGCGATGGGCAGCGGGCAGGTGCCCGCCGAGGCCGAGCTGCTGCGCCGGTGGGACGACCTGCCGGATACCGAGCGCGCCGGGCATCGAGCTCAAGCCCGGCGGATCGGCGAAAACCTCGCCGGCATCGGCTGTTTCATGGTGCCCGCCCTCGACCCGGTCCTGGACATTGTGCTCAGTGACGCGGAGGTCCGGGTGCTGGCCCGGCTCGAATACGAACGCTGGATGACGCAGAAGATCGCGTCACGAGCAGACACGACCGATGGTGATGATGATGCGGTGCCGTTGGCGTGGGATGAACTGCCGGACGCCGCGCGGGTGCCGCATCTGCAGGCTGCGCGGCGTGTCCCGGGGATGGTGGCCCGTGCCGGGTTTCAGGTGTTGCGCGGTACTTCCGAGGCCCCGGCCTCCGACGCCGCTTCGGTTCCCAAGCCGACCTCATATCACGTGAGGATCGGGGCTTGGGGCGAATCGTCGCTCGGCTGAGCGCCTTTCGTTGACCTCAGCGCGTTGCCCCGTACAGGGCGGGTGGAACCGGCCACAATGATTGTGCCGTCGTGCTGGACAATGCGCGCGGAGAGTGTTGTCCGGTCCCTCGAAGCGCGCTTCTGCTCACCGACACGGCAGCGATGCCACGTTACGGTCGAGCATCCACTGGCGATATTCCGTGCGGGGATCACCCGGCCCCGGCACGGACGCGCTGTACATTGGCGGGCCAGGTGCCTTGCTCCAGGAGTTCGACCGCACCCGCCACTACTCGGGAACGCTTCGAAACCGTACGCCCGAGCAGGTGACCCCGTGGAACTGGAGGACTCATGAGCGGCGACTGGCCGGACCCAGACGGAGCGCGCCGGCAGCGACGGGTGAACCCCGGCTATTCACCGCCACATCGGCCGCCAGGCCTACCAGCCGGGGCACGATGGCAGCCACCGGAAAATATGCGGCTACGACGGCCGGTGAACCCCGGTGCTCCACCGCCACGTCGGCCTGCCGACCCACGGGCCGGGCGCTCATGGCAGCCACCGATGAACCCGCCTCCCAGGCCGCCGGCACCGCCCGCTATACCGCGCAGACGCACACCGCGGCGATGGGGGCGGGTCGCGTGTCGGGTACTGGTGTTGGTGATTGTTCTGGTGGTTGCTCTGGCCGGGTACTACGCGTACCTGTTCACGGACATGTCCGGCACGATGGCCTCCTCCCATGCCCTCGACGACGCGACCGCCTCGTCCAACGGCACGAACGTCCTGCTGATGGGCCTGGACACCCGCAACGATCAGAACGGCGAACAGCTGCCGGCGGCGATTCTGTCCCAGCTCCATGCCGGAGACGGTGACCAGGGCGGTTACAACACCAACACCCTGATACTCATCCATATCCCCGCCGGTGGCGGCAAGGCACAGGCGCTGTCCATCCCCCGTGACGACGCGGTGCAGGTGCCCGGCTACGGCCTGATGAAGATCAAGGAAGCCTACGGCAACGCCAAAGACGCCGCCGAACAAGCCGCGCACGGACAGGGAGTGACGGACCAGCACCAACTGGAGACCATCGGCCGGGAAGCCGGCCGAAAGCTGGAACTGGAGACGGTCCGCAACCTCACCGGCGTGTCCATCGACCACTTCGCCGAAGTCAGCCTGGCCGGTTTCTACGATCTGGCCAACGCTCTGGGAGGCGTTCAGGTCTGCCTGAACCACGCAGTCGACGACTCGGCCTACTCCGGCGCCGTATTCCCCGCAGGAGTACAGACGCTCAACGGCGCGCAGTCACTGGCGTTCGTGCGGCAACGACACGGCCTGCCCAACGGCGACCTCGACCGCACTCACCGGCAGCAAGCGTTCCTATCCTCGGCATCGCACAACGTCCGCAGCCTCGGCACGATCCTCAACCCGTTCAAGATGACCGACATGACGAACGCGGCGAAACGAGACATCGTCATCGACAGCCGGTGGAACGCGGTATCCATGGCGCTGCAGTTGCGCTCCCTCACCGGCGGCAACACGGTCTTCCAGACACTGCCGATCGAGGGCTTCTTCACCGTGAACGGCGAATCCGCCAACCGCATCGACCCGGACACGATCCGCGGGATCATCCAGTCGACATTTTACGGCACGAACGCCGCGACCAGCGCAAGTTCCGGCTCCGGTGACAGCTCTGGCACCAACGGAGCACCCCAGCCATCCAGCCCGGGACCCAGCGGTGCTCCGGTGAACTCCGATTCGACCGGCGCAGTACCCTGCGTGAACTAGATCGCGTGGCCCTGCGCGCCGGCCCCGATCGCAGCACCGCACAGTCAGACCGCGCGGCCGGGTAGAGGGCTGCCACGCCACCACCGGGCGAGCGGATCCTCACCGGTTGTAGCGGATCACCAGGATGTTCTCGCCCTGCCGTGGGTCGGTGGTGGTGCCTGCGACGAGGACCTTGCCGTCGGGTTGGACGGTGACGGCGTTGGCGTGGTCGGCGTGGGTGCCCAGGTTGGTGGAGACGGTGCCGCCGTGTCCGGAGGTGGTGTCGGGTGTGCCCTCGGCGGTGTAGCGGGCGAGGGCGATGTTGTCGCCGGTGGTGGTGCCGTGGCTGGTCCCGGCGGCGACGAGGGCGCCGTCCGGCGCGATCGCCAGGGCGTAGGCGATGTCGGCTTTGCCGCCGAAATCGGTCGATGCTGTGCCGTGATCACCGAAACTGGTGTCCTGTCTGCCCTCGCGGGTGTAGCGCACGAGCAGGAAGTTGTCGCCCTGGGCCGGATCGCGGGTGGAGCCCGCGATCACAATGCGCCCGTCGCGTTGCACAGCCACGGCGTTGGCGTGATCGGCCGCCGTACCCGCATCGGTGGACACGGTGCCGCGGTCACCGAAACCGGTATCGAGCACACCGGCCGAGGTGTAGCGGGCGAGGGCGATGTTGTCGCCGGTGGTGGTGCCGTGGCTGGTTCCGGCGGCGATGATCTTGCCATCCGGCTGGATCGTGACCGCGTTGGCGACATCTGCTTTGCCACCGAAGTCGGTGGACACCTTCCCGCCCGAACCGAACCCGGTATCGAGCTTCCCGTCCGGGGTGTAACGCACCACCACGAAGTTGTCGCCCTGGGCCGGATCCGGGTCACGAGTGGATCCGGCCACCACGATCTTCCCATCGTGTTGCAGGGCGACGGCGTTGGCGTGATCGGCCGCGGTGCCCAGATCGGTGGAGACGGTGCCGGCGTCACCGAAACTGGTGTCGAGTTGGCCGGCCGGGGTGTAGCGGGCGAGGGCGATGTTGTCGCCGGTGGTGGTGCCGTGGCTGGTTCCGGCGGCGATGATCTTCCCGTCGGGTTGGACGGCGACGGCGTTGGCGACGTCGGCTTTGCCGGCGAAGTCGGTGGAAACCTTTCCGGCCGTGCCGAATTCGGTGTCCAGCGTGCCGTCGGGGGTGTAGCGGACGACGGCGAAGTTGTCGCCCTGGGTGGGGTCCTGGGTCGAGCCGGCGACGACGATCTTGCCGTCGGGCTGTACTGCGACCGCTCGCCCGGTGTCAGCGCGTGAACCCATGTCGGTGGAGACCATCCCGCCGGTGCCGAATCCGGTGTCCAGCACGGTCGGGGTCGTCGAGTGCGAGGTCGAGCACGATGCCGCGGCCAGCACGGTGATCACGCCGAAACCCAAGCGGCGCAGTGAATTTCCAGTCTTATCCGGGACACACAGCAATGCAGCTACCTCATTTCGATGAGTCGGATCGGGGTAGAGCGATTGATCAGTGAACAGCCGGCAAGCGCGGGGACAGTATGGCCGCCCGAGGACCGTGTGCGTCGTCGAATGACCACGGCGCAGTCCCCGCGCGGCGTGTCGGCCGCCCATGTCACGGACGTTGCCTCGGGGAGCGCTGTGACCACGTCTCGCTTGTCATCGGACCAGGTCATTAGCGCTATCGTGGTCGTATCGACTTGTTCGGGCAGTAGCGGTCAACCGATATGACCCCGCGGGGCGAAGGGCGGTGGTGGCTGTGCGTGCAGCGGCGTGGCTGGTGTCGAACTTCGGGGCCTTACCCGGTCATATTCCTGACTATTCACGCTCGGAAGTGCTGATCGGGTCGGCGGTGTTGCTGGTGTTGCTGGTGGGGGTATCGATTGGACTACTGGTAGCGAGTCGGCACGGCCACGGCGGGAGTCACTGGCCGTCCGGGTGGTTTCACCGGCCTGGCCGTTGATCGTTTCGCGGGTCAGTGTTGTCCGAGTTGGATGGCTTTGACCAGGAGCAGGATTGCGCCGATGACGAGGTAGCCGCGCAGGGCGAGCATGCCGAGTTTGGTGCCCGCGGACCAGGTGACGGGTTCGAGCAGGGTCAAGGGCGGCATTCGCCAATGGTCTTTTTCGGCTGTGTCGACTCGCGGCGGGGCAGGTGGGGCGGGTGAGCGGCGCTGCAGCCATTTCAGCAGGGCGGCCGCGACCACTGCGAGCACCACCAGCGCCACCGCGAGGTATTCGGCGACGGTGACGACGTCGAGGTGCGGGAACAGGGTGGTGGCCATCAGGATGCCCGACAGCAGCAACAGGACCCCGACGATCAAACCGGCGACAAGATTGAGCCAGGTCCGGTTCACCCACGGCCCCAGGACTTGCGGGTCGTTGCACAACAGCAGCAGGAACACACTCGCGCTGGGCAGCAGCAGCCCGGCCAGGGCCTGCACCGCGGTGGTGATCAAACCCAGCGGGGCGCCGGGGATCAGCACGATCACCGCGGCCAGGGCGACCATCGCGATGTAGGAGACGTAGAACTGTTTCGCGTCGCGAAAGCCGCGGTGCAGGGAGTGTTTGATGCCGAACACGTCGCCGAAGGCGTAGCTGGTGGACAGCGTCACCGCGGCGGCGCCGATGATCGAGGCATCCAGCAGCACGATCGCGAAAATCGGCCCCAGCACCCGATCAGCCTGCCCGAGCAGGTGTGCGATGGTGCCCGCGTCGAGGAACTTGCCCTGTGTGCCGGTGGCGCGGGCGGCGTAGTCGGCGGTCATCATCAGCGCGGCCGCGCCGATCACCACGACGAACGCCCCGAGAGTGGTGTCGGCGCGCTCATAGCCGATGAACCGTGGGGTGATGCGTTTGTCGACGATGTTGGACTGCTGGAAGAACAGCTGCCACGGCGCCACCGTGGTCCCCACGATCGCGATGATCAACAACACCGCATCGGAGGTGACCCCGCCGCGCACACCCGGCACCACGAAATCGCGAGCGGCCCGCCCCCACTCGGGATGCGAGAGCAGCAGCATCGGGATCTGCAGCAGGGTGATGAGAATGAACACCATCATCGCCCGTTCCCAGCGCCGGAAACTCCCCGAGGCCATGATCGCGACCAGGGCGACCGCGGCAATCGGCACCACCACGTACTTGGAGATGCCGATGTAGTCCGCCGCCAGGGTTACCCCGATGAACTCGGTGACGATGGTCAGAAAGTTCAGGACGAACAGGTCGCCGACGGAGAACCAGCCCCAGCCGCGCCCGAAACGCTCGTTGATCAGCCGAGCGTGCCCGACGCCGGTGACCGCCCCGAGCCGCACCACCATTTCCTGGTTGACGATCAAGACCGGAATCAGCAGCAGCAGCACCCACAGCAGGCTGTAGCCGTAGTTCTGCCCGGCCTGGGCATAGGTGGCCACACCGCCGGCGTCGTTGTCCCCCACCATCACGATCAGGCCGGGCCCGACGATCGCCGCGAGGGTCAGCAGCCTGGTCCGTAGCGTGCGGGGCCGGTCGGTTTCGGTGACATCGATGCGGCCGAACGCGCCCTCGATGTTGCCGAGATGCGCCGAATCCAGAACCGCCGAGGGGCGCGCGGGCGGGGCCGTCCGAGACTTCGGCGGTGCGGGCTCGACCCGCGGAGCGAGACTGACCTGCGGGGGCGGAGCCGACGGCGTGCCGGATGCCCTCGCTGTGTCCGGGTCGTGCTCTGGGGCGGGCGGATTCGCAGGCGCCGAGTTGTCCGGCCCCGCGGCCTGTGAGGGGGCAGCGGTCGGCGGCGTGGTGTCCTGGCCCTGCGGGTCACGCTGTTGTTCGGACGCAGTTTCCATCGGGGTGGAGCGGCTTTCGTCGGCGTCTGTCATAGTGCTGAGCTGCCGTCGGACACGTCGGCGGCAGCGACGGCGCGCGGTGCGGGTTCACGGATCGGGCGGGGCGCGGGCTCGCGGCGGCGCCAATCCTCGGGAATAGTCGCCTCGAGCACATCGTCGACAGTGACGACGCCGAGCACACGGTCGGTGTCATCGACCACCGGCACCGCGTAGAGGTTGTAATCGGCCATCAGCAGGGCAATATCGGTCACATCGGTATCCGGCGTGACCCGGACCGGATCGGTATCCATCAACTCACGCACCAACGTCGCGGGGTCCGCCTGCAACAACAGGATCACCGAGACAACGCCGATCAACCGCCCCTCGTCGAGCACGTGCACCTTCAGCAACGCTTCCGGCTGCACCCCCCGCGCCTGAGCTATCACCGAGAGCGCTTGTGCCGCAGTCGAATCAGGTCCACAGGATGCGGTGTCGACATTCATCAGCCCGCCGGCGCTATCGGGGTTGAACCCCATCAGCGTGATCACCTTGGCGCGCTGAGGAGCCGGCATGAGATCCAGCACCTTGCGACGCCGCGACTGCCGCAGATCGGCGACCGCGTCGGCGGCATCGTCGGCGCGCATACGAGCCAGTACTGCCGCGATCTCGGCATCGGACTTCTCGTCGAGCAGGCGGCGCGCCTCCTCGGGGTCGAGTTCTTCGAACACATCGGCTTCCAGCTCCGGGTCGCCGTGCACGTGGTCGAGGATTTCCCCGCGCTCGGTTTTGTTCGCCTCCTCGAGCAGGTCGGCGATCTGCGCCGGTTTCAGCGCCCGCACGCGCACCGCGAGGCGGCGCTGCGTCGAGGACGGGGTGTGCCCGATCAGCGGCTCGAACGATTTCCAGTCCCGCTGCGCGTGCCCCTCGCCGGGTTTGATCAACCCGAACAACCGGGCGGGACGCCGCGTATCCAGGCGCGCCAGCACCCAACCGGAATCGGTCTCGTCGAGTTCCACGTCGTACGCCCGTACCAGTTCGGCGGCGGCGACATCGATCAGGCGGTGCCCGAGAATGTCCGCACGCAACAGCACCTCGCCGTCGCGGCGCTCGAAGGCACGCAGATCGACCTTGTTGCGAGACAACACAATTCGATCCGAGCGCAAATCCTCGACGGTGCGGGCCGGGACGAACACGCGCCGCCCTCCGACACCGACCACCACACCGGTGATCGGCGGATACGCCTGCCCGCCCGTCAGGCGCACCACGAGATCCTCGACCCGGCCGACAGTGTCACCCGACGCCGCGACTACCGGAGATTTCAACAACCGTGACAACGAGATCGTCGCCGTCCCCGCGGGTAGAGCGGATATGGGTTGGGTCATGGCAACTCCCGAGTCGGTGACCATGTACGGACAGGCCTTCGGCTTGCATTGTGCCCCCTGTTCGGAGTTTCCGCGCAGCGAATACGGTCAGCAGTGGATGTCCATACCGCGAATAATTCTTCAGCGACAGCCATTTCCCGATTTGACGAACCCAGCCGGGGATGTCACGCTGATGAACGTTGAACAGCACCTCGCTAGGCGAGGCTCCTGTACGAACACAGGCCGCTGATCCGACGACGTCGAGAGACGCCCAGGGTTAGGACAGATCTCCCCGGATTAAGGGGTGATCCCAAGCGGCTTCCCGCCCTGGTGGCGGGATACGTCGTGCAGTGCCGAAGCTCTGACGAGAGGGGTGCCCGCCACCGGCGTCTGCCGCGGCGAAATCCTCGTGTGCACTGGTGACGGCGCCCCCGCGCGCCCCGGCCCCGAGGAGGTGAGGACGACCATGGCCCCGGCGATAGTCCGCATCCGAGTCCCGAGTCGCTCCCCCCGCGATCCGGGCCGACACACAGCACACAACACTGACATCACCTTTCTCGATCGCGTCCGAGGCGTAATGCCGGACGTACAATTCGTGCTGCCATTTTTCGAAATACGGAACTCGGCATAGGTTTTTAGGAATCCGCCGAAATCATTCATTGCAGACATGGCTGCGTCATTCCACGTCTGTCGATGCCGCACGCGCACCGCACAAGTCGTTGCCCCGAAACATTAAAGGCTTGTTCATGAGGAAGCTCACCAGCTACACCGTCGCCGCCGCAGTGGTACTCGGCGTCTTCGGTCTCGACGTGCCCGACTCCCACGCCACCCCAGTGCGGCCGAATCCGGTGGCAGCCCAGCACGGCACCCCGCAGCAGGGGATCCACTGGACCGCCGACCGGGTCGGTGGCTCTGTGCTCATCACGACCGATCTGGGCTCGCTGACCACCCGCGACGGACAGTTCCAGGTGCTGGACCCCACCGGCACGATCGTCGCGGGACTTCCGCTGGCCTACCAGCTCGGCGGCAAGCAGTTCCCGATCGCCGCGCGCGTCGAGGGCAACACCGCGACCCTGACCCCCAGCCTCGACCCGGCGACCGCCACACCGGTGACCATGCCCGCGACACCGCCCGCCGGGCTCGTCCGGCCAGTCGACGCGCAGGCCGATTTCGACACCAACGTCGGGCGGGCAGCGAACCAGTTCGGCCTGGCCACCGGCGCCGGTGCGCTGATCGGCACCATCGTCGGCGGTGTGGGCGGATGCGTCGCGGGCGCGGTCGTCGGCGCCGTGTTGATGACCCCGATCTTCGTCCCGGGCTGGGTGGGCAGCTGCCTGGCCGGCGCGGCCGCCGGGATCGCTCTGGGCGCCGCCGCCGGAACCGTGCTGCTGGGCGTGCCAGTCGGAATCGGGTCGGCGATCCAATTCTTCCAGATGCAGAACACCCCCAAGCCCACCTCGGCTCGGGCATCGGTCGCCAGCAACTGAGCGCACAGGGGCCAATACCCGCTCTACACCGCATCCCTCGGCGGCCACCACCACCCCTGAACTCCGCAGCAGCCGAAACCAACTCGGCCGCATCGGATGTGCCGTGCGTACCGGTACCGCCACCGGTGCGCCCGCAACCGCTCCACCACCTGATGAAGCAAGTCCCGGCGAGCCTCGGCCACCGGCAGGACGCCAGTAGCAGCTCATTCCCGACAGGTCCGAACCGCCCCCGATCGGGCGATTGGTCCCGGGATTTGCACTGCTACATGTGATTTCATGAAATGGAAGTAACCGCGATGGTCTCCTTCTCCGGCGGCACCTCTCGCCGCAACACCAGCGACGTTTCCCCGACGGCTACCGCAACGACGCACGGCGCCGTCCTGGATTCCGCTCACATCGGCGATATCACCGGTGCGCTGGGCACAATCGGCCGGCACGACACCACCGAGGGCCGCACCCGCTGGCAGCGCTTGCGGATGCTGCTCGCGGTGCTCGGGCCCGGTCTGATCGTCATGGTCGGCGACAACGACGCCGGTGGCGTGGCCACCTACGCCCAGGCCGGGCAGAACTACGGCATGGCGCTGGTATGGACCCTGGCCCTGTTGATCCCGGTGCTGTACGTGAACCAGGAAATGGTGGTCCGCCTCGGCGCGGTCGCCGGTGTCGGACACGCCCGGTTGATCTTCGCGCGCTTCGGCAAGTTCTGGGGCGCGTTCAGTGTGGGTGATCTGTTCATCGTCAACGCGCTGACCATCGTCACCGAATTCATCGGCGTCACCCTGGCACTGAACTACTTCGGTGTTCCGCGCGGGATCTCGGTGCCGCTGGCGGCGGTGCTGTTGTTCGCGATGGTCGCCGGCGGGTCCTTCCGGCGCTGGGAACGGTTCCTGTTCGCTCTGATCGCGATCAACATCGTGATGTTCCCGCTGGCGTTCCTGGTGCACCCCAGCGTCTCTGCCACCGCCAAGGGCATCATCCCGTCCTTGCCCGGTGGCTTGAACTCCACACTGCTGATGGTGATCGTATCCATCGTCGGCACCACCGTCGCACCGTGGCAGTTGTTCTTCCAGCAATCCAACATCGTGGACAAGCGCATCACTCCGCGGTGGATCCGGTATGAGCGGATCGATCTGTGGGTCGGGATCGTCGTGGTGATGGCCGGTGCGATCGCGATCATGGCCGCTGCGGCGTTCGGGCTGGCTCCCTCCGCGTTCGGCAACTTCACCGACGCCGCTGCCGTGGCCCAGGGGTTGCACGACCACCTCGGAACGTCCGCCGGCGCCCTGTTCGCGATCCTGCTGCTGGACGCCTCCCTCATCGGCGCCAACGCGGTCGGCCTGGCCACCACCTACGCTCTCGGGGACACCCTCGGCAAACGTCACTCGCTGCACTGGAAGATCACCCAAGCGCCCCTGTTCTACGCCGGTTACGCAGTGCTGCTGGCCATCTCGGCAGCAGTCGCGTTCAGCCCGGACCACGTACTGGGCCTGCTGACCCAGGGCGTGCAGGCCCTGGCCGGGGTCCTGCTGCCCTCGGCCACGGTGTTCCTGGTGCTGCTGTGCAACGACAAGGCAGTACTGGGGCCCTGGGTGAATACCACACGGCAGAACATCGTCGCCGGAATCATCGTATGGTCGCTGGTCCTGCTGTCCTTGGCCCTGACCGCGGCGACGTTCTTCCCGCACCTGTCCACCCGCATTCTCGAAATCGGCTTCGGCGCAGGCGCTGTGGTCGGGGTACTCGGCGGTCTGGGCATCGCGTTCGCCAAGCAGCGCGGTGAGCGCGCGGCGGCCGAGCGGACCGCGGCCGAGTTGGGTGGCCTGGATCCCGACCAGATCGAGGAACTCGACGACACCACGCTGACCCGCACCGAACGCAAGCACGTGCTCGAGCAGGACCGCGACATCTGGCGTGCCCCCGCCCTGGACACACTCGAGCGGCCGGCCTTCTCGCCGCTGCGCACCGCGGGCATGATCGCCCTGCGTGGTTACCTGCTCATCGCCGTCGTCCTGGTCGGGGTGAAGATCGTCCAGCAGATCACCGGCTGACCGCAGTACCGTGGCGGCGGCGAAGGCCTCCCTGCCTCGCCGCCGCTTCGGTGCTCCGGTCAGATACCGTCCACGAGCAGGGTCTGGCTCATCAGTGTCAGCGCCGAGCGGCACGGGTCGGTCGGGCTGGTGGTGTGGCTGCGATTCTGCACCCACCAGGTGACCACCCCGGTATCGGCGGCGCTGACCCCGCAGCTCCCCGGGTCGCGCGGGTCGTGCCAGTAGAAACCCGCGAACCTGCGTTCCACGAACTTCTCGACCCGGTAACCGTTCTCGCCCGCCAGTTGCGCCTCCCGCCCGAGGGTGTCGCTCTTCATCCAGGCGTACGTCACATCCACCAGCACCCCGCCGCCGGCTTGGGCCGAGCCGGTCCACGTACACATCGTCGGCTGGGTTTGCTGCCGCACCGCGGACACCCCGACCATCGCCGCGATGACCTGGTCCGACAGCGGCCCACACCCGGCCAGGAAATTCGGGTCCTGGACCGGCCGGTCGGGCGCGCCCGATCCTGGATGGTTCGAACACCCCGCCACCGTTCCCATCAGCAGCGCCGCCGCGGCCAGCCTGCCCCACATCGCATGCACAACCTCATCCTGCCCTCCCTCACCCCGCTCGGCCAAGACATTCACGGGTTCTCGGCCAGGCATCGGACCATGGCGGGGTATCGACACATCATGCGAGGAAGGATCACACACTGACCGACCGCCGCTGGTCCCCCATCGCCCCGGAATTCAACAGGTACGCGAGCGGTTCGCCTGTGCTCACCAGGGGGAGGCCGAGAGCGAACCATGTCCAGGACGTGGTCTTCGTCGGCTATCGCGGCTGGAATTCGATCCGCTCGATCTGAGCTGTCGCGTCCAGCGGTGATCACGACCTTGTCTGGCAGCGCGACGATCGCGCTGCCAGGATGGCCGCGGGCGCGGGTCATATCTCGATCTGTGAACCCATGATGACCGTGCGTTCGCGGGGCAGCCCGAAGTATTCGGCGGCGTCGGCGGTGAGGTAGGAGGTGGCGATGAACAAACGCTTGCGCCACCGTGCCATGGATGGCGCGCCTCCGGCACGCAGCTCGATCTTGGACAGAAAGTAGGAGGCTTCGTCGAGATCGAGCCGTCCCTCGGTGTCGGCGGGATCGATCCCCTCCAGCGCGGCCGGGACATTCGGTGTCTCCATGTACCCGTAGCGGGCGGTGACGTGGATGATTCCGTCGTCGCCGTGGCCGAGGTTGTCCACGGCGATGCGTTCGCCGTCGAGTAGCCGCGGGACTGGTTCGGTCTGGATGGACAGGACCACGATGTGTTCGTGGCGGACGTGATTCTGTTCGACGTTGGCGCGCATGGCCAGCGGCGCGGTCTGCTTGCCACGGTTGAGGAAGACCGCGGTGCCGGGCACCTTGACGGTGGGCGGCCTGCCGGCGGCGAGGTCGTCGACGAATACGCGCAGCGAACCTTCCCGGCGTTCCCGCTCCGCGGTGACAACGTGACGTCCGCGCTGCCAGGTGGTCATCACCGTGAAGGCGGTGAGCGCGATCAACAGCGGCAGCCACGCGCCGTGGACGAGTTTGGTGAGGTTGGCCGCGACGAACAGCAGGTCGATGATCAACAGCGGAACCGCGCCGAGCGAGATCAGCCACCAGCAGGTTCGCCATTTCACCCGGGCGACATAGAAGAACAGCAGAGTGGTGATGGTGATCGTGCCGGTCACGGCCATACCGAACGCGAACGCCAGCGCGGTGGAGCTGCGGAAGGCGAACACCAGCGTCAGCACCGACACCATGAGCAGCCAGTTGATCCACGGCACGTAGATCTGTCCGATGGTGGATTCGGACGTGTGGGTGATACGCATCCGAGGCAGGTAGCCGAGCTGCGCGGCCTGGGAGGTGACCGAATAGGCGCCGGTGATCACGGCCTGCGAGGCGATCACGGTGGCGGCGGTGGCCAGCAGCACCGTCGGCAGACGTCCCCATCCGGGCACGAGCAGGAAGAAGGGGCTGGCGATATTGGCCCGGTCGTCCAGGATCAGCGCGCCCTGTCCGAAGTAGCTGAGGATGCAGGCGGGGAATACCAGTAGCAGCCAGGCGCAGGTGATCGCGCGGCGACCGAAATGCCCCATGTCGGCATACAGGGCTTCGGCGCCGGTGACCGACAGCACGACCGCGGCGAGTGCGAAGAAGGCGGTGCCGAAGTGCCCGAACAGGAAACCGAGCGCATACGTCGGCGACAGTGCTCGCAGAATCTCGGGATTCCTGGCGATGCCGCCGATCCCGCAGGCGCCGATCGCGGTGAACCAGACGATCATCACCGGACCGAACATGCGCCCGACCACCGCGGTGCCGCGCCGTTGCACCAGGAACAGGGCCACGATGATGATCGCGGTGATCGGTACGATCAGCCGCTCCAGCGAAGGCTCCACGACCTTGAGCCCCTCGACCGAGGACAGCACCGAAATCGCGGGAGTGATCATGCTGTCGCCGAAGAACAGCGAGGCCCCGAAGATTCCCAGCGCCGCCAGCACGAGCGCGACGCGTCGTCCCCGCGATGCGCTCGACCGCCGCAGCAGGGTGATCAGGGCCATGATGCCGCCCTCACCGTCGTGGTCCGCGCGCATGGCCAGCAGTACGTAGGTGATGGTGACGATGATCGTCACCGACCAGAACACCAGCGATACGACCCCGAACACGTTGGTGCTGCTGACCGGAACCGGATGCGGATCGTGCGGATCGAACACCGTCTGCAGGGTGTAGATCGGGCTGGTGCCGATATCACCGAACACTACCCCCAACGCGCCCACGATCAGCGCCAGGCGAACCGGACTGCCCGCCCCCGCACCGTGCCCGGGGATCGCTGTGGTCGCGGATGGACTGTCGGTCACCGGTCGGGCCCTCCTCGGTGCGGCTGCTGTCGGGATGCTCACGCATCCACGCGGACACTACCGGCCCACCGGGGGCACGGCACGGTTCCCCGGCCGGGGCTGCCGAGCCCGCTGATCGACCCGACCTCGGCAACGTCCGGGCCTGACAACAAGGGGCACACGCGATATCGGGCCGACGCTGTATCGAATGGGGGCGTTGTGGTTCCTCGGGCGTTCCAGGAGCGCGAGTGTTCACCAGATGGTCATCACGAGTTCCGATGTGCCGGATTCTGGTCAGTAGTCTCCGGCGCAGGGGCGAGCACTGGTCGGGAAGGGATCGCGATGGCTGTCTGGGAGATGCTGGTAAGGCTCGGCGCGGGCGTCGGGCTGGGAGCGGTGATCGGGTTCGAGCGCCAATACCGGGCCCGCATGGCCGGATTGCGGACCAACGCGCTCGTCGCAGCCGGAGCAACGCTGTTCGTGTTGTTGTCCGCGCACGGCTTCTCCGGCGGCAGCGCCGACCCCACTCGGGTTGCCGCGCAGATTGTTTCGGGAATCGGTTTCCTCGGCGCCGGTGTGATCATCCGGGACGGTCTGAACGTGCGCGGGCTCAATACGGCGGCGACGTTGTGGTGCGCGGCGGCGGTCGGTGCGCTGGCGGGCGCGGGCATGTTCGACGTCGCCGTGGCCGGCACGGTGGCGGTCGTGGTGGTGAACATCGCACTGCGGGCGGCCGGGCGTGCGGTGGACCGTCATCCCGAATCCGGCAGCGAACGGTCGGTGACATATGTGTTCGCGGCAACCACCGATGACGAACACGAGCCACAAGTGCGGACACTGCTGGTCCAGGCATTGACACGCACCGACTTTCAGATGGTCTCGGTATCCAGCAGCAACAGCACAGTCGCCGGTCGAGTGGAGGTGCAGGCCCGGCTGACCGGGGAACAGCGCGACGACCGACAGATGGAATCGGCGGTCAGCAGGCTGAGCCTGGAACCCGCCGTCACCAGCGTCGGCTGGCAGATCAGCGATTCCGCCGCGGAACATTCCGACGAACTGTGACCGCAGCGATGCTCAGGATTCTCACCGGGTGAGCACAGCGCATTCGGTGGTGACTGTGCCTGAATGGTCCGCGTGCTGACTTCCTCCGAGCTGACTGCGCCGCCACCGGAATCACCACCAACGCCGACCGCGCCGCGGCCCCGGGATCGGCTGGGGGTGATCCTGTTGCTCGGCGGCACCGCGATCGCATATCTGTGGAATATCACCGTCAACGGCACGGGCAACGCGTTCTACGCAGCCGCGGTGTGGTCGGCGACGCGGAGCTGGAAGGCACTGCTGTTCGGGTCGCTGGATCCGAACAACGTCATCACCGTCGACAAACCACCGGTCTCGCAGTGGGTGATGGGGCTCTCGGCGCGGTTGTTCGGATTCGGCAGCGCCTCCGAGCTGGTCCCGCAGGCGCTCATCGGCGTGGCTACCGTGGCGGTGCTGTACGGCGCGGTGCGACGTCTGGCCGGCCCCGGGGCGGGCCTGCTGGCCGGAGCGTGCTTGGCGTTGATGCCGGTGGCCGCGTTGATGTTCCGGTTCGACAAGCCCGATCCGGCGATGGTGCTGCTGATGACGGCCGCGGTCTACGCGCTGGTCCGGGCGCTGCCGGCGGCGAGTACGCGCTGGCTGGTGCTGGGCGGGATCGCGGTGGGCTTCGCGTTCCTGGCCAAGATGCTCGAGGGACTGATGGTGGCCCCGGCGCTGTGCGTGACCTACCTCGTCGCCGCACCCACTCCGATCCGGCGCCGCATCGTGCAATTGGTCACCGCGCTGGCGGCGCTGGTAGTGTCCTCGGGCTGGTATGTGGCGCTGACCATGCTGTGGCCCGCTTCCTCGCGGCCGTACATGGCAGGGTCCACGAACAACTCGTTCATGAATCTGGTACTGGGCTACAACGGATTCGGCCGCGTGCTGGGGCATCGCCCGCACTGGAGCGGACCGGTGCACCACGGTGTGCCACCCGGTCCGGCCCGGCTGTTCACCGGTGAATTCGGCGCCGAGATCAGCTGGCTGCTACCGACCGCGCTGTTGGCCTTGATCCTGCTGGTGGCAGCACGGTGGCATGCGCCGCGCACCGACCCGATCCGGGCAGCTGCCCTTCTGTTCGGGCTCTGGCTGATCATCGACGGCGGCGTGCTGAGCTCCATGACCGGCATCGTCATCCCGTACTACACACTCTCGATCGCACCCGCCGTAGCCGCACTGGCCGCGATCGGAGCCTGTGAGATGTGGCGGACACGCGACACCGTATTCGGCCGAATCGGTTCGGCTACACTGGTTTTCGTCTCGGGCTTCTGGGGATTCTGGCTGCTGCACCGCGATGAATCGTGGTTGCCGCCATTGCGGTGGATTCTGCTGGCGGTATCGGTATGCGCAGCCGCGGCACTGGCGCTGCCGCTGTTACCCCGGCGCGTCGCGGCCGTGATGCTGGCCGCCGCGACTGTGGGCGCTCTCGGTGGCTCGACCGCGTACACACTCGCCACCCTCGGTCAGCCACACCAGATCCGGCTCACCGCCGGACCCAGGGTCCACGACAACGGCAGGCCGAGCCCGGCCTCGAACCCCCGCCTGCTCGCTGTGCTGACCCGAACGCACTCGAAGTGGTCTGCGGCCGTGGACCATTCGGAGAACGCAGCCGAACTCGAATTGGCTTCCCGCACACCGGTGATGGCGATCGGCGGATTCGGCGGCAAGGACCCGGTGCCCACCCTGAACCAATTCATCGACGCCGTCCGCGATCACCAAGTGACCTACTACCTGGTCGTGCACGCCGATCACCGCCCCACCGCCCACACAAACATCAAACGCTGGGTGGCAGCACATTTCACGCCGATCCGGCTCGGCGGCGTCACCGCCTACGACCTGTCGGCCTATCACGGCTGAGGCCGTAACCCGCACAGATACGGGTGCTTCGCTGCAGGGACAGGCGGGCCTGGTCCACGCAGGGCACCCGTCCGAAGGGCCTGCGCCAGAGCATCACTCGACCCAACGGCGGACGCCGCGGTTTCAGCGCAGACACTTGATGAAGCGGATCTCGTGCTGGCCGCGGAATCTGTGCCGTAGAACCTCGATGGGCGATCTCGCGAATCTCTTCCGGGTCGATGCGGTTGGCGGACTCGCCGTTCGGGGTGAAGAACTCTTTGATCGGCAGGCGTCTGGAAGACCGTGTTGCCGCCGGTGAGAGAGCGTGACTTCAGCGTTGGACAGGCCGTGTCGTTGCTGGGCGAACCAGTGTCACGGTCGGGCGGCTGGGGGCTGGCCGGGTACCGGGAGGGGCTCAGCAGGGGCCGATGATGTTGTGACGGGTGTTCGGCTAGGTGGACTGGCGGGAGATCGGGACGACGGTGGCGCGCGGGTGGACCAGCTTTTCGCGGAGTTGGTGGTTTTCCAGGGTGAGTTGGTTGACTACGATCACGAGCGCGGGGACGTCGGCGCGGAGCTGGGCGAGTTCGGCGTTCTTGTTGGCGATCGTCTTCTTGAGCTTCACGATGGTAGCCCGGAGCTGCGCTTCGGCTTCGGACGTGGCGCCGCGGACCGCGGCGCGCGCATAGAATTCATTTCTCAGGTCGGGGTGTCGTTGTGTGAGCGCGTTTCTCGGGACGTCGGCTTCCAGCGCCAGGGCGACGACGGTCAGTGCGCCGTTGGAGTGCTGGGGTGTGCCGTCCAGGATGCGGTCCATCGCGGCGCGAATACGGTCGCGCTCGTCGGGTGCGGGATTCATCCGACGTCCTTATCGGTGTCGTTGGCTAGTGTGATGCGGGCGCGGTCGTGAGTGTCAGCGTAATTGCGCAGCTTGTCGGCGTTGGCGCGTAGCCGGTCACTGAGTGGGCCGGGTGTGTGCGCTGCGCGTTGAGTGAGAAGGTTTGCGCGGCGGCGTAATTCGCTCGCGTGCTGGTCGGTGCGGATCATGTTGCCGCAGCCTGGGACGCAATGGTCGAGGCTGGGTGTGTCCTTGATTTCGTCGCGGTGGCACAGTGCTCGTTCGCGTTTGTAGCGGCACAGAAGGATTGCTTGGGGGTTGTCGTAGATCATCGCGTCCTGGTTCGCCAGCAGGCGCCGCGCGGTGGTCGCACTGATTACCGTGCCCGCAAAGCGGGATGCTTTCGTAGCGTCGGTGATTGCGGTGCGTGCTGCAGGCCCGGAGACACCGCCGCC
This sequence comes from Nocardia sp. PLKS1-43, assembly GCF_059510335.1. Classification (NCBI taxonomy): domain Bacteria; kingdom Bacillati; phylum Actinomycetota; class Actinomycetes; order Mycobacteriales; family Nocardiaceae; genus Nocardia; species Nocardia sp. PLKS1-43. The sequence goes on along the minus strand of NZ_JCAJZQ010000013.1, from coordinate 31,146 downwards.
GGCTTGGAGGTCGTCGTGAAGTTCGGCGACAGTGTCGGCGACGGCGCGGACGGTCTCGATGTCGATGAGGTCGTGGATGCCGCCGCGGCTGCGCGAAGCGTATCCGCCGGTCGCGAACGCGGATCGCATGTGCCCGTATTGGATAGCGAGTGCGACATGGCCGTTGGGGCGGCGAGCGATGTGCCAGGCCAGGGACCGGCGAAAGCGCATCATCCCGATGTTCCCGTGCGGGTCCGCAGGAATGGTTTCTTCGGCCAGGCCGTGGGCGAGGGCTTGCTTGTTTGCCCAGGTGAGGAAATCTTCGATGCGCTCGCGGATGCTGGCGTCTTTCAATGAGCCGGTCCTAACCGCGACCTGCTTGCGGTCGTGGAGGCGGCTGTCGAACAGCAGGTACCCGTCGGGGACCATGCGTTCCAGCACGCGGATGGCGTTGACGACCGGGGTGATGGCGACCAACGGCACGTCGCGTTCCACGCCTGCGGAGATATGGTTTCCTTCGTCGTCGGTAGCGGTTTTGTAGACGGGGCCGCGGATCAGATGCCGGCCGATCACGCCGTGCTCGTCGGGTTCGGGATCAGGACAGCATCCGCTGCGCAGGCCCAGGACTACTGGTGGAGAGTAGGTATTCCGAGCATGCACTATTCCTCCGGCTTTGCCTGTGCCGGTCGACCCAGTTCGGAGTGCGTCGAACAGCCCTGTCGTAACAGCTCACCGTGGGATCTTGCGGCCTAACTCATGGACACGAGCGACGAGGTCTTCGTCTCCGAGTCCCGCTGCCCGGGTGGCCAGGTCGGCCAGGACTGATGCACTGCGCAAAGGCCCAACTGTTCTCAGGGAGCCGCTGCATGGCTGTTTCCGTAACACCGGTGCTAGGCTGGCTGGCCGCAGCGCACGAGGATTCCACCGCTCGTGCTCATCCGAAGGTGGGCTGACCTGAGTAACTATCGAAGCGAGATCCGCGACAGCGACATTCAACGCCTGAGGGATAAGGTCGTTGCTAACAATTACGGTATGTATTTGCGTCGAGTAACGCTTACGAAGGTTCGACAGTTTAGTGATCGGCTCATCAGCTTCGACTTTCCGGTGACAGCTTTGATCGGCCCGAATGGTGGCGGTAAGACTACGATCCTGGGAGCTGCTGGCCTAGCATATAAGGATATCACCCCAGGCACGTTTTTCGCCAAGAGCGGTCGCTACGACGCCAGCATGAAAAATTGGTCTATCGAGTACGAGATCATCGACAAGAAAAATAATCCTCGCTTGGCGTTTCAGCGGACAGCGAGCTTTCCTCAGCTCAAGTGGAATCGCAAGGCGCTCGCTCGGCCGGTCCACTACTTTGGCGTATCTCGAACGGTCGCGGCCACAGAACGGCGAGAGTTGGTCAAAGCGATCGGCAACATGTTCGTTGCCGCAGAGGAAATCGCACTGTCGGACGAGGTTATCACTGCAGTTGAGAGGATCCTCGGCAAAGACATGCAGGGATGCAATCGTTTGCGAATTGCCCCCGGGGGCAAGGCGTCGATGTTTGCTGTCCGTAACAGCCATGGGACCGAGTACTCCGAGTTCCACTTCGGTGCTGGAGAAGCCAGCGTCGTGCGGATCGTGTCGGAAATTGAACAGGCACCGGACAACGCTCTCATCCTGATTGAGGAGATCGAGAACGGTCTGCATCCTGTCGCGACCCGCCGAATTGTCGAGTATCTAATCGATGTCGCCCTGAGGAAGTCCTGTCAGGTAGTGTTCACAACCCATAGCAATGAGGCATTGGCTCCGCTTCCATCCATAGCAATCTGGTCGGCATACAACGGCGAAGTTCTTCAGGGCAAGCTCGACGTTGGGGCTTTACGGACAATAACAGGTCAGATCGACGCCAGGCTCGCGATATTCGTGGAAGACTCATTCGCGGAGCTAATGGTAGCTTGCGCTCTCCGTTATTATGGCCAAGTCGAGGTCGATGCCATTCAAATCCATTCCATGGGTGGCGAGGCGCCAGCACGGAAGGTTAATGAACAGCACAACATCGACCCCTCGGCCCAGTTCCCGTCCGTGTGCATCCTCGACGGTGATCAAAGCGAACGCGTCGATCCCGAAAAAGGTGAATTCAGCTTGCCTGGCGCGGGCCTTCCGGAAGCTCATGTATTCGATCTGGTGTTAGACAACATCGACACCCTGGCCAGCAGGCTGGCAGTCTCGCTGCAACTACCACCCGAGGCCCAGAACAGGGTGAAGAAGGTGGTTCGCGACCGCGCGCTCACCAATGCCGACAGACACGTGATATTCGTGCAGATCGGCGAGGACCTTGACTTCACCTCCGAATTGGTGGTTGCCAATGCATTTCTCGCCATGTGGGCCCAGTATCGGCCGGACGAACTTCGCAGTTTGATCGACAGCTTCGAAGACAAGTTGCCGATGCGCTGAGACCGGCGGATCGTTGATCGCCTCATTCTGCTGGTGTAGGGCGTCGGCGACACTCTATTCCCCGCCGTGATCGGCTGCCTCCGCCTGCTCGGCGGCTCGGGCGGCGAGGTAGTCGGTCCAATCTCCTCCGGCATAGTCGACCCATCGAACTGCCGTGTGGATGTGCATGCCGAGCAGATCAGCGATCACGGCCGCGGGCAGATCGGCCGCGAGGGCGGCGAGAGCGCCGTTGCGGGCGGTGCGGACGTTGATGCCGTAGCGGGCGAGCCGGGTGGTGAGTGCGTGGTTGGCGATCGGCTGGCCGGGGACGAGACCCGGGAATAGCTTGCGAGGGCGTTGCTTGTCCTCGGGGATGGCCAGCCGACGTTGTGGGTCGTCGCCGAGCTTCCGCAAGAGTTTCGCCAGTCTGGGTGGGAGAAGGATAGGTCGGTGGCCTGCGGTGAGGAAGTCGTGACCGTCCCGGCGCATGAGTTGGTCAGCGGTGAGGTGTCGGACCCGCTCGGTGGAGAGCCCGAACAGCAGAGTCAGCGCACCGGCCGCTCGGACGTCGACCGGCAATTCGACATCGTCGAGGCACTGCTGCAACAGCCGCCAGCGCTCCTCGTCCCCGAGCAATTCGGCGGGCTGTTGACGCGGAATCAACGGCACGACAAGGGTTTCCGTGATCTTCCGCTTGGATGTCCAGTTGAGGAAGTAGCGGACGAGGTTGCGTCGGTGGGTTCCGGGCTCGTCGAGCCAGCGGTCCAGGTCGGGTTGGCGGAGAGTTGCCAACGTCAGGCCCTGCTCATCGAGCCAGGCAAGCAGGTCCAGCGCGACGAAGATGCGGCGGCGGAGAGCTCGGCCAGCAGAAGCGGGAAATCGGCGGACGCTCGCGCGGCTGCGGGCGCGCCGCAACAGATGCCAGTGCAGGAATGGTCGGATGAGGTTGGCGTGCTCGGCGGGTTTGCCGATCAGGTAGTGGTCAAGCCATGCTGGCAGCCGATCCAGGTCCTCATGACGTTCGGGCAGAATGCCGGTCTGGGTCAGCATCTGCCGGATGTAATGCACATTGCGACTCGGCGGGAACTCGTCGAGAAGGTCATGACTCAGTGCCCTGCCGTCGGCGACGAGCCGGGCGAGCAGACGGGCGTTCGGGCTGTAGTCGATCCAGTGGATCTGTTTGAACGGGCTCTCGGTTCGGGTGAGAGCCTCTGCGAGGGACTGGAGTTCGGGCGAAACTTCACCACCAGGTCCGGCCAGCAATTCACGCACTCGTTCGGCGAGCACGCAGTAAGCACATCCCTCCCGGCCGTAGGGATTCCCGGCTCGTCCGCATCGCCGGCATGAGTAGTCGCTGTCGTATCCGGCGCAGGGTCCGCAGATCCCGTTGCCCTTGGAGTCACGGCCGATGAGTTTCCTGAGTCAACCCCTATGCCGCGATCTGCTGGTCAGCGGCGGTATGCCGGTCCGGGTTGTAGGCAGTGTTCGTGCGCCAGCAGGCCCAGATGATGCGCAGCCAGGAACGGCCCAGGGTCCGCAGCGCGTGCGGGTGGCGCTGGCCCCGAGCACGGGCCTCGGCGTAGCGGCGCATGGCCCAGGGATCGCCGCGGCGGCTGTTGTCGAACCAGATGTGCAGGGCCTGGCGGGCCCTGCGGTTGGTGGCGTGCCGGAACGCGACGGCATGAGACTTGCCCGACGCGCGGGTGACCGGCGCGACGCCAGTCTCGGCGGCCAGTTGATCGAAACTGGTGGCGCGTTCCAGGATCGGGCCGACCTCACCGATGATCTAGGCCAGGTTCAAGGTGCCGACCCGCGGCAGATCTGTCAGCAGCCGGGCATACGGGTGCGCGGCGACGACCTCGGCGATCACCGCGTCGAGCGCGTCGATGCCGTTTTGCAAAGCGCGGACGACCGCGACCTGGGCGTGCACCAGCTGGGCGATCACCGCTTCGCCGAGGCGGCCGACCGCGACCGGCGCCTCGCGCAAACGGGCCAGCAGTTGCGTGCCGGAGCGCCGGCCGCTGTAGCCGCGGGCCTTGCAGAACTGCTCGAGCCGGGCAGCGGACAGCCGTGCGGCGGACTGACGGGTCGGGTAGCGGTCGAGGAACTCCAGCGCGATCGTCGAATGCAGTTGCGCGAAAACCGTTTTCCCGCCGGGCCAATGCTGATCGAGCAAGGCGGCGAGCTGGTTGACCGCGGCGATCCGCAATCCCAGCTGGTCGTCGCGTTGCCGGGTCAGTGCCTGCAGCTCCAGAGTCTGGGGCAGGGTCGGGCGGACGGCCGGCAGGCGGTGGATATCGGTGCGGGAGTAGTCGGCCAGTTTGAACGCGTCACCGGGATCGTTTTTCGCCCGTGCCGCGCCCCAGCGGGGCCGCGCAGCGTGGAAGGCGTTGGGGTGCACGGGGATCACCGGGTGCCCGGCCGCCAGCAGCCGGTCCACGACCAGGCCGCGGGTGGTTTCGATCGCTACCGGCAGCTCGGCGGGGTCGCCGTGGGCGGCGAGTCTGGCAAGTGCCCGGGTGATTCCGTCCTCGGTGTGGGAGATGGTCAACCGGTCGATCCGGGTCCCGGTGTCGTCGATGACACACACGTCGTGGGCGGTGTTTCCCCAATCCCATCCGGCGAACAACAGGGGTCTCCTTCGAGGTCGGATTCGCACCTCGCCGGTGGAGAGGACCGCTGCCGGAAGCTCACTAATCGGCCCTCGATCGGGCGTGTTCCTGATGCCGGTCCGCGGCCCTCGGCCCGGCGGGGCTGGCAGTTCTCATCGTGGCCATCAAGTGGCTCGCAACGAAGGCCATGCACCCACCGGGACCGAGAGGTCACAACCCTAACCGATAGGGCCGCAGAAGGGATGGTGCCCTAGTGAGCACCCGAGTGGTCCGGCAGTTCGCGCATTCGCGCGGGTCACGCAGCACGGCGTTGTAGCAGTGGTCGCAGACCGGTCCTATGGGCCAGTGGGCGTTGATTCCGCGTTGCTGACCGCAGCGGCAGCAGGTGTGAGTGGGCCTGCGGTAGCAGGCGCTGCAGATCGGGCGGCCGGTGCCGACTCCGTGACAGGGGCGTAGCCGACCGCAGTTCGAGCAGGTCGCCTTCGGACCGCGGTAGCAGCTGTGGCAGAGATCGGGCTGATCACCGTCGGCGTTGCGGGCGATTGTGCGTTCGCGTCCGCAACGCCCGCAGATTCGGCGAGGACGTCGAAACCTGTTGTAGCACAGGTGACAACAAGCTCCCTGGTCGTCGAGGAGAGCGGCCGGCTTGGTCTGACCGCAATGTATGCACCGGTGCTGTGGACGCTGCCAGCAGCGCTGGCAGAGCGCCCCTCCGCCGTCCAGACGTGTCACGGGCTTGTCCAGTCGGCCGCAGTGCGCGCATTCCTCGAACGTTTCCGGGTCGTGGCTGTAGCAGCGGTAGCAGATCTTTCCCTCCGGTCTGCGGGCCGCGATGCGCACCCCGTCCTGACCGCAGCGGGCGCAGGTCGAGCGGCGCGATCGCCCGTCACAGGTGCCGCAGATCCGGCCTTCGGGACGTAACTGCCGCAATTCGGAAGCGGGCCTGCCGCAATGCGCGCAGACGATGCGATTCACGGGGTGTCCACCGTCGTGCAACACATCGACAAGCCGTATAAGTGTTGGCGGGCAATGCGATTCACCAGAAACGAACGCATCCGGATGGCCGACAAGATGGGCCGTCAACTCTTCGAGGAAGCGGGCGGCGCCACGAACCGGGATCGGCACCGCGACCTCGAGCGCGGCCGTCGCCGCGTCCGGCGTCAAACCGGGGAGCGCCGCGGTCAGCGCCGTATCCGCGCCATCCAACGCGGCTTCCATCCGCGCGGCCTGCGCGGCCAGGCGGGCCGCAGTCGACGGCGGAGTCACAAGCCCTGCGGCCGGCGGATCGACGTGCGCCGCACCGCCGGTGCGGGCCCGTGGTTCTCCCCGGCGGTCTTGCGAACCTCGGCGTTGACGGTCTGGATCTCGATCAGATCGTTGGGTGTGCAGCCGAGGATGTCGCACAACGCGGCGAGGGTGTCCATCGAAAGGCGTTGCGGCGGTTGGGTGACCAGGCGAAACACCTGCTCCCGCGACAGCTTGATCCCGCGCTCGGCAAGCTCGGGCACCAGGTCGCTGGTCTGGAACATGTCCTTGGCGGCCATGACCCGGCGCAGGTTCCACCGGTAGCCCATCTTCTTGATCACGAGGGATCGTCCTCCCACAAATCGGCGTGGCGTTCGGTCAGCTTCTGTCTCAGCAGCTGATTGCGGTACTCGTCGGACACCCCGGTGTATATCGCCGTGGAACTTGCCGTCACGTGCCCAGCCTGGTCCTGCACAAATTTCTCGGGGTATCCGAACTCGACAAGGTGAGTGATCATGCTGTGCCGCAGCGAATGTAAATCCAGGTCAGCCGACAGGCCAGCGGCGTCACGGCAGGTCTGGAACGCTTCGTTGGCGGCGCGCCTGGATAAGCGGCCGGACCGTTCGGTCACCCATATCGCCGGATGTTTGCCGACATCGAACCGCGGCCGGACCTCGGTGAGATAGTGATCGAGCACGTCGACAATCCAATCCATCTCCGGGACCGTGAACACGGTGCGCCGCTTCGGCGGGCTGCCCTTCGAGGACTTGCCCCACCGCACGAACAACGCACCATAACGTCTGTACTGGGGCATCTTCGGATTGTGCCGCAGGTCCGGCAGGTCCAGACCGCACCCTTCACGGCGCCGAAGCCCGTAAGCGTAGTAAGTCTTCAGAAGTGCGGAATCTCGCATCGCCGCCAGCGCACCTTTTCGGCGACGCTTACGGATTTCCTCGACCCGGCCGTCTGCGGCATCGAACAGCGCCTGGACCTCATCGTAGGACAACGGACGTCGTCCCGGCTGCCCCTCGAATTCGCTGGCATGCACGATGCTGTTGTCCTCGTGCAGGATCCGTGTCGGCACCTGCCCGAACTGGTCCTGGCAGATCGCCTGCCAGCCGTAGCGGCCATCGCAAATGAAGTCGCAGAACATCCGTAGTGAGTTCTGATACTGCCGGGCCGTCGAGACTGTGAAATTCGGGTTGTTTGTCCGGATGTGGTCGAAGAACGCCTCGACCTCCGCTGGCTCCCACTGCCACGGAAACTGATTCGAAAATTCCGCCAGGCGCCGCACCAACGACAGTCGCGGCTTGATTGTGCTGTCCCACTTCAGGAATCGGGTGCGCTGTTGGCGCGCCCACCCTTCGAGCATGCCCTCGAACACAGCTTTCGCCGGGTCCAGGTGCACAACCCCCTGAGCCAGCACCAGGTGTGCCGCACCCGGCAAATCCGCTGCTGGACCCACTCTCGCCTCCGTTGCGTTTGATGCAACATTGTTGAAGATGGACCGACTGAAGGCAAGAGCCCCAGGCAGATTCGATGCTAATCGATCCTGAGTCGCTGTCTGGTACCGTCTGAACTGCGGGTTCAGCCAATATCGGTACTGGTCGAATGCTGAATCAAATGCAATTCCGCGCGTTTTTCCGCGGGTCTCATGCCGGTCAAGTAGGCGCAGACAATGAACGCGGCCGTGCCGAGGTGCCGCCACAGGAACGGTACCTCACCGAAATCCAGCATTGTGCGCCAAGGCTTTCCGCTGATCTTCCCGGTGATGTCGACGTCGAGTGGGCAGGGCCCTGGATGTTGGACTGCTGCTGCTATCACGTCCTTGCGCCGACGAAGCATCACTTCCAGTTGCGCCAGGGTGGCACCGGTTCGGGCGCAGATGTAGCTTCTGGCGAGGGTGGGTTTGCCGGCGGTCATGGTCATCGGCATGGGGGCCTGGTTCGTCATGATCGTGTCGATGTAGGCGCGCAGCGCTGCGCGACCGGTCGGCGTGACCGGGTTCGTGCGGGCGGCGTCGATCATCCGCTGGCGTGCGGCGTGGGCGGCGAGGATATCGTCTGCGAAGTCGTCGATCATGCGCATCGCCCACACCAGCAGCGGCGCGATCGTTGCAGTCGAGAGGGTCTCGGTCAGGTTCTCCCCGCTGCCCCGGGTCGCGGGCGGGAGGTAGTCATCGACCCCGTGGTCTTCCCAGGGTGGTCGTCCTATCCCGGCGGGGCGAGCGCTGAGCTGATCGAACGCCCACAGCCGAGTCACCGCGACCAGCGCCGCGCGGCCGCCGAGACGCCCGGTAGTGGTGTCGCGCAGATGCCGCCCGTACTCGTGCAGGACGCTCGTGTCGCAGCCGGTGAAGCTGCTGATGTTTCGTGCCTCCAGCCAGAGCGCCAGCTTCATCCAGCACGCTACGGTCTCGTGGATCGAGGTGAAGCTGAGCCGAGCTCGCATGGTTTGACGGCCGCGGAGGAAGGTCGGCCTGAGCTGACCGTTGATCAGATTCCAGACCAGCAACCGCCCCTGCTGCTCGAACGTCGGCGGGCATGTGCGCCAGTTGATCGTGCGTGTCGTCTTACTGGGGTTGTCGGTCAGGGCAGCCAGCGACCACATCGGGTCGCTGTAGCGGCTGCTGCGGTGGGCGTTCAACGTGCCGGCCAGATGGGGAAGGACAACGGGGCTGTGCGGCGCTGGTAATGGCAGTAGAAAGGGGTCGTGGGGAACGGCGGTGGTCATGCGTCGAGAGCTCCTGTCAGGAGGTGGTCGATGAGGCTCCGGTCGTGCTCGGTGGCTCGTGACAGAGCCTGATCCCAGAGGCCGTCGCCGAGCGTGGTTTTGAGATCGTCGAGGCGGGCATGGGTATCACCCCAGTCCCGGCCCCAGGACGCGGTCGGCAGCACCGACCGCAGGTTTTCGAGGGCGAGATGGAGCACAGCCAGGCGCGGGTGATGGCCGGGATGGACATGCGCGTTCGGGCAGGCCAGACACATCAGAAACGAAGCACCGCACCCGGTCTCGGTCACCCCGAACGGGCTGCTGTCGGGGTCGGCACAATCCGCGGTCACGGTCTCCACATCCCCCGTACTGTGCTCATCGCGGAGTTCGGCGATCAGCACCGCGGAACGTGCCCGAGACAGGGCATCCTCGGCGCCGGCAGCGATAATCTCTACCGCCTGCTGCTGAACTCTCGCATCGTTCAAGACATAGTGACGGTCGTGGGTGCTCTGCGAATGCTGCCCTGGCTCACGGCGATCGAGTGCGGTCACGGTTTTACGTCCACGGCGAAACGGTGATCCGCTCAGGCCCTGGTCGCGCGCCCAGGTGAAGGCCGCGTCGCCGGTGACGCCGAACTGGAAGGGACCGACGGGCGGATGACGGTCGGTTCGAGTGGTTTGCCGGCCACGGAACCTGGAGTGCCACACCATCAGACGATCCGTCCCCGGCGCGAGATCCTCCACGACCGCCCTGGCAAAGCGGGTTGCCTGCAGAGCCTGGGTAATCAACCGCCCCTGAGAGCCGACACCATTATCGGTGAGATTCCTGGTTTCGTGATGACGCCCGGCGCCGCGCCGGAACTTCACCAGCGCGACCCGGTAGGTCGGCGAGCCGTCATCGCCCGGGTCCGCAGACGCGCGAGGCACTTCCAGCGTGTCGATCACCGACAAATTCCAGCCGTACTCCGCCATGAACAGCACCCCGAGCGCGACGGCCTCGTGCTGTGTGAGGAACAACCGCTGCCATGTCTGGGCACCTGTTCGCCCGCCCAAAGCCCTGATGTATCTCACAGGCATCGGGCTGTGCCCGTTCTCGTCGACGAAGGCGGCGCGCGGCGGCTCCCCGGTGCACGCCAGGACCTCCAGGGCTTCACCGATCAGCCAGTCCCGGCTGTTCTCGGGGTATCCGCCGCTGCGCCACCTCTCCAAGTGCTCGGCATTGTTCTCGATCCGTCGCAGCGCAGCCCGGAACATCACTCGCGCAACGCTTTTGACCTGATCGAAGTCGGCCTCGCTGTAGGACTGCGTACGGCTGGGCGGGCGCTTGAAACGCCGAACCAACTCATCGGCGACGGGACCGCTCTGCAGCCGCGCGTCACCTCGCAGCAGGCCCGCCACGTTGCGGAAGCCTTCCTGATCGCCGCCGGGCGCGAGTGTGGTTGCGCGCCAACGCTTGACGAGCGCCGGGGTGAATTCGTTCAGGTCGCGAGGCGGTTGGTGTTGCTGTGACAGGAACTCCGCGAACCGTTTCAGTTTCTGCCAGAGGTCGTGGGAGCTGTCGTGGCTGCCCCAGGTGTCGGGGACGCTGCGGACAGCGAACAGTCCGGCCAGCGAGCGCTGCATCGGCTCCGCGACCGGCAGCGCGGAAAAGTCATACTCTTTCAGACGGCCATTTCGGTCGAAGTGACGCACACGCAACCCCTCCGCGTCCAAAGGCTCGGGCCGAACATGATCGGCCACCGGCAGGACCGCTTTATGACCACGGGCGCTCACCGCGCACCTTCAGCTGTGGGCTGCCGGTGCTCTTCGAAGTCTTGGATGCGTTCGGATTCCCTTGCGATGCGGGCGAATACGGCATCCAGTTCGGGCATCGGCGCCGTGATCGGCTCGGCCGCGTCGGTGAGCATGGCCCGCAGTTGCAGGTCGGCGACCGGAGCCAGGTAGCGCTCGACGGTCGTCTCACGCGCCGCGTGACCCAACAGATTTTGCACCATGAACCACGGATCGCCGTAGAGCTGGCGAAAGTCGCGGCGTTCCTCCGGAGTCAGCCCGAATCTCTGGTCCATCAACGTATTCAGCACCACCAGCATGTAGAGCGCGAAGCTGTGACGAGTGGAATGCGGCGACGCGAAAGGCGCAAACACCTTATGAGGGTCCAGGCCCCGCCGGTTCGCCGGAGTCAACACCCGCTCACACCGGGTGTTCGCCGTCGTGAAAACCGCATTCCACGAATGCACCTGAAACGGCAACCCGCGCTCGTTGAGCCACAGCCACAGCGGCTCCAGCCCACGCGGCCCCTCGATGAACAACAGCATCCGCTCGCGCACCGTCAACCCGTTCAGGTCCCCACACCCGGTGGCACCATCCTGATCGCACCATCGCACGCTCGGGTTCAACCCCCGAGTCACCTCCGAAACAACCCACCGCTGCGACAGCTGCTCGTAGACGCGGGTCTTCTGCGCCTGACGCACAACCGCGGCCCGCGAGGAGTCGACGTAGGCATCGACCTCGCCGACGGCTTGGTCGGAAACATAGAACGTCCGTGGCTTCTTCGACCGGGTGACCTCGGCCGCGACCTTGCCACGGTAATAGCGGCCGCCGTCGAGTTGCCGCGCCGGGACCTCGAACGTCAGTAACGATCCGCCTTCGGCGCGCCGCAGCCCGGAACTCACCATCATGCGGGCAAAAGCGACGTTGCGATCCTCCAGCCGCCCAACCCATCCCGGCTCAGGTATCCCGTCACCGCCGTGGCCCCGAAGACCCACATCGATCCACCGCCTCCAAGTCCGAGGTGTCAGCCAGTGCACATTGCTGCGGCGAGTGTTCTTCGTCTTCGCGGCCGGCACCATCGCCACCGTCCCGTTGCGGCCGACGATCTGCTTCATCGTCACAGGGTTGGACGAGATGTGATCGTTCTTGTGCGCCCACGAGTACAAACTGGCGAATGCCGCCAACTCACGGTCCCACTTCGCGCCGCCGATCCGCGCCGGGTTCGTCTCGGCGTAACGTCGCCAGTGCTCGTAATCCTCCAGATCCCGCTCGGTACCCTCGGCCCAGCCTCGACCGCGCCTCCACAGAAACGTCAGCAGAAGGCCGATATCGGTTGCATAGTTCCGTCGTGTCTCGGTCGTATAGCGGCGGAAAGCCACCGACTGGCCATACAAGCCCAGCAACGGGTCTACTCTTCGATCCGGTGACAGAAAGATCGGGTCGCCCGCCTTCACCCCGACCGCCTCTTGTCGGGCAGCCCAATCGGTCCATCCGGTCAGCAGTCCCTGCCCTACTTCGCCCAGTCCCTCAGTCTCGGGAACCCACAACACCCGCCAGTCCGTCACGCCAGCCCTTCATCGAATGTGATTGATGCCCAACAGCATCAACACGCACATTCAATAGGGAACATAAAGATCTCCTCGGCGGCGTGCCGTAGGCACCCGGGAACGGTGACGATCACCTCGTCGTCGAAGATCCGCACGCGCACCCGCACCTCACCGCCACCGCACGGCGAGTACCCCCAGCCGAAGCGACGGGACCGGTCCGCGCCGAGAAGGCATCCGCGACTGTGGACGGCTTCGGCGGTCGTCGACAGTACGCTGGCCGCGGCCGTGGCCGATTCGAGCAGGTTGCTCAATGACCCTCCGGTGATTCGGTCCAGCCCGTTCAGCTTCACATACACCCCGTAGTAGGCGGCGGCTACGGTTGTCCACTCGACACAGTGGATCTCTGCGTCCTCACGCACCCGTTTCAGGTTGTCGAGCGCCTGCTGGACCGTTTTGCGGAATTGCTCGTTCGCCTCGTTCTGGGTGACCCCCTGCCAATAGGGCACGACCACCGTCTTCGGTGTCAGCTTGGCGGACTGAAGTGCGCGGACCTTCGGCAACAGCACATCCGCTGCGGCGGCGATATCCTCACGGGTCGGGTCCGCCATGCCTTCCTGAGCGAGTTCTTCGGCATCCTCGCGCCGCCAGTACTTTTCGACACCGTCGATCTCGATCTTCGACGGCCGCAATCGCGAGTTCCTCTCGGCCTGCTCACGCGCCTGCGCAGCCAACTCCTCCCCGCGCCGGAGAGCCTCGGCATACTTAACGCCAGCCTCGGCCGCGATCCTGCGGGCCCGGCGGCGTCGGCGCGCACTGCTGTTCTTCGGCATGTTCGTCCATTTCCGGCAGAGGTGCCCACGCCACCCTGCCTGCGACGAAACAAGCATCCGAACAGGGAGAAGGTGAACGCGGGCCCCGGGGAGGACCTTGGCCTGTCAGCGTCACCGAACCGGCGTGGGCGAGGCGACTCAGGCGAAACAGAGGAGCGCGTGCGCGGCCTGACACTCCGCAGGAGAGCTTATCCTCCCACGCCCGTCGAACGAATCAACTTCGCCGAAACCGCCTCGGCGCAGGCACGTCCTGCTCCGGGCGGGCCGATCGGAGGTCCGCTGTTGTGTACCGAAGTCGCCAGGCACACCCACTCCTCCACACGTCTGCTCGGCCAAAACGATCGCCCAGAACTCCGAGGGCTCAAAGCCAGTGGGACACCGGAACTGAGCGTTTCGCCCAGGCCGCGAGTTTGACGGCTGTCGTGGTTGTGATTGTGGCGCTTGTCGCCCCGAAGCACGGCAGCGGTCGCCAGTCTCCGCGATACTTGTGCGTGGATGCGGAGTTCTATACAGAAGGTCTATGGCCTGAACCTGTAGGACCGCGACTCACTCGCGACTCGGATCGCGCGGCAGGGGAACGTTCTGGACGAAGGGACCCACGGGTATGGTCGATCTCTCATGCCCGAGCTGTGACCGCGCAGACTGGATTCAAAGCGTCCCGGCGCTGCACGCGACCGGGGTGTCCACCGTATCCGGCACCGACCGATATTCCGGTGTTGGCGTGTCCCCCACGGGCCACCTGATACCGGTAGTGGGTCACGCAGCGGTCAACCGGACAAGCACGACAAGCTTGGCGTACGCGACAATGCCTGCGCCGTCACCGGTTTCGACCGCAGGAACGATATTGCTGGGGTCCTTCCTGTCGGTTCTGACGCTGCTGTGGCTGGCAGCATCAGTGGCGGCAGTCATCGGGGAATTCACCGCCAAGAATTCATCGATCGGCTCGATCATCGGAGTCACCATTGTCGCGCTGGTATTCGCCACGATCTCCATCGCACCGCCGGTGCTTGTCTTCGCCGTGGCCGCAAACCGCTCCCGCCGCAACCGCCAAGTGGAGCGTGGCCGCGGTGCCGCGCACGCGGCTTGGGGCCGTGGATGCTATTGCCACCGCTGCGGCGTGTGTTTCTGGCCGATATCTCCGGCACCCGGGGTAGCGGCCCGGCACCCGTTCTCCCCCGACGAGTTCCGGTGGGTGGTATGGAACATCGGCGGCTACGGTCGGCACTTCAACGCTGCCTGACCGGCCCCATCGGCCCCGTGCCAGGCGGCGCAAAAGGGACAGGTCAACGCTGTCAACAACCGTCATAGGTCGAATTTCGCTTCGATCACCAGCTGCCCCCGCGAAAACCGCAGGTCATCCCCGTTCCCATGTTCGGTGTGCCCCGCCGAGGGCACGAACCTGCGACCAACAACCGACACAGGCCCGATGGCGAAAACTCGGTACCGACTCCGCCGTCGTACCACTCCGAGGTGGAACAACTGGGCCACCAGTCGTCCGTGGTGTCGAAAGAGTGAGCCCGGCAGCAAGTTCGCACCGGCTACCGGGTTCGCCCGGGTATCGCCCCGCCGATCGCTCAGCTTGACCCGACGACCGTACCCGATCCCACTCCACCTGCCCGACTCCGCCGCCACCCACGCGGGCGACATTCACTCAGGAACCAGCCAAAGGGTCCGGCGAATCCCCTGCAACGACAGATGACCAAAGATCATCGGTCAGCATTGTCGAGATGAAAGACACTCGGCCACAACCTATTACGGCAGAAACACCCCGCCGACAGCGTTGAAACAATCGCGGCAATTACCTATGTTAGATGTCATCGAACACATGGTTCAGGCAAATCTGCCGCACTGAGGGGTTCAAGTCCCCACCTGCACTCGTCTTTCCGGCACATCCGCCAACTTCCACTGTCCGAAGCTCGGCAGCAGCATCCACCGCCGAACTGCGACTCCGCGAACGACCAAGCAACCATGGTGGCGATATCTGCTGGACGACCATCGTCATCGGGTGCTGTGGGAGCACCCAGAGGTTCGCCAGGACCCGCACTCGCTCGGTGACCGCGGCGCAGGCGCCCAGTGTCGCGACCATCTCCGGGTTCGAGAACGTCACCCGCTCACCAACGGAAACGCTCGAGAACGGGCCCGCGTCGATTCGCCGGGCCCAGTCGAGCGTCGTACCCGGTCCATAGCCGGGAGCCATCTGCGGAAGTGCGACACCGATCTTCATGTGGCGACCCTCTCAGACCCACCCGGCCCCGGTCACGCGATCCCCAATTCCGACAAATCACAGTCCACCCGGGCACCGACAACACGTCCGATCAGCGCACTGTGAGTGCCTGATCAACCGGAGTGTCCGAAAGGTGTGCGCCTGAGCCAGGATCCGACCACGCAGGAGCGTGCTGCCGAAGGCGAGGTGCAGCGCGACCAAGTCGCAGTAACGGGTTCGGTCATGACTGCCGTGACCGGCGACCCCGCGATGGGCAGTTGGGTGCAGGGCCGGCCGCCGGTGTCGACCAGGGGGAGGGCGCGTGCCGGTGACCGGCACGCACGGCTGGACCCGCATGTGAGCTGACACACAGACTTGGGTGAGGCGGCGCTGCCGGTCGTCGCCGAGTGGAAGGGAAGAACTATGGCGGCTCTCCAAACAGTGCAGAAAATCGGCCCGGTGCTGGACTTGTTCACCGTCTCCCGCCCCGAGTGGGGCGCCTCCGAGGTAGCGGCGGCGATCGATGTTCCTCGCTCGAGTGCACATGCCTTGCTGTCCTCGCTCGTCGAGACCGGGCTGCTGCAGTGCCGCAGCCGCGGCCGGTACCGGATCGGCTGGCGGGTAGTGGAGCTGAGCCAGACACTCAAGGGCACTGTCGATGTTCGTTCCTGCGCGACAGCCGTGCTCGAGGACCTCGCACACAAGTACGGCGAGACCACGCACCTGGCTGTGATGGAGCGATATCGCGTCCTGTATGTCGACAAGGTACTCGGCAACCATGTCATCAACGTCGCCGGAGCTAGGGTGGGCGCTCATCTCGAACCGCACTGTAGTGCGGTCGGCAAAGTTCTTCTGGCGCAGTGTGATCCGGGCGAGATTGAACGCAACATCACCACGAAGCCGCTGCGGCGACTGACACCGTCGACGATCACCAATCCGGCCGCCCTCGGGCAGGAACTGCGGTCGGTTCTCCGCTCCGGGTGTGCATTCGATGCGGGCGAGGCGGTACCGGAGGTGCACTGCGTGGCCGCTCCTGTGCGAGACGACATGGGGTTGGTGGTCGCGGCGATCAGTATGAGCGTTCCTGCGAGCCGGTTCGTTCCCGCTCAGACGGAGTTCAAGAATGCGGTCATCGCGGCCGGCGCGGAGGTCTCCCGTGCGATCGCGAACTCCGCGGATGCGGCGATTCGCACCTATCGCGACGACCCCACCCTCGCGGCGGCGATCTAACAGGCTCAACTGGACCGCATGGTCAGGTGCCGCGACAAGCTCAATGCCGCGGTCCGCACAGCGGCCGCCGAATGGTCGAGATTGATGCGAGTGTGCCACCCGGACACCGAAATTCCGGCAACGACCTGCCCGTCGGGCCCGAAGACGGGACTGGCCACGCAGGCAACACCGGGCCGCGACTCTTCCAGGTCGTATGCCACTCCGCGCTCGCGGATCCGCGCCAATTCCGCGGCGAACAGTCCCGGCGCGACGATGGTGCGCTCGCTCAGGCGAGCGAGGCCACCCGCGAGGATCTGCTCGACGACGGTCTGCTCGGAAAATGCGAGGATGGCCTTGCCGATGCCGGTGCCGTGCGCAGGCCACCGCCTGCCCATCCGAGTCGGCAACGGCGGAGAGTTCGGGCTGTGCAGAACCTCGAGGTACACCACACAGTCCCCGTCGAGGACGGCGAAGTGAACCGAGTGACCGGTTGCCTCCTGAAGATCCGCCATGAACGGGCGGGCGGCCTCGCGCAGGTTCCGTTGGCGTGGCACGTGCTGACCGAGTTCGAACAGTTTGAGGCCGAGCCGGTAGCTGGTGCCCTCGCGTTCGAGCAGCTTGGCCTCATACAGCGCCTTGAGCATGCGCTGCACACTCGACTTGGGTAAGCGACAACGGCGGGCGATCTCGGAGACCCCGAGGACGGTATCGGCGGCGCCGAGGGCGTCGAGCACAGTGACCGCACGAGCGATGGAGCCGACATCACCGGCAGCGGCGGCATCCAGGGAACTGTGCCGTTCATCGGCACGATCGTCTTGCATATCGGCCCCATACTGCCCGATGGTGAGAGTTCAGTGCAACACGTCACATCCCTGCGGAGCTGCGGCAGCGCTGCGGGACGTTCCCACCGAAAGCCCGAGGTCTTATGTCCACCGACGAGGTACAAGGCGCCGCACAGCGGCTGCTGGAGGCGTACCGCAGCGGCACGCCGATCGACCCCTTGACTCCGCACTTCGCTCAGGCGGAATTGTCGACCGCCTATCGCATCGCCCAAGCCCAGGTCGAGCAATGGGAAAAGGACGGTGACACCGTCAAGGGGCACAAGGTCGGACTCGCGTCCGTCGCGATCCAACGCCAGATGGGGGTCGACCAGCCCGACTTCGGTCACCTGACAGCGAGCATGTTCCACCTCGAGCATCATCCGATTCCGTCCACGACCTATATCCAGCCGCGAATCGAGCCGGAGACCGCGTTCGTCCTCGGTCGGTCCCTGACCGGTCCCGGCGTCACCATCGCTGATGCCGTGCGCGCGGTGGAGTTCGTGCTTCCGGCTCTGGAAATCGTCGATTCCCGGATTCGGGACTGGAAGATCGGCATCTTCGACACCATCGCCGACAACGCCTCCTCGGGTGGGGTCGTTCTGGGCAGCCGGCCAGTGCTGCTGCGCGACGTCGACTTGCGCCTGTCCGGTTGCACGTTGCACATCAACGGTGAACTCGTGGCGACCGGCGCCGGCGGCGCGGTGCTCGGGTCTCCGCTGAACTCGTTGGTGTGGCTGGCCAACACCGTCGGCCCTCTCGGCGTGACGCTCGAACCCGGCCATGTCGTGCTGCCCGGATCGATGACGAAAGCCTTCCCTATCTCGCCGGGCGATTCCATCGTGGCGACCATGAACGGACTCGGCACCGTATCCGCCATCCTTGGAGAGCGAGCAGAACAATGACGAGCGAACAGCGGACGAGCGAACAGCGCTGGAGCGCAGGCCGCATCGCCGACATCCTCCTCGACGCCGAGGCCACCACCACCTCGCGCACCTCGTTATCGGCCGAATGGGCCGGCCTGACCTTGCCCGTCGCCTACGAAGCGCAAGACATCGCACTCGCCGCGCGCAAAGCCCGTGGCGAGATCATCACCGGCATCAAGTTGGGACTCACCTCGCGTGCGAAGCAGCGCCAGATGGGTGTCGATGCTCCCTCGGTAGCCTGGTTGACCGATGTGATGGCTTTGCCCGCCGGGGATCCGGTTCCTCGCCACCGGCTCATTCACCCGCGCGCGGAGCCGGAGATCGCCTTTGTGATGGGCCGCAGGCTGGCTGGGCCCGGTGTCACCGCGGCGGAGGCGCTTGCGGCTGTCGACCGGGTCGCCGGTGCGATCGAGATCATCGACAGCCGCTACGCCGGGTTCAAGTTCACCCTCGAAGATGCTGTCGCAGACAACAATTCATCCGGCGTGTATGTCACCGGTCCGGTTCTACGGCGTCCGGAGGATCTGGATCTCACCCTCGAGGCGTGCCTGCTGGAGGTCGACGGCCAGATCGTCGACACAGCCACCGGCGCCGCCGTGCAAGGCCATCCGGCCGAGGCGCTGGCATTCGCGGCAAACACCCTGGCCGAGCGCGGGCACGCAATCGAAGCCGGGTGGACCGTACTGACCGGCGGGATGACCGACGCCATCGCCGTCGAACCGGGCGCTCGGGTGGCCGCTCACTTCACCTCGCTCGGCTCCATCACCATTTCAGGAGGATAGGCGCATGCCATTCATCGACGTCACGATCGGCCTGGGCCGCTCCCCGGAGCAGATCCGGGCGCTGATTCACGAGCTGACCGAAGCCGCGCAACGGTCACTCGGCGCGCCGAAGGAGAACATCCGCGTCGTCATCCGGGAAGTGCCGGAAACGCACTGGGCCGCCGGGGACATCACTGTCGCCGAGCGTCGGGCGGCACGCTGATCGGAGTGGCTGGACAATGCTGATTGGCACCCGGGGAGTCGATCAGCATTGCCGACACCACGTTGTCGTCGGCAACTGGGGGCCGTAGACCAGGAGAGACACACTGCCGTTCTTCTTCTGGGAGCCCCTATGACCTTGGTTCATGCCGTCGACACCGACCCCGAGAGCGACGCCTTCAACCCTCCACGCATCGCCGACCGGCTCTACCACGATCTGCTCTCCCCGCCGGAGATCAGACAGGTGCGCCACCAGGTACGCCGAATCGCGGCAGATGCGATCGCACCGATCGCCGGTCGCATCGCCCGCGGCGACGAACGCCTCGACGGATTCCCCCGCGACGCCTTCGACTCCCTCGCCTCGGCCGGAGTGTTCCGTATTCCCTTCGCCGGCGACGTCGGCGGTGACGACCTGACCCACCGCGCTACCGCGACCGCCGTCGCGGTCGAAGAACTCGCGTACTACTCCAACAGCGTCGCCGCGATCTTCGACGTGCACTGCATCCTCGCGGGCAACGCGGTCAACCAGGGAACCGACGCGCAGCGGCAGCGGTGGCTCGCCCCCGCCGTCGCCGGGGAGATCGTCGGATCGTTCGCCACCAGCGAGCCGGGCGCCTCGAGCGATCTGTCCCCGACCGCAGTCACTACCGAGGCCACCCCGACGGCCACCGGCTGGGTTCTCCACGGTCGCAAGCGCTGGATCACGAACTCGGTGGTAGCCGCCTTCGTCGTCGTGCTGGCACGCACCGGCAACCGGCTGAGCACTTTCATCGTGCCCACCGACACCCCCGGTGTCACCATCGGCACCCCCGACCGCAAACTGGGGAACAAAGGGCAGATCACTGCTGATGTCATCCTCGACCAGGTCCATCTCAACGCCGACGCGTTGTTGGGTGAGGAGGGCGGCGGACTCAAGATCGCCCTGCAGACCCTGACCTACGGGCGGATCGGCATCGCTGCGGCCGGGGTCGGGATGGCACAGGCCGCGTTCGACCACACCGCTGCCCACCTCGCGCGCAGGCAAGCCTTCGGCGGCCCCCTCGCAGGCAAGCAACACTGGCAGTTCCTCATGGCGGACCGGGCCACGACCATCGAATCCGCCCGCGATCTCTATCTCAAGGCGGCACTGCGCCTGGACTCCGGCGTCGCATTCCCCGAGCCGGAGGCGGCCATGGCCAAGCTGCGTGGCACCGAGATTTCCGTGGACATGGCCCGCGATGCGGTGCAAGCCTTCGGCGGGCTCGGGTTCACCCAGTCCCTGGGGGCAGACGACACCGACGGGCCGGTGGAGGCCTTCTACCGGGACAGCAAGATCGGTGAGATCTACGAAGGCGCGAACGAGGTTCAGAAGTGGGTGCTCGCCCGGCAGATCTTCGGCCGCGAGATCACAGGCTGACCGGCCGCCGACGTGGTCGCGGCGTAGCCGCTCGGCCACGTCGGTATTCCGTTGGGTCGTGTTCCGCGTATCCGAACAACATGCCCTCTCGAAGGCCGATTACGTCGGATAATCCTTTCGCGGGTAAGCGGTAGCCTTGTTCGTGTAACACTGCGTTCATCTGAGGAGGTGAACCGCGATGTCAACGATGTCAACGCGTGACGAGCAAGCCACCAACGCCCCTGATGAGCAAGCCACGCCACCCTCGCACACCACGCCGGTCCGCCAGGAGATGTCCGGCGGCCGCGAGTGGTGGACCGACACCCTCGCGGAAACCTACTGCGAGATGGACCCGCAATGGCAGTCGCCCAGGGGCCGCTTCGAGGCGAGGCTGAGCACTCGGCAGTTCGGAGATCTGTCGCTGAGCACCGTACGCGCCCATGCGCATTCGGTCTTGCGGACACCGGCGATGATCGCCGATACCGATTCCGAGGACTACTTCCTGTGCGCGGTGACCGGGGGTCCCGGGCGGATCGAACAACATGGACGTTCGATCTGGCTCGACAACGGCTCGTTCGCGGTGATCGACGCCGGTCGGCCGTTCCAGTTCGACTTTCCACAACGGTTCGAGCAGATCGTCGTTCGTGTTCCCCGCCCCCTGCTGCTGGGCCGTATGGCGGAAGGCGACATCGATCGCGCGATGGCGCAACCGGTGTCGGCGGCGTCTGGCGCGGGCGTTGTCGTCAGCCGGTTCCTACAACAACTCGCCGCCCTCGATGCAGCGGTGCCCGATGCTCCGGCCGCCGCACTGTCGGCCTCCGCGTTGGACATGATCGTGACCGCATTGGCGGATACGGGCTGGGCTATGAGCCCGACGCAGCAGGCCCACACCGCGGATCTGCATCGGGCACAGAATCTCCTCAAGACGCGGCTCCACGATGAGAACTTCTCTATCGCCGAAGCCGCTGCCGAACTCGGTATCTCGGTGCGTTATCTGCAGAAGATATTCCACAGCACCGGAAGTACGCCGAGCGAATGGCTTCTTCAGGCCCGGCTCGAACGCGCCCGCATGATCTTGCTCAGCACCGACATCACCATCGGAGCACTGGCAACTCGGGTGGGCTTCAAGGACATCTCCCACTTCAGCCGGTCGTTCCGCAATCTCTACGGGGTAAGCCCCGGGCAGTACCGTCGGCGCTGACCCGAAAACGACTGCACCGGAGCCCGTTCCATGCCAACGGACTCCGGTGCAGTGTTTTCAGGGGTTCGTGCCCGAGTCGGCCAGCGCGCGCCGGTACTTCAGGAACGCCTTGTTGTCATTCGCGGTGATTCCGGCCACCAATCCGCTGTCTCCCAACCCGTCCCAGTTCCACCTCCCCTCCGCCCCGGTCTCCACCGGTACGAAGGTGTCGGCCATCGTGACGAATCCGGCGGCCTTGAAGTGTATGTCGTACTGATCGGTCCAGAAAGTAGGAATCGGACTGTACGGGCTCTTACTCCCGGCCGCGGCGAACAGGTTCTCCGCCGCGGCCGCACCCATGTCGGCCGCGTTCGACCAGTGTTCGATCCGAACCCGTTTGCCGACGCCCCGGTGCGTCCACGATGCGACGTCACCGACGGCCACGATGTCCGCGTTCCCGGAGGCGTGGCAGAACTCGTCGCACACCACGCTGCCCTGTTCGAGTTCGAGACCCGATCCGGACAACCACCCGGTGTTGGGAACCGAGCCGAGCGATAGCAGCACCAGATCGGCGTCGAGTATCTGCCCGTTATCGAGTTCGACCTGTTCGACTCGACTCCCGCCACGGAATTCGGTCACTGAGGTATTGCAGTGGATGTCAACTCCGTGGTCACGGTGCAGGCGTTCGGCGAACTGACCGATATCCGGCCCGAGCAGAGGCATCAACGTTGCCGCCCGCTCGACGATGGTGACCGAAGCCATTCCGTTGGCTCGGAGGCTGGAGGCGACCTCACACCCGATGAAACCGCCTCCAACGATCACCACACGGCTGGCATGCTGTGCCGCGGCACACAAGGCGACCGCGTCGTCGAGACCGCGGAGCACATGGAACCCCTCCATGTCCGGTAGCCCCGGCAGCGATCGTGCCCCGCGGCCGGTGGCGATGATCAGCTTGTCGTATCCGATCTCGCCGTCGATAAGATGCAAGCGGCGCTTCTCCACATCCAGCGCGGTCGCGGCGTTACCGAGGATCCATTCGAATTCGTCTGCCGCGGTGTCGAATTCGCACTCCGTCGCCGTCATCGTTCCGGCGATCAGCTGCTTCGACAACGGCGGACGATTGTACGGGCGATGCTTTTCGTCCCCGACGATGGTGATCAGCTCGGATGTGCCGATCTCGCGCAGCCGCTGCGCTGCACGAAGGCCGGCCAGCCCGGCGCCGACGATCACTGTGTTGGTCACGACTCAACCCTCGACGCGGATGGCGGCGACAGGACAGAGCTTGATCGCGGCGTTGACCTTGTCGCGAAGCTCCTCGGCGGGCGAGTCGTCCAGCAGGATCACCTCGTCGCCGTCGTCGTTGAGGTCGAAGACCTCAGGGGCGGCGATCACGCACTCACCGTGCCCGTCGCACATTCCGTACTCGATATGGATCTTCATTTCTCTTTCCTTCCCTATGCGATAGGGACGACGTCAGGGACGTCGGTCAACTAGTTCTCGTCTGCCCAGGTGATGGCCAGTTCCAGCGCACCGAGGCTGCGGATGATGTTGTTCGGCTGGAAGCGGTACTTACCGGCATGGAAACGTTCGACGTTGTCGGCGAGCACGTTGAACAACGTGATCATCTCCAGACGCGCCAGCGGCTTACCCAGGCACGCGTGCTTGCCGCGGCCCCAGCCGAGATGACCAGCCGGATCCCGGGTGATGTCGAACGAATCCGGATCCGCGAACTTGCGCTCGTCCCGGTTTGCCGATCCGTACATCACCACCACGCGCGCCCCCTCGTGGATCGGCACACCCGCGATCTCGGTGTCCTTGGTCGCAACGCGAGTGAAGAACTGCAGCGGGGACGCCAACCGCACAATCTCGGGAATCGCACTAGTCAGCAGCGACCGATCCGCGCGCAACCGGTCCCACTGGTCCGGGTTCTGCGCGAACAGCAGCAGACCGATACCGATCGCACTGATGGTGCTGTCCACACTCGGGTAGATGTAGTCGTTCATCACCCCGCGGGCAAAGTCCTCCGGCCACCCGACGTCGGCACCGTTCTTGAACAACTGGTCCGCCCAGCCACCCTCACGCACGTTGCTCGGGAAGTTCTCGTCGGCGAACTCCATGTAGCCCATCATCGTTTCCAGCGCCGGCTGGGTTCGCGGGGCGTGCAGGGGTCCGATGCTGTCGAATCCGGCCACGCCCCACTTGAACATCTGTTCTTGGGTGACGCCCTCGACGCCGACCAGGTCGGTGACGATCTCGATAGGCATCGCCATCGCCACGTCGGCGACGCCGTCGAGGTTGTCCTTGCCCTTCAGGGTTTCGACCAGGTTCTCCGCGAAGGACTGCAGTCGTGGCTTGAGTTCTTCCAGCGGGCCCTTCTTGATGGGGCATCCCTCGACCTGACGAATCTCATCATGGTGATCGCCCTCGGTCTGCAAGCTCGTCTCGGTGATTCCGTTGAAGAACTGGTTGAATCCCACACCCTCGCGGGAGGTGAAGGTCTCCCAGTCCGAGAGCACCGCGGACACCTCCTTGTAGCGCGCGCAGGCGTAATAGCCGTACTTGTCGAGCCAGACCACCGGCCCGGCGTCGCGCAGTTTCGCGTAAGTGGGAAACGGATCGACGAGCACCGCGTCGTCGTGAAGATCGTCATCGAAGCTCGGAATACCGGCCGGCCGCTGCTGCTGCTCGATAGCTGCATCCTGCGTCATTGTTCTGCTCCTTGAATGTTGTCGGAGGGGAAGTTCTGGTGGGGTCAGCCCCGAAGGTGCGCCGCAAGAAAGGCGGCGGTGATGCCGAGATGATCGGGCTCGTCGAACTCCGGGCCTTCGTGGCCCGCACCGCCCAACACGAGGAGCGTGGACCGAGCACCGACGCTGACCAGGGCGTCATGCAGTGCGCGGCTCTGCGAAGACAACGTGATCCGGTCGCGGTCACCATGTGCGATCAGAAATGGCGGGGCCAGAGAGGTCACCCGACTGAGCGGACTGGCGTTCCACGACGCGTTCGTGGGTGCCGAGACCTCATC
This sequence comes from Nocardia sp. PLKS1-43, assembly GCF_059510335.1. NCBI lineage: Bacteria > Bacillati > Actinomycetota > Actinomycetes > Mycobacteriales > Nocardiaceae > Nocardia > Nocardia sp. PLKS1-43. The sequence continues at coordinate 6,318 of NZ_JCAJZQ010000013.1, read as the reverse complement.
GTCGCCCAGCAACGCGTTCTCGAACGGTGGTGGGAGGAGGTGGCTTTCGATCCAGCTTCGCCCGGCGTTGGCAGCGAGATCGGAAGGACCGAACCAGTGGACGACGGCGTCGACTCGGCTGGACTGATCGAGATCGTCGCCGACAACACCTTCGAGTTCTTCGTCGCCGGGCGTCAGCCCGACCATGGTGGCCAGGTACGCGCCGGCCGACGCGCCCCACACGCCGATCCGGTCGGTCGAGACCCCGAGCTCATCTCCGTGCGCCCGCAGCCAGCGCACGACCGCCTTGACGTCGTGAATCGGGCTGGGATACGAACCCTGCGGCGCGAGACGATAGTTCGCGGACACCACGGTGATTCCGTACGAGGCCAGCCGTGCCAGACGTTCGTCGGCGCCGTCCTTCTTGTCGCCGAGCTGCCACCCACCCCCGTGGAGGTAGATCACGGTCGGCGGGTTGTCGATCTCGGGGCGGTACACATCGACAGCGATCTCGAAGCCATCCACCTCGGCGACGCGCAGATCCGACTGCACTTGAACGTCATTCATGAAGAAACCTTCCAAAAGGTCAGGTCGGGGAATCGACAGGGATTCGTCGTGCTCGGGCCTGTCGAAGCCGGAGCCTGTCGCGAAGATCACTCGCGGTTGTTCCTGTGATCCACAACACTACGGGTCGGCGTGTGGGGCGGCCATGGCGTCAGGCGCACATCCTTTGGCATCCAGGCGCACGGCTGCGGCGGTGGGAACGCATGGCAGCGGAATCGCCACCTGCACACAAGAAAACGCGACGGACACGTGATCCGTCGCGTCGTCCGTTGGATGACGGGGCGCCGTCAGTCTTTCTACGCCGAGGGCGCGCCGGCGACGGCGCGGGAGTGGTCGATCTCGTCCGGTACGGCCTGGTCGGCTGCTGCAGCGTCGGGGCCGCCGGGGCCGAAGTGCGCATACTTTTCGATGTGCTGGTCGAGTGAGAGCGGACTCGGTGTGCCGTAGGTGAAGTAGGTTTCCCACGGCAGTTTCGCGCCGCCGATCGCCAGCCCGGTATCGATATCGGACATCTGCCAGGTCTTGGTCTCACCGTCGGGATCGAGGTGCAGGTAGCCGACCTCGCCGAACAGCTCGATGCGGTTGCCGCCGGGTTCGAAGACGTAGAGGAACTGCGCCTGGGTGATGCCGTGCGCATCGGGGCCCGCTTCGATGCGAATGTCGTAGTCCCGGAACATCTCCGCCGCGTCGATGTTGTGCTGGCCGGTGCCGTAGTAGAACGCGAGATGGTGCAGCTTGCCGCGTTCGCCCTGGGCGTCGCGCAGGCAGGCGATCTCGTGGCCGAGGATGTTCGAACTCATCCATGCACCGATCTCGGTGGTGCCGTCGACGACTCGTTCGGTGGTGCGGAATCCGAGATGGCGTTCGAAGGAGTTCTTCACCGCAGTGACGTCACTGGCGAGGATATTGAGGTGATCGATGCGCTTGACCGGGATGCCCTGCAGCGGCTTCTTCGATGGGCGAGTGAGGATCTTGGACCGCAGCTCCGGCGGGGCCTGGTACTTCTCGACCTCCCACAGCAGTTCCAGGTTGTGCCCGTCCGGGGATTCGTAGGTGAAGGCCTTGCCGTACCCGAAGTCACTCTCGCGCCAGGAGCCCTCGACGTTGGCGTCCGCGAGTGAGGCCGCCCGGCGTTCGAGCGCCTCCGGGGAGCTGGTGCGCAGCGCCGCGTGTCCAAGGCCGGCCTGGGCGGATTCGGTGACTTTCAGGCTCCACTGGTACGGATCCTCGTAGGCGCGCAGGTAGACCGACTGCCCCTCGGTGTGGGTTATGTACATACCGAGGAACTTCGTGAAGAAATCCACCGTTTCCTGCGGCTTCGGGCTCAGCAGTTCGGCACGGGCGAGATGGGAAATCTCGAACCGAGGGTCAGTCATGTTACTTCTCCTTCATTGCGCCACCAAGACCGCGGGCGGCCATACCAGCAGGCAGCGATTGGGGTGGATACGGGATCCGGGCGGGGTACACCCGGGCCCTTCAAACCGGCGGTGACCGCTGTCACGGTGCCAACTGCCTGTGGCCTACGACACTACGAGTCAGGATGCCGACCAGCCATGGCTCCACGCGCACATCGTTTTGCCTCCACGCGCACCGGACGTAGACGCGAATATCCGTTGCCTAGACTCCCCGACGCCGCTGTGATCAGCGTTTCTCGGAGAGTTCTCCGAGTAATCGGAATCCAAGCGGTCCGACGATGGACTGGCGTTCGGCTATTCCGGCTACCGAACCTCCTACCGGACATCAGTGGTTTTCTCATACAGGACTTCGGTGGGGTGCGAGCGCGATTCGGCGCAGACCGCACGCGGGTGCTCCGCCACTTTCGACGCACCAGGTTCTGCCGATACCGGCAGACATGAGCGAGAGGCACACTATGAGTCGCAAGAGCGCCGCGATTATCGGCTCCGGCAACATCGGGACGGACCTGATGTACAAGCTGCTGCGGTCCGAGCACGTCGAACCCCGCTTCATGGTGGGCATCGACCCCGACAGCGAGGGGCTGGCCCGAGCCCGTCGGGAAGGCATCGAAGCCTCCTCCGGGGGGCTCGACTGGCTCCTTGCTCAGCCCGAGTTGCCGGACATCGTGTTCGAAGCCACCTCCGCGAGGATCCACGCAGCTGCCGCACCGCGCTATGCCGAGGCAGGCATCACCGCCATCGACCTGACCCCAGCCTCGGTCGGCCCGTACGTCGTGCCCGCCGTCAACCTCGACGCGCACCTGAGCGCCCCCAACGTGAACATGGTCAGCTGCGCGGGCCAGGCCACCATCCCCATCCTCTACGCCATCAACGAGGTCGCCGACGCCTCCTACGGCGAGATCGTCGCGGCCATCGCCTCCCACAGCGCGGGCCCGGGCACCCGCCAGAACCTCAGCGAGTTCAGCGAGAAGACCGGTAAGGCTCTCGCCCAGGTCGCCGGCGCCGACCGCGCCAAGGCCATCTCCGTGATCAACCCGGCCGAACCGCCGATGAACATGCGCGACACCGTCTACGCCAAGGTCCGCAACCCCGACCCGGACGCCATCGAGCGCGCCGTGGTCGACATGGTCGCCAAGGTCCAGCAGTACGTCCCCGGCTACTCGCTGCGTTTCGTCGACGTCGACGGCGACCTGGTCACCGTAATGCTCGAGGTCGTCGGCGCCGGCGATTTCCTGCCCACCTACGCCGGCAACCTCGACATCATCACCGCCGCCGCCGTCCAGATCGCCGACGTCATGGCCCAGCAGAACCTCGTCCAGGGAGCAGCACAATGAGTAAAAAGGTCACGATCGTCGACACCACTCTGCGCGACGGCATGTCGTCGGTGTCGCACCAATTCACACCGCGGAACGTCGCTGACATCGCTCGCGGACTGGACCAGGCCGGCGTCCCGACGATCGAAGTCGCGCACGGTATCGGCCTCGGTGCCTCCTCGATCCAGTACGGGTTCGCCGCCGCCACGGACCCCGACTACGTTCGGGCCGCGGTCGACGCGGTCGAGAATGCCGACATCGCGGCCCTCTACGTACCCGGCATCGCAACCCTCGCCGAACTCCAGGAGGCCATCGACGCCGGCATCAAGACCGTGCGCGTCGCCGTGCACTGCACCGAGGCCGACTGCGGCCAGCAGCCCGTCGAATGGGCCAAGGAGCAGGGCCTGACGGTGATGACGTTTCTGATGATGAGCCACAAGCTGGAGGCCGAGCCCCTCGCCGAGCAGGCCGCCAAACTCGACTCCTACGGCGCTGACGTCGTCTACGTCGTCGACTCGGCCGGCGCCATGGTCCCCCAGCACGCCGGCGACCGCGTCGCTGCGCTGCGTCAGGCGATCACCGCCGACATCGGGTTCCACGCCCACAACAACCTCGGTGTCGGAATCGCCAACGCGCTCACCGCCGCCGAGAACGGGGCAACCTTCATCGACGGCTCGCTGCGCGGGCTCGGCGCCAGCGCAGGAAACGCCCAGACCGAGGTGCTCGCCGCCGCGTTCGAACGGGCCGGCTGGGAAACCGGCGTCGACTTGTTCCCTCTGATCGACACCGCCGAACACGTTGTCGCCCCGCTGATGAAGGATCCGCAGATCGTCGACGAGACCGCGCTCGTGCTGGGCTACGCCGGCGTCTACTCCACGTTCTTCCACCCCACCAAGCGGGCAGCCAAGAAATTCGGGGTCCCGGCGCGCGACATTCTCCTCGAACTCGGCCGCCGTGGCGTTATCGGTGGCCAGGAGGACATGATCATCGACGTCGCCTCCGAACTCGCCGGCCGCACCTACGAGACTCCGGCACTGGCGGGACGCTGATCGTACGACCCGGGTGCTGTGGCCGCTGTTCCTCAGCACCCACGTCGTTCGATTGTCGTGCTGTTGCTGTGCGCATGGAGACCACGCGATGTGCGTGTGAGGCCATGGTCTGCACGAAAAACAGCTCGTAGTGTCGTGAGTCACGAACACCACGTGCATGACACGCCGCGCATTTGCCGCGTTCACATCAGGACCGGCGAGCCGATCGGCCTCGGTCCTGGTTCAACAGGAGAGCCCATGACAGCAGTACCGGAAATTTCCGACGTCAAACACCTCATCGGTGCCGACTGGCGTCCCGCATCGGACGGCGCCACGTTCGAGACCCGCGACCCGCACGACGGTTCCCTACTCGGTACCGTCGCGCGGGGAACCGCCGCCGATGGAACAGACGCCGTCTCCGCGGCGCGCGCAGCGTTCGACGACGGTCCGTGGCCGCAGATGTCGCCGAAGGAGCGCGCGAAGATCCTGCACGCGGTCGCCGACAATGTCGACGAACACCGTGCGGAACTGGCCCAGCTCGAAACTCGCGACGGCGGCAAGAGCATCAACCAGTCCCTGCACGCCGAGATCCCCCGGGTGGCGCACAACCTGCGGTTCTTCGCCGACTACGTGTCGATGGCCGCCAATGAGGCCTACCCGGACGGGGACCTGCTCTCGTACGTCCTGTACCCGCCCGCCGGGGTGGTGTCGGCGATCAGCCCCTGGAACGCGCCGCTGATGCTCGCGACGTGGAAGATCGCTCCCGCGTTGGCCTTCGGTAACACCACCGTCCTCAAACCGGCTCCGCAGACGCCGCTCACGGCCCACCGCTTCGCCGAGCTCGCTCTCGAGGCCGGCCTGCCCGAGGGCGTTCTCAATGTGGTCCACGGTTTCGGTGGCGAGGCCGTCGCCGGCCCGCTCACCGCGGACCCGCGGGTCGACCGGATCACCTTCACCGGATCCAGCGCCACCGGCGTGAAGATCCTCCAGGCCGCCGCTGCAAACCACACCCCGGTTTCAGCGGAGATGGGCGGCAAGTCCGCGAACATCGTCTTCGCCGACGCCGACCTCGACGTTGCTGTGCCAATGTCCTTGCGCGCCATCTTCGGCGGCAACGGACAGGTCTGCCTGTCCGGGTCGCGTCTGCTGGTGCAGAACTCGATCATGGAGGAGTTCCTCGAACGGTTCGCCGAACAGGCCCGAGCCCTCACCGTCGGTGACCCGAAGGATCCCGCCAATTTCGTCGGCCCGCTCATCGAGGAGAAGCACCTCGAAAAGGTGCACGGCTATGTCGAGCTGGCGCAGGAGGAAGGCGGCAAGATCATCACCGGCGGGTCCCGCCTCACCGACGCCGCCCGTGCGAAGGGGTTCTACTACCCGCCGACCGTGATCACTGGGCTGACCAACGACTCGCGTACCGCGCGCGAGGAGATCTTCGGGCCAGTCGAGACCGTCCTCGGTTTCGACACCGAGGACGAGGCGCTGCGCATCGCCAACGACTCCCCATACGGTCTCGCCGGCATGCTGTTCACCGACAACCTCAACCGCGCCCACCGCATGGCCGCTCGCTGGAAAGCCGGCACCGTGTGGATCAACACCTTCTTCGAGCGCGATCTCCGCCTACCGTTCGGCGGTGAAGGCAGCAGCGGACTCGGCCGCGAGGGCGGCCAGTACTCCCGCGAGTTCTTCACCGAACCGCGAGCAGTCACCATCCGCTTGCGCCGTTAGTGCCTCGTTCAGAAAGGCCGGGAGAAGGTAATCGGCTATGACCGCCAAAGAATGGTTTCCATCCGAAGGCCAGGTTCACCTGCGGATCTGGCTGGCTGGCGCGGTCTTTGATTACGCAGCCGCCTCAGCAGTAGTATGGAACTTGATCGACGACTGGAGGCGAAAGCATTGGTGTGCAATCGAATTTGTGCGCGACGCCGTCGATGACTGTCGGCCGCTGCCGCGCCTGCCGTGCGAGCGATTATTCCTAGGATCGCACTTTCCGGTTACCAAACAGACTTTTCGGACAGG
>NZ_JCAJZQ010000012.1:0-244652 GCF_059510335.1 Nocardia sp. PLKS1-43 | reverse complement strand
GAGCAGGTTCGGCGGGTCATCAGTATTGGCCGAAGCCCCGTCCACCGAGCACAGCGCGGTGTGGCATTCGGTTCGTAAGGCCCAATCTTCGTCGTCGACCGCCGCCGCCCAGACCAGGCAGTCCGGAGTAGGCCGCCTCGATGCGTAGAAGTCCTGATAAACCTGGTCGAGCGCGGCTGGCTCGGCGCCGGTCAGCTGCGCCATCAAACTGGTCTTGACCGCCCAGGTCGCGACGGCGGTCACCGCGTCGGCGCTGAACGGTATCGCCAGGTTGCCGCGGATCATCGCGGACAGATAGGGCCGTGCCTCGGACTCGATGTCGTTCATGAAGCAGTTGTTGCACGGGCCGCAGACAGCCTTGACGGTCATGGAGTTGAAGGGCTCCACCATCTCCCGGTGATGCGGACCGTAGACCGTGCGTTCAGGGTGAAGGTGGACCGTCGCCAGGTCTTGGCCGCGGTATCGCGCCTGCTCGGGCAACACGCCGCTCATCCACCGGGGTATCACATGCTCCTTGGTCAAGCCGCTGCCACCGCAGAACACGCATCGTCTTGCCACACGGGCAGTTTGACGTTCTAGCGCGGCCGCGGCAAGAGACCTTCCCTCTGCCGCCGCGCTCAAGGTCACTGGGCGCCTGCACCCGGCGACGGGCCGTGTCTTGTCGGACTGTGTCGCTACGGTGAACGCCATGTCCCACACGGTGGCCTTCGAGGACCTGACAACGTCCGACCTCACTCTCGAAACAGTGTATTTGAGTGGCCCGCAGGGCAATACGGGAGCTGATGCGCTAGCGAAACTGGCGCCAGTCGGCAACCAGGGTGGGTTCCGGTACAAAGGCTCACCGTCCCAGGGGACGGTCCGTATCGTGGCCCTGTTCACCAGCGGCACCGAGAGCGACTGGCCCGACGAGCTCGACCTCCACACCGGGATCTTCACCTACTACGGCGACAACCGTGAGCCTGGACGCCCGGACCTCCATCGCACCCAGCGCTACGGGAATCTTCTGCTGCGCGACACCTTCGACGCCGCACACGCGACCGAGGCCGAGCGCGTACAGGTACCGCCGTTCCTGCTGTTCGAGAAGGCAGCACCGGGGCGCTCCGCACGCTTCCGGGGCCTGCTCGCCCCCGGCGCCGAGGTATTGACCGCCGACGACGACCTCGTCGCCATCTGGCGCAGCAAGAGCGGGCAGCGGTTTCAGAACTACCGGGCGAAATTCACCGTGCTCAAGACAGGGAAAGTCGAGCGTGCGTGGATCGATGACCTCGCCGCCGGCATCTCCCCGGTGAAGAGCGCCCATTGCCCGGAAAGCTGGCGCGCATGGGTGAAAAGCCGCAGCTACGACACTCTTACAGCGGCCCCGACCACGATCATCCGCAGCAGAGCCGATCAACTCCCGGCCAGCAAAGCCGACCAGGCGATCCTCGGGGCCATCCACGCGCATTTCGACGGGCGCCCGCACGACTTCGAGAAGTGCGCCGTCGAGATCTGGCGGATGATCGCGCCGGCCACCGGGATCTGCGACGTCACCCGTCCCAGTCGTGATGGCGGCCGCGATGCCATCGGCCAATACCAACTCGGCCCGGCCGCCGACCCGATCAAGATTGACTTCGCGCTGGAAGCGAAGTGCTACGCCCCGTCGAACTCGGTCGGAGTACGCGAGATGAGCAGGCTCATTTCGCGGCTGCGCCACCGGCATTTCGGCGTCTTTGTCACGCTGTCCTACTTCAATCCGCAGGTCTACGACGAGGTCCGCAGCGATGGCCACCCGATCGCCCTGATCTGCGGCCGCGACATCGTCAACACCCTCAAGACCAACGGGCACGGACAACTGGCCGCCGTGAAGAGTTGGCTACACACCCATTTCCCACCAGCTCTTTGACTCTCGCCGTCGCAGCGTGGGGCCGGACCGCGGGCGCCGCACGCGTGCATCCGGTCCGCTACGGAATACGTTTCTCCAGATTCGATGGCAGGCTGGATATTCAGGTCTTCGTCTGCTAGGGCTGGATCAGTCGGCGGATCCTGTCGGCGCAGGCGTCTACTTCGGCGTCGGTGGGCAGGTGGACGCGGCCGAACTCGTGGCCGTGTTCCATCTCGAGTTGCTCGAACCTGAACTGCGGCTGGTCGGCGAGATAGTACTCGGCGGGGTGTTTGCGTCCTTCTGTGCCGCTTTTGAACTGGTTATTGCGGACGAAGATTTCGACGACGACGTTCTGGTACCAGGTATCAGCACGGAACAGGGCGTCCGCGAGTGGGTGGCTGAGCATCGGCAGCCCCCGATCCCGCAGGCAAGCGACCGTGTAGATCTCCCGGATAAAGCCGTAGTAGGCCAAGCCGATTCGCCAGCGCAGCGAGGCGTCGGCGTCGGCGCACTGCTCGTCGGTGCGGCGGCTGTCGATGATCTTCCGCATGGGCACCCACAGCCATGCACGCTGCTCGCCCACCTGGGCCCATTCGAAGAACTGGTCGAAACTGTAGATGCCGCCCAGGTCTTCGAGGCAGAAGTGGAACAGGTGGGCGAAGGCGAAGCCAGGGTGCCAGTCTCGGATGGCTTTGACCTTGTACCCCTCGGGCGGATGAAGATCGCCAAGTGGGTGGGAGGACTGGAGATTGCGTATGTCGTGCGGCCGGATATCGTGGACTGTGGTGCTGACATGGCCCAGGACCTTGTCGGCGATGTACTCACGATTCTTCCTTTTCTTCCACAGCTCCAGTTCACGCAGGGCTTGCCCTCGCGATCCGAAATGCCTTGCGACTTCGTAGCCGTCGATGCTTGTGCTCATGTGATGCACCACCCCGGGCGCTATGCCCTTGCCTTCGCCTGTCTTTCGCGGCAACCGTAGATCATGGGACCGACAAGTTTGCGATGTGCTTGGGCACCATGGCGTTTCGCAGCCACCGGCGGTCTGTCCGCCGATCGGGGAGTCGACGGGCGCAGGATCGCTTGTGCTACGACGAGGGGCGGCCGGAAACGTCGGCAAGAGATGCCCGAGCCGCTGGAGGCGCGACTTCCTGTGTGCCGCAGATGAAGACGCGGGCGCTTTGCCAGCAACGCTTGGCATGATCTTGTCGGTGGGTGTACGGTTCTCGCCGACGACGCGGGGTTCGCGTCGCAGCCAGTTCTAGTCTGGGGCATCGATCCCAGCGAAGAACACGCAGTGCCCGCCCCTTCGGGGCGTAGCCAGCCGAACGCTGCGAATAGCGCACCCCGAGCCGCTTTGGCTGATTGTGAACATCGATTCACGAAATGCCAGGCGAGAGCTGGCCGTTCGGCTCCCGCGCGCAGTACCCGCGGGAGAAAGCCTTCCTCGGTGTGGAACGCGAAAGTGCTCCTTATGGCCGCCAGAAACTCGACCGTGCCCAGCATCGCCGACAGCTCCACCTTGCCTCGGCCCCTCCGGAAGCTTCCCCACATTCCGAATCCTGCGGTGGTCCGCAAGGTCCGTGCGGCAGCACAGGCTCGGTTTGGGATGAGTCAGCTCGCCGCCGCGGCCATGTCCACGATTTGGGTTTACCCCAGCCAGATCCTCCCGCAGATCGAGAACCCGCACAGCATGCGGATTCCCGGAGGGATCCTGAACTACGTTCAAGGCGAGGTTCATACCGCGCGGCTGATGGCCGACCCGGCCAATCCGCGCAACGCCGCAGACTATTCCTACCCAGCTTCTGGTGTCGTCGACGAAGGCGGGGTTCCCGTCTTCCTGGGCGAGCTCGAAGCAGACTCGGCTGAACTGACACGGACCGCCGAGTCTCGGGCCGCACTCATCGCGGCGCTGGCGACGGCGATGGCGAAGACGCGGCAGGCCAATCGGCTCCACCCCTCGCTCAGGGAGCAGGGGATCATGGACCCGCCTATCGGCGTGATGACGGTGAACAACTTCAACGACGGCTCACCTCCCATTGCGGCACCACAACTCATGGAAGGCTCCACCCGGGGGGCCGAAGCGCAGTGGCTGCTTGGAATCACCGCGGAGGACATTCTGCTGCGTTACCCCTCGAGCGCCGCTCCCGTCAAATACCTCATCAGCCGGATCAACGAACTGGTGTCGTCGCCAGCCGACGAGCTGACAGACGACGAGCGAGCTGAAATCCGCTGCGCTACAACACCATTCATTCTCGTCGTCGGATTTGAGCCGGACCATCGAGAACCCCCGCTCACGCTGGCCGATGCACTCAAGATCAAAGTAGCGCAGGAACACCTGAACCCCAAGCGGCACTGGAGCCCGGATGCACAGAACGCCGTCATGGCCGACGACTGCCTGCATTCGGCGTACCTGGCCGGCGCACTGAACAGTGAAGACGAGTATCAGTGGCTGCTCGGCAAAATGACCCCCGAAGAGGCGGCGGTCAAAGGTATCAGCACACACGCCGACGACCGATTCGCCCGCCTGGCCTACCTCTTCACAACCAACGAACCGAAAGTGCACGATGCCATCCGCGGCCCGATCGCCTACGTGCTGAAGAAGGACGATCCAGCCAAGACTCGGAGGGTGAACGCCAAGCGGAAGGTCCCGCTCGTAGCAGAACTCGTTGCCCGCGAGCGCCGCATAAAGGCGTCGGACAGTCAGATCGCTCTGTTCACGAGCGTGCTGGCCGAGGGGAGCGAAGTCTGCCGGCCAAAGCTTGTGCGCCCACCCAGCAACGGCCAGCTAGCACCCCTCGCTCAAGCTGCCCGCGAGGAATCGGCTACTGGATCTATCGGCCCGGCCGGGTTGGAACTCGCAATCCGGGCGCTGTACTACTTGGCACTTCATGACGGTATCCGCCTCGCCCGTCACGACACAGGAAGAGGGGGAGATCGGCGCCCAGTTCACGAAGTACTCGACGCGATGTTGCACCTCGATCGCGGCATCACCGTCTTGTCGGAGATCATCAGCGACGGCCGTGACGGACTTCGACTCCTCCTCCGTGACGACAAAGGAATACCGGTTCTTACCGCCGATGGAACAGCCGCGATCTTGGACACCAAGGCGTTGCGGTATCGGCTGTTCCCGAAGTACGGCCAGAACGTAGGTCGGACCGGAATCTCCGATGAAGATCGGTTCGAACAGGCTAAAGCCGCCGTGGAGACCGCGGTTGAAGCACTCGAGCAGGCTATCGGACAGTTGAACGGCGTCGAAGACGACGACGGCAGTCTGGTCGCCGAGGAACGCGGCGTCGCCCCAGAACACCTGGTCCGCAAGTGGATGAGAGCTCTGACCGAGGCCCGCAACACTGTTGAGGACTGGTACGTGAAGGGGATCCAGTACAGAACCCCCGGTCAGAGTTTTCCGGACCTCTGAACTGCGGATAGGTCTCCGCGGACACGAGGGAACGCCCATCAGCGGGGCCCGCACTCAAAATGCTTACGATCATGTTGCCGGACGTTGCCGGACGCCGATCGGCAACAATCGGATGTTGTGCCAATTTGCCGATCGGTCAATCGGCATGATAGAACTGCTACCGCCGGTACGCCGGTTGATATGCGAGTAGCCGCCGCAGGGCGGAACGAGAGGAGCGTCGATGACCGAGCGGCCACCGTCGTCGATCCAGCGGGTCGCAGCATTCATTGCGTCCGTTGGGGCAGGCAACCGCTTCACGATGAAGGAACTCAACGCAGCGGTTCCCGGCGTCGTGCAGACCGACCGGCGGATGCGGGATCTACGCGAAATCGGCTGGGAGATAGACAATTACAAGAACAACCCGACCCTGTCGGCGGAGCAGTATCTTCTGAAGAAGATCGGGATCCGGGTTGACCTCGGGGAGAAGCGGCCGCCCACTGTCCGGCGGGGCATTTCCGGCGCCAAGCGCCGCAGGATCTTCGAGCGCGACGGCAGCGCCTGCCGGATCTGCGGAGTAGGCGCGGGCCAGGACTTCCCGGATGCGCCGGGGCGCCGGGCCGTGCTGACTATCGGCCATATCATCCCGCGGGACCGCGGCGGTTCCGACGATGAGGAGAACCTGCAGATCGAATGCCAGCGCTGCAACGACGAGTCTCGGAACAACACGATCAACCCGCCAGATCCGAAGCAGGTTCTGACGATGGCGCGAAATCTGAAAGGCGGCCGGAAATCCAAGCGCCAGCTCTACAGCTGGATGCTGGCCGGCAAACGCGAGATCGGCGAAGCAGAGAAAGTCCTCAGTGAGTGGCGGCGCCTCCCCCCAGCCCAGCGGCAGCAGGTTATGAACGACCTCGGCAAGGAAGTGCTCGTCGAGATCGACGAATAGCGAGTTCCGCCCCTCGGTGAACCGCCGAGGAGTTCACAGATAGCGCGGCCCCTGCCCATGGCGCCAAACCCGGCAGGGGCCGCCGGATACCCGATTTCCAACCCTGCAACGAGAAGGACTCAGGCTCCCATGAAGAGGTTAGCGACCTCCGCCTGCAGCTCGCACCACCCCCTCATGTACAAGCAGCGGCCAACCACGTCACCGACGGGGCATTGTCCATCGCAGCTTCTGAACTTTATGGAGGCCGCTTCCGATGCCTGAGACTGACCCTGCCCTCAGTGAATCGGAGCCGAGCGAAAACCAGGGAAACTCCGGGAAAACCACGAAACCAGACTTCCTGGTACCGGAGATCTCGACGTCCGACCTGGAGACCTCGAAATCCGGCTCTGAGTCCTCGAAGCCGGAGCGTCGTCCTGCGAGAGGTGGCGTGATGGATGTCCTGGTCTTGGCCCTGATCCTCGTGGCGGTCGTTGTCATGGTCGTCTTCGCGAACGTGACCGCCGCCGTCCTCAGCGCTGCTGGCGCGTTCATCGTGGCCACATTCGGCGCCTGGTGGGGGTATCGGAACGGCGACACGGGGTAAGGGTGGACCTTGGTCCCCCGGCGAGCAGCAGCAAACGAACAGGCGGTCGGCTGCTGGTGCAGACGCCCGCCGCCCCAGAACGGCCGAGCCCACCCGGACGGCGGATGGGGGTCAGTACGGTCTCTACCAGCAGTGATGTCTTCGTTGCCCTACTTCTTCGCAGACGCTAATCCGCTACGGAACTCGACGACGTCCCCGTCGTGCATGACGTAGTCCTTGCCTTCCATTCGCACCTTGCCGGCGGACTTGGCGGCGGACATGGAGCCGGCTTCGATCAGGTCGTCGTAGGCGACGATTTCGGCCTTGATGAAGCCGCGTTCGAAGTCGGTGTGGATGACGCCAGCGGCTTTGGGGGCGGTGTCGCCCTGGTGAATTGTCCAGGCGCGGGCCTCTTTCGGGCCTGCGGTGAGGTAGGTCTGGAGGCCGAGGGTGTGGAAGCCGGCGCGGGCCAGGGCGTGCAGGCCGGGTTCGGTTTGGCCGATGGATTCCAGGAGTTCCAGGGCGGACTCGTCGTCGAGTTCGAGCAGTTCGGCTTCGACCTTGGCGTCGAGGAAGACCGAATCCGCCGGAGCGACAGCGGCTTTCAGCTCAGCGACGCGGGCGGAGTCGGTGAGGATCGACTCGTCGGCATTGAAGACGTAGAGGAAGGGTTTGGTGGTGAGCAGCGAAAGTTCTTTCAGCAGTTCGGCATCCACCTTCGAGCCCGCCGCGAAGAGGGTGGTGCCGTCGTTCAGGACCTCCTGGGCGGCCTTGGCGGCGTCGGCGACCGGTTTGCGGTCCTTCTTGACCTTCGCTTCCTTCTCCAGGCGCGGGACGGCCTTCTCCAGGGTCTGCAGGTCGGCGAGGATCAGTTCGGTCTCGATCACCTCGATATCGGCGGTCGGGTCGACCTTGCCGTCCACGTGCACCACGTCGTCGTCGGCGAACACACGCACCACCTGGCAGATGGCGTCGGCCTCGCGGATGTTGGCCAGGAACTTGTTGCCCAGACCGGCGCCCTCGGACGCGCCCTTCACGATGCCCGCGATATCGACGAACGACACCGTCGCGGGGACGACGCGTTCGGAGGAGAAGATCTCGGCGAGCTTGTCCAGCCTCGGATCCGGCAGCGGCACCACGCCGACGTTCGGCTCGATGGTGGCGAACGGATAGTTCGCGGCCAGCACGTCGTTCTTGGTCAGCGCGTTGAACAGCGTCGACTTTCCGACGTTGGGCAGGCCGACGATTCCGAGGGTGAGACTCACGAGAACAGGAGTCTACGCGGCGGCAGCGCGCGCTGTTGCCCCAGGTAGATGATTGTGGATGCTCATCCCAGGTAGGCGATGACGGCGTTCGCGATCACCGTGGCGATTCGGGCGCGCCCCTGCGGAGATTCGAGCACGGCCGCATCTCCGGGATGACGCATATTTCCGCATTCGACCAGCGCGGTCGGGCGTTCGGAGAGGTTCAGGCCGGACAGATCGCCGCGCGGGTCCAAGCCGTGCGAGCCGACGTACGTGGAAGGCGTGAAGCCCGCCGCGGCGAAGCTGTCGCGCAGGGTGGTGGCCAAGCGGATCGACGGCTCACCCTGGGCGGGATTGAGCGGCGGTGCGGAATAGGCGACGTGGAAGCCGTGCGAATTCGCGCCCGGTGAGCCGTCGGCGTGGATCGAGACCACCGCCGCGGCATCGCCCCGATTGCCGATGGCCGCGCGTTCGTCGACGCACGGTCCGACGCCGGAGTCGTCGGGACGGGTCATGATCACGGTGAAACCCTTGGCGGACAACGTATCTCGGACTCGCGTCGCGACATCCCAGTTGAACGCATGTTCCGGATAGCCGTCCAGTGCGGCGGTTCCGGTGGTGTTGCACGCCTTCATCCCGCCCCGGCCGTCGCGGACCTGCCGGTTGATCGCGGCCGAGTGGGTGGCGTTGCCTCCGTTGTGCCCAGGATCGAGGACGATCACGCGGCCCGCCCCGACGGGAGCCGGTGCGGTGGAAGTATCGGTGACCGGCGTGGGCGTCGGAGCCGGGCGCTGCGGGGTCGTGCCCGTGGAACCCGAGCCGCAGGAGGTCAGCAACACCGCGCAGGCCGATAATGCGGTCGCGCCGTAGCGACGACGATTCATGTGTTCACCGTGCCACACCCCGGCGGCTGGGCCGAGTGCCGCGGTCGGCATGGCTCGAATGGGACACGCGGCGTAGCTCCCGCGTTCCGTAGTCGGTTCCGGGGGGCGAAGAGCCTGGCTCAGCGCGATTCGTCGGGTGTCAAACCCTGCACATACACCGCATTGCCGTAGAAACCCGCGGGTTGTTCGGCGAGTAGGTCGAGGAAGCGCTGGGTCACTGCTTGAACCGGCTCGGAGCGGGTGGTCGTGTCGTGCGCTTGCTTGTCGGTCCACAGTTCGGTCACCCAGATCGCGTCGGGTTCGTCCAACCCGGTGTTGATGCTGTACGTGAGCAGGCCGCTGTCGCTGCCGCCGGCGCGTGCGGACTCCTTGATCAACGCGATCACCTCTTCGCGACGACCGGGCAACGCGGTCATCCGGCCGCAGACACTGAACAAGTTCGGACTGGACACGCGCTCGCCCTTTCGTCGGATCGCCCCTCGCGCTCAGCCTACTGTTTCCCTCGGCAAGGTCGGTGTCACAAGCGTTTTCGCAGGTCGCGCGGGCACAAGACGGCCGTTGCGGCCCGGATGGAGGCACCGGTACCGAGGGATGATTCGCCGGAGACGATCACAGCGCATGCGCCCTCTGACGCGGTGGCCCCGCGAGATCGATTGCGGCAGAGGCGGGAACGTGGTGGGCGCGTCACCCGGGGTGCGGTTCGCTCACCTGTTGGTCCACCCGGGATTGCGGCCCAGGTGGCGGAGCAGGCGGTCGGCTGGGGTGTCGGATGGCTCGGCCGTGACGGTGTCGGCAAATCCCCCCTGACGCAATGGATCTGTGAGATCGGTTGCAGCAGAAGCGCAAATGCGGAGGGCGTGTTCGTCGTGGTGCGGTTCGCTCACCTGTTGGTGCACCCGGAATTGCGGCCCAGGTGGCGGAGCAGGCGGTCGGCTGGGGTGTCGGATGGCTCGGCCGGTACGGTGTCGGCGAATGCGCCCCCCTGACGCAGTGGCTCCACGAGATCGGTTGCAGTAGAAGCGTAAACGTGGAGGGCGTGTTCGTCGGGTGCGGTTCGCTCAGGCGTTGGTCCAGCCGGGATTTCGGCCCAGGTGGCGGAGCAGGCGGTCGGCCGGGGTGTCGGACGCCTCGGCCGGGACGATGCCGGCGAATGCGCCCCATTGACGCAACGGTTCCACGAGATCTGCTGCGGCGGTGAGGAAGTAGTCGGCATGCTCGTCGGTGAGTGACGGCTTCAGGCCGATTGCGATGGCGATGTCCCAGGCGTGCACGGCTGCGTCCATGGCGCACATGACTGCGGCGACGGGGGTGGGCAGTTCGCCGTGGGGCAATGGCGTGGGGACCGATCGAGTCTCGTCGGAGACGGTGGCCCAGGCCGCGGCCGATTCTTCCAGGGCCGCGGCGATCAGCGCCGCCGGATCGTCGAGGGTGCCGGACGGCGCGAACGGGTCGTACGCCGGGCCGGGGCCGACGCCGAGAGCTGCGGCGTAGGCGCGCTGGTCTGCGGCGGCGTGCTGAACAACCTGTGCCACAGTCCATTCCGAGCACGGTGTGCTCGCGCTCAGATGCTCGTCCTTCATCCCGGCGATGGCGCCGGCGAGGGCGCGATGCGAGGTCGCGAGGACCTCGCGCCACACCGGGGCGAGAGTTTCGGTCGAGTCGGTGTCGATGTGCTGGGCGCTGGTCATCGTGATCTCCGTTTTCGCTGGTCTTTCCTGGCGTTGAACCCAGGTTATGACCCCATTAGGCTGATTTCGTTCCTAATTCGACGGCCCGGGTGAGGAGTTCGATGTGACGGCGACCACACGCACGTTGCGCCTGCTGTCGCTGCTGCAGGACCGCAGCTACACCGGACGTGAACTGGCCGAACGTCTCGGCGTCACCGATCGCACCCTGCGCCAGGACATCAGCCGGCTGCGCGAGCTGGGTTATCCGGTGCACGCCGGACGCGGTGCGGCGGGCGGCTATCGCCTCGGCCAGGGCAGCACGATGCCGCCGCTGCTGCTGGACGATGACGAGGCGGTCGCGGTGGCCGTCGCGATCGGGCTGGCGCAGGACGGATCCACCGGCATCGCCGACATCGGTGACAATGTGGCGAGGGCACTGGCGAAACTGGACAGGATTCTGCCGAAACGCTTGCAACGCAAGGTGTCAGCGCTGCGCGGTGCCACCGAGATCGGTCCCGCCGTGACCGGATCGCGCGAGCCGGACGCCCCGGTGCCCGCGCGGACCCTTGCCACCGTGGCCGCGGCCGTGCGTGCCGGACGCACCCTGCGGATCGACGATCGCCAGGTCGAGCCGTATCGGCTGATCAACTGGCAGCGGCGGTGGTATCTCGTCGGCTACGAACTCGAAATCCATTGCTGGCGTGCGTTGCCCGTCGCCGCCTGGCGCAATGTCGAAGCGACCGAACGATATTTCGCAGCGCGGCCTTTGCCCGAGGACGATCTGGTCGCCTTCGTCCTGCGCGAGATCGCCTCGGCCGGTTGGCGAGTCCACGCTCGCGTTACCGTGCTCGCTCCCGCCGAAACGGTCATCGCGCGGATCAATCCGACCGTCGGCGTCGTCGAGCCGATCGACGACGACTCCTGCGTGCTGCTGACCGGCGCGGATACGCTCGAGACGATCGCGATCTATCTGAGCATGCTGATGCTGGATTTCCGTGTCGACGGTCCGCCGGAACTGGTGGCGCACATCCGGGCGCTGGCGCACCGCTACGCGGCAGCCGTCCCGCGGGCGTGAGGTCCGAAAACTATCCGCACACAGGGGTTTTGCGACCCACCGGACGACACGCGAGCAGCGGCGCGGAATTTACACTCAGCCTGTGATGCGGTCGGCCAACGTTCCGTTATCGTTCAACTCACTATCCGATGCTGCTGCTGGCGCGCCAGAGCTGGTTCGTCGATCCGGAGCGTTCTGGCCGGTGCGGCGGCACCTGTCCGACGTGTGCCGGAGACCTTTCCGAAAGATCGAGGGGACGTGCCCGCACTCGTTACTCTCACCGGTCGCCTGGTGCGACTGGAACCGCTTGCGCCCCATCACGTCCTGGGCCTCGCCGCGGCGGGAGCCGGGGATCGCGACGCGTATGCGTACACGCCCGTGCCGCATGGCCCGCAGGAGGCCGCCGACTATGTCGCGCAGGCCGTGGCCGCACACGCCGCCGGGTCCGGACTGGCGTTCGCGATCGTGTCCGCCGTGGACGATCAAGTGCTCGGATCGACCAGATTCACCAGGTTCGACTACTGGCAGGGGCCGATGGTCTGGCCGGTCGTGCACGGGGTGCCGTCCGGCGATCCGTTGCTGGCGACACCCGACGCGGCCGAGATCGGCAATACCTGGCTGTCGCCGCAGGCGCGCGGGGCGGGGATCAACCTGGAGTCGAAGCTGTTGATGTTGACGCACGCCTTCGAGGTGTGGCGGGTGTGCCGCATCGCTCTGCGGGCCGATGTGCGAAATACCCGCTCCCGCATGGCGATCGAGCGGCTCGGAGCAACCAGCGACGGGATTCGGCGCGCCCATTCCCGGGGTTTCGACGGCGAAGTCCGCAGCACCGCCTTCTATTCCATCCTGGACGAGGAATGGCCGGCCGTGCGTGCCACCATCGGACGCGAACTCGACGGCGGCCCGCAACTGCTCAACGCCTGATCGCCGCGGCTAGCGGGCCGTGACGAATCCCTGCGAGACCATCCAGTTCCGGGCGACGACGGCCGGTTCGGCGCCGTGCAGGTCGACCTGACCGTTGAGTTCGGTGATGGTCTCGTTGGTCAGCACGCGGGAGATCGGCGCGAGCACCTTCGCCACCTGCGGGTGCGCGTCGGCGAAGGGCTTCCGCATCACCAGTGCCGCATTGTATTTCGGGAAGAAACCGAGATCGTCGTCGAGCAGATGCAGGTTCAGCGCCTTGATGCGGCCGTCGGTGGTGTCCACCGAGCCGAACTCACAGGTGTTGTTCGCGGTCGCGGGATAGACCAATGCGTCCTGCATGAGCTGCTTGTGCGCCTTGCCCACATCGATGCCGTATTTCGCGGCCATACCCGGGTAACCGTCCGGGCGCACACTGAATTCGGTACCCAGACAGGTCGGGCCGATACTCGAATCGGTATCGACCAGGTGCGCGTAGTCCGACAACGTCTTCGCGCCGGTCTTGTCCGCACCCGCCGCGTTGACGACCATGGCGTAGGTGTTGTTCATCGGCGCGAGATCCGCCCACACCATGCCGTTCTTCGCCAGATCCTCGTCGCGCACGGCCTGAAATTGCTTGTCGGAGTCTGGAATCGGGTGCTCGTTGCCCAGATAGTTGATCCAGCCGGTGCCGGTGTAGTCGTAGGCGATGTCGACCTGCCCGTGCAACTGGGCGTCCCGCAGACTGTTGGATCCGGTGATATCGGTCAGGTCGCGCACCTGCGCGCCGGCCGCGGTGAGAGCGAATTCCAGGATGTAGCCGAGGACGAGTTGTTCGGTGAAATCCTTGGAGCCCACCGTGATCCGCACGCCCTTCAGCTCGGGCACCGCGGTGATGCTGCCCGGGCCGACCCGCAGCGGCACCGAGCCGCCGGATTCGAGCCCGCATCCCGAGATCGGCAGCAGGCACAACACGGCCGAAAGTGTCGCCAGCAGTGCACGTTTCACCGCAACCCCCGTGGTCCGAGGAATTGTTCGGCGAGTGCGCCGAGCCAGTCGACGATCAGCGCCAGGGCGACGACCAGCAGTGCGCCCACCCACAGAGTCACGTTGTCGCGCAGCTTGTATCCGGTATCGATCAAAATGCCCAGACCGCCCGCGCTGACCAGGAAGGACAGCGTCGCCGTGCCCACCGCGAGCACCAGCGAGGTCCGCAGGCCGGCGAGGATGTACGGCACGGCCAGCGGAAACTCGATGCGCCGCAACACCGTTGCCGACGACATGCCCTGGCCGCGGCCGGCGTCGACCAGCGTCGGATCGACCTGCTGATACCCCAGGATCGTATTGCGCAGCACCGGAAGCAGCGAATAGAACGCGATCGGCGCGACCCCGACCCAGAACCCCGTCTTCTGCGTGAGCAGGTAGTACAGCACGATCAACCCGATGGCCGGCGCGGCCGCGCCGACATTGGAGATGCCGACGAAAAGCGGTGCGAGCCTGCGATATCCGGGTCTGGTCAGCAATGTGCCCAGCGGCACCGCGATCACCACGACGATCGCCACCACGGTGATGGTGATCAACACGTGCTGTCGCACCACGGTCGTGATATTCGCCCCGGTGATACTTGCCTGCTGCGTCGTGGTGAGCGTGCGATGGAACGCCCAGAACAGCACCCCGGCGGCCAGCACGATCGCCAGCAGCGGCTGTACGGCGAGCCGAACCAGCTCGGCTCGCCGCTCGGTACGCTGATCCACCGGGCTCATCCGCGTTTCCCGCCGAGGTCGGTCCGCCGCGCGCCGTGTCGAATCATACTGGCGCTCACGGCTTCACCTCACCGCTGCTCGGCGCGCCCGAAGGCGGTGTGCCCGAATCCGTCTCGGCAGAGCCGGCTGTACCGGATGCGGCGTCGACTGTCCCGGTGGACGCCGCGTCGGTGCCGGATTCGGCGCCCGTATCGGGTGTTTCGCCGCGCTCCGCGCTCACATCGTCGCTGCCGCTGGAATTGTCCGCCTGGGGCGGCTCGGCGCTTGCCGCACTCTCGCTGCCGGTTTCGGCAGCGTCGGTCGACCCGGCAGTCACGGTCGCGGTGGTGTCTTCCGTGTCCGCTGTGCCGGTGTCCTGGGCCGCGTCATCGCCGGTGGCTCCCGCATTCGCATCGGACGCCTCGGCGGTATCGGCGCTCGCACTGCCGGTCTCGGCGGCGTCGGGACGCACCGAGGTATCCGCTTCCGCGCGCCCCGCATCGGAGGACCCCGTATTCGAGTCCGCGGAATCCGTTGCGGCACTGGAGTGTTCGTCGCGGATGGCGGACAGGTGGGTCACCAGCGTATCGATGGCGATGAGACCGGCGTATTCGCCGCGGCGGCCGGTGACGACGGCGTGGGCGGTGCTGTCGGCGAGCAGGGTTTCCAGGGCCTTCTGGAGTGAGGCGCGCAGCAGGACCGTTCCGGCGACCGGCTGCCCCGCCTCGCGCAACGAATCGGCGTGCGCGAGCTGCGCGGCCGAGACCCAGCGCAGCGGGCGACGCTGGGCGTCCAGGATCAGGCCCCATTTCCAGTCGCGTTCGGCCAGGGCGGCGCGCAACGCGTCCGGAGCGTCGGACTCGATCGCGGTGGGGCATTGGCCCAGGTCGACATCGGCGACGCGGGTCAGGGTGAGCTGTTTGAGCGCGGCGTCCGCGCCGACGAAGCCGGCCACGGTGTCATCGGCCGGCTCGGCCAGGATCGCGGCCGGGGTGTCGTACTGCAGGATGCGGGATCGATCGCCCAGCACAGCGATCCGGTCGCCCAGTTTGACCGCTTCGTTGAAGTCGTGGGTGACGAAGACGATGGTCTTGTGCAGGTCGGCCTGCAGACGCAGCAACTCGTCCTGCAGCAGACCCCGGGTGATCGGATCGACCGCGCCGAACGGCTCGTCCATCAGCAGCACCGGCGGATCGGCGGCCAGCGCTCGGGCGACGCCGACGCGCTGCTGCTGCCCGCCGGACAGCTGACGCGGATAGCGGCGACGGAAGGTTGCGGGTTCGAGGCCGACCAGTTCGAGCATCTCGTCGACGCGGGCGTTGATCCGTTTGCGATCCCAGCCGAGCAGCCCCGGCACCGTCGCGATATTGCGGGCCACGGTCAGATGCGGGAACAGTCCGGCCTGCTGGATCGAATAACCGACGCTGCGGCGCAGCCGGTCCGCGTTGATGCCCGCGACATCCCGGCCGTCGATGGTGATGGTGCCCGACGTCGGCTCGATCAGGCGGTTGATCATCCGCATGGTGGTGGTCTTACCGCAGCCCGAGGGCCCGACGAAGACCACGATCTCCCCGGCCGGAATGGTGATCGAGAATTCCTCGACGGCCGGTTCCCGTTGTCCCGGATAGCGTTTGGTCACCGAATCGAGCACGATCTCGGCGCCGTGCCGCTGTTCGGCGGTATCGGATCCGGCGGTTGCGGTATCAGTCACGGATTCCCCTGGGGGTGGTGAGGCGGCCGATGAGGGCGAGCACGGCATCCAGCAGGAGCGCCAGCACGATGATCAGCACCGTGCCGCTCAATGCCATCGGCACCGCGGTCGGGCTGCCGAGGCGAGCGAGGCCGGAGAAGATGATGTTGCCCAGGCCGGGGCCCTTGGCATAGGCGGCCATCGCGAGGATGCCCATCGACATCATCGCGCTGACCCGCATACCCGCCAGGATCGCCGGCCAGGCCAGCGGCAGTTCGATACCGGCGAGCACTCGCAGCCGGTTCATCCCCACACCGCGGGCGGCGTCGGCCACGGCCGGATCGACGCCCGCGAGTCCGACGATCGTATTGCGCAGGATCGGCAGCAGCGCGTACAGCACCAGCGCGGTGACCGTGGGCCGCACGCCCAGGCCGAACACCGGGATGAGCAGGCCGAGCAGGGCGAAGGACGGGACCGTCAGAATGATGCTGGCCGCCGCGGTGGCCAGTGCCGAACCCCAGGGACTGCGGTGGACGAGGATGCCGACCAGCACCGCCGCCACGGTCGCGATCACCACCGACTGCACCACCGCGGAAACGTGCAGATACGAATCCGTCAGCAGCTGAGTGCGGTGATCGACGATATACGTCCACAGAGTGTGCAGGACGGTTCCTTCCGGCGGCTCGATATCCGCGGGACAGTGTATCGGCGGGTTGCCGGAGATGTGCGATTTCTGTATTTCGATGCGG
Organism: Nocardia sp. PLKS1-43; assembly: GCF_059510335.1. NCBI lineage: Bacteria > Bacillati > Actinomycetota > Actinomycetes > Mycobacteriales > Nocardiaceae > Nocardia > Nocardia sp. PLKS1-43. Next base: position 227,953 of record NZ_JCAJZQ010000012.1, on the reverse strand, counting down.
TCTTTCGCGTCGGCGGTCACCAAATGATCCGTGCGACCGGGTCTTTCCCGGAGGCTGGAATGAAAAATGGCGTAACTGAGTCACTTTCGAGCATTCGAGTGTGGCGGGTGGCGCAATTGGAAATGGTCGCGCGGCGTCGCTCTCCGGCTGAGCGCGACCGCGGCGATGCGCGCACGGACGCGTCGACCAGATCGGCGAAACACCTCGGGGAATTCTCGAGTCGAGGGAACCGACCGGCTCGATCGAACGTCTTATCGAATGTCGGCATGGGTGAGTCCGAGGTGAGGGGGCGAAGGTGCTGGGTTGCGGTGGGTCGTCGGGAGGGTGTTCCGGGTGCTCCGGGGCAGCGCATTCGGTGATGCGTCAAGTGGGCTACGTGGTGGCGAAGTGGGGATCTCGGGCGCGCCGCACCGTCGGCGTGCGTGGGTTCGGTCGGATTGCTTCCGCTCAGAAGCACGTGCGCAGTGGTCGAATGCCGCCGCGGGCAACGCCGGAAGGTGTCATGATCCACGCCCCCACCTGCGTGTTCGGGGCTTCCCGGGGTTCGTCGGGTGACGGTGGTGCGGGCGTTCTCCCCATCGGTGGTGGCAGCCGGTGCGATGCGGTAGAAAAATCTCGTTACGCCAGGGCCGATCCGGCGGGTAAGGTCGGTCTCGGCCGTTCGGGAAATACCGCCTGTGGCGTGCGAGTATTTCTGAGCGGAGGGGGAGGCGCACTGCGCGCCGAGCCTTACTATGGACCCGGCGGCGCCCGGCAGCGCCGTCGACGCGGTCCCTGTCCTGCTGCCCCCTCATCGGCAGGACAGGGACCTGCACATCGGGGGCGCCGCTACTTCATCTCCCTGATCGCGCGGTATGTCGTGTCATGGCGTCGTATTCGCGTGGTGGAGCCCGTGATCGGTACGCTCGTGCATGGGATTGGGATCGGCAGGCGCACCATCCGGCACAGCGAGGTTTCGGTAACTCATGCGACAGTCCAGCCAGAACGAACTCCCTGCCTGGATCGATTACGAAGAGTTCGGCGAACGCTTCGTCGCGGCCGCGGTGACGCCGGCGCGAATCGAGGCCGCGGTCGCGGGAATGGCCGGGCGGGGGATGTCCATAGGTCCGTTCTCGATCGGCCCGGCCGGGCTGGCGGGGTTCGTGGCCGAGGGCAACGTCGGCAAACCGCAGATCGTGCGCAATGGCCCGCATGTGACCTTCGAGGTCGGACTGCCGGTATCGCTGCACCTCACCGTGACTCTCGGGGGCAAGCAGTTTCGCCTGGAAGCGGTCGTGGAGATCGATCTGACCCTGCACGCGCGCACCGCGGATCCGCTGGTGATCATCATCGATATCCCGCGTGTGCGCGGGCGCGATGTCAGCTTGGTGGTCCGGGCGGAGGCCGTCGGCAACGCGATCGACCTGCTGATGGATCCGATCGCGACGCTCGTGCAGCGCGAGGTCGCCAATCGGGTCAACGGCATGCTGGCCGATCCGGCCGCTCGCCGGGCCCGCGTCTTCGACGTCGAAGCCATCATGAACGGCGTCCGTTCCGAGCATCGGGCGCTCGAGCAGTTCACCTGGATCGACTACGCGGAATTCGGGCGCAGATTCTTCCCGCGCATCGTCACCGAGACTCGGGTGCGCGAGGTCGTCGAGAACTTGGCCGGGCGAATCATCCAGGTCGGTCCGCTACGCGTCGGACCGCGCCGGGCGGCCACGGTCGATGTGAAGGGCACGGTGCGGATGCCGCGGCTGGCCGCACGGGCCGGGGACCCGGTGCAGTTCGACCTGAGCATCCCGGTCACGCTGGACATCACGGTCGCGGTTCTGAGCGACAACCGTTACCGAGCCGAGGTGGAAATTCCCCTGGTGCTCATCGCGCGGGCGGCGGATCCGCTGTTCGTCGTGATCGATGCCGTACCGCCCGAAGCTCACGACATCGTGGTGGATCTGCGGGCCCGGACGCGCCGGGCGCGGGTGCTCGGCGTGCTGGCCGGTATCCGCGGACAGATCGCGGCGCAGGTGGCGCGGGTCGTCGTAACCGAACTCGCCGATCCGTCGATACGGATCATCGACGTCGCGGACCGCATCACCGCCGCCACCGGCTGACCTTGCTGAGGCAAGGGGGATTTCTGGTGCGGGTGTGGTTGATGTGCCCGATGAGCATGGCGGTTCTCATGTGAGTGTGGTGGAATTGGTTCACGTCGAGGCGCCTGGCGCGCAGATGGCGATCACGATGTCATTGGGGAAGGTGCGCCGGGTGCGTCGGCGGTTCCAACGGGCAGTACAGGACAGATACGCGAGTATGCAGTTCCACTGAGCCGAAGGAGTCTCGCCGATGCGTTCCGTGCCGATCTCGCGCCGCACTCTCCTCGGATACTCCGCCGCTGTGGCGGCCGGTTCCGCCGCCGCGGCCGCGTTCGCCCCCACCGCCTCGGCCGAGCGGCCGGGCCTGGGCACACTGGTCGACTATGCGGGCGGAGTGCCCTCGGCCACGTCCATCCGCTCGGCCGGACATGCCGGCGCGATCAGGTACGTCTCGGAGCGGCGGCCGGGCGCGGAATGGATGGCGGCCAAGCCGTTACAGGCCCGAGAGGTCGACGCGCTGCATGCGGCCGGGCTGACGGTCGTATCGAACTACCAGTACGGCAAAGGGCCCACGGCGGATTGGCGCGGTGGCCGGGAGGCCGGCAAACAGTGCGCAGAGCGCGGTCTGCATCTGCACGGCGCCGCCGGGGGGCCGGACTCGGCGCCGATCTACGCCTCCATCGACGACAACCCGTCCGCGATCGAATTCGCCCGGCTGATCGCCCCTTATCTGACCGGCTGGCAATCGGTGATCGGCAAGAATCGCCTGGGCATCTACGCCAACGCCCCCACCATCGAACTCACCCGCGTCGCCGGATTGGGAGCGTACTTCTGGCAACACGATTGGGGTACGCCCGCGGGTTTCGTCCACCCCGCCGCCAACCTGCACCAATTCCAGATCAACAAATGCACCCTCGACAACATCAGCGTCGACCTGAACACGATCCTCACCGGGAACTACGGCCAATGGTGACTGAGCCTCACCCCGCTCACCCCCGACTGTGCAGCACCGACCGGGGCGCCCAGTTCCGCCCATCTGCACAACGCCGACTCCGAGGCCGCGGCCCGGATCGATTCTGGACTGACCGCGGGCGCAGAAGACACAGCCTCAGGTCTGGCAGTGGCAGGTCGGGTCCTTCGACAGGTCGGGTTCTTCGGCGACGACGCGGAGCGCCGGCCGTGCCTCGGGGCTTTCGCGGTCGCCCATCCAAGCCAGCAGTGACCAGCGGGAGATGCCGGACAGGACGGACCCGAGGCTGAAGAACGAGCCGATCGAGCCGACCGACAGCACCGATCCGACGCTGCCGATGGACAGCACCGAATAGGCCGATCCGATGGACAGGATGGAACGTTCGGAGCGGATCGACAGGATCGATCGATGCGAACGGGTGGAGAGCACCGACTTGTAGGAGCGGCGGGACATGATCGAGCGCCCGGCGCGGCCGCGACGGGCGAATTCCGGTTTCGCGCGGTCGGAATCGGAGGTGGCTGATGCGGACCGTACGAGCTGATCGACAGTCGACATATATGCGGTCTATCACAGTTCGCGAGGGTTCTACGCCGTATCACGGCCAAAAAAACCGGAGTGTCGCGATGCGCGACACTCCGGTGTGACCTGCCGTCGAGCCCGTTGCCTCGGGCTCGACTGGGTTATGCGTGCGGTGCGGCCGCCGGGACCTTCGCCTGCGGCTGCGTGGCCTGCTGCGGCTTGGCGTGGGTCTGCGCCTGCTGCTTGGCCGGTGTCTCCGCCTGCGGCACGGACGCCCGGGCCGCGTTGGGGACGGTGAAGAAGCCCAGGGTCGGCAGGAACGAGCAGGTGATCGGTGCCTTGTCGGCGGCCGGCTGCGTGGTCAGCGAACCGGAGACCACCGCGACGACTCGTCCCGAGCCGGTGTTGGCGATCGCGGACAGGGTGGCCGGGCCACCGGGGTTGATGTGCGCCGAATCGGTCAGCGCCTGCGTCCCGCCCCGGCCGCTGTCGAGGTTGATCCACTGCACCGTCATCGGTGTCTTCTGCTGCGGCGTAAGGCCTTTGGTGCCCAGGGCGGTGAACACGAACCCGGTCTGACCGGCCTTGGGTCCCGGGGGCGGCAGTTCGGCGGGGCCGGGCACGGCCAGCGCGGTGCCGACCGAATCCGAACCCGCGCCGATGCAGTCCTTGCCGATGCTCGGGTAGAGGAACTGGGCGATGGTCGGCCCATTCTTGGGAATGTCGGGCCCGCCGCCGTTGCTACCGTCGAGGAAGGCGATCAGCGCGCCGAGGGTCGTCTTGACCGACGGCGGCAGGCCCGAGGAGTTCAGCGCCTGCTGTGCCTGGCCCAGGATGGACTGCTGTGCGGGACTGGAGATCTGCTGTGCCGCGGCCGCGCCGATGATGGCGGGCGCCAGCGAGACCAGCGCGTCCACCGGCACGCCCTCGGGCACCAGCGGTGTATTCGCCTGGGGCTGCGCGGCCGGGGCGGCGATGGCCGTGGTCGAAGCGGTGAGGGCCGCGCCGGCCGCGAGGGCCAGCACCGACAATGCGAACCGCGTTCCTCTGATGCGAAGCACTGGTGTAGCCGTCCTTAGCTCGGGTACGTCAAAATGCGATGCGAGGGCGCATCGCGTACGCCGTGCCACTCTAGGGAGTGAGCAGGGTGTTGTACAGCGCAGCCGTGATCTTCCGTTCAGCTAATGGCAAGTTATTCGGTACACGCTCGGAATATATCGCGTGACCAGTGGTACTTATGGGATTGATGGTGCAAATGAGGCCGGGCGTGTCACGGGTTCGCGAAGGGTGCGAAGGGTGTGATTAGTCTTGACCCGGCCCGCCGACCCGACCGAAAGTTGTTCGCAGTGAACCCAGATCTCCGAACGGCGCCCAGCAGCAGCGCGGGGCTCGGAGAAATGTGGACCGCTCCTCGTGCCCGCCCGATCGCCGCATCGGTACTGGGCCTGTCGGTTCTTGCGCGCATGCTGTGGATGTTGCTCTCGCCCAACGGAATGAATCTGGTCGACCTGCACGTCTACGTGTACGGGGCGGCCTCGCTGGGCAGCGGCCATCTCTACGACTTCACCTACGCGGACAAGACGCCGGATTTTCCGCTGCCGTTCACGTATCCGACCTTCGCGGCGGTGGTGTTCTGGCCGCTGCACTTTCTGCCGTTCACCGTGGTTGCCGTGGCGTGGCTGCTGCTGACCGCCGCGGCGCTGTACGCGGTGGTGCGCTTGGCCCTCGGCCTGATCCTGGGCGAGGCGGCGCGTGAGAGCCGTTGGCGCACCGCGGCGCTGGGCTGGACCGCGCTGGGGCTGTGGCTCGAACCGGTGCGCACCACCATCGACTACGGGCAGGTCAACGTCTTCCTGATGCTCGCGGTGATGCTGGCGGTGCGATCGGCGCGCTGGTGGTGGTCGGGACTGCTGGTCGGCGTGGCCGCGGGCGTCAAACTGACCCCGGCGATCACCGGGCTCTACTTCCTGACCCAGCGACGCTGGGCCGCCGCGGTGGCCTCGGCGGTGGCGTTCGCCGCGACGATCGGGCTGAGCTTCGCGATCTCGTCCGGCGAGACGCGAACGTATTTCGGTCCGCTGGTCGGGGATGCGAACCGCATCGGGCCGGTGGGGTCGGTGTGGAATCAGTCACTGCGCGGGGCGTTGAGCCGCATCCTCGGACATGATGCGGGCTCGCCCTGGCATTTGGCCGGACATCGAATTCCGTTCGGCCCCTGGTGGATCGCGTGGGTTCTGGTGGTCCTGGTGCTCGCGGTGCTGGCCTGGCGAGCGCTCGAGCCGGACGATCGGATGGGTGCGCTGCTGGTGGTGCAGCTGCTGGGATTGATGGTGTCGCCGATCTCCTGGTCGCATCACTGGGTCTGGTTGCTGCCGCTGCTGTTGTGGCTCGCGTACGGGCCGTTGCGCACGGCCCCGGGTGTCCGCGTGGTAGCGGCATATTGGCTGGTGAACGCCCTGATCGGGGTGCCGTGGGTGCTGTCTTTCGCGCAACCCACGATCTGGAAGATCTCCCGGCCCGGCGTGCTGGCCTGGCTCGGCGCGGTGGACGTGATCGGCGTGCTGGGGTTCTACTCGTGGCTGATCTGGACCCGGCGCGATCGGTTCGGAGTGAAATCCGGGGCCACCGTCACCGCGTAGTCACGGCGTCAATTCTGTTGTGCGAGTTCATCGATTCGCTTCGCCAACTTCACATCCATCGCGGTGAGCCCGCCGGCGGAATGGGTGGACAGGGTGAAGGTGACCTTGCGCCAGCGGATATCGATGTCGGGATGGTGATTCGCCTCCTCGGCCACGGCCGCGACCCGGCCGACCAGATCGATCCCGGCCGGGAACGACGCCGCCTCGACGGTGCGGGTGATGCTGTCGCCGGCTCGGGTCCAATCCGGCAGGTCCGCGAGTGCGGTGCGCAGTTCTTCCTCGGTGAGCAATGCAGTACCCATACCCCGGTTGTACCCCTTTCGGTCCCTCTCATGAGCCGATCGGATCAGGTCGAGGCTGGGGCTCGAACCGGATTTCGGTACGCTGTAGCCGGCCGCATGCCCGGTGAGTTGTCTCCACCTGTCTTGTACGGACCCTCTACGGCGAGGGTTGGCCGGCAACCACTTCATTTTCAGCAGGAGGAATCAACGTGTCGTCTGTCGACTTCCGCAACGTCGCCATCGTGGCGCACGTCGACCACGGCAAGACGACGCTGGTCGACGCGATGCTGCGGCAGTCCGGCGCCTTCGCCGAACGCGCCGAGCTCGTGGACCGGGTCATGGACTCCGGCGACCTGGAGCGTGAGAAGGGCATCACGATCCTGGCGAAGAACACCGCGGTGCACCGGCACAACGCCGACGGGACCGTCACGGTGATCAACGTCATCGATACCCCCGGCCACGCCGACTTCGGCGGCGAGGTGGAGCGCGGGCTGTCCATGGTCGACGGCGTCGTCCTGCTGGTGGACGCGTCCGAGGGCCCGCTGCCGCAGACCCGTTTCGTGCTGCGCAAGGCGCTGGCCGCCTCGCTGCCGGTCATCCTGGTGGTCAACAAGACCGACCGGCCCGACGCCCGCATCGCGGAGGTCGTCGAGGAGAGCCACGATCTGCTCCTGGATTTGGCGTCCGACCTGGACGACGAGGCGTCCGAGGCCGCCGAGCTGGCCCTGGACCTGCCGGTGCTGTACGCCTCGGGACGCGAGGGCAAGGCCTCGACCAGCCGCCCGGACAACGGCAACGCACCCGATGCGGAGAACCTCGACGAACTGTTCGAGGTCCTGATGAAGTACGTGCCCGCGCCCAAGGGCGATCCGACCGCGCCGCTGCAGGCGCACGTCACCAACCTGGACGCCTCGCCGTTCCTCGGCCGGATCGGCCTGGTCCGCATTCACAACGGCACCCTGCGCAAGGGGCAGAACGTCGCGTGGATGCACGGCGACGGCATCAAGACCGTGAAGATCACCGAACTGCTCAAGACGATCGGCGTCGAGCGCACGCCCGGCGAGGAGGCCGTCGCGGGCGACATCGTGGCCATCGCGGGTATTCCGGAGATCATGATCGGCGACACTCTCGCCGATGTGGACAACCCGGTCGCGCTGCCGCGCATCACCGTCGACGAGCCCGCCATCTCGGTGACCATCGGCACCAACACCTCGCCGCTGGTCGGCCGGGTGCAGGGCCACAAGCTGACCGCCCGTATGGTGAAGTCGCGGCTGGATCAGGAACTGGTCGGCAACGTCTCGCTGCGGGTGCTGGACATCGGCCGCCCGGACGCCTGGGAGGTGCAGGGGCGTGGTGAGCTGGCGCTGGCCATCCTGGTCGAGCAGATGCGCCGCGAGGGTTTCGAGCTGACCGTCGGCAAGCCGCAGGTGGTCACCAAGCAGGTCGACGGCAAGGTGCACGAGCCGTTCGAGGAGCTGACCATCGACTGCCCCGACGAGTACCTGGGCGCGATCACGCAGCTGCTGGCCGCGCGCAAGGGCAAGATGGTGCAGATGAGCAACCACTCCGCGGGGTGGGTGCGAATGGAGTTCATCGTTCCCTCGCGCGGTCTGATCGGTTTCCGCACCGACTTCCTGACCGAAACGCGCGGCACCGGCATCGCCAACGCCGTCTTCGACGGGTACGCCCCCTGGGCCGGTGAGATTCGCGCCCGGCACACCGGTTCGCTGGTGTCCGACCGCGCCGGTTCGGTGACCCCGTTCGCCATGATCCAGCTCGCCGACCGCGGGCAGTTCTTCGTGGAGCCGGGGGCGGACACCTACGAGGGCCACGTCGTCGGGATCAACCCGCGCGCGGAGGATCTGGACATCAACGTCACCCGTGAGAAGAAGCTGACCAATATGCGTTCGGCCACCGGTGACGTGCTCGAAACCCTGGCCAAGCCGCTGCAGCTCGACCTCGAGGGCGCGATGGAATTCTGCGCCGCCGACGAGTGCGTCGAGGTGACCCCGGAGGTCGTGCGGGTGCGCAAGGTCATCCTGGGCGCGACCGAGCGGGGTCGCGAGGCCGCCCGCCGCAAGGCCCGCGACCGGGCGGCGCAGAACGCCTGAGGCCGGCTTCCGGTTCGTCGTGGCAAAGCGTAAGACCTTGTCGCACAGTGCTTTACGATATGTGCGACAAGGACGGCCGAGACCCGCGTCATCCGGTGAGGTCGGATATATGCCTCTGTTGCGAGGCTTCCGGAAGCAGCGCCACCGGATCGGGCGGTGACGGCACCCCGGGCCGAGTGGTGGAGTGATGCCGAGAGTGTGTAGAGGGATCGGACTGTGACCCCAGACGAACAGATCAAGTCCGGGCTCACCCGGTTCCGGCCGTTGTGGAACACGTTGCCCACCCGCGCCCTCGGCGCCGGGAGAGCTGCGGCCCGCCGGAGCGGAGCGAAGGCCGAAGACACTGTTACAGTGCCGGGCGTGATATCGGGGGCTTGCGCGACGCGGCGTGCCACGGTGCTGCTGCGGGTTGTGGCGTTGCTGCTGGCGGGGTCGGTGACTCTGCTCGCCGGGTGTACGGCGAATCCGCCGCCGCCGATCGAGAGCACCGACAGCCCGAAGACGTTGCCCGCTACACCGACCAAGACCACGGTGGTGGTGGCGGTGGACGATATCGGGATCGGGTTCAACCCGCATCTGCGGTCGAATCAGTCCCCGGCCACCGATGCCGTTGCCTCGATGGTGTTTCCGAGCCCGTTCCGGCCGGTGCCCTCGCCCACGACACCGGGCGCGACCGACTGGGTGCCCGATGGCGCGTTGATGGTGTCGGCGGATGTGACGTCGCAGAATCCGTTCACCATCACGTACAAGATCCAGGATCAGGCTTCCTGGTCCGACGGGGCGCCGATCGCGGCGGAGGATTTCCGTTATCTGTGGCAGCAGATGATCACCCAGCCGGGGGTGGTCGATCCGGCCGGTTATCGGATGATCACCGACGTCGGCTCCTCGCAGGGCGGTAAGACGGTGACCGTCACCATGAACGGCGCCTATCCGGCGTGGCGGAGCATGTTCACCGATCTGCTGCCCTCGCATCTGCTCAAGGACGCGCCCGGCGGATTCGCGCGGGCCCTGACCTTGGACCGCGGCCTGATCGACCAGAATCCGATCTCCGGCGGGCAGTTCCGGGTCAAACAGGCCGACGCGGGTCGCGAGGAGATCCTGCTCGAGCGCAACGACCGGTACTGGGGCACACCGGCGGTGCCGGATCAGATCCAGCTACGCGGGGGTGGCACCACCGCGCAGGTCGCCGAATCGCTGCGTTCGGGCGATGCGCAGATGGCGCTGGTGCACGGCACCGGGGCGACGCAGGCGCAACTCGGCGCGGTGCCGTCGGTGCGCACCGCGACCATGCCGCAGGCCCGGGTGATGCAACTGGTGCTCAACGGTCGTACCGGCGATCTCAGCGACGTCCGGGTGCGGCGCGCGGTGCTGGGCCTGGTGGATCCCGGACTGCTGGCCTCGGTCGGCGCGCAGACCGGCAGCTGGGTGGAACCCGCTCGGGCGCAGATACTTTCGCCATCGGATCCGGGGTACGTCCCGACCGAGCCGGCGCGCATGAGCGCCGATCAGGCATTCGGACTGCTGGCCGAGGCGGGTTTCGCGCGGGCGCCCGAGACGCCGCCGACCAATTCGACGACCTCGCCGGCCCCGCAGCCGCGACAGGTCGCCAAGGACGGTAAGACCCTGACCATCCGGATCGGCGCGGTGGACAAGGACACGACCGCGCTCGCGGTCGCCAACACCGCCGCGGACCAATTGCGCAGTGCCGGAATCGATGCCAGCGTGCGCAGCCTGCCCGCCGATGAGCTCTACGGTAAGGATCTGCTCGACGGCACCGTCGACGCGATCGTCGGCTGGGAGCAGGCCGGTGGCGATCCGGCGACCGTCCTGGCCTCGCGGTACGGCTGTCCGCCCGCGGCGCCGACCGGACAACCCGACGGTTCGTCGTCGCAGGCCGAGGCGATTCGCAGGGCTCCCGGCAATGTGTCGGGGGTGTGCGATCCGACCCTGCAACCGCAGATCGACGCGGCCCTGCGCGGTATCGATACGCCCAAGGCGATCGCCGAGGCCGAGCCGAAGCTGTGGGCGCTCGGGACGGTGCTGCCGATCGTGCAGGACAACGGCGTCGCCGCGGCCGGGCCGCGGATGGACGGCGTATCGCTCAGCGGTTCGATCGAGGTGGGCATCTTCGGCGGCGCGGCGACCTGGCGGCGGCTGTCGTGACCGGGAACGCCCCGGTCGGCGGGTTGCTGCTGGTGCACGCGCATCCGGACGACGAGACGATCGTCACGGGCGGGACCATCGCGCACTATCGGCGTCGCGGCGTGCCGGTGACGGTGGTGACCTGCACCCTCGGCGAGGAGGGGGAGGTCATCGGCGAGCGGTGGTCGCAGCTGGTGAGTTCGGCGGCCGATCAGCTCGGCGGTTACCGGATCGGCGAATTGTCCAGGGCCCTCGCGGAATTGGCGGCCGGTCCGGCGGTGTTCCTGGGCGGTGCTGGGCGCTGGCGGGACTCGGGTATGTCCGGCACCACCGCGGCCCCGCGCGAATCGGAGGCGGCGCTGCATCCGCGGGCGTTCGTGAAATCCGGTGACGCCGCTGTCGAGGCCCTGGTGCGGATCCTGCTCGACGTCCGGCCCGCGGTGGTGGTCTGCTACGACCCGGGGGGCGGATACGGGCACCCGGATCATCTTCGGGCACACCGGATCACGATGGACGCGGTGGATCGCGCGGCCGAAAAAGGCTGGGACGTACCGAAACTCTACTGGTCGGTCACCGATGCCACGGTGCTGCGCCTGCACACCGAGGCCCTGGCCCGGCGTACCGTAGACCGGCTCCCCGGCGCTCTCCCGGCCGGTTGGGCCTTACCCGCCGAGGGTGAATTGCCTTGCGTGCCAAGTGAGTCGGTGACCGCGACCATCGACGTGTCCGAGGTTCTGGCCGCCAAACGCGCGGCCCTGCGCGCACACGCGACGCAGGTCACCGTTGCCCCCTCGGGCCGGGAATTCGCGCTGTCGAACGACATCGCCCAGCCGATCCTGCCCGAGGAGCACTACATTCTCGTGCGCGGGCGGCGCGGTGAGGTCGGCTCGGACGGCCGCGAACACGACCTGTTCGCGGGCCTGGACGTGCCGCGCGAAGGCTGACATTCCCGTCCCGGCCGGAGCCTGGATCGCGATCTCGAGACGCCCGGCGCGGTGGCGTGCGGGCGGCTCTAGACTGAGCGGCATGTACAACTGGAGTCTGCAGGATGCCATCGTGGCGTTCGTCCAGAGTCAACAGCCACATTTCCAGGCGCAACACGACCTGTATCTGTCGGTGCTGTACTCGTTCGTCGATTTGCAGAGTCACCTGCTGACGCTGCTCGGCTTCCCGCCCGTTCCGTGACGGCCCCGGCGATCGGCCGCGCGGGTTCCCCGACGCAGGAGCAGCGGCCCGGGTTCGTGCTGGCCGGTATCGCGCTGGTGCTGCTGCTGGTATTCAACGGGCTGCTGACCTTCGCGGTCGAGGTGCTCTATCTGCCGGCTTATGTCGGCTCGACTCCGTTCCCGATCAGCGCGGCCTTCGCCGCGGTGATCAACCTGGTGCTGGTGCTCGGCATGGCGACCGTGGTCTCGCGCCCGGCCACGATGTCGCTGCCGGTCCTGGCCTGGCTCGTCGGTTTCGTGGTGTGCCTGACCACCGGACCCGGCGGTGATGTGATCCTCACCGACAGTTGGACCACGCCGCTGTTCCTGGCCTGCGGCGTCATCCCCGCGGGCTGGTATCTGTTCTGGCGCGGCTTCATCCTGCCCGCGCGCAATGCGGGCAAGGCCGGCGAGCGCTGACGTTCCGGCGAACCTCCCGCGCCCGGGCCTCAGCGCCGGCCGAGGCGTCCGGGAGTCACCGCTTCGATCAGCGACCATGCCTGGTCCAGCGGGACGTCCACGACCCGGTACCGCTTCTTGCCCGCGGCGGTCGCGGCCACGAGCGTGGCCAGGCCCGCGCGACGCTGGAAGAAGGTCTGCCGGACGGTCCAGCCGATGATGCCGGGCGCCTCGAGGCAGTCTCGATCGCGGTCCAGTGATCCGTTGCGGGTGATCAGCCAGGTCGGACCGGTGGCGTCGCCGGGTATGACCGCATGACCCAGGCCACGATAGCGATCCTGCGCCAGCGCCACTGCGATCACCGCGACCACGGCCAGCGCGATCCACGCCCAGACCGGAATCCCCGCCTTCGCGACGTCGAGGACGGCCATGACCACCGCGATCAGCGCCAACGGCGCGAGCGCGCGAGTGAACCGCCGCCGTCTGGCACGACCGCCGTGCGGGATCAGCGCCACGTGGACGGGGGCGGCCGCATCTTCCCGGGGTGTCGTGCGGACGCCGCTGGAAACGGAATCTGTTGCGGCAATGCCTGTTTCATGTGCGTCCGGGTGCGTGACCGGTACCGGGACGGGCGTCGCGTCCGGATGGGGGCCGTGTGGTGTGGCGTAATCCGTTGCAGCAGAGTAGGTTTCCTCGCTCGAATCCGGTGGTGTAGCCGGGTCCCGATGCTGCTGGCGGCTGGTGAGTAGCTGAGCGAGGGTGTGGTCCACGGCGGTGCGGGGCGCCTGGGGGAGAATCTTCTGGCGAGCGCTCGTGCCGGTCATGATTGCGTCGAGTTCCGCGCCGCCGGCAAGGCGCAGCAGCAGCGGCTCTTTGAGGGTCGCGCCGCGCAGCCGGGCCAGGTCGAGAGTGGTCTGGCGGGTGGTGAACAACCCGTGGCTGATGTGCAGCGTGCGGCCGTCGTCGATGACGCGCAGGCCGAAATACGTTGTCAGATAACGCAGGCAGTCGCCGAGGGTCACCACCACGATCAGCGCCGCCAGCACGATGACGACGGTCACCGTGATGAACACCGCGCCCCGGGCGCCGATCCGCTTGACGGTGTCGGGCTCGAACAGCACGTTGGCGATGCCGAATTTGAAGGCCAGGCCGACGATCGGCGCGATGACCGCGAGCCCGCGCAGCGACAGCGGCGCGTACCGGACCCAGTCCGCTCGCCAATGTCCGATCTCGATTCCCTGCCGCACCTGGGTTTGCGGCTGTGTCGTCTGTGGAACCTCTTGTCCCGCAGGTGATTCGACATCGTGCAGCAGCAATGCGCGCAGTTCGGGGACCTGGTGGGCGTCCACGCCGTCCAGATGGAAGCGCTCCTGTTTGTCCGCGTGCTGTCCGGTGCCGATGGCCAGCACGACCAGGCCGAGCAGCCGGTGCATCAGGTCCGCGTGCACGTCCACCGAGCGGATTCGCGAGCGCGGCACCGTCAACGTCTTGCGTTGCAGCAGTCCGCGCCGCAACTGCACGGTGTCCGGGCCGATCCGGTAGGTGGTGGTGAACCAGCGGGTGAGCGCCAGCCCGACGATCACCGCCAGCGCCGCGAGACTCCACATCGGATTGTCGCTGCGGCTGCCCGCGATCACCGTCACGATCAGCACCGGGATGAAGCGCACCACCTCGCGCACCGGATGCAACAGCAGCATCCGGCCGTCCAGCCGACGCCAGGGCGGTTCGGCGGCCACACCCGGCGTCGCGTCGCCGGGCATGCCGGGGCCGGCCGTTCCGGTCAGTTCGGGTCCGGTCATGTCGCGTCCCCCCGGTGCGTCGCTGCGACCTCGGTCAGCCGTTCGACGGTCTGCTCGGCCGTCGCCAGATCCAGTGCGGGAATTCGCACCGCGCCCGCGGAGGAGGCCGTGGTGACGGTGACCGTCGCGAGTCCCAGCAGCCGTTCCAGCGGCCCGCGGTGGGTGTCTACGGTCTGCACGCGGCTGATCGGCGCGACGCGGCTCTCCTGGGTGAACCAGCCGGTTCGGGTGTACACCGCCTCCTCGGTGACCTCCCAGCGATGGACCGTGTACCGCCACAGCGGCACTCCGGCCACATGCGCCGCGGCCACCGCCAGCGTGATCGGCAATGCCGCGGTCTGCCAGACGCGATCGGTGGAGTCCGAGAGGGTCCACACCACCTCGGCGACCAGGACGATCAGCCAGCCGATCGCCGCGGGTATCGCCCAGAGTGTCTTCGCGCGCGGGCTGGGTCGCCACGCCGGTTCCGCCAGAACGGTTCGCTCCGGTGAGATTTGCTGCCGGCCCATCGCCCCTCCGTCCGCCATACCGCCATATTGCATGAAATCGGCCGGCCGCGTGCGTACTGTGGCGGCCGGATCGTGCGGGCCGGAATCCGCCGTTCGCCCGGACCGATTCGCGCCGAATCCGGATCGGCCGGAATAGGCTGCGCGAAGGTCGGGTTGTGTCAGCTCACAGGCACCGAAGGGAGAACTGTCGGATGGTTGGCGCATGATCGAGGGCGTGACGGATCTACCTGAACCAGGCGTCCCCGCCGCCGAACCCGCGTCCGCGGCGATGAGCCGGGCGCTGCGGCGCGCACGGGACGGGGCAACGCTCGACCTCGACGACGCGGTGGTGTTGTTACACGCCCGCGGTGCGGATCTGGCGGATCTGTGCGTCTCGGCGGCCGCGGTCCGCGACGCGGGATTGCGCGAGGCGTACGGCGACCGCGAATCCGGACTGCCGATCACCTATTCGCGCAAGGTCTTCATCCCGTTGACCAACCTGTGCCGGGACGTGTGTCACTACTGCACGTTCGTCACCGTGCCGGGCAAGCTGCGCGCCGCGGGCAAGGGGATGTACCTCGAGCCCGGCGAGGTGCTCGACATCGCCCGTCGCGGTGCCGAAATGGGTTGTAAGGAAGCGCTTTTCACGCTCGGCGACCGTCCGGAGGAGCGCTGGCCCGAGGCGCGGCAGTGGCTCGACGAACGCGGTTACGAGTCCACGCTGGACTATGTCCGCGCGATGGCGATCCGGGTGCTCGAGGAGACCGGCCTGCTCCCGCACCTGAATCCCGGCGTGATGAGCCAGACGGAGCTCGCGCGGCTCAAGCCGGCCGCGCCCTCGATGGGGATGATGCTCGAGACCACCTCCGAGCGGCTGTTCACCCAGCGTGGTCAGGCTCACTACGGCAGTCCGGACAAGGATCCGGCGGTCCGGCTGCGCGCGCTGACCGATGCGGGCCGGCTGTCGGTGCCGTTCACCACGGGCATCCTGGTCGGCATCGGCGAGACGCTTACCGAGCGGGCCGAATCGATCATGGCGATTCGCCAGGTGCACAACACATTCGGGCACGTGCAGGAGGTGATCGTGCAGAACTTCCTGGCCAAACAGGGCACCGCGATGCGCGACACCCCCGACGCCGGTCTGGAGGAGTTCCGCGCCGCCATCGCCGTGACCAGGCTGGTGCTCGGGCCCGCGATGCGGATCCAGGCTCCCCCGAACCTGGTTTCCCTCGAGGAATGCCGCGGGCTCGTGGACGCCGGCATCGACGACTGGGGCGGAGTCTCACCGCTGACACCGGATCACGTCAATCCCGAACGGCCGTGGCCGAATCTGGACATCCTCGCCGAACTCACCGCGCAGTGCGGCTACGAACTCACCGAGCGGCTCACCGCGCATCCCCGATATGTGCTCGCCGGGCAGCCGTGGATCGACCCGCACGTCGCGGGACATGTTGCGGCCCTTGCCGATCCGGACACGGGTCTGGCGTTGCCGGTGAATCCGCAGGGCAGCCCGTGGCCGGGAGCGGCCGAGTCGTGGGAGTCGGCGGACCGATCGTCGTCGCAGGCGGGAGCGTTCGCGATCGGCTCGCGGTCCTGACGGGGGCGCGTGCTGGTACGCAGGCGTGACCGGTCGCGGTATCGGCCCCTCGACAGCGGAGACCGGTCGTTCGCGGGCGAACCCGGCTCGGCGCAGACCGTCGCCCGACCTGGGGGAGAGCTCCGCCGGGGTCGGCTTTCCGGCGCTCGGTGTGGACCGTCGTGCGCGGCGGGCGGTGGCGTACGCGCTCGCAGGTGCGCCTGCCGGTCGGACGCGCGGTGCGGTGACTACGATGTTCCGTGGCGCCGCGTGCGGTAGGCGGCCGAAGTTAGGCAAGGCTGGCCGGTAGTAACGTGTGATGCCGGGATACTGTTGCGCGGGCGGAGTGTCCCGCAGGCAAGGACAGACTAGGAGAGCGGCAGTGCCGTACATCATCGCTGAACCGTGCGTTGACGTGAAGGACAAGGCGTGCATCGAGGAATGCCCCGTGGATTGCATCTACGAGGGTGGTCGCATGCTGTACATCCATCCCGACGAGTGCGTGGACTGTGGTGCATGTGAGCCGGTGTGCCCGGTGGAAGCGATCTTCTACGAGGACGACACGCCGGACCAGTGGAGCGGGTACGTCAACGCCAATGTCGACTTCTTCGACGACCTGGGTTCTCCGGGTGGTGCGACCAAGGTCGGCAAGGTGGACTTCGACCCGCCGTTCATCGCGGCGCTGCCGCCGATGGCGAGCGAGTAAGAACGTTGCCGGAGCGTCACCGGGTCAGCAGTCTGCTACCTGATTTTCCTTGGGACACCATCGCTTCCGCGAAGGCGCGGGCGGCGGAACATCCCGGCGGCATCGTCGATCTTTCGGTGGGTACGCCGGTCGATGCGGTCGACCCGCTGATCCGTTCGGCGCTGGCCGCCGCTGCGGACGTGCCCGGATACCCGACCACCCACGGCACGGCCGAACTGCGGACCGCCGTGGTCGAGGCGCTGGCTCGGCGGTTCGGCATCACGGGCGTTCCGGCCGACGCGGTGCTGCCCGCGATCGGCACGAAGGAACTGATCGCCGGGCTGCCCCGGCTGCTGGGACTGGGCCCGGCGGATCTGGTGGTCATCCCCGAGGTGGCGTATCCGACCTACGAGGTGGGTGCGCTGCTGGCCGGCACCCGGATACTGCGCGCGGATGGGATGACCCGGCTCGGCCCCGAATCCCCGGCGCTGATCTACCTGAACTCGCCGTCCAATCCGACCGGCAAGGTCCTGGGCGTCGACCACCTGCGCAAGGTGGTGGACTTCGCCCGCCGGCGTGGCGCGGTCGTCGCCTCCGACGAGTGCTACCTGGGCCTGGCCTGGGACGAGCCCGCGGTCTCGATTCTGGACGAGCGCGTCTGCGACGGTGACCACACCGGCCTGCTGGCCATTCATTCGCTGTCGAAGACCTCGAATCTGGCCGGCTACCGCGCCGGTTTCGTCACCGGCGATCCGGTGCTCGTGCGCGAGCTGCTCGAGGTACGCAAGCACGCCGGCATGATGATGCCGTTCCCGGTGCAGTCGGCCATGACCGCGGCGCTGACCGACGACACACATGAGGCTCGGCAGCGCGAACGCTATCGCGCCCGCCGCGAAATCCTGCGAAAAGCGTTGCAGGAGGCGGGTTTCCGGATCGATCATTCCGCTGCGGGCCTGTACCTGTGGTCCACCCGTGAGGAGAACGGGCGGACCACCCTGGACTGGCTGGCCGAACGCGGGATCCTTGCCGCCCCCGGCGATTTCTACGGCCCCACCGGTGTGAACCACGTCCGCGTCGCGCTGACCGCGACCGACGAGCGGATCGCCGCCGCGGCCGAGCGGCTCACCGCGGCGTGAACGGAATTCCCTGTCACGCAGGGGAATCCGGATCGGCGGGTTCGATCCTCGGATCCGCGTAGACCGTGGCTCCGGTATCGGATTCGCTCATCCGTTGCGCGGCACCGTCGGTCACGCGCAATGTGTACAAACCCTCGTCGGGATCGAGGCAGATCAGCCCGTAACCGATATCGGCATCGGCCTCGCTCAGCTGCAATTCCCGCAGTGCGTCGGTCAGGGTCGCGCCCCGCGGCAGCCGGACGGTCAGTAGCGGCATGACTCCACGGTACTGGAATTTCCACGCCGGCGAAGGGCCCGAGTTCTCCTGATTCGGGCCCTTCGCCGGCGGCTCGCGGTCAGCCGGCCGATCTCAGTCGCGGGCCGCGCTGCTCTTGCGGAGTTCGGCGATGATCGCCGACGCGTCGAGCGTGCCGTAACCGTAGTCGTAGTCGAAACCGGACTGGTCGTGGTGAGTTGCGGTGCGCTGCAACAGGGCTCGCAGCTGAGCCGGGGGCAGGGCGGTGGCCGGATGGGTGGTGCGGATGGCCGCGACCAAGCCCGCGGCGACCGGGCAGGCCGCGGAGGTGCCGGTGTCCGGGTCGTTCGCGCCGAAGACCGTGGAGCCCAGGAAATGGGTGTAGGCGCAGACGTCGGGTTTGCGATCGCTGAGGCGGCCCGGCCCCTGCGAGGAGTAGCCGACCCGCTGTCCCTTGGTGTCCACACCGCCGATGCTCAGCACGCTCGGGCTGGAGTTGGCCCCGCCGATCGGGTGGTCGGGGTAACCGCACCGCTGGTCGGGGCAGTCCTTACCGCAGTTCCCGGCGGCGAACAGGATGTCCGCGCCCGCGGCGTCGAGCGAGCGGACGATGACGTTGAACGGGTGGTTGGGGTTGTCGGAATAGTTCCCGGGTTGTCCGACCGGGAAGTCCCACTGCGGGGAGAACGAGCCCCAGCTGTTGCTGATCACCAGCGCGCGGGTGGCCTCGGGCTGATCGGTGAGCACGGTGCGCAGATGAGCGTAGGCGGCCACGGCATCGGACAGCAGCCCGTCCATGGTCGAGCCGCCCTGGCGGGTGCTCTTCATGACCGGGATATCGAGGTACGCGGCCTGCGGTGCGGCGATCAGCGCGTCGAAGGCGCACATGCTGCCGTGGTCCACCGGGAACTGGCCCGCGGTACCGGTGACGCCCTGGGGATTCCAGCTGCGCTTCGTATCGATGGTGAAGGTCCCGCCGCGGGCCTGGTTCACCCGGTCGGCGTTGATGCCGGTGTCCACGATGGCCAGTGCGACCCCGGTGCCGGTCAGCCCGGCCGAGCTCAGATCGCCGGTGCGCAAGAGTGTTTCGACATCGTGCCAGGTTCCGACGGCGGGATCGCCGCCGCAGGTCAGGACGGTCTCGATCACGGGATCGGCGAAAACCCCTGCGACGGTGGACGAACCGCGCAGTGCGGGCAGAACGCCCTCGTCGTCGTCGGGAATCTCGCCGCGCACCAGGACCGAACCGTCCGCCGGATGGGCGGAGAAGATCTCCGGCCCGCCGGCGGTTCCCGGCGCGAACCCCGGGATGTGGATCGGATCGTAGGTGTGCTCGAGGTCGAAACCGGGCAGATCACCGACCACATCGGTCGCCGCGACCCGCGTGCCGGGATCGGCAACGGCGGCAAGGAGTTCGGTGGCGGGGTGAAGCTGGATCACTACGCGCATGCGCTTCATCCTGCCGCCTGCGCCGAAAGTTCGCTCGGTGGATGCGGAGATTCGCTCAGACCAGGGGACGGCCGAATCGGCGCTGTAGTCGCATGTAGGCCAGGCAGGTATTGAGCGGGGCGGCGCGGATGATCGGCGGCATCCGCGTCCACACCGCCGAAATCGAGCGCAGCAGCAGGGTGAAACGGCGCTCGTCCTTGGCCGTCCAGGTCATCCCCATCTGATCGCGAAGGTGTTGCGGCAGCAGCGCTGTCACGCCGAACCGGTGCACGCGGGCGAACAGCAGCCGGGGGATGGGGGAGAGCCACTTCAGGTCGATCATCTCGTTGAAGTAGTCCCGCACCGTGTCGTCGATGGTGCGCTTGGCGATGTTCTGCTCCCAATACTGTTGGAAGGCAGCACGATCGGCGGGCCACATCTCCGGACGCATCTGCAGGGTGGTGCCCAGTCGCGCGCTGTAGCGGTAGAATTCGTCGGCCAGTGCGGGTTCCATCGGGCCGCGCATGCGGGTGTACAAATCGTCCACGCCCCAGTAGAGGCAGGCGGCCACCCACAGCTGCAGGTTCGGGTCGAAGGCGTTGTACTTGACCGCGGCGCCCGGCTTCGAGTGCACCGCGCGATGCGAGCCGTTGACGGCCTCGCGGTACGCCGCGCAGTCCTCCTCGGTGCCCATCCAGGCGACCGCCAGGTAGGTCAGCGTGGTGCGCAGCCGCTTGACCGGGTGCAGCGAGGCCTTGCCGCTGTCCACGGTGCTCTCCACGACGCCGTAGCCGACCGGCGGATGGCTCAATTGCATGACGACGTTGGCGGCACCGCCGATGAACGCGGCGATGCCATCGATGTGTTCACGGACCGTCTCCGGGGTGAGGGTCACCGGCGGGTTCGGCTCGGGCTCGGCCCATCGCTGGGCAGCGGCGGTCATCGTCGACTCGTCTCCTCGATCTCTCTTCACGCCACCCGGCGGAAGAAGTGTGAGAAACTTTCCTTCTCACCTTCTCATCGAGATCTGGACCTGTCAAACGCTGCGGTCGTAAAGTTGCACGTGTGCGGTGATTTTCTTGTCATCGTCTCTTGCTGCGGAGAGGATACGGTTGTGACCAAGCTGGCCAAACTGCTGCCGCTCGTGCGTGACGCGGCTCCGGAGGATCGCAATCAGGCAACGGTGCTCGATGCCGCGCTGCTGGCCTTCCTCGATTTCGGGATCAAGCGCACCAGCATGGTGGAGGTCGCGCGGCGCGGCGGGCTCTCGCTGGCCACCCTGTACCGGCGGTTCGCGGGCAAGTCCGACCTCATCCAGGCGGTGGGACTGCGGCAGGCGCGGGAGTTCATCGCCCAGGTGGATACGGTCGTGCAGCGGCAGATCGACTCCGAGGCCGATGCCGAGGAACAGATCGTCGAGTTGTTCGTCGCCTTCCTGGACGGGCTGCGCAGCAATCGGCTGCTGGATCGGCTGCTGACCACCGAACCGGAGATGGTGCTGCCCTACCTGACCGTGCGCGGTGCGCCCGTCATCGAACTCGGGCGCGACTACCTGGCCGAATTCATCGAACGGCTGCAGCGGGAAGGCAAACTGGCGCAGTACGATCCGCTGCCGCTGGCCGAGATGATCGCGCGCACCGCCCTGTCCATGGCGCTGACCCCGCAGACGGTGATCCCGCTGGACGACGATGCCGCGGTGCGTCGTTTCGCCCGCGACCACGTGGTGCCGGGCTTCCGGATTCCCTGAGCCACAGCATTTCCCGGCGAGAATACCGGTGCCGGGCGAGGCGGCCGGCGCGGCGCGGATTCCTACTCGCCGCCCTGCCGCTCCCGTTCGTCTGCCCATCGGCCGCGATCGGAATTCGCGCGGCCGTTCGCGGTGGCGGGCGGGCGCGGCTTGATAGGTTGAACTGGTGTCGTTTGGATCGTTACCGCTGCTGAAGTCGTTGAATCCGGCCGCTGTCGCTGCGGGGGCGGATATTCCCGATGCCGTCACGATCGACGGGCATACGCTCTCGCGCAGTGATCTGATCGGTGCGGCGACCTCGGTGGCCGAGCGGGTCGCGCAAGTGGAGCGGGTCGCTGTGCTGGCGCGTCCGAGCGCGAAGACGGTACTGGCCATCGTCGGCTGTCTGATCGCCGGGGTCACGGTGGTTCCGGTGCCGCCGGATTCCGGGCCGGCCGAGATCGCGCACATCCTGACCGACTCCGGGGCGCGGGCGTGGCTGGGTGACGCCCCCGAGGGCACGGAACTGCCGGTGATCCCGGTGCGCATGCACGCGCGTTCCTGGCACACCTATCCCGAACCGGGCCCGGACACAACGGCTTTCATCCTGTACACCTCCGGCACCACCGGTGCGCCCAAGGGCGTGGTGCTGAGCCGGGGCGCGATCGCAGCCGGGCTGGACGCGCTGGCGCAGGCATGGGCGTGGACCGCCAACGATGTTCTGGTGCACGGGCTTCCGCTGTTCCACGTACACGGCCTCATCCTGGGCGTGCTGGGGCCGCTGCGGGTGGGCAGCCCGCTCGTGCACACCGGTAAACCGACGCCCGCCGCCTACGCCGCGGCGAAGGGCACGATCTACTTCGGAGTCCCGACGGTGTGGTCGCGAGTGGTCGAAGACCCTTCCGCCGCACGCGAACTGGCGAATGCGCGACTTCTGGTGTCCGGTAGCGCGCCGCTGCCGGTACCGGTGTTCGAGCGGCTGCGCGAACTGACCGGCCAGGCCCCGGTGGAACGCTACGGCATGAGTGAGACCATGATCACCCTGTCCACCCGCGCGGACGGGGAACGCCGTCCGGGCTGGGTCGGAACTCCGGTTGAGGGCGTGCGGACCAGGCTGCGCGACGAATCCGGCGAGCCCGTTCCGCACGACGGCGAGAGTATCGGCGGACTGCAGGTGCGCGGGCCGATGTTGTTCGGCGGCTATCTGAACCGGCCCGAGGCCACCGCCGAATGCTGGACCGAGGACGGCTGGTTCCGCACCGGCGACGTCGCGGCCATCGACGCCGAGGGGTTCCACCGCATCGTCGGCCGGGAATCGGTGGATCTGATCAAATCCGGCGGCTTCCGGATCGGCGCGGGCGAGATCGAGACCGCCCTGCTCGGCCATGCCGCGGTCGCCGAGGCGGCCGTGGTGGGCGTCGCGGACGAGGATCTGGGCCAGCGCATCGTCGCCTTCGTGGTGCCGCGCGGCGGCGCACCCGAAGAACTCGAACGAGCGCTGATCGACCATGTGGCACAACAGCTTTCGGCACACAAGCGCCCCCGCGAGGTACGTCTGGTCGAATCCCTCCCGCGCAATGCCATGGGCAAGGTGCAGAAGAAGCTGCTCACCTGATCAGCGCTGGAAATCGCTCCGCCCGGTGATCATTCCCGGCCGATGCCGCTCAATTCCGACGGCGATTGCAGTGCCGCGTGGAGATATTTTTCCACCGGTCGGCTGCGCATGAGCGCTCGGCCCTTCTCGATCCGCTTCTCGCGTGCGGCCGGATCGACGAGATATCGCAGGCACGTGTGGACGAAATCGTCGTAGCCGACGAATTCGACCGCCTCGGAGAATTCGTCGGTGGCGGCGACGTCGACGCAATCCTCCGATATCACGAATATGCCGTTGGACAGCAGATACGAGATGCGGACGATTTCGAATATGCGCGGGCCGAAATGGATATTCAAAACGATCTTCGCGCGGGCCAGCAAGGCGTCGCGGGCTTCGCCGTAGACGTTGCAGTGCAGCTGCGCGTTCAGTCCGATTGCCTGTAACTGCTCGATGATCCAGGCTCGCCTGCGGTTGGGGCTCCCGATGAACAGTACGTCGATGTCCTGCGTCTCGGCCGGCACGATGCGTTCCATCTCCGGCACGCTGCCGATCGGCACATGCCGCACATTCGGCACGTCGAGCGTGGCGAGGGTTTCGACATTGTGTTGGCTGTAATCCCAGACGGTGTGGCGGCGAAACATGTCCAGCAGCCAGTCGGTCGCCCAACCCTCACCCGGAATGATCTGCTCGAGATTGTAGAGAATCGAACCTTCGGGCGGCTCGAGTCCCCACCACGCCATCGTATTGCTGCCGAATATGATGTGCGTCCGGTTGGGCAGGCTCAGATCGTCGGCGAGGACGCTTCCGTATCCCAGGTGGATGAGGCCCCAATGGACGGTTTCGGCCACCTCGCGAAATACCGAGCGGGGAATGTATTCCTTCGGCGGCGCGACCGTGACGGCGAATCTCGTTCGATCGGTGTGCAGCGCCACTGCGAAACTCGCCTCCGGCCGAACATCGACATCTCCGGTGCCGCCGCGGCGTTTCGGCCTCTCACCCGCCCCGCACCATGATCAACCGTAACTCGAGTCGTGCGGAGTCGCAGAGCTTGCCGACGGAAGAAGTGAATGCCTTGTCGATCAAGGCATTCCGACGTGCTGCTCAGTTCGCGTGCAGTGCGGCGTTGAGCTCGATGCCGGTGCCCTTGCGCGCGACGACCTGCACCGCGCCGGTCTGCGAATTGCGCCGGAACAGCAGGTTCGAGCGGCCGGTCAGGTCCGCGGCCTTGACGGTGTTGCCGTCCGGGAGCGCGACCTTGGTGCCCGCGGTGAGGTAGAGGCCGGCCTCGACGATGCAGTCGTCACCCAGCGAGATGCCCAGACCGGCGTTCGCGCCGAGCAGGCAGCGCTCGCCGATCGAGATGACCTGCTTGCCGCCGCCGGACAGCGTGCCCATGATCGAAGCGCCGCCGCCGACGTCCGAGCCGTCGCCGACCACCACGCCGGCGGAGACGCGGCCCTCCACCATCGAAGCGCCGAGCGTTCCGGCGTTGAAGTTCACGAAGCCCTCGTGCATGACCGTGGTGCCCTCGGCCAGATGCGCGCCGAGGCGCACTCGATCCGCGTCCCCGATGCGCACACCCGAGGGCAGCACGTAGTCGACCATGCGGGGGAATTTGTCCAGGCTGTACACCGTGACCGGGCCCCGGGCGCGCAACCGGGCGCGCACCAGTTCGAACTCCTCCACCGCGCACGGGCCGTAATTGGTCCACACCACGTTGGCCAGCAGACCGAACTGTCCCTCGAGGCTCAGCCCGTGCGGGCGCACCAGACGGTGCGAGAGCAGGTGCAGCCGCAGGTAGACATCGTGCGCGTCGACCGGAGCCGCGGCAAGGTCGGAAATGGTGGTGCGCACCGCGACCACCTCGACCCGGCGGGCCTCGTCGACGCCGACGAGGTCGGCGAATCGCGCGTATCCGGGATCTGCCGGGGCCAGTTTCTCGGTGCCGCTGGTACCGAATTCGCCCAGTTCGGGGTACGGGTACCAGGTGTCCAGGACCGTGCCGTTCACGGTGACGGTCGCCAGGCCGACTGCGGATGCTCCCTGAATGCTCACGGCCCCGAGTGTATGGGCAGGCCGGGCCGCACGACGCCCGCGGGTGCCGCCCGAGCCGCCGCGGCCCCGAGTGCGGGAACAATTAGGCTGACACGGGTGAGCATTGATCTGCGCGCCGATCCCGTCACCCTCACCGCCGCCCTCGTGGACATCCCGAGCGTCTCCGAGGACGAGGCGGCCATCGTCGACACGGTGACGTGGGCGCTGCGCGAGCAGACCAGTGGTTTCGAAGTACTCCGCTGCGGCAACACGGTGCTGGCCCGCACCGATCGCGGCCGGGACACCCGCGTCGTGCTGGCCGGACATCTGGATACCGTGCCGATCGCGGGCAACGTCCCGAGCCGGTTCGAGACGCTGGACGGGCAGGAGACGCTCTACGGTTGCGGCACCGTCGACATGAAGTCCGGTGACGCGGTATTCCTGCACCTGGCCGCGACGGTCGCCGATCCGGTGTGCGATCTGACGCTGATCTTCTACGACTGCGAGGAGATCGCCGCGGAGTTCAACGGACTGGGCCGCATCGAACGCGAACTACCCGAATGGCTCGACGGCGATCTGGCGATCCTGGGCGAGCCGTCCGGCGGCTGGATCGAGGCGGGATGTCAGGGCACACTGCGGGTCCGGCTCACCGTCACCGGCACCCGGGCGCACACCGCGCGAGCCTGGAAGGGACACAACGCGATTCACGCCCTTGCCCCGATCCTGCAACGCCTCGCCGAATATCGGCCGCGCGAGGTGGACATCGACGGCTGTAGCTATCGCGAGGGACTGTCGGCGGTGCGGATCGGCGGCGGCGTGGCCGGCAACGTGGTACCGGACGAGGCGACGGTGGACGTGAACTTCCGCTTCGCCCCGGACCGTTCGCTCGAGCAGGCGACCGAGCATGTGCGACAGGTGTTCTCGGGCCTGGACCTGAGATTCGAGCGAACCGACGGCGCATCCGGCGCACTGCCCGGCCTGACCGCCCCCGCCGCGAAGGACCTTGTCGAGCAGGTGCATTCGCACGGCGGCGGCGGTGTCCGCGCCAAATACGGCTGGACCGACGTCTCCCGCTTCGCCGCTCGCGGCATCCCCGCGGTCAACTTCGGCCCCGGTGACCCGAACCTCGCGCACACCGTCGACGAACACGTCCCCACCGCACAGATCACCACGGTCACCAGCATCCTGCGCGGATATCTCACCCGCTCCTGACCTCGCAACACAACTGCTAGCGTTTATTTCATGTCCAGCGAAACCGAACCCGTTGCATCCCGATCTCCCCGGTCGGCCCCCAAGTATCGGGGGCCGATCATGTTGCGGGGGGACCGTAAGCGGGGGAGCGGTACCACCGATCAGCATCTGCTCGACGGGCGCGGACCGACCGACTGGGTGCACACCGACCCGTGGCGGGTGTTGCGGATCCAGAGCGAGTTCGTCGAGGGGTTCGGCGCGCTGGCCGAAATTCCCCGTGCTGTAACGGTTTTCGGGTCCGCGCGCACGCCGGTGGACCACCCGGAGTACCAGGCCGCGCAGGCGATCGGAGGTGCGCTCTCGCGCGCCGGATTCGCGGTGATCACCGGCGGCGGGCCGGGGGTGATGGAGGCGGCCAACCGGGGTGCGCACGAGGCCGGCGGATATTCGATCGGCCTGGGCATAGAACTGCCGATGGAACAAGGGCTGAACGAGTGGGTGGATCTGGGGATAAATTTCCGCTACTTCTTCGCTCGCAAGACGATGTTCGTCAAGTATTCACAGGCGTTCATCTGCCTGCCGGGCGGATTCGGCACCCTGGACGAGCTGTTCGAGGCGTTGACCCTGGTGCAGACGCACAAGATCACTCGCTTCCCGATCATCCTGTTCGGCACCCGGTACTGGTCGGGCCTGGTGGACTGGCTGCACGATTCGCTGCTGGGATCGGGCAAGATCGCACCGGGGGATCTGAGTCTGGTGGAGGTCACCGACAGTGTGGAGAAGGTGGTCGACATCGTGGTTCGCGCTGCCGAGAGCCGCGGTGAGGATTCGACGGGGACGGAGGATCAGTGGTGAGTGAGCGCCCGTTCGCGGTGTGCGTCTACTGTTCGGCCAGTGCCGGGGATGCGGCGCATCTGAGGTTGGCCGCGCAGGTCGGCACCGAGATCGCCCGCCGGGGTTGGCAATTGGTGTCCGGCGGTGGCCGGGTATCGATGATGGGCGCGGTCGCGACCTCGGCCAGAGCTGGTGGTGCGCGCACGATCGGCGTCATCCCGAAACATCTCGTGCACCACGAGGTCGCCGACGTCGACGCCGAGGAGCTGATCGTCACCGACACCATGCGCGAGCGCAAACAGGTGATGGAGGATCGCGCCGACGCCTTCCTCACCCTGCCGGGCGGCATCGGCACGCTGGAGGAGTTCTTCGAGACCTGGACCGGCGGATACCTCGGCACGCACGACAAGCCGGTGGTGGTGCTCGATCCGCTCGGGCACTATCAGGGCCTGTTCACCTGGATCGAGCAACTGCTCGACAGCGGGTTCGTCACCCGGGCCTCGCTGGACCGGATCCGGGTCACGCCGGATCTTCCGCAGGCGTTCGACACTCTCGCATCCCTGTCGGTCTGAATCGGAAACCTGTTGGAGGACATCGTGTCCGAGGACCTGTCGGCGAACGTCACCCTGCTCGGTCTGGTGCGCAAACTACCCGCGATGGCCGCGGACTTACCCGGTATGCTGCGCGGAGCCGCCGGGATGCTGGTGCGCTCCGGCGACCGGGCCTCGATCGGGTACTACTTCCAGCGGGCCGCCGAACAGGCGCCGGATCGGCCGTTCCTGCGCTTCGAAGACCACGAATTCACTTACAGCGCAGCCAATCTCGAGGTGAACCGGTACGCGGCGGTACTGGCCGAGCGCGGTGTCTCGCGCGGTGATGTGGTCGGGGTGCTGATGACCAACCGGCCCGAGACGTTGTTCGTGGTGCTGGCGACGGTCAAGCTCGGCGCGACGGTCGGGCTGCTCAATCATTATCAGCGCGACCGGGTCCTGGCACACAGCGTCGGGCTGCTCGGCAGTGTGGTGAACGTGATCGGGGCGGAGTGCCGGGAGGCGCTGGACTCCTTGTCCGAGCCGCCCGCGAATCTGCTCTTCGCCGAGGAACTCGCCGAACGCGCCCGCACCGCCTCGGCCGCGAATCCGCCTGCCTGCCAGGATGTCCGGGCCGGCGAGCGGGCTTTCCTGATCTTCACCTCCGGCACCACCGGCCTGCCCAAGGCCAGTGTGATGACGCATCTGCGCTGGATCAAGGGCATGGCCGGGCTCGGCGGTCTGGGTATCCGCCTGCGCGGTTCGGACACGCTGTACTGCTGCCTGCCGCTGTACCACAACAACGCGCTGACCGTCGCGTTGGGCGCTGTGCTCGGATCTCGGGCGACCCTCGCGCTGGGCCGCAAATTCTCCGCGTCCGGCTTCTGGGACGAGGTGATCGCCAGCCGGGCCACGGGGTTCATCTACATCGGCGAGCTGTGCCGATATCTGCTCAATCAGCCCGAAAAGCCGAGGGAGAGAGCACATTCGGTGCGGCTGGCAGTCGGCAACGGATTGCGCCCGGAGCTGTGGGACGAGTTCCGGCGACGTTTCGGCATCGGCCGGATCGTGGAGTTCTACGCGTCGAGCGAGGGGAATATCGCCTTCATCAACGCCTTCGGCATGGATCGCACCGCCGGATTCGGCCCGCTGCCGTATGCGATCGTCGAGGTGGACGACGCCACCGGCAAGGCGCGGCGTTTCCAGGACGGCCGGGCCCGGCGCGTGCGCTCCGGCGGCACCGGTCTGTTGTTGGCCGAGGTGACCGGCCGCTCGCCCTTCGACGGGTACACGGACGAGTCGGCGACCGAGGCGAAATTGGTGCGCAACGCGTTCCGTGACGGCGACTGCTGGTTCGACACCGGAGACCTTGTGCGCGACCAGCATTGGCATCACATCGCCTTCGTCGACCGCCTCGGCGACACCTTCCGGTGGAAGGGCGAGAACGTGGCGACCACGGAGGTCGAGGGCGCGTTCGACGGCGTCGAGTGGGTCACCCAGGCGGTGGTCTACGGCGTCGACGTCCCCGGAGCGGACGGTAAGGCCGGAATGGCCGCGCTGACCCTTCGGCCCGGCACGGACTTCGACGGCGCGAACCTGGCTGCCCGCCTCTACGACCGCCTGCCGAATTACGCTGTCCCCCTGTTCATTCGGGTGGTCGACGAACTCGAAACCACCAGCACCTTCAAGAGCCGCAAGGTGGATCTGCGCAAACAAGGCTTCGCACCGGACGAAACCACCAGCCGGTACGTCCTTTCCGGCCGCACCGACGGCTACGTCCCGTTCTACGACGCCTACCCCGATGAGGTCGCGGCGGGCGCCAAGCCCGCATCCTGAGCCGTCGCATCGTGAGCCGCGAGACCGCGGGGCTCGGGCACGGTGCGTTCGCCGGTGTCCTGCGGTGTTGTCGTGGAGGCGATCCCGCGCAACTCGTCGGTCGTGTCGTCGTCCGGTGCCCCGGACGACGACACGTGATCGAGGCTCATTTCATGACGGCGAGATTGCGCCAGAGGTTCTGCAGACTGTCCGTGCCACCGAAGAGGGTGGTGAAGTTGGTGGAATCGATCAGCACGATATCGCCGGCCCGGGGCCCGTCGGGCGGCATCCAGATCAGCGCGTTGAATTCGGTGTTGCCGGCGGCGGTGAACGGGTGCGGGCGGGTGAGATCGATGGGTTGGCGGCCGAGTACCCGCAGGGATTCGCTCTCCGGTGCGGTGAGTTCGTAATGCGGCAGGTGCGGGTGGAAATTGAAGGTGGTGACCTGGTCGAGCAGGTGGGGGCCGTCCAGTTCGGGGAAACGGGTGAGGGGAGCGATCCGGGTCGTGCCGTCGACGACCGCGGGCCGTAGCCCCCACGTGTTGTGCACGGGCACGTCGAGTGCCGCCATCAGCGAGCGGGTGTATCGGCCGAATCGCTGCTGCCGGGGTACCAGCGGGTCGCCGTGATGCTGGTGTTCGGTCTGCCGCTGGGCGAAATCGTCGGTGAAGCCGACGTCGTGGTGCGGCGCGAGCAGCAGGCAGGTGCCTTCGCGTCCCAGCCAGTTCCGGATGGCCTCGATCTCCTCGGGCGCGGCCTCCTGCTGGGACAGCAGATGATCGAGTCCGAATACCATCAGCGTGTCGGTGTCGGCGAGAATGCGCTCGTCGATCGGCAGCCGATAGCCGGCCTGATCGATGCGCTGGAAGACCGCGACCGGATGACCGGTCGCTTCACCGGCAAGGCGCTGGAATGCCAGGGTCGAGCGATGGAACAGCTCGAGTGTGCCCGCGATGCCCTGCAGAAATCGCGCCGGGTCGTACTCCGGAGTCTCGTAGGCGGGCCATGTGACGTTCCGGACCTCGGTGATGGTGGAGAACCGATTGTAGATTTCGGCGGGATCGCGTTGGGCTTCCCACGGATAGCTCCAGGTCCAGTAGATGCTGATCCGCCGTCGCCCGTTCCGTGGGCGGGGGATGTGGTCCTGGTTGTAGGTGCGCGCCGGGAGTGGGGTGTTCACGGCTTCGAACCGCCTTTCACTCGTCGAGTGTGGCCAGGTAGTGCAGCGCCCTGATGCCGGGCAGGAAGAAATACGCGCCGCCTTCGAGAGTCGTGAAGGCGGGCAGGCGTTTGTGCACGGTCCGGATGGGGCGCGCGGGGACGGTGAAATCCAGGGTGCCGTCCTGGGCGCCGCAGATGGGATCGTGTTCGTTGCCGAGTTCGTGGAACGTTTCGTCGTTGATCCACACGTTCTGCGCGAACTCGAACTGCCGAACCAGACTGGCGCAGATGATGAATGCGGCGATACCGCGATCGACCCCGTCGTCCGCCGCGCCCTCCGGGAGCGCCGGGCCGTAGGTGGCGCCGCGTCGAATCATCCTGCGCCGGTTCATGTTCACGGCCGTATCGCGCGGGTTGAGGCGTCGGGCGTGCGCGCCCAGCGGCACCGCGTAACCGTGCGGGTCCATATGTCCGTAGTCGAAGTCGTTGTTGCGCAGGGGGTCCGCGCCCAATTGCGGGTCGTCCGCGTCGGGGGACAGCACCAGCGGCGCGCCGCTGCGCCAGCGCCCCATCAGCTTCGCGGCGAGCAGTTCCTGGCCGGCCGGGTCGGCAGCGCCCTGACGCAGAAAGTCCCGGAACGCGCCGACGTGCTCCCGCAGTCGCCGGTAGGCCATGTAACTTCCGTTGCGGGACAACACTTCCGGCTGCGGTAGCCCGTGCGGCGGGCCCGCCTCGTCGGGATAGCCGAGGATGAATTCACCGGCTTTCAGCGGCGCGCCCGAGCCCGGTGTGGGGACTTCGCTGGAACCCTCGATGACCGGCTGGGACAGCCGGTCCCGGAAACCGAAGTGGTCGTGGGCGTAGTCGAACGGCGGCGAGGCGTTGAGATCCAGGTACGACAACATCCGCACCCCGGGGCAGCGGGCGAGATGTTCGCGGTGTGCGCCGGTGGCGCGCTGGTGTTCGGCGGCGTTGCGCGCGAACAGGATCGCGATGGCGTGCAGGTCGTCGCCCGCCAGTCCGCCCAGCCAGTTGCCGGGGTGATTCGCCCCGGTGTCGCCGAGGATGTCGGCGCGGGCGGCCATCCCTTCGCGGAACTCGTCGGGGAAGCTGTCCAGCGCGGGTCGCGGCACGCCGAGCGCGCGCAGGCCGGACCAGGTGAAGGCCAGGGTGACCCAGCGCTGGGAACTGTCCATCGTGGCGCGCGCGTCCGCGGCCGACTGGACCCGGTCCAGCAGACCGGTCAACCAGGCTCGCCCACCGGCCGGGTCGTCGAAGGACAGGAATTCGTAGCGACCGGTCATCGCCGGAGTTCGGGTCAGCAGGATGTGCTGGATGTCGTCGAGTTCGAGGGTCGGCGTGGGGCTGCTCATTGCATCTGGTCGAGCATGTCGGAGAACGCCGTCTTCAAGCGCAGCGCCTTCTTGATCTCCTCGGCGGTGACGTAGGGATATTCACCGTATTCGAGAAAGCTCGGGCACTGGTGCGCCCGGACGAACTCGACGAACGCCGCGGGGTTCTCCTTCCAATCCTCCGGGAACCCTTCGAGATTGGTGAATACGGTCGTGATACCGGTCTGGCTGAACAGCGTGACCGCGTCCTCGGTGTACTTGTCGAAATCGGTGTCGAAGATGCCCTGATATTGGAAGTGCAGGCCGGATCCGACGTCGAAGAGCAACCATCGCAGGTAGTGCAGACGCAGTGGCGCAAGCACATCCGGGTCGGCCGCCACCGCCTCTTCGATCTGCTTGCCGTACGCCCGAATCGCTTCTTCCCGTCCGGGTTTCACCTTCGCGATGATCGAGAAGCCGTAGCAGGCGGGCGTTCGCGGATACACCGGACCGTACCGGCCCCGCTGCAACTCGAAGTAGCCCTCCTTCGGAATGGCCATGGCCGCTGGTTCGAGCCGATCGGGATCGGATCCGGACATGTCGACGCCCTCCTCAACCGCAGAAGTAAGCCGTACATTTGCCATAATATGCTTCCGCCTCGTCGACAGGATGCCGTTATGCCCATGTCGCTGCCTGCCGAGCCGCTGCGGCCGAATCGGTTGTCGACGCCGCGCGCCGCCGCGGTGGCCGGAGTGGTCTTCGCTGTCCTGTTCGCCATCACGCTGATCCTGATTCGCGTCAGGATGCCCGGCAATGTCGCCGATTCGGCTCGCTGGCTGCAGAATCAGCATGGAACGATCACGACGGCCACGGTGCTGATGCCCTTCGCGGGTATCAGCTTCCTGTGGTTCATCGGCGTCGTGCGCGACGGGTTCGGCCCACACGAGAACCGATTCTTCCTGTCGATATTCCTCGGCAGCGGGTTGCTGTTCCTGGCCATGATGTTCCTAGCCACTGCCGTTGCCGCTGGTTTGCTATCGAATCGTGCCGGTCTGGCCGACTCGGCCGCCCGTGCCGAGGTGCTCGGCTTCGGCAGGGCGGTCATCATCTCGGCGAGCCAGACCTACGCGCTGCGCATGGCCGCGGTGTTCATGAGTTCGCTGGGCACGATCTGGCTCAGGACCGGACTGATGCCACGCTGGCTGGCCTTCCTCACATACCTGCTGACCGTGGCCCTGCTGATCGCCGTCGAGACCAGTCGATGGACGACGCTGGCGTTCCCGGCGTGGGTGTTCGTCGTCAGTGTGCTGATTCTCGTGCGCTCCGGCCGCGACGATGAACTCGGAGCCGAACCGGACGCGTCGTAGCGGCACGCGGGCTCGAGCGGCCTGCCGTTCGTTGTCTGTGTAGCGGCGGACGAGCCGGTCAGTGCCGAGAGCGGGAAAGGGGGGTCCAGTACAGTCGGGGTATGAGTTCTGTGCCACCGTTACCTACTTTGTGCGGGAAAACGGTGGCGACGGACCGGGCTCTGGTGATGGCGATCGTGAATCGCACACCCGACTCGTTCTACGACCGGGGGGCCACGTTCTCCGATGACGCGGCGTTGTCCGCGGTGGACCGGGCGGTGGCCGAAGGGGCCGATCTGGTCGATATCGGCGGGGTGAAGGCGGGGCCGGGGGATGTCGTGGACGCGGCCGAGGAGACTCGGCGGGTGGTGCCGTTCGTCGCGGCGATCCGGGAGCGGTATCCGGACTTGTTGATCAGTGTGGACACCTGGCGCGGCCAGGTGGCGCGGGCCGCGGTGGCCGAGGGCGCGGACCTGATCAACGACACCTGGGCCGGAGCGGACCCCGATCTGGCCGGTGTGGCCGCGGAAACGGGGGCGGGAATCGTGTGCAGCCATACCGGCGGCGCTCGCCCGCGCACGCGTCCGCACCGGGTGCGCTATACCGATGTGGTGGCGCAGGTCACCGAGACGGTGGTGCAGGCGGCGGAGAACGCCGCGGCCGCGGGGGTGGCGAAGGATTCGATTCTCATCGACCCGACGCACGATTTCGGCAAGAACACCTATCACGGGCTCGAACTGTTGCGGGCCGTGGACATTCTTGTAAATACCGGATGGCCGGTCTTGATGGCGCTGAGCAATAAGGATTTCATCGGAGAGACACTGGGTGTCGGCCTATCCGAGCGATTGGAGGGCACACTGGCAGCGACGGCATGGGCAGCCGCGGCCGGCGCCCGGGTCTTCCGAGTCCACGAGGTCGCCGCGACCCGGCGAGTGGTGGACATGATCGCGGCCATACAGGGCATCCGTCCCCCCGCACGAACTCTGCGAGGTCTGGTATGACAACCAACCCCGACCGTAT
The DNA here is from genome assembly GCF_059510335.1 of Nocardia sp. PLKS1-43. Lineage (NCBI taxonomy): Bacteria > Bacillati > Actinomycetota > Actinomycetes > Mycobacteriales > Nocardiaceae > Nocardia > Nocardia sp. PLKS1-43. Next base: position 193,686 of record NZ_JCAJZQ010000012.1, on the reverse strand, counting down.
TCCCGACAACACCTGGGCCACCAGCAACACCTGGGATCGCCCGGATTGGACCGTCGACGAACTCGTCGCCGCCAAAGCGGGCCGCACTGTTTCGGTGGTGCTGCCCGCACTGAACGAGGAGAACACCGTCGCCGATGTGGTGGCGAGCATCGTGCCGCTGCTGGGCTCGCTCGTGGACGAGCTGGTGGTGCTGGACTCCGGCTCCACCGACGCCACCGCCGAACGCGCCCGGGCCGCCGGGGCGCGGGTGATCAGCCGCGAACAGGCTGTGCCGGAACTGGATCCGGTACCGGGCAAGGGCGAGGTGCTGTGGCGTTCGCTGGCGGTCACCTCCGGTGATCTGATCGCCTTCGTCGACTCCGATCTGATCGATCCGGATCCGTCCTTCGTGCCCCGGCTGCTCGGCCCGCTGCTGACGGTGCCGGATATGCATCTGGTGAAGGCGTATTACCGGCGTCCGCTGCGGCAGGGGCAGACGGTCGACCACAACGGCGGCGGCCGGGTCACCGAACTCGTGGCCCGCCCTCTGCTCGCGGCCTTGCGCCCGGACCTGTCCGCGGTGCTGCAACCGCTCGGCGGTGAATACGCCGGAACCCGGGAACTGCTCACCGCGGTCCCGTTCGCCCCCGGCTACGGCGTCGAAATCGGCCTGCTGCTGGACACTTACGACCTGCTCGGCATGTCCGCCATCGGCCAGGTCAACCTCGGGGTGCGCACCCACCGCAACCGCCCCCTGTCCGACCTGGGCGTGATGAGCCGCCAGATCATGGGAACTGTCCTGGGCCGCACCGGAATTCGAGATTCGGGCGCGGCCCTGACCCAATTCCCGCTGGTGGGAGGTGAATTCACGGCGTTGACCACAGATGTCTCGCTGGAGGATCGCCCCCCGATGAATACGCTGCGTCCGGCGATCGTCGCCGCGTGAGGAGAAGCTTTCGGCGTCGGCGCGGCCGAGCGGGGCGCATGTGCGGGTAGATGCACCGGCCTGCTCGGCTGGGCGGTGCGCCGAGTCATCGGTGCGCGCTGTCGGTGTTGCGAAAACGACTGTCCCGCTGCGGAAATCGATCGACTCCGCACCCGACGACGGCTTCGGGCCGCGGGCGGTCGCCGAAGCTGTCGTCATCGCTCGTGGCGATAGATCGGCGTGAGCAGATCCGCCTCGAGCGGTTCGCCGGTATTGCGGTCGTAGCGGACGCCGACCACAGCGGAGAACGGGTGTGTGCCCGCGCGTTCGTGGAGAGTGGCCAGGCGGGTCGCGAGCAGGCGGATCGCGCCGAGGGAGCCGGGCGGGTGCAGGCCGTCGATGAGCAGGACGGTGCCCTGGCTGTCGGGCCGGTGCAGGCGGGCCAGATAGGCGATGTCGTAGGGTTCGGTGCCGCCGGGGCGGTAGACGCGGCGAGCTGCTCGATCCTCGATTCCGCGACGCACCCGTCCGGGCCGGGCGACGGTCCGGCGCAGGCGCGGATCCGCGATGGCCAGTTGACGCAGGCTCGGCGAGAGTTCCGGACCGCCCAGGACGATCAGCCCGTCCCGCTCCAGATCCAGCGTCCGGCCGGGTAGGAAACGTTCGACGGTCACCGAGAACCCCAGCTCACGGAGTAATTCCTGGAGGCGGTGCGGCGCCGTGGCATCGGGCGCGCCGACCAGCGGTGCGGTGCGGGTGGTGCTGCGCAGCTCCGGGGTGAGTATGGTGAGCGGGCCGTGTCCGAAGAACAGGCCCTCGGGTACCGGCCCCTGCGTACTCACCTGATGGATTCGGGCTCGCGAAAGTCCCGCGGCCGCACCGATTCTGGCGAACGTCCACCCTTCGGCATGCAGGTCTCGGATGACCGCGCGCCGGATGCGCGTGAGCTCGTTGATGGTCTGTTGCGCTTGGGCAACCCCTTCGGTGGCCGCCTTGAGGCGTTCGACCTTGTCATCGATCGCGAACACCCGTGCCACCTCATCGGCCGACATGTGCGCAGTCTAGATACCTCGACAGCGGTATGTGTCTAGACCGCTTGACGTGGTATTTCCGGCCGGAACCGCCCGTCGGGGCTCTACCTTGCCGAACGCGGCCGGACGACCCGCCGGTCCGGCCCGAAATCGTTATGTCGCGTCGAAATCGATGGGTGGCTTCTCGTTGTGTCCCAGCGGTTTCGGCGAGGGCGCGGCCGGCGGGGTGTACGGCGCGGCCGGCTCCGGCGAGGTACCGGCCGGCTTGTCGAAATTGCCGGTGAACAGCGAATCGTCCCCGTTCAGAAGGTGTTTGGTCACCATCGAACGCGGCGACATCCCGCGCAACTCGTCCAACGGCTTGCGCAGCTCGTTGAATTCGTCGAGAGGTTTGCGCAATTCGTCGAATTCCGGGCCGAGTTCACTGCGCAGCTGGTTGGTGGCGCCGCTCGCGTAATCGCGCACCTGACGCAGACTCTGCGCGGTCCAGCGGATAGCACCGGGCAACCGTTCCGGCCCGAGCACGACCAAGGCGGCAACCACCAGGATCATCATCTCGGGCCAGCCGATATCGAACATGAGACCAGGTTACTGGGGCGGCTTGGGTGCGTTCCGGTCGGATTCGAGCGTCACCGGAATCGTGACCTGCCGACCGTCCCGCACGATCTGGAAATCGACCTTCTGACCGATCTGCTGGGACATCACCGCGACGGTGAGTTCGGCCTGCTCGCTCACCTCGCGGTCGCCGACCTTCACCACCACGTCGCCCTCGGTCAGACCGGCCTTGGCCGCCGGGCTGCCCGCTACCACGTCGGCGATGGCCGCACCGCTGAGCGTGTCGTTCTCGACCTGTTTGGTCTTGGCGCTCACACCGAGCCACGGATGTTCGATCGCGCCGTGGTGGATGATCGTCTGCGAGACCCGCTTGACCAGATCGACCGGAATCGCGAAACCGAGCCCGACCGAGCCGCCGCTCTCACTGCGGATGGCCGTGTTGAGGCCGATGAGCCGGCCCTGGCCGTCGACCAGCGCGCCACCGGAGTTGCCGTGGTTGATCGCCGCATCGGTCTGCACGGCGTCGAACGCCCCGGCGGTGTCGTCCCCGGCCTCCGGGGTCTCCACCATCGCGCGATGCAGCGCGCTGACGATGCCCGCGGTGACGGTCTTCTGCAGACCCAGCGGTGAGCCGATCGCGAGGGTGGCGTCGCCGACCTGCACGTCGTCGGACTTACCGAGCCGGGCGACGGTGAGGTTCTTGACGTTGTCGACCTTGAGCACGGCCAGGTCGGTCTTGGGGTCGCGGCCGACCAGCGAGGCCGGTACCCGGGACCCGTCGGAGAAGGTCACCTGGATCTTGCCGTGATTGGTCTTGTCCATCGCGACCATGGAGATCACGTGGTTGTTGGTGACGATGTATCCGCCGCCGTCGATGACCACGCCCGAGCCGAGCGCGCCGTTGTCGCCGACGGTCTCGCGAATCTGCACCACCGAGGGCATCACGGAGTCGACGACCTTGGACACCGAACCCTGCGGCTTCCCCGACGCGCCCTCCTGGGACAGCGTGACCTTCTTGGAGGTCAGCACCGAGGTGGCCTCCGCGGTGAGCCGGCCGACCAGACCGCCGGCCAGGCCGATGACCAGCGCGATGACACCGAGAATGGCCAGAGCCTTGGGTGCGACGCGGCTGCCGAAGAGAACCTCGCGGGCGGTGAGCTTGATGCCCGGAAGCAGCCGTGCGGGCTGCGGAGTCTCTACCGCAGGTGCGCCGAGCCGGGCCGCGGCGTCGGGATCGCGCCACGGGTCGGCGGGCGGAGCGGGTGTTGCGGAATCGCCGGTCGCGTCCGGATCGCGCTGCAACAGCTCGTCGGAACCCTCGGGTCGTCCGAATGCCTCGGCCAGCACCGCGTCGGGCGGCCGGTTCACGAGTTCGGGTGCGGTGGCCTGTTGTTGCGGCGGCTTCGAAGTGTGTGGGGCGAATGATCCGGTCTGCCCTTCGGGGCGGCGGAACGCGCGCGCGGTGTGCTTATCGATCTCGGGCCGGTAGACCGGCCGCGGGCCCAGTACCGGTGCGTCCGACGGCCGCAGGTTCCCCCGTTCGGCCGCCGAATCCGGCGCGGGCGACTGCCCAGCGGCCCCGCCCGCCGCGGATTGTGAGCCGGTGTTCGTCGATTCGGTGGTCACGACGACACCTCGCTGGCGCTCGGCCCCGCCGCGCCCACGCGGTGCTGCGTTGATGGTTCACTCCGCTGCGCTCCGTTCACGACGACACCTCGCTAGCGCTCGGCCCCGCCGCGCCCACGCGGTGCTGTGTTATTGGTTCACTCCGCTGCGCTCCGTTCACGATCCAGACTCTACTTGCGCCACCAACCGGTCCACCGCCTGCTGTCGGAACTCAATTCCCGGTCCGCCGAGGAGGCGAAGCGGAACGAATCCGTGCGCAGGCCCAGGAAACTCGCGCCGCGGGAGATGCTCTCCGCGCCATTTCCGGTGAGATCGGCCAGGGGAATCCGGCTCAGCGTGTCGTGCAGATCGTGCGGTGCGGAGATCTGCATCTGGGCGGCCTGGCGCAAGGCGACGCGGGCCTGTTGCTGCGCCTCGACCTCCGCGGCGCATTCGGGGCAGCGGGCCAGATGCTCGGCCGCGCGTAGGTACGGATTCATCCGCAGCTCACCGTCCACATAAGCGGCGATGGCCTCGCTGGCCAGGTGTTCGGTCGGGGCGAAGCGAGGCCGGCGTTGGGGCGCTCTACCGGCCGCGTTACCCGAATCGCGCTCCTGGCCACTCATACGGTGCACACACCCTTTCGACCTGACAACAGCTGGCACCAACAGAATTTCCGCCGTCGGCGACGGCCGTAAATTACCCGACCTTCTCCGCGGCTGCGAACCGCGGCTGAGATCCATTATGCGCAAGGTGCTCCCGCAGTGCTTGACGCCCGCGGTGGATGCGGCTGCGCACGGTGCCCAATTTGACGCCGAGCGTGGCGCCGATCTCCTCGTAGGACAGGCCCTCGATATCGCACAGCACGACCGCGGCGCGGAATTCCGGCGCGAGTGCGTCGAGGGCGGATTGCAGGTCCGGGTCCAGGCGCGACTCGTGATACGCCTGTTCGGGGTCGGGGCCCTCGGAGGGCACGCGGTCGTAGTCCTCGGGTAGTGCCTCCATCCGGATCCGATTGCGGCGTCGCACCATGTCCAGGAACAGGTTCGTGGTGATGCGATGCAGCCAGCCCTCGAAGGTGCCGGGCTGATAGCTCTGCAACGACCGGAAGACGCGAATGAACGTCTCCTGGGTGAGATCCTCGGCGTCCTGCGGATCGCCGGTGAGACGGTATGCCAGCCGGTAGACCCGATCGGCGTGCTCGCGGACCAGTTCGTCCCAGCTGGGCATCATGGCGCGATCGCCGGTGGCGTCGAAGGCCGCGGTGCCCGACAAGGGATCGGACTCGGCGAGTTCGGCCTCGACGGCCTCGTCGGGGTGGACGGTGACCACGGCAGGGTCGCTGCCGTCCGCCGCGGGCAGGGAATATTCGGCCGAGGCGCCGTCGACCGGCAGACTCGACTCGGGAAGGGTGGCGAACTCACGCGCCGCATCGACCATGTGGATGGGGTTACCTCCTACTCGGGACCGTGCCCCGGCATTCGCACGACTCGTATCGTGTATCGGGTACAACCGCCGATCCGTATCGGGTTGTTCCCGGGTACCGGGCCGACGGTCGGTCGGCCTTTGCGTAGTGCTTACTAAACGTGGTCCCGATGTGGCCGTGGTATGGGGAGCCTGAGCGACACCTGAGAAAAACTGCGCTGCGTCGCCGGGCCGTCCTGATGATCCGCCATTAGCCTCATACACGTGAGCGTCATACCCACCGCATCGGCCCTGCAACGCAACCTCGCGTATGTCGAGGATTCAGTGGTCGAGGACGAGGTTCTCCTCTCCGCGCGGGAGCGGGCCACCGAATTGGGCGCAACGCCCGTGCCGCCGTCGGTGGGCGCGCTGCTGAGTATGTACGCGCAGTTGCTCGGTGCGCGGGCGGTGGTCGAGGTGGGTACCGGTGCGGGGATCAGCGGCCTGTGGCTGCTGGACGGCATGCGCGAGGACGGCACGCTGACCACGATCGATTCCGAACCCGAACATCAGCGCTCGGCCCGCGACGCGTTCCGGGCCGCCGAGATCGCCCCCGCGCGCACCCGCCTGATCAACGGCCGCGCCCTGGACGTACTGCCCAGGCTCGCCGACGGCGCCTACGACCTGGTGTTCATCGATGCCGCGCCGCTCGAACATCCGCAGTATGTGGAACAGGGCGTGCGGTTGTTGCGCGAGGGCGGCGCGATCATGCTGCACAACGCGTTACTGGGCGGGCGGGTGCCCGATCCGGCCCAGCGCGACGCCGCGACCCAGGCGGTGCGCGCGGCCACCCGGGCGATCGCCGAGGATCCGCGGTTGACGAGTGTGCTGATCCCGCTCGGCGACGGTCTGCTCTGCGCTTCGCGCGGATAATCACCGCAGGTCACAGGCGCGATCGCGAGCCGTCGCGCCGAACCGCGATTACGACCCGCCGGAAATTCCGGCGAACTCTTGCGTGCGGATTGAACGCCTGTTTAGTATATTAAACATGTGTTCAAAGGAGTCGCCGTACCGGAAGGATCCCCCGAGGATCTGACTACTCGCGCCCGCATCCGTGAGGCCGCGATGACAATTTTCGGAGAGCAGGGTTTCGGGGTCGGGGTTCGCGCCATCGCCACCGCGGCGGGCGTGTCACCGGGCCTGGTCAACCATCATTTCGGCTCCAAGGACGGGCTGCGGCAGGCATGTGACGACCATGTCCGCGAGTTCATCCGCAAGGCCAAGATGGAGTACATGAGCAACCCCTCTCCGAAGGGGCTGCTGCAGGCGATGGCCGAGGTCGAGGAGTTCGCGCCGTACCTCGCCTATCTGATGCGCAGCCTGCAGGCCGGCGGTCCGCTGGCGGTCGAGATGTTCGACCACATGGTCGCCGATATGGAGACCTATCTGAAGGTCGGCATCGAGAACGGGTCGTTGCGGGCGCCGCTGGATCTGAAGGCGACCGCGCGCTACATGGGCCTGCAGAACGGCGGGGGATTCCTGTTGTTCATGCAGCTCTACCTCGCCCGGCACGACGGCGCACCCGACTATCCGAAGATGCTGCGGGAGTACGCCGACGTGATGATGCTGCCCGCGGTCGATCTCTACACCAACGGCCTGCTCACCGATTCGATGGCGCTGGACACCTTGCTGTCCGGCCGCGAAAGCACTGAAGCACAACATATTTCACCCACGAACCCATCCGGTGCGGAGGGCTGATTCTCCGGGACGAATCCCGCGGAGTCGCGGTCCGCGCCACGAATACAGGAGATCCGATGTCATCGGCAATCGTCGTCCGGCAGTTGCGCAAACATTTCGGACAGGTACGCGCCCTCGACGGTCTCGATCTGGACGTCGCCGAAGGGGAGGTGCACGGCTTCCTGGGCCCCAACGGCGCGGGCAAGTCGACCACCATCCGGATTCTGCTGGGCATCCTGGCTCGCACGTCCGGCGACGTCGAGGTGCTGGGCCGCGATCCGTGGACCGACGCGGTCGCACTGCACCGCGATATCGCTTATGTACCAGGCGATGTCACGCTGTGGCCGTCGCTGTCCGGCGGGGAGACCATCGATCTGCTCGCCCGGATGCGCGGCGGTCTGGACACCGATCGCCGGGCCGAGCTGATCGAGCGTTTCGAACTGGATCCGCGCAAGAAGGCGCGGACCTACTCCAAGGGCAACCGGCAGAAGGTCGCGCTGGTCTCGGCCTTCTCCTCGCGAGCCCGGCTGCTGCTGCTGGACGAGCCGACGTCGGGCCTGGACCCGTTGATGGAGCAGGTATTTCGCGATTGTGCCCGCGAGGCGGCCGAACGCGGGGTGACGGTGCTGCTGTCCAGTCACATCCTGTCCGAGGTCGAGGCGCTGTGCGACCGGGTCACCATCATCCGCGCCGGCAAGACCGTGGAGAGCGGTTCGCTCACCGAGATGCGGCATCTGAGCCGCACCTCGATCAAGGCCGAATTGATCGGAGATCCGGGCGATCTGAGCCGGATCGCGGGTGTGGAGGACATCAGCGTCACCGATCACACGTTGAGCTGTCAGGTCGACAGCGAACACCTCGGTGAGCTGATCCGGGTGCTCGGCGACGCTGGCGTGCGGAGTCTGGTCAGCCAGCCGCCGACGCTGGAAGAGCTGTTCCTGCGGCACTATTCGCTCGGCGACGACATCTCCTCCGCCGATGGCCACCACCTCGCGGAGGCGGCGAAATGAGCACGGCAACCCTGGCCGGCCCCATCGGCCGTGCCCGATCGTCCACCAGCGCATCGGAATTCACCGGGACGTGGCGGCTGCTGCGACTGTATCTGCGGCGGGACCGGATCGTGCTGCCGCTGTGGGTGCTGCTGCTGTCGCTGCCGCTGGGCAGCGTCTACGTCAAGAGCACCGAGAAGGTGTATTCGAGCCCGGATCAGTTGGCGCACTTCGCGCATACGATCAACACCAGTCCCGCCCAGCTGGCCATGTACGGGCCGGTCTACAACACCACGTCCGGCGCGGCGGCCGGACTGTGGAAGGCCGGGATGTTCTTCACCATCATCGGCATCGCGACGATTCTGACCGTCATCCGGCACACCCGCGCCGAGGAGGAGACCGGCCGAGAGGAGCTGTTGGCCTCGACCAGGGTCGGACGGCTGGCCAACCTCACTGCCGCGCTGCTGGTTTCGGGTATCGGCGCGCTGGCCACCGGACTGCTCGCGGTGGTGAGTATCGCGGGGGCGGGCGTGGATGCGCACGGGGCGTTGGCCTTCGGGCTCGCGCTGGCCGGATCGGGCCTGGTGTTCGCCGCCGTCGGCGCGGTGGCCGCCCAATTGTCCGCGAGTGCGCGCACCGCCCGTGGCATCGCCTTCGCCGTGCTCGCCGCGACCTATGTGCTGCGTGCCGTCGGTGACGCGCGCGCCGCCGACGGTCCCGCCGATCCGCTGAGCTGGCTCTCCCCGCAGGGCTGGTCGATTCAGGTGCGCGCGCTCGCCGGGGACCACTGGTGGGTGCTGCTGCCGCACCTGGCGACCACGATCGTGCTGATCGCGGTGGCGTACGCGCTGCTGCGGCGGCGTGACGTCGGGGCCGGGCTGATCGCCGAACGTCCCGGTGCGCCCGTGGCCGCGACGGCTCTGTCCGGACCCTTCGGGCTGGCCTGGCGGTTGCAGCGCGGCACGCTCGTGGCGTGGGCCGTCGGGCTCGGGCTGTACGGGTTGGTCATCGGCAGCGTCGTCAACGGGATCGCGAACGAGGTCGGCGGCAGTAAATCGGTGCAGGACATCATCGCTCGGATGGGCGGTGCCAGTGCGCTGGAGGACGCCTTCATCACGACCGCGTTCACGCTGTTGGGCCTGGCCGCGGCCGCCTACGCGATTTCGGCCACGCTGCGGCTGAATTCGGAGGAGTCGGCCGACCGCGCGGAGGTCGTACTGACCGGCTCGGTGGGCCGGATTCGCTGGGCCGCGTCGCATCTGGTCTTCGCGCTGCTGGGACCGGTTGTGCTGCTGCTGGTCTCGGGTGTGCTGGCCGGTCTGGCGTACGGGATCGCCGCGCACGATATCGCCGGCAAGATGCCGCGGGTGCTGGGTGCGGCGCTGGTGCAACTGCCCGCGGTCTGGTTGTTCGCCGGCGCCGCGGTGTTGCTGTTCGGTGTGCTGCCGCGCTGGGCCTCGGTGGCCTGGGGCGTATTCACCGCGGGGGTGGCGTTGTTCCTGCTCGGCTCGATCGCCGGTATGCCGCAATGGGTTCTGGACATCGACCCGTACAGCCATCTGCCGAAACTGCCGGCGGAGCCGTTCGCCTGGACTCCGGTCGTGATCCTGGTGGTGATCGCCGCCGCGCTGATCGGTACCGGGTTGTCCGCCTTCCGGCGACGAGATCTTCGCTGAGAGTTCGTTCCCGGATTCCCTTCGATACGCCCCCGGCACTCGCCGGGGGCGTATTCTTCGGCGGATCGCTCGGAGTCTGCGCATGACCCGCCCTACCGCTTCCAGCTGAAAACCGCCGCGCAGCGTCGAGTGGTCGCGAGGGGTGACGCAACATGATCGAATTCTTGGATATTCAGGACGAATTCGCCGAGCATATGCCCGGTGGATTTCTCTGTCCGGCGGTGATCGTCTTCGGCCTGGTGGTGGCCGTCGCCTTGCTGGTTCTACTACTGGTCAGCGGCGCCCACTTCGACGACCAGCGATCCTCGGTCCTCACCACCCCCGGCACCTGCGCACCTTTCTGCGCCGCGGACCCCACCGCGACACCGCCGTCGGTACATCCGAGCTGAGCGATTGCGGCCGGCCGAGCCCGCGCCGCACAGGGTCCGGATTCGCGCGATCGGATGCCGGCCGCGGCGCACACCGGCCGCTTCACCAGGCCCGACCAGCGTGCCGACCGATCTGCGACCACCGGCCACCGGAATTGTCCGGAACCGATATCATTGGGGCAGTTCGCGATTCGGTTGTGGGGTGATGGGCAGTGGTGATCCAGCGTGCAATCCTTATCGAGGTCTTGCCGCGCGGTTGGATCGTGCTCGTCGGAGTGGTCCTCGGTTTCGCCGTCTTCGTCGCCCTGCTGGTCATGCTCCTGGTAACCGGCGGCTTCAACGGTCGCCACTCCACGACTCCCACGCCCACCCCGACCCCGGGCACCTGCTACCCGTTCTGCACCGCGGGGCCGAATACGCCTCCGCCGGGCTGGAAGTAGCGCTGGGCTCCGGAAACTCGACGCGGTAGCCGTCGGGCTCAGTTCGCGGCGGTCGTGCCGGTGTGCGCGATCGCGGCCGCTTCCTCGTCGGACAGTTCGATCGGCTCGAGGTCGTGGCCGGTGAGGACCTCGCCGCAGTGGTCGCAGGTCAGTTGCGGATGCACCAGTTCACCGCAGCCGGTGTGCCGGATGTGTCGCCGATCGGCCGTGTCCGGGTGCAGGTGGGCGCGGCCCCACTGGGTCAGCGCGATCCAGGCCGGAACCAGCTTGCGTGCGCTGTCGGTCAGCCGGTAGTCGTACCACTCCTTGTCCGGCCGGTAACGGTGCCGCTCGAGCAGGCCGAGTTCGACCAGCGCGGCCAGGCGGCTGGTCAGCGTGTTGGGGCCGATCCCCAGATTGCGCTGCAACGCGCCGAACCGGTGCACGCCCCAGTAGACCTCGCGCAGGATCGCGTTGTTCCATCGCTCGCCCAGGAGCGAGAACACCTCCTGGGCCGGGTGCGGTTCGGATCTGTCCGGCATGTCGACCACGATACCTCAGACTATCTTTAGAAAAGTACTTCTAGACAAGATGTACTTCGTGATTGATAGTAGTTGTAGGCATCGCGACGGATCGCGAAGTGCCTCATTTCATTCAGGGAAAGGAGGGCGGCGGTGCGGGTGATGGTCGATCTGGCGCGCTGCCAGAGCTACGGGCAGTGCGTGTTCGCCGCGCCGGAGGTCTTCGAGCTGACCGGACGGGAGGTCCTGGAATACGACAGCGCGCCGTCGGACGAGTGGCGGCTGCATCTGGAGCGGGCGCGCGCCGCCTGCCCGGTGCAGGCGATCGTCCTCGGGCCTGCCGCGGGCCCGGCCGGCGCGGTCGGAGGCGGACGTGCTAGCTGACCCGAAAGACCAACGCCGACAGCGGCTTTACGGTGATCGGCGTGAGCGCCCGGCGAGTGCGGAACATGTGGTGATCGCCGGTGCTTCCCTGGCTGGGCTGAACGCCGCGGAAGCGTTGCGGGAGAACGGGTTCGGTGGCCGGATCACGCTCGTCGGCGCGGAACCGCATCCGCCGTACGATCGCCCGGCCCTGTCCAAGCGGGTGCTGACCGGGCGGCTGTCCGCCGACGACACCGGCCTGCCCGGATCCGGCGATCTGCACGCGCAATGGCGGCTCGGAGTCGCGGCGCGGAGCCTGGACCGGCAGGCCCGGACGGTGCGACTGACCGACGGCACCTCGCTGGAATACGACAAACTGCTGATCGCCACCGGCGCCCGCGCCCGGCCCTGGCCCTATGCCGGCGAGGCCGCCCTCGACGGGGTGTTCGCCGTTCGCACCCGCGACGACGCCCGCGAGCTGGCCGCCCGGCTGGCCGCGCGGCCCCGGCGAGTGCTGGTGATCGGTTCGGGTTTCATAGGTTCGGAGACGGCGTCGGTCTGCCGGGAACTGGGGTTGGCGGTCACCGTCGTCGAGCGGTCCGCGGCCCCGCTGGCCGGCGCGCTGGGCGTTCCGGCCGGGCTCGCGGCCGCGCGGTTGCAGCGTCGGCACGGGGTGGATCTGCGCACCGGCACCTCGGTGCTGGCGCTGGAGGGCGACACCGCCGGGCGGCTGTGCCGGGCCCGCCTCTCCGACGGCGCCGAGCTCGACGCCGATGTGGCCGTCGTCGCGCTGGGCGCGGTTCGCAACGCCGAATGGCTGGACGGTTCCGGACTCGCGGTCACCGAACTCGGCGTGCACTGCGACCCGTATTGCCGCGCGGTCGATGACCACGGTCGCCCGGACGACGACGTTCTGGTCGCCGGTGACGTCGCCTGCTGGCCGCATCCGCTGTTCGACGACGCCCCGCTGGCAGTCGAGCACTGGGACAACGCGATTCGGCAGGCGCGCGTCGCGGCCGCGACGATGTTGTCCGGGCCGGTCCGCGCACACACCGCCCTGCCGACGTTCTGGTCCAACCAGTTCGGCGTGAACATCAAGGTGGCGGGCGTGCCGAGCCGGGCCGATCAGGTCGCGGTCGTGCAGGGTTCGGTGGCGGACGGCGCGTTCGTCGCCGTCTACGGGCACGGCGGCCGGATCGTCGGCGCGCTCGCGGTCGATATGCCCCGGGCGCTGGACGCCTATGCCGCGCTGATCGCCGCCCGGGCGAGCTTCCCGCCCGAACTCAACGCCCCGGACGGTCCCGATCCCGTTCTTGTCGTCGAGCTGCGGCCCTCGGATGGGCAGAGCGATTCCCTTGTACTCCAATAGTTTTCGACGCAATTCGGATTCGAGAAGGTGAAGTATGTCCGCACCGGCGACATCACGCGACGAGCTGTTCGCCCGGGTCCTGGTCCCGGAGAGCCGCGCGAACCCCTACCCGCTCTACGCCGAACTGCGTGAGCAGCCGGTATCCCGGCAGGCCGACGGCACCTGGGTGGTCAGCGGCTTCGACGAGATCTCCGCGCTGCTGCACGACCCGCGCATCAGCTCCGATATGGACAACGCGGACCACGCGCCGCGCTCGGACGTGCCGAAGTCGCTGCTGCTCCGGGATCCGCCGAGTCACGACCGGCTCCGCCGCGCGGTGATGACCACATTCACCCCGGCCGTGGTCGAATCGCTGCGCGCGGATGTGCGGCGGATGACCGGCGAACTACTGGACGCCGTCGGTTCCCGGACCAGGGTGGACGTGGTCGACGAGATCGCGTATCCGCTGCCGGTCTCCGTGATCTGCGCCCTGCTGGGCATCCCGGAACAGGACGAGGCCCGATTCCACGGCTGGGCCGACACCATCGCCCGCGGTCTGGACCTCGACCCGGCCATGCCGCAATCCGAGCACGACGCCATCGCGCACGCATCGGCCGAGCTGGCCGCGTACCTCGAGGAGCTGACCGCACAGCGGGCGTGCCGGCCCGGATCCGACCTGATCTCCGGCCTGATCACCGGCGGCGCCCGCAGCGAACCGCTGACCGGCGAGGATCTGGTGATCACCGCTCGCCTGCTGCTGATCGCCGGGCACGAGACCACGGTCAACCTGCTCACCAACGGAATGCTCACGCTGCTGCGTCACCCGGATGTGTTGTCGCGCTTTCGGACCGAGCCCGAGTTGGTGGTGCCGATGATCGAGGAGATCGTGCGCTACGAGCCCTCGGTGCAGTTCCGCTACCGGGCCGCTCTGGCGGACATCGAGATCGGCGGCGCGACCATCGCGCGCGGCTCGACCGTGGTTCTGGCACTGGCCGCGGGCAATCGCGACCCACGGCACTTCGCCGATCCGGATCGATTCATTCCCGACCGGATTCCCAACGAGCACTTCGGTTTCGGCGGCGGAATCCACTACTGCGTCGGCGCGCCGCTGGCTCGGATGGAGGCGCAGATCGTCCTGCCGGAACTGGTCCGGCGTCTGGACAACCCTCGGCTGGTGACCGACCCGCCGCCCTATCGGCCCGCGGCCACGCTGCGCGGCCCCCGGCACCTGTGGGTCGAGGTGGATCGAATCCTGCCCTGACCGTGGGACATTCGGCTCCGCGGCTACCGGCCGACGCGTCTACTCGGCCGGTATCGCGCGGTCCACGAGGGTCCGGACCAGATCGGCGACTTGCTGTTGGTCGAAAATTCCCGGGAGGGTGAGCCTGTCGAGGATGAGCCAGTTCAGTGCGAGGTAGAGCATCACGACGGCGTCCGCGCCTCCGGGCAGCCCCGACGCGCGGTAGTTGCCGATGTTGAACTCCAGATCCGCGCGCACCCGTTCGGTGAGCAAGGCTTGCAGCTCCGGGCGCCGGGTGGCTTCCAGTCGCAGTTCGAGGATCGCGAGGTAGCCGGTGCGGAAACCGGCGACCCGCTCGACCACCTCGGTCATGAGTGCGGTCATGGTTTCGCGGGTCTGCGGTTCGCGCGCGTTCGCCAAGGCCTCGTCGCTGGGTATCAGCCGCTCGTAATAGCGATTCCCGACCTGGACGAGTAATGCGTCCCGGTTCGGGAAGTAGTTGGACGCGGTTCCCGCGGGCACGGCCGCCTCCTGATCGACGGCTCGGAAGGTGAGTCCGCGAGCCCCTTCACGTGCCAGGACCTCGATCGCCGCGTCCAGCAGGGTATTGCGCCGCTCGGGATTCGTGCGTGCCATTGACACCACTCCACTCGTAGTACTATCTTCAAACCGGTTCAATCATAGTACTACGTATAAGGCGGTAACAGTTGCGGAAGCTTGTCTACTACGTGGCGGTCTCCCTCGACGGCTACATCGCGGGCCCGCAGGGGGAATTCGACTTCTATCCCATGTGCGAGGACATGATGGCGTGGATCACCGAGCGTTATCCGGAGTCCGTGCCCAGCCACGTCCGCGGGCTGGTCGGCATGCCCTCGGACACCCCGAACAAGGAGTGGGACACCGTCGTCATGGGGCGCGGCACCTACCAACCCGCCCTCGATGCCGGCGTGCGGAGTCCGTACGACCATCTGCGGCAGTACGTCTTCTCGAAAACCCTGGTGCCGGAGAATGATTCGCGGGTCGAGATCGTGGACACCGATCCGGCGGAACTGGTTCGAGCCCTGAAAAACCAAGAGGGCCTGGATATCTTGCTGTGTGGCGGCGGTGATCTCGCGGGACAGCTCCTCGGCGAGATCGACCGGCTGATCATCAAGAGCTATCCGGTCATCGCGGGCCACGGGGTGCGAGCGTTCACCGGCAACTTCCAGCCGACGCGGTTCGGGGTCACCGAGCGCCGGGAGTTCAGCAGCGGTGCGCAGGTCACCTGGTTCGACCGCGTTGGTGCCGAGCAGTCCGCCGAGATTCCGGCCTGACCGGCTGCGCGCGGGCGAATCGGGCAGGTCGGCGAATCTCCCTATACCCAAACGCCTTTGCCGACGGTCACCACGCCACCGTTGCTGACGGCGAAACGCTCGCGGTCCCGCTCCAGATCGACGCCGATGATCTCGCCCTCGCCGACCATGACGTTCTTGTCCAGGATCGCGCGGCGCACCACCGCGCCGCGGCCCACTCGGACGCCGGGGAGCAGGACGCTGCCCTCGACGGTCGCGCCGTCCTCGACGAACACGTTCGAGCTGAGTACGGAATTGCGGACCGTGGCGGCGGACAGAATGCTGCCGGAACCGACGATGGATTCCTGGGCCAGACCGCCCTGGGCGAATTTGGCGGGTGGGAGGTTCTCGGCGGCGCCGCGGATCGGCCAGTGGCGGTTGTAGAGGTTGAAGACGGGATGCACCGAGACCAGGTCCATGTGCGCGTCGTAGAAGGCGTCGATGGTTCCTACGTCGCGCCAGTAGCCGCGATCGCGGTCGGTGGAGCCGGGGACGTCGTTCTCGGCGAAGTCGTAGACGCTGGCCTCGCCCTGGGAGACCAGGGTCGGGATGATATCGCCGCCCATGTCGTGATCGGAATCCGAATCGTCGGCGTCGGCGCGGATCGCGTCCACCAGGGTTTTGGTGGTGAACACGTAATTGCCCATCGAGGCGAAGGTCATATTCGGATCGTCCGGAATGCCGGGCGGATGCGCCGGTTTCTCCAGGAATTGGGTGATCCGGCCGGATTCGTCCGAATCGATGCAGCCGAACGCGCTCGCCTCGCTGCGCGGCACCCGGATTCCGGCCACGGTCACCCCGGCGCCGGAATCGATGTGGTGGGTGACCAGCTGTTCGGGGTCCATCCGGTACACGTGATCCGCGCCGAACACCACGATGTAGTCGGGGTCCTCGTCGTAGATCAGGTTGAGCGACTGCATGATCGCGTCGGCGCTGCCGGTGTACCAGCGCGGGCCCAGACGCTGCTGCGCGGGGACCGGGGTGATGTACTCGCCGCCGAACCCGGACAGTCGCCAGGTTTGCGAGATATGCCGGTCCAGCGAATGCGACTTGTACTGGGTGAGAACGCATATCCGCAGGAATCCGGCATTGACGAGATTGGACAGGACGAAATCGATCAGCCGGTACGCGCCCCCGAACGGGACCGCGGGTTTGGCGCGGTCCTTGGTGAGTGGGAACAGACGCTTGCCCTCACCACCGGCGAGCACGATCCCGAGTACGTGCGGCTGGCTCCTCACGACTCCAACCTACCGCCCGAGGCGTGGACGGGTGGTGATGACGAAGGTGAACGATTAGGTTGGAGCCGGTGAGTTCCCATGTCGTGAGTGAGCTTGCGAACGAGCCATCAACACAGCGCGCGCCGCGCACGACGGAGCCGAGCGGCAGCGAGGCGCAGTCGTGAGCGGCGATCCCCAGGAACGCGACCGGCTCCGGGTCGCGATGATGACTCGTGAATATCCGCCCGAGGTGTACGGCGGTGCGGGGGTGCACGTCACCCAGCTGACCGCGAAACTGCGGCGGCTGTGCGATGTGACCGTGCACTGTATGGGCGTCCCCCGCAACGACGCGGTGGTGCATCAGTCCGATCCCATGTTGTACGCGGCCAATTCCGCCCTGCAGATGATGTCGGCGCAGCTGCGGATGGCCGATGCCGCCGACGGTGTCGACGTGGTCCACTCGCACACCTGGTATACCGGCCTGGCCGGACATCTGGCCGGCGCGCTGTACGGGATTCCGCATGTGCTGACCGCGCATTCGCTCGAACCGCGGCGGCCGTGGAAGGCCGAACAGCTCGGCGGCGGATACCGGTTGTCGTCGTGGTCCGAGCGCAACGCGATGGAGTACGCCGACGCGATCATCGCCGTCAGCGCGGGCATGCGGCGCGACGTGCTGGACGTCTACCCATCCATCGATCCGGACCGGGTACACGTGGTGCACAACGGAATCGACGCGCAGGTCTGGCATCCCGGCGGCCCGGTTCGCGAGGCTCGCGACGTACTCGACGAGTTGGGTGTGCGCACCGATCTGCCGATCGTCTCGTTCGTCGGGCGGATCACCCGGCAGAAGGGCGTCGCCCATCTGCTCGCCGCCGCCCGCGACTTCGATCCGGGAATCCAGCTCGTGCTGTGTGCCGGGGCGCCCGACACGCCGCAGCTCGAGGTCGAGGTGTCGGCGGCGGTGGCGAATCTGGCCGAACGTCGCGGGGGAGTGTTCTGGGTGCGGGAGATGCTGCCCACCGAACAGGTGCGCCAGATCCTGGCGGCCTCGTCGGTATTCGTGTGCCCCTCGGTGTACGAGCCGCTGGGCATCGTCAATCTGGAGGCGATGGCCAGCGGTACGGCGGTCGTCGCGTCGGATGTCGGCGGAATTCCGGAGGTCGTGTCCGAGTCCACGGGGAGGCTGGTGCACTACGACAGCGAGGCGCCCGAGGATTTCGAGCGCGGGCTGGCGGAGGCGGTCAACGCCGTCGTCGGCGATGCGGCGCTGGTCGAATCCCTCGGTCTCGCCGGACGTGCGCGCGCCATCGCCGAATTCGACTGGGCGCAGGTCGCCACGCGCACCGTGGATCTCTACGAACGTATCCGCAAAGGCTGATCGCACCGGAATATCCTGCGGCGCAACGGTTTCCTGTGTGCCGACGGTGCGGGCGGGTGCATGCGCTCAGCTCCGGCCGAATGTGGACACCGTGACCGAGGCGGTCACCTGGACGACCTCGGGCAGGGCGGCGATCCGCTCGGTGCGCTGTTCGGCGGCGTGATGGGCCGAGGGGCCCATGGCGGCGACAGCGGCGATGTCGGTGCGGCCGAGTTTCATCGAGTACTCCACGACGCCGCGCTCGCGGAGGCCGAAATACGCGGACATCGTCTCGGCGAGGCGGTCGTCCTTGGCCGTGTCCACGCCGATCATGGCCAGCGGCTCGATCAGCTCGCCCAGGTGACGCGGCGTCGGGGTGACCACCGTGACCAGGCCGTCCGGGGTGAGCGTCCGGGCGATCTCCGCGGCGTTGCGCGGGGCGAACACCGACAGCGCGTGATCGATCCGGCCGTCCCCGATCGGCAGACCTCGCCAGGCGTCGGCGAGGATCGAGGCGCCCCGCGGGTGGGCGCGAGCGCCGCGCCGGGCGGCGGGCTTGGACACGTCCAAGGCGATCCCGCACGCGTCCGGCGCGGCGTTCAATGCCGCGGCGAGGTAATACCCGGTACCGGCGCCGATCTCGAGAATCGAGAATGGAGACGGTGGGGCGTCCCGGCGAACGGCGTCGGCCACCGCATCGGCGATGGGTTCGAAATGGCGCGCATCCTGAAAGGCGGCCCGTGCGTCGAGCATGGCCGCGGTATCGCCGGACATTTTCGTCGACGCACCCGTCAGCAGGCTCACATATCCCTGCCGGGCGATATCGAAACCATGTCCGCGCGCGCAGAACAATGAACGATCGCGCACGGCCAGAGCGTCACCGCATTCGGGACAGGCCAGCAAGAACGCGACCGTGGCGAGCTGTCTCGCCGGATTCACCACTTCGGGCGAGTCGTGCGACTAACTCGTGACTTGGGTGAGCTCTTTGCCCAGAGCCGCCGCCTCATCGGGCGTGAGCTCGACGACCAAACGCCCGCCACCCTCGAGTGGAACCCGCATGACGATTCCACGCCCTTCCTTGGTTGCCTCGAGGGGACCATCCCCGGTGCGGGGCTTCATGGCCGCCATCCTCTGCTCCCTCCAGATCCGCGCGGTCTTCTGCGCACTTTCTTGGAACTCGTGTTGTCACCAACAGGTAGCCCGCCGAGACGGCGATCGCCGCGCCGGGGGGCTACACCAGGCCCATTCTTCCCTATTGCGGAACTGGGCGGGTACCGGAGTTCCAAAACCGACCAGCCGGGCGTGTACTCACTCGTGCGCGTCGATCCAGCAATCGGCCAGATGATCGTTCACCATCCCGGTCGCCTGCATCAGCGCATATGCGGTCGTCGGCCCGACGAAACGGAACCCGCGGCGCTTGAGTTCCTTTGCGAGAGCAGTCGATTCGGGTGTGACGGCGGGCACATCGGACAGCGTTCGCGGGCGGGCCCGCGGGGCCGGGGCGAAGGACCAGATCAACTTGTCCAGACCGGTGTCCATCGCACGGGCAACTTTTGCGTTCGCGATACACGACACGATTTTGGCGCGATTGCGCACGATGCCCGGATCCGCCAGGAGCCGGTCCACATCGGCCTCGCCGAATTCGGCCACCCGCTCGATCGAGAATCCGGCGAAGGCCGACCGGAAGGCCGGCCGCTTGCGCAGGATGGTGATCCAGGACAGTCCCGACTGGAACGCCTCGAGACTCATCCGTTCGAACATCGCGTCGTCGCCGTGCAGCGGGCGACCCCATTCCTGGTCGTGATAATCCCGGTAGAGCTGCGAGGACTCGGCCCAGGCGCAGCGTACGCGGCCGTCGGGGGTGATGGGTCCGTCGGTGTTCACAGCTGCCCCGGTGCGGTCGGTCCGGGCTCTCCGGGCCAGGCCGCGGACTGGTTGTGCGGTGCTTGGGCGGGCGTCGTGGTGGCCGGTGGTAGCGACAGGCTTCCGGTCGGCGGCGCCGGCGGCTGCCCGGGGAATGCGGGAGTGGGGAAGGCGGGTGCGGGGAACGGGCCCGTGCCGGTTCCCATCGCCGGAGGGGCCCAGGAGCCCGTCTCGGCCGGGTTGTGCCAGGGAATCTGCCCAGCCGGATTGCCGGGCGTGTCCGTCTGTGCGGCGGCCGCGTAACCGACCGCGAGTCCGGCCAGCGACGAGTGCATTCCATTGCTCCCGCCGGGCGTGTCGCCGGATGCCCCGCCAACCTGCCCGCCCGAACCGCTGCCCGGGCGTTCGGCCTTGGACTCGCCGGGCGGATGCGCGGTTCCGGCGGGCGGTTCGACGGCGGGATGAGCGCCGGTCCATGCGCCGGGTACCACACCGGGACCGGTCTGCTCCGCCGGTTCGGCGGCCTCGTGGTCGCGTGGCGCCTCGCCGCGCGTCTGCGCGAGCTGCGTCTCCAACTCGTCGATGCGGGCGGCGAGGCGGGCCAGCGCCCAATCCACCTCGCCCGCCTTGTATCCTCGGAAAACTTGCTGGAAGCGCAGATCTCGCACGTCGGCGCCGCTGATGTCGCGGGCCGGCAGCACGGTCTCGGTCGTCCCCTCGGGCAGCGGTCCCAATTCCTCCGCGCGCCCGAACACCGCGCTCGCGACCAGAAACAGCAGCGCGGCGACCAATCCGACGATCAGCACGTACAGCAGCATCGTGAGCATGCGTTCGAGAATAGGTGGCAGGACCGACAGGACCTACCGCCGCTTCACCTTTCGCCGGTGCGCCGGAAGCAGTAGGCCGACGCGGCCAGATACTGCCGGCAGCCGCCGCCGTGCCCGGCGTGCACCGCCAGGATGAATCGCGCCAGCTCGTCGGTGAGTTCGGTGGGTTCGTGGGAACAGTTGCGGCTGTTCATCAACCACATGTCCCTGGTGCCGGAGGATGGTGTGTTCATGGGAAACCTCCTGGGTTGTGGGCGCACCCGGTGCTCCTCCTACTTTGGTCGTTCTCGTACCGATGCGAAATCGCACACCGTTGGCGTTGGTGTTGGCCTACTGTTGGCATCAAGGTACGAAACACGGAATTAACAAGTACTCACAACAGGACTCCCCATGGTGTTGGGTCGGCCGTGGACCGGCTTCGAGGCAGTGGCGCTGCAGGCGGCTACGCGAAAGTCCGTGCGGGAGTTCGCAGCCCATCTCGGCGTGGAGATGACGACGGTCGCCAATTGGCGCGCCGGGCTGAGCGCGGTCACCCCGCGCCCGCTCACTCAGGAGCTACTCGACACCCTGCTCGTTCAGGTGGGGCCCGATGTCCGCGAGCGGTTCGAGCAGATCCTCGCCGAGGGGGAGGCCGCGCTCGGCCCGCGGCGCCTGCCCGCACGCCGCGCCGTCGCACCGGCCGCGCCGGTTGCCGCTGACAACGCGACGCTGCTGGCCCGGCTCGACGACGCCCGCGCCCTGGTCGATCGCACCGTGGCCGCCTGCACGGTCGGCCCGGTTCTGGTGAATCTGATGGAGGAGCGGGCCGCCGGACGCGTCCTGGCTTACACCCGCACCCCGCCGGCGCAGGTACTGGCGACGGTTCTGTCGGATGTGCTCGAGGTCCAGGCGGTGGCGACGCAGCGCCAGCCCGCGGCCATCCAGTCCCGGCTTTCGGAGGTCACCGCGGTGCTGGGCCTGCTCATCGCGGACGCGCTGATGAAGCTCGGCCAGATCGAGCGGGCGAACTTCTGGTACGGCACCGCGCGGATGGCCGCCGACGACACCGGCAATCTGCGGTTGCGGGCGCAGGTCCGGGCTCAGCACGCGATGCTCCCGTACTACTACGGCAGTCCGGAACAGGCGGTCGTGCTCGCCCGGGCCGCTCAGGCGCAGTTGCCGGAAACCGCCGATGACGCAACGGCTCTGGCCGCGGCCGCCGAGGCGCGGGCGCTGGCCCGGCTGGGGGATTCGGCCGGTGCGGATCTTGCCCTGACGCGCGCGATGCGGCGGACCGCCGAACTCGCCGACACCGCCACCGACGAGGCGTTCCGATTCGGTGAGAAGCGTCTGCTGCTCTACCAATCCGGCATTCTGACCAATCTCGGGCGCACCGCCGCGGCCCGGCGTGTGCAGGAGCAGGCGCTGCGGCTGTATCGGACGAGTCCGGGCGTCGTGGTCGATCCCGCGCTCATCGAACTCGACACCGCGATCGGCTACGCCCTCGACGGTGCGGTCGACGAGGCGTGCGAGCTGGCCACGCAGGTGCTGACCACGCTTCCCGCGGAACATCGCACCACGATCGTGCTGACCCGCGCGAGCGCGGTGGTGGATGCCATCGGAGACCGCGGCCGCGGCCGTCGTCCGGTGGACGAACTGCGGGACCTGGTGTCCGTCGAAGCGGAGGTCGCGCGGTGATCACGACATTCGAACCGGCCGAATCGGTGGCCGCGGCGGCGTTCACCCCGGAGCGCACCCTCGCGATACTCGAAAGAGCCTGTGGTGCAGTCGGTTTCGAATCTTCCGGTGCGCAACTGCTGCGGCACCACACCAATGCGGTGTACCGGCTGGCCGGCGCTCCGGTCGTGGTGAAGATCGATCGGCCCTGCCGGGGGAGATCACCGGTCGACGTGGTCGCGCTGGTGCGCTGGCTGCGGGCCCGGCAGGTGCCGGTGGTGGCGCTCGCGCCGGTGCGGCAGCCGATGGAGATCGGCGGATGCGCGGTGACGTTCTGGCGCTACCTGCCACAGCATCGCGAGATCGTCGCCCGGGATCTCGCCGCGCCCCTGTCGATGCTGCATTCGCTGCGCACCCGCCCGCCGCAATGGCTGCCCGCTCGCCATCTGGCCGATACCTTCACCCGGATCGCGCAATCCATTGCGGCGAGCCGGATCCTGACCTCCGAGGATCGCGCCCTGCTGCGGGCCGAACGGGCCCGCCTGGCCGCCCGCGCCGCCGACATCACGTTCGTGCTGCCGCCCAGCCTGATCCACGGCGACGCACATCATCGGAACATGCTGTGGGACAATGTAATCGGACGCGGTGTGCTGTGTGATTGGGAGAGCGCGGCCTTCGGCCACCCGGAATGGGATCTGGTGACCCTCGAGGTGCACTGCCGCCGCTTCGCGCACCCCGTCGTGGAATACGAGAAGTTCTGTCACGCCTACGGTTTCGACGTACGCACCTGGCCCGGCTACTCCTGGCTCCGCGACCTGCGCGAACTTCGGATGATCACGACCAACGCCTACAAGTCCGCCCCCGACACCGCCTGTGCCCGAGAAGTCCTGCGCCGCATAGCCGCCCTTCGCTCGGGCGCTTCGTCACGCTGGCACATCCTGTAGCGCGGCGCTTTTCGTTTCACGCGAGAGATTCCACGGCCAGTCGTCTCCACTGTCGCCATCGGCCCCGCAGTGCGCTTCCCTGTCGGCCCGAAGTGAGCCTCCCCGCTCTCGACGACACGCTGAGGTGCGGTGAGGCGGGTGAGCAGTTACGGGGTGGCGGGGGAGTGCCTGGTCGTGTCGATGCCCAGGGACATGCCTGCCAGACCGCGGCGGCGGACCGCCAGCTTCTCGGCGATGTCCCGCAGAGCCTGGGCGGCCGGGTTGTCCGGTGCGCTCAGCACGATGGGGGTGCCGTCGTCGCCCGCTTCGCGGAGTTCCTGGGTGATCGGGATCTGGCCGAGCAGCGGGACCTTCGCGCCGACGGCCTGGGTGAGGCGATCGGCGACGTCCTGGCCGCCGCCCGAGCCGTACAGGTCCATGCGCGAGCCGTCGGGCAGATCCAGCCAGGACATGTTCTCCACCACGCCCGCGATGCGCTGCCGGGTCTGCAGCGCGATCGCCCCGGCGCGCTCGGCGACCTCGGCGGCGGCCGGCTGGGGCGTGGTCACCACCAGGATCTCGGCATTGGGGATGAGCTGGGCGATGGAGATCGCGACGTCACCGGTGCCGGGCGGCAGATCCAGCAGCAGGATGTCCAGATCGCCCCAGAACACGTCGGCGAGGAATTGCTGCAGCGCGCGGTGCAGCATCGGCCCGCGCCACACCACGGGCGTATTGCCCTGGGTGAACATCGCGATCGAGATGACCTTCACCTCGTGCGCGATCGGCGGCATGATCATCCGCTCGACCTGGGTGGGCCGCTGATCGGTGCCGAGCATGCGGGGTACCGAATGACCGTAGATATCCGCGTCCAGCACGCCCACCGACAACCCGCGCGCAGCCATCGCGGCCGCGAGGTTCACGGTGACACTGGACTTTCCCACCCCGCCCTTACCGGAGGCGACCGCGTAGACGCGGGTCAGCGAACCGGGCTGGGCGAAGGGGATCACCGGTTCGGCGGCATCGCCGCGCAACTGCTTGCGCAGTTCGGTGCGCTGCTCGTCGCTCATCACGTCGAGTTCGACGCTGACCGCGCCCGCGCCGGGCACATCGGCTACCGCGCGGGAGACCCGATCGCTGATCTCGGTGCGTAGCGGACAGGCGGCGGTGGTCAGGTAGATCCCGACCTCGACGGTGCCGTCGTCGCCGACGCGAACGTCCTTCACCATGCCCAGTTCGGTGATCGGCTTGCGAATCTCCGGGTCGATCACCTTCGCGAGGGCGCCCCGCACATCCGATTCCGTTACCACTGGCATGAGCCCGAGTCTAGCGACTGCATCTTTGCCCTCCGCTTCGCTCCGGGATGTTCGCGGCCCTGCGGGTCTCACCGGTCGGCCTGGTGCCGGGCGTTGGTTCCGCGCGTCCGACCGGCCGAGAGGCTGGCTGCGGGCCCTGTGGGATGGTCTCCGTTGCGCGGCGGTGGGTTTGCGGGCCTTGTGGGTCTGGCTGGCCGGCCTGGTGCTGGGCGTTGGTTCCGCGCGCCCGCCGCGCGTCCGACCGGCCGAGAGGCTGGCTGCGGGCCCTGTGGGATGGTCTCCGTTGCGCGGCGGTGGGTTTGCGGGCCTTGTGGGTCTGGCTGGCCGGCCTGGTGCCGGGCGTTGGTTCCGTGCGCCCGCCGCGCGTCCGACCGGCGAGACGGGGCGCGAACCGTGTGGATTGTCTCCGCTCCGCTCCGGCGGGTTGTTCGGCGTTGGTCGGAGTGCGCGGGCCTGGGTGAAACGCAGCGGTTGCGTTTCACCACGACCGTTTCCGGCTCCCTGGGCTCTTGCCGTTCGGCCTGTGCCGGGTACGTGGGTCTCGCATTCGGCATGTGTCCGAGTGGCGAGGCAGGCTGTGAATCCTGGGGTCGGCGTTGCCAACGGCGAACCGGCCTGGGGGCCATTGTGTCGCCGTCGCGGTTGTGCGTGGCCAGGCGACTCCTCGGCTGCGAACTGTGTTGTCCTGCTTTCGCTTCGGTGGGTTTGCGGCCCAGGTCGTCGGGCCGGTCAGATCCTGGGCAGGTCGGCCGCGTGCGGGGTGACGCCGGTGCGGTAGGCGGTCTCCCACGCCATGACGTTCGCCACGTAGGCCATCGAGTTGTTGTAGCGCATGATGGCCCGCGACTGCTGGGACAGATCGCGCATGTCCAGCCCGCCCTCGCACAGGTACTTGCCGGCGGTCAGTGAGGCGTCGTAGAGGTTCTGCGGATCGGAGATGCCGGAGCCGCGGGCATCACCCGCGTACTTGCGATAGGTGTCGGGCAGGAACTGCATCGGGCCGACCGCGCGGGCGTAACTGCTCATCCCGTCCAGGGCGCCGCCGTCGGTCTCCGGGACCACGTTGTTGCCGTAGAGGCTGCCGTCCAGGACCGGGCCGTAGATCGGCTCGAGCGGATTGCCGTCGGCGTCGAGTTTTCCGTACGCCTGATGTGATTCGACCTGACCGATACCGGCCAGCATCGACCACGACATGTGGCAGTTCGGATCCTCCTGGGCCAGGATGTGCTCGGCGTTCTGGTACGCGGAGTAGGCCACACCGGGCATGCCCAGGGGCCCGGCCGGAGCTTGCGCCTCGGCGCGATTCTCCGGCAGCGCAACCGATTCCACGACCGGCGGCCCGGCGTGCCGGGCCAGGTGCATGGTCTCCTCGGAGACCGCCGCGGCGGCGGTCTGAGCCTGGTGCGCACCCGAATTGTGTTGCGCCGCCGACAAGGCCGCGAACTCTCCGGTGTTCAGCTCCGAGGCGGAGGCTGTGCTGACCGTGACGACCCCTGCGGGGACGAGACCGGCCAGTGCGATAACAGATCCGCGCCGGAATACTGGCTCCGGCTGCTTGCGGTGACGTCCCACTGTGTGGTGACCCTCCAATGCTCGCTGTGAGCTTTGCGTGACACAACGATTGAAGGTTACCGCATCCGAGATCTTTTCGTTACTCCTTCGTGATGCTCTTCGCGGTTTAGTTTCACCGCGGGGCCGGAGGCAGCGGGATGACGATGCCGAACGGCAGCGTGATCGCGGGCGGCGGCGGCGCGACTGTCGGCGCAGGCGCAGGCGGGGGCGGGGGCGGGGCCGCCTCGGGCGTCTTCGCCGGTGCCGCAGGCTGTTGCGGCTGAGTTGCCGGTGCCGGCGCCTGGGTCTGCTGAGCATTCGGTGCGCCCGGGGCGGCCTGCGGCTGAAGCTGCGTTTGCGGTTGGGTGCACGCCGCGGGCTGCTGCGACTGCTGGACGTTCGGGTCCTGCGGGCCGGAATTCGCGGCCGGATCGCCCGGATTCTCCGGTATGCCCGGCATTACCTGGCCCGCAAGCGTTCCCGGAGCCCAGCGCAGGAATCCGGCGAGCGGGTTGTTCGGATCCTGATGCTGCGCCGGAACGGGCATCGTAGCCGGGTCGCAGGGCTTGGGCTGCTGCGGCGCCGGGCAGAAGACGCCGCACGGGATCGGCGGCAGCCCAGGGAAATTGATCATCACCTGAGTGGGCGTCGGTGCGGGCTGGCTGTTTTCGGTGGTGACCGGGGCCTGGGTGGCCGGACCGGGGGTGGTGGTCACCTTCGAATTGGCCGCTGTCATCTGCGAACCCGCGCCCTCGGGCATCGTGCCCGGCGGCACCAGATCCGGCGAGATGGTGACCTGGGTCGGGACGCCGCCGGTCCGGTAGGCGTTGGCCCAGCTCAACACGTTCGAGGCGTAGGCGAGAGAGTTGTTGTAGCGCAATACGGCTCGCAGTTGCTGCTGCGGATCGCGCAGGTCCAGCCCGCCCGAGCAGAGGTATTTGCCCGCGGCGAGCGCGGCGTCGAAGACGTTGTTGGGGTCGGGATGACCAATGCCGCGGCCGTCCGAGGCGTATTCGGCCCAGGTTCCGGGCAGGAACTGCATCGGTCCGATGGCCCGCACGAAGCCGCCGTCACTCGCCTTCAGTACCTCGTTGCCGGGCAGCGTGCCGTCCAGCGCCGGGCCGTAGATCACTCCGACGGTGGTCCCGTTGGCGTCGGTGCGGCCGTTCGCGGCGTGGTTCGACTCGATCTTGCCGATGCCCGCCAGCAGACTCCAGTTCAGCCCGCAGCCCGGATCGGATGACGCCAGTGCCAGTTCGGCATTGCGATAGGCGGCCAGCACGATCTCCGGGATGCCGAAGACCCCGGCTCCGCCCGGGAGCGTGATGTCCCGCAGCGGCATCGTGCCCCCGAACAGCGGGAGGTCGTCACCGGGCTCGGACATCGCGCGGAGTTTGCGGGGTGGTTCGGGCGCGGCGGGAACCAGGCCGATGGTCCCGTCGGCGGCAGAGGCGGCCGCAGCGGCGGGGTCGGTAGCGGCCGCGAGTTGCGGTTCGGTCACGGTCTGCGAGTGCGGGTGCGCGGTGGTCTGGGCCGCCGAACTGGAGGCCACTAAACCCGCTGCCACCAGCGCCGATACGGTAACCGGTCCAGATATTCGCATCGGCACACCATTCCCCTCTGGTCGTGTGAGCGGCCCGAGTACAACCCGCCGTTCCGGACAACGTGATCCAGGTTACCTATGGGTCACGGGGATGTTGTCGATATTTGCGGTCAGTTGCCGCTCAGCTGTGGCGAAATCGGTACCTGCCCCCGCTTTCGATCGGTACTCTTTCGCGTTTTGGGACCATCGTTCGAATCTTCATCGTCCAGCGGGGCGATGGACTCGATCCGGTTCAGCATCCCCTTGATGTCCTCCAGCTCTCGGCGCAGATAGTCGCGCGTGGCCACCTCGCCGACCGCGATCCGCAGCGCCGCCAGTTCGCGGGCCAGGAATTCGGTATCGGCCTTGGTCTGCGCGGCGCGACGGCGATCCTCCTCGAGTGAGACCCGGTCCCGGTTGTCCTGCCGGTTCTGCGCCAGCAGGATCAGCGGCGCGGCATAGGCGGCCTGGGTGGAGAAGGCCAGGTTCAGCAGGATGAACGGGTAGGGATCCCAGCGCAGGGTGATGGTGAAGACGTTCAGCACGATCCA
This sequence comes from Nocardia sp. PLKS1-43, assembly GCF_059510335.1. Taxonomy (NCBI): domain Bacteria; kingdom Bacillati; phylum Actinomycetota; class Actinomycetes; order Mycobacteriales; family Nocardiaceae; genus Nocardia; species Nocardia sp. PLKS1-43. Next base: position 165,352 of record NZ_JCAJZQ010000012.1, on the reverse strand, counting down.
CGCGAACACGATGACGGTCTGGATCGCCAGGTAGCGCCCGGTGCCCAGGAACCGGGCGATCCGCTCACTGGTCCTGGCCATCGCCTCGGCGTCGAAATCGAATCGGAATCTGCCCTCGACCGGGGTCTCGAGCCGGGCGCGGGGCTTGTCTACGCGGTCGGTCACTGTCGTTCTCCCTCGGCCGCTGTCCGCATGCCCGCGCCGGCGTGCGCGGCAGGCTGCACGTCGTGTGCCTCCTCGTCTTGTTCCCGCCAGTCCTCGGGCAGCAGATGATCGAGGACGTCATCCACGGTCACCGCGCCGAGCAGGTGATTCTCCGAATCGACCACCGGCCCGCAGACCAGGTTGTAGGTGGCGAAGTACCGGGTCACCGCCGGAAGCGAGTTCTCCGGCCGCAACTGGGACAGGTCGGTGTCGACGATACCGCCGAGCAGGGTCGCCGGTGGTTCGCGCAGTAATCGCTGAGTATGTACGCAACCCAGATAGCGCCCGGTGGGCGTGGCCGTCGGCGGCCGCACCACGAAGACCATCGACGCCAGCGCGGCGGGCAGGTCCGGATCGCGCACCCGCGCCAGCGCCTCGGCCACGTTGGCGGCGGGTGGCAGCACCACCGGCTCGGGCGTCATCATGCCGCCCGCGGTGTAGGGCGAGTACTCCAGCAGACGGCGGACCGGTTCGGACTCCTCCGGATCCATCTGCGCCAGCAGCGCTTCGGCTTCCCCCTTGGGCAGTTCACCCAGCAGGTCGGCGGCGTCGTCGGGATCCATCGCCTCGAGCACGTCGGCCGCGCGGGATACGCCCAGGTTCTGCACGACATCGATCTGGTCGGTTTCGGGCAGCTCCTGGACGACGTCGGCGAGACGCTCGTTGTCCAGCGCGCGGACCAGTTCGATGCGACGCTTCTCGGGCAGCTCGCGCAGCAGGTGGGCGACGTCGGCGGGACGCAGGCCCTCGAACTGTTCCAGCAGGGCGGTCACGCTCTGGCCGGGCAGGTTGAGCTGTTGCAGATTCAGGCCGCGCACCTCGGTCCAGTCCACGACGTGTATCGCGCTGCGGCGCAGCGCCCGGCCCAGTCCTCGATAGCGGCGCACCGCCACCCGCGAGACCACCCAGTCCCGGGTGCGGGTCTGCTCCATGCCCAGATCGGCCACGAAGACCTCGACGCCGGAGAGTTCGGGCAGATCGGGATCCTCGACGTGCACGCGCGAGTCGAGAATCTGGGCCAGGGCGAGCATCTCGCCGGGACGTTTCTGGAACCGTCGCAGGCTGACCGTTCCGGTGTTGAGACTGATCGAACCGGGTTCGATCGAGGTGACTCGCAGCATGGGCACGAAAATGCGTTTGCGCGTGGGCAATTCGACGATGAGTCCGAGGACTCTGGGTTGTTGCTGGTCATAGCGAATCGAAATGGCCGCGTCCCGGACACGGCCGATCGATTCGCCGTCCGGACCCAGGACCACCAGACCGGCGAGCCTGGCCGCGAAAACCCTCGTCGAAGCCATGACTGAAAGGTTAGAGGCATCGCCGCGAGGGCGTATCGATAGACTCCTCACCGAACCCAGACGTGGAGGAGTCGTGCATGCCAACCCGCCGTTCGGTGCTCGCGGTCCCCGGCAGTAATGCCCGGATGATCGAGAAGGCCAAGGGTCTTCCGGCAGATGAGATATTCCTGGATCTCGAGGACGCGGTCGCCCCCGCGGCCAAGGCCGCGGCGCGGGGAAATATTGTCGCGGCGCTGAATTCGCCCGGCTGGGGCGACCAGATCCGGGTGGTCCGGGTCAACGACTGGAGTACCGCGTGGACCTACTCCGACGTGATCGCCGTGGTCGAGGGCGCGGGAGCGCATCTGGACGCGATCCTGCTGCCCAAGGTGACCGACGCCGGTCAGGTGCGGGCACTGGATCTGCTGCTGACCCAGTTGGAGAAGGCGTGCGAACTCGAGATCGGCAGTATCGGCATCGAACCGCAGCTGGAGAATGCGCTGGGCCTGCGCAATATCGATGAGATCGCCACCGCGAGCCCGCGGGTGCAGACGCTGGTTTTCGGTCCCGCCGATTTCATGGCCAGTATCAATATGCGCACGCTGGTCGTCGGGGAGCAGCCCGAGGGTTATGACACCGGCGATGCCTACCACCACATTCTGATGACCATCCTGCTCACCGCGCGCGCCCACGGTCTGCAGGCAATCGACGGCCCCTACCTGCAAATTCGCGATCTCGACGCGTTTCGCCGGGCCGCGGCCCGCACCGCCGCGCTGGGTTTCGACGGCAAATGGGTGCTGCATCCGACCCAGATCGAGGCCGCGAACGAGATCTTCAGCCCGCGCCAGGCCGATTACGATCGCGCCGAGGAGATTCTGGACGCGTACGCCTATCACACCTCGGCCGACGGCGGCGCTCGCGGCGCGGTGATGCTGGGCGAGGAGATGATCGACGAGGCGAGCGCGAAGATGGCGCACGTCATAGCGGAGAAGGGCCGGGCCGCGGGAATGGCGCGAACCACGCGTTTCGTACCCCCATCGGCCGCGGAGAACTAGCATGATGGAGTTATGACCAACCCACTCGGGAATTCGAACCGCAATCGGCAGGGTCTGCCGACCCCGCCGTCGGGCTGGCCGGTGGGGTCGTATCCGACATATGCCGAGGCCCAGCGCGCGGTCGACTATCTGGCCGACAATCAGTTCCCGGTGCAGAACGTGACCATCGTCGGGGTGGACCTGATGCAGGTCGAGCGCGTGCTCTACCGGTTGACCTGGGGCAAAGTCATTGGCGGCGGTATGGTTTCGGGCGCCTGGCTCGGCCTGTTCCTCGGCTTGCTGCTGAGCCTGTTCACCACCGGCGGCGCGGTCGGACCGCTGATCGTCGGCCTGGTGGGCGGTGTGATCTTCGGTGTCATCTCCACCTCGATCCCGTATGCGGCCACTCGCGGCCAGCGCGATTTCGCCTCCACGATGCAGTTGGTGGCCGGTCGTTACGACGTGCTGTGTGAACCGAAGGCCGCCGAACAGGCTCGCGACATGCTCGCCCGGCTGGCGATCTGAGCGGTATGAGCGATTCGGTACGCGCGTCTGCGCGGCGTGCCCGCAGGCCGTGGCGCGGGCACGTGAGCGGCGGTCCGGCATGGACGTGATCGAGTCGGTTCGGGCGGCGGTGCTCGAACATTTCGGCGTGCGGACCGCGGATTCGGCCTCGGTGACATTTCTCGGGCTCGAGCCGATCGAGATCCTGCGCATTCCCGATGGTGAGTTCGTGCACTACGTCACTCTGGGTGGTGCGCGGCATCCCATGACCGATCCCGCTGCGGCCGTTGTGGATCCGGAGCGCGGGCCGCGCGCCGAACTGGTGCTGACCCTGCGCGGTGGCGACGCGCACACCGGGCTGACCCGCGCGCTGGGCGTGCTGATCGCCTCGCCCGCGGTGGAAGGCGTTGTGCTGCAACCCGATGCGCTGCTGGACGTGGGAGAACCGTTGTGGCGCAACGCCCCGTTCACCGCCGTCCTGCTCGGCCCGGGCGATGTCCCGGAGCTCGCCCTGCCCGAACCCGCGGATCCCGTGCGTTTCCTGTCGGTCTCGCCGATCACCGCCACCGAGGCCGCCTGGGTGCGGCTGCGCGGCGCGTCCGCGCTGCGCGAGGCGTGGGCCGAGGCCGGTATCGACGTGCGCGATCCGGGCCGAGGCGCGGCGAACCTCTGACCCCGCAAGCCGCGGTGCGCCCGCTGCTTTCGGGCCTGAGCCGAGGGCGGCGGTCCGCACTCCGGCACGGTGAAATCCGAACCAGCGACAGAACCACCGTGAGCACCTGAGTCTCGCCGACCTCGGACAACGCCGGCTCCGCGGCCGCGGCCCGGGTCGATTCCGGGCTGACCGGAGCGCCAGGAGCGAAGCGGGGGAAGAATCGATCCTCGGGGGCCGCGGGACGCCGGAGCGGAGCGGAGGCAAATCGGACACGGCAAAATGGCACCGTGCGCATCGACCTCCACACCCACAGCACCGCGTCCGACGGTACGGACAGTCCCGCCGAACTGATCCGCGGTGCCGCCGCGGCGGGCCTGGATGTGATTGCGATCACCGATCACGACACGACCGCGGGGTGGGCCGAGGCGGCCGCGGCGTTACCGGCGGGAACGAGCCTGGTGCGCGGTATGGAGATGTCGTGTCAGGGGATGGGGGAGGACGGGTGGCCGGTGCCGGTGCATCTGCTGGCCTATCTGTTCGATCCGGCCGACGCCGCCTTCGCCCGTGAGCGGGAGAGGTTGCGTGGCGAGCGGGTCGCCCGGGTGCGGGCGATGGCCGAGCGGATGGCGGCGGACGGACTGCCCGTCGATCCGGAGCAGGTGCTGGCCTCGGCGGGTCCGGCCGCGGGACGCCCGCATCTGGCGCGTGCCCTGGTCGCGGCAGGGGTGGTGCCGACGGTGGACGCGGCCTTCGTGGAACTGCTGGCTCCGCGCGGTCGCTACTACGCCGAGAAGGCCGATACGCCACTGCGCGCGGCGGTCGAAATGGTCACCGCGGCAGGCGGAGTGGCCGTGGTGGCGCATGCCCGCGCCCGTACTCGCGGCCGGCTGCTCGCCCTGGACGAGGTCCGTGACCTGGCCGCCGTCGGCCTCGCCGGGCTGGAACTCGACCACCCCGACCACACCGCGTCCGACCGCACCGTCCTGCGTGAGCTGGCCGCCGAACTCGGCCTGCTCACCACCGGCTCATCCGACTACCACGGCGCGAACAAGGTCATCGCCCTCGGTGAATGCACCACGGACCCGGTGCAATTCGAGAAGCTGGTCAGCAAGGCGACCGGTGTCCCGGTGATCGCCGGATGAGCGCCGCGTCCCGCGCCGTCTCGCGGCGTCGGCATCTCGGTCGCTCCGACCTCCATCGCGGCCGCGTCGGAACGCCACCCGGCTCCGCTCGACGCGCGGCTCATCGCACCGCGCGCGGATGCTTTCGGTCGGCGCGGCCCGGGATCGATATCGCATCGCGCTGCTCGAGTCGCGAGCACGTTCCGGTTGTCCCGCCCGCTGGCCGTGACGTGGATACCATTGCGGGACAGTGCTTTCGGTTCGATGTCGACGGCATCGGAGCGCCGGTGCTCCGTGCCCGCGTCGATCGTGAGCCGGCGATGTCATGTAGGCGTACGGATGCCGGTCCGACGTATTCCGTTGTGTGTCAAGGCTCGTCGGCGACTGCGACGGATCGCGGGGCGGTCGACGGCGCCCGCGGCGTGTTGTCGCGCCGCGGCACGCGGATGCCCTGGCGGCCGGCGGATGTGGCGGTCGCCTGCGCACGGGAGAGTACCGGTGGATCGGTGCCGGAGAGATGGTGGCGTGTGATGGATCGGCGCGGGACGGAGTGCGGGGCGTGAGGCTGCTGCGGGGCATCAGTGGGGTGATAGCGGCCGGGATGGTGGTGCTGGCCCTGGTCGTGGCCGGATCGGCGGTACTGGGGGAGGTGTGGCGGTATCCGGGGCCGGGCGGGCGGATGGTGGGGTGGCACGTCGGGTTGGCGGCGGTGGCCGTGGTGGCCCAGGTGTTCACCGATCGGCGTCGCGGTTTGGCCGCTTTTTCCGGATCGCTGGTCGTTTTTGTGGCGGCAGGTTATCTATTGGTTACGCAGTGGTGGAATTGAACCCCGTGTAATGGTTGCCAACGGGTGAATTGTGTCCGAACCTTATTCTTTGTGAGCAAGATCGCGAGGGAAGCGACGACGCGGTCCGCGGCGCCGGCATATCCGCACCGGATGGGGTCGCACCGCCGCCGGCGGCGACCGTGATCGACGTCGAGGCCGACGTCCTGGTATTGGGCGGCGGCCCGGCGGGAGCGTGGGCGGCACTGGCCGCGGCGCGTGCGGGGGTCCGGGTGGTGCTGGTCGACAAGTCGCGCTGCGGGCACAGCGGCCCGACCGCGAAAAACATTGTCTCGCTGTGGAATATCCCGCCCGGCCCGCTTCGTGACGCGGCGATCGCGCGCGGGCTGGCGGACGGCGGCTGCCTCGGTGATCCGGAGTGGATGGCGCGGGTGCTGGCCGAGACCCACCGGCACGCGGGCCGGCTGGCCCGCTGGGGGCAGCGCGGCCCGGGGGAACGCGCGGCGCGAACGACCCGGATCCGGCTGGACGGTGCGCAATACCTCGTTCGAATGCGCCGCGCGCTGGTTCTCGCCGGGGTGCGGATCCTGGATCATCATCCGGCACTGCAACTGGCCGTGGACGGCGAGGGCGTGGTCTCGGGTGCGGCGGGCATCGAGCTGCACGGCGGATGCCGGAGCTGGTCCGCGCGGGCCGGTGCGGTGGTTCTGGCGACCGGGGGATGCGCGTTCCGGTCCGGGGGCGCCGGGACCGACGTCGATACCGGTGACGGGATGCTGATGGCCGCCGAGGTCGGTGGCGAACTGTCGGGTATGGAGTTCTCCAGCGCCTATTCCCTGGCTCCGGCTCCGCAGCCGGCGAGTGCGCAGCGGCGGGCGGGCGCCTCCCGGGCGATGCTGCGGACGGCCACTCTCTGCGACGAGTCCGGCACGGTATTCGGCGGGGCGGGCGAGGGATTCGGCGCACAGGCGCTCGCGGCCCTCGCGGACGGCCGCCGCGTCTACGCCTGCTGGCAGCTCGATCCGCGCGACGCCACGCCCGGCGTTCGGATCGACGGCGATATCGCCCGCATGCCGGTGCGGGCCGTGCTGGAGGGCACCGTACGCGGCAGCGGCGGCGTGCATTTGGCCGGGTTCGATTGTGCGACAACGGTTCCCGGTCTGTTCGCGGCAGGTGAGGTGGCCGGGCGCGAACCGCTCACCGGTGCGGTCGGCGGATTCGGCGGGCAGGGTGGGGCCTGGGCGATGTCCTCGGGTGTGTGGGCGGGCGCGGGTGCGGCCCGCTTCGCGACGCGCCGCGGCAGCAGGGGACCGGTGCGGCTGGTTCCGGGCGCCGGGTTGCACGCCGGCTCCGGACTCGATCCGCGTGCGGTGATCGGCCTGGTCCAGGAGCACACGCTGCCCATGCGACGCAGTTATCGACGCAGCGCCGACAGCCTGCGCAACAGCATCGCCGAACTCGACGCCCTGTGGCCCGCTACCGAATTCGCGCTCGGCGGCAGCGGCCCGGACCGACTGCGCGCCCGGGAGGCCGCCGCGCTGCTGGCGGTCGCACGCTGGAGCAAATACAGTGCGCTGGCCAGAACCGAATCCCGCGGCATTCACCGGCGCACCGACCATCCACAGGTCGTCGAGCACTGGTGCCGGCGCCTGCACGCCGGCGGGCTGGGTGCCGTCTGGGTGCGTCCCCAGGCATGCGGGCCGGTCCTGCCCGCCGCGCAGTCCCAACCGCAGTCCCAACCGCAGCCGGAACAGCTCTCCGAGCGGCCGGATCTGGCCACCGCTTGATCACCCGCACAGCGGCGTCGGCTCGGCGGTGCGACAGTTCACCGGCGGGGCGCGCGAATCGTCGGCCTTCGGTGATGCGGGGGTAATTTGCGCCACGTAGCCTCGGGAAATGGCACTACCCAGCCGTTCTCGACCCGCCGCCGCGCAGCAGGATTTGGCAAGTCCCGGGGCTGCTGGCAGAATGTTCCGGATCCCGGCCGACGCCACCGCCCGGCCCGGGAAGGTTGGTGAACGGCGATCCGTGACGCACGGCTCCGGTCCGCGGATCACCACCGTAGTGCATTGCCCGGACAACCATCCGGCTCCGGCTCGACGGATCTGTGCACCGGTACGCGAACCGTATCCCGTAATACCCCTTGCAGCTTGCCGCGATGTAACTACTGAACGGTATTACGAGACATGGATGAGCGTATTCGGCGCACCCTCGAGTAACCCGAAAAATCCCTTATTTCCATACCCGACGGTAACCGTCCCCCGGTTTAGCCCGTATCGAGCAGGAGTGAAATCGTGTCATCTGTGACTGACGCACCGAATACAACTGCCAGCCTGTCCGAGATCACGCACGAAGAGATTTTCGCCGGCCATCTCGGAGGCAAGCTCTCGGTGGAACTCAGCGCCCCGCTCGACTCGCAGCGCGATCTGTCGATCGCCTACACCCCGGGCGTGGCACAGGTCAGCCGGGCCATCGCGGCGGACGATGCGCTGGCCAAGCGGTACACCTGGACCGACCGTCTGGTCGCGGTCGTCAGCGACGGCACCGCGGTGCTGGGGCTGGGCGATATCGGCCCGCGCGCCTCCCTTCCGGTCATGGAGGGCAAGGCCGCGCTGTTCAAGAAGTTCGCCGGGCTCAACTCGATCCCGATCGTGTTGGACACCAAGGATGTCGACGAGATCGTCGAGACCCTGATCCGGCTGCGTCCCAGCTTCGGCGCGGTCAACCTGGAGGACATCTCGGCTCCGCGCTGCTTCGAGATCGAGAAGCGCGTGGTCGAGGCGCTGGACTGCCCGGTCATGCACGACGATCAACACGGCACCGCGATCGTGGTGCTGGCCGCGCTCAACGGGGCGGCCACCGTGCAGGGCCGTAAGATCGAGGATCTGAAGGTCGTGGTGTCCGGCGCCGGCGCGGCCGGTGTGGCCTGCACCAACATCCTGCTCGCCGCGGGCGTGAGCGACGTCGTCGTGCTCGACTCCAAGGGTATCGTCGGCGCCGATCGCGCCGACCTGAACTCGGTGAAAGCCGAACTGGCGCAACGCAGTAACCCGCGCAAGCTCAGCGGCGGCGCGGCCGAGGCGCTGGCCGGAGCGGACGTGTTCATGGGCCTGTCCGCGGGCACCATCGCCGAGGAGCTGATCGCCTCGATGGCGTCGGACGCGATCGTGTTCGCCATGTCCAACCCGGACCCGGAGATCCACCCCGAGGTCGCGCAGAAGTACGCCTCGATCGTGGCCACCGGCCGCAGCGACTTCCCGAACCAGATCAACAATGTGCTCGCCTTCCCCGGCGTGTTCAAGGGTGCGCTGGACGCCGGCGCGCGCCGGATCACCGAGGGGATGAAGGTGGCCGCCGCCAACGCGATCTTCGGCGTGGTGCGCGAGGAACTGGGCGTGGACAAGATCATCCCGAGTCCGCTGGATCCGCGGGTCGCACCGGCGGTGGCCGAGGCTGTCGCCGCCGCTGCGCGCGCGGAAGGCGTTGCGTAACAGGTGTTTTCGCAGCTAGGACGCCTCATCCGGGGACGGGTGGGGCGTCCTGCGCTGTCCGGGGAGGCCGCCGGCCCGCCGGGTGCGCGGCGCGGCCTGGTGCCGGCGCTGGTCGCCGCGCTCACGGTGGCGCTGGTGTCGGTCGGCGGCGTCGCCTCCGCGCCGTTCGCCGATACCGTGCGTCTGGGCAATGCGTCGATCGCGATTCCCGGCGTGGCGCGGACCCCGCCGATGGGCTGGAACTCGTGGAACGCCTACGGCTGTTCGGTCGACGAGCACACGGTGGAGCAGGCGGCCGACGCCATGGTCGCCAGCGGGATGCGTACGGCCGGCTACCGGTACGTCGTGGTGGACGACTGCTGGTTCGTGCCGCTGCGCACGTCTTCCGGTGCGCTGCAACCGGACCCGACACGCTTTCCGCACGGGATGGCTGCTCTGGCGGCCTACGTGCACGCGCGCGGATTGAAATTCGGCATTTACGAGAGTCCGAATTCTCGAACGTGCGCACAGATTGCCGGAACCTATCCGGGCAGTACCGGAAGTTCCGGACACGAGATGCTCGATGCGCGCACATTCGCGGCCTGGGGTGTCGATTATCTCAAATATGATTGGTGCTCAGTCGATTCCAATATCGACCGGCAGGTTTCGGCATTCACGAAAATGCGAGACGCGTTGCGCGCCACCGGCCGCCCGATCGTCTACAGCATCAATCCCAACAGCAGTGTGCGCGGCGCGCCGCCGGGCGCGATCTACGACTGGTCGGGTATCGGCACGCTGTGGCGCACGACCAACGATCTGCTGCCCGGCTGGGCGTTGCACCAGGGGCCGGCCGGAGATCAGGGCCTGAGCGAAGTCCTTTCCAGCACAGTGGCATCGGCCGGCCGAGCCGGTCCGGGACACTGGGCCGACCCGGATATGCTCGAGGTCGGGGTGCCGGGCGTGCTCGGTACCTCCTATCCCGGGCTCACCCGGGCCGAGCAGCGGACCCAGTTCGGCATGTGGGCACTGTTGGCCGCACCGCTGATCGCGGGAAATGCCCTGCCCTACATGGACGAGACGACCTGGCGGCTGCTGACCGATCCGGAAATCATCGCGGTGGACCAGGATTCGCTCGCCGCACCGGTCACCGTCGTGCCGGGAACCGGCGGAAAGGTCTGGCGCAGAACGCTGTCGGACGGGTCGGTGGCCGTTGCGCTGTGGAACAACGGCGATTCGACCGCCACGATCTCCATCCCGCTCGCGCGCCTGAGCCTGCCCGCGGCGGACGGGTTCGCGGCGCGCAACCTGTGGTCGGGTGCGCACGCGACCGTGCGCACCACGGTTGGCGCCCAGATCGCCGCGCACGACACCGTACTGCTGCGGATCAGCCCCGCGCCGGTGACCTGAGCGACCACCGGCGGTGCGGCTCACCTGCTCAATCGCTGCTGGTTCTGCTGGTTCATGTAGTTCTGCAGCTGCTGATAATCGGTGATGCCCGAGGAGCCCCACAGGATCGGATGCGCGCCGGGACCGCAGTCGCGAACCATGGTCTGCGTGGAGTTCGGGCCGATCCGCTCGGTGTGATACCACTCGAACACCAGATTGGTGCACAGCAGTGAGTAGTTCATCGTGCCGGGGCCGAGATCGGTGTTGGTACACGTGGTTACGAGCCTGCTGTCGGTAGGCACCGAGGCGCAGTTCACCGTCCCGATCGGAGTTGCCTGTGCCGCAACGGAACTTACCGCGGCGATGCCGCCCAGAGCCGCGGCGGTCAGCGCTGTGGCCATGACGACGCTGCGAATCATCTGATCCCCCCATTGTTTCAAGGTCGAATGGATGCAACTGTTCTATCGCACAACTGATGTCGATACAACAGTCGCATCCATGCCGGCCTCGGGAGGTTCGGTTACCGGTGGCAGGAGTGCCGGTAGTCGATCACCGGCTGACGTGCGCCGCGCAGACCCGCCATCAGATCCGGATGGGCCCGGCGGTAAGACTGGCGTTCGGCCCTGCGCTGGTCCTTCGGGAGGGACCTGAGGTGGGCGAGTTCGGCGGAGAGGTCGGGGTGCGCGGCCAGGTAGGCCGCGACCCTCGGCGCCGCGGCGGCGTGAGCCGCGGCGCGGTCCTGCGCGGTGCACTGTGCGGGGGCCGCGGAGGCCGTCGCGGGCAGGGCGATCGCGAGCGTGGCCAGACCCGCCGTGGCGGTGAGCAAGGCGGTGGCGATGCGTTTCACGGTGGAACTCCGTTCCTTCGGTTCGTGCTGTCGGAACCGAATCTGCCCGCCGCAGCTGAGGCCGCGCTGAAATTCCGGTGTTCGACCCGCGTACCTTCAGGCGATCTTCAGGGTCAGCCGGAACCGGGCCCCGCGACCGTTCTCGGGTTCGATACAGCGCAGATCGCCGCCGTGGGCGCGGGCGATGCCGCGGGCGATGGGCAGGCCGAGGCCCGAACCGCCCGATCGGGCCGCACGGGCCGCGTCGAGGCGCACCAGGCGGTCGAAGACGCGCTCGCGGTCGGCCGGGGCGATGCCGGGACCGGTGTCGGCGATCGTGATCCGGGCCAGCTCGTCGCGCGCTTCGACGTGCACGGTGACCGTGCCGCCCGCGGGCATGGCCTGACAGGCGTTGTTCAGGACGTTGACCAGGATCTGCCCGATGCGTTCCGAATCGGCGATCGTGCGCACCGGCTGCCCGTCGAGCCGGAATTCCACGCCGGGATGCAGCATCCGGACGCGATCGAGTTGAATTCCGGTGAGCTCGTACAGGTCCACCGGTTCGCTGTGCAGCTGGAGGCCCGCATCGATGCGGGCCATGTCGAGCAGATCCTCGACCAGCCGACCGGCCCGTTGCGCCTCGCGCGCCAGCAGCAGATACATGCGCTGACGTTCCTCGGGATCGGCGTCGGCCGGTTCGTGCAGGACGGCCTCGGCGATGGCGCGGATGCCCGCGACCGGGGTGCGCAGCTCGTGCGCGGCATCGCCGACGAAGGCGCGCAACTGTTGTTCGGAAGCGCGAGCCCGGGATTCGGCGCCCTCCAGCGCGTCCAGCATCTCATCGAAAGCGCTTGCGGTTCGGCCGAGTTCGGTATCGGTGCGGTCGGGAGACAGGCGGCTGCCACGGTGACCGCGGGCGATGTCGCGGGCCAGCCGCGTCATCGAATCCAGCGGCGCCAGGGCCCGGCGCACCCCGAACCAGAGTCCGCCCGCGATCAGCAGCAGTGCGGCGGCGACCGCGGTGATCAGCACCCAGACCAGCCGGGATCGGACCCGCGCCAGCAGGGGCTCGTCGATCTGGACCGTCAGCCGCGCGCGGTCGAGTTGCCCCGGTCCGGTCAGGACCACCCGCCGCGCCGCCGCGACGTTCTCCGCCTCGCGATGCGGCGTGAGGCTGCCGTAGGCCCGGCCGTCGGCGAGGACCAGGCGGGCGCGCACCGAGCGGCTGTCGATCCGGGCGATCAATGTGCCGGGAGCAGTGCCCTGCCTGGCGAGCTGGCGGGCCAGCTGTACGCGGTCGGTGAGAGTGGTCGCCTCGGTACGGGAGACCACGACGGCGAACAGGCTGTGCACGATGATCGCGACGACGATCAGGGCGATACCGGAAACCGTTGCGGCGGTGAGGGTTACCCGGCGTCGCAGGGATACGGTGCGCATGATGCCTCGTGCACCCGGATCTGCGCCCGCCGCGCCGCGGGTACTCATCGGTCCCCGGCCCGCAGCGCATAGCCCATACCGCGCACCGTGTGCAGTAGTCGCGGCCCGTATTCCTCCAATTTTCGCCGCAGCGCGCTGACGTGGACCTCCACCAGATTCGGATCGTAGTCCTCGTAACCCCATACGGCCGTGAGGATCTGGGTCTTGGTGACCACCCGGTCGCGGTGTGCCGCCAGATAGGTCAGGAGTTTGAACTCGGTCGCGGTCAGCGTGACGGTAGCGTTGCCGCGCAACACGATTCCGGATTCGACGTCCACCACCAGATCCGCGACGGTGATCTTGTCGCGCAGTTTCCCCATCCGCCGCAGCAGTGCCTCCACCCGGGCCACGAGTTCGGCCAGATCGAACGGTTTGACCACGTAGTCGTCCGATCCCGCGCGCAGGCCGCGGATCCGGTCCCGCACCTCGTCGCGGGCGGTGAGCATCACCACGCCCGCCGCACAATGTGCGCGCACCGCATCGAGCAGGACGAATCCGTCTCGCCCGGGCAGCATGACGTCCAGGACCACCACGTCCGGCCGGAACTGCGCCAGATCCCGTTCGAGTTCGCCGCCGTCCGGACGTGCCAGCACCTCGTGACCGGCCGCGCGCAGCCCGGACGCGACCGCCGCCCGTATGGCTTCGGCATCTTCGATGACCATGATTCGCCCGTTCCGCACACCCGACATTGTGGCCGGTGCGAGCTGAGGGTTGGCTGAAGGTTGCCGGTACGCGGCCTGTGGGACGGCTGTGCATCGCCGATACTCGGGATATGGCCAGTCAATCGGCACAGTGGATGCACAGCGCACGAGTGCTGCGCCGGTCCGGATTCGGTGCCGCGGGCCCGGAGGTCGACGCGGTGAGCGATCCGGCGGCGTATCTGCGCTCGGCGCTTGCGGCCGATCCGGAGGTCGATCCGGGGGCGCACGCCACGCCCATGCCGCAATTCGCCGTCGTGGCGGCGCCCGGACGCACGGCCACGGCCGATCAACGCCGCCGCTACAACGCCGAGGTCACCGCACAGCTGAACGATCTCACCGTGTGGTGGCTGCGGCGGATGGCCGCGGTGCGGGTACCGGTGCGGGAGAAGCTGACCCTGTTGTGGCACAACCACTTCGCCACCTCGGCGGTGAAGGTTCGCAGCGCCGCGGAGATGGCCGGGCAGAACCGCACCTTGCGCACCATGGGCGCCGGCGATTTCTCGGCGCTGGCCTACGCGATGCTCACCGATCCGGCGATGTTGCGCTGGCTCGACGGCCAGACCAATACCGCGAAGGCGCCCAATGAGAACCTGTCCCGCGAATTCATGGAGCTGTTCGCGCTCGGGCACGGCAACGGGTACACCGAAACCGATGTGCGCCAAGGGGCCAGGGCGTTGACGGGGTGGACGATAAGGAACGGCGCGGCGGTATTCGATCCGAAGCGCCACGACGCGGGGACGAAGACCGTTCTCGGCGTGAGCGGTTCGCTGGGCGTGCGGGAATTCTGTGATGCGGTGCTCGCCCGGCCGGAGTCCGCGCGGTATGTGGCCGGGCGGATGTGGCAGCAGCTGGCCTCGGACGATCCGCCCTCGCAGGCCGCGCTGGAGCGCATCACCACGGCCTACGGGCCCGGTCGTGACCTGGGGGCGGTGATCACCGCCATCCTCACCGACGCCGAATTCACCGGTGCTCGCGACACCGTCGTGCACGCGCCGGTGGAATGGCTGATCGGCGCGGTGCGAGCGTTGCGGGTGCCGCTGACCGGTGATGCCGAGGCGCACCGGGTGCTGAGCGTGCTGCGCGCGCTCGGGCAGCTGCCGTTCTATCCGCCGAACGTGGGTGGCTGGCCGCGCGGGCAGGCGTGGATGTCCACCGCGGCGGCCCAGATTCGGCTGACCGCGATCACCGCACTGCTGAAAAACGCTGACCTGTCCCCGATTTCGTCCGCGGGTACCGCGGATCGAGTGGATGCCGCCGGGTATCTGCTCGGCGTCGGCGCCTGGTCCGACCGCAGCGCGCAGGTGCTGCGCACGGCGGCCGGCAATCCGGCGCGCCTGGCCGCGATCGCGGTGAACACTCCCGAATATCTGACGAGCTGAGGACGCGAACGCCATGTCACCTGTGAGTCGCAGGCAATTCCTCGTCGGTTCCGGCGTGCTGGGAGCGCTCGGCGTGCTCGGCGCGTCGGCGATCACCTGGGAGGAGTTGCGGCACGCGGCGAGCACCACCCCGCTGCCCGCCGGGTCGGGCATCCTGGTGGTGCTCACCATGTACGGCGGCAACGACGGTCTCAACACCGTGATTCCGTACGCGGACAACGCGTATCACGACGCGCGTCCCGAATTGTCCTATCGCCCCGAGGAAGTGCTGCATCTGGATGGTCAACTCGGTCTGAATCCGGCCATGAAGGGCTTGGCGCAGCTATGGGGGCAGCACGACCTGGCGATCGTGCGCGGCGTCGGATATCCGAAGCCGGACCACAGTCACTTCCGGTCCATGGACATCTGGCAGACCGCTGTACCCGGCGAACCGTCGCCGACCGGTTGGGTCGGCCGCTGGCTGGACGCGACCGGCGACGATCCGCTGCGCGCGGTCAATATCGGCTCGGTCCTGCCGACGCTGGCGATCGGCGCGAAACACACTGCCTCGGCGCTGGATCCGTCCTCGGTTCCGCTGTCCGCGCAACTGAAGGCCGAACTCGCCGGACTGGCCGCATCCGATCCGCACGACAGCGCGGCGCAAGGTTTCGTGTGCAGCGGGTATCGCTCGGAACAGACCGTGTCACAAGCTTTCTCGTCGATCGAAACAGGCGGGAAAGCCGGCGTCGCCTCGGGCGGCAATCCACTCCGGACGCAACTGGATCTGGTTTCGCAGTGCATCAAGGCCGGTGTACCCACCCGCGTCTACTCGGTCGGCTTGGGCGGTTTCGACACCCACGCCGACGAACGCCGGACGCAGGAGCAACTGCTCGGCCGCCTGGACCAGGCGATTTCGGGCTTCCTGCGCGATATGGCCGGACATCCGCGCGGCCGCGACGTGGTCCTGTTGGCCTACAGCGAATTCGGCCGCCGCGTGCGGGCCAACGCCTCGCAGGGCACCGACCATGGCACCGCGGGCCCGGTCTTCCTCGCGGGCTCCCGGGTCGCCGGCGGTTTCCACGGCGACGAACCCAGCCTCACCGACCTCGACGACGGCGACCTGAAATCTGCCGTCGACTTCCGCGACGTCTACCACGAACTCCTGCACCGCGTCGTCGCCACCGACCCCGCCCCCGTCCTCGGCCCCGGCCGCCGCGACCTGGGTCTGATCACCTGAGCATCCACGGACCGACCCCGTGCGCGGATATCCGCGATGAGACGTTGCGTGCGCTGTATCGGGTCTTCGGTTTCGGATGCGTTGGCTCGCTCCGGTTTTGGTGATCGGATTGTGGGCGACCGAGTGTCCGTGGCCTGATCGGGCTTTCGTCGCTGCGCGGATATCTCGCGATGAGACGCCGGGTGCGCTGTGCCGGGTCCTCCGTCGCGGATACGTTGGCTCGGCGCGGTTTTCGCGATCGGGGCGGGTCGACTGAGTGCCTGCGAGCCTGATCGAGCGTTCGTTGCTGCTCTGGTATCTGCGATGGGGCGTGGCGTGCGCTGTATCGGCTCCTTGGTTTCGGATGCGCTGGCTCGCTCCGGTTTTGGTGATCGGATTGTGGGCGACCGAATGCCCGCGGGCCTGATCGAGAGTTCGCCTTGCACTGATATCCGCGACGCAACGCTCTGCGCGCGAACAATATCGACTGCAACTCGGTGATCGATCCGGATCGGCACGTCCGGTTTCGGGCTCGGGCGCGGTGGCTCGGCCGGGGCGACTCGTTGGCATGCCTTTGTTCACCGCATGGCTGCTGCCGCTCAGGTCGGTGCGGGTGGAATCCGCGTGGCGGTGGACTTCCCGGCTGCCGATCTCCACCCCGGGTCCACCCGGGGGTGGTGGGGTATCGGGCCCGTTCGATCGACGCTATAGGCATGAGCTTGCAGAATGCGGTACTCGAAGGTGTCGTCGTGGTTCTGGTGCTGGGGTGGATCATCTACCGCCAGACGCGGTGGCAGGTAGTGGATCTCACGCGGGTGTGGCGCGGGCCGATCATCCTGGCGGTGGTCGGGGTGCTGGTGTCGAGGTCGGCGGTGGCCGGCGCCTCGGTCGGGACGCTCGCGGTGGCGCTGCTGGCGCTCGAGGCGGTGCTGAGCGTGGGCGTCGGCATCGGGATGGGAATGTTGTCGCAGGTGCGGCAGGTGGACGGGCAACTGCAGGCCCGCACGGGCTTGGTCGGGTCGCTGCTGTGGTTCGTCATGCTCGCGGTGCGACTGGGCGTGGACGTGTGGGCCGCGGCCGACGGGGCGAAGATCGTCACCTCCGCGGGGATCATCCTGCTGATGCTGGCGCTGAACCGGGCCGGGCGCACGGTGATGCTGCTGCGGCGGACCCGCGAGCCGTACCGGGTTGCGGCACACTGAACGCGATGATCTCCGCGGCCGCGCCGACGGGCCTGTCCAGGCTGCTTCGCCTGGTCGGGCTCGTCGCCGTGCTCTTCTCCTCGGTGCACGCGCACCTGTGGTCGCATCCGTGGATCGCGGCGGGTGCGGTGCTGTCCTGGCTCGGCTGGGCGGCGTGGATCGCCGAGCCCGCGGGATCGGTGTGGCCGGGACGAATCTGCCTGTGCGCCATGGCGGTCGGCGGCGGACTGACCGCCCCGTGGGTGGCGGGATCTGCGATCACCGCTCTGGCTGTGGTCTTCGCGGCGTTGTCGCTGGCGACCGCGCCGGTATCGATCGGCCTGGCCATCGCGGGTCTGGCCGCGGTGTGTACCTGTGTTTCGGTATTCGGCGTCGCGGATCATCCGCGCGATCTGCTCGGGCTGATGGTCGGGGTGCTGGTCTTCGGGCTGATGGGCTGGAGCCGCCGCCAGTCGCGCCGGACCGCCGAACAGAACCGGCTGCTGGTCGAGCAGAACCGGATCATCCGTGCCGAGCGGGACCGGGCCGCCGCGCTGGCCGAACGCGGCCGGTTGGCGCGCGACATCCACGACGTGCTCGCACACACCCTGGGCGGACTGGTGCGCCAACTCGACGCCGCGGACGCACTGCTAGAGGCGGGTGAGGTGGATCGCGCGTCCGAACGGGTCAAGGCCTCGCACGAGCTGGCCCGGTCCGGATTCGAGGACGCCCGGCGAGTGGTGAACGCCATGCGCGCGGACGGTTTCGACCTGGCGGCGGAGTTGCGCCGGCTCGCCGGCGACGAGCGCGCCTCCGGCGGCCGGGTGGAACTGCTCCTCGACGCCGATCTGCGCCGACTGGACGAGCAGACCGCCGTCGCGATCGCCCGCTCGGTGCAGGAGTCGTTCACCAACGCGCGCAAACACGCTCCCGGCCAACCGATTACGCTCACCCTGGAGGATCGGGACGAGGGCCTGCGAGTGGCGATCGGCAATCCGATCACCGATCGGTTGAGCGCGCTTCGGGATTCCGGCGCGGGCGCGGGCCTGCTCGGCATGACCGAACGTATCGCGGCCGTGGGCGGCACGGTGCGCGCGGGAAGGGAGGAGCGACAGTGGATGGTTCGAATCCTGTTGCCGCACAGATGATTACGGTCGTCGTGGCCGATGATCAGACCACCGTGCGGGACGGCCTGAGCACCGTACTGTCGCTGCTGCCGGACGTCGAGGTGGTCGGCGAGGCGCGCGACGGCGCGGAGGCGGTCGAGCTGGTACGCACCCTGTCTCCGCAGGTTGTGCTGATGGATCTGCGCATGCCGGGCATCGACGGCGTGGCCGCGACCGCCGCGATCACCGCCGCCCACCCCGAGACCGCGGTCCTGGTCCTGACCACCTACGCCGACGACGCGTCCATCGCCGGGGCACTGCGCGCGGGCGCGCGCGGATACCTGACCAAGGACGCCGGTCGCGCCGAAATCGCCGCCGCCGTCCGCTCGGTCGCCAGCGGGCACACCACCCTCGCCGCCGACGTCGGCGCGCGCCTGGTCTCGGCTCTGGGCGCGGCCGCGCAGCCTCCGCGCGCGGATCTCACCGACCGTGAACTGGACGTGCTGCGGCTGATGGCGCAGGGCCGCAACAACGCCGAGATCGCCGCGGAGCTGTTCATCGGCGTGAGCACCGTCAAGAGTCATATCAATGCGCTGTTCGCCAAGCTCGACGTCCGCGACCGAGGGCAGGCCATCGCGTACGCGCATCGCGCCGGACTGGCCCGCTGACATGTCATGATGAGCCCATGGCGGATCAGAAAATCACCACGCAGCTGATGTTCGAGGGTGCTGCCGAGGCGGCCATGACCTTCTACACGAGTCTGTTCGAGGACGGCGCCGTGCTGGAGATCGAGCGGTTCGCCGCCGGTGAACCCGGTGCGGAGGGCACCGTCAAACGTGCGGTGTTCCGGCTGGCCGGTCAGCAGTTCAGCTGTATCGACAGTTTCGTGCATCACGAGTTCGGCTTCACGCCGTCGATGTCGCTGTTCGTCGAGTGCGCCTCCGATGCGGAACTCGAACGGCTCTACGCGGCGCTGTCCGAGGGCGGCGGAGAGCTGATGCCGTTGGGCGAGTACGGATTCAGCAAGCGTTTCGGGTGGGTGAACGACCGCTTCGGCGTCTCCTGGCAGCTGAATCTCCGGTAACGCACTGGTTCTCGGGCCGGCACGCTCACCGGGCATCGGAAATCGTTGCGCTCCGGCGCAATCGACCTGTACCGGGCGCGCTGGCCCGGACCGCCAGCGCGAGCAGCGCGTCCAGCACCAGCGCGAGCGCGGCCACCAGCAGCGCGCCGACCAGTACCCGGTCGTACTTGTACAGGCTGATGCCGTCGAAGATGTAGCGGCCGAGCCCGCCCAGATTCACGTACGCGGCGATGGTCGCGGTCGCCACCACTTGCAATGTGGCCGAACGCAATCCAGTGAGCAGCACCGGCAGCGCATTGGGCGTCTCCACCCGCAGCAGGATCTGGCGTTCGGTCATTCCCATCGCGCGCGAGGCGTCCACCACGGTCGAATCGACGTTCGCGATGCCCGCGTAGGTGCCCGCGAGCAGCGGCGGGATGCCGACGGTGACCAGCGCCAGCAGCGGCGGCAGCAAGCCCAGTCCCAATCCCAGCACGACGATCGTCAGCACACCGAGTGTCGGCAGCGCGCGCATCGCGTTGGCGAAGCCGACGACCAGGCCGCCGCCGCGCCGGCTGTGCCCGATCAGCAGTCCGATCGGCACCGCGATCGCCGCGGAGATCGCGATCGCCAGGAAGCTGTACCACAGGTGCTGCAGCAGCCGGTTCCCGATTCCGGCCGAACCGCCCCAGTTCGCCGCCGCGGTGAAGTAATGCCAGGCGTCGATGAAAAGGTTCATGCGCCGAGTCCTTTCGCCGCCCGCAGGCGTCTCGCGAGGCTCGGCCGTTCCGCGCGCAACCACGGTGTGGCCCAGCGGCCGAGCAGGAACAGCACCCGATCGACCACCAGGGCCAGGATCAGCACCACGATGATTCCGGCGACGATCTCGTCGGGGTAGTCGCGCTGGTATCCCTGGGTGAACAGCTTGCCCAGCCCGCCGACGCCGATCAACGCGCCGACGGTCACCATGGAGATGTTGGTCACCGCCACCACCCGCAGGTTCGCCACGAAAACCGGGATGGCCAAAGGGAATTCGACCATCAAGGTGCGGCGCAGCCGGGTGTGGCCGATAGCGTCGGAGGCGTCGAGCACGTCGGCGGGCACCGAATCCAGTGCCGCGGGGACCGCGATGATCAGCAGCGCCACCGAGTAGATGCTCAGCGCGATGACAACGTTCAGCGGGTCGATCGTCGCGATACCCGCCAGCGGCGGGATGATCACCAGCAACGCCAGGGACGGGATCGTGAAGGCCAGGCTCGCGAGGGTGATCGTGATCCGTCGCAGCCACGGCACCCGCCGCACCGCCGCGCCCGCGGGGATCGCGAACACCAGCCCGACCAGCAGGGGGACCAGCGCCAGATACAGGTGCGTGCGCGCGAATCCGGCGATCTCGGCGAAATTGTCGATCAGATATCTCATCGGGTCGTTTCCGGTCTCACCGTGCCCGCTCCTGGTCGAAGAAGTGGCGATTGCGCGCGGCGTCCTCGTCCGAACGCTGGGCGGCGAGCCGATCGATGACCTCGGTGGCCAGCAGGCCACCGGCCACCGCGCCCGAATCATCTACGGCCACACCGACTCCCGAGGGCGAGGAAATCGCGGCGTCCAATGCCTGGCGCAGGTCCGCGCCCTGCGGGAACAGCGATCCGCCCGCGGACATACTCTCGGTCAGTGTTCCGCCCGCGCGCACGCGCTCGACAGCGGTGACATCGACCCAGCCGATCGGGCGGCGCGAATCATCCACCACCAGAACCCATTCGCCGCGGTCGAGCCGGAGTCCGGAAACCTGCGGTCCGGTCGCGGTCCGGATGTCGTGCAGCGCGATACCATCGGCGGTGCGGAAGGACAGTCCGCGATAGCCGCGGTCCCGCCCGGCGAACTCGGCCACGAAATCGGTTGCGGGCGCAGCCAATACGCGCTGGGGCGAATCATACTGCTGCAGCACGCCGCCGCGGCCGAAGACCGCGATCCGATCGCCGAGTTTGATCGCCTCGTCCAGATCGTGCGTGACGAAGACGATCGTCTTGTGCAACTCGGCCTGCAGCCGTTGCATCTCGGCCTGCAACTCTTCGCGCACCACCGGATCCACGGCGCTGAACGGCTCGTCCATCAGCAGGATCGGCGGGTCTGCCGCCAGGGCTCGCGCCACGCCGACGCGCTGCTGCTGTCCGCCGGACAGCTGCGCCGGATACCGGCTCGCCAGCGCGCGATCCAGCCCGACCCGATCGAGCACCTCGAGGGCGGCCCGGCGCGCGGCGCGACGGGATTGCCCGCGCAGCACCGGCACCGTGGCGACGTTGTCGAGCACCGTGCGGTGCGGCAACAGTCCGGCGTGCTGGATCACGTAACCGATACCCAGTCGCAGCCGCACCGGATCGACCGCCGAAATATCTTGGCCCGCAACGGTGATCGTGCCCGTTGTCGGCACGATCATCCGGTTGATCATGCGCATGGACGTGGTCTTACCGCAGCCCGACGGGCCCACGAACACGGTGACCGACCCGGATTCGATCCGCAGATCCAGATCGGACACCGCGGTCGTCCCGTCCGGGTAGGTCTTACCCACCCCGCTGAACTCGATCTCACTCACGAATGCACCTCGCCGGCGCTCGCCTCCGCCGTGCGCGACACGCACTGCCTCCATGGTTCACATCGCTGGGCCCGGCCCCGGCGCGCCTCACCCGCGCCGGGTGCGCCGCGCTCACGGCCGCACCCGCGCGATCGCGCCGCGCCGATCGCTCTCGAACGCACCTCGGCTGCACGTACCTCGCGCCGGACCCTCATCTTCGCGCTCACGATTTCCCTCACCAGCTGTTCGTGCTCACTGGCAAACCTATCCGATCGGCTTGTCCAGTCCCTGTGCGGTGACCCAGGACTTCGCGGCGGCCGCGGGCTCGACCTTGGCGGCGCCGGATACCTGCTCGTTGAGCGCGATCAGCTGGTCGGTGGTCAATTTCGCGGAGATCGCGTCGAGTACCTTCAACGCCTTGTCGGACTTCTTCTTCACGTTCAGCACCGGCACGACGTTCTGCGCGGCGAAATTGTGTTGCGGGTCCGCGAGCACCACCAGGTTGTTCTCCTTGACGGCAGGCGAAGTGGTGAAGATGTCGGCCGCGGTGACCTGCCCGGACGTCAGCGCGCGCACCGTCGCGGGGCCGCCCTCATCGCTGATCGGGACGTACTTGTTCGCCGGGATATCCAGGTTGTAATGCTTCTTCAGGCCGGGCAGACCGTCCGGGCGCTCGGCGAATTCCGGTGCGCCGCCGAAGCTCACCTCGGACGAGTGCGCGGCCAGGTCCGCGATCGAATGCAGATTCCACTTCCGCACCGTCT
Organism: Nocardia sp. PLKS1-43; assembly: GCF_059510335.1. Lineage (NCBI taxonomy): Bacteria > Bacillati > Actinomycetota > Actinomycetes > Mycobacteriales > Nocardiaceae > Nocardia > Nocardia sp. PLKS1-43. Next base: position 142,660 of record NZ_JCAJZQ010000012.1, on the reverse strand, counting down.
CCTGGGTGACCACCACCGCGTCGGAATCCTCCCCCGATGCGGATGTGCCGGTGACCAGATCGCCGCCCAGCGCCTTGCTCAGCGCCTGATTCACCGCGGTGGCGTCGGTCGCGGTCGCCGATTTGTCCAGGTACTGCAGCAGATTGCCGGTGTAATCGGGGATCACGCCGATCGAGCATTCCCGCAGCGCCGGGATGTACGCCTCCCGGCTGCCGATATTCAGTTTGGTGTCTACGGTGAAACCGTTGGCGCGCAGCGTCTCGGCGTACACATCGGCCACGGTCTCCGATTCCGGGAAGTTCGCCGAGCCGACGGTGAGCTTGTTCGCATCACCGGTGCAACCGCCCGATCCGGAGGCCAGCGGATCGGAACTGCCGCCGCAGGCGGACAGCGCCATCGCCGCTGCCAGTGCGACGGCTGTGGCCACGAATCGAACGGCGGTGAACGCGGGGCGAAGTCCGCGCCGACGCGCGGAGAGGATGATCGTGGGTTTCACTGCTGTCCTTCCGAGGGCCCGGCGCTGCCGGGTGAGGTGCGGCGCGGCCCGGCTACCATTCGTCGTCGGGACGGCCGCGGTCTGGCTGTCCATCCTTGCAGCCGGGTGTCGTTCTGACTATCTAACGGGAGTAGGTGTCGCCGGATGGAATTGGCAGCGTCGCTGCGAACGGCGACTCGAGCGGTGCTCGCCGCGACGGCGTTGACGCTGGTCGTCTCGTGTTCGCACAGCGATTCCGGGGAGACGATCACAGTGGGTGCGGGCAGTTCCGCGCAATCGGAATTGATCGCCGAAATCTATGCCGGAGCCCTGGCCAGCACCGGCGCGCATACCGCGGTGCGCACGCGACTGGGCGGGCGCGGAGACTATCTGGCCGCCCTGGACGCGGATCGGGTGACCCTGGTCGGTGACGACAGCGGCGATCTGCTGACCGCACTGGACTCCCGCTCGGCCGCGCGCATCTCCGATCCGGACGCGGCCGCGGCGAAGGCGAGCGAGGCGACCGGAACGACGGTCGCACAGGCCGCGCCCGGCTCCTCGGTGTCGGATGCGTTGAGCCGGGCCATGCCCGAGGGATTGGTGATCTCCGATATCGCCGACGGCACCGACCTGCGCCCGGATTTCGTGCTGACCGCCGCCACGGCCGCCCGCGTACCGCATGCGCTGCCGGACCTGGCCGCGCACTGCGGTGAGCTGTCGGTGGGGATCGCCACGGGGAGCGAGCTGGACCCACTGCGTCCAGCACCGGACCCGCAGCGCGACGTGCTGAACCCGCTGCGGCAAACCTATGGCTGCGATATCACCCACTACACTGTCTACCCGGACGATACCGCGCTGCGGAACGCGTTGCGGGGCGGGCGAATTCAGGCCGGCGTGCTGACCGCCGCGGCGACGCTGCTGCCCGGCGGACCGGGTGATCTGGTGGTGGCCGCCGATCCGGATTACGCGTTCCGCGCGCAGAACATAGTGCCGCTGTTCCGGCAGGGATCACTGACCGAGACCCGGATCAAGAAGTTGAACTACGTCGCGGGCGAGCTCACCACGGAGGATCTGACCACGATGGTCCGCCGTCTGCGCGACGAGCACGCCTCGGCCGCCGACCTGGCGCGCAGCTGGCTGGACGAGCACGACCTCTAGGTGCGCGTCCGGTAGGTTCGGCCGTATCGGCTCCTGTCGGATTCGCCGATATGTTGCCCGGGATTCCGGCCGATTCGAGGCCGCGGGCCGCGGCGTCGAACCGGGCCCATCGGTCGAATCCGGCGAGTAATCTCAGGTGGGTTGATCAAGCAGCCACCCGAGGGAGGCGCAGGCATGTTCAATCGGACGCTCGTCGCGCGCGCACTCACCGCCTGTGCGCTGGCCGCACTGCTGAGCACCGCCGCCTGCGGCGGGTCGAACAGCAAGTCCGGCGGTCCGGCCGCCGGCAGCAGTCACCCACCCAGCGTGACCCAGGCGGTCACCACTACTTACCAGCGCTTCTTCGACGGGGCCACCACCGCCGATCAGAAGATCGCACTGCTGGAGAACGGCCAGGCGTTCGCGGCCACGATCAAGGCCCAGGCCGATTCCTCGATGGCCAAGAGCACCACCGCGACGGTGTCGAACGTGGCCAGTTCGGGCACCGACCATGCCGATGTCACGTACACCATCCTGTTCAACGGCAAACCCGCGCTGGCCGGACAGTCCGGGACGGCGGTCCGCATCGACGGCACCTGGAAGGTCACCGCGGCGACGTTCTGCGCGCTGCTGACGCTCGAGGGCAATCCGCCGCCGGTCTGCGCCGCGCCCAGTCCCACCCCGACTCCCGCGCCGACGTCCTGAGCCGGACATGTCCCGCACGGAGTCGTCGAAACCGCTGTGGCACAACGTGATCTCGCGAGCATCCGCGCGCGGCGGCGCCGAGCGGCCACGGGTCGCGCTGGCCATCGTGACCGCCGTGCTGTTCGTGACGTTCCTGGACACCACGATCGTCAGCGTCACCCTCGGCAACATTCAATCCGATGTGCACGCCGGGGTGGTGTCGCTGCAGTGGGTGGTCAACGCCTACACCCTGGTCTTCGCGAGCCTCATGTTGACCGCCGGATCGCTGGGCGACCGCTGGGGCCGCAAACGCGTGATGATCGCCGGATTGGTGATCTTCTGTGCGGGATCGGTGCTTTCGGCGCTGGCCGGGTCGGTCGCGGTGCTGATCGGCGGGCGCGCGGTGATGGGGCTGGGTGCGGCCGCCTCCGAGCCCGGGACGCTGTCGTTGATCCGGCACATCTATCCCGAGCGCGGCGCGCGGGCCAAGGCGCTGGGTGCGTGGGCGGCGGTCTCGGGGCTGGCGCTGGCCGCCGGACCCGTCGTCGGCGGTCTGCTGGTCGGCGCGTTCGGCTGGCGAGCGGTGTTCTGGTTCAACCTGATCATCGGCGCGGTGGTGCTGTTCGCCGCGCTGCGCTACGTTCCCGAGAGCGCCGATCCGCAGCCCGGCCCGGTCGATCTGCCCGGATTCGTGCTGGGCGCGACATTTCTGGCGTGCGTGATCTACGCGGGCATCTCCGGGGAACAGATCGGCTACAGCGCCGCCTCGGTGATCACGCTGTTCGTCGTGGGCGGTATCGCCGGAGTGGCATTTCTGGTGGCGGAGGCCAGGGCCCGCAATCCGATGTTCGACTTCGCCTATCTGCGAAGACCATTGGTGCGCAGCGCCCTGATCGTCGCGTTCGCGGTGTATTTCGGCATCTTCTCGATCTTCTTCTTCACCGCGCTGTATCTGCAGGAGGTGGTGAATTATTCGGGCTGGCGGATCGCGGCCGTCTTCGCGCCGATGGCGGTGGCCATCATCGCCGGCTCGCTGATCTCCGGTTTCTGGGTGGCCGCGCGCGGTTCGCGCACGCCGATGATCGCGGGCTGCGTGCTGGGTGCTGCCGGAATTCTGCTCAGTCGCGAATTCCTGGGCGTGACAGTGCATTTCACGGCGCTGGCGCTGGCGCTGATGCTTGCCGGGATCGGTTTCGGCATCGCGGTGGTGCCGTTGACCTCGGCGGTGCTGTCCGGCGTTCCCGCCGAACACTCGGGTATGGCGGCCGCGGCAACCAACACCATGCGCCAGGTCGGCGCGGTCGTCGGCGTCGCGGCCCTGGGCTCGCTGGTCAACTCGTTCCTCAACTCCGACTTGACCTCTCGGCTGAACCAGTTGCAGATCCCGGCCAATTTCCAGGCCATCGTGATCGACGCCATCGAGACCGGCAACGTGCCCGCGGGCGGCGATCAGGCCGCCTCGGCAGCCTATGGTCCCATCGTCGACAAGGTCATCACCGCCACCTACGCGGCGTTCCACCGCGGACTCGATGTGGCGCTGCTGGTTTCGGCCGTCATGATCCTGCTCGCCGCGGCGCTGACCGCGATCTCGCTGCCTCGATACGATCGCGCGGGATACGAGTACGAGACCTGACGGCTTCGATTCCGGGCGCACCCGGCGAGCCGGAATGCGTGGATTCAGTTGCGCAGCAGCGTGATCAGCGTCGGGTCGGCGGCGAGGCCGGGCAGTGACTCGACGAGCATGTCGATCAGCTGCTCGCGGGTGACCGTCTCCGCGGTGAGCCAGCTCAGCGTGACCTCCTCGACGAAGGCGATCCACCCGCGCACGGCCAATTCCAGCCGGGGCCGGTCCGGATGGTCCGGGGGCAGCGGAATCTCGGCCATGATGCGGTCGGCCTGCGCGCCGCGGGTCGCATCGACCAGGGCCATGAGTTCGGTTCCGGCGGGACGCCGCAGCAGGGCCAGGTACGAGGTGCGGTTCTCGCTGACGTACTCCACGTAGCGGCGCACCGCGTCGCGCAGCATATCGCCCAGCGCGAGGCTGCGGTCCGGCTCGGTGCGGGCCAGCAGTTCGGCGTTCGCGTTGGCCACGATCGCCAGCTGGAACTCCTGTTTGGAGGAGAAGTAGTGGAACAGCAGGCCGCGCGAGATGCCGGCCTGTTCGGCGACCGCGCCGATCGAAATATCCTCCAGCGCGCGTTCGCGCAGCATCCGGGTGCCCAGGGCGATCAGCTGACGACGGCGTTCGTCGGGGCTCAGGCGCACCCGCTTACCGTTTCTGCCCGCAGTTCTTCCGGTCACGGCGACCATCCTACTGAACGTGAGTCAATACTGTTGACTCCGGCTCAATAAGCCCTTACGCTCGGATACATGAGTCGCAAGGTTACAGACAGTGGTGTCGGTGATCAGGGGGAACCGGCCCGCCACGTGCACGTCCTGATCGTCGGCAGTGGCTTCTCCGGGCTGGGCATGGCCATCCGGCTCAGCCAGCAGGGCGTGCGGGACTATCTGGTGCTCGAGCGCGGCGGCGACGTCGGCGGAACCTGGCGGGACAACACCTATCCCGGCGCGGCCTGCGATGTGCCCTCCCAGCTGTACTCGTACTCCTTCGCGCTCAACCCGGAGTGGTCGCGGTCGTTCTCCAAACAGCCGGAGATCCAGCGCTACATCCAGGGCGTCGCAGAGCGGTACGGCGTGCGCGACAAGCACGTGTTCGACTGCGAGATGACCGGCGCGCGCTGGAACGAGGCCGAGGCCCGGTGGGAGGTGCGGACCAGCCGGGGCGAGTTCACCGCCGACATTCTGATCTCCGCGGTCGGCGCGCTGTGCGAACCGAATCTGCCGGATATCAAGGGCATCAACACCTTCGAGGGACAGATCTTCCACTCCGCGCGCTGGGATCACGCCGCGGAGCTGACCGGTAAGCGTGTCGCGGTGATCGGCACCGGCGCTTCGGCGATTCAGATCGTGCCCTCGATCGCGCCGGAGGTCGCGCACCTGGATCTGTACCAGCGCACCGCACCGTGGCTGCTGCCGCGCATGGACCGGCCGTACACGCTGCCGGAGCGGCTGGCCTTCAAATACGTTCCGGGCGTACAGAAGTTGTCCCGCGCGGCCATCTACGCCGCCCGCGAGACGCAGGTCGTCGGCCTGGCGAAATTCCCGCCCGCGATGCTGGCGCTGGAGACCATCGCCCGCGCCAAGCTGCGTTTCGAAGTGCGCGATCGCGAACTGCGCGAGAAGGTCACCCCGAACTTCCGCATCGGCTGCAAGCGCATGCTGATCTCCAACGACTATTACCCGGCGCTGGGCCGCGCCAACGTCGACGTGGTCACCGACGGCATCGCCGAGATTCGTCCCGGCTCGATCGTGACCAAGGACGGCACCGAGCGCGAGGTCGACGCCATCATCGTGGCCACCGGTTTCCACGTCACCGATTCGCCTGTGTACGAGACGATTTCGGGTCGTGACGGGCGCACCCTGACCGAGGTCTTCGACGAGGGCGGTCAGCAGGCGTACAAGGGGTCGGCGATCGCCAACTTCCCGAACATGTTCTTCCTGCTCGGCCCGAACGTCGGCCTCGGGCACACTTCGATGGTGTACATGATCGAATCGCAGATCAACTACATCGCCGACGCGGTCGCCACCTTCGATCGCGCGGGCCTGCGCACCGTCGAGGTGCGCAAGGACACCCAGGACACCTTCAACCGCGGCCTGCAGGACAAGCTGGCCGGCAGCGTGTGGAGCACCGGCGGCTGCGCGAGCTGGTATCTGGACAAGCACGGCAACAACACCACGCTGTGGCCGGATTTCACGTTCCGATTCCGTAGGCTGCTGGAAACCTTCGACGTCGCGGCGTATCGGACCAGCACCGCGGCCGATTCCGACACATCCGGGGCGCAGGCGCGGCCCGCAGCGAAAGTGGTGACAGGCAAGTGAGCAACGACGCGTACTTCACCGGCAAGGTCTGCGTGATCACCGGCGCCGGATCGGGGATCGGACGCGCACTGGCGGAGAATCTGGCCCGCCGCGGCGCGAAGCTCGCGCTCTCCGACATCGATACCGACGGGCTGGCCGAAACCGTCCGCCGCTGTGAGGCATTGGGAGCGCAGGTCAAGTCCGACCGGCTCAACGTCGCCGAGCGCGAGGCCGTCCTGCTCTACGCCGACGAGGTGAAGAAGCACTACGGCGTCATCCACCAGATCTACAACAACGCCGGCATCGCCTTCCACGGCGAGGTGATCGACTCGCAGTTCAAGGACATCGAGCGGATCATGGATGTCGACTTCTGGGGAGTCGTCAACGGCACCAAGGCATTTCTGCCGCATCTGATCGAATCCGGCGCCGGGCACGTGATCAACGTGTCCAGCCTGTTCGGGCTGATCGCCGTTCCCGGCCAAAGCGCCTACAACGCGGCCAAATTCGCGGTGCGCGGCTTCACCGAATCGCTGCGTCAGGAGATGCTGGCGCGCAAGCATCCGGTCAAGGTCACCTGTGTACACCCCGGCGGCATCAAGACCGCCGTGGCGCGCAACGCCACCTACGCCGAGGGGATCGACGCCAAGCAGTTCGCCTCGTTCTTCGACAAGCAGCTGGCCCTGCACACCCCGGAGATGGCCGCACAGACCATCACCGAGGGCGTGGCCAAGGGCCACGGCCGGGTGCTGATCGGCTGGGAGGCGAAGGCTCTGGACCTGTTCGTGCGGACCACCGGCTCGTACTACCAACGGATCGCCAATCTGGTGAACCGGCGGTTCCTGCCCTGATCGGTATGAGAGTTCCCGCCATGCCCGCTGTTTCGCTGCCGCTGCCGATCGCCCGCGCGGTCCTGCACCCGATGTTCCGGTACGCGATGCACTCCCGGCTGCCGTGGGTCGTGCAGCGCGCACTGCTGGACGCCGGGTCGGCGCTGCAGGTGCTGCCGCCGGACACCCGCGTGCACCGGATGCGCCTGGGCGCTCGCCCGGCCGAACGGATCACCTCCGGTTCGAACGCCGGTGCGGGTGCGCTGCTGTACCTGCACGGCGGCGGCTACACCATCGGGTCGATCGCCACGCACCGCTCGCTGGCCGCGCACCTGGCCCGCGAACTCGGCCGTCCGGTGTATCTGCTGGATTACCGGCTCGCTCCCGAACATCCGTATCCGGCCGCCCTGGACGACGCCGAGGCCGCCTATCTGGAATTGCTGTCCACCGGCTTGCATCCGGAAAGCCTTGCGGTAGCGGGGGATTCGGCCGGTGGCGGACTGTCCTTGGCGTTGGCCCGCCGCCTGATCGACCGGCACGAGATCCGGCCCGCCGCACTGGGATTGATCGCGCCGTGGTCGGATCCGAACGAATCCGCGCCGCGGCAGCGGGATCTGGTGGTCAGCCGGCCCTGGTCGCAGGCCTGCGCCGCCGCCTACCTCGGCGAGGGTGACGCGCTGGATCCCGGCTACGCACCGCTGCTGGGCGAGCTGAGCGGACTACCGCCGACCTACGTCCAGGCCGACGAGGGCGAGATGCTGTACACCCAGTGCGTTCGCCTGGTGGCGGCGTTGCGCGCGGCCGACGTGCCGACCCGCTTCTCGGTGACGCACGGACTGTGGCACGTGTCCCAGCTCCAGGCATCGCTGGTCGCCCCGGCGGCGGTCGCGATGCGCGAGCTCGCCGACTTCCTCGGCGAATCGCTGCAACCTGCGCAAACCCGACCATAGGATGATGTGCGAACGATCCGGCGCCGGGAGACGGCCCGGTCGTGGCCGCTGCGGCGGTCCCGAGTCGGCCGCTGGGTCGGCTAGCGTAAATTACTGGTGAGTAAACCACGTGGAAGGGCACCGATGCGAGAGTTCGAAGTCCCGGCTACCTACACCATCCCCGAGGACGTCAACGTCTCCGACGGCGTCTTCCGGCATGCCGAGCGCACGCCCGGCCTGGTGGTGTTCAACAGGCCGGACGGTAAGGGCGGCTGGACCGATGTGACTGCCAAGCAGTTCGCGCAGGCCGTCACAGGCGTGGCGAAAGGGCTGATCGCCACCGGCATCGAACTCGGCGACCGGGTCGCGATCCTGGCTTCCACCCAGTACGACTGGGTGGTCCTGGATTTCGCCATCTGGGCCGCGGGCGGCTGCACCGTCGCGATCTTCGACAGCTCCTCGGCCGAGCAGGCCAAGTGGATCCTGCAGGATTCGGCGACCAAGCTGCTGGTCGTCGAAACGCCCAAGCAGCGCGCGATGATCGGCGAGATCGAGTCCGCCCTGCCGGAACTGAAGGAAACTCTGCTGCTGACCGCCGGCGTGAGCGGGTCAGCGCCCGGCGCGCCCGGAGGAGGCAGCTTGCGTAACCACGCAGGGCCCTCGGAAGCGCCGGCGTCGGATACTGAGGCGGCAGCGGAGCGTAACCACGCAGCGCCCCCGCTCATGCCCGATGGATACGGCGCGGTGGAGGAATTCACCCGTCGGGGTGCGGATCTCGACGATGCCGTCGTGCACGAGCGTCGCGCTCAGGTCAAGGCCGCCTCCCCGGCGACGCTGATCTACACCTCGGGCACCACCGGGCGGCCCAAGGGCGTCATGCTCTCGCATGCGAACCTCTACGCCGAATCGGCCGCGGATCGCGCGGTCATGCCGCACGATCTGCGGCCGGGCAAGCGCTCGCTGCTGTTCCTGCCGCTGGCGCACGTCTTCGCGCGGGCGGTGGCGCTGGCCGCGTTCGACGCGGGCGTCACCGTCGCGCACACCGCCGACTGGTCCACCCTGGTCGAGCAGTTCGGCCAGTACAAGCCCGATTTCATCCTCTCGGTGCCGCGGGTATTCGAGAAGGTGTTCAACGGTGCGAAGCAGAAGGCGCACGACGGCGGCAAGGGCGCGATCTTCGACGCCGCGGCCGATACCGCCATCGCCTACAGCCAGGCCCTGGACAACGGCAGGCCCGGCCTGGTGCTGAAGGTCAAGCACGCGGTCTTCGACAAACTGGTGTACGGCAAGCTGCGCGAGGCGATGGGCGGTCGCTGCGAGTCCGCGGTCTCCGGCGGCGGCCCGCTCAGCCCTCGGCTCGGACATTTCTTCCGCGGGGTCGGCGTCAACATTCGCGAGGGTTACGGCCTGACCGAGACCACCGCGGCGATTTCGGTGAACACGCCCCAGTACACCCGCGTCGGATCGGTCGGCCGCCCGCTGCCCGGCCACGGCGCCAAGGTGGCCGAGGATGGCGAACTGCTGGTGCGCGGCCCGGTCGTGTTCTCCGGCTACTGGGGTAACGACGCGGCCACCGAGGACGCCTTCGCCGACGGCTGGTTCAAGACCGGCGACCTGGGCGCGATCGATGCGGACGGTTTCATCACCATCACCGGCCGCAAGAAGGAAATCCTGGTCACCGCCGGCGGCAAGAACGTCTCCCCGGCCATGCTCGAGGATTCGCTGCGCTCGAACCCGCTGATCAGCCAGGTCATGGTGGTCGGTGACGGCAAACCGTTCATCGGCGCGCTGATCACCCTGGACGCGGAGGCCCTGCCCGGCTGGAAGGATCGTCACAACCTGCCCGCGGACACCCCGATCGAGAAGCTGATCGAGAACCCGGACCTGGTCGCGGAGATCGACGCCGCGGTCGCGGACACCAACAAACTGGTCTCGCACGCCGAGGCCATCAAGAAGATCCGCATCCTGCCGGTCGACTGGACCGAGGAGGGCGGGGAGCTGACCCCCAAGATGTCGCTCAAGCGCGCGGTCGTGATGAAGAACTACGCCGCCGACGTGGAGGCCATCTACAGCTGAGTCCTGCTGCGGGACAATTGTTTCCGGAGTGAACGGCCCATTCGCGTACTGCGGGTGGGCCGTTCGCGTCGGATCGGATCGATTCGGCGTGAATCGGCTTGCGGCCGTTCAGTTCTCGGCGTCCATACCGAGCCGGTCCGCACCCCAGCTGCGGTGGATGTAGCCGGTCACGCGCTCGAGTTCGTCGGGCGGAATCGAGGCCGATTCGCCGTGCTCGAGCGGGTCGAAATGGAAGATGTACAGACGTGAGGCGAACTGCTCGAACGGCAGCGAGGCTTCACCGGAACGCTCGCCGTGCCCGGACGTGCCGACGACCACGCCGTCACCCCAATCCTGGCCGCTGTCGTTGTTGGGGTTGTAGAAGTAGACCCGCATCTGGTCCTGGGGGTCCAGGCTGACCCGCAAAATCGTGATCGCATGCCAGCCGACGAATCGGGCCGCGCTGTCGGTGACGGCGATACCGGCGGGTTGTGGGTGGATCAGTGGCTGGTTGCCGTTGTAGAACGGGTGATAGCTGGCGTAGAAGTGCCGCAGGAACTCGTCCAGGTCGGTCAGCGCGCCGGTGGCCACGTCGACATTGATCCGGAATCCGCGTCCGGACCACCAGCCGTGGAATTCCGGATTGATCCAGCGGTGTGGATCGCCCGCGCGTCCGATGCAGCGCCGCCCCATCTCCGCGTAGATCCGGTCGAGATGCGGCACCACCAGCAGCGATACCGGATCCAGGTCGATGTTCAACGTCGTCGCGCCACCCGGCGCGAGTTCCCGTGAGGAGATGGCCTGCCCTTCGAAATGCATGACGACCTCGTCGTCACGCGCCGCCCAGGCCACGGTCTGCAACAGGTAGTCGGGGTCGTTGTAGGCCCACATCGATAGCGCGCGCGCCGATTGGCACGTCGGATTGTCGCCTTGGCCGACGCCCAGCGGCAGGCCCAGCATGGACAGCACACCGGCCAGCAGCCGAGCTCCCGCATCGGGGGAGGGGCCGAACACCTGGTTCAACCGGGCGCGCGAGCCGGCGGACAACTCCAGCCGGAGCTGCCGCCACATCGCGGGGGCGACCGGCGGTTGATAGAGGATGCCGCGTTCGAGCAGCGACGCGAGACCGTAGACGCACTGGGCCGTCTCGGGATGTACGGCGCGTTCGATGAGGGTGCGGACCAGCTCGTGGTAGCAGAGCAGGCAGTCACGCCCGGTACTGGACAGTCCCATCGCCTCGGCGAGCAGATATTCACCCCTGCCGAGCAGATGGCGCAGCAGCGTCGCGTGATACGGCGAGACCAGTCCGGTGTCGTGCATGGACCGCGCGAAACCCGTTGCCTCGGACTGCAGAGCGGCATCGTCCATCGCTTCGAGCCGGGCGAGGTACACCTCGACGCCGGGATCCTCCCGGCACGCGTCGGTGGTGCTGTAGAGGCTGCTGATCAGCCGGTCCGCGCCGAGCGCGCCGGCGCCCAGATCGATATCGGGATTGGCCCGCGCCACGGCGATCTGGGTGATCATCCGCTTGACCGAATCCACCTGAATGGGTCGCTGGCGCAGGATGCGCCAGATCTCCTCGATCAGATGCTCGAGCACCTTCTCGTACCCGATCTCCTGGACCAGGTGGTGCAGCAGTTCCCGGGAAGCCAGCGCCATGCGGCCCTGCTGTTCCCGCTCGGCTTCCGAGGGCGGGGTGAACAGCAGGGACAGATTGGTCGCCAGCACCTGCGACAGGTGGTCGTGGGCTTGTTCGGCCGAAATCGAGGGATGCGTGTACTCGCCCTTGGCGACGGCCAGCAGACGCAGGTCGCTGACCGTCTCGAGGACCACGGTGTCGGGATTCGGGCTGCGCAGTGAGCCCGTGCTCAGCGCCGGGATCAGGATCTCCGGAGTCGCCCAGTCCGTGCCGAGGAACAGCCCCGCCGATTCGAGCCCGGCCGCGCGTGCCCGCACCGCCGCGCATCCGCCGGGCAGGGGCAGCACCCGCCGTAGTGTGCCCAGAACCCTCGTGAGCTTGACCTGCTTACCGAAATCGGCTGCGGCCGCGAGGGATCCGGTGGCATCGTCCAGCGCGGCAAGGCGTTTGTCCAACGCCGTGCTGTCGCTGCTGAGTGGACTCAATCTCCGGTCCTCCCGTGAGCCGTTGCAGTCCAACGGATTCAAATGTAGAAGTCGAGTTCTTCCTGTCGCTTCAACAGATTTCGGAGAGTGTACGGGTCCTCTCCGAAGAAGTACAGTACGCCCCAATGGTTTCCGAACGCAGTGCGTTTGGTCACCATTTCTTCCAGCGGCGGGGTGAGCTCGTGTGAATCGAAGTAGTCGTGGTCCTCGGTTTCCTCGGGCATGGCCAGGCGGCTGACCACGCGGCGCCGCGGATAAACTCCGAAGCAGCCCGCATGCCCTTTCGCGTCCACCACCTCCTTCGGGAAGAATGCCTCGATCTCCTCGGCGGTCGTCTTCGGATCGAAGGCCAGGACCAGCGCGTGATACGCGTTGAACCCGTAGCATCGTTCGAGCAGTTCGAACACCTTGAAACCGGGTGGCCGGTAGGCGACCTCGCCGAAATACATCTCACCGTCGCTGGTGACGAAATACTCGGGGTGCACGAAACCGAATTCGATATCGAACGTCTTGATCAACTTCTCGATCTGGCGAGTGATCTCCGGCCGGTACCGTTCCAGTTCCGGTGTGGCCGGAACGAATACCGAATACCCGAGAGTCACGTATTCGGAGATGTTCAGGAAACAGATCTTGCCGTCGTGGATCCACGCCTCGACCGCGAATTCCCAACCGTCCAGATGCGATTCCATCAGGAGCGGAAATTCCTCGTCGGGTATCGAATCGATCTCGTCGGGTGTGCGGATGACGCGGTGTCCCAGGCAGCCCGCCTTGTCGAAGGCCTTGATGTGGATCGGATCGTTGGGATCGCCATCGAGTTTGAGCAGGGTCTGATTGACCCGCTTGAGGAAGCGGATGACGTCGTCGCGTTCGTGCGCCTCCTCGAAGATCCCGACGCGAATGCCGCCGAGTTGGGCGCGGCGCTTCATCAACGACTTGTCGCGCAGCAGCATCGCCTGGCCCAGCAGGCGAGGATTGTCCAGCAGCACCGAGTTGATCGCCCCGGCCCACTCGACGGTCTCCTCGAAGATCGGAATGGCGACGTCGACGCCCCGGGCCTTCAGCGTCTCCGCGATCTCCATCGAGCGATCGTTGAGGCGCTCGAAATCCCAGCAGATATAAGGAATTCGGTGTTCGGTGCAATATTCCTCGGCCCACTCCGGGGCCACCACGACATAGCGCCGATCGAAACGATCCACCGCTTCGACGGCGCTCAAACTCCAGCCCAACAGGGCGACATAACCTTTGTCCGGGTTTCGTATCGCCGATTCCCGTGTTGCAGTCGACAAGACCGGTCTCCTCTCGACCCCGGGACCCAGCATGGCGATTCGGGGGCCGTCATCGCGGATATCGCGGTGCGGTCGGTGTGCTACGCGCTATCCGTATCTCTTGCCGCTGACGGAGTGTCCCGATATCCTCGTCGACACGGGTATCCGGCGGCTACGTGATCGAAACGGCTTCCGGGCGTTGGCAGTTGGATCGAACCCCGTGTCGCCGTCATTCTGTGCGAGTACCCATGCGGGCATCGCGCCAAACAGAGGCGGCCGATCGGCGCCCGGATTCGAGGAATTTCGGAGCGGCTCGGATGCTACGTCGCACCGTCGGGCTCGAAAATTGTTGCGGTATAGGAAGGTCGACTCCGACGTCGATATCGGCGAACAATCGGATTGTCGACATTGTCCGAGCGTCGTCGGAACGGAAACGGACCGGCACCGCATTGTGCGGTGCCGGTCCGTATCGCGTGCGGATACTCGGTCAGCCGACCGGGCCCTGAGCGAGTTTCGCTCGGGCGGATTGGGTTTGCCCGGTCTGGTCGATGAACTTCAGGGTGACCGTATCGCCGGGGTGGTGCTGATCCATGGCGTCGGTGAGCTCCAGGGCGGAGCCGACGGCGGTGTTGTCGACGCCGGTGATCACGTCTCCGGGAGCAAGACCCAATTCCTCGGCGGGGCCGCCGGCGACGATATTGCGGACCAGCGCACCGCTGTTGGAATCGCTCACCGAGACGCCGAGGAAGGCGGACTGACCGATATGGACGGTGCTCGAGCTCTTGCCCGCCCGGATCTGCTTGGCGACGGCCAACGCCTTGTTGATCGGAATGGCGAAGCCCTGCCCGCCGCCTTGGCCGTTCATGGTGCCGAGGCGGAAGCCCTGTGATGCGGCGGTGTCCACGCCGACGACCTGTCCCGCGCTGTTGATCAGCGGACCACCCGAATCGCCCGGTTGGATATTCGCCGCGACCTGGATCAGTCCGGTCAGCTTCTCCGCGGCGCCGGCGGCCTCGTCGCTCGCGGTGATCGACCGGTCCAGCCCAGTGACCTGGCCGGCGGCCGCGGTCGGGCTGCCGGTGCCACCCGCATTGCCCAGACCGACGATGGCGTCGCCGACCGCAACCCGATCCGAATCGCCCAGCGGTGCGGTCTGCAGGCCCGACGCCCCGGACAACCGCACCACAGCGAGGTCGTCGGAACGGTCGTAGCCGACCACCGTCGCGGGATAGGTTCTGCTGTTACCCAGATCGGTGACCGAGATCTTGGTGGCGCCCTCGACGACGTGGTTGTTGGTCAGGATCTCACCGTCGGAGGTGAGTACGATCCCGGTGCCCGCACCCTCGCCGTTCTGCAGGCCCAGCTGGGTGTCGATGTTGACTATTCCGGGGACGACCTTGTTCGCCGCGGCGGTGAGATCAGCGGTGCTGGTTTGTGAGTCGACCGGTTGCGACACGATGCCCGGCGACTGTGCCAACGGCGATCGCGTGGCCGCGCCGGGCGCGGTCAATCGCGCCGCGACCATGCCGATGGTCACCGCGAGGGCCAGTACGATCGCGGCCACGACGGTGAAGCCCAGCCCGTGGCGCGGCGGACGGCCACCCTGCGGCGCATGCGGTCCGTAAGGTGCTCCGTACGGACCCGGTTGTCCGGGCCTGCTCCCCTGATTCGGATACACGGTCATCACGTCCTTTTGGTCAGGAACCTCTCAATCAATTAAGCGCGCCGTTCCTGAGAGTGGGCTGGGGAGTTGCCGTGGAACCGCCACGGTGAGCGTCGCCATATCCGAACGGCCCGCGCGGGGCGAAGGCCCGCTTTCTGACGAATCCGTGACGGACCCGAATCCGGGCCTCTCGGCCGGTCACACGTGCCCGCGCCGGCAGTACGCTCGCGAGATGACCTCCTCTGGCACGCGCGGGACTTCGTCGAGCACCGGCGCGACTCGGCGCGGTGATCCCGATTCGGCCGGATCGGGTCTGCGCACGGCCGCCGGCATCCTCACCGCGGGGTTCGCCCTCGGGGCGGCGGAGTTGGTGGCCGCGCCGGTGGGGTCGGGCAGTGCGCCGCTGACCGCCCTGGGCGGAACCGTGGTGGACCACACCCCCGACAGCGTGCGAGAACGGGTGATCGCCCTCGTCGGCACCAACGACAAGCTGGTGCTGTTCATCCTGATGGCGGCCGTCGCGGCCATCGTGGCGGCCTTCGCCGGGCGGATCGAACGCTCCCGCCGCCCGGTCGGTTCGGCGCTGTTCGCCGTGTTCGGACTGGTGGCGGCCGGTGTCGCGGTGACCAGGCCGGGCGCGTCCTGGACCTGGGCGCTGCCCTCGGTGATCGGGGTCGGGCTGGCGATCGTGGTACTGCGCGGGCTGACTCGGCGGATCGGGGCGTACGAGTCGACGGTACTGGTCGCGAGCGAAACCGATTCCGGGACAACGGATTCCGGTGTGAACGATCGGACAGGTGAGATCGATCGGCGGGGCCTGATCCGCGCGCTCGTCG
Organism: Nocardia sp. PLKS1-43; assembly: GCF_059510335.1. Taxonomy (NCBI): domain Bacteria; kingdom Bacillati; phylum Actinomycetota; class Actinomycetes; order Mycobacteriales; family Nocardiaceae; genus Nocardia; species Nocardia sp. PLKS1-43. The sequence continues at coordinate 126,747 of NZ_JCAJZQ010000012.1, read as the reverse complement.
GTGTCGGAGCCTTGGCCGCGGCGGCCGGGGTGGCGGGCCGGTTCATCGGTTCCGCACTGCACAGCGTCTCCGCCGAGCGCGCCGCGGTGCAGCTACCGGTCGCGCCGTCGCCGCAGCCGCCGATCGATCCCGCGGCCGATCTGCGCATTCCCGGCCTGACCCCGTATCTCACCGCCGACCGTGATTTCTACCGGATCGACACCGCGCTCACCGTCCCGCAGGTCAGCGCCGAGACCTGGACGTTGCGGGTGCACGGCATGGTCGATCGCGAAATCCGGCTCGGCTACAACGATTTGAAGGCGCGCCGTCCGATCGAACGACTGGTGACGTTGACCTGCGTATCGAATCCGGTGGGCGGGGATCTGATCGGCAACGCCCGGTGGCTCGGCTACTCCCTGGCCGATCTGCTCGCCGAGGCCGGACCCCACCCGGACGCCGATATGGTGCTGTCCCGCAGTGTGGACGGATTCACCGCGGGCAGTCCGCTGGCCACCGTCACCGACGGCCGCGACGCCATGCTGGCCATCGGAATGAACGGCGAACCGTTGCCCATCGAGCACGGCTATCCGGTGCGGCTGGTCGTTCCCGGCCTGTACGGCTACGTCTCGGCTACCAAATGGGTGACCGATATCGAGATCACGAGATTCGATCGGGCCCAGGCGTATTGGACCGAACGAGGCTGGTCCGAGCGCGGCCCGATCAAAACCGGCACCCGCATCGATACCCCGAAGGACGGCGCATCGGTGAGTCGTGGCCGGGTCGCGGTCGCGGGCGTGGCCTGGGCCCAGCATCGGGGGATCAACGCGGTCGAGGTCCAGATCGACGACGGCCCTTGGCAATCCGCGCGCCTGGCCGCCGAACCCAGCGTCGACACCTGGCGACAGTGGGTCTACGACTGGACCCCGACCCCCGGCACGCACACCATCCGTGCCCGCGCCACCGATGGCACCGGCCAGGTACAGACCGCCGAGGTCCGGGACGTCGTCCCGGACGGTGCCACCGGTTACCCGTCGATCACCGTGCGAGCGGGGTGAGGCAGATCCCGGCAGCGCGGCTCACGTCCGGTCGGACGTCCGGTCGTAGCCCGCACCGCTGTATTCGGCGGGCCGCGCCTCGGGCGTGAGTTCGTAACCGAGATTCACATCGTGGGTGAGGTTCGCTCCGTCGATCAACACCTGACTGCTGACCTGCGGATATCCACGCGCCACCACGGTGTAGTCGCCCGCGGGCAGGTCCGGGATGCGGTAGTTGCCCTCGGCATCGGTGAACACCGAGCCGACCACCCGGCCGGCCGAGTCCAGGACCGACACCTGGGCATCGGCGACCACGTCCGAATCCGACCAGGCCCGGCCGCTGAGCACGGCCATCGACGCCAGCTCGATGTCGTACCGCAGCGTGCCCGACTCCGGAAGGGTGAGCGTCGTGGCATGCGGCTGGCGGCCCTCGGCCACCGCGACCAGGGTGTATTTGCCGGCGATCGTGCCCTGGCAGGCGTAGGCGCCATCGCCGCCGGTCACCCCGGCGGTGACGACCTCGCCGCGGGTGTCGGTCAAGGTGATCGTGACTCCGGCCAGCGGCTGCCCGCCACCGGCGGTGACCACACCCGACAGCTCGCCGTTACCGCTGAGGGTCACCTCCCACAGGGCGTCGCGGTCGCCGGCGGTGACCGAGACCGCGGCGGGCTGGTGCCCGCTGGCCGCGGCGATCAGGACGTACTGTCCGGCAGCCGGGGCCGCGAGGCGGTAGACGCCGTCGTCGCCACCGGTGGCACGGGCGACCTGATGTCCGTTGTGGTCGATCAGCGTGAGCGCCGCGCCCGATACCGGCCGTCCGTCCTCCCGGTGCACCCGCACCGAGAGCGGTTTTCCGGCTCCGGCGGCCGGAGTGGCGGATTGCTGAGCGCCGACCCGGTCGACCGGGGTGAACTGTGTCGTCGCGGCGGCTGCGGGCGCCTCGTCGATCGGCGCCGCCGCGGGCGCTTCGGCGTCGGCGACCGCGGGTGCCGGTGTCTCGCTCTTGTTGTTGACGAACAGGACCGAGGCCACGACACCGATGAGCAGGATGGCGGCGGGCAGATACATCGACTGGCTCAGCGCGGTGCTGAACGGGTGCACGATGAATTCCGGGAGCTTGGTCTGGCCGGCCCCTTCGGAGAACTGACCTCCGCCGAGGTGTTGAGCGGCCATCCGGTTGGAAACCAGGGCGGCGATCACCGCACTGCCCAGGACCGAGCCGATCTGCCGGGTCGTGTTGTACACGCCGGCGCCCGCACCGGCGAGTTCCATCGGCAGGTCGTGGGTCGCGGTCGAGGCCAGCGGAGCCCAGATGCACGAGTTGGACAGACCGGCGACGCCGCCGATCACGATGAACAGCACGATCGAGCTGTCCGGCTTCATCAGAGTAGCGAATCCGAAGATCGACGCCGCGAACAGCGCGAAGCCGATGGTCGGGATGATTCGCGGCGGCATCCGGTCGGAGATCTTGCCGATGAACGGCGCGGTGATACCGGTGACGATCGCCATCGGAGCGAAGACCAGCGCGGCCCGGGTCGGCGAGTACTCGCGCACCGCCTCCAGATAGAAGTAGGCGGGCACCATCAGAGCCGTGATCGCCGCGCCCATCGAGGCGATCGCCACACTCGACAACGCGAAGTTCCGGTTGCGGAACAGGCTCATCGGCACCAGCGGCTCACCCTTGTTCCGCGCCTGGTTGATCACGAACAGGCCCAGTACCACGACACCGGCGATGATCATGGTCCAGATCCAGGCGTTCCAGTTGTGCGCGTTGCCCTCCTGGATGCCGAAGACCAGCAGGAACATTCCGATTGCGGACAGTGCCACGCCGACGAAGTCGAACCGGTGCTCGTGCGTCTCCAGGGCCGGCACCAGCCACAGCGCCAGGACGAAGGCCACCACCCCGATCGGGACGTTGATGTAGAAGATCCAGTTCCAACCCAACTGATCGACCAGGACGCCGCCCAGGATCGGGCCGACCAGGGTCGCCAGTCCGGCGACGCCGCCCCACAGACCCATCGCCGCGCCACGCTTGTCCGGCGCGAACGTGCGGGTGATCACGGCCATCGTCTGCGGCGTCATCAGGGCCGCGCCCAGGCCTTGCACCGCGCGGGCGGCGATCAGCATCTCGATGCTGCCGGACAGACCGCACCACAGCGACGCGAGGGTGAAGACCACCAGGCCGATCAGGTAGATGTTCTTGGGGCCGAACCGGTCTCCGAGCCGGCCGGTCACCAGCAGTGGCACGGCATAGGTCAGCAAATACGCGCTGGTCACCCAGATGACCTTGGTCATATCGGTGTTCAGGTCGTGCATGATGGTCGGATTGGCCACCGCGACGATGGTCATATCCAGCAGAATCATGAAGAAGCCCACGACCAGCGCGTACAACGCCAGCCAGGGATTGTGTCGGGTGGTCATGGGTGTCTGTGTCCTATCGAGCGGTGAACGATCGCGGTGAACGATCGGTACGACGTAGGGGGAATCTCGCGCATCACGGGTGACGCGCCTCAGTGGCCGGCAGGGTGCGCACCGCCGTTCCGCAGCTGGGCAAGCACGTCGTCGGTGACGGCTGTGCCCCAGTCGGGCCCCAGATCCTCGGTCTCACAGGTATCGATGCGTTCGCCATCGGGGGTGAACTGCTCCCATTCGAGAGTGCCGTCCCGCAGCTCGGCGCTGATGCGGCGCAGCCACGTGACTTCGGCGTCGGTCTGTGCGCGGATGTGTTCGATGACCATCCAGTAGCGGCGTGGTACCCGTTTCGCGGGCAGCCACTGCAGGAGGGCGTCGAGTTCGGTGAGGTCGTTGTTCAGCCAGCCGATGCGCTCGGTGATCAGCTCGAGCACCTCTCCCGCGGGCATGTTGTGCGCCTCGGAGATGGCCAGCGGGAAGATCGGGTATTCGCGGACGGGACGACGGATGATATCGGTGATCCGGTTCCGCAGGGCGGTCCTGCCTGCGGGATTGATTCGGTAGGTGGTGCGTTCGGGACGGTTGCCGGCGCGGTCGGTGCCCTCGGCGCGCACCAGATCCTGCTCGGCCAGGCGGGTGACGGTGTGATACAGCGAGCCCGGACGGACCTTGACCAGAAAGTCCTCCCGGCGCTGCACGAGCAGTTGATACATCTCGTACGGATGCATCGGCCGCTCCTCGAGCAGCGAGAGCACCGCGAGCGCCAGTGGCGTCAAGGTGGCCCCTGGCTGCTTGGTCATCGTGGTCGCTCCTGTTCGTCGATCGGGACTCCAATCGAGACCGCCGACATCATCCGCCTCAAATATTCCACTCCGAATATACGGTGCGGGAGAGTGCGTAACAAGAAGGAATGACCACCGTCACATCGGATCGATCACCCCGCGAATACGAAACCCGCCACGCGAAAAGCGCCGGGCCGGAATCATTGGATGCGATTCCGGCCCGGCGCTGTCGCGAACCGTATTCGATTGTGCCCCAGGGTGTTCGGTCAGGCCGTCGGCGAGAACGCCTCCGCCAGGATCTCCGCCTGCTCGACCGCGTGCACCTTCGACGAACCCGAGGACGGGGCCGACATGGCACGGCGCGAGATCCGGCGCAGCTTGGCGAACCGGTCCGGCAGGATCTCCGGCAGGTTCAGGCCGAAGAACGGCCAAGCGCCCTGGTTGGCCGGTTCCTCCTGCACCCACGCGATATAGGTCGCATTGGGGTAGGTCGACAGCTTGTCGTTGAGCCGGTACGAGGGGATCGGGTACAGCTGCTCGATGCGCACGATGGCGACATCCTCGCGGCCCTTCTTGGCCTTCTCCGCGACCAGTTCGTGGTAGAGCTTGCCGCTGGTCAGCAGGATCCGCTTGACCTTCGCGCGGTCACCGTCGCCGCTCTCGTAGGTGGGCTCCTCGAGCACCGAGCGGAACTTGTTGTCGGTGAAGTCCTCGATATTGGAGACCACGGCCTTGTTGCGCAGCATCGACTTCGGGGTGAAGACGATCAGCGGGCGGCGGATGCCGTCCAGCGCGTGCCGGCGCAGCAGGTGGAAGTAGTTCGAGGGGGTGGAGGGAACCGCCACCGTCATCGAACCCTCCGCGCACAGCTGCAGGAACCGCTCGATGCGGCCGGAGGTGTGGTCCGGGCCCTGACCCTCGTGGCCGTGCGGCAGCAGCAGCACGACCTCCGACAGCTGACCCCACTTGGCCTCACCGGAGGAGATGAACTCATCGATGATCGACTGCGCACCGTTGACGAAGTCGCCGAACTGCGCCTCCCACAGCACCAGCGCGTCCGGATTGCCGAGCGAGTAGCCGTATTCGAAGCCGACCGCGGCGTACTCGGAGAGCGCGGAATCGTGTACGGCGAACCAGCCCGGGTTCGCGCTGCCGATGTTGTGCAGCGGGGTGTACTCCGCGCCGGTCTTGCGGTCTATGACCACCGAGTGCCGCTGGGTGAACGTGCCGCGGCGGGAGTCCTGACCGGTCAGGCGCACCGCGCGGCCCTCGTCAATCAGCGTGCCGAAGGCCAGCAACTCGGCGAAGGCCCAGTCGACCTTGCCCTCGTAGGACATCTCGCGACGACGCTCCAGCACCGGCTTGACGCGCGGGTGCACGTTGAAGCCCTCGGGAACGTTGAGGAACGCGTCACCGATCCGCTGCAGCACGGTCTTGTCCACCGCCGTGACGACGGTGCCCGGGACGGTCTGCTCCTCCTCGACCGACTCGCTCGGCTCCGGCGGATACTTCTCCAGTTCCCGCACCTCGTTGAAGACCCGCTCGAGCTGGCCCTGGAAGTCGCGCAGCGCGTCCTCGGCCTCCTTCATCGAGATGTCGCCACGACCGATCAGCGCCTCGGTGTAGGACTTGCGGACGCTGCGCTTGGTGTCGATGACGTCGTACATGTACGGCTGGGTCATCGACGGGTCGTCGCCCTCGTTGTGGCCGCGGCGGCGGTAGCAGATCAGGTCGATGACCACGTCCTTGTGGAACTTCTCGCGGAAGTCGGTGGCCAGGCGGGCGACCCAGGTGCAGGCCTCGGGGTCGTCGCCGTTGACGTGGAAGATCGGCGCGCCGATCGACTTGGCGATATCCGTGGAGTACTCGGTGGAGCGGCTGTTCTCCGGCGCGGTGGTAAAGCCGATCTGGTTGTTCACCACGATGTGCACGGTGCCGCCGACGCGGTAACCGCGCAGGCCGGACATGTTCAGCGTCTCGGCGACCACGCCCTGACCGGCGAAGGCCGCGTCACCGTGCAGCATCAGCGGCACGACCGAGAAGGTGCGCGCCTCTTCGCCCTTGGTGACCAGGTCTTCCTTGGTGAGCAGATCCTGCTTCGCGCGGACCAGGCCCTCCAGCACCGGGTCGACGGCCTCGAGGTGCGACGGGTTGGCCGTCAGCGAGACCTCGATGTCGTTGTCACCGAACATCTGGATGTAGGTGCCGTGCGCGCCGAGGTGGTACTTCACATCGCCCGAGCCGTGGGTGGCGGCCGGATTCATGTTGCCCTCGAACTCGGTGAAGATCTGCGAGTACGGCTTACCGACGATATTGGCCAGCACGTTCAGGCGGCCGCGGTGCGGCATGCCGATGACGACCTCGTCCAGGCCGTGCTCGGCGCACTGGTCGATGACGGCGTCCATCATCGGGATGGTCGACTCGGCGCCCTCCAGCGAGAACCGCTTCTGGCCGACGTACTTGGTCTGCAGGAAGGTCTCGAACGCCTCGGCGGCGTTCAGCCGCGACAGGATGTACTTCTGCTGGGCGACGGTCGGCTTCTCGTGCTTCTGCTCGACCCGCTGCTGAATCCATTGCAGCTGTTCGGTTTCCAGGATGTGGGTGTACTCCACGCCGACGTGGCGGCAGTACGCGTCGCGCAGCACCGACAGCACGTCGCGCAGCTTCATCCGCTCCTGGCCGTGGAAGCCCGCGACGTTGAATTCGCGGTCCAGGTCCCACAGGGTCAGCCCGTGCTGGGTGACGTCCAGATCCGGGTGGCTGCGGAACTTGTCCTTGACCAGCCGCAGCGGATCGGTGTCGGCCATCAGGTGGCCGCGGCTGCGATACGCCGCGATCAGCTCCTGCACGCGCACGCTCTTGTCGACGCCGCGTTCCTTGATGTCCTTGCGCCAGCGGACCGGCTCGTACGGCACGCCCATGCCGTGGAAGATCTCGTCGAAGAACTCGTCCGAGATCAGCAGGTTGTGCACGGTGCGCAGGAAGTCACCCGACTCCGCGCCCTGGATGATGCGGTGGTCGTAGGTGGAGGTCAGCGTCATCAGCTTGCCGATACCCATCTCGGCCAGCTGCTGATCGCTCATGCCCTGGAACTCGGCCGGGTACTCCATCGCGCCCGCACCGATGATCGCGCCCTGACCCGGCATCAGCCGCGGCACGGAGTGCACGGTGCCGATGGTGCCCGGGTTGGTCAGCGAGATGGTGACGCCGGTGAAGTCCTCGGTGGTGAGCTTGCCGTCGCGGGCCCGGCGCACGACGTCCTCGTACGCGTTGTGGAACTGCGCGAAGTTCATCGTCTCGCAGTTCTTGATGGCCGCGACGACCAGGGTGCGGGCGCCGTTCTTCCCCGGAAGATCGATGGCCAGGCCCAGGTTGGTGTGCGCCGGGGTGACCGAGTTGGGCTTCCCGTCGACCTCGGCGAAGTGCCGGTTCATGTTCGGGAAGGACTTGATGCCCTGCACGATCGCGTAGCCGAGCAGGTGGGTGAAGGAGATCTTGCCACCGCGGGTGCGGGCCAGGTGGTTGTTGATGACCAGCCGGTTGTCGATCATCAGCTTGGCCGGGATGGCGCGCACGCTGGTCGCGGTCGGGATGGTCAGCGAGGCCGACATGTTCTTCACGATCGCGGCGGCGGGACCGCGCAGCACCTGAGAGGCATCGGCCGACTCGGCGGACTTCGGCGCGCCGGAGGTGGGGGCGGCGTTGGAGGCCGGGGCGGGGGTGGTCTGCGGGGTGCGCGCCTGCGGCGGAGCGGCAGCGGCAGAGGTCGCCACGGCGACCTTCGGGGCGACCGGGTTCGGCGCCGCGGCGGGGGCGGCGGCCGGGGCGGGCGCGGCCGCGGGGGCCGGGTTCGCAGCGGGAGCCGGAACGGGGGCCGCGGGGGTGGTCGCGGTTGCGGCGGCAGTCGGGGCGGCAGCGTTGCCGGCGCCGTTGTCGGACGGACTTTCCGGCGTGTAGTCGGCGAGGAACTCGTGCCAGCTCTCATCGACCGACGACGGGTCTTGCTTGTACTTCTGGTACATCTCGTCGACGAGCCACTGGTTCTGTCCGAACTGGGATGTTGAGCTGCTCACAGCAGGTGTTCGCCTCATTTCGTTCTTCGCGCTGCGACGTTTGTGACGTGCTCGGCACGGGTATCGGCAATATGCGCGCCGATGCGCCCTTTCCGAGGATAGGCCCAGCCCTGAACCGGCGCTTCACGGCGGTCCCTGCGGGTCGCTGCCTGATTACCCAAGCTGCCTCCTCCGGACCGCTCCGAACTCCGCACCCCGCTGGCGAATCCACGCTGCCAGGAATTTGCTGAACGGGACCGGCCTCATGACTCATAAGAGACGACCCGTCCTAGGTCGAGAATATTCCCTCGCCCGCCCGTGCCGCTTCCCATAACCGGCTGTAGATGCCGTTCGCCGCGACCAACTCGGCATGGGTGCCGATTTCCGCGATCCGTCCGGCGGCCACGACGGCGATCAGATCGGCCCGCGCCGCGGTGGCGAGCCGGTGCGCGACGATCACCGCCGTGCGGCCCGCGGTCATCGCGGCGCTGGCGGCCAAAACCTTCTCCTCACTGACCGGATCCAGCACGGCGGTCGCCTCGTCCAACAGCAGCAGGTCCGGATCGACCAGTTCGGCGCGGGCCAGCGCGATCAGCTGCCGCTGCCCGGCGGACAGGCCGCGTCCGCCCTCGCCGACCGGCTGGCGCATACCGCGCGGCATGGACGCGATCATGTCCAGTGCGCCAACGGTTTCCGCGGCCCGCTCGACCTGCGTGGCAGTCGCGGACGGTCGGCCGAAGGCGATGTTGGCGGCGATGTCACCGGTGAACAGGTGCGCCTCCTGCGGAACGACGCCCAGGCGGGCACGGAAATCCGCCAACCGGTAATCGCGCACGTCCGCGCCGTCGACCAGGATCGCGCCGGTGGAGCCGGACGGTGGAGTGGTCGCGTGCCGGGCGTCATCGGGCGGTAGGTCGTAGAGACGGGCGAGGAGTTTGACGATGGTGGACTTGCCCGCGCCGGTCTCGCCGACCAGCGCCAGGCTCGAGCCGGCCGGAATGTGCAGGCGCAGATCGTCCAGGGCGGGCGAGGCCGCGCCCGGATACCGGAAGTGCACGGTGTCGAATACCACATCGGCGGCTCGGCCCGCACCGGCCGGGACCGGGTCGATCGGATCGGGTGCGATCGAGGACGGCGTGCGCAGGAGCGTTCCGATGCGTCCGAGCCCCACTCGGGCCTGCTGGTATCCGTCGAACACCTGTGACAGCTGCACGATCGGGTTGATCAGCAGGCTCAGGTACAGCACGAAGGCGACCAGCGTCCCGGGAGTGCTCACACCGTGCGCGATATCGCGCGCACCGACGAAGACCACCGCCGCTTGGGCCAGGTCGGCCCAGGCGACGATGAAGCCGAAATACACCGCGATCGCTTTCTGCGCTCGCATCCTGGCCTTGCGGTAGGCGTCGGAGTAGCCGGTGAAGCGCACCGCCGCGTGCGGTTCGGACCGGTAGGCCTGGGTGGTGCGCAGTCCGGCGATGTTCTCCTGGAAATCCGCGTTCACCGTGGCCACACGCTCGCGGGAGGCCGAGTAGGCCGAGGCGGAGATCTTGCGGAACGCGAGCGTCGCGATGGCCAGCGGCGGCAGCGCCGCGAAGACCACCAACGCCAGACCCGCGTCGCAGATCACCAGCGCCACCATCACCCCGGCGACGGTGGCGATGCCGATCAGCGCGGTGCCGAGTCCGGTCTGCAGGAAGGTCGACATCGCATCGATATCGGTGGTCATCCGGGTCATGATCCGGCCGGAAAGCTCCCGTTCGTAGAAGTCGAGTCCGAGCCGCTGCAGATGCGCGTAGCTGCGGATACGCAAACCGTAGAGCACCCGCTCACCGCCGCGGGCGGACAACAGCGTGCCCGCGGCCTCGTCCACCCAGCTCAGCAGGGCCAGGATCAGCGCACCCAGTGCCGCGGCCAGCAGCGCCGCACCGCTGTGCGCCGCCACGCCGTGGTCCAGCGCATAGCGCGTCAACATCGGGAAGCCGACGCCGATGGCGCCGTCCAGGGCCAGCAGCACCACCACGGCCACCAGCAGCCAGCGCACCGGCCGCAACAGTCGCAGCAACCGGAAATCCGGATCGGGACGTTCGTGCTCACTCGGATCCATGCGCGGCGGCTCGTCCGCGGCGGGCAGCCGGGCGAGTGTGGCACGCAGCTCCGGGGGCACGTCGACGTCGGGAGCTTCGACCTGCTGGGCGAGGTCTGTGGCGGCTGAGGCTGGTCGCGGGCGGCCTGCGGTGGATCCAGCCGACGGCGGAGTGTGGCGCGGTATGCCCCCCGGGGGATCGGCGAGCGTGGAAAGTTGTTGTGGCACTGGGGGATCGATGCGCTCTGGCGCAGCGTTCGAGTGTGCCCGGACCGGATCACCGGCCGGGGAACCGGCGCTCGAATCGGTACTGACACCGGAACTCGTTGCGGCGGTGATGGTCTCCCCCGGCTCGGGCCAGAGGTTCGGGATCTCGCGGCGCGGTGGCGCCGGGAGGCGGATGACGCGGTCGGCGTGGGCGAGGGTCGATTCCCGGTGCGCCAGAATGATGGTGGTGCGGCCGGTGTCATCGGCGAGGCCCTCGAAGATCGCCGCCTCGGTGACGGCGTCGACGGCGGATGTCGCGTCGTCGAGAACCAGGATGCGCGGGTCGGCCAGCAGGGCGCGGGCCAGGGCGAGACGCTGGCGCTGGCCCCCGGAAAGGGTCAGGCCGCGCTCGCCGACGACGGTGTCGTAGCCCTCGGGCAGGGCCTCGATGAACGTATGTGCCGCGGCGCGTTCGGCGGCGTGCCGGATTTCCTCGGCAGTGGCGCCGGGATGGCCCAGGGCGATATTGGCCGCGACTGTGTCGGAGTACAGGAACGGCTCGTCGAACACGACGCCGACCGCCGCGCGCAGATCCGCGGCCCGCAGTTGCTCGACATCGGCCGCGCCGTCCGCCCCGTGCAGCACGATATGCCCGGCATCGGGGTGGTAGAAGCGCGGCAGCAGCATGGCCAGCGTGGATTTTCCCGAACCCGCGGGGCCGATGACCGCGACGGTCTCGCCGGGGCGAACGGTCAGGTCGAAATCGTGCAGCACCGGCCGGTCGGGGTCGAAACCGAAAGTGAGGGAATCGATCTCGATGCCCAGTGGTCCCTCGGGCAGCGGCCGCGGTTCCGGCCGGTCGACGGTGTCGGGCGCCTCGTCGATCACGGCGAACACCCGTTCCGCCGCGGCGCGGGTGAGCTGTGCCATCACGATGACGCTCGCCACCACGCGGGTGCTGCCCGCGAGAATCGTGACGTACGCGGCGAAGGCCAGGAAGGTGCCGACGCCGATCGAGCCGTGCAGGGCGAGCATGCCGCCCAGGGCGATCACCGCGACCATGCCGATCTGCGGGATCGCCGCCACCGTAGGGGCGAAGCGGGAGTCGATGCGCGCGGCGCGCATCCGTTCGCCGAAGAGCCGGCGCGCGTGCACCTCCAGCACACCCACCATGCGCGCCTCCTGGCCGAATCCCTTGACCACCCGCACGCCGGTGACCGTTTCCTCGACGTGCTGGGCCAGATCGGCGGCGCGCTGCTGCGCCGACCAGGTGGCCGCGTGCAGGCGCGGGCGGGTGCGGTACACCACCAGCATCAGGGCGGGCACGGTCAGCAGCGAGACCAGCGCCAACGGTGGCGACAGCACGATCATCACGATCGCGGCCAGCACCGCGAGCAGCAATTGCATCGCCGACATCGGCGCCATCGCCAGAAAGCCCTGTACCAGTTGCAGATCCGAGATCGACCGGGACACCACCTGCCCGGTGCTCACCCGGTCCTGGCCGCGCCCGTCATACCGGTGCAGGGCCGTCAGCAGTGATACCCGCACCTCGTGTTGCACATCCAGCGCCAGCCGCCCGGCCAGCCACCGCCGCCCGGTCGAGGTGCCGAACCGTGCGATCGCCAACACCACCAGCACCGCCGTGACATCGGTGATCGCTCGCACATCGCCGACGCGTGCGCTGTCCAGCGCCTGTTTGGCCGCCACCGGGACCGCCGCCTCGGCAATCGCGCCAAACAGCAGCGTCAGAACGACTGCCGACAGCAGTCGCGGCCGTGCCCAGCATGCCCGCCACAACCGGCGTAACCATCCGACCTCGCCGTTCCCAGCCACACCCGCCCCCGTTCCTACCGAGCTCCGCATCGGCATCCGACATTACCGAGCGGAACCGACAACCCCTCTCACCCGCGAATTCTTCCCAGGTGAAGCGTGTGTGCACCGTTGACGGGGTGACTACAGATCGCGCTGACTCAGTTTCCACCAGGACAGCGCGCCGACGGCGGCGGTCCAGATGACCAGCACGACGGCGGAGACGGCACCGGGAGACAGGAAGGGACTGCGCGAGAAGGAACCGACCGCGACCGTGCCGATGGTGGCCGATTCGGGGAGCAGGACCGCGACGCCGGCGATGCCGATTCCCCGCAGGATCAGCCACAGCAGCGGCTCGGCCACCAGGCACCAGCCGATCACGGCGGTCACGGCCAGGCCCGTGGAGCGCAGCAGCAGACCCATGCTCGCGCCGATCACTCCCCAGCAGACCGTCGCGAGCAGGCCGCCCAGCAGCACTCCCGTCAGACGCAGGCCGAACTGGACCTGCGAATGTCCCAGTATTGCCAGCCCGATGCCCGCGCCGATCTCGGCCGCCAGTCCCAGCGTCAACGAATACACCGCTGCCACACCGAGTTTCGCACCGAAACGCAGATTGCGGTCCGGGACGAACAGGGCCGTCAGCGGCATGCTCTCGTAGCGGTATTCCGACCCCGTGGCGGATGCGCCACTCAGTGCCGCGGCCACGATCGCGACCAGTACGGCCAGATACAGCCCGACCGTGGCGGTTCCGGTGGCGATCTGCCCGCCGTCCTGTGGTCCGCTGCCGGTCCCGGCGCTCACCAGGCCGGTCACCAGACCGATCGCGGCGCAGCAGGCCGGGAGCAGCCACCCCGAACGCTGGGTCGTCACCCTGCGGATCTCGGAGTACGCGGCACGGCGTACGGGCACCGGGATCTGCGACAGGGACGGCAGTTTCGGCAGCCTGAGCATGGTCGGATTCATTGCGGCATCCCGTACGGTGTCGGCGCGGTCCTGGTCAGAGCGGTCAGCACCCGGTCCGGATGCACGGGCTCGGGGATCATCTCGGTCAGGCGCACACGGGCGCGACCGGCTGCGGCCTCGATGTCGGCGCGGCCGGCCTCGGCGATCGCCAACCGCCCGTCCGAGCGCATGACGGTATCGGTGAAGCCGTCCGCGGCCAGCATCGTGGCCAGCGCGATCGGACTCGAGGCGGCGACCACCAGGCGGTCCGGGTGGCTGCGCCGCAGCGAGCGTGGACTGCCCTGATACACCACCGAGCCGGCGCTAAGCACGACCAGATTGTCCGCGACCGGCAGCACGGCCGACAGACTCTGCGAGGTCAGCAGCGTGGTGCCGCCGCGGCGCGCGTGTCGGCGCAGGCGGTCGAACAGCCAGGCCCGTTCGGAGCCGTCGAGTCCGGTGAGCGGATCGTCGAGAATCAGCAGCGGCGGATCGCCCAGCAGCGCGATCGCCAGCGCCAGCCGCGCGGCCATATTCGGCGGCAGGGTCTGTACCTTGTCCCCGGCGACCGGATCCAGGCGGGTCAAGGCGAGGAGTCCGTCCACCTCGGCGTCGGTGACGCCCGCGGCCGCGGCGTAGACCAACAGCTGTCCGCGCACGGTGCGGCCCGGTTGCAGCCCGTGCGGCTGGAACATCGCCCCCACCGGGCGGTTCCCGCGCACGCCGGAACCCGGTCCGCCGACCGACGCGGTACCGGACGAGGGCCGCGACTGCCCGAGCAGAATCTGCACGAGCAGCGACTTGCCGGCTCCGGGCGGTCCGACCAGGGCGGCGGTCGTCCCGGCCGGTACGGAGAAAGTCACCGCGCGCAGAGCCGTGACGCCCTCGAACTTCATGGTCAGCCCGGTGACGCCGAGCGCAATCGGTCGTGCCGCACTCATCGTTCGCTCCTGCGGGCCGTGGTCGTCGATCGGGGCGGAAGGATCAACGCCGCTCCTCGCCGGGTTGGTCCGGGCCGGGCAGGGGATCCGCGTCGATCACCACCGGAGTGTGCCAGACCAGCGGCGCCGGGCCGAACGCCCGGTTCGCGTTGGCGATGGTCTGTTTACCCAGCGTCCGGTTGCCGAATCCGCCGATGGCCGCGCCGATTCCGGCCGGCAGCACCTTGCCGAACATCAACGGGCTGCGCTTGGCCAGGAAGCGCAGGATGAAACGCCGCATCAGGGTGTCGTTGAGGCTGCGGATTCCGGGAATCCGCTCGGTCAGCAGAGTGGCCCAGTTCTGCGCCGAGCGGCCGAGGTTCTTCTCCACGATCTCCATCCCGCTCTCGCCGAGTACGACCGCGAGCACCAGCGCGCGGCGGCGTTCGGCGTCGCCGGGGGCGATGCCGTGCACGGCCGCGACCGCGAGGGTGTAGACCGCCGAGGCCTCCAGGAAGAAGGTGGTCTCCGCGCTGACGGCCGCGAGTGCGGCGAGGGTGCCGACCGCCGGTACCGCGGCGGTCGCACCGACAGCGGTGCCACTGCCGGTGACGCTCGTGAGATACAGCGTCTCGATCCGCGCGATGATCTGCGCCGGTGACTCCCCGGGATGTGCGCGCCGGAGGCGGTCCACGTACTTGGCGACCGCGGGCGCCTGCAACTGCGCTCCGTTGTCGAGCATGGACCGGATCGCCTTCTCCACCCCGGCCTTGAATATCGGCATGTCACCCCTCTCGTCCGCGCCGAGTCTAGTGTGGGCGGCCCGGATGCCGCCGTTACGGCGAAACCGGTCCGCCGGGATCGGGCCGGTGGGTGGGTGGTTCCCGAAATTGTCGGTGGTCCGGCCTACCGTGGGAGGCGTGAGCGTGGTGGACCCGGCCGCCGACGGAACCGGCTCTCGTCGCCGAGTCGGTGGATCCGCGCGCGTCGGCGAACTCGTCGAGGAGTCGCTGCTGCGGCAGCGAGCGGTGGGCGGTGCCGGCACGTCGGACGGCGGCGGCATCTCCGAAGGCGCGCGCGCCGCGCCCGATCCGCGCTTGCGGCCGTATCTGGGAGATTACGTCGGTTATCTGCTGCGTGGTTTCCCGCCCGGAGTGCACATCGGGATGCCGTCCACGGCGCTGACGGTGATCGTCACGATCGATGAGCCCATCGAGTTGCCGGTCAGCTGTCATCCCGCGCAGTCCGGCGGCAGCTGGGATGCGCTGGCCAGCGGGCTCACCGTCCGGCCGTGCCTGATCGGGCACCGCGGATATCAACACGGTGTCCAGCTCGCGGTGACGCCGCTGGGAGCGCGAGTGTTGTTCGGCGTGCCGACCGCGGAGCTGGGATCGTGGCTGGTCGACCTGACCGATCTGCTCGGGCCGCGGGCAACCGAGTTGCGCGAACGGATGTCGGTCACCGCCGACTGGCCGGGCCGCTTCGCGATTCTGGACCGGATCCTGCTCGAACTGCTGCGGGAGGCCACGATCGAACCGGAGTTGCGGCGGGCGTGGCAGTTGCTGACCGGTTCGGGCGGACGTGCCCGCGTGGGCGCGGTGGCCGAGGAGATCGGTTGGAGCAGAAGGTATCTGGGCTCGCGGTTCGCCGCGGAGTTCGGAATCACGCCCAAGGACGTGGCCCGGCTGGCGCGTTTCGAGTACTCGCACAGGCTGCTGCGCACGGTGGCCACCGAAGCCGCGTCCGACACCGCCACCGGGCCTCGCGCAGGCGCGACCCTCGCCGAGGTCGCCGCCACGACCGGCTATTACGACCAGGCGCACATGGCGCGCGAATGGCGGGAGCTGGCCGGGCTGCCGCCCTCGCGGTGGCTGGCGTGCGAGGTGTTCCCATTCGTCCAAGACCCCGTACCCGGATTGTTGGAAGGCTGACGAGCATGACAGACACAAGCAGCGAAATCAGCACCCGCGTCGCGACCCCGGTGTGGCCGTGCCTCACCTACCGAGACGCCCCCGCGGCGATCGAATTCCTCTGTCGCGCATTCGGTTTCGTCGAGCGTGCGCGCTACGGCGAGGGCGATGTCATCCAGCACGCCGAACTCGGCCGGCCCGGCGGTGGCGGCATCATGCTCGGCTCGGTCCGCGAGGATTCGGTGCACGGCCAACTGCCGACCGCCAGCGGATCGGTATACGTCGTCGTCGACAATCCCGACGAGCTGTATGCCCGCGCCGAGGCGGCCGGGGCCGTCATCCTGCGCGGCCTGCGCGATGAGGACTACGGTTCCCGAGGCTTCACCTGCCGCGACCCGGAGGGCGTGATCTGGAGTTTCGGCACCTATGCCGGAGCCGCGCAAGACGAGTGATCATTCGGCGCGGTGGACCAGACCGTCCGTGTCGATCTCGACCTGATTACCGGTGTGGAACCAGCTTCCGGTGAAACGGGATTCGGTGGTCTGGGGGTCGTTCCAGTAGCGCGGGGTGACATTCGGTCCGCGGCACAGGAGTTCGCCGCGACCGGATCCGGCTCGCGGGCCCCACAGGGCCAATTCCATTCCGCCGAAAGGAAGTCCGAGCAGGTCGCGGCAGTGCGGGTCGGCGCTGTCGGCCAGTGCCAGGCCGATACCGCTGGTCTCGGTCGCGCCCCAGACCGACCACTGCCGCGCCAGCGGGAACACCTCGCGCAGCGCGTCGGCGACGATCGCGCAGGTGCCGGGGTCGACGGCGGCCACCTCGGCGCGATGTCCGGCGCTGCAGACCTGCCGCACTCCGTCGGCATGCAGTCCGGCCAGGTCGGGCAGGAGTCCGGCGAAGATGCGCGGCGTCGCGCAGACCGCGTCGATGCGTTCGGTGACGATGGTTTCCGCGATCAGCGAGGGATCGGGAGTCAGGACGACGGTGCCGCCGACAGCGAAGGTCGGCAGCATCTGGTCCACGCACCCGCTGGCGTGGGCCAGCGGCAGCAGGACCAGGTTGCGCATCCCATCGGTCGGCAGATCGAGTGCGCTCACCATGGAACGAACCGCCGAAAGCAAGTTCTCGTTGGTCAGCTCGACCCCCTTGGGTTCGCCGTACGCGGGCGAATCGGCCGGGCAGACCGTGCCGCTGGTGTAGCACAGCAGCGCCAGCTCGCTCAGGGACGCGCCGTCATCGATGAAGGCCGCGCCGTCGGGCAGGTTCGCGTAGTTCGCCTCGGCCCCGCCGCCGTCGAGCACGAAATCCGCGGAGCTGTCGGCGAGGAGTTGATCGGCGAGCGCGTCGGGCAGCGGGTCGGGCACCAGCACGGGCACCGCGCCGGACAGCAGCGCGCCCAGGAATGCCTGCACCCAGCGCGCGCCCACCGGCATGCGCACCGCGACCCGGTCGCCGTAGCCGATGCCGTGCTCCTGCAATCCTCCTGCGATCCTGGCGGCACTGTGCCACAACTGCCGGTAGGTCAGGCGTACCTCGTGCCCGCTCGCACCGCCGATCTCCACCACGGCCTCGCGGTTGGAGAATGCGTGCACCTGCACGTCGAGCAGTTCGGTGAGGGCCGGATTGAGGTTGCCGTAGCGCAGAACGCCGTCGGCGCCACGGGCAAGAGGGTTGGTACACCACGGATTTCGGGTCTGTGGATATTCGACGAGCTGTGGCATACGTCCCTCCGAGTGCCTCGTATCCGGCAGGCACCTGTGACTATATGACTCAGCTCACAATCGTGGGCTGATTGTCGGCAAACGTGTCTGCGACGTCACCGCCCGGAGTACTTCGCCTTGCCCGGCCCGACGTCCAGGAAGCTGCGCACCGCGCCGCGCAGGTCCTCGGTCGCGAACAGCTCGCCCGAGACTCTTGGCGTCACCGAATCCGCGTGCGCCACACCCCCGGAACGCCACGCCTCGATGACCTGCTTGGTCGCCGCGTGGGCCCGGGTCGGGCCGTCGGCCAGCCGGGTGGCCAGGGCGCGGGCGGCGGTGTCGACATCCTCGTGCACGGCGTTGACCACACCCCAGTCGGCCATGGTCGCCGCGTCGTACAGGTCGCCCGTCATCACGAATTCGCGGGCGCGGCCGGAACCGGCGCGTTCGGCCAGGCGCTGCGGGCCGCCCATCGATGGCGTCAGCCCGACGACCGTCTCCACCAGCCCGAATTTCGCCTTCGGCGCTGCGAGGATGATGTCGCAGGCCAGGGCTATCTCGAAGGCGGCGGTGAGGGTCAGCCCGTGCGCGGCGAACACCACCGGGCACGGCAGCGCCTCGATCGGATGGATGACGCGGTTGAACAGGTCTTCCCACAGTTCGGTGCCCTGTTCGACCGACAATCCCTCGAAGACGTGCACGTCCACGCCCCCGGAGACCACCTTGCCCTCCGCGCGCAACAGCACCGCACGCGGGGGTGTGGCGATCAGCTCGGCGACGTTCGCGGCCAGCGAGTCCAGCAGCGCCTTGTCGAACAGATTCAGCGGCGGGTGATCGATCGTGATGGTCGCCAGCTGTGCCCCGGCGTCGGTATCGGTGCGGTCCAGGCGGGTGGGTTGGGGGAGCTCACTCATGGGCCGAATCTAGCCATCGGGGGCCGTGCGGGGGAGAGCGACCCGGCCCGATCTGCCAGACTCGAGGTATGAGCGGCACCTCCGAGACGGCCGGTTATGTCGAGTCCGGCGCGTACCAGCGGGACACCAACTACATCACCACCCGCATCACCGCCGACGGGCGTGACGGATATCCGGTCGAGCCGGGACGTTATCGGCTGGTCGCGGCGCGGGCCTGCCCGTGGGCGAACCGGACGTTGATCGTGCGGCGGCTGCTCGGGCTCGAGGATGTGCTCTCGCTGGGATTGTGCGGACCCACGCACGACGAACGCAGCTGGACCTTCGATCTGGATCCCGGCGGTGTGGACCCGGTGCTGGGCGTGCATTTCCTGCGCGATGCGTATCTTGCCCGCTTCCCGGACTATCCGCGCGGTATCACGGTGCCGGCCGTGGTGGACGTGCCGACCGGGCAGGTCGTCACCAACGACTACGCGCAGATCACCCTTGACTTCTCCACCGAGTGGGAGCGGTATCACCGACCGGGTGCGCCGCAGCTGTATCCCGAATCGCTGCGCGCCGAGATCGACGAGGTGAACCGGCGCGTCTACACCGAGATCAACAACGGCGTCTACCGCTGTGGATTCGCCGGTGACCAAGCCGCTTACGAGGCGGCCTACGATCGGCTGTTCAGCGCGCTGGACTGGCTCTCACAGCGCCTCTCCGACCAGCGCTACCTGGTCGGACAGACCCTCACCGAGGCGGATGTGCGGCTGTTCACCACACTGGCCCGTTTCGACGCGGTCTATCACGGCCATTTCAAATGCAATCGAACCAAGCTGGCCGAGATGCCGGTGCTGTGGGCCTACGCCCGTGATCTGTTCCAGACTCCGGGTTTCGGCGACACCATCGATTTCACCCAGATCAAGCAGCACTACTACATCGTTCACACCGACATCAATCCCACCCGGATCGTGCCCAGGGGGCCCGATCTGTCGGGTTGGCTTGCCCCGCACGGCCGCGAGGCGCTGCCCGGCACTCCTTTCGGCGCGGGCACGCCGCCGCCCCCGCCCCGGCCCGCCGAACAGGTTCCCGACCAGTTCGCGGTCTGAGCCGGTCGCGCAGCCGGCCACCGGATCGAGCGGGCGAAGTTCACTCCAACAGGCGCTCGCTCAGCCGGGTACGCAGATCCTCGGTGAGGCCGATCGCGGTGAAATAGCCGCTCAGGTCGGTGTGCAGGTCGTGCATCGAATCCGTGCCGGCGGCAAGGTATTCCGGTCGGACGCCGAGCACCTCGGGCGGAAGGCTCAGGCGGCCACCGGAATTGTGGTGCACGTCGGCGGCCAGGGCCTCGGCGGCGTGATTGCTGAGCAGGAATTCGGCCAGGATGTCGTCCTCGGTCACGCCGATCGCGCGCAGCAGCGTCGCGATCGCCCAGCCGGTGCGATCCTTGCCCGCGGCGCAGTGCACCAGGACGGCGCCGTCGCCGCGCAGAAGCGATTCGGCGATGGCCAGCAGGGCCAGGTGCGCCTCGGCCATTCCGGGGAACGATCGGTAGACCTGGAGCATCTCGGCGAGTCCGTCGCGCTCACCGGCCGCCTCGTGCGGCGGCTGTTCGCCGATGGCCGAGTCGAACGGGGTCAGCCGCAGGCGCACGCCCCCGGGCAGGACGTCCGCGCCCAGGTGATCGATCTCGCGCGGTCCGCGCAGATCGTGCACGGTGCGCACGTTGAGTTCGCGTAACGTCTCCTGGCCGCGGGCGTCGATCCGGCACAGGTGCGCCGAGCGCAACAGCACACCGCTGCGCAACTTGCGCCCGCGCGCCGTATGTAGCCGGCCCACGTCGCGGTAGTTGAAGGTACCGGAGATCTGAAAGTGGTCTGGACGTGCGGTGTTCATCTGTCAAGGCTACGGTCGGGCTGGTTGCCCCCGGGTGTCGTTCACCGATCGAACCGGCGAATCTCCGGCGGCATGTGGTACCCGCCACAGAGATTCCGCACTTGATTCGTGGTTCACTGGAGCCTTAGCCCGATCACCGACTCGTCTCATATTTCGGCGGGATGATGGGATGGATGTCCGTTGGATCGCAGCCTGATTCCAAGGGGGTAACAAAACATTCTTCCAGTCCGTAAAACCACGCTGAACTCGGTCGCCATCCCTGGAAACCTCCTATATTGGTGAAGGTTGGACGGGTCGACCGGGCGCGGGTCCGGTCCGATCAGCGAGGATCTGCAACCCGTTGAGCGGCCCGCGCCGGCGAGGTGCGAGTGTTCGATTTGCCCAAGGGAGTCTTCGTTGAGCGCTAGTGGAGAGATGACCGAGCTCCGGCCCAGGCCGGCGCTCGCCGATGCGGTGGAACGGGCGTGTGCCGAGCTCGATTTTTCCGGCACGCGCGCGCTGCGAGTGTTGCTGCATGCCGGGGTGAGTGCGCTGTGGCCCGCGATCAAGGCCACGCCGGAGCGTCAGGTGCACATCTACGAGACCACCATCACGGCACTGCGCCACCGATGGGGCGGGCGGGACGAGTGTGCCGTCGAACAGTCGGCGGGCGCACTGTTCCGGCAGCAGGAAGCAGAAGTCACGGCGTTTCTGCGGCTGTGCGCGGAGCGGTCCGGGACCGAATGGATCGAGCCGGTCGAGGCGATCTCGGCCTATGCCGTCGCGGTCATGCAGGGGACCATCCTGCGCTGGCTGGCCGACTGCGACGACGAAACCACGCTGGTGGTGCTGGACGATCTGGTATCGAGCCTGTCCACCAAGGCTGTCGACAGGTAATCGACAGGTAAGAGTCGCCGTGGAGCCGCGGATGCACGTCGCCGCGCAACTGGACGTGTGACCAGCTTCATGATTCAGTGGAGTACGTGACAGACGTGTCGTCCATCGCCGACCTGCATGCGGCCACCGCCGATCTGGATCCGCCGCTGGCCGTGCTGGATCTGGGCGCGTTGCGTGCCAACGCCGCCGATCTGGTTCGCCGGGCCGCGGGGGTGCCGATCCGCGTGGCGAGCAAATCCGTGCGCTGTCGCGCCGTCCTCGAGGAGGTACTCGGCGCCGGTACGACCGCGTCCGGTGGATTCGCCGGGATCATGGGTTACGCACTGCCCGAGGCGATTTGGCTGGTCCGCAACGGCGCTCGGGACGTTCTGCTGGGTTATCCGAGCGTGCATCGCGCCGCGTTGGCCGAACTCGGCGAGGACGAGGTGCTGCGCGACTCGATCACCCTCATGGTCGATGACAGCGCCCAGCTCGATCTGATCGAAACGGCCGTCGGCGTCGACCGGGTGCGTCCGCGCGTCTGCCTGGACGTGGACGCCTCACTGCGAATCGGCCCGCTGCACCTCGGCGTTCGCCGCTCGCCGATCCGCACCCCGGATCAGGCCGCCCGGCTCGCTCGCGCCGCCCGCGATCGCGGCTTCGAGGTCGTCGGGGTGATGACCTACGAGGCGCAGATCGCAGGTCTGCCCGATACCAATCCCGCGGTACGCCTGGTGAAAAAGTTCTCGGCCGCGGAGATCGCCACCCGCCGCACGCAGGTGCTCGACGCGGTCCGGTCCGTGGTGGGTGAGTTGCGGATCGTGAACAGCGGCGGCAGCGGCTCGATCGAGGTGAGCGCCGCCTCACCCGGTGTCACCGAGGTTACGGCCGGTTCCGGACTGTACGTTCCGACGCTGTTCGACGGATACCGCAGCTTCACCCCGCGCCCCGCTCTGTACTTCGCCGAGCCGGTGTTGCGCCGGCCCGCGCGCGATATCGCCACGGTGTTCTCCGGCGGTTACATCGCCTCGGGGCCGGCGGGTTCATCGCGCGTGCCGAAACCGGTGTGGCCCGGTCGATTACGCCTCATCGGCACCGAGGGGGCGGGTGAGGTGCAGACTCCGCTCGCCGGAGCCGGTGATCTGGCGATCGGCGATCGCGTGTGGTTCCGCCACGCCAAAGCGGGGGAGCTGTGCGAACGTTTCGACACGCTGCAGATCGTCGCCCCCGACGGCACCCGCGGCACTGTCCCCACCTACCGCGGGGAAGGGAAGAACTTCGGCTGACAGGCGTTTTCAGGAGTCGGCGAGCTCCAGGAACGCGGCCAGGTCGGCCAGCTGATCCGGGGTGTCCGGGAGGTACTCGGTGAGCAGTGCCGAGTGGACGATGATGGCGGTCCACATGGCCCGGGAGACGGCCGTGGTGATCCAGTGGCGGGACAGCAGCGGATGGATGCCGTGTGGGGCGTCGTCGGGGGAGGAGGTGGTCATGGAGATCAGGACCACGGCCGCCTCGCGACCGGCCAGGCGTTCGGGGGTGCCGACCAGGACGTCCTCGATGCGAGCCCGGGAGAGCAGGGTGCGGATGCGCGCGACCTGGGCGTGGTACGGGGTGACGACCAGGATGTCGTGCGGGTGCAGGCGGCGCGTCACCGCGCCCTGCCGCCAGGGCAGGCCCAGCAGATTCCGCACCGTGCGCACGATCTCGCGGGCCTCCTCCGCGGATTCGGTGCTGTTGCCGTGATGTTCGATCGGCTTCGTCCGCACACCGGGTGGAATGCCTTCCAGATCCCTTGCGAGAGTTACGGTTTCGCTCGAGCGCAGGCGTCCGGCATAACGCAGCCGGGACACCGGCCCGCACAGCTGCGGATGCATCCGCCAGGTGCGATCCAGGAAGTAACCGAATTCGTCCGGGAGCGTTGGCAATTCACCGAGCAGCCGACCCAGCGTCGAATCGTGCACCGGCTCGGGATGGATGCCGTGGCCGGGTAGCGGGGCCGGATCGCCGAGCAGCAGCAGATTGTGCGCGCTGCCGGCGACCGCGATCGCGTCGGCGAGCGCGAAATGCCCGGCGTCGGCGATCAGCAGCAGATCCAGTGCGCCGGGCGGCACCCGCGCGGCGTCCGCGAAATCGCCTGGCAGACCACCGATCACGCAGCCGTTCACGGCGTTGTCCAGAAAACGCGGGTAGCGGTTCGGCTCGATGGTCAGCCACTCCGGCGATACCGCGTGGGTCTCGGATTTGGCGACGAGTTCCGGTAGCACGCCCACCCGCACCAGCGCGTCGAGCACCTGCTCGACCGACCAGTGCGACCGGGCGACCACTCCGACGCGCCATTTGTACCGGGTGACCAGCCGTTCCACCACTCGTGCGGCGGTATCGGTCTTGCCGGTGCCCGACGGGCCCTGCACCGCGACATAGGAATCGTCCAGATCGAGCACCGCGGCGGTGACGGCGGCGGCGTGATCACCGAACACCTCCGGCAGCGCCGCACTCGAGCGCAGGCGCGGTGGACGTCGCAGCAACAGGTCGAACGCGGCCGTCGCGGGCACCTCGGGCAGGCTCACCAGCAGGTCGTGCGCCGCGGATTCGAGTGCGTCCGCGATGTTCTCGTCTTGACCGGGCGGGCCCGGCACGATCGCGACCGGCAGTTCGTCATAGGGCTCGCAGCCCTGCGGCAACAGCTCCTCGACCCGTACGGCGTCGTCGAAGTTGGCGTCCAGCGCGCAACCCAGAATGGTGGCGTGCGCGGTCGCGCGACGGCCGGGTGTGGCGGTCATCCCCGGGACGGGCCGGTCGTAGACGGTGAGCACCGGGGTCCCGGGACGTGGTGCGCCACCGGTGCCCAGACGGCCGGTCAGCGTGAGATAGCGCCGCATCGGCAGCTCACCGGTGCTGTGCCACTTGGTGTCCACGGTGCCCCAGTCCGCGATGAGCACTCCGGGGGCGTCGTCCCATTCGGCGATCGGCCGCCGCAGGCGATCCTCGTGCGCCCAGTGCAGCGGTTGCCGCTCGCGCCGGTGATAGGCCAGGGTCGCGGCCGTCAACGCCGCGGCTCGCTGTGCGGCGCTACGGGATTCGTCGAAGTCGAAGGCGAATTCGCGCAGCGCCGCCTCGACCGCGGGCAGCGGTTCGGTCTCCGGGCGCGGCGCCTGGGGAACCGGGCGAACGCCGTGTTCGGCGGCCAGCCGACGCAGCCACTCACGCAGCCGCAAGGTGTGCGCGCACTCCGATTCCAGGTTCTCGCCAGGGATCTCGGTTCTCGTGCCGAACAGTTCGGCCAGGTCGGCCAGGCGGTACGAACGTTGGCCGATGATCAGTGCGGACCGCAGGATCGGGTACAGGTCCACCAGGGACCCCAGCAGATCGTCGATGATCTGCTCATCCGCGCCGTACCGGACGCACAGCCGGGCCAGCAGCTGCCGGACCGGTGAGCGATAGTGGTAGATCCGCATGCCGGGGTGGTGCTCCTGGCGGTCCAGGAGATATTCCAGCAGATCCGGTGTCTCGTCGGCGGCGTCGAAACCCTCGTCGGCCGAATCGATTCCGGCGATGGCGAAGGCGTGGAAGAGCACCACCGGATCCTCGCCGCCCTCGGCATGATGTGCCGGAGCCACGCCGACGCCCACCGCTGTGGCCGGCGTGTCCGTCACAGCGAGGAAGACGTCCCCGGGTGAGGGGAGCGGCAGCGCACCCAGTGCCTCCGCATCGGTCACCGTATAGACCGCCGCGCCGGTGCGCTCGTGCCGCAACTGCACCTCGGCCTGTCGAGACAGCGCCGAAAAGGTATGTGCCGCAACGCCGCTGACCGCGGAATCGGCGGCCGCCAGACGATCGACGGTGGTGATACCGGCATCGCGCAACTGTGCCCGCACCCCCGGGCGCATACCGGCCACCAGCAGCAGATCACGCCCGGCAACCAGTTCCGCGGTGCAGGTGGGGCAGTGACCGCAGGCCAGATAGCGGCGATCGCCCCACTGCACCGGAAGTAGTTCGTTCTGCTTTCCGGCCAGAATCGTGGCCAGCCGCGCCCGCCGCGCTCGGTACACCACTGCTGCCGCAGACAGGTCGTGAATCATCTCCGAGCCGTCGGCCAACCGCACCCGCAGCCGCGGGTCCACTCGAAAACCACACTGCTGCAACGCATCAGCACAACCCGCAAGCTCGATCAGCGCGCCGATCGCCGACCCCGAACCCGCCACCCCGTGTATCGAGTACCGCGGGCCGGGGTCGGTCGCCACACCACGTATCGAATACTGCGCGGCCGGGCCATCTGTCGCGTACCGCGTGGCCGGGTCGGTTGTCGCGTCGTGAACCGAGTGCCGTGCGGCCGAGGTGGTTGTCGTGTCGTGTGTTGCGTACTGCGCGGTGGGGTCGGTTGTCGTGTTGTTGGTCGGGTACCGCGTGGCCGGGTTGGTCGTCGCGTCGTGAACCGAGTGCTGTGCGGCCGAGGCGGTTGTCGTGTCGTGGGTCGCGTACCGCGCGGTGGAGTCGGTTGTCGCGTCGGGTGCCGAGTGCTGCGGGGATCGGTCGGTCGGACCTTGTGTCGAGTACTGCGGAGTTCGGTCGGCTGTCGTGCTGTGTACCGGTTGTTCGCGCAGTCCGTGGTCGTCTGCTGCCGCACCGGATAACGCGTGCTGCAAAGCCCGGTCGGCTGCGATGGCGTGGGCCGAGTAACCGGGCAGGTGGTCGGCTGTCGTGTCGTAGGGCGGGTCCTTGGCGGCGGGTGCGGCATTCGGGCCCGCGCCCGAAAAGAACTGCCCGGCCGGTCCCGTTGCGCCCAGGGCGTCGCCGTCGACGATGGAGTCGTCGTCGAATGCGGGGGTGGTCGAGGCGGGGCGGGGAGCTTCGGGTTCGGCCCGTATCAGCAGAGCGCAACCGCTGGTGAACTCGCCGTCGAAGAACCGCGCGCCGGCGACCACGGGCGCGCCCGCGCGCAGGGCGGCAACTGTCCGGTGATCCGCGCGCTCCAGGGCGGCGACCAGCGCGGCGGGATCGGCCGCGGCGGGGGGATCGATGCGGACCGCGGCGTCGGCCAGGGGGGCCGGGAGGGTGTCGAGCGCGGCGTCGATGGCGGCGGCGCTGGTCGTGCCCAGGGAATCGGGCGCTGACCCGGTGCCCGCGACCGGCGGCACCAAGCCCAGTTCGGCATCGAGCGCGCGCAACAGCGCGAACTCGCAGCGCGCCGCCTCCACCAGGTCACCGGTGCTGCACACGACGCGATCACCGAACAGAATCAATCGTGGCCCTCCTGTGTCTCGGGACACCCGAACCCCGGGCGAACGCACCGTTGCGTGCCGAGTCGCGCAACAGCGTAATCATTCGAGGTCGCACGGCGTGGCGTACGCGGCGCGTGTCGTCACGTGAAGTGAAACGCAGCCAGCCGAGGGGACCGGCCCCCACCCCCGCGTGACGGTTGGCCCGAACCGAGTGTATGGGACGCGGCCCATCGCGCGTGGTCGGATGGGCTGTGGCGCAGGTGCAGGGGGTGCGGCGCGCAAAGGCACGGCCGGTGAAAGGATTGCGGCATGCCGTTTTTCGAAGGCGCGCGCGGGCGGCTGCACTATCGGCGCTGGCCGGTGCGGCAACCGCTGGCCGCACTGGAGTGGCTGCCCGGCTCGGGGCAGCACACCGGGCACTATCACCGATTCGCCCGCGCACTGGGCGCACAGCGCATCGAGGTGTGGGGACTGGACACCTCCGGGCAGGGATTGAGCGAGGGCGATCCGGCCGCCCCCGGCACGATCGGCGAACTCGCCGCCGACGCGCTGCGGCTGGCCGCCCTCCTGCGCTCCGAACTGCCCGATGTGCCGATGCTCGCGGCCGGGCACTCGCTCGGCGCGGCGACCGCTCTGGCCGCGCTTCCCGCACTGCCCGATTGCGCCGGGCTCGTGCTCACCGGCACACCCGCCCGCGCCGCGACTCCCGATGCGCTTGTGCGCGAAGGACTACCGGTTCTGGCGCTGCACGGCGTCGACGATCGTCGCGCACCCATCGATCCGATTCGCGACTGGACCGGGCGTCAACAATCTGTAGGGTTGCGCGAGTACACCGACGCCGGGCACGATTTGCTCCACGAACCGGTGCACGTGCGGGTCACCGCCGACATCGCCGAGTGGATACAGGGTGTGGTCGCGAACGCGGAGCGCATACCTGCGGAGTGAGTTCGAGAAAGGGGGACCGGTGCAATCACAAGAGACCGGGGACCTGCGCAGTGATGTGGCAGCCCTGACGCAAGCGGTCGACGACGGTGAACTGTGGATGGACGGGGTACTGGTCACCGAGGGCGTCCACGAACGCTGTGCGCGTCGCTACGAAACCCTCGCCGAGCAGGTGGAACAGCAGATGAAGGTGCTGCACGCGGCCACCGCGCTGCCCGGCTTCGGCGGTTTCGAATCCGGTGCCTCGCTGCGGCGTGGATTCGAGGGCAAGGCCACCGACGCACTCGAACATCTGCGCCAGTACGCCGACGCGGCCCGCCAACTCGCGCAGACGCTGCGCGTCGCGGGCGCGGCCTACACCCAGCACGACGCCGATATCGCCGCGGCGATCGGCAAGACCAACAGCGATGTGGTGGGTGCGGGCCATGCATAAGATCAGCGGCGACGGCACCACGGTCGAAACCTCGCACGCGGACCCGGATTACGCGCCGAACGTCGAGGTCTTCGACCACCTCACCTACGACGAGATCTACCGCGGCGTCATGGCGCTGGACCCGGAGGTGCTCACCGCGGGCCGCCGGACCTGGCAGAGTTCGGGCAGCGCGATGAGCGACGCGGTACAGCAGGCGCATGCCGAGATTCGCGCGGCCATCGCCGACGGCTGGCGCGGGAGCGCGGCACAATTGGCCGCCGATGCCGTGCGGGCCTTCGAATCGCTGGGACAGAATCTGGCCGATGTGATGTCCGAAGTCGGGCAGCGTCTCGGACAGGCCAATGACGCAGCCGAGACGCTGCGCTCCTCGGTTTCGCACCCGGTTTCGGTCTCCATGGATCTCGATGCCGCACTGCTGGATCCCAAGCACGCCACCGTGAATGCCGAAACGCAGAAGATGGCGGAGAACGTCCGTCTGGATGTCGTGCGGGTGATGAATTCGGTCTACGTCGGGGCCTTCATCCCCACCGGGAACAATGTGCCGGGTTTTCCCGTCGGCGGCATGTATCCGGCTCAGCAGCAGACCACCCCGCAACCCGGCGTCACCGCCCCCGGCGCCGGCGTCGATACCGCGAGCCCGGCCACCTCGCCCGCGCCGAGTTCGAAAGTTGCCGGGACACAGTCGGATCCGACGATCCATCAGCCGTCCCAGCCGCATGCGGCCCAGCCCGGCCAGGTTCGCACCGATGCCGGCGCGGCGGTGACACCGGCCTCGGTGACCAGCCCGGCGGCCGCCTCCGCGTCCACCACGCCCGCGGCCGTACCGTCGGCGTCCACGGCGACTCCGGCGAATGCCATTGCGCCGCAAGCTGACCGGATCGCGCCCAGCGCATCGGCGGCCGTTCCCGCAGTGGCGCCCGCCCCGGCCGCCGCGAAGCCGCGGAGTGCCTCGACCAAGCCGCAGAACACGTCCACGAAGCCGCAGAGCGCCGACAGCGATGGCAAACACAAGGACGGGGCCGAGAGTTCAGGCGGCAGTGACGGTTCCGGCGGTGGCGACGTGTCGTCCGGGATGGGCGCCGGAATCGTCGGCGGGCTCGCCGGCGGCGCGTTCGCCATGGGCGACAGCACCCGCCCGGGCAACACCGTCGCGGCTCCGCCACGGCGTTCCC
Organism: Nocardia sp. PLKS1-43; assembly: GCF_059510335.1. NCBI lineage: Bacteria > Bacillati > Actinomycetota > Actinomycetes > Mycobacteriales > Nocardiaceae > Nocardia > Nocardia sp. PLKS1-43. Next base: position 97,507 of record NZ_JCAJZQ010000012.1, on the reverse strand, counting down.
CGGAGGACGAGTACGAGGACGACGAGGACTACTACCCGGACTTCGACGATCCGACCTACCTCGAGCCCGCCGAGCCCGAGACCGACCTGGTCGGGCAGCTGGATCCGACTACGCCGCCGGTCGTCGGCGAGTGGCTCGACGATGAGGACTGAGCCGGCGGCCGGGTCGGGAATCGAGTGTACGGTGGGCCGCCGCCGGTGAAATGGACGCTCACACCCGACCAGTTCGCACTGGCCTGGGAGCGCACCGACGGCGACCGGATCCCCTATCCGCTCGCCGTCCGACTCTCCGCCCGGGACAGCGGCGAACGCACCGCACAACTGCCGGAGCTGAACGAATGGTGTTCGCGCACACTGGATCCCGATCTGGAAGCGGCGTTGCGGGTGTTGGCCCGCCCCGATGTCCGGGTCGAGGTCTTCGGCAGGCAGGGGCCGGAGCCGGACGCGATGCCGGTGCGGGTGCTCGGCGCGGGCTCCGGACACGTCACCGTGGTGGCCGCGCAGCGCGCGGGCGTGACACCGGACCGCGGCTCGGATATCCGCTTGTTCGTAGGTAATGCGAAATCCCTTGCGCCCCGGGTCATCTCGATGCTACCCGAGAACGTCGCGGGCACCGGGCCGCGGTATACCGCCCCGGTGGGCCGCGTCCGTGAGGACAGCCGCGATCTGGTCACGGTTCCGGTCTCCGGTCCGTCCGCCCCGGCCCGCATCCGCCGCCTGCTCAAACAGCCCCGCGACGGGATCGGTCAGATCATCGTCTCCGCGCGCCGCGGTAACGGCGATGTGCGCCCGCTGGGCGTGCTGTGCTGGATCGATGTGGTCGGCGACGGCCGCTACACCGTGCACACCCGCACCGAGGTCGATATCGTCCCGGCGACCGCGCAGGAGTTCACCGCCGCGCTACGGCCGATGCTCACCGCGGCCGAACGCGTCGTCGCCGAGGCCGGAGTCTGGTGATGCGTCCGGCCCGGCCGAGTCGCGCAGCAGGTCGACGACTTCCTCGTCGGAGAGTTGGTGGAAATCCCGGTACGCCCCGCCGACGCCGCCCAGAACGCGGGGGACCAGCGGGCAGATGAGCTCGTCGGCCAGTTCGCCGACGCGGCGCAGCGCCTCGACCGAGGAAACCGGCACGGCCACGGTCAGCCGTTGCGGCGCGCAGACTTCGGCGACCCGGCAGGCGACCGCGACCGTCGCGCCCGTGGCCATCCCGTCGTCGACGATCACCACCGAGCGGTCGGTCAATGCTATGCGTGGCTGTCCGCCGCGCAGAATCCGTTGCCGCCGTGCGAGTTCCGCACGTTCCTCGTCCTCGACCGCGGCGAGTTGATCGGGGCCGACGCCGGTCTGGCGGATGACGTCCTCGTTGATCACCCGCGCCCCGCCCTCGCCGATCGCGCCCATCGCCAGCTCCGACTGCCACGGTACCCCGAGCTTGCGGACGAGCAGGATGTCGACCTGGCCGCCGATTACCGCGTGCACGCCCGCCGCGACCAGGACTCCGCCTCGCGGCAATCCCAGCACCAGCGGGTTCGACGCTCGCAGGTGCATCAGCGACCCACCCAGCGAGCGACCGGCAGCAATCCGATCGGGATAGATCATGGTGCCTGTCAGTCTAGTTCGCCGACACCGAACCGCCGCAGCGCCAGACTCGGATTCGAGGTCCGGACCTTGTTCAGGTGATCGGGTTCGATGCGAGCGGTGGCGATGCCGGTGCCCTCGCCGAGTTCGGCGAGCACCATGCCCGTCGGATCGACGATCATCGACCAGCCCGCACCCCGCGGCGCGGCATGGTCGGCGGCCGCGACGTAGGCGGTGTTCTCGATGGCCCGTGCGCGCAGCAGCGTCGACCACTGCTCGACCTTGTCCGGTCCCGGGATCCATTGGGCGGGAAGGAGTAACACCTGCGCACCGGCGGCGGCCAGGCGCCGGAAACCCTCCGGGAAACGCAGATCGAAACAGGTCTGCAGGCCGAAGACGACGCCGTCCGCGGTGAAGGTCGCCGGTGTGGTGATCGGGCCGGGCAGCACGATGTCCGACTCGCGGAAGCCGAAAGCGTCGTAGAGATGAACCTTGCGGTAGACGGCCGCGAATTCGGCGTCGGGCGCGGCGGCGACCAGCGTGTTGTAGACCAGACCGGACGGTCCGCCCGTCTCCACCACGCCGGCGACGAGGTGCACCCCGAATTCGGCGGCCAGCCCGCGCAGACCGGTGACATAGTGCCCGGTGAGCGGTTCGGCCGCCTCGATCACGCGCTGATCGAGCCGGGTCACCGCGAACATCGAATACTCCGGGGCGACCACGACCCGCGCGCCGCGTTCGGCGGCCGCGCGCACGTGGTCGCGCAGCATCACCAGATTGGCGTCCTTGTCGGTGTAGGGATCGAACTGCACCACCGCGACGTCCAGGGCCTTCGGGGGCGGCGAGGCGTCGGAGCTGCTGGTCGGCCGCGTCGAAGGGCTCGCGGCGGTGACGGTGACAGGCGGCTGCTGCGGTTGCATACGTCTCACCGTATTGGCCCGATGGTCGGGGTGACCACCAGCACGCAGTAAACTGCTGGTCAATGAATACCTCAGAGGTCGACAGCGATTCCCGGTCCGACGAGAGGGACGCCGCCGACCCGTCCTTCGCCGATCTCGGCATCGATGACCGCATTCTGTCGGCCATCGCCGACGTCGGCTACGAGTCGCCGTCGCCGATCCAGGCCGCCACGATTCCCCCGCTCATCGCGGGGGCCGACGTGGTGGGCCTGGCGCAGACCGGCACCGGTAAGACGGCCGCCTTCGCCATCCCGATCCTGATGGGTCTGGCCAGTACCGAGGGCCGCCCTTCCAAGAGCCCGCGCGCGCTGGTCCTGGCCCCGACCCGCGAGCTGGCGATCCAGGTGGCCGAGGCGTTCGGCCGCTACTCCGCGCATCTGCCGAGCGTGCATGTGCTGCCGATCTACGGCGGGCAGAACTACGCGGTGCAGCTGTCGGGGCTGCGGCGCGGCGCGCAGGTCGTCGTCGGTACGCCCGGCCGGGTCATCGATCACCTCGAGCGCGGCACGCTGGATCTGTCGCAGCTGCAGTATCTGGTGCTCGACGAGGCCGATGAGATGCTGAAGATGGGCTTCCAGGAGGATGTGGAGCGCATCCTGCGTGATACACCCGCCGAAAAGCAGGTCGCGCTGTTCTCGGCGACCATGCCGAGCGCGATCCGCAAGATCTCCAAGCAGTATCTGCACGACCCGGTGGAGATCACGGTCAAGGCCAAGACCACCACCGCCAGCAACATCACCCAGCGTTGGGTGCACGTGTCCTATCAGCGCAAGCTCGACGCGCTCACCCGGATCCTCGAGGTCGAATCCTTCGAGGCGATGATCATCTTCGTGCGCACCAAGCAGGCCACCGAGGAGCTGGCCGAGAAGCTGCGTTCACGCGGCTACTCGGCCGCCGCGATCAACGGCGACATCGCGCAGAATCAGCGCGAGCGCACCATCGGGCAGCTCAAGTCCGGTGCGGTCGACATTCTGGTCGCCACCGATGTGGCCGCGCGCGGGCTGGATGTGGACCGCATCTCGCATGTGCTCAACTACGACATCCCGCACGACACCGAGTCCTATGTGCACCGGATCGGGCGCACCGGCCGGGCCGGCCGCACGGGTGAGGCGCTGCTGTTCGTCGCGCCGCGCGAACGCCGTCTGCTCGACGCGATCGAGCGCGCCACCCGTCAGCCGCTGACCGAGATGCAGCTGCCCAGCGTGGACGATGTGAACGCGCAGCGGGTGGTGAAATTCCAGGACGCCATCACCGAGAATCTCTCCTCGGACAATCTGGCGTTGTTCCGCAAGCTCATCGAGGACTACGAGGCCGAGCACAACATCCCGCTGGTCGATATCGCCGCCGCGCTGGCGGTCGGCTCGAACGACGGCGACAACTTCTTCATGGAAGCCGAGCCGGAGCCGGAAAGGCAACGGCGCGAACGGGTTCCGCGCAACTTCGACGAGCGCGAGGACCGCCGTCAGGCCGGGCCGAGCAAACATCGCAGCACCGGCGCGGATATGGCGACCTACCGTATCGCCGTCGGCAAGCGTCACCGCGTTGTTCCCGGCGCGATCGTCGGCGCCATCGCCAACGAGGGCGGCCTGCGCCGCAGCGATTTCGGTCACATCAGCATCCGGCCCGATCACAGCCTCGTCGAGTTACCGGCGGACCTGCCCCCGGAAACTCTGGAAGCTTTGCGCCGCACCAGGATCAGCGGCGTGCTCATCCAGCTTCAGCTCGACCAGGGCCCGCCCGGGCACCGTCCGCTGGCTCGCGGACCGCGGCGCGAACCCAAGCGCTTCGATCGCCGCAAACCGCGCGCCTGAACTCCTCCGCCTCTCCGGGACTTCAGCGTTTCGTCGGGTGCCGGGAGACTTGCGTGTCGGGCCGGCGGTTGGGGAGGTGGGTGCGGCCGCTCGTTCACCGCTTCGCGCCTTCAGCGTGTTGTTGTCGGGAGACGTGAGCTTCGGGTTGGTGGTTGGGGGGTGATCGCGTCTCGGTCCGCGGAGGACCTGTGGCGTCATCGGTGAGCGCCCCGTGAACCCGGAGCTGGTGCGGTGGGGGCGCGGACTAGCGGGCGCTGTGCGGGCCCGAGGGGACGCCGCCGGGGACGGGTTGATTCGGGGCGGGCTTGGGGGCCGCCGGAGTGGTCGGATCGGGAATGGGGTCGTTGAAGTTCGAGGCGGGCGCGTTGTAGACGGTGAAGGCGCCGACCGTGGGAGTGATGACGCAGGTGCCACCGGGGTAGGACATCCCTCCCCAGAGCACCGCGACGACGGTGCCGGGGCCGGTCGCGACCGTTTTGGACAGTCCCGGCAAGTGGTACTGGGTCATATCGTCGAGCGGGCTGACGCCGCTGCGGCCGTTGCCGGTGTTGAGCCAGGCGACGCTCAGGCCCGAGCCGATGGCATAGCCGGGGGTGGCGGGCGTGGCCTGGAAACGCAGCGTGCCGTAGCCGCCGTGCAGACCGTTGTTCGCCCCGTTGGATCCGGCGACGCCCGAAGCGACCGTCATGGTGACCGGGTTCCCGGGGCAGCCGAACGTGGGCGAGGAGAACCAGAACGGCTGGAACGCGCCCGCGATGTGATCGAGTTTGGCGGCGGTCAGCAGATGCGCGGATTCGGCCAGGGTGCGCACCGCTTTCCGGGCCGCGGTATCGGAGCCGACGGCCGTGGTGAGGTGATCGATCGCGGTGTCGGTAGCACTCGGCGCGGCGGTGGCGGTGCCGAGCCCGGTCGCGGTTCCGATTGCGGCACAAGCCGCGACCGCGGCCAGACGCGCGATGATCCTGCCGTTCACTCGTCGAACTCCTTGATCGTGAACCGGTCGGCCGCCGGATCCGTCCGGTCAGCCGGACGACCGCAGCCTGCTTCCGGAGCAACCTACCAGTTGGCAGCCGGTCGAGTCGGGTGGACCGGCATTCCCGTCGCGCCCGGGAGGAACGGGCACGCTGTGATCCATCCGACAGCACCGGATTACCGGGGAGTAGGTTTGAGTCCGGAAATCCAACACGGTGGGAGACGCCCATGAAACTTGCTTTGGCACCCGATGCGGTGGCCTTCCGGGATGAACTGCGCAAGTTCTACCGGACCGAGATTCCGGCCGAGATCCGGGACAAGGTGAAATACGGCCGGGAACTCTCCCGCGACGATATCGTGACCGCGCACAAGATCCTGCACGAAAACGGTCTCGCGGTGCCGAACTGGCCCGCCGAGTGGGGTGGCAAGGATTGGACGCCGCTGCAGCGTCACATCTGGGAAGACGAGATGCAGCTGGCGTGTGTGCCCGAACCGCTGACCTTCAACGCCAACATGATCGGCCCGGTGATCGCCCAGTTCGGCTCGCCGGAACTGAAGGAGCGCTTCCTGCCGCCTACCGCCGCCCTGGACATCTGGTGGTGCCAGGGCTTCTCCGAACCCGATGCCGGTTCGGATCTGGCTTCGCTGCGCACCACCGCGGTGCGCGACGGCGACTCCTACATCGTCAACGGCCAGAAGATCTGGACCACGCTGGCCCAGTACGCCGACTGGATCTTCTGCCTGGTGCGCACGAATCCGGACGCGCCCAAGAAACAGGCCGGCATCTCCCTGCTGCTGTTCGATGTGAAGACCCCCGGTGTGACGATCCGCCCGATCAAGTTGATCGATGGCCATCACGAGGTCAACGAGGTCTTCTTCGAGAACGTCCGGGTGCCCGCCGATCAGCTGGTCGGCGAGGAGAACATGGGCTGGACCTACGCGAAGTTCCTGCTCGGCAACGAGCGCACCGGTATCACCGGTGTCGGTCGCACCAAGGTCAAGCTCGCGGTCGCGAAAGAGTATGCGGCGCAGACGAAGATCGGCTCGGGCACGCTGCTCGCGGATCCGGTGTTCGGCGCGCGGGTGGCCGAGCTGGAGAACGAGCTGCTGGCCCTGGAGCTGACCCTGCTGCGGGTGGTGGCCAATTCGGCCGAGGGCAAACCGAATCCGGTCTCATCGGTGCTCAAACTGCGTGGTTCGGAACTACAGCAGGCCGCGACCGAGCTGCTGCTGGATATCGCGGGCCCGGACTCGCTGCCGGTCGACGCCGAGGCCATCGCCTCGCCCGATTGGGCACAGCGCAGCGGCCCGGGTTACCTGAACTTCCGCAAGACCACCATCTACGGAGGATCGAGTGAGGTGCAGCGCACCATCATCGCCTCCACCATCCTCGGATTGTGAGGCGCAGCCATGGATTTCGAACTCACCGATGAACAGGGGCTGCTGCGCGACACCGTCCGCGACCTGCTGGCCCGCAGCTACGACCCGGAGTCCCGGCTGAAGGTGTTCGACACCGAGCTGGGCTGGAGCCGGCAGGTGTGGGGTCAGCTGGCCGAATTGGGCGTGCTGGGACTGAGTTTCAGCGAGGAGGACGGCGGCGTGGGCGCCGGTCCGGTGGAGACCATGGTGGTCATGGAGGAGATCGGCCGACGGCTCGCGCCCGAACCGCTGTTGGATGCGGTGTTGCTGCCCGGCGGGTTGATCGCCCGGGTAGGTACCGCCGAACAGCGCAGCCGGGTGCTGCCCGAGGTCGTCTCCGGCGGAACGCTTCTCGCCTTCGCTCATGACGAGCCCGGAACGCGCTGGCCCGCAACCGGTTCGGCGGTCGGCGCGGTAGCCGATGGTGACGGCTACCGGATCACGGGCGTGAAGAACCCGGTGCCGCACGGCGATTGCGCGGACCTGCTGGTCGTCAGCGCGACGCTGCCCGGCGGCGGCACCGGGCTGTTCCTGGTCGCGGCCGATGCCGCGACCCGCACGCCGTACCGCACCTTCGACGGCCTGCGCGGCGCGCAGATCGAATTCGACTCGGCTCCGGCCGAATTGCTCGGCGAGCCGGGTGACGCCTCGGCGGCGATCGCGGCGCAGATCGCGCAGGCGCAGGCGAGTCTGTGCGCGGAGTCGGTCGGCGCGATGGCCGAGGCGTTGCGGTTGACCACCGATTATCTGAAGACCCGCAAGCAGTTCGGGGTCACGCTGTCCAAGTTCCAGACGCTCACCCAGCGTGCGGCGAATATGTACGTCTCGCTGGAACTGGCCCGCAGCATGAGCCTGTACGCCACCGCGTCGCTCACCGAGGACGAACCCGATCCGGCCGTGGCCTCCCGGGCTCGCCTGCAGGTGAGCCGGTCGGCCCGGCACATCGGCCAGGAGGCGATCCAGATGCACGGCGGTATCGGCATCACCACCGAGTATCCGGTCAGCCACTACGCAGCGCGGCTCACCGCCATCGAGCACACGTTCGGCGGCGGATTCGAACATCTGCGGCTACTGACCGATCGGCTCGGCGACTACGACCTGGTCGAGCTGTAGCGCGACCCCGGTGACGGCCGTTCCGCGGTCAGTTGTCGCCCTCCTCGGACGGCAACCGGTGGTGTGGGAACTGCGGATCGGTCGTCACCGCCGTGGTGGTCGTGCTCTCGTCGAACGGATCGGTGGTGGTCGTCGGCGGCGCGACGTAGGACGGCGGGTCGAAGGTCTGTTCGTCGAACGGATCCGTGGTCACCGTCGTCGTCCCGACCGGAGGTGTCGGCATATCGGCCGGGTAGGAAGGGAACGGCGAGGTCGTCGAGGTGCTGCGCGGTGTGGTCTTGGCCGCGATGTGCCACGACGGCGACGGGGGGATGACCACGACGTAGGAGGTCGCGCTCGGCGCGCGGGTGCCGGTGGCGACCTGGCCGTCGGCGCTGAGCGGCGGTGGTGCGACGTAGACGTCGTGCTGCCCGAGTCCGCACGCTCCGATCAGCACCAGCCCCAACGAGATTGCGCCCGCGGCGATCGCCGGGCCTGCCACCTTGGCGGTCAGGCGGTGCGGGATGTCCTCGGCGTTATCCCCCGACTCCGCCCTACTGCCGTGCATTGGTGCCTAGCTCCTCGAACTGTTCTCGAGTCTGTTCTCGAGTCGGCCTCACATTATCCGAGCGCCGGGGTCGAGGGCCAGATGAAGCTGCGCACAGCAAAATACCGACCCAATTGTAAAACAATTTCGAGTCAGATAACGAAACGATAACTTCGGCGTGTCGTACGCGTGTCGGGTGGAGATTTTGCAACGGAGCCGTAGCGTGTGGGCAAAGTTACACGTGAGACGCCTCCAATATGCCGGGGGATACCGTGAGATTCACGGCTCCGGCGGCGTCATCGAGGAGTGGTGATGGGAGCTTTCTCGACGACCCCCCTGGGCGCGGCGCCCCAGAGTGATTCGGCCGCAGCCGAATCCGCGCGCTCGGTCTGGGCGATCGTCTCGCGCCTCGTGGCCTGGGTGATCTTCGCAGGCGGCATGGCGGGAGCGGTGATGGGCATTGTCGACCTTCGCGTCCTGGTCACCGTCGCTGGTCTGATCCTCGCCAGCACCGCCGGATTGGTGCTGTTGAAGCTCAGGGCCGATGCGCACGGATCGGCCTGAACGCGCGGTTCGCTGAACGCCCGCGGGAAATCCGCTGGGTGACAAGGAATTACGTGCCCGGTATCGGTGGGTGTGTGGATCACGCCCACCGATACCGGGCAGATTCCGTCCGGCCGTCTTATCGCGGTGATTCGGCTCGCACCGTTGACGCTCGGCGTTGTTGCGGCGCGGCCAGGATTCGGTCGAGTGCCGCTTCCAGTGCCGCCGCGGGATCTTTCGGTGCGGTCCGGACGCGCCACGCGACGATCTGATCGGGACGTAGCAGCAGCGCACCGGAGGCGGTGATACCCGCTGCCGCGCACCAGTTTTCGTCCAGCGTGTGCACCGACACCGGCACGTGGCGCCGCGGTGCGCGAGTTCGGGTCCGTGATGCCTCGGGATGAGTTGTATCCGTTGCCGGACAGCCGGTTTCGCTGTGTGCGCCGAGTGTGGCCACCGATCGTTGCGCCGTTTGCCAAGGACCCCCTCGCGCACCGGTGAGCAGTGCGAATCCCGGGCCGGAGAGGTCGAGGGTGGAGCGGCCGTCGGATAGGGACAGGTGTGGCACCCGGGTGCCCGGCTGTCCGGTCAGATCCAGTCGGGTCAGGGTGTGCGCGCTGTGGTCGTCGATGAAGGCGCCGGACGGGTAGCGCTGCCCGAGGATCAAGGCGATCGGGTCGGCCAGGGGTGTGTCGTCGGTCGAGCGGTGGGCCATGGTACGCAGGTCGCCGCCGCGAATGCTGGATTGGTCGGCGGTGAACCAACCGACCGGATGACGTTCTGCCTGGTAGGAATTCAGTAGTTCCGCCCCGGCTGCACCGCGCAGGACCGCGGCCAGCTTCCAGGCGAGGTTGTGCACATCCTGGATGCCGGTATTCGCGCCCGCGGCAGCATACGGCGGCATCACGTGGGCGGCGTCACCGGCCAGGAAAATCCTGCCCTCGCGATATCGGTCCGCGACGAACATCCCTGGTTCCCAGGGCAATACGCTCACCACCTCGACATCGATGGCCGGGTCGCCGATCGCGGTCCGCAGTGCCTGCGGCCAGTCCCGCGCCGGCCGGTCGATATCGTGCGAACTGCTGAAGATCCACCGTCGCGCGCCGTCTACGGACATGAATGCGCCTGGTACGCGGTCGTTCTCGATCTGGCAGAGATTGAATTCGCGGCCCCGCACCAGATTCGACAGGTCGGCGTGGAAATAGACGTTCACCGCCCGGCCGAGGGTGCCGCGGCCACTGCGCGGGATGTCCAGGCGTTCCCGGATCGGGCTCGCGGCCCCGTCGGCGGCGATCAGATAGCTCACCCGGATTCGCCGGACATCTCCGTCGGCGCTGCGCAGCGTCACCGCGACACCCGTTGCGTCCTGGGCGAATTCGACGCATTCGACGCCGAAGCGGATATCGCAGCCGCGTTCGGTTGCCAGCGCGCGCAGCGTCGGCTCGAGCAGGTCCTGTGCGCACAGACAAGCCGTGGACGGGGTGACGGCCGCCCAGTCGGGAACCCCGCCCGGCAGGGTGAAGGGCAGGCGGGCGGCGCGGGTCAGCGTCGGCCCGGCGGCCATGGCCTGATGCGCGGCCAGATCGCGCGCCGCGTCCAGAACCGCCTCGCCGATGCCGACCTGGTCGAACAATTCCATGGTCCGGATGTTGATGCGCCGGGCCTTGGGTTGCGGGGAGGTGCTCGCGCGCCGCTCCACCAGCAACGACGGCACACCGTGATACCGCAGGAACAGCGCGGCCGTGAGGCCGACGAGTCCGCCGCCGACGATGAGGACTCGCGGTTCGTGTACGTCGTACATCATATGTACGTTGTACACCAATGGTTGAATGCCGGGCAAGGGACGGATTCTCGAGGAGGTGCAATGGCCGAGGAGACCCCGGGCCCGCTGATCTGGACCCTGCCCGAACCGCCCGGAAGACCGACGACCAGCCTGAGCCGCGCGGGCATCCTGCGCGCGGCCCTGGCGATCGCCGATGCCGAGGGCACGCCGGCGCTGACCATGCGCCGCGTCGCCTCGGCCGTGGGCGCGTCGACTCCGATGTCGCTGTACCGCTACGTCGGCAGCAAGGACGGTCTGGTGGATCTGATGATCGACGCCGTCTACGGTGAGATACCGCTGCCCGATGAACCTGTGGCGCACTGGCGTTCGGGCCTGGAACAGCTCGCGCGGGCCAGCTGGGCGGTACTGCAGCGCCATCTCTGGTTCGGCGAACTCGTGCACACCCGCCCGCCGTTGGGTCCGAACGCGCTGCGCTACTTCGATTTCCGGTTCGCGATGCTGGAACCGCTGGGGCGCACGGCCGATGAGTTATCGTTGATCACCGGCGCGGTGGACGGCCATCTCTTCGGTGCCGCATTGCAATTGGCGCACGAACAGCGGATGCGCGTACGCGTCGGTCTGCACACCGAGGCCCAACTGGCCGCCGCCGCCCGCCCAGTCCTGGAACCGATTCTCGCCGAAGGCCGTTACCCGGCCTTCGGCCGCTGGTTCCAGGGGCGCACCGGCGCGGGACCCGACGAGCCGGTCGAATGGACCCTGGGCTGCATCCTCGACGGCCTGACCACGCGGCTCGGACTGCCGGAGTGAGGCATCTGCCGGCTCACGATGGCGGATCGGCGGCGGCAGCGCCTTCGGCATGGGCGCGGATTCGGTCATGGCACTGGCACATTCGGCGTGGCTCGTCTGCCTGGTGCGGCCCCCTCGGGACGAATGGGCGTCGCGCGGTAAGGCACCGGTGGTACCGGTCGATCAGGGGCGAAACTGTGCGCCGAGCGAAGCGCCTGCCCGGGTGCCCTGCCGAGGAAGCTGCCTGGCGGAGGCGGTCTGGGCGCTTCCCGCTTCCCGCGCACGGCCGTTTCCGTGGCGCGCCAATAGACTGAGCGCCATGTCGGAACAGGGTTTATCCGCGGTCACCCGGACGATCGAGCTGACCGCTGTACTGTCGCCGGTGGTCGCGGCGGATCGGATCGAGGTGCGCCGGATCCGGATGCCCGCGGGCGTCGCGGCGGGGCTGCATGTGCACAACGGGCCGGTGGTCGGGAATATCGTGTCCGGCAGGGTGGCGTACCAGATCGAGGGTGAGCAGGTGCGCACGCTCGGGCCCGGTGACGTGTTCTTCGAACCCCAGGGCGCGCGGATCGCGCGATTCGACGCCTTGGACGAGGATGTCACCTTCCTGGCGTACTTCCCGCTGGTTCCCGGTCAGAATGCGGAAATGGATTTCCCGGCAGAGTGATTCAGTGGTGGCGCCGCGGTGTCAGTCCACCTCCAAGGCGCGGATCTGTTCGTCCGACATGCCCAGCAGTCCGGCGAGCACCTCGTGGGTGTGCTCGCCCAGATCCGGGCCGACACTGCGGATGGGCAGCGACGTCTCGCCGATCACCGGCACGATGCCGGTGAAACCCACCTGCTTCGGCTCGGATTCGCCGACATCCACCGGAAAGTGCTGAATCATGTTGCGCGACAGGTATTGTGCGTCGGTGGTTATATCGGCCGCGGTGTAGATCGGGCCGGACGGAATGCCCGCCTGCTCCAGGATCGCCAGCGCCTCGTCGCGAGTGCGGGCCCGCGTCCATTCGGCGATGGCGGCGTCGAGGCGTTCGCGATGCCTCCAGCGACCGGCGTTGTCGGCCAGTTCCGGATCGGCGGCCAGATCGGGTCGCTCGATGACCCGCATATAGCGCTGGAAGATGGCATCGCCGTTACCGCCGATGATGATGCTGAACCCGTCCGAGCACGGGTAGGCGTTACTGGGGGCGATGCCCTCCATCCGCCCGCCGACCCGTTCGCGGGCGATGCCGTACGCGTAGTAGTCGGGTACGAGCGATTCCATCACCGACAGGATCGACTCGTTGAGCGCGACGTCGATCAGTCGGTGCGGCAACGGAATCGTCTCCTCGGACCGCTCGCGCTGGAACAACGCCATCACGGTGCCGAAGGCGGCGTAGATCCCGGCGATCGAATCGCCGATGGACACGCCTACCCGCACCGGCGGCCGATCCGGGTCGCCGACCAGTTCGCGCAGACCGCCCACGGCCTCGGCCACCGCCGCGAATCCGGGTCGCTGTGCCAGCGGACCGGTCTGACCGTAGGCGGAAATCCGGGTGAGGATCAGATTCGGATTGGCCGCATTCAACTCGCGCGGGCCCAGTCCCCACTTCTCCAGCATGCCGGGCCGGAAATTCTCCAGCAGGACATCGGATCGGGAGACCAGATCCAGCACGATCGCCCGGCCCGCCTCGGACCGCAGATCCAAGGCGATGGACTTCTTGTTCCGGTTCACCGTCCGGTACAGCATCGAGGTGTCCCCGCCGTACAGCCGCCAATTGCGTAGCTCGTCACCGGTTTTCGGCCGCTCGACCTTGATCACCTCGGCGCCGAAATCACCGAGGATTCGCCCGGCGGTCGGCGCCGCGATGTAATTGCCCAGCTCCAATACCCGGACTCCGTCCAGCGGCCGAATCTCCATGGCATTGATTCAACCAGCTGGGGGTGCGTCGCTACAGCCCGGCGCTACCGGTGAACGGCAGTGGCGGACGCGGCGGGGAAGGAACCGGTGCGGGCGAAGTGTGGTCTCGGCTGTGCCCGTTGCGGTCGTGTCCGGTGTGGTCGTAGCCGGAGTGGTCGTAACCGAAGCGGTCGTATCCGGAGCGGTCGTAGCCCCAACGGTCATAACCCGAGCGGTCGTATCCGAATTGGTTGAAACCGTCCACACCGTAGCCGTCCGGACTGCACGGCGGCACACCGCAGTTCACCGGAGGCGTGCTGACCGGCGGCCGGGTAGGACTCGTGCGCGGCGGGTTGGGAGTCGTATGTGCCGGGGTGGGGGTCACCGGCGTCGGAGACGGGACTTTCGGAGGTTCGGCGGCGGGCGGCCGAGGCGCGGTCGTCGGCGGCGGGAGCGCAGGGGTGGTGGTGACGATCGGCGGTGGCGCGGCGGGTGTCGCGTCTGTCGGCGTCTGCGCCTGTGCGATCACAGCCAACGCCACCGCGGCGGTGGGCAGGGTCACGAGCAGAGCGGCAGATGCCAACCGGCGACTTCGGATTCGATCGGCCGAGATGGTGGCGTCTCCGGCCTTGCGGACACTCACGACAGGACTCCTCTCTGGGGCCCCGACCCGCGTGCCAGCCTACCGAGCGATTGCCGAAACGGCCGAAAGTCACAGCAGCTTATAAGGATTCGCCGTTGCGACCCCGGCCGTCGGGGCCCCTCGGACTCAGGCGGCCTGTTCGACCACCGAGTAGTGCTCGGCGTTACCGGCGATCACCGTACTGGTCTTCCCGTCGACACCGACCGGGATGTCACCCGCGAGCGTGATGCGGGTCAGTTTGCGATGTTCGGCGCCGTCGTAATCGTCGATGGCGTAGTGCTGGGTCGCGCGGTTGTCCCAGATCGCGACGTCGCCGAGCGACCAGTTCCAGCGGGTGGTGTGCTCGAGCCGGGTCACCCGATCCTGGAACAACCGGAACAGCGCCTGGGATTCGGTGTTGTTCAGGCCCACGAAGTGCTTCACGAAATGTCCCAGCAGCAGGGCTCGTTCACCGGTTTCGGGGTGTACGCGCACCACGGGATGTTCGGTCTCGTAGTAGGTGGACACGAATTCCTCGCGGTGCTTGCGCGTCTTGTCGTTGGCCTGCGCACCGTACTTCGACTCGGCGTCCGATCCGTGGCTGGCGGCGTAGTCGTAGGCGTTGGTGTGCACCGCGCGCAAACTCTCCGCGAGCCGCTTGAGCGGATCGGGCAGCGAGTTGTACGCGGCCACGGTGGAGGCCCAGGTGGTCGAGCCGCCGTAGCTGGGCAGGGTGACCGCGCGCAAAATGGAAGCCTTGGGCACCCGGTCCACGAAGGTCACGTCGGTGTGCCAGCTGTTCGCCCGTCCGGTGTCGGAGTCGATGGCCAGCGAACGGACGCCCTGGGAGGTGACCGTGGGATGCGGTGTGGTCGGGGTGCCCAGCAGTTCCGCGAACGCGTACTGGCCGTCCTCGGTGAGGTGCTCCTGACCGCGGAAGAAGATCACCTTGTGCTCGTTGAGCGCCGCGCGGATCGCCTCGACGGCCGGCGCGGACAGCTCACCGCCGAGCCGGACGCCGTCGATGCGTGCGCCGATGTGGGTGCCGAGCTTGACGACCTGCACGGCTGTGTCGGTTTCTACTGCGTGATCGACGGACATGAGGAGCCTTTCGCTCGGATCTGTGGTGCACGAGCAGCACATCATCGGCGGGGTGAGGCGAACCAGATTTGCGGTCAGCAGGATCCGAACGCTGTGGCTCAGCCCAGATGTTCGCGTAGGTAGGCAAGGTCCTCGGCGACGCCCTCGGCCGGAGTCTCCAGTACCACCGGCGCACCGGCGGTGCGGCAGACCTCGGCCAGCAGTTGCGGGTCGATGGTGCCCTCGGCGAAATTGGCGTGCCGATCCGCACCCGAATTGAATTCGTCGCGTGAGGAATTCAGATGGACCAGATCGATGCGGCCGGTGATGGCCTTGATGCGGTCCACCACGCCGACGAGCTCCTCGCCGCCCGCCCAGGCGTGGCAGGTGTCCAGGCAGAATCCCGCGTCGTACTCGCCGACGACGTCCCAGAGTTTGGCGATGGAGTCGAAATACCGCGCCATGGCGTGGTTTCCGCCCGCGGTGTTCTCGATCAGGATGGGCACCGCGAAACCGCCCTTGTCCCGCTGACGCTCGAACAGCTTGCCCCAGTTGGTGATACCGGCCTCGATCTCCGCGTCCGAGCGCACGTGCCCGCCGTGCACGACGAGCCCGAACGCGCCCAGATCGGCCGCCGCCCGCGCCTGCAGCGCCACCGCTTGCCGCGAGGGCATGCGCAGCCGGTTGTTGGTGCTGGCCACGTTGATCTGATACGAGGAGTGCACCACCACGTCGATCGGGCTGGCCTTGATCTGCTCGGCCAGCGGATGCGGCTGGGGTTTGTCCCAGCTCTGCGGATCCACCACGAACATCTGGATGACCTCGGCGCCCAGTTTCTCGCCGAAGCCGATCGGATCACTGTCCTGTCTGACGTGTGCTCCAATGCGCATGGGGTCGAGCGTATCGGTACCCACCGACAGCTTCCGCCGGGGCGCGGAACAGCCCGTTTCCGCCGGTTCCACCGGGGCGGTCGACCCGCATCGAAATCGTGCGATGCGGCCGCGCCGGGGTTCGCGCTGCCGGGCCGTGCGGATTCGCCGGGGCTGCTATGGTTTCGGTGTTTCCCGTGGTCGGCTCGTAACGGCGACGGAGTTCATGCGGTACACGGCCGTGCGCTGGCGGGTCCCGGTGCGCGGCACGGGAAGTGGGAGCGGACATCATGGTGGCCAACGGTGAGGTCTTCGCCGGATATCTCGTCGAGCAACTGCTCGGCCGCGGCGGCATGGGTTCGGTCTATCTGGCCAAACATCCCCGTCTGCCGCGCAAGACCGCGCTCAAGCTGCTCAACCGTGAAATGGTATCCGATCAGGAGATCCGCGCCCGCTTCGAGCGCGAGGCCGATCTGGTCGCCCAGTTGGACCACCCCAATATCGTGACCGTCTACGACCGCGGACTCGAGGACGGTCAGCTGTGGATCTCGATGCAGTACATCGACGGCATCGACGCGGCCAGTGTGGACCCGACCAGACTCCCGCCCGAACGCGCGGTACAGATCATCGGCGAGGTCGCCGAGGCGTTGGACTACGCGCACGGCAACGGCGTCATGCACCGCGACGTCAAGCCCGCGAACATGCTGCTGGCCCGCTCGACCGGCGGTAAGGGGGAGCGGGTCTATCTCACCGACTTCGGCATCGCCCGGTTGCGTGACGACGGCGGCCACCTGACCCAGACCGGCACGTTCACCGCGACGCTGGCCTATGCCTCGCCCGAACAGCTGACCGGCGCCGACCTGGACGGCCGGGCGGATCAGTACTCGCTGGCGTGCAGTCTGTTCTGGTTGTTCACCGGTACCGGTCCGTTCGCCGCGTCTAACCCCGCCGCGGTGATCCGCGGACATCTGCAGGAGCCCGCGCCGCCGCTGAGCAAGGTCCGGCCCGGTCTCCCGCCGAGCATGGACTCCGTGCTGGCCAAGGCCATGGCCAAGCGCCCGGACGATCGTTTCGCCTCGTGCGCGGAATTCGCCGCCGCGGCTCGCCGCGCCCTCGCCGTGCCCAGTTCCCCCGCGGTGCCGGTGACGCCGCCGCGGCAGTTCACCGGGCCGGGGATGCAGACCGTCGGCCCGCAGATGGGCCTCACCGGGACCGGCCCCGGAAATCCGGTGGCGCCACCGCGCACCGGTATCGGGATGCCCAACGCCGGGCCGATGCCGACCGCGGGGCCGGCCCCCATGCCGATGTCGGTGCGCGCGGCGACGCCGCCTCCGCAACCGATGTATCCGCAGAATTCGCCGTACCCGCAGCAGACCGGCTACGGATATCAACCCGCGCAGATGCCGCAGCAGCGCAAATCGAATACCGGCCTGATCATCGGGATCATCGTCGGTGCGGTGATCATCCTGCTGGTCGTGCTGGCGATCATCGGTTCGCTGGGCTGAGCCGGTTCGGCCTACCTCCGAAGTATTGGGGGGTATTCCCGATGGCGCGCAGGTGCCGCTCACGCAACACTGGAGGGCATGACTGCCGATGCCCTGGGCACCGAGACCACTGCCGATACCTCGATCGCGGCCCGCGCCACCGACCTGGTCAAGCTGTACGGAACGGGAGATACCCAGGTCCGTGCCCTGGACGGGGTGAGCGCGGAATTCGCCGCGGGTGAGTTCACCGCCATCATGGGCCCTTCGGGTTCGGGCAAATCCACCCTGATGCACTGCCTGGCCGGGCTCGACGCGGCCACCACCGGCGCGGTGCGCATCGGCGGAACCGACCTGACCGGGCTCTCGGACAAGGAGATGACCGCACTGCGCCGGGACCGAATCGGGTTCGTATTCCAGGCTTTCAACCTGGTGCCGACGCTGACGGCATTGGAGAACATCACGTTGCCGCTGGATATCGCCGGCCGTCGCGCCGATCAGGACTGGCTGGACACGGTGATCGAACGCCTGGGCCTGAACGACCGGCTCGACCACCGGCCCAGCGAACTGTCCGGCGGGCAGCAGCAGCGGGTGGCGTGCGCCCGCGCGCTGGCCGGGAAACCCGACATCATCTTCGGCGACGAGCCCACCGGAAATCTGGACTCGCGCTCCTCCGGGGAGGTGCTGTCGATCCTGCGCGCGGCGGTCGACGAATTCGGGCAGACGGTCGTCATCGTCACCCACGAGCCGCACGCCGCATCCTATGCCGACCGGGTGATCTTCCTGGCCGACGGTCGCATAGTCGACGAATTGCGTGATCCCACAGCCGAATCCGTGCTGGACCGGATGAAGAAGCTGGAGAACGCCTGATGGCCGGGAGCCCGATGCGCAAGGTGGCCTTGCGCAATCTCGCCGCGCACAAGGTACGCCTCGCGCTCACCGTGCTGTCGGTGATCCTCGGAACCGCCTTCATCGCAGGGTCTTTCGTGTTCACCGATACCCTGCAGAGCACCTTCAACGGTATCTTCGCCGATCAGGCCAAGGGCGTCGACGTACGAGTGCAACCCAAGGAACGCGCGTCGCTGGGTGTTCCGCTCGACGTTGTCGACAAGGTCGGCGCCACCCCGGGCGTCCGCGCGGTCGCCCCCGCGGTGCAGGGGCCGATCGTACTGCTGAAGGACGGTCACGCCGTGCAGACCGGTGGTGCGCCGAGTCTCGGGCAGTCGTATCTGCCGCCGGCCAAGGCCGTCGCGGATCCGCCGAAGATGGTCGCGGGCGCCGCGCCCACCCAACCCGGGCAGATCGCGATCAATTCCGGTGGGGCGCAACGCGCCGGGCTGTCGGTCGGGGATCGCACCGAAATCCTCGTGCCGGCCAAGGGCAATATCGTGGTGACCGTCAGCGGGATCTACACCGTGGCTTCCGATTCCGGCGGATTCATCCAAGTGCTGTTCGACGACGCGCAAGCGCGCGAGTTGTTCACCGACGGACAGCATGTGGGCTATGTCGACGTGGCCGCGTCGCCGGGTGTCGCGGCGGATACCGTGCGCGACAGGCTTTCCCGGGTCCTGCCGGACTACAAGGTGCTCGACGGCGATCAGGTGCGGGCGGATCTGAAGGCCCAGGTCGGCAACGCGCTCAAATTCGTGAACTACTTCCTGCTCGCCTTCGGTGCGATCGCGCTGCTGGTGGGCACGTTCATCATCTACAACACCTTCTCGATGATCGTGGCGCAGCGGCTGCGCGAACTGGCGCTGCTGCGCGCCGTGGGTGCGAGCAGACGGCAGGTGGGACTGTCGGTGGTGGCCGAGGCGGCGATCATCGGATTGATCGGCAGCGCACTGGGCCTGGCCTGCGGCATCGCGCTGGCGTTCGGCCTGTCCGGGCTGCTCAACGCCTTCGATCTGGGGCTGCCGACCGGGGCGATGCAGGTGCAGCCGCGCACCGTGCTCGCGGCGCTGGGCATCGGCCTGGTGGTGACGGTGGGCAGCGCCTATGCTCCCGCGCGCCGGGCGGCCAAGATTCCGCCGGTCGAGGCCATGCGCGAGGAGTTCGCCTCGATCGGCGATTCGCTGCGGCTGCGTACGGGCATCGGCGTCGTGCTGGCGGTGCTCGGCATGGTACTGGTCGTTCTCGGAGCCCGCCACACCGGCGGGAATGCCGCGCTGACGGTCGGAATCGGCGCCGCGGCACTGATTTTCGCGGTGCTGTTCGCCTCGCCGTCGTTGTCGCGGCCGGTGCTCGCGGCGCTGGGTGTGCTGGTGCGGCCGTTCGGGCCGATCGGGCATATGGCGCGCAACAACGCGGTGCGCAATCCGCGGCGCACCGCCGCGACCGCCTTCGCCCTGACCCTCGGGCTGATGCTGGTCTCGGCGATCGGCATGCTCGGCTCCTCGGCGAAGGCGAGTGTGAGCGATGTGGTCGACCGGGGCGTCAAGGCGGACTACATACTGACCGGGCCGCAGTTGATCGGCGTGCCCGTCGGCGCGGGACCGGCCGCGAGATCGGTTGCGGGAGTGCGGGATGTGGTCGCCTTCCGCGGTGTGCAGATGAAGCTCGGCGAGGACGCGGTGTACGGCGTCTCGCCCGACGCGCCGATGAGTCGGGTGCTGAACTACGAGATCCGCAGCGGCGGTTACACACTCGGCGACAACGATATCCAGGTCTCGGAAACCGAAGCCGGGAAACGCAATTGGCACGCCGGTGAACAGGTCCAGTTGACCAGTATGGACAACAAGAAGTTCACCGTCACGGTTTCCGGAATCTACAAGGACACCCAGCTGCTGGGGTCCATGGTGGTGCCGCCGGCGCTGTACGACCAGGTGATGCCCGTCGCGTTCCGCTCCGATGTGGTCGTGCTGATCACCGCCGCTCCGGGTGCGGACCTGTCGCTCATGCGGCAGAACCTGGTGAAGGCGACCGAGCAGTACGTCGTGGTGCAGGTGGAGAACCGGGACGAATTCAAGGGCACAGAGGGCAGGCAGATCGACACCATGCTCGCGATCCTGTACGGGCTGCTGGCTCTGGCGGTGGTGATCGCGGTGCTCGGCATCGTCAACACGCTCGCGCTGTCGGTGGTCGAACGCCGTCGCGAGATCGGCATGCTGCGTGCGGTCGGCATGCAACGGCCGCAGGTTCGCCGCAGCATCTATCTGGAGTCGATGCTGATCGCGGTGTTCGGTGCGCTCGTGGGCGTGGTGCTCGGGCTCGGGCTCGGCGTCGGATTCCTGCGGACACTGAGCGACCTGGGCATCAGCACGATCACCGTGCCGTGGATTCAGATCGTGCTCATGCTGGTCGGCTCCGGGATCGTCGGTGTACTGGCCGCCGTGTGGCCGGGAATCCGTGCTGCGCGCACTCCGCCCCTGGCCGCCATCGCCGATCTGTGAGCGCGGCGGGCCGGTCCGGGGTAGTGCGGTGCGCCGTGACCCTGTTGCATGCGTACGCTTCCTGGACTGGTCGCGGCCCGGGCGAGTTCGTTCGTCCGAACGCCGGACGCGGCGGCGCACCGTGACGTCGGTGGTACCTGCGGTCCGAGTCGAGGGGCTGTCGGCGTGCCGGGTGGGATGACGCGGCGGCGAGATGCGGGGTTCGCGGGCCTGGGGGCCGTATGATCTGTCCGGTTCGCTCGCTGTCCGTACGGTCGGTGAAGGAGTCTGCAGATGGATCTCTTCGGCATAGTCAATGGCGCGTTGGGGGTTTTCGGAGCAGGTCTCGGGTTCGGGCAATCCGTGCTGGGGTTCCTGAACTCGCTCGGGAGCAGCGCGCGGTGACGTAGCGTCCGGCTCAGCCCGCATGGTTGTTCGCCCAGGTGCGGACGTCGCCCCGGTCCAGAGCCACCGCCAGTAGATCCGGGAACTTGTCCGGGGTGCAGGCGAAGGCCGGGACGCCGAGCCCTGCGAGGGCCGCGGCGTTCTCGTGGTCGTAGGCGGGTGCGCCGTCGTCGGACAGGGCCAGCAGGACGAGTACCTGAACGCCGGATTCACGCATCGCCGCGATCCGGCGCAGCATCTCGTCGCGGATTCCGCCCTCGTACAGGTCGGAGATCAGCACGAACAGCGTGTCGGCCGGCCGCGTGATCAGCTGTTGGCTGTAGGCGATGGCGCGATTGATATCGGTCCCGCCACCCAGCTGCGTGCCGAACAGGACATCGACCGGATCAGCGAGCCGATCGGTGAGATCGACCACGGCCGTATCGAATACGACCATCGACGTCCTCAGTGCGCGCATCGAGGCCAGAACCGCGCCGAACACCGAGGCGTACACCACGCTCGACGCCATCGATCCGGATTGATCGATCGCCAGCACCACATCGCGCCGCACCGCCTGCGACCTGCGGCCGTAGCCGACGAGTTGTTCGGGCACCACCGTGCGATGTTCGGGCAGGTAGTGCGCGAGATTGCGGCGGATGGTGCGATCCCAGTCGATATCGCGCAGCCGGGGGCGGGTGGTGCGCGCGGCCCGGTTCAGCGCGCCGGAGACGGCGGCCACGGTGCGCGCGGCGATGCGCCGCTCGATTTCGCGAACCACCTTCTCCACCACCATGCGTGCGGTGGACCGGGTGGTCTCGGGCATCACCCGGTTCAGGCCGAGCAGGGTGCCGACCAGGTGCACATCGGGTTCGACCGCCTCGAGTAGTTCCGGCTCGAGCAGCAGCCGGGTCAGATCGAGTCGCTCCACCGCGTCGCGCTGCATCACCTCCACCACGGTGGAAGGGAAATAGCTGCGGATATCACCCAGCCACCGGGCGACCTTGGGCGCCGATCCGCCCAATCCGCCCGCGCGCTTCTCCGCCGGGGTCAGCTCGTCGGCGTTGTACAACGCCGAGAGCGCTCGATCCATCGCCGCGTCACCCCCGGACCCCAGCCCCCCGAGGCAGGACTCCGCGGGGGCGCCCAGCACCAAACGCCAACGGCGAGACTGTGTTCGATCCATTTCGGTCATCGGTGCCTACCGCCTCTCCCGCGGACGGCGCGGGAATTCGCGCCGTGCGGTTCTCGTCGTGTTTCGCGCCTCGACCGGCTCGTACTGATTGCGCGTCCGCGGCCGGCGGCGCGCGTACGCGGTGCCGCACCGGGATGGCGGCGAGTTGCCGTCACGATGCGTCCGGTCGGCGTGAAGCTGGAATACGTCGTCGGTACGTCGCCGCTGTCGGTCGGCGCGAACTCGCGTGAACCGTCGCGGTGTTGCCCGGCCGATTCGCCGGGCGAGGTCGGCCGGGGATTACTGGGCGGCATCATCCGACCGCCAGGATTCGGGTGACGGCGCCCAGGGCGAAGGTGCCGCGATCCGGATCGAAGCCACCGGTCCGGGGCGGGGCGGGGGCGACCGGACCGCCGTCGCGGACGGCCTGGCCGATCGCCTGGCGTTCACCGGATTCGAAAGCGCCGAAGGTTCTGCGGAGCAGGGGGAGAGTGGCGACGAACTGGTCCTCGTCCAGACCGCGGAGCCAGATGTCGATGCGGTGCAGCAAGTTTCGGTCGTGCACCAGCAGCAGACCGCGGCCGCCGAGGAATCCGTCGATCCACGCGGCCTTCTCGGCGGGATCGTGGCCGATCGAAAGCGCCGCGGACAGGCGACGCGCGGATTCGGCGTCGTCCAGAATGCCCGCATCGCACAGCAACCGGACCGCACGGCCGACCAGACTGCCGTGCACATCGCTCCGGTCGGCGAGTTTGCCCAGTGCGCTGTGCCATGTGCGGGTCGCCCACTGATCGTCACGGATGGCCAGGGCAAGCTGGGCGTCGTCCAGTAGAGCGCGCAGGCCGGCCGCGGCATCGGCGTCCAAACCTGTTACGGCACTGGGCAATCCGGCGCAGATGCGGACCAGCATCCCGTCGGCGACGCGAGTGAGCGCCGCGACGTCGGTACCGCGCACATCGCCGTACCGCAGCGTGCGGATCAGGCCGGGCAGGGCGGCCAGCAGGTGGGTGACGTCGTGGTCCACCGCGGCCACGGATTCGAGGCGGGTCACCAGTCCCGGTACGGCACCGCCGAGATCGGCCAGCAGGGCCTGTTCGAGGGCGCGGCCGAGGTCGGCGACGGTGGCCTGCGGGGCGGCGGCGGAGTCCAGAATTTTCGCCTCGGCGGCGGACAGGAGGGTGGTGCCCCAGCGGGATGCCTCGATCACGGCGATGGCGAGTTCGGGTTCCCAGACCAGCGTCCACGTCTCCCGGAAGGTTCCGGTATTGCGGACCTCGCTGGAAGCCGGTGTGCCCCAATGGATCGCGAGCAGCCGGAGCCGGTGCAGCAGCCGCGAACGCGCGATGTCCCGGTCCTTGCGCAGGTCCAGATCCAACTGCCGGGACAGGGCTTGGCGCGTCAGCCGCAGCGTCCTCGCCTGTGCGCGCAGATCCGCCTCGAGCGGGACCACCGGGGCGTCCTCCGGTACCGAGCCCAGTGCCTCGCCGATCACCAATTCCCCGGTGACCAGGCGCAACATGGTCTCGTCGCCCTCGCACAGCACCGCTCGGGTGGCCTCGGTGACCTCCGACAACCCCGGCAGCGGTCGTTCGCGCAGGGCGGCGAGGGTATTCGCGAGCCGCACCGATTCGATGATGTGCGCACTGGATACCGGCAGGTCGTGGGCGCGCAAGGTGCCGGCGACCTTGGTGAGCCAGCGCGCGATCGGCCGATCGGTCTCGGTGAACAGGTGGTGATACCACCCCGGTGAGGTGACGCCCGCGCCGTACCCCGAGGAACCCGCGAGCCGCGAATGCGTCCAGGGCACCCATGTCGAGGTCGCCTTCACCTTCGGCAGCCCTTTGAGTATCCGCGCATCCGCCGCGGCCGGCCCGAGCGCTCCCGTCAGCGCCGGAGCATGAAATGCCCCGCACACCACCGCGAGCCGTGTGGCCCCGCCCTTCAACGCCTTACGCATCGTCTGGCGCATGTACGCCTCACGTCGCAAGGTATGCGGATCCACCGGCGATCCGATCAGTTCCTCGGCGTCGCGTCCCGGAGCGGTCGCAGTCGACGAGTCGCCCACCTCGTCCGACGCGGCGGACACCGGTGAACCGTGATCGTGCGGTGCGGTGCTGGTGTCGGCGTCGCGCACGACCACGGCGGTCGTGGGTTCATGTAGCGGATCAAGGTGCGTCGAGCCGGGAATATTCTGTGCCACAGGGGTTTCAGCGCAGATGTGCAGATCGCCGCCCGCGTCGTCGATTTCGGCCGACGGTGGGCACTGTTCTATTGAAGCACGTTGTGCGGCAATGTTTTCCGGCACAGAAAAATGATCGGATCCAGACAGTTGCGTCCCGGGATTCTCCGGTTCGGCCGCGGCTTCGCGCAGCGCGCTCATGGCCTCGGTGATGGCATCGAAAACGTCCGCGTCGGCGCTGGATTCGATGACCGCGTCCCACCAGCGTTCCGGATCGTCGTAGCCCGCGGTGGCGGCGAGCACGGCCAGAGGGTCGGTGCGGTCGCCGGGTTCGCCGGTTGCGGCGAGGGCGTTGGCGGCGGGCAGGTCGCAGAAGCCGACGGTGACCTCGTGCTCGAGCGCGTAGCGCAGGGCCTGCCATTCGGGAGAGAACACCGCGAAGGGCCAGAAGGCCGCGCGGGACGGGGTTTCCGGGACGTAGGCCAGCAGTGCGACCGGTGGTTCCATATTCGCGGAGGCGATATGGGCGATCAGGGGGTCGGCATCGGCCGGACCCTCGATCAGGATGGCGTCGGGACGAAACCGCTCCAGTGCCAAGCGAAGTGAGCGTGCGGATCCGGGGCCGTGGTGCCGGATGCCGAACACCCGGGTCTGCGGCGGCTCGGATCTGTCCGGGCTCATGCGTGGACCTCGCGGCATGCCCGGTAGAAGTCGGCCCAGTCCTTCCGTTCGCGGACGACGGCTTCCAGATATTCGGTCCACACCACCGCGTCGGCGACGGGATCCTTCACCACCGCACCGAGTACCGCACCCGCGATATCGGCGGCACGCAGCACACCGTCACCGAAATGCGCCGAGAGCGCGAGCCCGTTGGTGATCACCGAGATGGCTTCGGCGGTGGACAGCGTTCCGGAGGGTGATTTGAGTTTGGTCCGGCCGTCGGCGGTGATGCCGGACCGCAGCTCGCGGAAGACCTGCACCACCCGGCGCACCTCCTGCGCGGCGGCGGGGACCGCGGGCAACTCCAATGCGGCGCCGAGCTGTTCGACGCGGCGGGTCACGATCGCGACCTCCTCGTCCTCGTCGGCGGGCAACGGCAGCACGACGGTGTTGAAGCGCCGCCGCAGCGCCGAGGACAGCTCGTTGACCCCGCGGTCGCGGTCGTTGGCCGTGGCGATGACGTTGAAGCCCTTGGCTGCCTGCACCTCCACCCCCAGTTCGGGGACCGGCAGTGTCTTCTCCGACAACACCGTGATCAGCGCGTCCTGCACATCCGAGGGAATGCGGGTGAGCTCCTCGACGCGGGCGATGGAACCCCGGCGCATGGCCGTCATGACCGGGGACGGGACCAGCGCGCCCTCGCTGGGCCCCTCGGCGAGCAGCCTGGCGTAGTTCCAGCCGTAGCGGATCGCCTCCTCGGCGGTTCCGGAGGTGCCCTGTACGAGCAGGGTCGACGCACCGCACACCGCCGCCGAAAGATGTTCGGACACCCACGTTTTCGCGGTGCCGGGGACGCCGAGCAGCAACAGTGCGCGGTCGGTCGCGAGGGTCGCGACCGCGACCTCCATCAGTCTGCGCGGCCCGACGTACTTCGGGCTCACCACGGTGCCGTCGGACAGGGTGCCACCGAGCAGATAGGTGACCACGCCCCACGGCGACAGCCGCCACGAGGGCGGGCGGGGACGGTCGTCGGCCGCGGCCAGCGCGCGCAGCTCGTCGGCGAAGGCCTGTTCGGCGTGTGGACGCAGCAGGCCGGCCGGCGCCGAATCGGTCGTATTCGTCGTGGTCATCGCAACTCCTCGAGCATGGTCGTGCGCTGGATCAGGTCGTGGGCCAGTTCGTTGAAACAGGTTTCCCAGTAGGGGTCACCGCAGCGGCGGGCGGCGACCTCGACCGCCGCGGCGGCCTCGACCGGGAAGTGCGCGGCGGCGGTGCGGAACAGGGTGCGGTAGGAGGCCGGTGACAGGCCCGGCGCGCCGGGACGGGCCGCGGCGAGCTCGGCGCGGTCCAGCAGCAGCCGGATCAGGTATCGGGCCAGCGGGACCGGCCACGGCCGCGGCACCGCCTGCACCAGCAGTTCGATCTCGGCCAGCCAGCTGCTGTCCAACGTGCGCAGATACTCCACCCGCCGGTCGAGCGGTAGCAGGGCGAACAGCCGCCGCCGCACATCGGGATCGGCGCCGAGCGTCGGGGTGCTGGTCAGCACCTCGAACAACGTTGCGGCCCAACGACTGTCGTGCTGAGCCAGCGCGGCGTCGGCCCAGCCGGCGGTGACCGGCCCGAGCAGGTCGGCGCGCATACCCACCCGGGCGGCCGATCCGGGGGCGCCCAGCAGCGCGTCCCAATGACGCAGCGGGGTCGCGGCGATCACTCGGCGCAGCCACTCCGCGGCGACGTGCGGTGCCCCGTCCAAGCGGTAGGCGGTGTGCGCGGTGCGGTCGGCGATGCCGTCGCGCCGAGCCGAATCATCCAGTCGATCAGGGAGATCGGCGACCAACTGCTCGCCGTCGAAGGTGAGCCAGCGCGCCGCGCGTTCGCTCATGCGCGCGGCGAAGGCCGAATCCGGAAGGCGGGCGAGCAGGTCCGCCGCGATGCGCCGGACTTCGGCACGCGGGTCGTCCAGCGCGGATTCCAGCAGCGGCTCGTCGGCGGGGCCGAGGCCGTCGGCGAGAACGGCCAGCAGATCCGCGCCCGCCGGGCCGGGCTCGGAACGCCAGCTGCCCGTGAGAGTTTCGCGGGCGGTGTGGGGATCGCGTGCCCGCAGCTGCGCAAGCCAGGCGCGGCGCTCGGTCGTGCGCCCGTGCGACCACACGCTCGTATCGTCGGGTCTGGCGCGTGCCAGGGCCTGCCACGGTGCATGGTGCGCGGCCAGCCAGCGGCCGCGCTCTCCGGCCAGCCGCAGCAGTGATTCGCGCAGGGGCCCACGGGTTTTCGCCTGGTCCAGCAGGAGAGTGCAGATCGCGTCGGGTGCGCGGAAGTCGTGTGGTTCGGCGGCGTCGAACCATTCGGTGAGGAACGGCGACCCCTCGGTCAGCAGACGGACGAGCCGAGCCGTGGCCGGGGCGGGCAGGACCGGGCGCGGATCGGTTTCCGCGGGTTCGGGCGGCTCACCGGTGCCGGGCAGGACCGCGCCGCGCGCGAAGACGTCCTGGAGCGCGGCGACTTCCAACAGGACCAGTGCCGGATCGCCGTGCAGTCGTGCGGCAGCCTCGGCCACCGGCTCGGGCAGTGTGGCCGGATCGAATCCGCGCCGCGCCGTGCCCAGTAGCGCGACCGAGGCCAGTTCGTTCGACTGCGGCCGGGATCCGCCGATCACCTCCGCGCCGAGAGCGGTCATCTCGCCGTCCGCCCAGCCCGAGATCGGGACGAGGCCATCGGCGGACCATTCGCCGACGACCGTGACCGGATGTCCGCCCGACAGACTCATCAGCTGCCAGGGCTGCTGGGCCAGCCGCGCCAGCGGCAGCGCGGAACCTTCGCGGTCCACGACGGACCAGATGTCACCGGACACCACCGGAACGACGTCGGTGAGCAGTACCGGCCACGATCGCAGCCACGGATCCGCGCCGAGCGCGCGGGCGTGCGCGGTGAGCGCGGCGGAAATGCCGCCCGGCTCCCCGCCGGACGCCTCCGGCGCGGTGGCGAACGGCTGCGGGATCGGTGCGGGAACATCGTGTCGTTCGCCCCACAGCGCGCGCAGTGGCGCGGAGCCCGGGTAGAAGTGCACTTCGGCGTCCACCATCGATCCGGGCACCGGGAGATCCGCGGGGAAGGCCGGAGTGCCGAACGAGTGGTCCAGGATCAGCGCCCACCGGCCGCTCATCCGCCCCCGCAGCCAGACACGACGGGTGTGCAGGCCCTCCTCCTCGGTGACGCGCAGACCCAGCACCATCCAGTGATCGCGGACGGCGGGCTCGGTGCGCACGGACTCCGCGGTGACCGGATAGCCGAGGTGTGCGCGCGCACTGGCCGCCAGCGCTGGTTCGAGCTCGTCGAGACGGCGATGTGCTGTCGCGAGCAGGTGCAGCCGGGCGTACTCGCGCAGGAGTATCGCCGGCCAATCTTCCCGTCCGACAACGTTGCGCGGAAGTTGCCGCAGCGTCGAGGCGACACCGGGAACCTGTGCGTCCACCATCCGCGCGGCCACCGATTCGAAGGCGGCGAACGAGCGGTCCGCCTGGGCCAACCCGGTGCGCACCTGATCGCACAGCCACACGTCCAGATCGGCCAGTCCGGCCGCGACCCGATCACGACGCTGTGCTGCCGTCGCCGCGGAGGGCGTCTTCTTCTGCGCGGCAACGGATTCGGTCTCTCGCTGTGCGCGGGCGCCGAGCCATTGCGCGGCGTAGTCGGCGGGCGCGCCGGACTCGGGCACCAGGCCGTCGGACCAGTTCAGCAGGAGGGACAACGCGTGCTTACAGGGGAATTTCCGGCTCGGGCAGGAACATTTGTAGGCGGGGCCGGACAGGTCCACGATCGTCTGATACGGCTTCGCGCCGCTACCCTTGCACAGCCCCCACAGCGCGGAGTCGCACCACCCCGTGGAGTGCCACCGCCCGTGCAGTTTTCGCGCGGCGGTGAGTGATGCGGCATCGGGCGCGAGCGCGGCGACCTGCTGTGCGGTCCAGGTCATCGATTCGGTTCCCACTGGTGTCGTCGGCACTGCCGTCCCCCGTTCACTCGGTTGACCGGATTTCTACCCCACCCCACCGACAGGAATCGCCGGGCGGCCCGAGCGGGCGGGTTCGCGGTATGTTTGCGAGACCAATCTCGCTGGGGCGGTGGATGATTGAAATCTCATCTGTTCTTGTGCTCGTGATCGAACTCTGTCATTCTGTTCTGTTCGGTTGATCCGAACCGCCCGAATTCGGGCGAGACCCGTAGAACTGCCCGGCCGGGGACGGCCGAGGGGTGGACATCGGGCGGATCACCGCTCGATGGCCATAAGCACCCCGTCCGGGACGGTTCGCGGCCTCCGGCATACGCGAATGCGCGGCGCATCCGGTAGCGTCGGCGTATCGGTAGTCCGAACGCGCTACGGCGTTTGCGGAGGGAGTGGCAGTTGGGGGACGTGTCCACCGGCGGTGCGCAACGCCTGTCCGATCTGGTGCTGCACCGCCTGGATGCCGATCCGACGATCACCCCGGAGGTATCGAGTGCGGTGCTCGCCGCGCTGGATGCCGAGCCCGATCGGTCGCCGAGTCTGGGCATGAGCGGAATCTTCCTGCGTGCCATCCGGGTTCGCGGCTTCCGCGGTATCGGCCCCGAGGCGTCGCTGCGCCTGGATCCCGGTCCGGGCCTGACGCTCGTGGTGGGCCGTAACGGGTCGGGCAAGTCGAGTTTCGCCGAGGCCGCCGAGCTGGCGCTGACCGGCGATACGCGGCGTTGGGCGGGCAGGGCGTCGGTCTGGCGCGAAGGATGGCGAAACCTGCACGACGGCAAGACCTCTCGTGTGGAGGTGGAACTCACCGCGGCGGGCCCGGACGGCGCCGTGACGATCACCCGGGAGTGGCCAGAGGGTGCCGACCTCACCGGCGGCGCCTGGACCGAATCGCGAAAAGGCCGCAGCCCCACCGAGTTTCGGGTCGAGCGATGGGCTCGTGCGCTCGAGCTGTACCGGCCGTTCCTGTCCTACAGCGAACTCGGCGCTCTGGTCGACGGCCGTCCCAGCGATCTGTTCGACGCCCTGCACCGGCTGCTGGGCCTGGACGATCTCACCGCGGCGCAGGAGCGAACTCGCGTGCGCCGCCTCGAATTGGAGCGCGCCGCAAAACAAACCCGTGACGAACGCAACGAGCTGCTCACCGCGCTCGAGGCCGTCGCGGACGATCGCGCGGCCCGGGTCGCGCAGCTGCTGCGGGCCGCGGACCCGGACCTGGTGGCCATCGGCCGGGAGGTGTCGGGCGCTCGGCAGGATCCGGCCGGCACCGCCGCGTTGCAGGCGATGCTGCGTCTGCGATTGCCCGATTCGGCGTCGGTGGATCAGGCCGCCGCTGCGGTAGAGGCGGGCGCGCGGCGGCTGAGCGAGCTGACCACCGGCGATACCGAGGCGGAATTGCGTGTGCTGGATCTGCTCGACCGCGCCCGCGCACATGTGGCGGCCTCGGGCGCGTGCGCCTGCCCGGTGTGCGGCTCGGGCGCGCTCGATGCGCAGTGGTTGCGCGAGACCGATGCCCAGATCACCCGGTTGAGCGAGCGGGCCGCGGCGGTCACCGCGGCCCGGGACGCTCTCCTCGCGGCGGCCGAACGTGCTCGCGCGCTGGTGCAGCCGGTGCCCGCCGAACTGGATCCGACGCCGGCGCAGGCACCCAACGTGGACACCGGTCCGGCACGCCAGGCCTGGGCCGCATGGGCGAGATCGGCGCAGACGGAACCGGATGCGGATTTCCCGGACCGGTTGCGGACCGCCCACGCGGATCTGGTCCGGCTGCTGGCCGCGTTGCGCGGCTCGGCCCGAAAGGAATTGGATCGTCTCGACGCGGTCTGGATGCCGCTGGTTCCGCGCATCGCGGCGTGGTTGCAGGGCGCGCGTGCGGTCGCTGCCGCCGAGTCCGAACTGCACACCCTCCGGCGGGCCGAGGACTGGCTCAAATCCGCCGCCGCCGGACTCCGCGATGAGCGGATGGCGCCGCTGGCCGAGCATGCCCGCGGCATCTGGCGCGGACTTCGTCAGCAGAGCAATGTGGATCTCGGCGTGATCCGGTTGCAGGGCAACGCCGGAGCCAGCCGCAAGGTGCTGCTGGACGTCACCGTCGACGAGGCCGGCAGCAATGCGCTCGGCGTGATGAGCCAGGGCGAGTTGCACGCCCTCGGCCTGGCCTTGTTCCTGCCGCGTGCGACGGTGCCGGAGAGTCCGTTCGGGTTCGTCGTGATCGACGATCCGGTGCAGGCGATGGATCCGGCCAAGGTGGACGGGCTCGCGCGGGTGCTCGCCGCGGCCGCACGCAGCGGGCGTCAGGTCGTGGTGTTCACCCACGACGAGCGGCTTGCGGAGGCGGTGCGCCGGTTGCGGCTGGACGCGACGGTGCTGGACGTGCAGCGGCGGGAGCGCTCGGCGGTTGAGGTGCGCGTCGCGGAGGATCCGGTGCGCCGCTATCTCAGCGATGCCAACGCCTTGCTGCGCACCAAACAGCTGCCCCGCGCCATCGCCGCCGAACTGGTGGTGACCTGTTGCCGCTCGGCCATCGAGGCCGCTGCCTTGGCCCGGTCCCGGCGCACGCTGCTGGCGGAGGGAGTCGATCACCGCGAGGTGCAGCGGCGGGTGGATGCCGCGCGCACCACCTGGGAGAAGGTGTCGCTGGCCGTCTTCGGTGACCCGGATCGAGTGGACGATCTGAACGATCTGCTCGATCGCGATGCCGCGTGGGCGCGGGCGGTCCTGCGGGACGCGGCCGCCGGGGCGCATATCCGCATCGATCGGGGCACCCGCGAATTGATCAGCGGTACCAGGAAATTGGTCAAATGGCTGAATCCGTAACGCGGGAGTCGCAGCCGCCGACGGTCGCGCAGCGTCTGGCCGCGGCGGACGAGCTGCTGCGCGGCACCGTGACCGATGCGGGCGGATTGTGGTCGCGGGCCACGGTGTGGATTCTGCGGTTGGCGCTCGAGCAGTCCATCGACCAGCTGTGGCTGGTGGTCGCGCCGCCGCTGGCGCGATGCAGTATGCGGGCTCAGCTGCTGGCGCTGGATTCCTATGCCGGCCAGGAGACCTCGGCCCGGATTTCCGCGCTGTGGGCGACGTTGTCCCGGGTGGGACATCACCAGGATTACGAACTGGCCCCGACGGTGGTCGAGCTGCGGCGCTGGTTCGACGAAACCGCCCGGCTCGCGGACGAATTGGGGACATTGACCGAATCCGAGAACGTGGTTACGGCCAAGCAACCGCATACCGGCCGGTCGTAATCGCCCGTATTGTCCGGCAATTCGATGACGGAAGCCCCAAATTCGCTATCAACATGGGGATTTCATTGATGTGGTCGGCCTATGAACAGTACTGTGTGCTTGCTGCTCGGTTTGCGGCGTGAATGCGGTTGTACACAGTCGGGTTTCATCTGTCTCGATGAAAGAGAGCTGCATCATGGATACGGGGACGCTCAATCTGCTCAACGCCGGTTCCTCGCTGGTGGCCAACGCCAGCGCGGCGTTGGCCAGCGTCATCAATCTGCTCAGCATGCTGTGAACCCGGCGGGTGCGGAGCCGACGATCCGGCGACGTATCCCGTTCGGTGACCGGGCGGCCCGGATCCGGGCCGCCCGGATCCGATAATCGAACGATGCACAGTGAATCTCCGGCCGGCTCCGATCGGTGTCCCTGCCGCAGTGGTGAATCGTTCGAGCAGTGCTGCGGGCCGCGCTTGGACGGCACCCGGCCCGCACCCACTGCCGAGACGCTCATGCGGTCGCGGTACACCGCGTTCGCCGTGCGTGACACCGCATACCTGCTCGAGTCCTGGCACCCCCGGACCCGGCCGCACCGGATCGAACTGGATCCGGAACAGCGCTGGATGTTTCTGGAGATTCTGCGCACGGAAGCGGGCGGGCCATTCGACGACACCGGCGTCGTGGAATTCCGTGCGCACTACCGGAGTTCGGGCGGACGAGGTGTGCTGCACGAGTGCAGCAGATTTGCCAGGTTCGACGGCGCGTGGCGCTACCTGGATGGAGACATCGAGAGGTAACGATTCGGGTGCGGCTTTCCCGAGTTGTTGCCCGTTATCGGGGACACTCCTACCGTTCCCACTACAAACGCACGGAGGAAGCGGAGGAGTTGCTGCAAGTTTTTCCAAGGGCAGATTCCGCCGCCGACGTAGGGTGCGGATATGCCACGAGTCGCGATCGAGTACTGCACCCAATGCCGCTGGCTGCTGCGAGCGGGTTGGATGGCTCAGGAGCTGTTGAGTACCTTCACCACCGAACTGTCGGAGGTGGCGCTGATCCCGGGGGACGGGGGTGTCTTCCGCATCACGCTCGACGGAGATCAGATCTGGGAACGCCGCTCGGACGGCGGATTTCCCGACATCGCCCTGCTCAAACAGCGTGTTCGCGACCGGATTGATCCCGGTCGCGACCTCGGTCATATCGATCGCGGCTGACGTGCGAGGACTCGGGCTTCGCCGTCGGACATGATCTCGGACGTACTCTCATTACAGAGAGTTGAGGAGGTGCCGTCATGGGCGAGCGAGTATCAGGCGCGGTCACAGCGGTGGTCGGGCCGGAGGCGAGCCGGAGCGAGGCACGGGGATGAGTACTCAATTCTTCCAGGAGGCTCAGGGTGTGGACACCCGTGGCGCCGAACCCGTAGCCCGCACCGCCGCGGGCGCGGTCCGTGGATTCCACGACGGTTCGGTGCACGTCTGGCGCAGTATTCCGTATGCGGCGCCCCCATCCGGCCCCGACCGGTTCAACCGCCCGCAACCGCCCGTGCCCTGGGACGGAGAACGTGACTGCACCGAGTTCGGCGAGATCGCGCCGCAGACGATGGGCACCATGGTGCCGGTCGATTCCGGTCTGCGGATGGGCGAGGACTGTCTGTGGGTGAACGTTTGGGCTCCCGCCGCGGCGCACTCGGAGCCGCGTCCGGTGATGGTGTGGCTGCACGGCGGCGCCTACTGCCTCGGTACCGCGGCCCAAAGCATCTACGACGGACGCAAACTCGCCGAGACGGGCGGCGTCGTCGTGGTCGGGGTCAACTACCGGCTGGGTGCGCTCGGTTTTCTCGACCTGTCCTCGCTCGGCGACGAGTTCGTGCCGAATCTGGGCCTGCACGATCAGATCGCCGCACTGGAATGGGTGCGTGACAATATCGCGGCGTTCGGCGGCGATCCGGGCAATGTGACGCTGTTCGGTGAATCCTCGGGTGCGGGATGTGTGACCGCGCTGCTCACCTCGCCTCCCGCGGCCGGGCTGTTTCATCGGGCCATCGCTCAGAGTCCGCCCGCCACATCGGTTTTCGGTCCCGAGCGGGCCGCGCTGGTGGCCGGCCGATTCCTGGAACTGGTGGATCTGCCGCGGCAGCGGGCGACGGAACTGCTCGAATGCCCGATCGGCCGGATCGTGGAGGCGGCCGGGATCCTGCTGGACGAGGTGCCGCTGCAATCCCCGGGCCGGTTGGCCGCGGCACCGGTGGTGGACGGCGATCTGCTGCCCACCTATCCCACCGACCGATTCCAGCAGGGCCGATCGCATCGGGTGCCCCTGATTATCGGCACCAACCGGGACGAGGCCTCGCTCTTCCGGTTGTTCCGCTCACCGATCATGCCGGTCACCCCGGATGCGGTGAATGCGATGCTCAAGGGCGTCGCCGCCGATCACCCGGAGATGTCGCCCGAGCGGATCGCAGAGATCACCTCGGCCTATCCGGATCTGGGCAAAGCCCGTGGCGCCCTGGCGATGTCGACCGACGCCGCGTTCCGGATGCCCGCGCACTGGGTCGCCGATGCGCACTCCCGGCACACCCGAACCTGGATGTACCGGTTCGATCAGGCCACCCCGATGCTCAAGGCCGCGCGGGTCGGCGCCGGGCATGCCACCGAATTGCCTTATGTCTTCGGCAATTTCGGCACTCTCAACCACGATCCGACGTTCTGGCTCGGCGGTCGCAAAGCGGCCATGGAGGTCTCGGGCCGGATGATGCGGCGCTGGCTGGCCTTCGCCGAGCACGGTGTGCCCGCCGCCCTGGACGGATCCAAGCACTGGCCGCCCTACCGCGAATCCTCGCGCAACACCCTGCTCATCGACGTCACGGATCGCATCGTCGACGATCCAGACCACAACCTCTTCACCGCGTGGGGTGACCAGGTCGTCGGGTTCAGCTGACCCGCGGCGGCGCCTCAGACCGACGTGGCGTGGTCGGCGTGACGCCTGCCCAGGTTCGCTCGCATATGGCTGTAGCCGTGCAGGGTGAACAGCGGGCGGCGCTGGGGTGGGCCGTCGAGTCGCAGATCGGGAAAGCGGTCGAACAGAGCGCGCAACGCGTGCACCGCCTCCATGCGGGCCAGGCTGGCGCCGAGGCAGGCATGGATACCGGAGGAGAACGTCAGGTGTTCCCTGGCGTTGGAGCGGCCGATATCGAAACGGTCGGGAGCTTCGAAGACATTCGGGTCGCGATTGGCGCCGGCCAGTGACAGCACGATGGTCGTGCCCTCGCGCATCGGAATGCCCTCGTACTCCGTCTCCTGGAGTGCGACGCGTCCGGTGTTCTGCACGGGTGCGTCGAAACGCAGTACCTCCTCGACGGCGTTGGGCCACAGCTCGGGCTCCTCGCGCAGTCTGGCGAGCTGGTCGGGGTGGGCGAGCAGTTGCACGATGCCGTTGCTGATGAGGTTGACCGTCGTCTCGAATCCCGCGCCCATCAGCAGGCTCGCGGTGGCCTTCAGATCCCGCTCGTCGAGTTCGCCCGCGGTGACCAGGCTGGACAGGATGTCCTCGCCGGGGGAGCGGCGCAGCTGCTCGAGGTGCTGACCGGCGTACTCGTCCATCTGCCTGATGGCGACCACGGCATCGCGGTAGAAGCGCCACGGGATGCCTATGTCCAGCAGCGGGCTGATCGCATCGCCCCAGCCGAGGAAGCGGTCCTTCGCGCTGCGCGGAAAGCCGAGCATCTCGGAGATGATCGCGATCGGTACCTGTGCGGCGAAATCGGCGACCAGGTCGGCGGAACCGTTCTCGGGTAGAGCATCCAGCAGCTCCTCGGTGACCGATTCGACGCGCTCATTGAGCCGGCCGACCGCCCGCGGCGTGAACGCCGCCGAGACCGATCGCCGGAGCCGGGTGTGCTCGGGCGGGTCGATGACCAGCATGGAGGGCGACTCCATCGGATTCGGCGGGAGCGGGGCCAGGGCGGTCAGCTTGCGCAGCGGCTTCGGGATGTCGAAGGCATCCGCGCTGACCGCACCCATCGCGTTGTCCCGCAGGATGTTCCGGCACAAATCGTGTTCGACGGTGACCCAGGCGAACGGGGTGCGCACCATGCGCCCGCGCGCCCGGATCGACTCCAGCAGCGGGTACGGGTCGTGGGTGACCGCGGGATCGCCGAACAGCTGCGCCAGCGGATCTCCGCGCAGCGCGTAAGCCTTCAGCGCCAGCCGCGGCAGGCCCTGCACCGACATCCAGCGCATCCAGTACAGCGGTCCCATAACTACCCCCAACTCGTCGTCACGTCCAGGTCGACATCCACGGTACGTACCCGTACTACTGGCGGAAACGTCCTGCGGTCGGACTCGGACCCCTACCGCGGTAGGACTGCCGCATTCGATGCTACGAGCGCGGTATCGGCGCGTACACACTTGTTTCCCAGCCGCACCCGCTACCCGCAACCGCACCCGTAGCAGGCGCGGGACGGTGTGCGGATCGAGGAACGGAGTGTGTCGTCGAACCGGCCGCGCCGCGGCATCGCATCGATCGCAATCGCTGGGATCGACCGCGGCGCGCATGGGAACGCATTGGCCGGGACCGAGATCGGACCAGCCGGGATCACGACGCCGAACTGCCCGGCCGATCGATCAGGACCGGAACGCGGTGACGTGTTCGGTACCGACGCGGTGCTCGCGTTTCGCGGGATCGGCATTGTCGACCTGCACCAGCGACGCACCCGCCGCGTACACCGCCAGCAACCCGTCGATCACCTCGGCGGAGGTATCCCAGGAACTCTCGGAAAGCACCCGGTCCTTCTCCGAGAAGCCTTGCCGGACAGCGGATTCGCGAGACGCCTCGACAACCTCGGCCACGGACGCCCCGGCGAGCGCGAGACCCGCGCCGCGCGGGTGGAACTGATCGCCGTGCGCCCGCACGGACGTCGCGAAATCGGTGACGCCGAGCGGCAGATCGCGCACCGGCCCGCCCATCGCGTCCAGCGACAGCGCCACCACCTCGGCGATGTGATCGACCTCGTCCAGCCGCGCCGCGGTGGTCAGCGCGAGTTCGGCGTCGTCGTCGGGCCCCAGCAGCACCTCCGCACCGGCCCACCAGCAGCCCAGCAGCACCGCGGCGGTCTGCCAGTGGGCCGGCAGCAGCACCGCGACCCGCGCACCGGGTGCGAGGCCGAATTCGTCGCGGAGCAGATTGGC
The DNA here is from genome assembly GCF_059510335.1 of Nocardia sp. PLKS1-43. Classification (NCBI taxonomy): domain Bacteria; kingdom Bacillati; phylum Actinomycetota; class Actinomycetes; order Mycobacteriales; family Nocardiaceae; genus Nocardia; species Nocardia sp. PLKS1-43. Next base: position 59,919 of record NZ_JCAJZQ010000012.1, on the reverse strand, counting down.
GGTCTTGGCCGCCCAGTTGGCCAGGGTGAGCCCGGACAGTTCGATGCGTGCGCCGGTGGCGTCGTCGTAATAGGTGATCCGCGGCCCGGCCGGATCCCGGTCGAGGATCGGCTCCAGGAGCGCATCGGTGAGAGTCCGGTTCAGTTCACGCATTTCGGTCCGTTCTGGCCTGCGTCGATGGGAGGGGCGGGCGGGACCGGGGTCGCGGTGCTCGAACTCCCCGACGTATTGAACAATTCGCCCGCCGTCGAGCCCGGACCAGAGTAGTCACCCGCCAGCACCACCCGCACGGCCCCCTCCGGCGTGCCCGGAGCCGCCCGCACCGGCAGTCCGCCCAGCGCGTCGGCCACCGCCGCGGCTTTGGGATCGGAGGTGCTGGCGGCCAGCACCCGGCTGGTCGACACCGGAGCGCCCGACCAGTTTTCCACGGTTCCGGTGTGGAATCCCTTGCCCGCCAGCGCTTGTGCCACCTGCCCGGCCAATCCCGAGGTGTCGCTGGCGTTGTACACGTCGGCGGTCACCTGCGCGGGTGAGATCCCGCCGCCCGAGCCGGATCGGCCCACCAGCGACGCGACGTAGGTCCGCACCGCGGACGGATCCACCCGCACCACCGACTCGCCGTCGGCGGTGCTGCCGTTGAGGTCGGCCACCGGGATCGTCTCGAAGCGCACCTGCCCGCCCGAGAGGTCCTGCAACTGCTTCAGGAAATCCAGTGCGTCCCACTTGTCGTCCAGCACGATCGTGCGGCCGAGCGCTTTGCTGAGCGAGTCCAGCTTCGACGGGTTGGCCAGGATTTTGGCGCTGATCGCCTGATGTACCAGCGAGGCCATGTACACCTGCTGGCGCACGATCCGGTCCAGATCCCCGCGCGGCAGATCGTGCCGCTGGCGGACGAAGCTCAGCGCCTGCGCGCCGTTGAGCCGCTGTACCCCCGCCGGGAAGTCCGCGCCCGACATCGGCTCGTCGACCGGATTGTTCAGGCAGACCTGCACCCCGCCCACGGCATCGGTGAGCAGTGCGAATCCCAGCAGCCCCACCTCGGCGTAATGGTCGACGGTGATACCGGTCAGATCGGCCACCGCCTTGATCAGCGCCTCGCGCCCGGCCTGCGTGGACTGTTTGTCCGCCTCGGCGTCCGAGACGCCCTTCGCGTTGAGCTTCTGCCGGGTCAGTTCCTTGGTCACCCCGTACGCGGAGTTGATCTTTCCCTTACCGACGCCGGGAATGTCGACGTAGGAGTCGCGGGGGATCGAGATCGCGGTGGCCGAGCGGCCGTTGTTGGGTATGCGGACCAGGATGATCGTGTCGGTGTTGGTGCCCACCTCGTCTCCGGCGTGCAACATCGCCCGTTCGGCCGCGCTGAGCGGTTTTCCGTGCGCATCGGTACGGCTGTCGATGCCGACCATGAGGATGTCGGTGGCGCCGTCGCTGCCGCCGCCCAGGCCCAGATCGCCGATCCGCTCGATACCGGAGATCAGTCCGTCGATGCTGTGCCAGCCGAAACCGGTGACGATGAAGACCAGCGCCGCGAGCGCCGCGACCAGCACTCGGCCCGGATGCGCGTCGGGGGATCCTGGGCGGGCGGGAGACAGCTTCTGCGGCAATGCTCTGATCCTTTCGGCCACGCCCTGAAGAATTCTTTTTCACGCATCGACCCCGTGGAATCGAGGCTAGCCAACGCAGTCGCGGGCATCTGCGAGGCGCGGCGGGCGTGCCGTGTCAGACTGGCCCGCGTGTGCCCAGAAATTTCCAGACGTGTGGTGGTGACCGGCGCGAGCGGTCAGCTCGGGCGAGCCCTGCGCGCCGAGGCTCCCGGTGTCGTGGCGTTGCGACGCGAGGATCTCGACATCACCGACGACGCGGGCGTGCGCGCGGTCCTCGAACCCGGCGACGTGCTGCTCAACTGCGCCGCCTATACCGCGGTCGACGCGGCCGAATCGGATGCCGCGGGCGCGTTCGCCCGCAACGAGACCGGGCCGGCCGTGCTCGCGGCGGCCTGTACCGCCGTGGGCGCCAAGCTGATTCACATCTCCACCGACTACGTCTTCGACGGGACCGGGACCAGCCCGTACGAACCCGGCGACGCGACCGGCCCGACCACCGTCTACGGCCGTTCCAAACTGGCGGGGGAACAGGCGGTGCTGCGTCTGGCGCCCGATGCGCACATCGTGCGTACGGCGTGGGTGTACACCGGCGATCGCCGCGACTTCGTCGCGACCATGCGCCGGCTGGAACGCGAACGCGAGACCGTCACCGTCGTGGACGACCAGATCGGCTCGCCCACCTTCGCTCCGGACCTGGCCGCGGGCCTGCTCGAACTGGTCCGATCGGTCACCGCCGGTGCGGACGGCATCGCGCCGATCCTGCATGCCACCAACGCCGGCCGGGCCAGTTGGTTCGAATTGGCCCGCGCGGTCTTCGCCGGGGTGGGTGCGGATCCGGACCGGGTGCGTCCGTGCAGTAGTGCGGAATACCCGAGTTCCACACCGCGCCCGGCATATTCGGTGTTGTCGAACCGCGCCTGGATCGAGGCGGGATTGACCCCGCTGCGCGATTGGCGGCTCGCACTCGACGACGCGCTGGCCCGCCCGGACCAGTAGGCTGCACCGGTGAACTCTTCGGATGCAGTAGAACGGCACGACGGTGAGACGACTCCTCGACCCCGTCTGGTCGTGGTCACCGTGACCTATTCGCCCGGCGAGCACCTCGAGCATTTCATCAGTACGCTGGCCACCGCGACCGGTGAGAAGCCGCAGGTCATCCTGGCCGACAACGGTTCGAACGACGGAACTCCCGAACTCGCGGCCGAGGCGAACGAACATGTCCGGTTGCTACGCACCGGAGGAAATATCGGTTACGGCGGCGCGATCAACCGGGCCGTCGCGGAGATCGACCCGGAGATCGAGTACGTCGTCATCGCCAACCCGGACATCCGCTGGGGCACGGATTCGATCGACGTCCTGCTCGAGGCCGCACAGCGCTGGCCGCGCGCCGGGGCGATCGGCCCGCTGGTGCGCGAACCGGACGGCAGCGTGTACCCGTCGGCGCGATCGGTGCCCGGCGTGCTCGACGGGGCCGGGCACGCCATCCTGGGCAGCATCTGGCCGGGCAATCCCTGGACGCGCCGGTACCGCCAGGAGAACGAGCAGATCGCCGAACGTACCGTGGGCTGGCTCTCGGGCTCGTGCCTGCTGGTGCGCCGCGCCGCGTTCGACAGTATCGACGGCTTCGATTCCCGGTACTTCATGTACATGGAGGATGTCGATTTCGGCGACCGGATGGGTCGCGCGGGCTGGCACAACGTCTTCGTGCCGGCGGCCGAGGTCACACATGCGAAGGGCCATGCGGCCGGGCGCAATCCGGAAACGATGTTGCCCGCCCATCACGCGTCGGCATATCGTTTCCAGGCCGATCGGCATCCGCACTGGTGGCAGGCGCCTTTGCGGTGGGCTCTCAAGGCCGGACTTGCGATTCGCTGCAGGCTTGCGGTTCGATCTGCGCTGCGCGAACGTGACGCACAGCGTTAGCGCGACGATTTCCACCCACGCCCGCGTGGACCGAACCTGACAAGGGGAGACTGATGGCGGACACGACTGTGTCGAATGGCCCCACCGCCGAGCCCGACCCCGGGCTCAGCGCGACGGCCGACGCGGTGATCCTGGTAGGCGGTCAGGGCACCCGTCTACGGCCATTGACGCTCTCCGCGCCGAAACCGATGCTGCCCGTCGCGGGCCTGCCGTTCCTGCACCACCTGCTGGCCCGGATCGCCGACGCGGGCATCACGCACGTGGTGCTGGGCACCTCGTTCAAGGCCGAGGTGTTCGAGGAACATTTCGGGGACGGCTCCGAACTCGGGCTCGACCTCGAGTACGTCACCGAGACCGAGCCGCTGGGTACCGGCGGCGGTATCCGCAATGTCCTGCCCAAACTGCGCGCGGACACCGTACTGGTGTTCAACGGCGACGTACTCGGCGGCACGGATCTGGGCGCGGTGCTCGACACCCATGTCGCGACCAACGCAGATGTGACACTGCATCTGGTGCGGGTGAGCGATCCGCGCGCCTTCGGCTGTGTGCCCACCGACGATTCGGGCCGGGTCACCGCGTTCCTGGAGAAGACCCAGGATCCGCCGACCGACCAGATCAACGCCGGTTGTTACGTGTTCCGTCGCGAGTACATCGAGAAGATCCCGACCGGGCGTCCGGTGTCGGTGGAGCGCGAGGTGTTCCCGTCCCTGCTGGCGGAGGGGGCGCACATCCAGGCCCACGTGGACGTCTCGTACTGGCGCGATATGGGCACGCCCGAGGATTTCGTGCGCGGTTCGGCGGATCTGGTGCGCGGCATCGCGCCGTCGCCCGCGCTGCCGGGCCAGCGCGGTGAGTCGCTGGTGCATCCCGGGGCAGGTGTGGCCCCCGGTGCGCTGTTGATCGGCGGTACGGTCGTCGGCCGGGGCGCGGAGGTCGGCGCCGGCGCGCGCCTGGACGGCGCGGTGCTGTTCGACGGTGCGCGCGTGGAAGCCGGTGCGACAGTGGAACGTTCGATCATCGGCTTCGGTGCTCGCATCGGCCCGCGCGCCCTGGTCCGGGACGCCGTGATCGGTGACGGCGCGAATGTCGGCGCCCGCTGCGAACTTCTGCGCGGGGCCCGCATCTGGCCCGGCGTCGATCTGCCCGACGGTGGGATCCGATTCTCCACTGACGTCTAGGAATTCGCCGCACCGGCCGGGCGAGAGCCGCAACGAATCGTTGCCCGGCCGGTGCGCGCCGCTCGACGTCGCGTCGTTCTCGTGTGGCCGGTCATCGGCCGAGGGCCACAGCCGATCTCGCCCGTCGATCGTCGCGGGCGACCGCTACGCCGCCCGGCCCGGGTTGGCGTGGTCCTGCTCTCGCGCATGAGCAGTGCGCCCCCGGCGGCCGCTCCGAAATCTAGCATTGCTAAGTGAGGTGGCGCTGCTAGATTGTGTCTGGCTATATTGTCTAGCAATGCTAGGATTTGGCTATGAGTACCCAGACGCGCCGCGAACGGCAACGAGCCGAACGGCATCAGCTGATCGTCGACACCGCTCGGGAGATCGCCGAGACCAACGGCTGGGACGCGGTGACCGTACGACGGTTGGCCGAGGCGATCGAATACAGCCAGCCCGTCTTGTACAGCCATTTCAGCGGTCGCGATGCGATCGTGGCCGCGGTCGCCGAACAGGGTTGTGCCGAGATGGCCGTTCGGTCCAGAGCGTTGCGGACCGCCGCGCGGACCCCGGAAGAGGCGCTGACCGCCGTCGCGAACGGCTATCTCGACTTCGCCCGGGACAGTCCCGCCCTGTACGACGCGATGTTCGTGCAGAAGGTGGATCTGACCTTCGGCGAGGGTGCGCCGCAGGCGCTGCAGGACGCGTTCGCCGAACTGGCGGCCGTATTCGCGCCCTTCGCGGGCGAACACGACGTGGAGACCTTCACCGAGGTCGGTTGGGCCTCGTTGCACGGCCTGGCGACGCTCGAGCAGCACGGCAGACTGCGGCCGGAGTTCCGTGACCAGCGTCTCGCCCTCCTGGTCGCCGACTGGACACATCACTGAGTCTCGCGCGCCTACGATGGTGATCATGGACGTCGCTGTTGTCGGATCCGGGCCGAATGGTCTTGCCGCCGCGGTGATCTGCGCCCACGCCGGATTGAATGTGCGGGTGTTCGAGGCCGCGGACACACTCGGCGGCGGCTGTCGCACCGCCGAGACGACGCTCCCGGGCTACCACCACGACGAATGCGCGGGTGCGCATCCGATGGCGGTGGCCTCACCGTTCTTCCGCGCTTTCGATCTGGCCGCGCACGGGGTGGAACTGCTCACTCCCGAGATTTCCTACGCCCACCCGCTCGATGGCGGCAAGGCCGGTCTGGCCTGGCTCGACCTGGATCGCACGGTGGCCGATCTAGGACGTGACGGTGCGTCGTGGGGGAGGCTGTTCGGTCCGCTGGTGCGCGATTGGCGTGAAGTGGTGGCATTGGCGATGTCCGACACTCGTCATCCGCCGCTGGACGCGGTCACCGGTGTGCGCTTCGGCAGACGGGTTCTGGAGCAGGCTTCGCCGTTGTGGGACTTGCGTTTTCGAGAGGATGCCGCCGCCGCGCTCTTCACCGGGGTGGCGGCGCACGCGATCGTTCCGCCGCGTGCGTTCTCCGCCGCGGGGGTCGCGCTGTTGCTCGGCACTCTCGCGCACGTCGTCGGGTGGGCGATTCCGCGCGGCGGCAGTCGAGCCATCGTCGATGCGCTGGCAGCGGATCTCGAAGCGTCGGGCGGCAGCATCGCCACCGGTCACCGCGTCGACTCGCTCGACGAATTGCGGGATGCGCGAGCGATTCTGCTCGATACCGCGCCCGCGGAGCTGTTGCGGATCGGCGGCGACCGCCTGCCCGCCCGCTACGCCGCCCAGCTGTCGCGGGTGCGCTACGGCGGCGCGGCGTGCAAGGTGGATTTCGCGCTGTCGGGCCCGGTGCCGTGGCAGTCGCCGGACTGTGCGCTGGCAGGGACACTGCATCTGGTCGGCACCCGAGCCGAGGCGCTGGCGGTCGAGCGGGAGGTCGCCGCCGGACGTCATGCCGATCGACCGTACGTACTGCTCATCCAGCCCGGTGTCGTCGACGATTCCCGTGCGCCGCGGGGCAATCACACGCTGTACGCCTACGCGCACGTACCCAACGGCTCCCCGCGTGACGTCAGCGCCGAGGTGATCGCCCAGATCGAGCGCTTCGCACCGGGTTTCCGCGATCTGATCCTGGCCCAGCACGTCCGCACCGCCGCGCAGATGCCGTCCTACAACGCGAACTACATCGGCGGCGACATCTCGGCGGGTGCGATGAGCGCACGCCAGATCGTGCTGCGCCCGACTCCCCGCTGGAACCCGTATTCCACCCCGCTCCCCGGCGTCTACATCTGCTCGGCCTCCACTCCGCCCGGTCCGGGCGTCCACGGCATGTCCGGACTGCACGCCGCGTCGCACGCTCTGCGCACCCGCTTCGGCATCCGCACCGACCCACTCACCCTCGCCGCCGGGACCGCTCAGGTCTCCGGCTGAGCGGCTTCCGTCGATCCCGCACCGTCCGCGGTTTGCCACCGTGGCGTGGAGCTTCGGCCGAACAGACGCAATCGACACCGTCTCCGGGGCGTGGTGCGAAATCGGGGTGCCATTCTCCACCCCATTCGCCGCGGGCGAAGGAGTGCCGGCCCATGATGTCGCGCTGGGTCGGATTGGGGTAGGCCCAGTCCTCGTAGTCGCCGGGTTCCCAGCGGCGATGGGGCGCGATGAACACGCGAATACCCGCCGCACGCACCGCCGTGGTGATCGCACGAAGATTGTCCAGCAGGCCGCTGCCTTCCGCGACGGCCTGAACCCGGGGCCAGATCCTGCCGCCCTCGGAGAGAAAATCGTTGTAGGGGTCGACCAACAGCAGCGCGGTGTTCCGGGTCGGGTAGGCGTGTGGGGTCCAGCAGAACGAAAACTGGCGTTGAGCACCTACCGCAGATAGCCGCACACTATGTGCGGTAGTGTCGGAGTCGTCCTGTCGCGATGTACCGTTCGAGCGGGGGTGACTCGGGAAACTGTCTGCGGTACTGGTCAGAGGTCGTCGATGGGGCGGGTTCGCGGCGCCGGACAGCAGCAAAGCGTTGAGCCGGGAGCGGGTCACCGAGATCCTGGAATCGGATGCGCCGCTGCGGGAACGGGTGCCGTGGCACCTGCTCTACGAATCCTCCGCACGCGCCGAGGAGGTACTGATGCTCGATGTGCCCGACCTCGACACGGCCAACCGGTGCGCGGTGGTGACCCGCAAGGGCGGGGCGCGCGGGCTCATCGCGTGGCAGACCGGTACCGCGCGGTTGCTGCCGCGGTTGCTCGCTGGACGTAAATCCGGTCCGGTGTTCCTCACCGACCGCAAAGCGCGATCCTCGGTGGCCCGCAACGATATCGATCCCTCGACCGGGCGGGGCCGCTTGTCGTATCGGCGTGCGGCGGAGTTGTTCGAGACCCACACCGAACGTTTCGACGGCGGCCCGTACACGCTGCACCAGTTGCGGCACTCTCGACTGACCCACGCCGCCGAACAGGGCGCGTCGACACCGGTGCTGATGAAACTGTCGGGTCATACCTCGGTGCGCAGCCTCGCCGAATACGCGCGAGTCTCCGACGCCGGGCTACGGCAGTATCAGGCCGACAGCGACCCGGCGGCTCGTCGGCGAGCGGCCTGGTGATTGGCAGATGAGATCCGCGCTCAACTCCGGCGTGCGCGGTGGCGGCGGCTGGCGATGACGGGTGTGCCTGGGGAGGAGGTACTACAGCAGTTGAAGCGGATGGCGGACGACATGGTCGAACTGCTCAGCCGCCGGACAGGTCCCCACCTGCACGACACCTTGGGTGACCTGGCCGAGGAAGTGCGCGTGCGAAGGCAGAGACTCGGCAACGCCGACGAGCGCGGCCAGCTCGAGATCGAGAAAGCAGGTCAGGGGCTGAGAACATCCGAACACCGGTGGGAGTCCCCTCGCGATCTTCACGCCGTCGGTCGTTCTGATCGGCCGGTAGCTAACATCAGCAGGCGCGCACCTGATGTCGATCGAGCCGAAACGCCTCATCACCTCCGCGAGCTGCTGACTGGTGAATCTGCGAACTTGAAGGAGGCTTTCCGCTGGATGGAGGAGACTCCTGGCCTTCCATTCCGCTGGAAATTGCAGGACGCAAGGCGGACGTCCAGTAGCTTTCGGGACAGGAAAGGTATCACGGTCGAAGGCTGGGTGTTCGACGGCCGCAGGAAAATCGGGCATACGTACACGGCATTTGTCATGAAGCGCGGAAAAATCGAGGCCCAAGTGAGGGAGGTCAAACTATACGATCACTACGAGGACAAAGAGTATCAAGGAAAGGGGTTCTTGAAGGCTTTCGATCGAGTGCTGGACGACCCCCGGCTTTCCCAAGTCGACAGTATCCATGTCTATGGACAGCTACCGAACGGCGGTCGTCCATGGGTGGGCGTCGGATACGACTGGGACAGAGGCCATGAGGCTTTCCCCACACATATAGCGACTATGGCCGACCATGTTCGAAGGATGCTGGAGCAGCCACTTGCGCCCAGTGACCACAAATTGCTGTCCGGGTTGTTGACAGAGTTGGAAGGCTCACCTGCAGGTGTCCGGTCGGCCCAGGCGATTTACGCGATGAAAGATTCCCGGGGCATGCCAATCGGCCGGGAACTCTTGCAGAATACACCTTTTCATGGGACCCGGAAGCCGCGGCTCACCGCGCTGTCGTCCGCTCAGGACGCGACCATGGGCGCCGAGAAGGCCGCCGACCGTGACTTCGGTGTTAGGGGGACCGATTCCAAGTCTGGGATGACAGCCGACCCGAACGAATATTACGGCACCCCCCATGCCGGGCCCCCTCCGGAGGCCGGAAATGCCATCGGCGAGCCCAGCTCACCAGAAAATAGCACAAACGATTCCAAAGGCAGTGGTTCGACCGGCGGTCCGACTATAGGCGATATTATTAATCCGAAGAACTCTTTCGACCAGTAGACATGCAGTGCGTACCTCGGCGATGCGGTGCATAACATCGTCAACCACCCAGGAATGCCGGCCCGGGTGCCGCGCCCGGCCTCATTACCGTTTACCTGCTCAACGAACACTTCAGCAGCACCTTCGGCGTCGGGCCGCTCCAGTCCGCTGACATGGCGGTCGCTGGATACTGCTGCGGTAGATCCTCAGCCGATTCGATCGTCTTCGTCCGGGGCGTCCGGATCGCGCAACGGTCGGTGCTACGGCCCAGGTCGGGCAGGTGGAAGCTGTAGTGGCCGTCGAGGCGGATATGGCGGCGGGTGAACGGCGAGAGTCGGGCGGCGTCCTCGTCACGGGCCGGGTAGCCCTGGTTTTCCATGCCGTCGAGGTAGGCGCGGGTGAGTTCGCCCTTGCGGCCGTGGAACACGGTGCGGCCCATATCGAGGCGGCCTTCCTGAAGGTTGGCCTGCGCTGGCTTCCCGCCGATAGGGTCGCTAATCACCCACAAAACGACATGCAACCACCACACGCTCGCCGGCATCCACCGATCCTGCGAATCAACCGCCATAGCAACGGGTTTCGTCACCGGCGCTCGCTAGCGCCAGTCTTCGCTCAACTGGACCCCACATGCCGGGTAGGTCGGATCGGCCATGGTTCTCAGCTCTTCGGGTCGCGCATGTGCGCGTGTAGCGCTTCGATGGTCATTCCTGATGCTGATTTCAGTACACCGCGGACGGCCTCATGCCGGGCCTGCGGCGTACCGCTGGATAGTACTGATCCGGTCGCCGAACTCGGCTCCGCGTACCGGGCGGACGCCAGGCGCGGTGCGAGGCGCTCGTCCACCGCGCGATCGAGTCGGCGAAGGTACGGGAACGTCGCTGATCAGGGCCTTCGGCGACGAGCACCGGAATGCTGCGTTGTCGCGACGCGCCCTAAGCGGGCTGGGTGCGGTAGAGATCGGGTTCGATGTACATGAGGCGGGCGATCGGTACCGCGGTGCGGACACGTTCCTCGGCGGCGTCGATGGCGGTGGCGATATCGCGGATCTCCAGGCCCGGCACGATCGCGACCTTGGCCGCGACCAGAAGCTCCTCGGGACCGAGGTATTCGGTGCGCAGATGGATGACGCGATCGATGCGGGTGCCGTCGACGAGGTTCTCGCGAATCGCGCGGACCTGATCCGGGGTCGCGCCCTCGCCGATGAGCAGACTCTTCATCTCCACGATCAGCACGACGGCGATGAAGCCCAGCAGGACGCCGATGCCGAGGGTGCCGATGCCGTCCCAGATGGGATCGTCGGTGATCATGGTCAGGAGCACGGCGATCAGGGCGATCAGCAGGCCGATGAGCGCACCGCTGTCCTCGAGCATCACCACCGGCAGTTCCGGATTGCGGGAGTTGCGGATGAACCGCCACCATCCGGTGTTGCCCCGCAACGTCGCCGATTCCCGCATCGCGGTGGCGAAGCTGTAGCCCTCCAGCACCGCCGCGATGGCCAGGATCACGACCGCGACGATCGGTGAACTCAGCTCCTCCGGATGCTGGATCTTGTGGATGCCCTCCCAGATCGCGTACATCGAGCCGAGCGTGAACAGCACCAGCGCCACGACGAAGGAGTAGAAGTAGCGGTTGCGTCCGTAGCCGAACGGATGCAGTTCGTCGGCCTCCTGCTCGGCCCGCTTCTGACCGAGCAGCAGCAATCCCTGATTTCCGGTGTCGGCCAGCGAGTGCACGCCCTCGGCCAGCATTGATCCGGAGCCGGTGATCAGCGCGCCGACGAATTTGGCGACTGCGATGCCCGCGTTCGCGCTGAGTGCAGCGAAGATCGCCTTCTTACCGCCACTCGCAGACATACCTGTCGCCCTTGCCCTTTCGTCGACCAGCTCGCTGTGTGTCCGATTTGTCCGCAAACCCTACCGGAACGGTCCGACATCCGGTCGGGAGCACTACTCGCCCCCGACGCAGGCGCAGAACAGCTGTGCCGGCCCGTCGACCGCCTGTGCGCGAATGTTGGTGTCGGCGGCCGAGATCCAGGCCGCCCCGCCGGGAGTGATCACCAGATCGTCGACGCCCTGCAGCAACCGCACCGCCCCGGCCGTGCAGAGGATGATGCCCGGTCCGGTGCGCGGAATCGGGGTCGGGTCGGCCCCGGCCGCCAGCTCGAACCGGCGCAGCGCGAATTCCGGTGCGGGCGTGCGGTATCGGAACGAATTCTCATCCACCGGTTCCGGTGTCACGATGGGCAGCGCGAGCGGCTCGAAATCGAGCACCCGCAGCAGTTCGGGCACGTCGACGTGCTTGGGGGTCAGGCCGCCGCGCAGCACGTTGTCGGAGTTGGCCATGATCTCCACGCCGACCCCGTTCAGATAGGCATGCAGATTGCCGGCCGCCAGGAACAGGCCCTGTCCGGGCTCGAGGGTGATCCGGTTGATCAGCAGCGCGGCCAGCACACCGGCATCGCCGGGATACGCCTCGGCGAGTTCGAGAACCGTGCGCACCTCGGGGGTGAATTCGTCGTTGCCGTCGGCCAGATAGGTCACGCAGCCGTCGAGCACCTTGGGCAGCAGCGTGTCCAGCATGGCCTGCGGCAGGGTGATCCAGGTGGTGAACACCGTCCGCAGGCCCGACGAATCCGGTTGCGCGGCAAGCAGTTCGATGTACTGTGTCAGCTCCGGGACGGCCAGTGCGGTCAGCAGCGCGACCGTGCGGTGCGGATCGCGGAACCCGGCCAGCGCCTCGAATCGGTTCAGCGCCACCACCAATTCGGGTTTGTGGCTGTCGTCGCGGTAGTTGCGCATGGGCGAATCCAGCGGCACCCGTTGCAGATTCTCCCGCTCGAATCCGGCGCGGGCCTGATCGGCGCTGGGATGCGCCTGCAGCGACAGCGGCTCCTCGGCCGCCAGAATCTTCAGCAGAAACGGCAGACGCCCGCCGAATTCCGGTGCGACCGAGCCCAATTGACGTTGCGGATCGGCCGCGACGAGTTCGAGCAGCGATTCGGTGCGTCCGTCGATGTGCACCTGCGCCGGATCGGCCGGGTGCGTGCCGAACCACAGTTCGGCCTCGGGATGCGCCGAGGGCACCGGGCGTCCGCACAGCTCTGCCAGAACGGTGCGTGAGCCCCAGGCATAGGAACGCAACGCACCAACGAGTTCGTGCACTAGAAATGGCCCCCGTCGTAGTGGGCAGAGCGGTCGGCCGGTGTCGCGGGGCCGGCGAGCAGGCGCAGATAGGCCGCGGCCGTCTCCAGCCGCAGGACCAGCACCGCGAGCTGTTCGAGCTCGCTGCCGGGCCGCACGGCTCGCGGGTTCTGCTCACCGGGTTGTCCGGCGATCAGCTCGGCGTCGACATTCACCAACTCGGCGTCGATCAGGCCGGATCCGGCACCGAAGATGGTCAGGCGACGATGCGCGGCGAGTTGATCGGCGTCGGCGCTGACCACGAACAGGCCCACGCGCTGCACGGGAGCGGGGCCGTCCAGCTGCTCGTCGTGGAACAGCGGATCGAATCCCGGCGCGGCCGCACCCGCGGCCGCGGAGATCAGGTTGTGCGCGGCCGCCACCTGCGCCAGGTCGGCGGCGGCGGCGATCTGCCCGGCGGCGGACAGCAGCACCTCACAGGTGTGCGCGGCCACCTGCGTGGCGGCCGGGGAATCCCCGGACAGCAGGACGCTGCGCTGCTGCATCCGCGAGGCCAGGGTCTTCGCCGGATTGTGGAAGACCTCGTTGGTGGGGCCGTCGCGCAGGGCCTCGGCGTCCAGCGCGTCGGCCAAGGCCTCGAGATCCGGTGTGAGCGGGCCGATATGCATCGGATCGATGGCTTGCAGCACCGCGATGCCGATGGCCAGATAACGCAGCAGCCGATTGTGGTCCAGTACGGGCACGCGCGGCGGCAGCATGGCCGCGCGTCCGGCGGCGGCGGTGCGCAGCGGGCCCTCGTCGGGTGCGGCCACGACGACCTCGGCGCCACGGTGCAGCGCGCGGTCGATCGCGCCGATCACGCGCGGATCGCCCGCGTCGTCGCCGGCGACGAGCACCACGTCCAGCGGGCCCACCCACTGCGGGATCGTCGTGACGGGCACGATCGGCAGTGCGGCCCGATCGCCCAGGCAGGCCGTCAGCAGGCCGGCCGCCCGCGCGGCGCGACCCGCGCCGGTGAGGATCACGAGGCTGCGCGGGCGCATATCGCCCAATCGCGTCAGCACGCCTTCGCCGACGGCCGCCGCGGTGGCGCGCACCTGTGCGCCGCCGGAAGCGGCCGAACGCAATGTCCCCCCGGAATCGGCGGCCTCCAGTGAGGCGACGTCATCGAGGTCGAGAACCGGTGTCCCTGCGATCATCGGGCGTTGCCACCTCCCCTCATCGAGTCACCAGGCCGGGAGAACCTGTCCGTACGGAGTGATAAGCCGGGGGCGAATACGCGCCCTGTGATTCCACTATTCCAGTCAGCCGCGCACGATGCTCAGGATCTCGGTCACGAGTGCGTCTACTTCCTCGGTCGAACGTGCCTCGACGTTCAGCCGCAGCAGCGGTTCGGTGTTGGAGGCGCGCAGATTGAACCAGGCCTCGTCGGGCAGCTGCACGGTCACTCCGTCCAGCCGATCCACCGCGACGGCCCGGTCCTGGAATGCCGTGAGTACGGCCATCGTCCGCTCCTTCGCGTCGGCCACCGTCGAATTGATCTCGCCCGATGCCGCGAACGTCGCGTAGGACGACGCCAGCTCCGACATCGGACGGTCACCGCCGCCGAGGGCGGCCAGCACGTGCAGCGCGGCGAGCATGCCCGAATCGGCACCCCAGAAGTCGCGGAAATAGTAGTGCGCGGAATGCTCGCCGCCGAAGATCGCTCCGGTGGCGGCCATCTGCTGCTTGATGAACGAGTGACCGACCCGGGTGCGCACCGCGGTACCGCCCAGTTCGGTGACCAGCTTGGGCACCGACTGCGAGGTGATCAGGTTGTGGATGACGGTCGCGCCGGGCTCCTTGGCCAGTTCGCGCTCGGCCACCAGTGCGGTGATCGCCGACGGTGAGACCGGCTCGCCCCGCTCGTCCACCACGAAACAGCGGTCGGCGTCGCCGTCGAAGGCCAGTCCGATATCGGCGCCCGAACTGCGGACCAGCCGCTGCAGATCGACCAGGTTCTTCGGATCCAGCGGATTGGCCTCGTGATTGGGGAACGTGCCGTCGAGTTCGAAATAGAGCGGATCGACGGTCAGCGCCTCGACCGGTCCCAGCACCGCAGGCACGGTGTAGCCGCCCATGCCGTTCCCGGCGTCCACCGCGACCTTCAGAGGGCGGATGCCGCCGAGATCGACCAGCCCGCGCAGGAATTCGGCGTAGGCGTCGAGCAGGCTCTCCTCGGTGGCGGTACCTGGTGCGCCGTCGTACGCCGGGACTCCCTCGACGAGTTCGCCCGCGATCGTGGCCAGCCCGGTGTCCTGCCCGACGGGCAGGGCGTTGGCGCGGCACAGCTTGATGCCGTTGTAGCGGGCGGGATTGTGACTGGCGGTGAACATCGCGCCGGGACAGCCCAGATGTCCGGAGGCGAAATACAACTCGTCGGTGGAGGCCAGCCCGATCCGCACCACGTCCAGACCCTGTGCCAGAACTCCCGCGGCGAAGGCGGCGGACAGCGCGGGGGAGGAGTCGCGCATATCGTGGCCGATGACGACCCGGGTCGCCTGCTCCGCGCGCATCAGGCGAGCGAAGGCCGCGCCGACGTCGCGCACGAAATCCTCGTCGATCTGCTCTCCGACCACACCCCGCACGTCATAAGCCTTGACAACTGCTTCTATCGATTCGGCAGACCGAGCGACTGGCCCACCCGTCGCCCGACCGCCACCCCTGATCGAATCGCTGCGCGATGCTGACATGAATGACACCCTAATAGGCCCCCCGCGCGGGAACATATTCCGTCCCGGATCCGCCCACTCAGTTGGGCGGGTCGGGCAGTACGCGCAGGTGCCCGCGCCGGCCGGTACGCGCCGGACGGGCCGGTCGCTGCGGGGCCGGCTGATAGTCGGCGGAGTAGCCGCGCTGTTCGGGCTCGCTCGGCGGCCGCCGGCGCATCCCGGCCTCGCGCACGGCCTCGGCCAGTGCGGTCAGATCGTCGTCGTCGGGAGTGCTGGAGGAGAACGCGCCCTCGTGCCGGACCATGTCCCAGCCCTTGGGCGCGGTGATCCGGGAGGCGTGCGTCTCGCACAGGTCCCAGGAATGCGGTTCGGCGACGGTGGCCAGCGGGCCGACGACGGCCGTCGAATCGGAGTAGACGTAGGTCAGCGTCGCGACGGCCGGGTTCTTGCAGCCTGGTCGGCAGCAACGACGCATGGGAATCACGCAAAGGAGAGTAACCCTCCGGGGCCTGTCGCGCCGACAGACACGCGCGAATGCCGCCTACCAGTTTGTCGCCTTCACCTCCCCGCCCAGGTGTCCGGCGGGGTGACTAATCTCGTGGTTATGACGCGTTCACGGAAGCGGCGGCCGCCGACGGCACGGTCGGTGATCCGTCGCGGGCGGGGGATTCGCGGGCCGATGCTGCCGCCGACGGTCCCGGCCTGGCGCACGCGCGGGCAGCAGTTCGACCGATTGGTGCTCGAGGCGTTCGCGCCACTGGACAGCCGCTGGCACGACCGGCTCACCAAATTGGATATCGCGGTGGACGACGTGCCCAAAATTCGTGCGCTGCACCCGGATTCGGTGACCTGGCCGGACGAGGTCGTGGCCGACGGCGCGGTGCCGCTGTCCCGGCTGGTTCCCGCGGGGGTCGATTCGCGCGGCGCGGCCACCCGCGCCCGCGTCGTGCTGTTCCGCAAGCCCCTGGAATTGCGCGCCAACGATCCGGACGATCTGGTCGACCTCCTACGGGAGGTTCTGGTCCAGCAGATCGCGACCTATCTGGGCGTGGATCCGGACGTCATCGATCCGGAGGAATGAAATCGTGCGGAGGCGGAGGGCTGACGCCCCCTGCCTCCTAACCGATGCCGCGCTTGAGACGGCGGCGTTCGCGTTCGGACAGTCCACCCCAGATGCCGAAACGCTCGTCGTGGGCGAGTGCGTATTCCAGGCACTCGTCCCGGACCTCGCAGCCCATGCAGATCCGCTTCGCCTCGCGCGTCGAGCCGCCCTTCTCGGGGAAGAACGCCTCCGGATCGGTCTGGGCGCACAGGGCTCGTTCCTGCCACTGCTCCTCGATGGTGTCGAACATCGCATCGAAGTCGGTGACGATGAGGCTCAGCTGCGGCGGCTCGGGCTTGCGCTGTGCGCGCGCCCACTGGCCGCCCTGCTGCGGGTGACCGTCCGGCTGTGCCGGTGTGTCGGAATCGATTCCGGTCACCATGCTTCCCCCCTCTCGTTCGTCGATCCAGCGGTCGGTGCAGACGCCTGGAACTGCGCCTGCTGTGGAATCGGTTTGCGATACACCACCCGGAATGCCCGACGGGGCCAGCTCCTCGGCCATCGCTCCGCCTCCTCACTGTGTGTTAGCGCAGAATGATTTATCCGTCGGACCCGATTTGCCCACCGACGGCCCAACACCGCGACGTTGTCCCGCGGACATCCCCGAGCTCGTCATTCCCGTTCGAACATTCGTTCGAAATGCGGTCTGCGCCTTGAGCTCTCGCGCATGCCCGGAATGACATGCCTGTGATTAGACACGCCGGACGGCGCGATGGTCAAGCTGCCGACACAATTCCGTTACTATCCGCGACCCGGTTCGAGGTCATTCGGTGACCGTCTGGTAGCAAATGAGCAGCAAATATGCTACTCGACGGAGCGTCGGAGACAACGCATAGGCTATGCGGATGTGACTGGAGAACAAGCGGACATCGCGCCCGCTGCCGAGCATGCCGGTGCGCGAACCAGTGTTGCCGTTCTGGTCGGCGGAGTCGGCGGCGCACGGTTCCTGCAAGGCGTGCGCGAACTACTGCCCGATGCCGATATCTCGGCCATCGTGAACGTCGGCGACGACGTCTGGATGCACGGTCTGCGCATCTGCCCGGACCTGGACACCTGCATGTACACGCTCGGTGGCGGCATCGATACCGAACGCGGCTGGGGCCGGGTCGGGGAAACCTGGCACGCCAAGGAGGAGTTGGCGAAATATCACGCCCAGCCCGATTGG
Organism: Nocardia sp. PLKS1-43; assembly: GCF_059510335.1. NCBI lineage: Bacteria > Bacillati > Actinomycetota > Actinomycetes > Mycobacteriales > Nocardiaceae > Nocardia > Nocardia sp. PLKS1-43. The sequence goes on along the minus strand of NZ_JCAJZQ010000012.1, from coordinate 42,273 downwards.
TTCGGACTCGGAGATCGCGATATCGCGACGCATCTGGTGCGCAGTGAAATGCTGCGCGCCGGGTACCCGCTCTCCGCGGTCACCGAGGCGTTGTGCAACCGATGGCAACCCGGTGTGAAACTTCTTCCCGCGACCGACGACCGATGCGAAACCCACGTCGTGATCAGTGAGCCGGACAACGCTGGCGAACGTCGCGCGATTCATTTTCAGGAGTGGTGGGTACGCTATCGAGCCGACGTGGAGACCCATGGATTCGTCACAATCGGGGCGGATCAAGCAACTCCGGCACCAGGTGTGACGGAGATCATAGAACGGGCCGATGCGGTTCTGCTGGCCCCTTCGAACCCCGTGGTGAGCATCGGCGCGATCCTCGCGGTTCCCGGAATTCGCGGCGCGCTGCGCACCACGACGGCCAAGGTCGTCGGCCTGTCGCCGGTGATCGACGGAAAGCCGTTGCGTGGCATGGCCGACGAATGCCTCGCGGTGCTGGGCGTGGAGACCACCGCCGAGGCCATCGGCAGACATTTCGGGGCCCGCTCGGACACCGGCATCTTGGATGGCTGGCTGGTGCACTCCACCGACACCGCGGACGTTCCGGGCGTGGAGGTGCGCAGTGTGCCGCTGCTGATGACCGATCCGGCCGCGACCGCCGAAATGGCCCGCGAGGCGTTGGATATCGCGGGGGTGAAACCGTGATCGAATCCACACAGCGCGCGCCGGTACATTCCGACGCCGGCGATCACGCTCCCGGCGGTGAGCTGCGCATCATCCCGGTCCCCGGCCTGCCGGAATTCCGTCCCGGCGACGACCTCGCCGAACATCTTGCGGCACAGGCGCCTTGGCTGGCCGACGGCGATGTGCTGGTGGTCACCAGCAAGATCGTCGCGAAGGTGGAGGGCCGGATCGTCACCGCGCCACAGGATCCCGAGGAGCGCGATGCCGTGCGCCGGGAGCTGGTGCGTTCGGAGGCGGTGCGGGTGCTGGCCCAGAAGGGGCGAACCCTGATCACCGAGAACAAGCTCGGCATCGTGCAGGCCGCCTCCGGCGTGGACGGTTCCAATGTCGAACAGGGCGAATTGGTATTGCTGCCCAGCGATCCGGACGCCAGCGCGGCGGCTCTGCGCAGCGCGCTGGCCCAGCGGCTCGGCGTGGACGTCGCGGTGGTCGTCACCGACACGATGGGCCGCGCCTGGCGCAACGGCCAGACCGATGCGGCGATCGGCGCGGCCGGGCTGCGCGTATTGCACGACTACGCGGGCGCGGTCGACGGGCAGGGGAACGAACTGCAGGTCACCCAGGTCGCGGTCGCCGACGAGCTGGCCGCCGCCGCGGATCTGGCCAAGGGCAAACTCGGCGGCGTTCCGGTCGCGGTGGTGCGCGGCCTGGACCCGCACGACGACGGCTCGCGCGCCGCGGATCTGCTGCGCGGCGGCGAGGACGATCTGTTCTGGCTCGGCACCGCCGAGGCGATCGACAGAGGGCGGCACGAGGCGTTGCTGTTGCGCCGGTCGGTGCGCCGATTCGCCGACACTCCGGTCGAACCGGAACTGATCCGGACCGCGGTCTCGGTGGCGTTGACCGCACCCGCGCCGCATCACACTCGCCCGGTGCGGTTCGTTTGGGTGCGCGATCGCGCGTTGCGGGCGCGGCTGCTCGAGACGATGGCCGATCGCTGGCGCGAAGACCTGACCGGTGACGGTCGCGGTGCCGACAGTGTCGAGCGGAGGGTTGCGCGCGGGCGGATCCTGTTCGACGCGCCCGAGGTGATCATTCCGTTCTGCCTGCCCGACGGTGCGCACGACTATCCGGACGAGCGTCGGCGGGCCGCCGAGGCCACCATGTTCACCGTGGCCGTCGGCGCGGCGGTGCAGGGACTGCTGGTCGCCCTGGCCACCGAGGGGGTGGGCAGCTGCTGGATCGGGTCGACGATCTTCGCCCCGGAGGCCACCCGCGAGGTGCTCGGATTGAGCGCGGAGTGGAATCCCCTGGGCGCCATCGCGATCGGATACCCGGACGAGGAGCTCGCCCCCCGCGAGCCGCGCGACCCGGGTACCGGCCTGGTCGAGTTGTAGTCACGGGATCTCTACGAGGAAAGGCGTCCATGAGCGCGAGCTCGCTGCACGAATCGGCGACCGAACTGCTCGAAACCTGGTCTCCGGCAACGGGTCTGGAGCAGTCCCTGCGCCAGGCCATGCTCGCGTTCCTGGGCTCGGCTCCGCGCGGGTGCCTGCGCGAGCACGCCGCCGGGCACATCACCGCCTCGGCGATGGTGTTCTCCCACGACGACCGTGCGGTGCTGCTGACCCTGCATCCGCGCGTCGGCCGTTGGATCCAGCTCGGCGGCCACTGCGAGGAATCCGACGACACCGTGCGGTCCGCAGCCCTGCGCGAGGCCGTCGAGGAATCGGGCATCCCCGGCCTGACGATCGAACCGGGGCTCTACGGCGCGCAGGCCCACCCCATCACCTGCTCACTCGGCCGACCCACCCGTCACCTGGACCTGGTGTTCAAGGTTCGGGCGCCGAAAGACGCTGTCCCGGTTCGCAGTCCGGAATCCACCGATCTGCGCTGGTGGCCGGTGGACGCTCTGCCGGAGGATTCCGATCTGCTGTTGCGCTGACTATGCGTCGACGCACCACGCTCGGGGAGCGGGTGCGTCGACGACACGCCTTCGAGGCCTCAGGCGGATACCAGATCCTTCTCGGCGGGGACTGCTGCCGGCGACTCGGCCGGCTGTTCCTCGGCCAGTGCCGACTCGTCGAAGGGCAGCTCCCGGTTCAGTACCGAGCGAGCGCGTTCCGGATCGATGGTGCGGGTCCAGGTGGCGACCAGGACCGTCGCGACGGCGTTGCCGGAGAAGTTGGTGATCGCGCGGGCCTCGGACATGAAACGGTCGATGCCCACGATCAGCCCGACGCCGCCGAGCAGATCGGGACGATGGCTCTGCAGGCCGCCCGCGAGCGTGGCCAGTCCCGCGCCGGTCACTCCGGCCGCGCCCTTGGAGGCGACGACCATGAAGGCCAGCAAGCCGATCTGCGCACCCAGTGACATCGGCTTACCCGTCGCGTCGGCGATGAACAGCGACGACATCGTCAGGTAGATCGCGGTGCCGTCCAGGTTGAACGAATATCCGGTCGGTACGACGATGCCCACGGTGGACCGTTCCACACCCAGATGTTCCATCTTGGCGATCAGCCGCGGCAGCGCCGACTCCGAGGAGGATGTGGAGAAGATCAGCAGGTATTCGCGGGCGAGATAACGGACCAGGCGGAAGATCGACACCCCGGCGGTGAAGCGCATCGTCGCACCCAGCACGCCGAAGACGAAGATCAGGCAGGTCAGATAGAACGCGAACATCAGTACCGCAAGCTGTTTCACCGCGCCTAGCCCGGTATCGGCGACCACGTTGGCGATCGCGCCGAACGCGCCGATCGGGGCGAGCCACAGAATCATGGACAAGATCCGGAACACCAGTTTCTGCACCAGCGACACACCGCGCAGGATCGGTTCACCCGAGCCGCCCATCGCCTGGATCGCGAATCCCACCAGCAGCGCGACGAACAGCGTCTGCAGCACACTGCCGGCGGTCAACGCGGACAGCAGCGAGGTCGGGACGATGTTCTCCAGGAAATGCCAGGTGCCGCCCGCGCCTTCGGCCTGTTTGGTGTAGATCGCGGCATCGGCGGCGTGCGCGTGGATGTTCAGCCCGCTGCCCGGATGCAGCAGATTGCCGACCGCCAGTCCGATCGCGAGCGCCACGGTCGAGGTGATCAGGAAGTAGACGACGGCCAGGCCGCCGATCCGGCCGACTCGCGCGGCCGCGCGCACCGAGCCGATACCCAGCACGATCGTGCAGAAGATGACCGGCGAGATCATCATCTTGATCAGGTCGACGAATATGGTGCCCAGGTTTCCCACCGATTTCCCGAATTCCGGTGCGAGCCATCCGGTCAGGACTCCGGCCACGACCGCCGCGATGACGGCGAGGTAGAGCCAGTGGGTGCGGTCGCGACGGTGCGACGCGGTCGAATTGGTCATGGCGATCGTTGCCTCCGGTCCGGCGTGAGCTGGGCCACGCGTTCGTGCAGCCAATCCTGGCGGCTACGGTGACGGCGGTCACCATTGCGTACATTTCGTTCACGAGGCGCGGTTCACGGGAGGTGTCGTGCGGGCGAGCGGCTGGGCCGGGTTCCGGCGTGGCCGGGGAACGACCCTGGCCGGTCAGGTCTTCGTCGTGCAACTGGTCGTGCTGATCGCGGTGATCGCGGTCGGTTCCGCGCTGGCGGTCTGGCAGGTGCGCCGCGAACAGGACGATGCGACGCGGCAACGGGTGACCGGCATCGCCGTATCGATCGCGCAGTCTCCCGCGACGGTGGCCGCGGTTCGTACCCCCGACCCGACGCGGGAGCTACAGCCGGTAGCCGAACGCATCAGGCGGCGGACCGGGGTCGATTTCATCGTCGTGATGGCTCCCGACCGCACCCGGTACACCCACACCGATCCCGCGATGATCGGAAAACCGTTCAGCGGCAACATCACTCGTGCGCTACACGGTGAGACGTTCACCGAGATCTACACCGGGTCGCTGGGGCCGTCCATCCGCTCGGTGACTCCGGTCCAGGACGACGGCGGCCGGGTGATCGCGCTGGTCTCGGCGGGCGTGACCCGGTCCCGCATCGGTGATCAGGTGGCCGCGCAGCTGCCGTTGATTCTGGGCGCGGCGGCGGCCGGACTGCTGCTCGCCGTGCTCGGGGCCCTGTTGCTGCGCCGGCGCCTGCTGCGGCAGACGCACGGCCTGGGCCCGGGCGAACTGCGTACCCTCTACGAACATCATGACGCGGTGCTGCATTCGGTTCACGAGGGCCTGGTGGTGTTCGATCGGGACGCCGAGCAGGCCGCGGTGGTGAACGACCAGGCCCGGCGGCTGCTCGAGCTACCGGCCGGGCCGGTGCGCCGCTCCGATCTGCCGGTATCGTTGCGCCGCCTCGGCACCGGCGTGGTGCGCGACGAGATGCACGTGACCGCCGGACGGGTGCTGGTGGTGAATCAGGACCTGGTCACCTGGTCGGGCCGCAGTCTCGGTACCGTGCTCACGATCCGCGATCACACCGAATTACGGGACATCATGGGCGAATTGGATTCCGCCCGCGGATTGGCCGCCGCGTTGCGCGCGCAGGCGCACGAATCCGCCAACCGGCTGCACGCGGTGATCACCATGGTGGAGCTGGGGCATTTCGGGGAGGCCGTGGAATTCGCGACCGCGGAACTGCGCCTGTCCCAGGCCCTGATCGACCGGCTGACCGAGGCGGTGCGCGAGCCCGCGCTGGCGGCGCTGTTGCTGGGCAAGGTGGATCAGGCGATGGAACGCGGCGTGGAGCTCACCGTCGCACAGGACACTGCGCTCGATTCCACCGCGCCGCTGAGCGCGCACGACATGATCACCCTGGTCGGCAACCTCATCGACAACGCGCTGGACGCGGTCGCCCGGGACGCCGACGCCTGGGTCGAGGTCACCGTGCGCGCACGGGAAGCGGAACTGTTCGTGCGGGTCGCCGACAGCGGTCCCGGGATGTCGCAGGAGGCGTTCGCGAGCGCCGTGGAACGCGGATATTCGACCAAGTCCGAGCACCACGGGCTCGGGCTCGCACTGGTGTGGCGGCTGGTGACCCGGTACGGCGGCGTACTGAGCGCGGAACGGACGCCCGAATCGGCTGTGGTGGTGAGGATTCCGCGATGATCCGGGTGCTGATCGTGGAGGACGATGCGCGCATCGCCCAGGCGCACCACTCCTATGTCCGGCGGGTACCCGGTTTCACGCCGGTCGGCATCGCCCACACCGGCCAGGACGCGATTCGCGCGGCGACCCGGGCCGTGGCCGAGGAGGAGCCGATCGACCTGGTGTTGCTGGACATCGGGCTACCCGATATCGGCGGCCTCGAGGTGACCGCGGCGCTGTCCCGGCTGAGTCCGCGCCCGGACGTCATCGCCATCACCTCGGCCCGGGATCTGGCGATGGTGCGCGCCGCCGTCTCCCACGGCGTGGCGCTGTACCTCCTCAAACCGTTTCCGTTCGCGGCCTTCCGGGACAAGCTCGAGCGCTATCTGGAATTCCGGGCGGCACTGTCCGCCGAGGAGTCGGCGCTGACCCAGCACGACATCGATCGGGCGCTGGGCGCGCTGCGTACGCCGGACCCGAAGGCAGCGGTGCCGAAAGGCATCTCCCCGCCGACGCTCGAGCAGATATCGCGGGCGATCCGTGCCGCGCCCCACGGGCTCTCGGCGACGGACGCCGGACGCGAGGTCGGCGTTTCACGGGTGACGGCCTGGCGTTATCTCGAGCAATTGGCCGAGGCGGGCGCGGTCGAGCGGCGGACCGACTACGGCCGCGCCGGACGCCCCCAGGTGAGGTACGTCTGGCGGCGATGAGGGCGGGAACGTCGGGCGCCTGCCGCGATGCCGGAGGTTGCCGGATAGGCTGCCGGGGACGGGCTGATCATTCGCCGCGACCTCATGCTGTGCCGCGGCTCTCCACCGGGCGAGATCGGCTACGGGTGCGTCCGGCGGTACGGCGTCGAATGTGATATTTCTGGCGACGGGCAGTGGTCACGATCGTGCGGCGTTCGGGCGGCCGGTTCGTTACCATCGTCCCGGATTTATCCGAATTGTGTTGTGTTGTATAACGATTGCGTCGACTCGCCCGGCGTGTGCCATCGGGTCGAAGCTGACGATATGCAAGGCTCGAACGAGAGGATGACGCACCGTGCAAGGGTGGCGCCGATGTTGCCCGCCGGATGCGGTCATCGCCGGGACGTGAAGGATGGATCGATAACGGACCGGAACGTATGTAACGGTCGCCACTTACGGGCCCGGAAACTGTGTGTAACGGTCCTAATGTCTGTACCTATCTACTGGCAATAGTCCGAGAGAATCAATTAGCGGGGCAAACGTGCAATCGGTTGGCAATCGCTCGGGTCGGCCCGACCCCAAGCGATACCTGTGGGTGCTCGGGCTGATCGCGCCCGGCTGTGCCCTGTTGCCGTCACAGTTGGTGCTGCACACCGGATTGCGGGTGTTCTGGTGGGTCGGGCCGATCATCGTGCTGATCGCCATTCCGGTGCTGGACTGGGTCGTCGGCGAGGACGGCAGCAATCCGCGCGACGAGGATTACGAGGTCCTGTCCCAGGACCGCTACTACCGCTGGTGCACCTATATGTTCCTGCCGATCCAGCTGTTCGGGCTCGGAATCGCGGCATATCTGTGGTCTCGCGACGAGCTGAGCGTCCTGGACAAGATCGGGCTGGCAACCACCCTGGGGTTGGTCAGCGGGATCGGCATCAATGCCGCGCACGAGCTGGGACATCGGGTCGAGCGTTCGGAGCGGTGGCTGGCGAAGCTGGCGCTGGCGCAGTCCGGTTACGGCCACTTCTACGTCGAGCACAACAAGGGGCATCACGCCCGGGTCGCCACTCCGGAGGATCCCGCCAGCGCCCGGCTGGGGGAGTCGCTGTGGGAATTCCTGCCGCGCAGCGTGCTCGGCGGTTTCCGCTCGGCCGTGCACATCGAGCGGGAACGTCTGCAGCGCAAGGGGCTGGGCTGGTGGAGTCCGCGGAACAACGTCCTGCAGGCATGGTCGATGACGCTGGTGCTGTATCTCGGCCTGCTCGCGGCGTTCGGCCCGAAGATGCTGCCGTATCTGTTCCTGCAGGCGGTGATCGGGGCCGGGCTGCTGGAGACGGTCAACTACGTCGAGCACTACGGTCTGCTGCGCGGCAAGCGGCCGAACGGCACGTGGGCGCGCTGTTCACCCGCCGACAGCTGGAACAGTGATCGGCTGGTCACCAATATCTTCCTGTTCCACCTGCAGCGGCACAGTGACCACCACGCCAATCCGGGGCGCCGGTATCAGACGCTGCGCAGCTCCCAGGAGGCCCCGCAGCTGCCCGCGGGTTATGCGGGGATGATCCTGCTGGCCGCGGTGCCGCCGCTGTGGCGGCACGTGATGGACCCGAAGGTGTTGGCGCACTACGGCGGTGACATCGGCCGGGCCAATATCGCCCCGCGCAAACGACAGCGCATCCTGGCCGCTCACGATGGTCGCGCGGCCGCCGCCTGACGCTCGCGCCGGCGATGATTTCGCTGGTGAACGACCGTGCGTACCGTGTACGCAGGATTCGTACTAGTCTCTTCTGCGTACACGCCGACCAGGAGAGGCAGATGACGACCGCAGTGAGCAGCATGATGACTGCCGACAGCCGCAACGGGATCGATTACAAGGTCGCGGACCTGTCGCTGGCCGAGTTCGGCCGCAAGGAGATTCGACTCGCCGAGCACGAGATGCCCGGCCTGATGGCACTGCGTCGCGAATACGCGGAGGTGCAGCCGCTGAAGGGGGCGCGCATCTCCGGGTCGCTGCACATGACGGTGCAGACCGCGGTGCTGATCGAGACGCTGGTATCGCTCGGCGCGCAGGTGCGCTGGGCTTCGTGCAACATCTTCTCGACCCAGGATCACGCGGCCGCCGCCGTGGTCGTCGGTCCGCACGGCACCGTCGACGAGCCGCAGGGCGTGCCGGTGTTCGCGTGGAAGGGCGAGAGCCTCGAGGAGTACTGGTGGGCCGCGGAGCAGATGCTCACCTGGCCCGGTGAACCGGCGAACATGATCCTCGACGACGGTGGTGATGCCACCATGCTCGTGCTGCGCGGCGCGCAGTTCGAGAAGGCTGGCGTGGTGCCGCCGGCCGACGAGGAGCATTCGGCCGAGTTCACCGTGTTCCTGAACCTGCTGCGCGACCGGTTCGAGAGCGAGAAGAACAAGTGGGGCGTCATCGCGGACAGCGTGCGCGGCGTCACCGAGGAGACCACCACCGGCGTGCTGCGGCTGTACCAGTTCGCCGCCGCGGGTGAGCTGGTGTTCCCGGCGATCAACGTGAACGACTCGGTCACCAAGTCCAAGTTCGACAACAAGTACGGCACCCGCCACTCGCTGATCGACGGCATCAACCGCGGCACCGATGTGCTCATCGGCGGCAAGAAGGTGCTGATCTGCGGTTACGGCGACGTCGGCAAGGGTTGCGCGGAGTCGCTGGCCGGCCAGGGCGCGCGCGTGCAGGTCACCGAGATCGACCCGATCAACGCCCTGCAGGCGCTGATGGACGGCTTCGACGTGGTCACCGTCGAGGACGCGATCGGCCAGGCCGATATCGTCATCACGGCCACGGGCAACAAGGACATCATCTCGCTCGACCACATGAAGGCCATGAAGGACCAGGCCATTCTGGGCAATATCGGCCACTTCGACAACGAGATCGATATGGCCGCCCTGGAGCGTTCGGGCGCGACTCGCCTGAACATCAAGCCGCAGGTCGATCAGTGGACGTTCGGCGATTCGGGCAAGTCCATCATCGTGCTGTCCGAGGGCCGCCTGCTGAACCTGGGCAACGCCACCGGCCACCCCTCGTTCGTCATGTCGAACAGCTTCTCCAACCAGGTCATCGCCCAGATCGAGCTGTGGACCAAGCCCGAGCAGTACGACAACGAGGTCTACCGCCTGCCCAAGCACCTGGACGAGAAGGTGGCCCGCATCCACGTCGAGGCCCTGGGCGGTCAGCTGACCAAGCTCACCAAGGACCAGGCCGAATACATCGGCGTCGACGTCGAGGGCCCCTACAAGCCCGACCACTACCGCTACTGAGAACTGAATCGTCCCGCCGGATCGGCGATCCGGCGGGACGAGGTCGTTGCCCGGATAGTATCGACCCGTAATCCGCCTATCGCCGGGAGCGCACGTTGTCCGTACTGCTCGATTGGGCGCGGGAAGAGAACCTGCAGCCGGAACCGATCACCCTCGAGACCTGGCGGCAATTGCCGGAAGAGTTCTGCCGGTTGGTCGAGGTCGTCAATGGAGAGGCGGTTCGCGCCGAATCGCCGCGTCGGGCGCACCAGAAGGCCGCGAGACGTATCGCGGATCTGGTGGAAGCGGCCGCCGAGGCGCATGTGGACCGTTACAACGACGGCTGTCTCGATGTCGACACCGACTTCGACGTATTGCTGTGGGAGCTGCCGAGGGCGACGATCCGGCGGCCGGATATCGCGCTGTTCACATGCGCCCCCGATGGCTTGCGACCGTTGCCCGCGTCGCTGATCAAGTTGGTGATCGAGGTGGTCTCCCCGGGTTCGGAACGTGTCGATACCACCGACAAACTGGCCGAATACGCGAAGGCTGGCATTCCCTGGTACTGGATCGTCTGGATCTCCGAAAACCGGGTCACCTCGATCGAGACTCATGTACTCGACCATGTGCTGAGCCTGTACCGCCCGCACCAGAAGCACGATCGGGCCGACACGGTCACCGTGGTCGGCGCGCCCATTTCGATCGAGATCGACTGGCATCGGCTGGACGAGCTGACCCGGTGAGCGCTCGGGTGGGGTGCGGATTTTCCGCCCCGGACGCGCGGTAATCTGCTGCGCATGGGTGTTCTGGTTGCGGTGGAGGGGCTGGACGGGGCCGGGAAACGCACGCTCATCGATGCCGTGGTCGGTGAGTTGACCGGGCGTGGGGCTCGGGTGGGGACCATGGCCTTTCCGCGGTACGGGAAATCGGTGCACGCGGATCTGGCGGCGGAGGCGTTGCGGGGGCGGCACGGGGATGTCGCCGCGTCGGTGAACGCGATGGCGTTGTTGTTCGCGCTCGATCGGGCCGACGCGCGCGAGGAGTTGTCGAAGTTGTTGGCGGACAACGATATCGTGCTGCTCGATCGGTACGTCGCCTCGAATATCGCCTACAGCGCGGCCCGGACCGGCCAATCCGCGGACGGTGAGATCGCCTCCTGGATCACCGAATTGGAGTTCGGCCGCTTCGAACTGCCTGTGCCCGACGAACATGTGCTGCTCGCCGTGCCGGTCGAACTCGCCGCCGAACGTGCCCGCCGCCGCGGTGAACTCGACAGCGACCGTGCCCCGGACGCGTACGAGCGCGACAAAGCGCTGCAGGAACGCACCGGTGAGGTCTATCGTGTGATGGCCGAAACACACTGGCACGGTCCGTGGTGGCGTCATGCACCGCACGAAGATCCGGCCACGCTGACCGCGCGTCTGTCGAAAATTATTGCCCGATAGGGTTGGATGGGCGTCGGATACGTACCAGTGTTGGCGTGGTTGCCCGTCCCGAGCCGGAGAGATGACACCATAGTAGTTATGAAGCCGAAGATTCTGGTCGTCGACGACGATATGGCGCTCGCGGAGATGCTGACGATCGTCTTGCGCGGCGAGGGTTTCGACCCTCACACCGTCGGCGACGGCACGCAGGCGCTGACCGCGGTCCGGGAGCTACGCCCGGATCTGGTGTTGCTGGATCTGATGCTCCCCGGCATGAACGGCATCGACGTATGCCGTGTGCTGCGGGCCGATTCCGGCGTGCCGATCGTCATGCTGACGGCGAAGACCGACACGGTCGACGTCGTGCTGGGGTTGGAGTCCGGTGCGGACGACTACATCGTCAAACCCTTCAAGCCGAAGGAGCTCGTCGCGCGGGTGCGCGCCCGGCTGCGGCGCACCGAGGAGGAGCCCGCGGAGCTGCTCTCCATCGCCGACATCGTCATCGATGTCCCGGCGCACAAGGTCACCCGGGCCGGGCAGCAGATCTCGCTGACTCCGCTCGAGTTCGACCTGCTGGTGGCGCTGGCCCGCAAGCCGCGTCAGGTGTTCACTCGCGAGGTTCTGCTGGAGCAGGTCTGGGGTTACCGGCACGCGGCCGATACCCGCCTGGTCAACGTGCATGTGCAGCGGCTACGGGCCAAGGTCGAGAAGGATCCGGAGAACCCTGAGATCGTGCTGACCGTCCGCGGTGTGGGTTACAAGGCCGGACCGCCGTGATCGATCGCTCCAGAAACCGCATCGAGCGGTTGCTGGCAGCGATGGTGGCGTGGTTCAAATCCGTCGGCGAATCGCTGGGACACGTGTGGCGGCGTTCGCTCCAATTGCGTGTCGTCGTATCCACGCTCACCCTGTCGCTGATCGTGATCACCATCCTCGGGGTGGTACTGACCAGTCAGATCACCGACCGGCTCCTCGACGGCAAGATCGCCGCGGCCGTCGAGGAAATGGGTCGCGCCCGGACGACGGTGGAGAATCAGCTGGCCGGCGCGCATGATTCGGGCACCCAGCTGACCAGTCTGCAGGCCGCGCGTAACGCGCTGTCGAGCGGTAACAGCGGCCAGTCCGGCGGCACGGCGGGCAATTTCAATTCCGCGCTCGAGATGGTTGGCGACAATATGCAGGACATCTCGGTCGGGCCGGTGCAGGAGGTGCCGGCCGAGCTGCGCCGATTCGTACAGCAGAATCAGGTCAGCTACCAGTTCGCCACGGTGTCGGATCCGGACGGATACCGCGGCCGGGCGCTGGTCATCGGCAGTCCGAGCACACAGGTGCCGACGCTCGAGGTCTATCTGATCTTCCCGCTGACCAACGAGGACCGCAGCCTGGGACTCATGCGCGGGACGATGTTCATCGGCGGCGCCGTACTGCTGGTGCTGCTCGCCGCGATCACCGCACTGGTGACCAGGCAGGTCGTGCTGCCGATCCGGTCGGCGGCCCGGATCGCGGGCCGGTTCGCCGACGGTCGGCTCCGGGAACGGATGCTCGTGCGAGGTGAGGACGATATGGCGAAACTGGCCATATCGTTCAACGCGATGGCCGAGAGCCTGTCGAACCAGATCACCCAGCTCGAGGAATTCGGTAATCTACAGCGCCGCTTCACCTCCGACGTCAGCCACGAGTTGCGCACGCCGCTGACGACCGTGCGCATGGCCGCCGATCTGATCCACGGATCCAGCGACGAACTCGATCCGGCACTGGCTCGAAGCGCCGAGCTGCTGGTCACCGAGCTGGACCGATTCGAGGGTCTGCTCAACGATCTGCTGGAGATCAGCCGTCACGATGCCGGCGTGGCCGAGTTGCAGGTCGAATCGCTCGATGTGCGGATGTGCGCGCGGGCGGCGATCTCCACGGTGCGGCATCTGGCCAAGGAGTCCAGCGTCGAGCTGGTCGTGGATCTGCCGGAGGAGCCGCTGGTCGCCGAGGTCGATCCGCGCCGCGTGGAACGGGTGCTGCGCAACCTGCTGGCCAACGCCATCGACCACAGCGAGGGCAAACCGGTGTTGATCCGGATGCGCGGCGACGTCGATGCCAATGCCGTCGGCATCGTGGTGCGCGATCAGGGCGTCGGTCTGCGGCCGGGCGAGGAGAAGCTGGTGTTCAACCGCTTCTGGCGCTCGGATCCCTCGCGCATGCGGCGTTCCGGCGGGACCGGTCTGGGCCTGTCGATCAGCGTCGAGGATGCGAATCTGCACGACGGCAAACTCGAGGCATGGGGTGAACTCGGCGTCGGCGCCAGCTTCCGGCTGACCCTGCCGCTGGTACGCGGGCGCAAACTCGGGCCGAGTCCGTTGTCGCTCGAGCCGCCGAAGCGGCGCGGCGCACCGCTCGAATTGCCCTCCGCGCCATCGGATTCGCCGCAGGACGAATGGGGAGAGGACGCGACCGCCGACGAGGTCGCGGCTGGTTCGTCCGCGGCCGTGGCACGGGCGGACACCGCCGCGGCGGCCGATACGGCTGCGGCCGAGGCGAATACGCCGGCGATCGGGCCGGATTCCGTTGTGGTCGAAGCGGATGCGCCCGTGACCGAGGAGGAACTGTCCGCCGCCGAGGCGGAGATGTCCGAGGCGGGGCCGAGCGCGGGCGGTGCGGGTTCGGCTGTCACGGCTGCGGACGAGTCCGCGGGCGGTTCGCCGCCAGCCGGGACGAATACGCCTGGGGGCGATGCGGATTCCGCGGCGGGGGCGGAGGTCACCGCGGCCGATGCCTCCGGCTCCGGGGCGATCACGCCGGTGGCCGGGGAGAAGGCCGCGGCCGCGGGCGCTGCGGCCGAATCGTCCGATGACGATGCGAATGTGGTTGGGACGAGCCGGAATCCGGATGAGCGGCCGTCGCGGGAGGCCGGTGATAGCTCGGGGGCGGGGGAGAAGTCCGTACTGAGCGATACCGGAGACGGAACGAAATGAGTCGAGGTTCTCGCACCTGGCAGCGGGCCGGGGTGAGCCGATTACGTGTGGTGATCGGTCTGCTACTGGTATCGGCGCTGGCACTGAGCGGATGTGCGAATCTGCCCGATTCCTCGGCGCCGCAGGCATTGGGGACCATCGGTCGCGCGCCCACCAGCGTCGGCCCTGTGCCGCCGGTCGCGGGACACGACCCGGATCTGCTGGTACGCAACTTCCTGACCGCGACCGCGAATCCGGCCGACCGGCATCAGCAGGCGCGGCAGTACCTGTCCCCGACAGCGTCCTTGAACTGGGACGACAGCGCCGGCACCGCGATCGTGGAATCGCCGGATACGCTGCGCGAATCGCTCACCGGCGATACCGCCACCTATCGGATTCGGGCGCGCAAACTCGGTCAGCTGGGCGCGGACGGGTCGTTCCGGGCCCAGGACAACACCTATGAGACCAGGGTGGAGCTGACGAAGGTCGGCGACGAATGGCGGATCAATCAGGTGGAACCGGGCGTCGTCGTGGAAAGCGCCGCGTTCTACAAGTCCTATCGCCGCTATTCGCTGTATTTCGCGAACAACGCCGGTACCAGCATGGTTCCGGATCTGCGCTGGGTCTCCACCAGCAAGGACCAGCTCACGCAGCGATTGCTGGCGCTGCTGTCCGAAGGGGCGCAGCCGTCCCTCGCACCGGCAGTGCGGAATGTGCTGGCCGCGCCGATCAGCCTGCGCGGGGGTATCACCAAGGCCAACGGCGCCGGTGACGGGGTCGGGGTGGGCCTGGGCGGGGTGCGGATCGACTTCGCCGGCGCCTCTGCGCTCGACGCGCGCGGTAAGGAGCTGCTGGCCGCGCAGGTGGTGTTGACGCTCGCGGGTGCGGGCATCCTCGGTCCGTACGTGCTGCTCGCGGACGGCAAGCCGCTCGACGACCGGTACGCGAATACCGGCTGGTCGCTGGACGACGTCAACGCGATGAATCCGAAGACGCCCACCGCCGATCGCACCGGCCTGCACGCGCTGCGGGACGGCACGCTGGTCACGGTGGACACCGCCAAGGGGCGCATCACTCCCACCCCCGGATATTTCGGTACCGCGCACAATCTGCAGTCGGTCGGATTGTCCGATGACGGGCAGCTGGTCGCCGCGGTCGCCGACAGCGGCGAGCCCGCTCCCAAGCCCAGGCGCACGCTGGTGATCGGCAGTTACGACGGTGCCACCACCTTCTCGGTGGTGCAGGGCGATAGTTTCACCCGGCCCTCGTGGACGTCCGATGGCGGCGCGGTGTGGACGGTCATCAACGGCGACAAGGTCGTCCGGGTGGTGCACGATCGGGCCACCGGCAATGTGTCCCGGCAGGATGTCGACAGTTCCACACTGACCGTCGGCGAACCGAACAGCACCGATCCGGTGCCGCGTCTGCCGATCACCGATCTGCGCATCTCCCGCGACGGCACGCGTGCGGCGATCATCGCCGGCGGCAAGGTGTACCTGGCGGTGGTTGTGGCCCACCCGGACGGGAAGTACTCGCTGGTCTCGCCGCAGCCGGTCGCGGTGGATCTGAGCACGACCGCGTTGTCCATCGACTGGTCCAGTCCGGACACCTTGGTCATCGCCCGGGAGGGGGATGTGAATCCGGTGGAGTCGGTCTACATCGACGGTTCGGACCTGACCCAGTTGTCGAGTCAGAACCTGACCCCGCCGGTGCGGTTGGTGAGCGTCGCCGCCGATACGTTCTACGTCGCGGATTCGCGTGCGGTGATGCAGTTGCAGTCCACCGATCCGGCCGCGGACCGATTCTGGCGCGAGGTGCAGGGATTGGGCACGAACGCCGTGCCGGTGTTGCCGGGCTGATCGCGGACGGTCGTGCGGCCATCGCCGCACCCGCTGTACATGGGCGAACCCCGAACCTGTTGGCGCCGCCGGAAACGACCGGCACACTGGGCCGATGCGGATGCTGCTGGATCTGATCCTGCCGCGCACGTGCGGGGGATGTGGGGCACACGGGGATGTGTGGTGCGCCGGATGCGCGCGGAGTCTGTCCGGTGCGCCGGTGCGGGTGCGCCCGCGCACCGATCCGGGTGTGCCGTGCTGGGCGCTGGGCGGGTACGCCGGGGCGGCGCGCCGGGCGGTGATCGCCGTCAAGGAGCATGGACGCCGGGATCTGGCGTCGCCGTTGGGGTTGGCATTGGCCAGAGGGCTGGCTACACTTCGGGATCCACGACGGTCGCTGGTCCTTGTTCCGGCGCCGACCAAACGGTCGGCCGCACGCCGTCGAGGGGGCGATCCGGTGGCCCGGGTCGCCCGGGTCGCGGCTGGTTTGCTGCCTGATTGCAGGGTCGCTCCGGCGTTGCGAATGCATCGTGCGGTACGGGATTCGGTGGGTCTGGGTCCGAGGGAGCGCAGAGCCAATCTGCGGGGCCGGATCACGGCTCGTGCCGGGCCGTTGCATGCTGCCCTGTCGGCGGTGAACGCCGAGGTAGTACTGGTTGATGACGTCCTCACGACGGGAGCGACGGCGGGCGAGTCGGTGCGTGTGCTGGCGGCCGCGGGCGTCGGTGTCCGGGCTGTCATGGTGACTTGCGCTGTCTGAGCGGGCGAAATTTGCGTGAACACTGGCGGACTAGTCGCTGGCGTAATAGCGTGGCCATCAGAGCGATCTGACACCCCGTACCAGAGGTTGGAGGTGGCGCCTCGAGCGACTTTCGTGTCGAGCTTCTCCGGTGTGCGCAACCAGTCTCGCGACCGCCGCCTGTGTCAGCTGATCGCCTGCCGCACACACCTCTCGACACGAGTTGAACCCGCCGCACACGACTCGTGTGTGTGGCCAGATCCGGGAGGTACGCGTGACGACTTCACGACCTTCAGTGAAAGAAGCAGACGCCTCGGCCCGCTACGGCGCGACAGCTGATTCCACCGCTTTCGACCGAGCCGAACCCGAGACCCAGCCCAAAGTCCCCAGCGCCGACGTCGTGGTGAAGGGCCGCAACGTCGAGGTTCCCGATCATTTCCGAATTCACGTGGCGGACAGACTCTCCCGGCTCGAGCGTTTCGACCCGTCGATCTACCTGTTCGATGTCGAACTCTTCCACGAACGCAATCGCAGACAGCGCAAGAACTGTCAGCGCTTGGAGATCACCGCACGCGGCAAGGGGCCGATCGTGCGCGCGGAAGCATGTGCGGACAGCTTCTACGGCGCCCTGGAACAGGCGACGGACAAGCTGGAGAGTCGGCTGCGGCGTAGCAAGGACCGTCGCCGGGTGCACTACGGCGAGAAGACCCCCGTCTCGGTGGCCGAGGCGACCGCGGACCTCGTCGACGAATCACTGGGCCGTGCCACCACGAACGGCGCTCAGTCGCAGGAGCAGGAAGTGGATGCGGCCGATTACGCCGGCCCGGGCCATATCGTGCGCACCAAGGTGCACCCCGCATCCCCGATGTCCGTGGATGACGCGCTCTATCAGATGGAACTCGTCGGCCACGATTTCTTCCTCTTCCACGACCGCGAGTCCGACCGTCCCTCGGTGGTGTACCGCCGACACGCCTTCGACTACGGCCTGATCAGACTGGCATAGCAGCTTCGCGCCACTCCGGGGCCGACGACGTCGAGTCGTCGGCCCCTCGGCATGTCCGTCGGCGGATCTTCTGTGACACCGAATATTGCCCGGGAGAGCGCGCGGGTGTAGGCGGGCCGGCGGGTCAGCTGGGGAATCGCTCCCAGTGCACGGCCTCGCTCAGCGGTCGGCGGTCCCGCCAGCCGAACCGCTCGAGGTCCGGCGTCTCCTGGAATTCATGCACCGGGCCGACGCACAACCAGGCGACCGGGCGGATGCCGGGCGGCAGATGCATCAGGTCGGTCAGGAAGGGGGCGTCGTAGAAGCTGACCCAGCCGACGCCCACCCCTTCGGCGGTCGCGGCCAGCCACATGTTCTGGATCGCGAGAATGGTCGAGTAGAGCCCGGTTTCGGGCACGGTGGCCCGGCCCAGGATGTGCGGGCCGCCACGGCTGTCGTCGTGGGTCACCACGATGCCGGTGCCGCTCTCGGTGATGCCCTCGATCTTGATCGGCTCGAAGGTCCGAGCCCGGTCGGGCGGCAGCGACTCGCCGAACTCGACGCGCTTGTCCGCGACGTGCGCGGCGAAGCGGGCCAGCGTGGCAGGGTCGCGCACGACGATGAAATCCCACGGCTGCGAATTGCCGACGCTCGGCGCGCGGTGTGCCGCATCGAGGATCCGCAGCAGGGTGGCGTCGTCGAGGAGTTCGCCGGTGAATTCGGCGCGCACATCGCGCCGCCGCCGGATCACTTCGTAAATGTCGTGCTCAGTAACCACACCATCGCCAATCTTGCCCGCATCCGACCGAGTCGGCACCAGTCAACCAGAGGCAAATAATCAGGCGGCGCCGAACCCTTGTCCGCGACGCTCGGGCCGGTTCACGAAACACCCCGCCCGATGTCGGACGGGGTGTGTTCGAGCCTCGCAGCGGCGTCAGCCGATCGGCACGGCGCGCCGGGCCTCGGCGATGCGCTTGCGGCCCTGCTTCAGCGCGGTGCGCAGGCCGCGGCGGCGTCCGGTGACCGGATCGATGTCGGAGACACCGCCGAAGGCGCGCTCGGATCTGGTTTCGGGCGCGTCGTCGGTGGAACGCCGCAGATATTTGTTCGGCAGCGAGAGCTTGATGATGGTGCGCCACGACTTGCCGTACTGCACCGGCAGCGAACCGGTGGTGTAGGGCAGATCGTATTTGTCGCACAGCGCGCGCACTCGCACCGCGATCGATGCGAGCCGGTTGCTCGGCAGATCCGGGAACAGGTGGTGCTCGATCTGGTGCGAGAGGTTGCCGGTCATGAAATGCAGCACGCGGCCGCCGGAGATGTTGGCGCTGCCCAGCATCTGGCGCAGGTACCACTCGCCCTGGGTCTCACCGTCGATATCGGCCTTGGTGAATTTCTCGGCGCCGTCGGGGAAGTGGCCGCAGAAGATCACCGCATTCGTCCACACATTGCGGATGATGTTGGCCGCGATATTGGCCGAAAGCGTGGTGAGGAACGCCGGTCCGGTCAGCAGCGGGAAGATCGCGTAATCCTTGGCGACCTGCTTGCCGACCTTCTTCAACACCAGGCGGCGGTCCTCTTCGAACTGCTTGCGCTCGGGGCTGTCCGGGGTCCATTTCTTCTTGGCGACCTTGCCCAGTTCCAGGTGCTGAATCGCCACGCCGTATTCGAAGAACATCTGCAGCAGCAGGTTGTACACCGGCTGGCCGAGATAGAACGGCGACCAGCGCTGGTCGCGCGTGACGCGCAGCAGGCCGTAGCCGATGTCGTCGTCCATGCCCAGGACGTTGGTGTACTTGTGGTGCAGGAAATTGTGCGTGATCTTCCAGTGCTCGGACGGGCCGACGTTGTCCCATTCCCAGGACGCGGAGTGGATTTCCGGATCGTTCATCCAGTCCCACTGGCCGTGCATGACGTTGTGCCCGATTTCCATGTTCTCGATGATCTTGGCCGTGCTCAGCAGAGCGACGCCGGCCAGCCACGCGGGCGGCAGGAAACTCGCGAACAGTACCGCACGCCCGCTGATCTCGAGCGCGCGCTGGAGCCGAATCACATTGCGGATGTAACGGGCATCGCGCTGTCCGCGGGAGGCTTCGATTTCCCGCCGGATGGTATCCAGCTCGACACCGATCGCTTCTACGTCCTCAGGGGTGAGGTGCGCGTATTCCTTGACATCCGAGATCGCCATGGGGGTTACACTACCGTAGGTTACGGCTCCGTAGGTTATCTCCGGATCGATTCACAACTGTGGCGTACGCCGCATTGTGAATGTAACCAGCATATGCTTAGCGGCCCTGTCGCGTGCGCTGCCGACGACGCACCCGCCACAGTGCCCGCTCCCGCAACGCTCGTCGCCGCAGTTGCCGCCGTTCCTCGCGCGCCTTGTCCTGTAGCGCCTGGGTGGCCTCGCGCAACGCCTGCTGTTCCTGGCGAGCCTTTTCCTGCAGGGCCAGTTTGGCCTCGCGCAGGGCCGCTTTCTCCTGGCGGGCCCGCTCCCGCAAGGCCACCTTCGCCTCGGCCAGCGCCGATCGCAGACCGCGACGTACGCCGGTATCCGGATCGACGACGGTTTCGGCGCTCGGCCAGTGCAGGGACAGCGCGGCGAATTTGCGTTCGGACGAGGTTTCCGGTGCGTCGTCGGCGGTGCGCCGCAGATATCTGTCCGGCAGGGCCAGCTTGTGAATGGTCCGGAAGGCCAGCAGATACTGTTTGCCCAGCGAGCCGGTCGTATAGGGCAGATCGTATTTGTCGCAGAGCTCGCGCACCTGGACCGAGATCTCCGGATAGCGGCTGCTGGGAATGTCCGGGAACAGGTGATGTTCGATCTGGTAGCACAGGTTGCCGCTCATGAACGCCATCGCCGGGCCCGCGGTGAAATTCGCGCTGCCCAGCATCTGCCGCAGATACCATTCGCCGCGGGTTTCGCCTGCGAACTGCTCCTCGGTGAATTTCTCCGCGCCGTCGGGGAAGTGACCGCAGAAGATCACCGCGTACGCCCACAGGTTGCGAATCAGATTCGCGGTCGCATTGGCCTGCATGGTGCGCTTCCACCCGGGGCCGGTCAGCGCGGGGTGGATCACGAAATCCTTGGCCACCTGCCGCCCGGCCTTGCGGAGAAATGCCTTGTTCGGCTCGGACAGCAGTTCCGCGCGCGGCACCCCGAGCTGCAATTTCTCGGCCTTCAGATCGTGCAGGGCGATACCCCATTCGAAACTGGCGGCCAGCAGCAGATTCGCCAGCGGCTGGATGAGGTGGATCGGACGCCACTGCTCGTCCCGGGTCATCCGCAGGATGCCGAAACCCAGATCGTCGTCGCGGCCCAGCACATTGGTGTAGGTGTGGTGGGAATAGTTGTGCGCCCGTTTCCACTGCCCGGAGGTGCCCGTCATATCCCACTCCCAGGTGGTGGAGTGGATCTCCGGGTCGTTCATCCAATCCCACTGCCCGTGGCTGATGTTGTGCCCGAGCTCCATGTTCTCGATGATCTTGGCAATCGCCAGCATGGCCGTACCGGCCAGCCACGCCGTGCGCCGTCTGCCGGCGAACAGCGTGACCCGTCCCGCGGTCTCCAGGAAGCGCTGCGCGCGAATGGACCGCCGGATGTATTTCGCGTCGTTCTCGCCCAGCGATGATTCGACGGTGCGCCGGATGGTGTCGAGTTCCTGGCCCAGGGCCTCGATATCCG
Organism: Nocardia sp. PLKS1-43; assembly: GCF_059510335.1. Classification (NCBI taxonomy): domain Bacteria; kingdom Bacillati; phylum Actinomycetota; class Actinomycetes; order Mycobacteriales; family Nocardiaceae; genus Nocardia; species Nocardia sp. PLKS1-43. The sequence goes on along the minus strand of NZ_JCAJZQ010000012.1, from coordinate 20,994 downwards.
TCTCCGTCAGATGGGCGAACGCCTTGATGTCGGTGATTGCCACTGTGCTGAGTTGCCTCGCTTCGCTGGGCGCGTCGTGGATGGGGGTGATCGCGGGACGCGCTGCACCGGATGCCGCCACCGAGGGTATCGGGTTTCGGTGAATAGCGTTTACACGTCGAGTGAGCAGTCACCCGCCGCCGCGGAAATACAGGTTTGAATCTTCTCCCCGGCCTGGCGCTCGGCGCCGTTGCGCAGATCGCGTGCGTGGCCGTCGGTGAGGGTGACCACACAGGTCTGGCAGATGCCCATCCGGCAGCCGAACGGCATCTGCACGCCCGCGTCCTCGCCGGCTTGCATCAGGGTGGTGGCCCCGTCGACCGCGACGGTGCGACCGGTGCGCGCGAAGGTGACCGTGCCGCCCTCGCCGACCGCCGACCGTTCCACCTCGAACCGCTCGACGTGCAGATTGTCGCCGACCTTCGCTGCCGCCCAATGGTTTTCGATGTCGTTGAGCATCTGCAACGGCCCGCACGCCCAGGTCTGCCGCTCGCGCCAGTCCGGGTACAGCTCGTCCAGGGTGGCCAGGTCGAATTTGCCTTTTTCACCGGTGAGGTTCACATGTGAGGTGAAACCCGGGTGCTGCTCGTGCATCCGGCGCAATTCCTCGGCGAACATCACGTCCTCGGCGGTGCGCGCGGAATGGATGTGCACGACGTCGGGCACGGCGCCGCGCCGGTCCATCGTGCGCAACATCGCCATGACCGGGGTGATGCCACTGCCCGCGGTGAGGAACAACACCTTCGGCGGAACCGGCTCGGGCAGTACGAAGCCGCCCTGCGGCGCGGCCAGCCGCACGATCGTGCCCTCGGGAACGCCGTTGACCAGATGGCTGGACAGGAATCCCTCGGGCATCGCCTTGACGGCGATCGAGATCAGCCGCTGCCGGGAGCCCGCGCGGCCGTCGGCGGGGGCGTCGCTCCAATCGGGCGGGCAGGTCAGCGAGTAGGACCGCCAGTGCCAGCGGCCATCGACCAGGACACCGATGCCGATGTACTGGCCCGGGGTGAATTTGAAGTCGAAGCCCCAGCCCGGCTTGATCACCAGCGTGACCGAATCCGCGGTCTCCTTGCGCACGTCCACGATCCGGCCGCGCAGCTCGCGCGCCGACCACAGCGGGTTGATCAGATGCAGATAGTCGTCCGGCAGCAGCGGCGTGGTGACCCGGGCAGCCATGCCGCGCAACGCGTTGAGCCGGGTGCGACCGGCCATCTTCGCCTCGGCGACCGGGGCCTCCAGCCATGCCCGAACGCCCTGTACCGATTTCGAGACCATCGTGCGAATGCTCATTTCCCTGTGATCGTGGTGATGATGCGCCCCGCGCGCCGCATCATCGCACCCCTGCGGAACGCATCTTTCGAGCAAGGTTACGGCATCGTAGGTTCCCGGTGGGAGTTCGCCCGACAGCAAGCCGCGCGAACTGAAATCGACTCACGACGCCCCACCCATCGGAACTCCCCCGATGCGAAGCGAGGCGAAAGGTCAACGTGCCCAGCGGCGAAGCGCCTGGCGTCCCGCTGAAACTCGCCCGCGAAGCGAAAGACTCAACAACACCAACTCCAAGGGTTTTCGGCGCGGGCTCGTCGTTCAGCCCTCGAAGCGCGTGGCCGAAGGCCGAGTCCCGACGGCGCAACGTTTCCCTCCGGCCACCGAAAACCAACCGATGCGAAGCGAGGCGATAACCAACGCGCCCAGCGGCGAAGCGTCTCCGTCCGGCTGGGAGTCGCCCGCGAAGCGATAGGTTCAGCAACACCAACCGCAAAGGTTTTCGGCGCGGGCTCGTCGTTCAGCCCTCGAAGCGCATGGCCGAAGGCCGAGTCTCGAGGGCTGAACGACGAGCCTTACAGCGCCGAAAACCCGCCGGAGCGAAGCGGAGGCCAAAAACACAGCAATTACAGCAGCTCGAGCAGGAAAGGGAGTTCCTGGGCGGCGTACCAGGCGAGCTGGTGGTCCTCGGCGTCGCCGAGGACGAATTCGGCGTCCTCATCGCCCATGTCGGCGGCGTCGATGACGTCCACCGCCTTGGCGATCGCCGGTTCGGCCTCGGCCAGATCGACGTGGACCGAGGCGATCTGGGTGTAGGTGACGGGGGCGGACAGGCGGACCACGGCGTCGTCCAGGTCGGCGCGCAGGGTTGCGCCGGTGACGTCGGCGGCGATCACCGCACGACGGTAGACGGGGGCGGAATAGTCGCCCGCGCCGTCGGGTGCCGTGTCCTCGCCCGGACTCGCGGTGCCCGTGTCGTGCGGGTCCGAGGCGGATTCGTCGGCCAGCAGCGCGGCCTCGCGCTCCTGGGCGAGCAGGCGCAACGCGGCCCGCCCCGCCTCGATCATCGCGACCTCGGCCAGTTCCTCGTCGTCGCCCGAGGCGTAGGCCTCGCGCAACGCCGGGGTGACGGCGAACGCGGTGTCGTTGATCGCCCGGATCTCACGATCGGTCACCAGTTCCCGCAGCATCGGGACGGTCGCCGGGATGTAGACCCGCAGTTTGCCTTTTCCGGCCGCGGCTTCACTGGACGCAGGCACCGAGCATCTCCTCCATGGATTCGTGCACCGCCGCGGACAGTACGCCGATGTCGGCCATCGCATCGCGATCGGCGTTGAGCCCGTAGAACACCCGTCCGTCGTACGAGGTGATTCCGATGCTCGTGGCCTGGTTGCGCAGCAGTGGCGATACCGGATACATCTCCAGCATCCGCGCGCCGCCGATGTACATCGGCCGCTGCGGACCCGGTGCGTTGGTGATCACCAGATTGAACGTGTGCTCGGCGAACGTACTCGCCGCGCGCACGCTCATCGCGTGCAGGCTCGCCGGGGCGAAGCCCGCCATGTGCACGAGCGTACGCGCCCGGACTCCGCGCCGATTCCGGGAATTCGGTTCGGTGGCATGCGCGATGTGTGATGTGCGGATCACCGGATTCGGCTCACCCACCGGCAGATCCACCAGGAACGAGGAGACCTCGCTGGTCGGCCGCGGCCGATCCCCGTACCGCCCTTCGACGTAGACCGACATCGGCACCACCGCCCGCAGCACCGCCGATTCGGTCAGCACCTCGCCGCGGGACTGGATGAAGATGCGCAGTGCGCCGGTCACCACGGCCAGGATGGCGTCGTTGATGGAGCAGTCGAAGGCGCTGCGGATCGTGCGGTAGTCGTCGAGATCGGTGGCCGCCACCTCGAAACGCCGATCGCGCGAGGTGGGTGTGTTGAACGGGCTGACGGGCGTTCCGCTGGCGGCGGTGCGCACGGCGGTGACCATCCGCCCGGCCGCCTTGCCCGCGGCGTCGACGAAGGAGAAGGCGTCGGCCCCGGCGCGCCGCAGCACGTCCAGTGCCTCGGCGGGCTGGGTGGCCAGATCGACCACCGCCATGGCCAGCAGTTCCGCCTCGCCCGGCTCGTGCCTGGAGACCCATGCCTCGGCCGCGATCTCGCGCGGCGACGGGGAGTTGTCCAGGATCACATGACCGATCTCGAAGGACGAACTGCCGTCGACCAGGGCCGAATGCGTTTTGGTGAAGATGGCGCCGCGGTCCCCGGACAGGCCCTCGATCAGGTACATCTCCCACAGCGGGCGGCTCTGGTCCAGCGGGCGTGAGGACAGCCGGGCGACCAGCTCCAGCAGTTGTTCGTCCGAACCGGGTTCGGGCAGCGCCGCGCGGCGCACGTGGTAGGTCGGGTCGAACCGGCTGTCCTGCACCCAGACCGGACGGCCGAGTTCGAACGGGACCTCGCGCACCTTGCGGCGGTAGCGCGGGATCAGCGGCAGGCGGCTGGTCACCAGGTCCAGCAGCCGGTCGTAGTCCAGTGGTCCGCAGGGCCCGTCCCCGTCGGTCGCGCGCACGATCGCCAGCGAGCCGATGTGCATCGGGTTGCTGCTCGTCTCGAGCCGGTAGAACGATGCGTCCTGCGGTGACAGTCTCATGATCACGCTGACCGATACCCCTTTCGATGCTCGCTCCATTGTGATCCGCACCCAATGTTTCGGCGCTGTGTATGGGACATGTCGCGATAGCTTCGGGAAATCCCGTACCGGCGGTCGAGCGCATGCCATGCTATTTCGATTCGTGTCCAGGGGACCCGACAAATAGGGGGAAGACGGAATGTTCGGACCTCGGAACGACTCCGCCATGTCCGGTTCGGATCGGTCACTGGCGGATGCGCCGGCCTTCGAGCCGCCGCTGGAGTGCGCAGGGGGCATTCCGGCGCGGCCGGGCGGTTCCGTGCGACCGGCGGCCGCGCCGTGCGCGGGCGCGGTCCGCAGGTACGGCACGGCTCGTCGATCACCGCACGGCGGGCGGTCGGCGTCGCCGGTTCGTGTGGATGAAAGTGATTCGGCGGCAAAGCAATTCGCTGAGCGAGCGCTACGGCTGGTATGTGAGGTGCTGGACGGGCGCCGCAGTGCGGCACAGCTGCGTCCGCTGGCCGAACCCGCCGTGGTGGCGGCGGTGCAGACCCTGGTGCGCACCGGTGACGGCGACCGCCGCCTGGGTGCGGCTGTGCTGGTCAGCGTGCGCGTCGCGGCCGCCGGAGCGGATGCGGCGGAGGTTTTCGGCGGGTACGAGCGTGGCGGCCGCAGATTCGCGGTCGCGGCCCGCATCACCCTGAAACGCGGCGACTGGCGGCTGAGCGCGCTGCGCCTGCGCTGAGGTCTCGTACTTGTTGCCGTGCACGTCGGCGCACATCGCCGACCGGCGGTCCTGCTCGCTCCGCCGCGCGACGCATACCATGGGCCGCGCATTACCATGAACCTTGCTGCGCATCCGCGCATCGGGGATCCCGCCCGCGCGGGGTACTACAGGATGTAAGCAACGCAAGACGACAAACACCGACCAGAGGACTGACGAGACCCGTGCCTGCGCTGACACTGACGAGGTTGCTACGTTTTGGTGAGGGTCGCACCGTCAAGCGGCTCTCCAAGCTGGCAGACGAGGTCCTGGCCCTGGAGGACGAGTTCGCCGATCTCAGCGATGCCGAGTTGCAGGCCAAGACCGACGAGTTCCGTGATCGCCTCGCCGACGACATCACCGAGGCGCTCGACGGCGTCGAGGACGAGGAGCAGCAGGAACGCATCGTCCAGCGGGTCAAGCGGGACTTCCTGGATCAAACTCTGCTGGAGGCGTTCGCGGTGGCCCGCGAGGCGTCCTCGCGGGTGCTGAACCAGAAGCACTACAAGGTGCAGGTGATGGGCGGGGCCGCGCTGCACATCGGCAACGTCGCGGAGATGAAGACCGGTGAGGGCAAGACCCTGACCTGTGTGCTGCCGGCCTACCTCAACGCTCTCGCCGGCGACGGCGTGCACGTCGTCACCGTCAACGACTACCTGGCCAAGCGCGACTCGGAGTGGATGGGCCGCGTGCACCGGTTCCTGGGCCTCGAGGTCGGGGTGATCCTGTCCGGCATGACCCCCGCCGAGCGCAAGGAGGCCTACGCGGCCGACATCACGTACGGCACGAACAACGAGTTCGGCTTCGACTACCTGCGCGACAACATGACGCACTCGAAGGACGATCTGGTCCAGCGCGGGCACAACTTCGCCATCGTCGACGAGGTCGACTCCATCCTCATCGACGAGGCCCGCACGCCGCTGATCATCTCCGGCCCGGCCGATGTCACCGCGTCCAAGTGGTACACCGAGTTCGCGCGGATGGCGCCGGAGATGAAGGGCATCGACACCACCTCGATGACCAGCCAGGAGCGTCAGCAGCGGGCGTCGGAGATCGATGGCCGGTTCCACTACGAGTTCGACCTGAAGAAGCGCACCGTCGGCGTGACCACGACGGGCGTCGCGTATGTCGAGGATCAGCTGGGCATCGACAATCTGTACGAAGCGGCCAACTCACCCCTGATCAGCTACCTGAACAACGCCATCAAGGCCAAGGAGCTGTTCGTCCGGGACAAGGACTACATCGTCCGCAACGGCGAGGTCATCATCGTCGACGAGTTCACCGGTCGCATCCTGGTGGGCCGCCGCTACAACGAGGGCATGCACCAGGCCATCGAGGCCAAGGAGGGCGTGGAGATCCAGCCCGAGAACCAGACGCTGGCCACCATCACGCTGCAGAACTACTTCCGCCTCTACGACAAGCTGGCCGGTATGACCGGTACCGCCGAAACCGAGGCGGCCGAGCTGCATCAGACCTATTCGCTCGGTGTGGTGCCGATTCCGACCAACAGGCCGATGATCCGCAAGGATCAGGCGGATCTGATCTACAAGACCGAGGAGGGCAAGTTCTCCGCGGTCGCCGACGACATCACCGAGCGGTACGAGCGGGGGCAGCCGGTCCTGATCGGTACCACCTCGGTGGAGCGTTCGGAATATCTGTCCGGACTGCTGACCAAGCGCGGCATCCCGCACAACGTGCTCAACGCCAAGTACCACGAGAAAGAGGCGGAGATCGTCGCGGAGGCGGGCCGGCCGGGTGCGGTCACCGTCGCTACGAATATGGCCGGTCGCGGTACCGACATCGTGCTCGGTGGTAACCCGGACATCCTCGCCGACCTGCTGCTGCGCCGGCAGGGACTGGACCCGGTCGAAACTCCGCAGGAGTACGAGGCGCACTGGCACTCGGCCCTCGAACAGGTCAAGCAGGAGGTCGACGAGGACGCCGAGGCGGTGCGCGAGGCGGGTGGTCTCTACGTGCTGGGCACCGAGCGGCACGAGTCGCGGCGTATCGACAACCAGCTGCGCGGCCGGTCCGGCCGCCAGGGCGATCCCGGTGAGTCGCGGTTCTATCTGTCGCTGGGCGACGAGTTGATGCGGCGCTTCAACGGCGCGACGCTCGAGTCGATCATGACCCGCCTGAATCTGCCCGACGACGTGCCGATCGAGGCCAAGATGGTCTCCCGGGCCATCAAGAGCGCGCAGACCCAGGTCGAGCAGCAGAACTTCGAGATCCGCAAGAACGTGCTGAAGTACGACGAGGTGATGAATCAGCAGCGCACGATCATCTACGCCGAGCGTCAGCGCATTCTCAGCGACGAGGATATGGACGGTCAGGTCCAGGAGATGATCACCGACGTGGTCACCGCCTACGTCAACGCCGCCACCGCCGACGGCTACGTCGAGGACTGGGATCTGGAAAAGCTTTGGACCGCGCTGCGGTCGCTGTACCCGATCACGATCGATTACAAGGATCTGACCGGCGAGAACGAGGACGGCGAGATCGGCGAGCTGAGCCGCGAGGAGCTGCTCGACGCCGTCCTCGAGGATGCGCACGCCGCCTACGAGCAGCGGGAGAAGGAGATCGACGACCTGGTCGGCGAGGGCAGTACCCGCACCCTCGAACATCAGGTGCTGCTGCAGGTGCTCGACCGCAAGTGGCGCGAACATCTCTACGAGATGGACTACCTCAAGGAGGGCATCGGCCTGCGTGCGATGGCCCAGCGCGACCCGCTCGTGGAGTATCAGCGTGAGGGATACGACATGTTCTCCCAGATGCTCGAGGGTCTGAAAGAGGAGTCGGTCCACTACCTGTTCAACGCGAAGTTCGAGTTCGAGGCGCCGCAGCAGCCGCAGGGCGCCGCCGCGATCGATCAGGGCCTGCGTTCCCCGGTCGGCGCTCTGGTCGACGCGCCGCAGACCAATGGCACCGCGGCCCCGGCTCCCTTGCGCGCCAGGGGAATCGACAACTCCAGCCCGCGCGGCCTGAGTTACTCGGGGCCGGACGAGGACGGCCACGCCGCCCGCCGCAGCGCCGCCCAGGAGTACGGCACCGCCGAGGACACCGGCATGACCCGTCGCGAACGCCGCGAGGCCGCCCGCAACGAGGGTCGCGCCGACCGTGGCCCGAAGTCCCGGCGCCGCCGGTAGTTTCGCGGATATCGCGGACGCCCGCTCCGGCGCCGGAGCGGGCGTTCTCGCTTTCTCGGGCCGACGCATCGACGGGCCGTTCCGGGTCACACACTTCCGGAATGCCCCGTTGTACGGCATCCTTCGGGAGCCGTGAAACGAGTTGGGGGAGTACTCGTCCAGCTGCCCAACCCTGCCGAGAAGCTTCGCGCTTCAGTAGGCTCCGCGAGGTGTCGAAGTTCCGGGGGCACGCCGTGGCGCGGGTATCGCCGTTGTCGCAGTGGTCTTCTGGTCGGTCGTCTCGGCCGCGCCGGCCCTCGCCGGACCGGTGTCGACGGTGAAATGGCAACAGTGTCCGAGCCGTATCGAATTACCTTGTAAACGGCCAACTTCCGCCCCCGGGAGCGCACTGCACCCCGGACGTCGCCCCGTTCGCCTCCTGAGTCGGCCGGATCGATCCCGGCCGGCGTCGTGTATCGCCCGTGGATCCCGCAGGAGCGCTTCCACGCCGATATGACGCGAATTACCCTGCGGGACACCATCTCGGCGGGGCTCCGTAGCCGTAGTCCTTCGGTACGTTAATATTTCGTCGTCAGGTTGCGGCCCGACGGGCTTCCGAGGGTTCGGATATGCCCCCACCGCGCGAGAATTCGTGCTGCCGGGGGTGTTTCGTTGTCGAGCCGGGTGTATCGATCGACCGTGCAAGAAGTGTTGGATCTGTCCATCGAGCAACAATTGTCGGCGATGGTCGCGCGGCATCTGGGACGTACGCGTCGGCAACGACCCTCCGCCGAAGAACGCTCGTGGGATGTGAGTCTGCCGCTGATCGCCCAGGACCTGAAAGCGGTGGGACTCGGGCAGATCGAGATGCTCATCGAGTTTCAGCTGCCGGAATCGAGCCGCAGGGCCGACGTGATTCTCAGCGGTCTACATCCGGAGACCGGTGCGGACAACTACGTGGTGGTCGAATTGAAGCAGTGGAGTGCCGCCACGCTCGAACACCACAGCGATCGCATCGTGCGGGCCTCCGGTATCCCGGACGAGCAACTGCACCCGATCGATCAGGTGAGTGCCTATTGCGGCTATCTGACCCAGTACGTCGAGGTGCTCCACGATCGGCCGGAGGCCGTGCACGGAGTTGCCTACCTGCACAACGCGACCGAGAATTCCATCAGCGCCCTGCGCGAGCGGCCGCCGGAGGACGCCGGGCGGATGTACACCGGCGAGCAGCACGACGAATTCTTGACCTATCTGAAGAGTCAGTTCGCTCCGGATTCCGACACCGGAGCAGCGGACCGACTGCTGCGCAGCGCGATTCGGCGCAAGGAGAACCTCTTCAGCTTTACCGGCGCCGAACTTCGTGCGGCCACGCGGTATTCGCTGCTCGATCACCAGAAACTCGCATATGAGATGGTGATGAATCGGGTGCGCTCGTCCAGGCGAGCCGATCAGAAGAGCATCGTCATCGTGACCGGCGGGCCCGGCAGCGGAAAGAGTCTCATCGCGGCCTCGCTGCTGGCCGAGTTGCACCGGGACGGATACCGCGTGCGGCACGCGACAGGCTCCCTGGCATTCACCGAATCGCTCCGCAAGTTTCCCGGAAAGGGATCGACGGAACTACAGGGCTTGTTCAAATACTTCCGCAACTTCTCCGATGCCGAGAAGAACGAGCTGGACGTCCTGATCTGTGACGAGGCGCATCGGGTTCGAGAGGTGTCCACGAACCGCTTCACTCCCGCGGCGAAGCGAACGAAACGTCCCCAGATCGACGAGCTGATGGCTGTTGCCCGGGTACCGGTATTTCTCCTCGACGAGAATCAGGTGGTTCGCCCGGACGAAATCGGGACGGTCAAGGCCATCCGGGAGCATGCGGTACGTTCCGGCTATCTGGTACACCATGTCGAACTGGATGGTCAGTTCCGGTGCGGTGGCAGCGCCGAATACGACGAGTGGGTGCGCAGACTGCTCGACCTTCGCGTCGGCGGGCCCACGCCGTGGCTCGGTGACCCGAGGTTCGACGTGCGGATCGCGTCGTCGCCGCGTGAAATGGAAGACTTTCTGCGAGAGCGGAATTCGGCGGGGATGACCGCGCGGATGGCGGCCGGCTACTGCTGGCCGTGGAGTTCTCCGAACAAGGACGGCACACTGGTCGACGATGTCGTGATCGGGGACTGGTCGCGGCCGTGGAATCTCCGGGGTGACCGCGCCGTCGGTGACGCTCCGCCGAGTTCGTTGTGGGCGACCGATCCGCGGGGTTTCGGGCAGGTCGGATGCATCTATACCGCACAGGGATTCGAATACGACTGGTCCGGTGTCATCGTCGGACCGGATCTCGTCGTGCGCGACGGACATCTGACCACCGTGCGACCGGCATCCAAGGACACCGCGCTCAAGGGGACGAAGAAGGATCCCGTCCCTGACGAGAAGTTCGATGTTCTGGTGCGGAACATCTACAAGGTGCTGCTCACCAGAGGTATGCGCGGTGTCGTCATCCACTCCGTGGATCCGGAGACCCAGGAGTTCCTGGCCGGCCTGGTGAAGGCGTCAACCGTTGCCCACGACCCACGGGTCGTTGGAGTTGAGGGCGACCAGTAGGAGGCGGATGGCGGCCACTCGGCGTTCTTTGCCGGGGAGGAGGTCCAGGGCGCATTCGGGGTCGGCTGGGGGGCCGAGGTGGGTGCAGCCTCGGGGGCAGTCCTCGATGGCTTCGGACAGGTCGGTGAAGGCGGCGATGACGTCGTCGGGGGTGATGTGGGCCAGGCCGAAGGAGCGGATGCCGGGAGTGTCGATGATCCAGCCGCCGCCGGTGAGGGGCAGGGCCAGGGACTGGGTGGAGGTGTGCCGGCCCTTGCCGACGCCCGATACGTCGCCGACGGCTCGGTCTGCCTGGGGGACAACGCGATTGACGAGAGTGGACTTACCGACGCCGGAATGTCCGAGCAGGCAGGTGAGTTTGTCGTGCAGCAGGTCGTGCACCGCGTCGAGGGGGTCGTCGCGGCCGCCGTAGACGATGGTGAGGTCCAGATCGTCGAAGGCGGAGGCGAATTCGGATTCGGCGGCCAGATCGTGTTTGGTCAGGCACAGGATCGGTTCCAGCCCACCGGCATACGCCGCGGCCATGGCGCGCTCGACGAATCCGGTGCGCGGCGGGGGATCGGCCAGGGCGACGACGATGAACAGCTGTTCGGCGTTGGCGACCACGATCCGCTCGTAGGGATCGGTGTCATCGGCGGTGCGCCGCAACACCGTCGCGCGATCGGCGACCCGCACGATGCGGGCCAGGGTGTCGGGCTTACCCGACAGATCGCCCACCACGTCGACCTGGTCGCCCACCACGATCGGCGTGCGGCCCAGTTCGCGCGCGCGCATCGCGACGATGGGCTGATCCGGATCCCCGTCGAGTACGCAGCTCCAGCGGCCGCGATCGACGGAGGTGACCATCGCCGTGCGCGCGTCCCGGTGTTCGGGCCGATTCTTGGTGCGCGGACGCGAGCCCCTGCCCGGGCGCACCCGGACATCGGACTCGTCGTACTCGCGCCGCCTCAGTGCGCCGACCCCGCCGCGTCGTCGGCAGGTTTCGCGCCGTCATCGGAAAGCATTGTCTCCCACAAGGTTACGAAATCCGGCAGGGTCTTGGCGGTAGTGCCGACATCCTCGACGTGTACACCGGGCACGCGCAGGCCGAGGATCGCCCCGGCGGTGGCCATCCGGTGGTCCGCGTAGGAGTGCCAGGGCCCGCCCTGCAACGGCGTGGGCTCGATGGCCAGGCCGTCATCGGTCTCGGTGACCTTGCCGCCGAGCCGGTTGATCTCGGTGCACAGCGCCGCCAGCCGGTCGGTCTCGTGCCCGCGCAGATGTGCGATCCCGCGCAGCCGCGACGGCGAATCCGCAAGCGCCGCAAGGGCGGCCACCGTCGGGGTGAGTTCGCCGACATCGTGCAGATCGATATCGATCCCAGCCAGCCGTTCGGGCCCGCGCACGACGAGCTTGCCGTGGGCGCGGCGCGCCTCGGCGCCCATCCGCACCAGGATCTCCCGGATGACGTCCCCGGGTTGCGTGGTCAGTTGCGGCCAGTGCGGAATCGTCACCTCACCGCCGGTCACCGCGGCCGCGGCCAGGAACGGCGTCGCATTGGACAGGTCCGGTTCGACCTCCCAGTCGACGCCGTGGATCGGCCCGGGCGCGACCGTCCAGACCTGTTCGCGGCGCGGATCGGTGGGCGCGGTGACCTCGACGTCGGCCTGCCGCAACATCTGCACGGTCATCTCGATATGCGGCATCGAGGGCAGCGGCGCACCCTTGTGATGCACAGTGAGTCCGTCGGTGAAGCGGGCCGCGGACAGCAGCAGTCCGGAGACGAACTGCGAGGAACCCGACGCGTCGATGGTCACCGATCCGCCGCGCAGCGCGCCCGCGCCGTGCACCGTGAACGGCAGGGTGTCGCCGTCGATGGCGACACCGAGCCCGCGCAGCGCGTCCAGAATGGTGCTCAGCGGCCGCAACGCGGCCTGGTCGTCGCCGTGGAAGGCGACGTCGCCGCGGGCCAGCGCCGCCACCGGAGGCAGGAATCGCATGACGGTCCCGGCGAGTCCGCAGTCCACGGACGCACCGGTCAACTCGGCGGGGGTGACGGCGAGAGTATCTGCGTCACCGCTGATCTCGGCCCCCATCGCGCGCAGCGCCGCGATCATGAGGTCGGTGTCGCGACTGCGCAGCGCCCCGGCGATGGTCGAGGGCCGATCGGCGAGCGCGGCGAGGATCAGGGCCCGATTGGTGATGGATTTGGACCCGGGCAGGGTCACGGTCGCGTGGACGGGGTGCTCGGTATGGGGCGCTGGCCAGAGACTCACCCCACCATCTTCGCCTATCGGCCGATCCGGGATGCGCATGGTCACGAACTCGCAGTAAACGCACAAGCCCGCGGCATGAAAATCGCCGCGGGCTTATGAGGTTTCACCGATCGTGGCTCCGCTTTTTCAGAACTCGAGTTCGGACCACGGGATGGAGATGGGGAACGGATGGGTGATCTCCACGCCGTTCTCGTCGGCATGGGTCCATTCGCCGACGAGGATGTAGTTGGACGGGTGCAGCGCTCGCACTCCGTCCGGGAGTTGTCCGGGGCGGGTCTCGCGTGCGAAAGCGCGCACGGTATTGATCGCGCTGACGTCACCCGCCAGCTCGACTTCCCAGTACCAAGGGATGCCGGCATCGGCATAACGAGCACGCTTGGTCTCGATCTCCGTGACGCTGTTGGACGGGGAAAGAACCTCTCCGACCAGGACGACATCGCCCGATCGGACATCCTGGTACGGCGCGTCGAGGCAGCGGTGCACCAGGAAGTCAGGGGTCATGAAGTCGGATTTCCCCGTTCGACCGAAGAAGACGTTGGTCTCGAAAGTGGCACGCCAGCAGTGTTCGTTCTGGGTCGACATGTCTTTGCGTGCGCAGCGTTCGAGTGCGCTCCAGAGGCGTCCGGTGAATATCTGATGCTCGCCGGGCCCCCGTCTGGCCCAGACCACATGACCATTCCACAGCTCGATCTGCACGGCGATCTCTTCCGGAAGACGCTCCAGCTCCTCCCAGGTCATGGTCTCGGGGAGGTTGGATTCGACGGATGGGCCGGACATGCCGAAATGATAGCCCGGACCGCAGGTGGCCGGTGGTTTCCACCGGCCACCCGAATCCGCCTACTTGTGCCGTCCGTGCAGGATCGGCACGACCCGGCGCAACAGCTTCATCGTGCTCTGCGTGCGCGAGTAGCTCAGCAACGCCATACCCGGAATCGTGAAGCGCTGCACCGCGATCGAATGCGGCGCGGTGAACTCCAGCAGGCCGGGCGCGCCGTGGATGCGGCCCAGGCCCGAGTCCCGGCCGCCGCCGAAGGGCAGCGCGGAGATCGCCGCGAATCCGAGCACCGCGTTGACCGAGGTGGCCCCGGCCTTGATCCGGCGGGCGATCTCGAGGCCGTGCTTGCGGGAGAACACGGTCGAACCCAGCGAATAGGTCGAGTTGTTGGCCAGCTCGATCGCCTCGTCGATGTTCTTCACGGTGCGGATGGTGACCGTCGGGCCGAAGGTCTCCTCGCGCACGGCAGCGGAGTTCTCGTCCACGTCGACCAGCACGACCGGCTCGATGAACGGGCCCTTGATCGAGTCGAGGCCGCCGAGCACCGCGGTGCCGCCGTTGTTCAGCGCGTCCTCGATGTGCCGGCGCACGATATCGATCTGGCTCGGCATGGTCATCGGGCCGTAGCTGGCCTTGCCGTCCGAGCCGGGGTGCACGTCGGTCAGGATCCGCTTGACCTCCGCGACGAACTTGTCGCGGATCGAGGCGTCCACGTAGACGCGCTCGACGCCCGCGCAGGTCTGGCCGCTGTTCATCGTCGCACCGTAGGCGACCGCGTCGGCGGCCGCGGTGACGTCGGCGTCGGCCGCGACGATCACCGCATCCTTACCGCCGCATTCGAGCAGCACCGGGGTCAGCCGTTCGGCCGCCGCCGCCATGATCTTCTTGCCGGTGGCCGCCGATCCGGTGAACGCGATCTTGTCGATATCGGCGCGCACCAGCTCCGCACCGGTCTCGCCGTAGCCGTTGATGGTGGTGAAGACTCCGTCCGGCAGTTCGGGATTCGCCTCGGCGAAGGCCTGGGCGACGAAATTGCCGATGCCGGTGGAGAATTCGCTCGGCTTGTAGACCACGGCGTTACCCGCGGCCAGGGCGTAGGCGATCGAGCCGTTGGGGGTGTAGATCGGGTAGTTCCAGGGGCCGATCACGCCGACCACGCCCAGGGGACGCTGCTCGATGTACGCGCCGAAATTGGACATCAGCGCGCCGGGGGAGACCTTCTTGGTCTTCAGCACCTTCTCGGCGTTCTTGGCGGCCCAGGAGATGTGCTCGAGGGTGAGCATCAATTCCAGGAACGCGTCGTCGCGGGTCTTGCCGTTCTCCGCGTGGATCAGATCGCAGAGCTCGTCGGATTTCTCGACCAGCCGGGTGGCCCATCGCAGCAGATACCGCTTGCGGTCGGCATAACTCAGCGCACCCCAACTGCCGGCGGCGGTGCGGGCCTTGGCGACCGCCGCGGCCACGGCCTGCTCGTCGGCGATCGGATGCGTGTCGATGACCTCGCCCGTGGCCGGGTTGACCGAGGTCAGCACGGTCCGTCGGGCGGTTGTCGGCTCGGTGGTGGACATGTTTCGGCGACCCCTAGTGAGAAAGTGATTGCATGAAGTTCTCATAGCTTAGATATGAACAGCTTAGATATGAAGTCACCCGCCATCACATGGAATTCCGGCCAACTGTATCGGCCTCCGCTCCGCTCCGGCGTATTCGCGGCTCAGTACCATTGACCGCATGTGCGGCAGATATGCGACCACGGTGAATCCGGGCCGTCTGGCGGCCGAACTCGATGCGATCGATGAGACCGGCGATGCGCCCGTCGCGCCCAACTACAACGTCGCGCCGACGAATCAGGTGCTGACGGTGGTCGAGCGGCATGGTCACGACCATCCCGGCGACGCCGCGCGGCTGCGTATCCGGCGCATGCGGTGGGGTCTGATCCCGGCATGGACCAAGGCGGCCGAGCCGGGCGTGCCCGCGAAGGGGAAGCCGCTGTTCAACGCGCGCGCGGACCGCGCCGCCGAGGCGCCCTCGTTCCGGGACGGAGTGAAGAAGCGCCGCTGCCTGGTGCCGATGGACGGCTGGTACGAGTGGGTCGTGGACGGTGACTCGACGGTCAAGGGCAAGGCGGTCAAGCGTCCCTACTACATGTCCCGGGCCGACGGTTCGCCGCTCTACATGGCCGGTCTGTGGTCGATCTGGCGGGATCGCTCCGAGGAGATGGATCCGCTGCTGTCCTGCACGATCCTGACCACCGACGCGGTCGGCGACCTGACCGCGATCCACGACCGGATGCCGCTGATGATGCCGCGCGAACACTGGTCCGCGTGGCTGGACCCGGACCGTCCCGCACCGCATGAACTCCTGGAAACCCCTGGGCCGGAACGGGTTTCGGATATCGTGGTGCGGGAGGTGTCACCTCTGGTGAACAGCGTCCGCAATAACGGGCCCGAGCTGCTGAGCGGGATCGAGGAGCAACCCGGTCAGATCAGCCTGCTGTGATTCGCCGACTCCGCCGGAATCAGTCGCAGCGGACGCTGGGCACGACCAGGTTCAGGACACACTTGGTGAGATGCGCGCTCGTATCGATCATGTCCGTGACGATATCCCCGCCGAGGTCCTCGGCTCGCTTGGCCTGGTCGTTGAGATCATCGGATTGCTGATGTCCCGGGGGCTGGTTCTGTGCGCCGAGCGGATAGTCGGGATTCCCCTGCGGCTCCGCGGCGGCGATGGCGGCGCCGAGTGTGAGAATCACGCCGCCGGACATGGCGATGATCAGGGTGCGAACGGATTTCCGGTGGAACACGCGCATCACATCCTCGGGTCGACGGAACGGGCCCGTCAAGTAAACGCACTGCGCGCGGTGACGCCGGTGATTGACACGATTCGTCGCCGTGGCCGTGCGTGTTCCCAGCGGGCCGGCCCGCGTGGCAAGCCCGGCGCTAGGCGTCGCCGGTGCGGTCGTCCGCCATCTTGTCCGGCAGCGGAACTTTCGGATGCAGGGTGAGGATGCTCTCGCGCGCCTGTTCGTAGTCGTCGACGAAGCGTCGCATCATCTGCCCGAGGGTTGTGCGTTCCTCGTCGCTCCAGTTCTTCAGGACGTTGTCCAGCATGGCGTTGCGGCGCTGTCGCAGCGACGCGGCCAGTTCTCGTCCGGCGTCCGTGACGGCCAGGACGCTGGCGCGGCCGTCGGCCGGATCGGCGCGACGCTCGATGAGCCCGCGTTTGACCAGAGCGGCGGCTTGGCGGCTGATCGTGGAGGCGTCGGAGTACAGCAGTTCGGCCAGCGCGCCCGAGCGCATCGGGCCGTCGTAGAGCAGCCGGAAGATGATCGAGTAAGCTGCGGCTTCGATCTCGCCTCCGGAGACGGCCGCGATCTGAGCGTTGGTGCGCTCCCGGATTCGGCCCAGACGGATCAGTTGCAGAGCGATGACGTCGATCGCCTCGTCGTGGTCCATGGACGCCCTCCTCGGAGAACCGCAACGCGGTTGACACAGCCAATTGCTTGAAAGTTCCAACTAGTTGTACTTGGCAAGTGTGTGTCAGGATGTGGCGGATTCGCAAGGTGAGCGATGTGACATTCCATCGCCCCAGGTAGCTGGCTACGCTGTCCGAGTTGTCCGGATCACCGACGGGGTTCAGACGGCGGTGACCGGTGCGGTGACGGCCTTGGTGAGCCGCACGAGATCTCGCGGGGCGAGTTCGATTTCCAGCCCGCGGCGTCCGGCGCTGCACAGCATTCGATCCCATTCCAGGGCCGAGCTGTCCACCACCGTCGGCAGCGCCCGCTTCTGCCCCAGCGGCGAGATCCCGCCCAGAACGTAACCGGTCGTGCGTTCGGCCTTGGACTTGTCGGCCATGACCGCCTTCGAGGCGCCCAGCGCCGCCGCGGCGGCCTTGAGCGAGAGCGTCGACGGGACCGGCAGCACCGCGACCGCCAGCCCGGATACGCCCGATCCGCCGGACAACTCGATCACCAGCGTCTTGAAGATCTGCCCGGCCTGCACGCCCAGCCGTTCGGCCAGGGCCGAAACCGCCTCGGCCCCGAACGAATCGGTGCGCGGGTCGTGCGGATAGGTATGCACGCGATGGGCGACCTCGGCCTGGGTCGCGGCACGGATAGCGGGGGTCGGGGCTGCCATGCCGGTCACTCTAGGACGGCCCGTCCGGGCCGGCCGAGCGGTGTGCTGCGACACCGCGGGAACACAGCGACCCCCGCACATGTTGCACGCCATACGCATCCCATTCCGTGAGAACCGAAGGAGTCTGCCGGTGACGGTTCTGATCGACGAACGCCCCGTGCGCACCGTGTCGTCCGCGGAGCTCACCGCGATACCGGTGGTTACCGTCACCGGATTCTCGCTGCCCACATCGCTCACGGTAGATTCTGTGACTACGGCGATCGAAGGGATGGGCGTGACGAGCGACGACGATTTGGCGGCCGATCGCCTGGACGGTGAGGCCGAGACTCGCGATTCGGGCGGTGACGACGCGGCGCGGGAGTCGGGCGCGCCCGCGGACCCCGCCGAACTGGCGCAGCGGTTCGAGCGCGACGCGCTCCCGCTGCTCGATCAGCTCTACGGCGCGGCGCTGCGGATGACCCGCAATCCGGCCGACGCCGAGGATCTGGTGCAGGAGACCTTCGCCAAGGCGTACCAGGGCTTCCGGTCCTTCCGCGAGGGCACCAACCTGCGCGCCTGGCTGTACCGGATCCTGACCAACACCTACATCAACTCCTACCGCAAGAAGCAGCGTCAGCCCGCCCAGTACCCGACAGAGGAGATCACCGACTGGCAGCTCGCCGCCACGGCCGAGCACACCTCGACGGGTCTGCGTTCGGCGGAGATGGAGGCGCTCGAGGCGCTGCCGGACGACGACATCAAGGCCGCGCTGCAGGAACTTCCCGAGGAGTTCCGGATGGCGGTGTACTACGCCGACGTGGAGGGCTTCCCGTACAAGGAGATCGCCGAGATCATGGGCACTCCGATCGGCACGGTCATGTCCCGGCTGCATCGCGGGCGCAAGCAGCTCAAGGGGCTGCTCGCCGATGTGGCCCACGAGCGGGGGTTCGATCGAAACCAGGCGGGGGACGGGGCGCGTCAGGAGGTCACCCAGTGAGTGGGCACGAGCACAGCGAGCAGGGTACCGAGGGGGATGCGGATATGAAGCTGGACTGTACGGCGGTGCTCGCCGATGTCTGGCTGATGCTCGATGGCGAATGCGATCAGGCCACCCGCGAGCGGTTGCAGCACCACCTGGAGACCTGCTCACCGTGCATCGACGCGTACGGCCTCGAGGAGAAGCTCAAGCGGCTGCTCAACCGCAAGTGCGGCGGCGACCGCGCGCCGGATTCGCTGCGTGAGCGTCTGACCGTGGAGATCCGGCGATCGATCACGATCACCGAGAGTTCTACCGAGTCCTGAATTCTCGTCGGCGGACAACCGGCGAATCATCGAGCTACGCTCGGACGACGAGCCTTCGGAGCCGCGAACGCGCGGCGCCGAAGGCAACGCCGGAATTCCGGCTCAGCTGTTCGGACGCTTGCCGTGGTTGGCCGCGTTTCCCTTGCGGCTGCGCTTCTTACGACCACGCTTTCCCATGATTTCTCCCTTCTGATCGAAAGACATTGTTCCACGTGTGGTTGGCTATATCGTCAGCTGGTCGATCACGTCGAACTCCGGAAGGGTGCCATGGCTGAGGAAGTGCTCGCGGAGATGGTCTCGACCGTCTTCCAGATCGTCGCGCGGGAGGGCGCTGCCGTGGCCGAGGGCGACACACTGGTCCTGCTGGAGTCGATGAAGATGGAGATCCCCGTGGTCGCCGAGGGGCCCGGCACGGTCACCTCGATCAATGTCAAGCCGGGTGACGTCCTGCAAAAGGGCGACCTGATCGCAGTGATCTCGTAATTCGTTCATGTCCACTCTCAGTGACCTGCTCGCCGAGCACACCGACCTCCCGGGTGCGGCGGTGGACCATCTGCAGCGCGTCGTGGGGGACTGGCAGCTGCTGGCGGATCTGTCGTTCGCCGACCTGCAACTGTGGGTCGGTGTTGGTCCGGTCGCCGACGGGGCCGACGTGGTGTGCGTGGCCCAGTGCCGCCCGACCACCGCGCCCACCGTGCATCCGGAGGATCTGGTGGGCTCACTGGCCTCCCATGCCGACCATCCGCACATCTTCCAGG
Organism: Nocardia sp. PLKS1-43; assembly: GCF_059510335.1. Classification (NCBI taxonomy): domain Bacteria; kingdom Bacillati; phylum Actinomycetota; class Actinomycetes; order Mycobacteriales; family Nocardiaceae; genus Nocardia; species Nocardia sp. PLKS1-43. The sequence goes on along the minus strand of NZ_JCAJZQ010000012.1, from coordinate 1,367 downwards.
CACTGAGCACCGGTGCGATCGTTCGCGTGGACACCGACGAGGAGCAGACCGGCGTCTACCATCCGAATCCGGCGCACGTGATTCTGGAGGCGATTCCGGTGCGCGTCGGCGAGGACGTCATCGCGGTGCTCGGACGCGATATCGAGATGCAACGCACCAAGGTTCGCGGCAATCTCGAGAGCGCGTACATGGCGTGTGCGGACGATCTGTGCCAGATGATGGCCGACGGTACCTTCCCGACCCTCGAGGATCGCACCGGTTCGCATTCGAGCCCGCGTGCCGGGGACGGATTCATCCGGCTCGACACCGACGGCATCGTGCGGTACGCCAGCCCGAACGCGCTGTCCGCCTACCACCGCATGGGGCTGCAGGCCGATCTGGACGGCCAGGATCTGGCCCAGACGACACGTTCGCTGATCACCGACCCGTTCGATGCCCAGGAGGTCGTCAGCGATATCCAGGCCGCATTGGCGGGCAAGTCCGGGCGCCGGATGGAGGTCGAGGCGCGCGGGGCGACGGTTCTGCTGCGCACACTGGTGCTGCGCCCGCACGGTGAGCTGGCCGGTGCCGCGGTGCTGGTGCGCGACGTCACCGAGGTCAAGCGCCGCGATCGCGCGCTGCTGTCCAAGGACGCCACGATTCGCGAGATCCACCACCGGGTGAAGAACAATCTGCAGACGGTGGCCGCGCTGCTGCGGTTGCAGGCGCGTCGCACCGAGAACGAGGAGGCGCGTCTCGCGCTGACCGAATCGGTGCGCCGGGTCACCTCGATCGCCTCGGTGCACGAGATGCTGTCCATGTCGGTGGACGAGGAGGTCGATCTCGACGAGGTCGTGGACCGTCTGCTGCCGATCATGGCCGACGTCGCGACGGTCAACACCGCGCGGATCAAGGTGCGCCGGGAAGGCTCGCTCGGCGTGTTCTCCGCCGAACGCGCTACGCCTTTGGTGATGGTGCTGACCGAATTGGTGCAGAACGCCATCGAGCACGCCTTCGACGCCGGTGAGAACGGCACCGTGACTATCCGCTCGGAACGTTCGGCACGCTGGCTGGACGTCATCATCGGCGACGACGGCCGCGGGCTCCCGGACGGTTTCAGCCTCGAGGGGTCGGACCGGCTGGGCCTGCAGATCGTCCGCACGCTCGTCACCGCCGAACTGGGCGGTTCGATCGGGCTGCATCCGGGTGCAGACGTGGGCACCGACGCCGTGCTACGAGTCCCACTGGGCCGCCGCGCTCGGTAATTTTTGCTGGATTTTCGGCTGGATTTTTGGCCTCCGCTTCGCTCCGGCCGGGTTTCGGCGCTTTAAGGCTCGTCGTTCAGCCCTCGAGACTCGGCCTTCGGCCATGCGCTTCGAGGGCTGAAC
>NZ_JCAJZQ010000011.1:0-264455 GCF_059510335.1 Nocardia sp. PLKS1-43 | reverse complement strand
GATGACGGTGACGCCACATTCGGGCCCACATCCGCCCGAGCAGGCTGTTCGACCACGAACGCGCAACTGACGACAATGGCTGCCATAACTGCCAGAAACCCTCTCACAAGCCCACATCCTTTGTTCGGACGAAAACTGACTGGGGGTGCTGTCACGAAGCTGTGCTGAGCGACTTTATCAAGGGTCTGTGGTCACAGGTCAGCAGGCATGTGGCGAAATCGATGCACATCCCCGAAATCCCACTCTCGTACCCGCATTCCGGCACAACGAAGCTTCGCCCGGTTGTGTCCCGGTAGGATCCGCGAGTTCGGCAGCGGGTCGGCATCGTCGATTCGAGCACGCCGTTGCGTCTATTTTGCGCAATTTTCCCGGATCGTGGCGGAGTGTGATGCGGCGTGACCGAACGGATGCGGTTTTCCCATTGAAATCGCAATGATTGCCGAGTCGCCCCGAGGCCCGGCAGAAACCCTGCGACGGCCCGGCCGGACCGGATGTGTATCAGGGCGAGACGGCCGCGCGGATCCGGGCTACCAGAGCGTCGAGACGTCGCTGATGCGAACCCTCCCAATAGATTTGACCGCAATCCGAGCACTGCCGGAAAGTGTCGTAGTAGCGGCGGGTGAGCGGTTCGAGCCGATCGGCGATGTCATCCTTGGCCACCTCGGCGACAACTCCACCACAGCGCAGACAGCGGCTGAACGGCACCAGCCGATCCGCCAGGTCGAGCCGCCGGACAACCTCCACCATCTGCCCGAGGGGGTGGTTCGAACGGACGAATACACCGTGGGTTACGTTGCGGCGCTTGAGAAGTCCGTGGTCGCGAGTGAGCAGGATCCGATGCTCGGCCGCGGCCGTCCTCGCCAGCGCCGCGTCATCGGCAACCCAATCGGCGCGCACGTCGAGTCCCATCAGCCGCATCAGCCGTGCGAGCCCGCCGAGGTTGACGTCCACGAGGAAGCGCGGATCGCGCAGCGGACCAGGACGCACCCGGGTCAGCGGCCCGATATCGAGCGTCTCGAACATCGGGTACACCGCAACCCGATCGCCCGGCCGCAAATGACGGCCGAAGCCGACGGACTCGCCGTTCACCAGTATCAGGTCGACCTCGGTGTGCGGAATACCCGCGGCCTCGACGACGTCCTTCACGCTCTGGTGCGGCCGGACCGGCCGCACCTGCGCCGCGTACCGCACTCTCGGCGGCAAGAAGTCGTTCAGCTCGGCGTACGCCCGCAGCTCGACACCGGCGGTCATACGACCATTGTCCGCCCGGAGCGTCCAGCCCCGGCCCAGGGCGATCCGCACTCGAACAATCCCACGCCCGACGGGAGTCGGTGGATGTCCTGGCTGCCGAGAGGCCGGGGCGGGCCCGAACTCGTTCGCCGACCGCGACCCGGCAATGTCCCACAGCCGAGCATCAGGGCCGCGCAACTGCCCATGCGACATCGGGCGGCACCGGCCGGTCCCGAGTATCCGAGGCTGGGCCTGCGCCGCCGGACGATCCCAACTTTTCGACCCGGCGGGCAGGTAACCCGGCGTGTGCCCGCCCGGCGGAGTCCGCGCTCGGCGTTACGTTCCGAGGACCACGAATTCCGTTGCGGGGCAGAGAAATGGACTAGCTCCGCCACGGCTGCGCCGGTGATCGGACACTGAGCGGGCACGGGCCGGAGAGGTCCGGCGCTCTCGTTCGATCAGACCATGGGGAGACACCATGACGGATTCGGTCATCCAGCTGCCCACCGCGGGAGAAACGGTACTCGAGACCTACGAGCGGATCGCTCGGCGCGGGGCGCTGGTTCCCGTCGAGCTGACCGGCGGTGTCGCGGCGTGGACAGCGATGAGCTATCGAGCCGTGAGCGAAGTGCTCGCGGGCGACGGCACCGTTTTCAGCAAGAACGCTCAGAAGTGTCCGGCCCTGCACGACGGCACCATTCCCGCCGATTGGCCGATGCGCGCGTTCACCGATATCGACCACATGTTGAACAAGGACGGCGAAGACCATCGCCGGTTACGCAAGACCATCAGCGCCGCGTTCACGCCTGCCCGGGTCGCCGCGCTCGAATCGCGGATTCGACGGATCGCATCGGAACTCATCGACGGCTTCGCGGACGAGCGGGGCGAGGTGGATCTCATTCCGCGATACACCCTTCCGTTTCCGGTGCGGGTGATCTGCGAACTGTACGGAGTGCAGGACGCGGATCAGTCGCGGTTGCGGGATTGGGCCGCCATCCTCATGTCGCACACCAGCACCGCCGAGCAGATGCAGGCGGCCATGGGCGAGATGCTGGCGTTCCTGGGCGAATTCCTCGAGGCCAAACGGCGCGAACCGGGCGACGACTTGACGTCGGCCATGCTCGCGGCCAACACCGACAACCTCACCACCGACGATATGGTCAACATGTTGTGGCTGGTGATCATGGCCGGACACGAGACGACCGTGCATCTGCTGGCCAACGCGATCACCGCGCTGAGCGACAATCCCGAACAGCTGGACAAGGCGCTGACCGAGGACCGCTGGGCGGATGTGGTGGAGGAGGCGCTGCGCTACCGGTCTCCGGTGTACAGCGCCAATCTCCGGTACGCGCAGCAGGACGTCACCATCGCGGGTGTGGACCTGCCGAAGGGCGCCATCGTCATCTGGAACGGCAACGTCGGACGGGACCCGGAACGCTACCCGGACGCCGATGTCTTCGATATCGATCACGACCACCGTGGTCAGCTGGCCTTCGGGCGCGGCCCGCACGTCTGCCTGGGCGCCCCACTGGCCCGGCTGGAGGCGCGTATCGCGTTGTCGGCCTTGTTCAGCCGCTTCCCGCGGTTGCGCCTGGCACAAGAGTCGGCACTGCTCGCGATCAGCCCGCAGATCATGACCGCGGGCCCGCTCGCCCTGCCGGTGCGGCTGCATCCGGCGGACTGACCGGCGGCGCCGGCCGGCCGAGCGCCTCGGCGAGCCGGCGCTTGCGGAATTCTCCTGGCCTTTCGCCGTATCGCGCCTTGAACGCGGCCGAGAACCAGGTGACAGTGAATCCGCTGCGCAACGCGATCTCGCCGATAGTCGTTGTCGTATCCGGGTTTTCGAGCAGATCGCGCGCTACGCGCAGTGATTCGTCTTGGCGCACTTCGCGATACGTGGTCCCGGCTTGCCGCAGCGCGATGCGCAACTGCCGTGACGACCAGCCGAGCGCCTGTGCCACCGCGGGCATCCGCAGGTCCGCGATCCCGACGTTGGCACGGACGTACCGGCGCACGGACTCGGCGATCTGCGCCAGATGTGCCGACTGCGGGCCGTTGTCGCCTTCGGCCATCATGCAGACCAGTTCGGTGATCCGATCGCAGACCGCGTTGAATTGGCGGCTGGTGAGCTGCGAGCGTTCGGCAAGCAGGTCGCGGATCATGCCGTGCACGATCCGGCCGAGGCCGGAACTCAGATCGAACTGCGGCCGCCCCCTTCCGATCGGCGAGATCGCGTGGTCGACATCGGTGCGCGGGATCTGCATGGCATAGGCCGTCGAGCCGGGCACCCGCAGCCGGCAGGCTCGGTCCAATCCCAGCAGCAGCGCCTGACCCGGTGCGATGCTGTCGATTTCGGCGTCGTCCCCGACGCAGAACCCGCCGCGCTCCGGGACGACCAGCCAGTAGAAGTGCTCCGCGGGTACCCGGCGAATATGCGCGGGCGTGCGGAAGGCGACACGGTCGCCCGGCTGGTCCCAGCGCAGCAGGCTGTAGGTAGCCGACCATTGCATGATCAGGTCGACCTGCCACTGATCCCGCTCTCGATATCGGTGATCCATCGGGACGATGCTGTTGGCCAGCTCGGTCCATTCCGCGGTGCCGGTCACATGCCATTCGTCGTAGTTCAACGCGAAACCCCGATCGGCTCAGCAGATTCGGATCGACACGGATCCTGCGCCGAATATTCTGCCCGACCGCCGGACCCGGACATTGCCGGTGCTGGGTAGCGGCGCGTGATCGGCGGCCGAGGAATCACAGCAACTGGACACCGATCAGCTGGACGCGGTTCGCCCGCTGGGCCGAAGGCGGGTAACCGCTGGTCCCGGCTGCTCTCAGCTGCCGTTGGCCTTCTTCAGATGCGCGATCTCGTTGCCCCATACCGACTGCGACCCGGCGTCGCCGATGCGATAGATCTGCACCATCGACGCGATACCGACCACCACCGCGAGCACTGCCACCACCGCCGTCACGATCGCACGCGGTCTCGTCCCGCGCCGTTCGGCGACCTGCAGCACGGCCAGGATGATCGCGACCACCAGGAGCGCGATGGCGAAATACAGCATCGTCTCTCCGCGATCGGCGTGTTCGCGCAGGATCGGGTCGGGGTTCTCGCGCAGGTCGTAGAGCCATTCCCCGGCGTGGATGGTGATCGGAGTCAACACCATCGTGATCGCGGCCAGAATCAGCGTCAGCCATACCAGGTGCCCGCGCCGCGCCGCGGGCCACACCGCGCACACGATCTCGAGCGCCGCGGTCAACGGCGCCAGCACCACGACGAAGTGCACGAACAGCACGTGCGCCGGCAGGTTGTTGATGACGGTCATAGCGCTCCTGAAACCAGTTCACGATGGCGCGGTGACGTCTGCCTGCGATCCGGCCCGCCACAGCGACTCGAGCATAAACGAACCAGGGCCTGCCACAGCGGAACCTCACCGCGCCGTCATCGTCGAATCGCGATCAGCACACCGGATACCTGCCCGGGGTTGCGCGGCGGCCACCGCATCGCAGTCGGCAGCGGGACGAAGCCGCAAGCAGCACAAGCGGTTTCACCCCGAAAGATCGGCCCAGCGCACAGCGAAAGAGGCCGGGGCCCGGATCCGAGCCCCGGACTCTTCGCACCGCGAGGACCGCCCCCGAGAACGCGTTCTCACCCAGGCGCACCTCCCGGCGACCTCACTCGGCCGTTTCCGTCCACGTGACCGGAAGTTCGTGCACGCCATAGATATTCATATCGGTCCGCACCTTCACCTCCTGCGCGGGAACGGCCAGCCGCAGCGTCGGGAAGCGACGGAGCAGCCCGGCGAAGCCCGCCCGCATCTCGATGCGGGCCAGCTGCTGGCCGAGGCACAGGTGGACACCGTGACCGAAGGACAGGTGGCCGCGAGCCTCGCGGTGAATGTCCAGCGTGTCGGGGTTCTCGTAGTGCCGTGGGTCGTGGTTGGCGGCCAGCAGGGAGACCACGACGGTCGAGCCCTCGGGAATGGTCTCGCCGCAGAGTTCGATGTCCTCGGTGGCGTAGCGATAGAAGATGTCCGCGACCGACAGGTAGCGCATGAGCTCCTCGACGGCATCGGGCATCAGGTCCGGGTCGGCCCGCAATTCGGTTGCCTGCGTGGGGTTTTCCAGGAGCGCGAAGGTGCCCAGGCCCAGCATGTTCGCGGTCGTCTCGTGGCCCGCGAGCAGCAGCAGGAACGAGATGCCGGTCAGCTCCTCGATGGTCAGGTCGTCCTGGCGCGCGAGGTCGGACAGGATGTCCTCGCTCGGTTCGGCGCGCTTGCCGGTCACCAGTTCGGCCAGGTACGTGTTCAGCGCGACGTACGCGCCCATCTTCTCCTCGAGCGGCTGGTCCTTGACCATGAACTTGGCGAAGTCGGCCTGGAAAGTCTCCCGGTCGGCGTAGGGAACGCCGAGCAGCTCGCAGATCACCAGCAAGGGCACCGGCAGCGCGAACTCGGCCACCAGATCCACCGGCGGGGTCAGCCGGGTCATCCGGTCCAGCTGCCGTTCGGTGATCTCGATGATGCGCTCTTCGAGCTGCTTCATCCGCTTGACGGTGAATGCTCCGATCAGCTTGCGGCGCAACCGAGTATGGTCCGGCGGGTCCATGGCGACGAACATGCCGGGAATCTGCGGCGACGGCTCGGTCGGCGTCGGCATGCCCGGGATCTCGTACGGCACATGCAGTACGCCGATGTCCAGGCGGGAGCTGAACCGGGTGTCGGCCAGCAACGCGCGAACCGCGTCGTAGCCGGTGACGAGCCAGCCCTCGTGACCGTCGGGGAAGATCAGCGGGCTGACCGGACGGACGTCACGGAGTTCGGTGATCTCGCGCGGCGGGTCGAACGGGCCGCAGTTGCGCTGCATGGGCAGCCCGTGCGGGACGGGAACCGTGGAACTCATCGGATTTTTCCTTTCGTGGCGGTCGCCCGGCGTCCGAGGGGGCGTGCGCGATACGGGACGAGCGAACGAGATGCCCTGCGAGGGCGGGTCATCGGCCGCTGCACGAGGCCTGCGGGCGGGCGTGCAGCGGCCGCGAACGAACTGGACTGCCGCCTTCGCGGCGGGCGGATCGGCGCGATCAAGCGGCGGTGGCGTGCCGGACGACGATGTTGCCGTACGAGTTGCGCGCGTACACCTGCACGACGTTCTCGCCGTCCGCCGTCCGGTCGACGGGCCGCATCGTGTTCCGCACACTGCCGTGCGGGGCGTTGGTTTCCACCCGCGCCGCGCTGCCCGGATGAATGCCCACCTCCAACTCGCCCATGGAGGTCTCCAGCCGCAGCACGCCGCGCGAGGCCTCGCCGATGCGGATGTCCCCCTTCGAGGTCTTCGCCGTCACCGAGCCGTGGGTGCGCTCGACCGAGATGTCACCGGCGGACATCTCCAGATCGCATTCGCCGAACTCGCCGGAGCCCAGCAGCCGGCCCACCGCGGCGGACCCCTTCAGCCGGGAACCGGTGGGCACCTCGATGGTCACCTCGATCGACGGATTGCCGCCGAACGGCGCGTAGGTGCGCCAGTCCTTGGGCGTCCGCACGGTCAGGGTGCCCGCGGCGAACTCGACCCGGGTCTGCTCGGCCGCCCGCACATCGGCCTTCTTGGCGGCATCGGCGGGACGGATCTCGACGACGGTGTCGGTGCGGTCCGAGGCGATCACGGACACGCTGCCGGACAGCACCTCCACGGCGACGGCGATCGGTTCCGGGGTCTGGAATGTGGTCATGGCTGGCTCCTTCGTCAGGTGAATCGGATCGGTGTGAACGGTTCCTGCGCTGTTCACGTGACTACTGTCGCGAGCCGGGCTGATACGGGGCTGACACCGATCTGATGCGATCGCTGACACGGTGTCCGGCCGCTCACCCCCGAGGCAGAATGGGCCGGTGCAGATCGGAATACTTGGACCGCTCGAGATCCGAACAGAGGACGGCGGATCGATCGAGATACCGGGTACCCGGTTGCGGGCGCTGTTGATCGCCCTCGCGCTCGACCCCGGCCGGACGGTCGCGAAAGCGACTCTGGTCGACTGGATCTGGGGTGAGCAGCCACCCGCTGACGCGGCGAATGCCTTGCAGGCGTTGGTATCCCGGCTGCGCAGGGTGCTCCCGGACGGCGCGCTCGACGCGCAGGCCGGCGGCTATCGGCTGGTGGTGGAACCCTCCGCCGTCGACGCCGTGCGGTTCGAACGGCTCGTGGACCGGGCGCGCGGCGGTGACGACGCCCACCGGGCCCGGGTGCTGCGCGAAGCCCTGGACCTGTGGCGCGGCGCGCCGGTGCAGGACGTCGGTATGCGCGACAGCGAGGCTTTCGACGCGGTGACCACCCGGCTCGAGGGGTTGCGCCTGGCTGCCCTGGAGGACTGCTACGAGTCGGAGATCGTGCTGGGCCGCGGGCCGGAGCTGATCACCGAACTGACCGAGGTGGTGGCCCGGAACCCGGTGCGGGAACGGCTCGTCGCCGCCCTGATGCGGGCATTGGGCGCCGCCGGGCGCGCTCCCGAGGCACTGATGGTGTACCAGCGTGCGCGGGAGGCGCTGGCCGACACCCTCGGCGTGGATCCCTCGCCGGAGCTGTCCGCGCTGCACGTCGCGCTGCTGCGCGGCGAAGTGGGGGCGCAGGACAACGACCGCAAGACGAATCTGCGGGCCGAGCTGACCAGCTTCGTCGGCAAGCAGGCAACCATCGCCGTGGTGCGCGAACTACTCGCGAACCATCGGCTCACCACGCTCACCGGGCCCGGTGGTTCGGGGAAGACCCGGTTGGCCCTGGAAACCGCGCGAACCCTCCTCGACGATCTACCGGACGGGGCCTGGCTGGTGGAGCTGGCGCCGATCGGCGCCGCGGCGAGTGAGTCCGGCGCCCAGGAGGATGCGAAAGGTGTTGCGCAGGCGGCACTCGCGGCGTTCCGGCTGCGCGACGCGCTGCTCGGCGCGGCGCCGAACGCGGAGCCGATCGAGCGACTCATCGCCGCGCTCCGCGAGCGTGAAACGCTGTTGATCCTGGACAACTGCGAGCATGTGATCGAGGCAGCGGCGGCGTTCGCGCACCGGATGCTCGGGGAGTGCCGGGGGCTGCGGATCCTCGCGACCAGCCGGGAACCGCTCGGCATCACCGGTGAGGCGCTGTGGCAGGTCGAGCCGCTGACGTTACCGGCGGCGGACGCGGACGCCGGCGAGATCGAGTCCGCCGCGGCCGTGCGGTTGCTGCGGGATCGGGCCGCCGCGGTGCGCAAGGACCTCGCGACCGATGCCCGCGCCCTGGCGGCCATGGCCCGCGTCTGCCGGGCGCTGGACGGGATACCGCTGGCGATCGAACTGGCCGCGGCCAGGTTGCGCACCATGTCCCTGGACCAGCTCGCCAACCGCCTCGACGATCGCTTCCGCCTGCTGACCGGCGGCAGTCGCACCGCGATACCGCAGCATCGCACGCTGCGCGCGGTCGTCGACTGGAGCTGGGAGCTGCTCACCGACGCCGAACGCGCGGTCCTGCGCCGACTCTCGGTGTTCGCCGACAGCGCGAGTCTCGAAGCGGCCGAACAGGTTTGCTCCGACGCCGGGGAGGGCCACGGAGATTCGGATCTCGCGGGGACCACCGGGGTTCGCGAGAACGCCGCGGTCCAGCAGTGGGAGGTCTTCGATCTGCTGACCGCGCTGACCGACAAATCGCTGGTGCTCATCGCGCGGGACGACGGACCGCGCTATCGGATGCTCGGCACGATCAAGCAGTACGCCGCGGACCGGCTGGCGGAAGCGGGAGAAGCGGATTCGACTCGGCGAGCACATCTTTCGTACTTCACCGGGCTGGCCGCGACCGCGGAACCGCTGTTGCGCCGCGCCGAGCAACTGGATTGGCTGGCCACGCTCGACACCGAGCACGACAACATCGTTTCCGCGATGCGAGGCGCGCTCGCGGCCGGCGATGGCACCGGGGCGATGCGGCTGGCGGCGGCCGCGGGCTGGTACTGGTGGCTCAGCGGACACAAGACCGAGGGCCTGGAACTGGTGACCGCGGCCGCCGAATCGGGCGGCGAGGTGGACGATCAGACCCGGGCCATGGTGTACGGCCTGGTCGTGCACTTCCTCAGCTCCGGGCCGAACGACCAGTACCGGGTGCAGGACTGGGTGCACAAGGCGTACCGGTTCAGCCGGCACAGCCGGGTCCGCTACCCGCTGCTGGGTTTCGTCGCCGCGCTGGAACGCATGCTGCAGGGACCCGAGGCGTTGCCGACCGCATTCGAACCGCTGCTCACCGACGACGACCCCTGGGTGCGCGCCCTGGCCCGGCTGCAGATGGGCAAGATGCGGATCGTGCTCGGCCGGGCCGGGCGGGATACGGACGCCTACCTGGAGGAGGCGCTCACCGAGTTCCGGGCCCTCGGCGAACGCTGGGGGATTTCGTTCGCACTGCGCGAGCTCGCGGACCGCGTCGCGATGCGGGGCGAATTCGCCTCCGCCTGTGAACTTTTCGACGAAGCGACTGCGGTCGTGGTCGAGGTCGGCGCGATCGAGGACGCCGTCATGATGCGGGCTCGGCAGGCCCAGTTGTACCGGCTGCTGGGTGATGCGCGGGCGAGCGCGCTGGCGATGGACGAGGCGCAGCGGTACGCGGATCAGGCCGCTTGGCCGAACGCCTCCGCCGAACTGGCGCTGGCGAAGGCGGAACTGGCCCGGTGGAGCGGCGACTCCGCGCAGGCATACCGGCAGATCGATATCGCGACGGCCGCGCTGGGCAGTGATGCGCAAGAGCCGACCATCGGCGCGGTCGTACACGGCCTGCTCGGTTACCTCGCGGACGACCCGGACCAGGCCCGCGAACATCACGCCGCCGCCGTCCGGGCAGCGGCCGAGACCGGACAGGCCCCCCTGATCGCCAAGGTGCTCATCGGGATTGCCGACCTGGCCTTGCGCACGGATCGCCCCGACCGTGCCGTCCGGCTGCTCGCGGCGGCGACCGCCGTGCGCGGACTGTCCGACCGGTCCTGCCCGGACGAGGACCGCATCGAGCGGGAAGCACGAAATCGCCTCGGTGACAAGGGATTCACCGAGGCGACTGCGGAGGGTGCAGAGGCGAGCTGGCACGAACTCGCCGAGATCACGCTCGCTTGTTGAACGTGGCCCGTGACCAGATGTATCCGACGACGGCGAAGCCTGCGCACCAGGCGAGCGCGGCCGCGGTGTAGCCGCCGGAGGGGTGTCCGGTCAGAAATCCGCGCAGCGATTCGATGATCGGGGTGAACGGCTGATACTCCGCGAACTGCCGCACGCCCTGCCCCATCTTGGCGGCCGGCACGATCGCGCTGCTGACGAACGGCAGCATGATCAGCGGCACCACACTCATGCCCGCGGACTCCGGGGTCTTGGCGGCCATGCCCAGCGCGACGGTGATCCAGGAGGCCCCGAACGAGGTCGCGGCGATCACGCCGACGACGCCGAGCCAGTCGAATGTGGTTGCGGGCGTGCGGAACCCGAGTGCGAAGGCGACACCGAGCACGGCCGCGACGGCGATCACGTTGGTCAACATGGTGGCCACGACATGGCCGGTCAGTACGGCCCCGCGGGAGACGTCCATGACCTTGAACCGGTTGATGACGCCCTTGGCCATATCGGAACTCACCGACACCGCGGTGCCCGAGAGCCCGTAGCTCACCGCCAGCAGGATCAAACCCGGTGTCGCGTAATCGATGTAGTGACCGCCGACATCGAACGCGTTGCCGAACACGTACACGAAGATCAGCATCATCACCACCGGCATGAGAGCCGCGTTGAAGATCGTGACCGGACTCCGGGTGATGTGGGTGAAGTTGCGGCGCAACATGATCGACGAATCGGCCAGGGGTGCGGTAATGGTGCTCATCGTGCTTCGGCCTCCGTGGTGGCGTGCCCGGTCAGGGCGAGGAAAACGTCATCGAGATCAGGGGTGTGGACGGAGACCTCTTCGGCCTCGATCGAGGATTCGGCGAGCCGATCCAGCAGGGCGCGAAGCGGTTTCGACCCGCCGCTGCCCGGAACTCGCAAAGTCAGGCTGTCGGCGTCCGGGGCGGAACCGGTCACGATCCGTGCCGCGGTCTCCAGTTCGTCGGCGCTGCCGAATCGCAGCCGGATATGACTGCCCGGGATCCGGCGCTTGAGGTCGCCGGGAGTGCCCTCGGCGACGATGCGGCCCTGGTCCAGCACCGCGATCCGGTCGGCCAGCTGATCGGCTTCCTCCAGATACTGGGTGGTGAGGAAGATCGTCACCCCGTCGGAGGTCAGCTCCCGCACGATGTCCCACATCGTGCGACGGCTGCGCGGATCCAGGCCGGTCGTCGGCTCGTCCAGGAAAACGATCCGCGGCCTGGTGACCAGCGTCATCGCCAGATCCAGCTTCCGGCGCATACCCCCGGAATAGGTCGCCGCCCGCTTTCGCGCCGACTCCGCCAGATCGAACCGGTCCAGCAGTTCGGTGACCACCCGCCTGCCGGCGGCGCCTCGCAGCCGGTGCAGGTCCGCCATCAACCGCAGGTTCTCCTCGCCGGTGAGCAGATCGTCCACGGCCGCGAACTGCCCCGTGACGCCGATCGCCGCCCGCACCGCCTTGGTCTCGGTCGCCAGGTCGTGCCCGGCGACCCGCGCCGTACCGCCGTCGGCCTTCAACAGGGTGGTCAGGACGTTGACCGTCGTCGTCTTGCCCGCCCCGTTCGGACCGAGCAGAGAAAAGATCGTGCCGGTATCGATGTTCAGGTCAATACCGTCGAGAACCGTTCTGTCCCCGTATGCCTTCCGCAGCCCGGAAGCCGCGATCGCTGTGCTGTTCATGCGAGTACTGTCGCGAGCCCGGCTGATACCGGACTGACACCGATCTGACAGCCGCGCTGACACAGCCGGGCCGGGTGCGGTTCACAGATGAACCAGTACCCGCCCCCCGTTCCGCGGATCCGACTCGACCTTCCGGTAGAGCTTGCGCATGTGCGGCTGCCGGAGCAGCGCCAGAACACGCTTCTTCAACGTGCCCGACCCCTTCCCCGGAATGATCTCGACCATCGTCGCGTTCTGCCCCGCAGCCCGGAAGATCGCCGAGCGCACCGCATTGTCGATATCGCGATCGCTCCGGAACACCGGATGCAGGTCGAGGGTCACCACATTGGACATGCTCACTCCTGGGTCGGCAAGGCGTTGCCCCTGCACATCGGCCGATGCGGAAGCGCCCTTGTTATATGCCATCAGTCAGCGTTATATTACATAAAACAGCGGCACGGTTTGCGGAGCAGGAGGGCCGCCATGGCCATCGTTCGCATTCTCCTCGCCTCGCCCGATCCCGCTGTGGGTCGCCCTGATGGGGCTCGAAACTGTTGTGCACCTTGGTGTTTCGGATTCGAGCGTCAGCGTGCGAGTCGAGTGAATTCGGAAGGATTTCGGTCATGGGCGTGTGGAGTACGGGGACCGTGGTGCTGATCGCGCTTGCCGGTTGCGGGTTTCTGCTGGCCGGCCTGATGCCGCTGCTGCCGGTGTGGTGGCCGGCCGTTTCGGGGCATCGGGCCGCGCCGGCCCGGCGCGGCCGGGAGGCGGCGATCCGGTTGCCGGGGCGGTCGTGTTCGACACCCGAGCGGATGCTGTCGGTCGCCGAGGCGCACCGGACGATGCAGACGCATCGCGAACATTCCTGCGGGCGCAAACGCGCCGCCTTCGAAACCCTCGTTGCCGCAGGGCATATCGCGCCAGATTCGTCACGGCCCAACGAGCGGCGATAACGCGCACGCCGAGCCGGCGCGCGCCCGGCGAATTCTCGTATCACGCCTCGGGCCGGTACAGCTGGGTCGGCGCGGTGCGCCCGCGCAGCACCACGGCGTCGGCCGCATTCCAGGATTGTTCGCGAACGCCCGACGCCGCCGCGACAGCGCGCTCGGACGCGAGCGGAAGCCGGGTGTCGCGCTTGGCGAGTTCGGACAGGCGCGCGGACTCGTTGACCGGATCGCCGATCACGGTGTACTCGTAGCGGTCCTCCGCGCCGATATTGCCGGCGACGACCTCGCCGTAGGAGACGCCGACACCGGCCTCGATGCCCAGATCGGCTGCGGCGAGCTCACGCGCGATCTCCGCGGCGGCGTCCAACGCCGCCCCCGCCGGGTCCGTATGCGAGGTGGGCGCACCGAAGACGGCGAGCGCGGCGTCACCCTCGAACTTGTTGATCAGCCCGTCCCGGCGGTTCACCGCGGCAACGACGACGCCGAAGAATCGGTTGAGCGTCTCGACCACCTCGTGCGGCGGGCGCCGGGCCGCCAACGTCGTCGAGCCGACCACGTCCACGAAAAGCACTCCCACAGAACGGGTTTCGCCGCCCAGCCGGACGCCTCGGTCCAGTGCCGCGCGCACGACGTCCGGTCCGACGTGCCGCCCGAAAAGGTCACGCAGCCGCTCTCTTTCGGCCAACCCGTCGACCATCGCGTTGAAACCCGCTTGCAGCTCGCCCATTTCGGTGCCGTCGTAGACGACGATCGCTTCCGTACGGCCGTCGCGGCGGACGTTCTCCATCCCGTGAATCACCGACCGGAGCGGGGCGCCGATCCGTTCGGTTCCCAGATAGGTCAGCAGCAGCCCGGTGCAGAAGGACATCACCCCGATGATGCCGACCGACAGCAGCAGATCCCCCTTGGTCGTCCGCTCGTCGGCGGTGCCGAACGCGACCACCAGCACGACGCCCGCCACGGGCACCCCGGACCCGAGCAGCCAGGTCACCAGGGCGCGCACGGTCAGGTCCCGGCGGCGCATATCCGGGTGCGCGGCCAGGGCCAACGCCGCGTACGGGCGCATCGCGAATTCGGTGAAGAGGTAGGAGGCCGCGCACACGACCGCCGCGCTGAACAGCGATACCAGCAGCGCCTTGGGGATCAGCTCCGGATCGCGGACGCCGTACAAGGTGGCCACCAACGCCGTGCCGATGATCCACAGCGTCGCCTGCATCGCCGCAAGTACCCACGGCGCCCGAAATACCGAACGCGCTTGCTGCCGGCTCGGAGCCGGTTCGTCGTCCGAGGCCCAGCGCAGCATCCGCACCACCACCGCGGTGCCCAGCGCCGCACCCACGACGAAGGCGACCACCACGTAGATCGGCAGGTAGACGAAGACGATGTCGCGGACCTCGGGCGCGAGCACGTCCGGATTTGGGATCCCGACGGTGGCCAGCAGAATCACCACGGCCACCCCGACCGCATTGGCCGCGAGCACCCACAGCGTGAGCAAAAGCTGCACTCGGCCCCGGCGCCGTTCCGGGGAGTCTAGGCGCGAACCGAGCAGGACCGACCCGTATTCGGTTGTGCTGTGCGACAAATTCATCGCCGGATTCCGTCCTGATCGCTCGCCACGGGCTCAGCGTATCGGGGCCGCGGCGACCGGAGGCGCGGTCGCGCAGGCGGATTCGGCCCCACGCCGATCGGCGGGCCACAAATATCGCCTCGGTTTGCGGCGAACTTCCGCGATCATCCGGGCAATCAACGACTGCGGCGCGCGGTCGGTCCACACCACGGCCAGATCGGAAGCCCCCGCGTCGGACACCGGAATCCAGCGCAGATCGGCCGCGACCGCGACCCGGCTCAGCGGTGGGCCATCCAGATACCGTGACCGCGCGCCACCTCGAGCAGACGATCCTCCAGTCCGGGCAGATCGGGTCCGTGGCGGGCGGGCGTACCGTCGGCGGCGGCCAGCGGAGTATCTGGCCGGGACCGGCGCAGGTGAGAACGTCGGGACTCGCACCGCTGAAATGGACTCACCTCCCGTCGCAACGCCCTCAGCGGGTTCGCTCGGATCGGGCGAAAACATCGTGCGCGCTCATCGTCCCGCCGCCAACGGCTTTCGCGACGGCCGGATGCCGGCTGTCGGCATCGAACAGATACGTCTCGACGCACGATTCGCCGCTGTACTCGGGAGTGGCATCCGACAGCAGCGGCCGCACCTTCGACCAGGCGCCGTCCGCACCGACCAGCAGGCTCGTGACGACGGTGCCGCCATCGGCGAAACTCACCTCGTGGCGGCCGCCGCCGAGCGCCCGGACGCCCTCGACCTTGCACCCCCATCGCACGGTGCCCTCGGGCAGCGAATCCAGCAGCATCTGCCGCAACTCCTCACGCTGCACCTCGGGCCGCCCGCCCGAGCCGTCGTCGGCCTTCTCGAACAGCACGTTCCCGTGCCGGTCGACGAACCGCATCGCCTGCCGCCCCTCGAGGATCAGCCCCTCGAACTCGTCCATCAGACCGGCCGCGCGCACGGCGAGTTGTCCGTTGTAGTCGTGGATGTCAAAGACCCGGCGCGGGCGGCCTCGACTTCTGCCATATGCTCTTCGGCCCAGGTCTTGACGGCCCGCATGACCGGCAGCAACGACTTCCCGAGCGGGGTGAGTTCGTAATCGACGCGCACCGGCACCGTCGGCTGCACAGTGCGGGTGATCAGGCCGTCGCGTTCCAGGTTGCGCAGCGTCTGTGTGAGCATCTTCTGACTCACACTGGCCAGCCGTCGCTGCAACTCGCTGTAGCGCTGCGGGCCGTCCGCCAGCGCGTTGATCGCCAGGCTCACCCACTTGTCGGAGATCCGCTCCAGGAGTTTGCGGGCAGGGCATTCGGCCAGGTAGGCGTCGTAATCAGACCGGCGTTCGGCGCGCAGCTGCGCGGCGGTACGGGTGGGCATCGGTTACCTCCCGGTGCGATGGGCACTTCGTGGTGCGTACTTCCCTCTGAAGAGTAACTCTCCAATAGTTGTGTGCATGAGCACGAGAGAAACGATGCGCGCGGTGGTGGCCTGTGGATACGGCGGGCCCGAGGTGCTGCGGATGATCGATGTCGAGATTCCCGAACCCGGCCCCGGTCAGGTCCGCATCGCGATGGAGGCGGCGACCGTCAACCCCGTGGACCTGGCCACCCGCTCGGGCGCGCTGGTCGAGGCGGGCCTGATGGCCCGGCGGGAGATCACCGGCATCGGCTGGGACGTGGTCGGCACCATCGATCGGCTCGGGCCCGGCGTGGACCGGATCTCACTGGGCCAGAGGGTGATCGGCCTGCGCGACCTGCTCGACGTCTCGCTCGGCGCATACGCCGACCACGTGGTGCTCGACGCCACCGCGACGGCGCCGGCGCCGGTCGGGCTGTCCGGCGTCGAGGCGGCCACCCTGCCGCTCAACGGCCTCACCGCCGCCCAATCGCTCGACCTGCTCGGGCTGCGCGAAGGCGAGACGCTCTTGGTGGTCGGCGCGACCGGTGCCGTCGGCGGCTTCGCCGTGGAACTCGCGGCGCGGCAGGGGATTCAGGTGATCGCGCAGGGGTCCGATCCGGACTTCCTGCACGCCGTCGGCGCGCGCTGGACGCTTCCCCGGGACGCCGATCCGGCCGTCGAGGTCCGCCGCCTCGTTCCCGGCGGCGCGCATGCCGCGCTCGATGCCGCGGGGCTGGGTATGCGTGCGCTCGCGGCCGTCCGCAATCGCGGTTCCTATGTCACCGTCGTCGGCGGGGTGCATCCGATTCCCTTGCGCGGCATCACCGTTCACCACGAATGGATTCACGCCGACGGCGCGGCCCTGGCCCGGATCGCCGAGCCCGGCCTCACCGCCCGCGTCGCCGGCACCCTCCCACTGCACGATGCCGCCGAAGCCCACGCCCGGCTGGAGGCGGGCGGCCTGCGCGGGCGGCTCGTTCTGACTCGATGAAGGGGTCACCGCCGGATTCCTCGACACCTGGCTTCCGACCGCGCCATCGCCGCGAGGATCGCCTACCTCGACTACCTCCACACGCGATACGGCCGCGTGCCCGCCAACAATGGACCGTTCCGGACCGTACTGGCCTATCAAGCCGCCGATCTCGACCAGGATTTCTACGGCCGTTTCTACGCGCCCGACGCGTTGAGCCCGACCCAGCGGGATCGGGCAGCGCGGTGACGTGGGCGGTCGGGCCCCGCGAGGTCCGCAGCGGCCCGCTGTAGCGTGTTGATCCGGCAGCCGATCGTTGCCACACCGTCCTCTTCACTTCCGGAGGTCTGCCTTGCCGACGTCATCTGCACCACGTTTCGAACGGTTCGTCGCGATGGGAGACAGTCAAACCGAAGGTCTGTGGGACGGCGACGACGAAACGGGTGTGCGCGGCTGGGCCGACCGGTTCGCCGAACGGCTGGCGCGGGACAATCCGGACATCCGGTACGCCAACCTCGCGGTGCGCGGCCGCCGCGTCGCCGAGGTCCGCGACGAACAGCTCGACGCGGCCCTGGCCATGCGACCCGATCTGGTCGGCATCTGCGCGGGCATGAACGATGTGACCGCGCCCGGCAACGACTTCGGCGCGGCACTGGATGTCATGGAGGAGCTGTACGCGAAGCTGCGCGCCGGCGGTGCGACGGTCGTCACCACCACATTTCCCGACGCCCGCCGCATCGTCCCGCTCGCCGCTCGCCTCATCGGCCCCCGCATCGATTTGATCAACGAACGAATCCGCTTGTGCGCCAATAGGTATGACCTGCGTCTGGTCGACCTGTTCGCCGCTCCCTCGATGGCCGACCTACGCATGTGGAGCGCGGACCGATTACACGGCTCGTCCGAGGGCCACAACCGATTCGCCCTGGCCGCCGCCGAGGCGCTCGGCCTGTACGGCGCGGACCACAGCTGGACCGTGCCACCGGCGAATACCGAAAACCACCGCGCCGGGAGCGTTTCCGGCGAACTCGCCTGGGTGGCGGCCACCCTCCGCCCCTGGCTGTGGCGGCGACTGCGCGGCATATCCACCGGTAACGGCCGCACAGCCAAACGCCCGGAACTCCTGCCGTTCGACCGCTGACCCGACGGCCGCCAGGACCGGGCCCGGACCTCGCGCACCGGGATCCCTTGCCACTGCCCCGGATTCGGTATCTCCGAAGGCACTCCGAACCCGGCTCACAAGCGCTCCAACATCGCGTTATTCGGTTGTGCGGTCATCGCGGACGGGTACGCTCGGTCCGGTGGAATGGAGCTTCCGGACGGCTGAAGAACTCACTGCCGCACTGCGCGCCGGTGAGGTGACCTCGGTGGAATTGACCGACGAGGCGATCGCTCGTATCGAGCGGCACGACAAGGAGATCAACGCGATCTGTGTACCCGATTTCGACCGGGCGCGGGATGCGGCCCGCGAAGCCGATCGGGCGCGCGCCCGGGGTGAGGACCGGCCGCTGCTGGGTATTCCGCTGATGGTCAAGGAGTCCTACAACATCGCCGGACTGCCGACGACCTGGGGTATGCCGCAGTTCGCGGATTTCCGGCCTGCCGAGGACGCGGTACAGGTCGCGCGGGTAAAGGCCGCGGGCGCGGTGATACTCGGCAAGACCAATGTGCCGCTCATGCTGGCGGATCTGCAGAGCTTCAACGAGATCTACGGCACCACGAACAATCCGTGGGACCTCGGGCGCACGCCGGGCGGATCCTCCGGCGGATCGGCCGCGGCGCTGGCCGCCGGATTCGGCGCGCTGTCGCTCGGCTCGGATATCGCCGGATCATTGCGCGTGCCCGCTCATTTCTGCGGAATCTACTCGCACAAACCAACTTTCGGCCTGGCCGTCAATCGCGGGCACGTACCGCCGCCCGCACCTGCCCTGCCGTCGGATCGCGATCTCGCCGTGGTCGGACCGATGGCACGCACCGCCCGCGATCTATCGCTGCTGCTGGATGTGATGGCCGAACCGGACCCGCTGACGCTGGGCGTCGCATACCGGCTCGCGCTGCCGCCCGCGCGGCACGAACGTCTCGGCGACTTCCGCGTGCTGATTCTGCAGGAGCATCCGAGCATCGCGACCGGATCGGCGGTGCTGGCCGCGGTGAATCGCGTCGCGGATACGCTCGTCGCCGCCGGAGCCCGGGTGGAGCGGCACAGCCCACTGCTGCCCGACCTGGTCGAGGCCGGCACGCTCTATACCCAGCTGCTGCTGGCGAACCTGGCTTCCGGCTATCCCGAGCAAGCGTACGAGATGATGCGCGAGCACGCCGCGAAGCTGGATCCGGCCGATCGGAGTATGGACGCGGAGCGCCTGCGCGGCGCGGTATTCAGCCATCGCGACTGGATCGCCGCGAGCAACCGCCGCGAACTGCACCGGCAGGGCTGGCGCGAACTGTTCCGCGAATTCGACGCCGTGGTCTGTCCGATCACCCCGACGCCCGCGTTCCCGCACGAGAGCGGAACGAATTTGGCCACCCGGCAGATCGACATCGACGGTGTCGCGTACCCGTTCGCCGATCAGCTCGTCTGGCCGGGCCTGGCCACCATGCCCGGCCTGCCGGCCACCGCCATCCCCGCGGGCCGCTCCCCCGAGGGCCTGCCCGTCGGCGTCCAGCTCATCGGGCCGATGTTCGAGGACCGCACACCGCTGCGCCTGGCCGAACTCCTCGAACGGGAGATCGGCGGTTTCCAGGAGCCAGCCCGGTAGCGCCTGCCCGGCACGGATCCGCTACGCCCGCGTCGCGATGCGCGCAGCTTTCAACACTCCGATGTACCGCCCGTCCACCGCGTCCACATCCAGCATCCGGAGCCCGGCGGATTCGGCCACCAGGGCAGCGACATCCACGCCCACCTGCGCCCAACCGAACCAGCTCCCGGACCACCCACCGGTCTCCAGCCTGACCCGGCGATCACGCAATCCCACACCCGGGGAGTCGAATTCGACGACCGCGGTACCGCCCGGCGCAAGTAGCTCGCGAACCCTGCGGAGCAGCCGCACCGGATCCCCGCCGATGCCGATATTCCCGTCTGCGAGCAGGGCGCATCGCCACCTCCCGCGCCCGGGCACCGCACCGAACACATCGCGGCACAGCGTGGGCGCACCGCGACGGCGGCTCACCGCCACCGCCATGGCATCGGTATCGATGCCCAGTGCGGGTACGCCACGGACCAGCAATTCGGCCACCAATCTGCCTGGGCCACAGCCGATGTCGAGGGTCGGGCCCGCACAGCGGCGGATGAGCGCTGCGTCGGCGCGGTGTGCGGCGTCGGCGAATCCCAGCCAACGCCGCATCGGCAGGCGCATGCGCGCCCCCGCGGACGTGCGAATCCACACCGGCTCACCGGCCAGCCCACTCAGATAGGCCACCGACATATCCGAAAGGGTCGAAAGTCCGATACCGCCGTGGTCGATACCCAGCACTGCCGAGCTGTCCGTCGAATTCGCGATCACGGGTTCGACGCTATGCCGCCCAGCGGCTTTCCGGAGCCCGCAAATCATGACCGAACTCTTACGTTCGCCGCGGGCGTCGGCGCCGCCCGCACCCGCTGCCGCCGCGGTCGCGCACTCGCCCAGTCGAGCGTTCCTCACAGTGGCGCGTTCGGCCACCACGTGTCGAGCAGTTCCTTGCCCGAGGCGCCACCCCAGATACCCATCTTGCAGAAACCTCTTGCCGCACCGTCGAATCGGATCTCCAGGCGACCGACCTGAGTTCGATCCGATTGCTTCTCGTCGCGCCACGCGATGAAACCCGTGCCGGACGGGCGCGACCAGGATTGGCTGTCGGGGGCGCCGGCAAGTTCCGCGCGGTCGGACTCCGAAATCTCCGACCGATCCGTGTTGCATCGCAACGACACCACCACGACCGGATTCTGGTCACCACTACAACCGATATACGACACCGGAGTCAGCGCCTTCGTGACCGGCACGGCATGTGCGTGCTCATCCGATGAATGACATTTGATGCCCTGATAACCGGCCGAGTTCGGTGTCCGAGGCAGCAGCCCGGGGAAGGCATCGACAATGAACTGGTACGCCTCCCATTTCGAATTGT
The DNA here is from genome assembly GCF_059510335.1 of Nocardia sp. PLKS1-43. Taxonomy (NCBI): domain Bacteria; kingdom Bacillati; phylum Actinomycetota; class Actinomycetes; order Mycobacteriales; family Nocardiaceae; genus Nocardia; species Nocardia sp. PLKS1-43. The sequence continues at coordinate 243,488 of NZ_JCAJZQ010000011.1, read as the reverse complement.
CCACGGCCGCCGGAGAGTTGGCCGCATGCGTTGCGGTCGGGCCCGTCCGGTCGTCGTGCCGGGTCGCAACCACGCCGACGACCGCGGCCGCCGCCAGAACCACGACCGCCCCGATGCCGAGCGCAACACGGCCGGCGTGCCGACGAACCGGCCCCGGCCTGCTCTGCAACGCCGCGATCGACGCCGCCGCCAATTCACCGCAACTGCCGTATCGTTCGCCGGGATTCTTCGCCAGTGCGCGAGCGATGACCTCGTCCATCGCCCCGGGCACACCGTGACCGCTCCGGGACGGGCGCGGCGGCGGTGCGGTGAGCTGTGCACGCATCATCGCACCGGCCGAGTCACGGGGGAAAGGCACTGTGCCGGTGAGCAATTGGTACAGCGTGCAACCCAGCCCGTAGACATCGGCGCGCTGATCGATGCGCTCCCCGCGAATCTGCTCGGGCGCGGCATAGGCCAGTGTCGCGACGACCGGACCTCCCGTGGTGGCGGCGGGGTCCAGATCACCCGTGGTGCGGGCGATGCCGAAATCGGTGATCATCGCTCGATCCCGGCCGCCGTCGCCGGGTTCGATCATGATGTTCGCCGGCTTCACATCACGATGCAGCAATCCGGCGCGATGCGCCTCGTCCAGACCCGCTGCCGCTGCGGCGACGATTCCCACTGCCCGCTCCGGCGGCAGGCCCTGCGGCCACTGCCGAGACAACGCCGCCGCATCGTAGCCGCCGACGAATCGCATGGCGATCCACAGAGTTTCGCCATCGGCGCCGTAGTCGTAGATCGGAACGATATTGGGATGATCGAGTCGGCCGGCGAGTTCGGCTTCCCGGATGAACCGGGCCCGGAATTCGGGATTGCCACCGCGCTCGGCGGCCAGCACCTTCAACGCGTCCCTGCGCGGCAGTCGCGGATGCTCGGCCAGGTACACCGTGCCCATCGCCCCGGAGCCCAGCTTCCGCTCGATCCGGTACCCCGAAACAGTTGCGCCCGACCGCATTTCCGGCATCACGCTACCGATTCCGTACCAGCAGGGCGTATTGCGCCGCGGCGCGCTGCAATACCAGCTGCTCGGTGCCGCCGTACACATTCGCCACGTACCGGCCGTCCAATACGAAGCAATCGAACTTCAGCGCACGGTCGTAGTCCGGATCACCGAACTCGCGTATCCGGCCGCACACCACGTCGGGCACGTGTTCCGGCCCCGGGATGGGGTCCTCGGTACTCGCCGCGGCCTTGCGCCGTCTCTCCAGGAACTTCCGCGCCTCCACGGCATTCGGATATCTGACCAGAAACCGTGTATCGATACCCGCCATCGCGTCGGGGCGCGTCGGGGAATGCTTGCCCGGCTGCCGGTCGTCCTCTCGCACGATCTGGTCGACACCGTTGGGGCCGTAGATGATTCCGCTGGTGTGCCGGAAGCCGCCCCAACCCGCGACCTGATTGTTGTCGATCAGTACCGATGACGGGTACGGCCACGCACCGGGGTCCGCGGGCAGCATGCGCCGCAGCATCGCGTCGCGATCCAGCGGCAGAGTGGTGAGCCGGTCCGGCGGCGTGGGCGTGTACCGGTCCAGCATCGGCAATTCGACGCCGAAGGCGGTGGTGGCCAGCGCGGTCATCGCGTTGATGTCGGTCGCCGGATTCATGATGTACATGGTCACCACGAAGGGACCGTGCGCGAGCGTGGCGGCCAGAGTGGGTACCGATGGCCGCCAATGCGCGTGTGCGTCGGCGTATTCCGCCAGCGGGACCGAGACGTTGTCGGCGCTGACCGCGAAATCGACCGAATCGATGTCCTGTGCGGCGGCACGCGCGCTGTCGTCGTCGGGAAACTCCAGCACCGACAAGCGCAGCGCCCGGGTCTGCCCGAGGATCGGCCTGTTGTGCACAGCATCGTCCATGCCTCCGGTGGTGAACGCGGTCACCATACGGTGCGCCTGCAACGTGGGCGCAACCGCTTTGGCGAGAATTCCGACCAGATCCCGGGCGGTGGGCAGCGGCGCGGCATCGCCGTAGCGCAGCGCGGCATTGATGTCACCGGGCACCGTGACGGCTTCGGCCAGCCGCACTGCCTCCAGTACCCGACCGTAGCGCTCATCGGTATCCGGCGGCTGCGGTACCGATTCGGTACCGAACACCCCGACGTTCAGGGCGCCCGGATCGAGGGCCTGGGGTCCGGGCCGGCCGGGCACCGTGCACCCGCACAGCACCGCGATCAGCAGCACCACACCCGCGATCAGAGCCGTGGCCCGCGGCGTTCGGCGATCACAGCGGCGCACTCGGCCACCACCTGTCGTGCAGTGCCTGGCCGGTCTCGGTGCCGCTGGTCACTCGCACCCCGCAGAAGGATCGTTTCGGATCCTCGAATCCGATATCCAAACGGCCGTAGGACTTACCGGTCGCATCGCTCCAATCGCTCCACAGGATCCGGCCGCTTCCGGACGGCCGCTGCCAACGCTCATCACCGCGGATGATCACATTTCCGGTCGGTCTCGTGGCGCCGATGGGCATTCGCGCGGCAACGCACTGCACGAGTACCTCGAACACCGGATCGTCCTGACCGTAGCAGTCCAGCGCGCCATCGGCCGGCGTCACATCGAACGAAACCTTCGAATCGTCCCCGGCGCTCGCCCGGCACCAGATGCCCTGATACCCAGCGCTGATCGGCAAGTGCGGCAACAGTTTCGGGAACGCGTTCACGATATATCCGTACGTCCCCCATCCTTCGGAATAGTCGAGGGCCGGTGCGGGCGCCGGCGCGGTCCGCGGCGCGGCACGATTGGGCGCGAGCGCCCACACTGTCGCGGCGACGGCGGCCAACGCGAGCACCACCGCGATCACCGCGATCACCGTGGGTCGCCGACGTCGACGCGGTGGTCGGGCCTCCGGAATTCCGTGCAACGCCGCCCACGCCGCCGCCGCGAACTCACCGCAGCTGCGATACCGGTCCTCGGGACTCTTCGCCATCGCTCGCGCGAGCACCGCGTCGAGCTGCGGCGGCAACGCCGGATTCACCGCGCTGGGCCGTGGCGGCGGGTCGACCAGATGCGCCGCCATAACCGCTGCCGCCGTCGGCCGCGGAAACGGCGTACTTCCCGTGAGCAGGTGAAACAGCGTGCAGCCCAACGCGTAGACGTCGGCCCGGTGATCGATCCGTCCCGCCTCGATCTGTTCCGGCGCGGCGTAGGAGAGCGTCGCCAGTACCTCACCGGCGCCGGTCAGAACAGTGGATTCCTCTGCGGCCCTGGCGATTCCGAAATCGGTGACCAACACCCGATCCATTCGCCCCGGTGCGGCGGAGACCAGGATGTTGGCGGGTTTGACGTCACGGTGTAGCAGCCCGGCGGCATGGGCGGCATCCAGTCCGCGCGCCGCCTCGCCGACGATCCCCACCGCGCGATCCGGCGGCAGCCCGCTCGGTCCCGCCCGCAACAGTTGGGACGCATCGCTGCCCTCGACGTACTGCATGGTTATCCACAGCACGCCGTCCTCGACGCCCCGGTCGTAGACCTCGACGATATTGGGATGCGATACCCGCGAGGCCAATTCCGCCTCGCGCAGGAATCTGGCCCGGAATTCCGGGTCGGCGCTCGGCCCTTCGGCCAGCACCTTCAACGCCACCAGCCGCTGCAATCGAGGATGCTGCACCAGATATACCGCGCCCATACCGCCCGACCCCAGTTCCCGGACGACGCGATATCCCGCGAACACCTCGCCGCTGCGCAGCACCCCGCCGACCTCCCGGACCTCGACAACGCGACCGCATCCTCCGTACCGCCACGTCAAGAGGGCAGTATGCTCACCCACTCCCGCTGCGGCAACCGCGATTCCCAGCGGTGCACCCCCTGGGCATTGCCCGTCGCGGTTCCACGGCCTGCCCACCGGCAATGCCGGGTGTACGAAGCCGCTTTCGGCTGCGCGCGATCGCGCTGCCGCACCACGGGTTCGCTGCCGACCATCCACTCGAAATCCGAGCCGCCTCGGACCGCGCCCCGCGCGATCCGAGGCCTTGGTGAGACGAATTGGCTCATCCGTATCAGCAGCGGCGGTCACGCATCGGCGTCGAGAACCACCGCCCGGGTCGCGGTGGCGGCGACCTCTTCGTCGTTCAGGTTGCTGTGCGCCAACAGCACATGGGACAGCACGATGCGGACCACCACCTCGGCGGCCTGGACGGGAGTCAGGGCCAGCACGGCGTCCGCGCGCGCGGCGATGAGGGGGGCTGCGAGCGCGGCCACGGTCTCGACCAGATTGAGTTCCGATCTGCCATGGGCGATCGCGACGTTGATCAGCCAGGCCGGTTCGTGATTGCGGATATAGCCGAACGCCGCGTGCTTGCGTAGATAGCCCAGCGCGAAAAGCGTGACGGCGTGGACGATTCGCGCGGGCGGGGCGAACAGGTCGAGTTCGGTGTACGCGGCGGTGATCATCTTGACCACCTCGCCGCGGCCGACCGCGGCGACCAGTCCGTCCTTGTCGCCGAATTCGCGGTAGGCCGTCGCCCGGGAAACTCCCGCGCGTTCCGCCACGCCGCCGATGGTCAGAGCGCCCAGACCGCTTTCGGCGATCAGCTCGAGCGCGGCCTCGTGCAGCGCCTCCGAGGATCGGGTCGGTGAGGTCATGCCTATTTTTCTACCTGCACGCCGAGCCCGGCCGCGTGCGAACCGGATGACAATGGTTGCGACAACCAACTTATTGAGACTATTCTCCGATTCCGTATCAGTAATCCGCGGTTTCACACCACCGGATGCGCCGCGACAACGCCGGAGGACACGATGACCGCACGCGGGCCGGACGATGCCAAGAACACCCGGCGCGGACATGCTGTGGTCCTGGGCGCGAGCATGGCCGGATTGCTCACCGCGAGAGTGCTGAGCGAGAGTTTCGCCTCGGTGACCGTCCTGGAACGCGACGATCTGGCCGCACCCGGAGACCGCCGCGGAGTGCCCCAGGGCAGACATGTGCACGCCCTGCTCGCGCGCGGCGAACGCGTTCTGGCCGAACTGTTTCCGGGTATCACCGCAGAACTGCTCGCGGACGGCGCGGTGCGCTGCCGCTCGCTGACCGAGATGCGGATGAGCATCGCCGGATACACACTGTCGCGATCCGACGCCGGCTATTCGTTGCTACAGGCCAGCCGTCCGTTTCTGGAATGGCATGTGCGGCAACGGGTCCGGGCCCTGCCCAATGTCGAGATCCGGGACCGCTGCACGGTGCTGAAGCTGCTGACCGATCCCGCGCGAACCCGGGTCACCGGAGTCGTGGCCCAGCCGGAGCACGCCGACCGACCGCAGGAGATCTTCGCGGATCTGGTGGTGAGTTGCCTGGGCCGGCACGGCCCGATCCTCGACTGGCTCGACGCGCTCGGCTACCCGCGCCCCGCCGGGGAGGGCGTGCGCATCGACATGATGTACGCAAGCCGCTACATCCGGCTGCCGGACGACGCGGCCGCGAACCTCGGCGGCGACAAGGAGATCGTGGTCGCGCACCAGGATCCCGCACGCGGCCTGGCCCTGTTCGCGGTCGAGGAGGGCAAGCACATCCTGACCCTGATCGGCTACGGCGCCGACCATCCACCGACCGACCCGGACGGGTTCTGGCGATTCGCCACCTCGGTCGCACCGCCGGACGTCGCCGAGGCACTGCTGTCGGCCGAATCGCTGACCGACATCAGCACCTACCGCTACCCGGCCAATCAACGCCGCCGCTACGAGCGCCTGTCGCGCTTCCCGGACGGCCTGCTCGTCCTCGGCGACGCGGTGTGCAGCTTCAGCCCGGCGTTCGGACAGGGCATGTCGGTCTCGGCATTACAGGCGATGGAACTGCGCAAGGTGCTCGCCGCCGGCGATGACCGGCTCGCGCGCAGGTTCTTCCGCGCCGCGGCCCGCGTCATCGACGATCCGTGGCTCATCACCCGGCTGTTCGACCTCGCGATGCCGCACGTCGACGCCGCGGCCACGATGCGGCTGCTGGGTCCGGCCACGCGCACGGCGATGGCCATCGGCGCGCGGGACCCCGCTGTGGGACAGCAGATCTCACGCATCGCCGGACTGCTCGACAGCCCGCTGGCCATCGCCCGTCCGGCCCTGCTGACCCGGATCGCCGCGAACGGGGCGGTGGTCGGCGCGAATCTGCTGCGTGCGGCCACGAAATCCGCACCACCGTTGCGGGACAACGGATTCGACCCGAATCCGCGGACTCCGGCACAGGGCTTCCATCCGCTCACGGTTCGCGCGGTCGAACGCGATACCGCCGACAGCGTGCTGATCGAATTCGAGGTTCCCGATCGGCTCGCCGACCGATTCCGCTATACCGCAGGACAACACGTCGCGATCCGGGGCACCGCGCACGGCCGTCCGATCCGGCGCAGCTACTCGCTGTGCGACGCACCCGATGCGGGCCGGTTGCGCATCGCGGTGAAAAGACAGAGCGGCGGCCTCTTCTCCGAGTACGCGCTCGAACGACTCGGTGCGGGAGCGGTTCTGCACGTCGGCGAACCGTCGGGTGAGTTCATCGCGCACACCGATTCCGGCCACCATGCCGCCGTCGCGGCGGGCAGCGGGATCACGCCGATCGCCGCGATCGCCGCGGCGGTGCTCGCGCACGAGCCGCGCAGTCGCTTCACTCTGCACCACGCCGGGCGCGACGACACGACGCTGATGCTCGGCGATCTCCTCACCACACTGACCGCCCGGTTTCCCGGCCGGCTGCGCATCGTCCACCACCTGTCCCGGCAACACGACACAGCGCTCCCGCCGACCGCCCCCGGCCTCGATTACCGCCGCGGCCGCATGGATTTTCGCGAACTGACCGGTTCGGACGCCGACCACTGGTACCTGTGCGGACCGGACTCCCTGATCACGGCCGCCCGCGACGCACTCCTGGACGACGGCGTCGCCCGATCCCGGATCCATACCGAACGTTTCGCCTCCCGCGAGCCCGAACCCGCCGTCCCGCAACCGGATCGGCAGCCGTGCACGATCACCCTCACCGGACACGGCGAGGACCTGGTATTCACCATGCCGCGGGGCGGCCGCATCCTCGACGCGGCTCTCACGCACCGCGAGGATCTGCCGTATTCCTGCCTCGGCGGATCGTGCGGAACCTGTATCGCCACAGTGCGTTCCGGCAAGGTACACATGGACCAGGACCCGATGTCAGCGCTCACTCCGGCCGAACTGGCCGACGGCGCGGTGCTGACCTGCCGCGCCGTGCCCGAATCCGCCGTGGTCACTTTGCGATTCGGCCGCTGAGCCGGCGTGACCCGGGCCGCATTCGCCCGATTTCCCCGCGAGAGGTCTTGCATATGCACTTGCATCCGCTGTTACACTGTGGATCTTCAGTAAGTACCTGTCAGGTTGCGCCCCAAGGGATTCAGCGGTACCGGCGATATGGCGAAAAAGGTTCATCTGCAGTTGCGATTCCCACTCGGGGGAGCCGTGCTGGACTACCGTGCCGAGAGATCGGTGGCCCACCGAGTGGCCGCCGAGCTGAGCCGACACGGCGTCGACGTGTCCATCGACGACAATCTGCGCACCGGCCTGGCCGATCTGCCGCACGAGGAACTCTGGGTTTAACCGCCCGCCACCGGTTCTTCCAACTGGCAGCAACATTCCGGCATCCGATGTTTGTGCAGATGCGTTTTCGAATGTTCTTGCACTGGTACATTTTTCGCGAACTTCGCAAGAATGTGTCACCATACCTACCGGCATGCTCATCGCCGGTGTTGACGCGAGCGTGCTCCGCGCCTCATGCGCACCCAGCGCATCTCCCCAGCCAGGAGTCACCTGCCACATGCAGCACGCCGCACCCACCCCGGGCTCCCGAATGCCGAATACGCAGCGCCTCGCCGATCTGCTGTCCGTGATTCGCGCGGAGGAGAAACTCCTGCGCGAGCTCGGGAGCGAGGTCGCCGCCATCGCGATCGGGGGCGGTGCACCGAACCTGCCCGGCACTCGCCAGGCACCTCGCGGCACATACCCCGACCTGCTGACCGGCCGGCCGGACGATTACCTCTGGGAGTGGTACGGGTTCCCCTGACCTGCTTGACACCGTCCAATTCTTGGGTTCTGCTGGAATTCGGCCGGTTTCGTGCATTTTCCGGCCGGGGCCGGAGCACACCACGGCGCGAACAGACCTACGGGCGGACACCGCCGGCGGCGAATTGTTTTCTGATCACGATGTCAGGAGGTGTGGTGTCAGGCGACAGGCCAGCACCCGAGGGTATCGACCCGACGAAACCCAATGCCGCCCGCGTGTACGACTATCTGCTCGGGGGCAAGGACAATTACGCCGCCGACCGCGAGGTTGCCAAGCGGATGCTGGAGGTCGCTCCGGAAAATCGGACACTGGCCTGGTTCAGTCGCAAATTCCTCACCGGCGCGGCGCGGTTGGCCGCCGAGGCGGGGGTGCGGCAGTTCATCGATATCGGTGCGGGCATCCCGACCTCACCGAGTGTGTACGAAACGGTCGTCGAGGTCGATCCCGAGGTGCGCGTGACCTCGGTCGACTACGACCCGGTCGTGCACGTGCACGCCAATGCCATCACGGCGAGCCAGCCGGGCGTGACGCCGATGCTGGCGGATTTCCGCGAGCCCGAGGATCTCATCGCGCGCCTGCGCGCCGAGGCAGGCATCGATTTCGGTCAGCCGGTCGCGCTGCTGGTCGTCGGGGTCCTGCACTTCATCATGGATCACGAACGCCCGGCCGACATCATGGCACGATTCTGCGATGTGATGGCGCCGGGCAGTTATGTGGCCTTCACGCACGGATCACCCGAGACCGTCGACGAATTCGTCGACCAGACCGCGAGCGATACCAAGGGCAGCACAGCGCAATTCGTTTTCCGGCCGAAGTCCGAGGTGGAGAAGCTGCTCGACGGCTTCGACATCCTCGATCCGGGAGTCGTGACCGTACAGAAGTGGCTGGCGGACAACCTGCCGCCCACCCGGCTGGTCATTCTGGCCGGCGTCGGGCGCAAGCCCGAGGGGCCGACCGGTAACGGCTGAGCTTCGATCGGATCACTCCGCCGCGGCCAGGACGCGGGCGCGCGCCATATGCGCCTCGGCCAGTTCGCGGGAATCGCGGCCCAGGCCACAGGGACTGGCAACCGCGTCGACCGCACGGCCCAGCGCCCGCTCGATCATGTGCAACGTTCGGGTCTGCTCGTCGGCCTCGGTGAAGATCCGGCGGTGCGACCGCGCCCCGGACAGCCCCATGGCGATGAAACCCAGGGTGAAATCGGTCGGCATGCCGATCTGCAGCACCGGACGGGCACGCTCGCTCGCCGGCACCAACGCACCGAAGATCGGCAGCGCCTCCTGCGTCTCCCGCAGATATCCCAGATCCATTGTGCCGCCGACCGGCTCGCCGTCACGCGTGAGCCGGTGCACGGTGCGGTGACCGGCACCGGGCAGCACCGGCCGCTTGGCCTCGAGCACGCCCTGATTCACCAGGTCCTCGATGATCGGCAGGATGTAGAACTCGTGCCGCCGGACCTCGCCGGTCGGCAGCGTGCGCAGGCGTCCACCGGCGCCGTCCAGCATCGCCCGCATCGCTTCTTCGGTGCTCTCGGCCGGGAAGCTACCAACCAGGTGCACGGCTCTGTCGGCCATGTCCGCATCCTAACGGCAATCGCGTCCGATTCGCCCGTTCGGTCGTCTGTCCAGCCACGATGCGCGGTTACCCGACCCGCACGACCGGATTCGGCACTCGCAGCGAATCGAAACATACTGCCCGGCAGGCTTTTTCCATTCCGGCCGATACGATTGCCGGGAATTCTCCGGATTTCTTGCATGTCGTTGCGCGGCGCTATAGCCTCGCTGACTAATCCATTCGAATCGATCAATTCACGAGGGCACCCTCGGGAGCTCCTCGTATTTCATGACAGGGAGCGCGTCGCGTGCGAGCCTCGGTGCGGACACTTGCCTTATTCGCTGCAATCCTCTTGTCCTGCGTCACAGCGGTTTCGGCGCACGCCGACGCCGATTCCGGAGCCTGCCGGTCCTTTCCGGTCCCGGTGGCGAAGGGACGCCTGGCCGCGACTCTCTGCACACCCGCCGGCAAACCCGCCGACACCGTCATGGTGCTGATGTCGGGCTCCAATTACAACGGAACCTACTGGGATTTCGCCTACCAGCCACAGACCTACAACTTCCGCGAGGCGATGAACCGGGCCGGTTACGCGACCCTGGTGGTCGATCGCCTCGGTAACGGCGCGAGTACTCACCCGGCGGCGCTGTCGCTCACCGCCAACGACACCGCCCAGGCATTGCACGGCATCGTCCAGGGCCTGCGACACGGCCTCGCCGGGGCCGCGCCCTACGCCAAGGTCGTCACCGTCGGCCATTCGCTGACCTCGGGTACCTCGGTCATGGAGGCCAGTTCCTATCACGACGTGGACGGCGTTGTGCTGACTGGTTATTCGCACGCGCTGAACATTCCGGAAACTCTCGGCGTGATCTCGACCTACCACCGCGCCGTGGACGATCCGGCCTTCGCCGGACGCGGCCTGGACGCCGGATACCTGACCACGCGCCCCGGCACCCGCATGCACGACTTCTTCGATCCCCGCGACGCCGATCCCGCGGTGGTGGCGCAGGACGAGAAGACCAAGGAGATCTTCTCGCTCTCGGAATACCCGGACGGGCTGATGTCGACCCTGCCCGGCATGTCGAGTGAGATCAACGCCCCGGTGCTCATCGTCGACGGCAGCCTGGACCGGTTGTCCTGCGGCACCGGCTATTCCGTCTGCCGGTCCGCCGCGACGCTGAAAGCCGAAGAGGCTCCGTACTTCGCGCCCGCGGCCAAGTTGCAGACCTTCGTACTCCCCGGCAGCGGCCACTCGGTGAACCTCGCGCGCAACACCGGCGCGTACCAGTCCGCACTCATCGATTGGCTGAATTCCACGGTCGGACACTGACATCGGATCGCCCACCCACGGCTGAGAAGCCGAAAATCAACGCCCGCACGAGCATTCGGCAATACTCCAGCAGATCCGCTGCGGCGGACCGCCCTCCGCCGGGTCGGCACGCCCCCGACCCGGCGGAAGTGGCAACGACCTGCCCGGACCGGTATGGTCGGTGACGCAAGGGGAACGCCGAGGGGATTCGATGCAACAGTTACTCAGGGTCACAGCAAAACGTCGGATATTCTCCTCGCCGCGCTCGGTTTTTCGCCTGTCCCGGCGTTACCATGAGCGGGTGCGGTGATGACGGCACGCACTTGCGCATGTACCGATGCGGTGTGTGCCAGTGATCGGAGAGCAGCGGAGAAAGCCTCATGACGGCAGAACAGGCCCAGATCGACCTCGTCACCACTCCTTTGGAGCAGCGCGGCCCGACAGCATTGCGAATCATGGTCGGTGGCCAGCTGCGCAAACTACGTGAGGCACGCGGGATCACTCCGCAGGTCGCCGGTGAGCACATCCGTGGTTCGCACGCCAAGATCAGCCGACTCGAGCTCGGCCGCACGGGATACAAGATCCGCGACGTCAACGATCTGCTGTCGCTCTACGGCGTCACCGACCCGACCCAGCGCGAATCCTTCCTCCGGCTGGTCGCGATGGCCAACGAGCAGGGCTGGTGGCACGGTTACAGCGACCTGCTGCCGTCCTGGTTCGAGAACTATCTCGGCCTCGAGGGTGATGCGAAATCGATCAGAACCTATGAGGGACAACTGGTCCCGGGCCTGCTGCAGACCGACGCCTACGCTCGCGCGGTCGTCTCGCTGGCACACGGCGAGCGGGAGGTCGATCGTCGCGTGGAACTGCGGCGCCGGCGTCAGCAGATCCTGGATCGGCACAACGGCCCGACGCTGTGGGCCGTCCTGGACGAATCGGTGCTGCACCGACCGGTCGGCGGTCGCGAGGTCCTGCGCGAGCAGCTGATCTACCTGGAGCAGATGTCGCACCGCAGCAACGTCACCATCCAGGTCCTGCCCTACCGCGCGGGTGGTCACGCCGCGGTCGGCGGCTCGTTCACCATCCTGCGCTTCAACGAGCAGGAGATCCCGGACGTCGTCTACCTCGAGCAGATGGCCAGCGCCCTCTACCTCGACCGCCCCGACGATCTCGAGCTCTACCGCGAGGTCATGGACCGGCTCAGCATCCAGGCCGACCCGCCCGGTCAATCCCAGGAACTCCTGCGCGCCGCCGCGGCGGAACTGGACTGAGGTCCCCGCCGACGAAGATCGCGACCATCGGCCTCGGCCCATCGGTTCGCCGTTCGGACATGCACAGGACGGATTCGCAGCGCGACCGCACTGCTCGAGTCGGCGACGGATGCGATCCGCCGACGCTCGCCTCTCCCGGCGCGGGTTCCGCATCGCGCGCCCGGTGCGGGGGCCGGGCGAGGCGAAACTCTCTGTGTAGCCCACGATCTCGGTGACCCCGGTCAATTCGCCGCGACCGCCGCCGCGGCGACGGGTTCGTACACGTCCGCCGAGAGCGGCTCGCTGTAGAGCGCTTCGATCCGGTCGGCGTATTTCTCGGTGACGACTCGGCGCCTCAGTTTCATCGTGAGCGTCATCTCCTCGCCGCCCGGTTCCCAGAACACGGGCATGATGCGGAAGCGTTTGATCTGTTCCACGCGGGACAGGCGGGCGTTGCCTGCGGCGACAGCGGTGCGGATCGTCTCGATTATCGACGGATCGGCGGCGAGGGCGGCGGCGGACGCGGCGGCGAGATCATGTTGGCGCGCATAGGCTTCGGCGGCCTCGGCGTCCAGGGCGATCAGGGCCGTGTTGTACGGGCGGCCCTCGCCGATGGCGGCGATAGCGCCGATCAGGGGCACACCCGCCTTGACGGTGTTCTCGATGACGGCCGGGGACATGTTCTTGCCCGCCGCGTTGATGATCAATTCCTTCTTGCGGTCCACGACGGTGAGGTAGCCGTCCGCGTCGATGCGGACGATATCGCCGGTGGACAGCCAGCCCTCGGGATCGATGGCCTCGGCGGTCTGCCGTTCCGAGCCGCGGTAGCCCTTCATCACCAGCGGGCCGCGCACCTGCAATTCACCGTCGGCGGCCTGACGCGCCTGCATCCCGGGCAGCAACCTGCCGACGGTGCCGAGCCGGGCATCGCGCGGATGGCTGACACTGCAGATGCACGACAGCTCAGACATGCCCCAGATCTCGGTCACCGGAATGCCGAGCCCGGCGAAGAAGCCCAGCGTGCCGGGCGAGATCGGCGCTGCCCCGGACATCGCCCAGCGCACGCGGTCCAGACCGAGCGCAGCGCGCAAGCCGCGCAGCACCAACTCGTCCGCGCGTGCCCATTCGGCCGCGACGTCATCGGGCACCGGCTCGCCGGCCAGCTGAAACGCACTGCGCCGCTGCGCGACCGCCAACGCCCACTCCATCGCGGCGCGACGCTTCTCGTCGGGTTCGCCCGCGACCCTGAATTCGATTGCGGCCTTAAGCTTTTCCCATACCCGCGGCACCGCGCCCCAGATGGTCGGATGCAGATCGGCCAGCGCGGGAGCGATCAGTTTCGGATCGGGCACACAGGTGACCTGGGTGCCCAGCACCTCCTGTACGTACAGTCCGGTGAGCCGGTCCGCGATATGCGCGCTGGGCATGAAAGAGGTGATGGTGTCGCCGAATTCGATGCCGAGCACGTCGGCGACTCCGTATACCTGGAACAGGATGTTCGCGTGGGTGGTCTCCACGCCCTTGGGGTTGCCGGTGGTGCCGGAGGTGTAGATCAGCGTCGCAACGTCCTCGGCGCGCACGGCCCGCCAGGCCGCCTCGAAGTCGAAATCCGCCGCGCCCGAGCCGATCAGCTCGTCGATCGAGAACGTCCCCTCGACCACCTTGTCCACACAGACGATGTGCTCGAGCCCGGCGGCGCCGGCCCGCAAGCGATCCGCGTACTGCGGCTCGCAGATCACCACGCGCGCACCGGCATTGCCCAGCACATGCGCCAACTGCTCGGGCGGCAGCGTGTTGTACACCGAGAACGACGTCGCTCCCAGATGCTGCGCCGCGACCTCGAGCGGATAGAACTCGAGCCGATTGGACATCATCAACGCGACGGTGTCTCCCCGTCGCACCCCGATCCCGGCCAGTCCGGCAGCCAGCATCCGCACCTGCCGGGCGTATTCACCCCAGGTCAGGGTCTGCCCGTCCCCGGGCGTCCGCAACGCCACCGACTCCGGCGCACGGGCCGCGGTGGCCTGGAACGCCTCGGGAAGCGTATGGAAGCGAGGGGTACTCATTTCCGCCGCTCCTCGATCTCGTGGAGGAGCTGGTGGACGGTGGAGTCCGCGGCGAGTTTGGCATCCAGGACGACGTTGATCGCGCCCCGGAACAGCGCGTACGGCTCCCAGCTGGCCGGGGCCACCGTACGTGCCGCGCGGCGGGCGATGCCGTCCGCGATGGTGCGGGCGGCCTGGGCAGCGGTGATGCGGATGTTCAGCGGCCAGGGCAGCAGGCCGTCGATGCGGCGGCCCAGGTCGTCCGCGTCGAGCATGTCGTGGGTCATGGCCGTCTCGACAATGCCGAAGTACGCGACCCCGGCGCTCGCGCCCGAGGCGGACAGCTCCACCCGCAACGCCCGGCCCATCTGCTCGACCGCGGCCTTGCTGATCATGTACGGCGAGCCGCCCATCCCGGGTGCGAAGGCAGCACAGGAGGACACCACCACGACATGCCCCCGCGAACGCACGATGTGGTCCAGCGCCGGATGCACGGTGTTGAACGCGCCGGTGAGATTGACACTCATCACCCGGTCGAAATCATCCGGGTCCATCGCGCGCACGGTCGAGGGCACCGGCGTCACACCGGCGTTCGCCACGACCACGTCAAGGCGGCCGTACTGTTCGATCACCTGCTCGACGGCAGCGGCCATCTGGGCGCGATCGGCGACGTCGGCGCCGATCGACAGCGCGCGGGTGCGCAGTTCACGCGCCGCCCGCAACGCCGCTTCGGCATCGATGTCGACCACGACGACGATCGCGCCGCGCGCGTGCAGGATTCGCGCGAGTTCCAGGCCGATGCCCTGCCCCGCGCCGGTGACCAGTGCGACCTTGCCCGCCACGTCGTAACCGGTCGAGCCGAAGCCCAGGGTTCGCAGCAGACTCATCAGGCCACCTCGTAGGCGTCGACATCGAATTTGGCTGTGCGGCGGCGATATTCGAAACTCCAGCTCGGATACAGGCCCGCGTTCTGCCCGTCGGGCGTGGTGTAGTAGCCCTGGCAGCCGCCGGTGAGCCATACCGTGGCCGCACTGCGTTCACGCATCTCCGCCACGAAGGCGTCCTGCACCTCCGCACGCACCTCCACCCGCGACGCACCGCGCTCACGCACGGTCGACAGCGCGTCCACGATGTAGGCGATCTGCGATTCGATCATGAAGATCGCCGACTGGTTACCCGCCGCACCGAACGGTCCCAGGGTGCAGAAGAAGTTGGGGAATCCGGCGACGCTCGTGCCCAGATAGGTCTGCGGGCGTTTGTGATACAGATCCGCGATGGATTCGTCCTCGCGCCCGATGATCCGCCCGAACGCGGTCGGGATAGGGGTGAATCCGGTACCGAAGATGATGGTGTCCACCGGGATCTCGTCCCCGGCGCGAGTCACGATGGATCGCGCCCGAACCTCGGCGATACCGTCGGTGACCACCTCGACGTTGTCACGGCCCAGCGCGGGCAGATACGCATCGGAGAAGATCGCCC
Source organism: Nocardia sp. PLKS1-43 (assembly GCF_059510335.1). Taxonomy (NCBI): domain Bacteria; kingdom Bacillati; phylum Actinomycetota; class Actinomycetes; order Mycobacteriales; family Nocardiaceae; genus Nocardia; species Nocardia sp. PLKS1-43. The sequence goes on along the minus strand of NZ_JCAJZQ010000011.1, from coordinate 227,814 downwards.
GCTTACAGCCGATGATGTAGTCCGGAGTCACCTTGCGCCGCAACGCGATATCGCGAATCTGCCGCCGCAGCTGATAGCGGCCCATCAGTTCGAACGGATGCCGGAACCGGTTGTCCACGAAGCCGACCAGGCCGAAGCTCTCGATCATGGTGTACCAGGCGCCGCGAATCGTCTTCTGCGCCAACGGAAGCCGACGCAGCAGGAAGCGTTCGAAACCAAAGGTGGCCCGGTCCATGCGCGGCACGATCCAGGGCGCGGAACGCTGGAACACCGTCAGCTCGGCCACTTTCGGAGCGATCTCCGGCACGAACTGCACCGCCGAGGCGCCGGTGCCGATCACCGCGACGCGCTCGCCCGACAGATCGTGCTCGTGATCCCAGTGCAGCGAGTGGAAGGTCTTGCCCTCGAAGACGTCCAGTCCGGGGACCGACGGGTATTTCGCCTCGGCGAAAATCCCCGCGGCCGAGATGAAGAAGTCGGCGGTCAGGTCGCCGCGCGAGGTCTCGATGCGCCACAGCGACGCCTGCTCGTCCCAGCGCGCGCCGAGCATCTCGGTGCCCAGCCGGATATTCCGGACCACATCGTGTTCGGTTGCCACCGAACGGATGTAGTCGAGAATCTCGCGCTGCTGACCGTAGGTGCGCGACCAGTTCGGATTGGGCGCGAACGAGTAGCTGTACAGCTGCGAGGGCACATCGCAGGCGCAGCCGGGATACGTGTTGGCCTGCCAGGTGCCGCCCAGATCGTCGGCGCGCTCGAGCACGACCAGATCCTCGAATCCCGCCTCGCGCAACTTGATCGCCAGGCCGATCCCGCCGAAGCCCGCGCCGAGGATGACGATCCGGTGATGTTCGGTACTCATCGCCGCGCCTCCTGCCGCGCCTTGCCGGCGATGCCGCGCGCGATGGTGCGGGTGACGATGTTGTTCACCGGACTCGCCACACCCAGCAGCGGTTGCAGCAGCGGATTACCCTCGAACGCGAACGTCCAGGTCAATCGGGTTCCGCCGGATGCGGGCCGCAGCACCAGATCCTCGGCGAAGCGCTTCAGCCCGGGAATCGAGGCGGCGTCGACGGTGAACGTCATGCGCTCGCCCTCCTCCCAGCGATAGAACCGCTCCTCGAGCCGCACGACACCGCCGAGGGTGACCAGGCGGGTGGTTCCGACGCCGAACGGCCGCGGCGAAGTCCACTTCGAGGCGGTGATCACCGCCGACCAGGACACCAGCGCGTCGTCGGCGGTCAACATGTCCCAGACGTCCTGTGGACCGGCGGCGATGTCGACGGTGTGCACGTAGCGCCGGGCGGCGCCGGCCAGGAACGCATCGTCCGAGGCCGCCAGCGTGAATCGTGGAGTCATTGTGGCCGTGAGCCTTTCGGATCTACAGATCTAGTACGAGAGGGCCGTCGCAGCGGGAGACGCACACCAGCATGTGGTCCGCGCGGTCGGCGTCGGAGAGCAGCCGGTCGCGGTGATCGACCGCGCCGGAGAGCACACCGGATTTGCAGGTGCCGCAGAAACCCTGGCGGCAGGAGTACAGCGCATCGGGTTTCACCCGCTGGATCGCCGCGAGTGTGGTCTCCTGCGCGCCCACCCGGACGGTGCGGCCCGAACGCGCCAGTGTCACATCGAATTCGCGGCCGTCGAGCACCGGCAGCGGCGAAAAGCGCTCGGTGTGCAGCGATCCCGTGGGATTGAGCTCGAACAGGTTGCGCTGCGCGGCGTCCAGCACCGGTGGCGGACCGCACACGTACACCGCCGCACCGGGTGCGGCCTCGGCGAGGATGGCGGCGATATCGGGAATGCCGTGCTCGTCGTCGGTGCGGACCTCCGCGCCCTCGGGCAGTTCGCCCAGGAACGGCATACTCGCGCGGGACCGGCCCAGATACACCAGCCGCCCGCGTGATCCGGCCGCATGCGCCATCGGCAGGATCGGCGTGATGCCGATCCCCGCGGCCACGAACAGATAGGACGGCGCGGTCTCGACGAAGGTGAACGCGTTGCGCGGGCCGCGCAGCCGCAGCCGCTCACCCGGCTCGAGGGTGTGCATCTCGCGCGAGCCACCCTCGCCATCGGCGATGCGGCGCACCGCGATTCGATAGCGGAACCGATCGCGCGGACTACCGCACAGCGAGTACTGCCGTTGCCGCCCCGAAGGCAGGAAGACATCCACGTGCGATCCGGGCCGCCACGACGGCAGCGGTGCGCCGCCGGGACGGATCAAGGTCAGGCTCACCACGTCGTCGGCCTCGTCACGAACCGATTCGACCAGGACGTCCAGATCGAAACCGCTGCGCCGCACCGGATTCGGCCGGGACACCGCCGGCGCGGTGACGACCTTCTTGTACACGTCCATCACCACGCCCAGCGCCCGCAGGCCGACCATGGACATATCCACGCCCCGGCGCGGACGTTCGGCCGTCAGCGTCGATCCGGTGCCGGTGCGCTGCTCCGGCGTGCGGGGCGCCTCGGCCGCCGCATCGGACCCGCTCATCCGCGAGCCGCCGGGGAGTGCGCCAGATACCGCAGTGCGCTGTCCATCGAGCCCAGTTGGGAGGGATGGAAATTGCGGCCCAGATACCGCGGCATCTCGGTGAAGAACGTGGTGAAACTCGGAATCACGCCCCGCTTGGTGGCGCTGGCGAACTGCCAGAGCCAGTACCGGCCCTTGGCCGGGCTCGGATCCTTGCGGTACAGGTACGCGGTCGAGAAGATGAACAGCGGCAGCAGGAGTCCGCAGGCCAGCAGGCCGGTGCGGAACCGGCGCGCGTATCCGCCGTCGACGTGCATGTAGGCGTCGAAGACCACGCTGCGATGTTCCACCTCCTCCGCGCCGTGCCAGCGCACCAGGTCCAGCATCGTCGGGTGCATGCCCAGATCCTCGAGCACCTGGGACTCGAGCAGCCATTCGCCGATGACGGCGGTGAAATGCTCCATCCCGGCGAACAGGCCGAGACGTTCGCGCAGCCATTGCTCCTTGGCCCGCCCGCTCAGACCGTGATCACCCAGGACCCGGTCGACCAGCCAGGTGACCTTGGACACGTAGGACTCCACATCGAGACCGATGGCCTGCAGATGCTTTCGCGCGCCCTCGTGACTGCTGGCGTGCATCGACTCCTGGCCGATGAATCCGGTCACCTCTTCGCGCAGCCGCTCGTCGTCGATGTACGGCAGTGCCTCGCCGAGGCAGGCGGCCATCGCCCGCTCCCCCTCCGGCAGAACCAGATGCATCACATTCGTGACATGGGTTGCCAGAACTTCTCCGGGAATGTAGTGCATCGGTACGGACGAGAAGTCGAAGTGGACGTCCCGCGCGTGGATCGCGTGCGCTTCTTCCCGGTAGGGGTGCGGCATAGCACCGTTATCAGCCATGCCCCGACCGTACAAGACCACAAATCGTATTGCAATGTTGCAGCCACAAACTGGTGAAGATTGTTGCAATCGGAGCCGGAGCTGCTAGCGTCGATATATGCCCACCGCCTCCCGGACCTCGAAAGAAGCGCCGAAGACCGAGTCCATCGAGGGGCGCATCCTCGACGCCGCCCTGATCCAGTTCCAGCGCCTCGGCGTGAAGAAGACGACCATCGAGGACGTCGCCCGCCAAGCCGAGGTCGATCGGGTCACGGTGTATCGGCGTATCGGCTCCCGGGAGGATCTGGTGCGTTCGGTGACCGCGCGGGAGGTGCAGGCCGTCCTGACCGAACTGCGCGATCTGCCCGCACAGCACGACACCATCGAATCCGTGATCGCCGCGGTCTTCGTCACGGTCGTCACGCGCTGGCGCACCCATCCACTCGTCGAGCGCATGATCGCACTCGAACCCGACCGGCTGCTACCCCAACTCACCACCGATGGGGCGTCCTTCTTCACCATGGCCTCCACGGCCAGCACCACCATCCTGCGCCAGGCCCTGCGCGATCGCGGCCTGCCGGAGATCCCCGATCTGAGCACCCGCGTCGAAATCTCCTGCCGCATAGTGCATTCCCTCATCCTGCAGCCGGTCGGCACGGTCCCCCTGGACACCACCGAGGATCTGGAGACGTTCGCCCGCGACTACATCGTTCCCATCGTCGTCGGCTGAGCGCGAATCCACTCTGCCACAGCGAAAACTGGACCGCCGACGACGATGCCGTCGTTCCCGGCCGGATCGCCACGAGAACGTCAGCCGGAGCTGTCCCGCGCGCGGCAGTCGAAAACCGCACCGCCACAAGGGGTGCGCTCACAGCCGGCGACGGCAACCGAGATGCACCGGACCGCATGGAACACGCCGTGCGCAACGATCGGCCTCACGCCGAGGCCACCGAGCGGATCGCCGCGGCGACCGCCGCGACGGCCATCAACCGCACGGTGTCGACGTGTGCCTCGACCGAACCCGTTGCCGCGGCGATGAATCCGTCGCCGTCGTAGCGGGTGTGCGGTGGGGTCAGGGCGCGGGCCAGGCCGTCGTGCGCGCCCTGGGCGGCGATCAGACAGCCGGTCTTGTCCAGCCGAGCGTTGGTGAGGACCGCGCCGATCGTGGTGTGCGTGCGGGCGGTGTCGAATTCGAAGGGCTCGCCCATGATCGCGACGGCGTCGAGCGGGGTGTCCGCGTGGCCGTCGTCGATATCACCGAACGCGTTGACGGCACACAGCGCGCCGACCACCAACGGCCCCGATGTTCGCTCGGCATAACCGATTCCGCCCGGACGCCGCTGCTCACCGCGCCACTGCGAGGTGTACGCACCCGTCCCGGCGCCGACGCGGCCGTGCAGGATCTGCTCACCCGCACCGGCCTGTGCGGCGGCATAGCCGTGTTCGGGCTTCGGCCGGACGGACGGATCGCCCACGGCGAGATCGAACAGCGCCATGGTCGGCACCAGGGGCACCGGCCCGGCCGGGGTGGGCACGCCGCGTCCTCGCTCCTCCAGGTAGCGCAGCACACCGTCGGCGGCGGCCAGGCCGAAGGCCGACCCGCCGGTCAGCACGATCGCATCGATCGTGACCGCGGACTTGTCCACCGCGAGCGCGTCGAGCTCCCGGCTGGCCGGGGCCCCGCCGCGCACTTCGCACGAGGCGATGGTGTGCTCCGGCAACGTCAGCACGGTACAGCCGGTCTGCGCGGCCGGATCCGACCAGTGCCCGACCCGGATGCCCGCAATTCCGATCGTCATACGCACCCTCCTCCGCTCGTGATCGTCCCCGGCGATCATCGCACTACCGGTGGGCGCGCGCCCGTCCCGAGAGCACCGGGTCGGCGCGCTTCCTCTCGTTCTCGGCGGCCTGCGTTCGGCCGGACCGCCGATCGCGACGAGTCGTTCGCCGCACTGGACGCCTTCGCCGTGGCGGGCGGCAGCATGATCGATACCGCCGACGAGATCGGCTCCTACTGCCGCCGGGTAATTCGCGCGCACTCGCGATATCGACAAGCGACTCGCACTGCGGCAACGGCTATCCGCGCGGCGCCGTGAGGTCGTAGACGCTCGTGCCGTCGACCGTCGCCGCGGTGTAGTGCTGCTCGACCCAGGCGGTGATCTTCGCCGACTCGGAGTCGTCGCCGCCGCCGGGACCGCGGTTGTCACCGCCGATGAAGTAGTGGATGCGCCCCTGCGCCACATACCGCTGGAATTGCGCCAGAGTCGGGGCGGGGTCGCCGCCGCTGAATCCGCCGATCGACATGACGGGGACATTCGCGGCGAGCTGATAGCTGTTCGCCCCGTGCGAACTGACCGCCGAACCGGCCCAGGTGAACCGGCCCGCATCGGCTTTCAGCATGGCGACGATCTGCGAAGAGGGACCCGAATCCCAGCCCGGCCCGCCATTTCCGGGTTTCGGCTGCGCGCCGTCGGCCGGTTGCGCACCGGCTCCGGGCTGCGCGTTGTTCCCCGGGCCGGAATTGTTCCCCGGCTCCGCGTTGTTCCGCGGACGTCCGCCGACCTTGTGCCCGCCCGGATGCCCCCATCCCGATCCGGGCACCTGCGGACCCGCACTCGCCATCCCCCCGTCACCCTGCGACTTCCCCAGTGAGTCGACGGTGTACGCGACCGGCCCGGCCAACCCGGCCAGCACCGCCGCGAGGAGGGCCGCCATCGCGATCCTGCCGCGCGACCACAGGCCCAGCGCCATCGCGGCCACCAGCCCGGCGACCAGCACCGCCCACCGCAGCCACGGCACGAAATCCGGTGTGCGCGAGAGCGTGAGCCAGGCCATGACCGCGGTGAGCACCACACTCGCCGCGAATACGCCACGCACCCAGCCTGTTTCGCGCGCCCGCCAGGCCAGCACGCCGGCGCCGCCGACGAGCGCGGCGATCGCCGGGGCCATCGTCAGCGTGTAGTACTGGTGGAACGTCCCGTTCATGAAGCTGAACACCAGGCCGGAGACCACCAGCCACACACCCCACATCAGCAGCGCGCCGCGCGCCTCGTCGATGCGGGAACGCCTGCCGCACAACACGATTCCGGCCACCAGCAGGACCAGCGCCGCCGGGACCAGCCAGGTGATCTGACCGGCCAGCTCCGGCCCGAACAGTCGCGTGATACCCGGATCCCCGGCACGCGGCCCGAATCCGGAGGTGTCCAGCCGCTGAATCCCGTTGTAACCGACGGTCAGATCCAGAATCGAATTATTCTCCGAGCCACCGAAATACGGCCGCGCGTCGGCCGGCCACAGCTGCGCGATCAGCACCCACCATCCGGCGGCGACCAACAGCGCCACACCCGCGGCGCACAATTGCGCGATCCGCTTGCCCAGGCGCGGCGGACCGGCCAACAGATAGGCCGCAGCCAGCCCGGGAACCACCAGCATCACCTGCAATTGCTTTGCCAGGAAACCCAATCCGACGAACGCACCGCACAGCACGAGCCACCGCCAGCGCCCGTCGCCCAGCGCCCGCGTCATCGCCCACGCCGCGGCGATGATCAGGAAGGTGAGCATCGCATCGGGATTGTTGAACCGGAACATCACCACCGCCACCGGAGTCAACGCCAGCACCAGCCCGGCCAGCAGCCCCGCGGCGGGGCCGAACACCCGGCGTACCGTCGCCCACAGCAACGCCACCGAGCCGACGCCGAGCACCACCTCCGGAACCAGCATGCTCGCGCTGCTGAATCCGAAGATCCGCCCGGACAATTCCATCGGCCACAAGGACAGCGGCGTTTTGTCGACCGTCACGATATTTCCCGGATCCAGCGACCCGAAGAAGAACGCCTTCCACGACAACGTTCCCGATTGCACCGCGGCGGCATAGAATTCGTTCGCCCACCCACCGGCGGTGAGATTCCAGCAGTAGGCCGCGGCCGTGCCGATCAGCAGCACGGCCAGAAGCAGACGTTCCCGTGGGATTCCGGCCCGGGGCGAGGCGGTTGCGGGGGCCGGGCGCGCGGCCGCGCCGGGCTCCGCGGTGGCAGTCTCGGTCATGGTCAGCAATCCTGCGCGATCACCCTGCCAGGGTTCTGGGCCGGCACTGGGAGAACCCTGTGAGCCTCGGCCGCACCGAAATCGTGCCGAGGAATACGGGCACCCGCCGGACGAAAAATTCCGAGGTTCCCTTTCCGGCGGGCGTCCGAAATAGACTGTAATCGCTGGATTCTCCGACGCCGGCGTTATTTCCTTCAATAACCGAGCGGCCTCGCGGATCAGGGCATCGCCACCCGGCCGAGCGCGAACACCGACGCATTGTTCCGTAACGACCGCGCCGGTCCGGCATTGCGCCGGGAATCCTCCGATTCCGGCGCATCGTCCGAATCCGGCTGCCACGCCGGGGTATTCCGCACCGCGAGCGCACGCGATATCTGCGCGCCCGTGGTGCGCAACAACGGCACCATCGCCCGCGCGGCATCGGTATTGGGCACGATCGCCGACAACGAGGCCACCACCTCGCGCCCGTTCGAGCGCAGCGGCACGGCGATCGCGGCGTTCGCGGGATCGATCAGTCCTGGACAGAACGCCGCACCGGTCCGGCGGATCTCACTCAGCAAGGCGCGCAGGGCGTTCGGCTCGGTCACCGTCCGCGCCGAGAGCGCGGGCAGCGGGCCCGCCAGCACGCTCTCCTGCACCGCCGGGGGGCCGTAGGCCAGCAGCACCAGCCCGGCAGCACTGGCATGCAGCGGCAGCCGCGAGCCGGGCCCGCGCAGCACGGTCTGCACAGCGTTCGGCGCGGACAACGTCTCGATGAACATCGCCTCCGCACCCTGCCGGACGCTCAGATGCACGTTCTGCCCGATCCGCGCGCTGAGTTCGGTCATGTACGGCACCGAGGTCCGCACCAGCTCCCGGGTGGGCGCCGCCCGGGAGACCAGCTCCCACATGCGCAGCCCGATCCACACCCGACGGTCGGCATCGCGCTGCAACCAGCCGCGCTCGACCAGTTCGGACACCATCCGCGAAACCGTCGGTAACGAAAGACCCGTCCGCTTCGATAACTCGGAGACGGTGATGACCGGACTGTCGTCCTCGAACGCCTCGAGCAGGCGAGCCAATCGAGAAAAGACGGACTCACCGTTGGAATATCTGGCCATCTACGACTTACCTTCCGGTATATCCGGGACACGCAGCATCGATCCGCTGCGTTGCGGACGCGACGGGTCTCGACTTTGTCGTATCGCCCTGGCTGTCCCCTGCTCGAATGCTTAGAATTTTCTGTGCGTCGCGCTTCGTTGTAACCAAGGAAAGCTATTGTCGGCGGAATTTCATACAAAGAAACCCCCACCGTGATCGAAAACACGACCAGGTGGGGGTTTGCTTTCTTTTTGTCCGGATTATCCGATGCTGAACGGCTTGCCCCAAACCGTCACATATCCGATCGACGACGGGGTGTACACCTTCGCCTGCGCGAACGAGCGGGCCTGGGCGTACCCGCCGCAACCGTCCACCGCGAAGGTCTCGTCGTGCCAGGTCAGGCTCTGGTGCGGCCCCTTCACCGACTGGTACGGGTTGTGCGAATCGGCGCCGAAGTCGTCCGGCACCTCCACATCCAGCAGATTCAGCACCTTGGCCTGCCCCGCCGCGAGCGTCAGCGTGGTAGAGGCACCGCCGGTCGCCGACACGGTGGCCGGATTCGTGCTCAGATCCGCGGTGCCGCCGGCATCCACTCCGGGCACGATTCCGCCGCTCAGATCGACCTGGCAGCCGACGATGTAGCCGACGACCAATCTGGTCGAGGTCTGCGGATCCTTCGCCGAGCCGCCGGTCAGATTCACCTCGGCACGGCCGCTGGTCCACGCGTTGCGGCTCAGCGGAGTCGCGTTCAGCGACGGATTGATATTCGCCGATTCTCCCGTGATGTCGACATTCACGACGGTCCCGTCACCGATGGTCCGGGTTATGTGCCCGCCCGGCAGCGGGACGAAGGTGTCGGCGTCGGCCGCACCCACGGAGAAGTATCCGAACGCGGCGGTGGCCGCGAGTCCGATACCCGCCATCCGGGCCATCAGGCCCATGCGAACAGTATTCATGTGAGTATTCCTCGATTCGATTTCGCCGGAGCGAAATGCCGTGGGTTGCAGGCGAAATCAGCCGAGGCTGAACGGCTGGCCGTAGAGGGTCGTCTTGGCGTAATCGGGCCCGACGATTTCCACCGTCACCACCTGGCGCGCCTGGGCGTAACCCCCGCATCCCTGAATCTCGACCTGTTGATCCTGAAGATCGAAGTTGTATCGACCCGACCGGGTCATATCCTTCTCGTCGAAATTCACCCACTTCACCTGTCCGGGCGCGAGCGGCACCGACAGCGACCCGGACAGGGTCGGTGACGTGCTGATCGATCCCGACAGCGCCGCCGAGAAGCTACCCAGCGACACCTGGCAGCCCACGAGGTAGCCGACGGCCATCGTCGAGGCGCCGTGGGTCGAGGAATTGTTCGTCCCGGCATCGTTGTGTGGCCCGTTCCAAGGGCCGACTGTGCCGGGCGGAGTCGTCACATTCGCGGTGATGTGCGAGCTCAGCCAGGCGACCCGGCCGGCCCCGTTCGCCGCCAGCGACGGCGAGATGTTCACGCTGTTCCCGACACTGTCGATGGAAACACCCGGGTCCACGATGTGTTCGTCCGGCAACGGCACAAACGTGTCTGCGTTCGCGGCTCCCGTAGATAGGAAGCCGATCGCGGCGCTGACCGCCGCGGCCGTGCCGGCGGCCCGGAAAATCCGGGCGCCGACACCACAATATTCCCTCATCTTTGTCCCTCACTACCTTCATCGGTATGCCCCGCACAGGCGCGGCAATCGTGTGGCACGTGGACGGTTACGCCTTCGAATTCGCAATCCGCCGAACACGCACCGTCCCGAACGGTAGCTCGAGTCACTATTTACATCGGTCGAACTTTCTTTCATTGCAGAAAGTATGATCGAAATTCGTACACCGCCGTTTCCATCAATGAAATCCTTCCTTCAAGGAAATCGCGGTGGCGAGGCCGGTGAATTCGAGGCGATGCTGGTAGCGGCCCGTACGGAGGGCAGGACAAGCACTCGTCGAGCACGCACCCGGTACTGCAGCCGGAACCTCGCGACCTGCCACCGTAAGACCACCGGGCCTGCGCGCGTGCCCGCCGAAATGTATGTCCCCTCATCATGTTTCGGCGGGCACGCGACTTCCCCTCTCCCCCAGGCGAAAGCAGGCTGCCGTGCGACGCGTCCTTCCCATCCCGATCGTGGCCGGCCTCGGCCTTGTGTTCGGCGCCGGTCTCCTCGGCTGCGGAAGCGCCCACGCCGCAACATCTTCCGCCGACTGCCTGTGGGCGGGGTCGCCGCATACGGAAGGTTCGGCCGTCGTCTCCGGCGGCTGGGACTTTCGCTGCGCCGACGACCACGGCACGCCGACCTGGCGGCCGGCCGGACGCACCGGCGCGCACAGCACGGTGCCGACGCCCGGCGCAGCCACCAATCCGACCGGGCTGTTCAGCGTCGGCGCGCGCCAACCCGGCACCGCCTACGACGACCACTGCGTCGGCGACCAACTCGTTCCCGGCACCGACGACGTGTATCGGTCCTACTCCGGCGGCGACGGCAACCTCTACTGGCGTGCGGTCGCCCCGATCTCGCAGTGGTCCTTCGATCCCGGCACGACGCGTCCGGCCCCGACGACGCGTACCTCGAGTCTGTGCCACGACGGCGATCTGACGTGACCACTCGGTAGAAAATTCGCTTTTACCGCCCGCGGCGAGCAAACTTCATCGAATGGACCAGGAGAACGGGCCGAAACCCGAGTTGTTCAGTCACAGCACCGTCGCAGTCCCCACTCCGGCGAACCCCACCGCCGAGGCGAAGGCGCAGCGCCCCGTCTTCAGCAGCGCACCCGCCGCGCCGCCCGCCCCGGCCGACCACGACCGCTGAGGTTCGCGCGGGGGCGCACAACGACGCTCCGCACCTATTACGGTGTCGGTGAGACCATCACCTCACCTCAGGAGAACTGACCGCCGTGAACGCACTCGCCGACAAGGCCACGAAATTCCTCGCCCTGCACAAGCCCGGTGAACCGGCGATCCTGCCGACCGTCTGGGACGCCTGGTCGGCGAACCTCGTGCAGCAGGCCGGATTTGCGGCACTGACCGTGGGCAGCCACCCACTGGCCGATTCGCTGGGCAAGCAGGACAAAGAGGGGATGACCTTCGCCGAGTCGCTGGCCCGCGTCCGTGAGATCACCAGTGCCGTGGACATTCCGGTCTCGCTGGACATCGAGGCCGGATACGGGCAAAAGCCTGCCGAACTCATCGAGGGCCTGGTCGAGACCGGCGTCGTCGGCCTCAACATCGAGGACACCGTGCACAGCGAGGGCGGCCGCCTGCGTGAGCCGCAGGAGCACGCCGATTTCGTCGCCGCCCTGCGTCAGGCCGCGGACGCCTCGGGCGTGCACGTGGTGATCAATGCCCGCACCGACCTGTTCCTGCGTCAGGACGGCGAGGAATCCGATCGCACCGACCGCGCCATCGCCCGTCTGCGCCTGGCCGCCGACGCGGGCGCGGACGTCCTGTACCCGGTCGGCCGGCACGCCCCGGAAACGTTGCGGCGCTTGACCTCCGAACTGCCCCTGCCGGTCAACGCCATCTCCACGCCCGACCAGAGCGACCGGGCCTACTTCGCCGAACTGGGCGTTGCGCGAGTCAGTTTCGGTCCCTTCCTGCAGGCCGCGCTGGCGACCGAGACGAACCGCCTGTTGCAGCGCTGGAGCTGATTCCACTCGCCCCCGGAGCGGTCCGACCGGGCGATGCGCTCGTCACCTGGTCGGAACCGCCTACGAGCGCCGCACGTCCCACCCGGCAGACGACGGCGGTCGGATTGCACCCCGGTGACCGGCCCCTCGTAGCCCACGGCCGGTTCGGCCGGGCGCTCCCAGGCATCACCGAGGTGCCGGTCGGTCGAATTCGCCAGTGCCGCAGAGGCAGCGGCGGTGAATTGAGCGAGGCGATCGACCCGCGCGGGCGCGGAACGCAGAATCGGGTGACGGTCGAACTCGACACCCCGGCACGCTTGCAGCACTTCGTATTTCATTGGCAACGGTTCATACAGCATCGCGGTGCTTTCGGACACGTTCCATTTCTCTGGACATGTCACCCCCTTCGGAACTACTGATGTACGAACGGATTCCGTTCTACGCCAAGTTATAGCGAAGCAGAACAGCACGACCTACCATGTCGGCTGAGACACGAAAGATATCCACTGCGATCCTCCCCCGCGAATCATATTCCAGCACGGAGCATTCCGGTACGGACGCATCCAATACATTGTTTTTCCGTAATTCAGTTTTCCGAACCGGCGCATTCCAGAATGCGCCCCTCGAAAAGCTGTCGTACGGCAATGCATTGCGACGCACCGTATTCCAGAATCACCACCTCCGGTACGGACTCCTCCGGCGAGGGCGGCACGTACGACACCAGATTGCGAGGCAACGCCATGACAGGACCAACGCTCGCGCGCCGATCGCTCGGCCGCCGGCTCCGAAAGCTCCGCGACGCGGCCAAACTCAGCCAGTCCGCGGCCGCCCGAGCCGTCGAGTTGTCCCCACAGTCCATCGGCAGACTCGAGGACGGACAGGCGACCCGAGTGTCCGGGCTGCACATCAACGCGTTGTGCAACCTGTACGGCGTCTCCGACGAGGAGCGCCGATTGCTGCTGGAACTGGCCCAGGAGGCCCGCGAGGCAACCAAATCCGGTGGGAAGTGGTGGCGGGCATATGCCGATCTGTCGCCCGACGGGTTCGAGCATTACCTCTCGCTCGAGGAGGTCGCCAGCAGATTTACGTCGTTCCAGAACGCGATGGTTCCCGGCCTGCTGCAGACAGCCGACTACCGGCGCGCCGGAGAATGGACCATACATCCACAGGATTCGAGTTCGGATGTGGAACGACGTGTCGAAATGACGATGCGCCGACAGGAACGTCTGCAGGACAACAAGTTCGAAGTGAATATGTTCATGTTGGAGGCGGCCCTGCACCACCCTGTGGGCGGTGCGCCGGTGATGAACCGGCAGATGCTCCATCTGGAGCGGCTCAGCCACCTGCCCAATGTCGCGATCCGAGTCATCCCGCGCGACAGGGGCAGCCATCTCGGTCTGCACCTGGGTTCGTTCGTACTGCTGGAGTTCGAGAGGCTGTCGGCAACCGGTTTGGCCGAACCGCCGGTCGTGTATGTGGAAGGTTTCACCGGAGACCTCTATCTGGAACGTGACACGGAGGTGGATCGGTATACCAACGCGATCACGGAGCTGAGCCGGGTAGCGTTGGACGAGGATCGATCCCGGACGCTGATGGGTCGGATCGCAAGGGAGTACCGAGCGTGAACCACGAACTCTCCCAAGCTCGCTGGTTCAAATCCAGCCGCAGCAAAGAGACCACCGCCTGCGTCGAGATCGCCCACCTCACCAACGGCTCGGTAGGCGTCCGCGACTCGAAGAACCGAACCGGCCCAGCCCTGGTCTTCACCCCTGAAGAATGGGATACCTTCACCACGACCCTCCAGAACGGCAGTCTCGACCACGCCTGACCGGACAGGGACCGGTGGGGGATCGACACTCCTGGATCCCCCATCCGATCCGACGGAATTCCCCGCAGGCGGACTCGGCAGGTCCACTGCGTGTTCGCCGGTCTCGCGGCAATCATGGTCGGCACGGTCTGCACACCTGATGACTGCCCGAGTACCGGGTACCGGGTACCGGGTACCACGCCGCGGGGAAATCGTGGTTCCGGATTACTGGAGGCGCGCAAACCAGCGGCGGCGCAGTTATTTCTACGCAGAAGTGAGAACGCATAATTGCGCTCGTTGCCCAGCGGTCCGGAACGACCCCGGGCCGTTGTCACGGTACTGGAATTCCCGGTAAGGTTCGTCCAGAGTCGGGGGACGTTTTGATCAGCCCCTCATTGCCACGACTTCGCCGATGAGGAGGGCAGCAGATGAGCGACTTCACCCCTACTGCTGTTGGCAACCGCCAGGCTCATGTTCGCCACCTCGCTGACGGACCGGCCCGGTATCTACCCGGCGTATGAGAGGGAAAGACAATGGACGGTGCCGATCCCGGCGTGTGGCGTAATTTGCTCGGCCGAGCCGACTCCGGTGAGTTGTATCTGGACCCGGAGACCGGCAAAGGGCTCGACAAGGTATGCGACGATCACGTTCGGAAACTCGAGTCCGTCCTGCGGTCCGCTCGATTCCTCAGCCGCATAACCGGCTTCGGCGATTTCGACTCCGGCCGCATACTGGAGAAGAAGTTTTCCGCGCTGGCCTCGGGCGACGATCGTGCTCTCGATACCGTGCTCGAGCAGCACATCGAGGCCATCAATATCACGAAGGAAGTAGTCGCCAAGGCGATTGCAAACTATGTCGCACTCGATGACGAGCAGCGCGCGGAGATCGAGAAGTTGAAGCCGTAATGGAAAGCATTCAGGACCTCCAGCATCTCTTCGGCGACAGTTATGACGCATACAAGCGCAAGGTCGTACGGGCCCAGGAGCAATGGCACCGAGACCGGGACTGGATCCACCAGGCCGAGCAGCGGGGTGATTTCCGCTCCGGATTCAGCGGTGACATTCAACCTCGGAAACTGACCTCGCCCGACAATTTCGACAGTATGGATCTGGCCACCATGCAGAAGTCGGTGGACAAGATGAACCCCTCGACCGTGCACGAGGCCGCCACGGCCTGGGCGAATATCGGCACGACCCTGACCGCCACATTCGCTCGGTTCGGGCAGGAGTTCGCCCGCACGATCAACGGCCGGGGCCGGCATTCCGGTTGGCGCGGAGCCGCCGCGAAGGCAGCGGTCGACGCGGTCACCGACTATTCCACCGAAGCCGAACAACTGGCCGAAGCCACGACTCTGATCGGCCTCGCACTCGCCGAGATGACAACGGGCCTCGAAGAGACGCGGAAGCTGATGCCCGGCGTCACCGCGATGACGACACCGGCCGGAAAGGCCCTCCCCACCGACGGCGTGATGAAGGCGAACGACCACAACCGGGACGAGGCCACGCAAGAGGCCCGACGCATCCTCAACACCGTCTACGGACCCGCGGCCAGTCGAACCGACACCGGCGTCCCGTATCTGCCCAGGGCCCCGCGGATCGCCTCGGGCCCGACTCCGGCGGCATCCGGACCGGGAGAGCACGATGTCCCGTAGCACCAGATTCACCGGCCTGGAATTCGAGATCCTCTGGGCCGCATACGGTCGCGACCGGCTGCCCTATCCGCTGCAATACCGCACCGACATAGCGGATTTCGACGCGCTGAAGCGGGCGCGCGAGGCAGCGGTCGACGCGCTGCTCACCAAGTACCATCCGGACCTCGATCGCGCCCTGGCCATCCTGATCGGTCCCGATGCGCGCGTGGAGGCCAAGGGTTTCGGTGGTCCCGACCACGACCGGATCTACCGCTTCCACGGCGCGGTTCGCGACAACGGCGGCGCGGTCGTGGTGCAACTCCCCGGCGCCGCCCCCGACTCCGGCGGCGATGTGACCGTAAAGTATTGCACCGCAACTCGAATCGGCGAGTACGCGGTAGCATCCCTGCCCAAACGCAAACCCGGAACTCTGCCGCCGCTGGAAATCCACCGCGACGACCTCGAGCGCGACCGCCTCGAGCCGGTCCATCACGGCCCCTCCCTCACCGACCGCCTCGCCCGCGTCTTCGACCGCCCCCGGACCGCCTACGGCGAAGTGATGATCTTCCCCGGCCCGGCACTGGACGCCCGCCGCTCCCCCGGCCGCTCCCTCTGGTGGATGGACTACCCCGACGGCCGCTACCAGGTGCGCACCACGGACCCCATAACAGCCAAACCGATGGCCCCGAAAGCCCTTGCCGCGGAGATCAATCGCCTGACCGCCCTGACCGCCGCCCACTACCGCGCCGACCGCGAACACGAGGCCCACCTCCGCACCCGCCGCCCCTGACCCGGCCGCGGGCCGCGGCGCGTACCTCTTCGGCTACTTCAACTCGGAGAGATCGAGCCCGAGCATGGCCAGCAGGTCCACGCACTCGGCGGCGTCGTGCGCGTAAACCGCGACGGTTTTCGCGGCCAGCGCGTTCCGCTCGAGGTGCGCTGCTTTCTCAGCGGCACGGATGTCCGCGAATGCGACTGCCGGGTCGACGACACGAGTGTTATGGGCCGAGGTCATGAAGGCTCCTTGCGGGTAGCCTCGACCGAAATGCCTGATGCCCGCGATCGAGGACCGTTACTCGACCACGACCCGCTACACCGTGCGCAGGCCGAGAATCGTGCTCGGTTGTTCCGAACGTTACCCGTTCGACGCCCCCGCCAACCCCGATATCGCAGCCTGATCCGAGTCACCACCGATACCCCCTGGCCAGGCTCTCCATCACCCATGTCGACGAACCCGACTCGGGCTCACCCGGCCGGATCTCGCGGTGCATCCGAAGCGGGTGCGGCGTGCATGAAGACCTCGTCGCGCTGGGTGAAGAACGGCGGTAGCTCTCGCCGCAGCTCCTCCGCCCATCGGGTAGCCGGGTCGGCCGCCACCTCGGCCTGAATGTGCTCGTAGGATTCGCGATCGTCGTACTCCCACACCGCGACCACGCGACCGTCCTCGGTCTCCCATCGGCCCACCAACCGCGCCCCGTGCCGCAGCTCCACCGGCAGCAGATGTATCCGGAAATAGTCGTGGAAGATCGCCAGATTATCCCCCACCGCCTGATAGATCTGCATCCGATAGATCACAACGCCCCATCCAACCGGTCGTTCCGCCGACAATCGGCCCCATACTTCCACATTCGACCCGGCTTCATTGCCGGACAGTCATATTCATTCGCGAAGTCGCAGGTGAGCGAAAGTATCTGTGCCCCAGCGACTCAGATACGAAATTCCATATTCCCGGTGCTCGGAGCATCGGGTTCTCGGCCATAGGGCTCACGCGGATCGCTATCCGCGGGTGGCGGTTCGATACCCATGATAGCCGAATAGGCATCGGGATCCCGCGATTCGCGCTCGTGCGCGGTCGAATCCAGCTGCCCGCCGAAAGACTCGTAACCCTCTGTAGCAGTGTCGAATCCGACGCTCGTTTCCTGCACGAAAACCACCGATTCGAACTCTCGCACCACCGAATGCGAACCGGTGCCCGGCGAATCAGGCTCCGTGAAATGCTCGAATTCGTACGGCCGCGCAGCCGCCTGCGGCGCGAAAGACTCGACCGCTGCACCGGAATCCGCCTGCCGCCAGCGCGATTCGGGCTCCGGGTCATACATTCCGGACCGGAATTCGGCGGCACCGTCATCCACCGGCGCCTGCGGTGCGGTGTCCGGCTCGAACCGCTGTTCGTGCGCACCCGGCCCGGGACGCGCGGGCGGCACCTGCACCGTGAAGGATTCGGCGATGAACACCCCTTCGGAGATCTCTTCGGCGAAGGTCGTCACGGTCAATTGCAGCAGATACTGACCGGTGGGAGTACTCGCCACGAGATACCGCGTGGACATCCACAGGCTCAGTCCCGCATAGGAATACGTACCCCAGATCGCCGCGGAGGGAAAACCGTCGTAATCCTCGGCATCGCTGCCGAGTTCCACCCAATCCGGCAGGCGCCGCGAATCGGTGTACGCACAACGCATCACCGCACGCGGATCGACCGGCAGCGACAACCGCCACACCATCAGCACCGCGTTCTCGACCCACCCGGACTCCTCCGAAACACTCCCCGCCTCGGCCGGTAATGCCCACGCCCCGAAGGCATTCGGCAGCACCTCGCGCACCACCTCGTGCCAATCTCCCGGAATATCCAGCAGCACGACGGGAACTCCGGGATACTCGGTATGGACCACGACCGGCGTCGCGCCGACGGCAGCCAGAAACTCCCCGATCGTGGGCAATGTCTGCTCGAGCTGCGCTTGGCCGTCCGAGTCCTGCTCCCACGGAATCTCGTCTGGTGAAATCACGTTCATCGCGCCGAATCCCCTCCTTCTCGCGCACCCGACCGTACCGCACATATCCGGCACGCCCATCCTCCGCCGGACGGATATCTCAGGAGCGCGCCTTCTCCGCGGACAGCAGCGCGGTCACGACGCCGAACACCGCACCGGCGAAGCCGAAGAACGCGGTGGCGGACATCGGGTGACGGGTGGCGTCCGAGCAGAACCCCATGGCAGCGAGCACGGCGAACAGCATGATCGCCAATGACGCACGCCCCCAGAAGAACTGCGACGGCGGCGGAGTCGCGAGCGTCGCGGCCGCCGCGCGGGCCTGTGCGTCGGCATCGGATTCGGACGGCGGCGAGATCTGCAGCGCGGTGCTGATCGCCGATTTCAGCCGCGGATCCTCTACCCCGAGCATGCTCATGCGTTGCCCCGCCACCGCGGCCGCATCGCCCGCCCCGGAATCCAGTAGCGCGCGCCGGATCTCGGCGCACACCACGTCCGCGGGAACCCGCTGCGCTGGATGTTCGAAGAACAGCCCCATACCCCGTCGCCTCCCTCAACGACTTGTCCTCGCGCACAGCGTAACTGGCCCGCGAGCGGTGCGCGCGCCGAGCGTCGTATTCTCGATCGCGCACCGCCACAACGGATGCTATGGTTTCGCACCAACCGGAACGACCGGATGCGACCTCGGGGGATTCTGATGTTCAACTGGTATGTAGCCCTGCTCGCGATCAGCGGCATCGTCATGCTCGCGATGGCCGCGCTGAAACAGGGGCAAAGCGTCGTCTCGCGCTCGATCAACGGCATCTTCGGTGCCGTCTACCTCGGTTACGCGATCTATCTCGGCTTCCTCTTCGACGGCGGCTCGTACCTGATCTTCTTCCAGGCGTTCCTGCTGCCGATGCTGATGGTGGTGAACTTCTTCCGCAACCGCACCCCGCGCCCGAAACTGACCGAGACGCAGAAGGCGTGGCGCGAGTTCCAGCGCGCCGATCAGGCGCGCTAGCGTTGCGCGGGTGAAGATCGAGCAGGTTTCCGGCTCCGTCCACGTCGTCGCCGGGACGAATGTCAACTGGGCGCTGGTCAGCGATGGTTCGGGCGTCACCGTAATCGACGCCGGATACGCCGGCGATACCGCGGACGTGCTGAAATCGGTCCAGCAGATCGGGCATCAGCTCACCGATATCGCCGCGGTCCTGCTCACCCACGCCCATCTCGATCACATCGGGGCGATCCCGACCCTGGTCGAACGTCTCGGGGTGCCCGTCTACACCGGCGCCGAGGAAGTCCGGCACGCGAAACGCGAATATCTGCAACAGATTTCACCGACCCAGATGGCCGCGCAATTGCTCAGCGGCAGGGGCCGCCGCTGGGTGGCACAGACCGTCCGCGCGGTCTACGGCCACGTCAACGCCTCGGTCCCGTCGGCCGCCACCGCCGACGAGGCGACTCTCGCGGCCCTGCCGGGCGGCATCGTCGCGATTCCGACCCCCGGCCACACCGACGGCCACACCGCCTACCTGCTGCCTTCGGAGGGCGTACTGTTCTCCGGCGACACTCTCGTCACCGGCCACCCGCTGTCCCGGCGCACCGGCCTGCAACTGCTGCCGAGCTTCTTCAACCACAACGAATCCGGCACCCGGGCCAGCGCCGCCGCACTGGCAGCTCAACCGGCGCACATCCTCGTCCCCGGTCACGGCGAACCCGCCGAATACGATCCTGCGGACCTCACCCGCCTGTTCGGCTCGGCGGCCGAATAACAGGGGCCGCATGCCCGAGTTCGGTTGGTAACTGCACGGCAATCGCGCGGCACACGTTCGGCGAACCATTGAGACCTGCCGCGGCTACGAGCCGTGCGCGAACTCGGCGGCGGATGCGCGATTCCGTCTCGACCGGGCCGCCGCATCCCGAGGTCGTCCGATGACCCCGATCCGCGGCCACGCCACACGCACCGCGTCGAAACAGACCGAACCCGCGATCAACCGAGCTGAATCGACCGCTTCGCCAGACCCAGCCAGAATCCTTCGATCGGCGTGCGGCGGGCATCGAGGTCGGCTTCGCCCGCGCCGAGAGTGACGAAAAGCGGGGCGAAATGCTCGATCCGGGGATGGGCCAGGCGCGCGGCAGGTGCGGTGTGGCGGAAGTTCAGCAGAGCGTCGACATCCCCCGCATCCAGCATTTCCCGGCCCCACGCGTCGAATTCGCGCGACCAGGCAGGGGCCTCGCCGTCCCCGGCCCCGGGCGTCATCTCGCGCAGGTTGTGGGTGAAGAATCCGCTGCCGATGATCAGCACACCCTCGTCTCGCAGCGGTGCGAGGCGACGCCCGAGATCGAACAGGCCGACCGGATCCAATGTCGGCATCGACATTTGCAGCACCGGGACATCGGCCTCGGGGAACATCTCCACCAACGGCACGTACGCTCCGTGATCCAGGCCTCGATCGGGCGCCTCGTGCACCGAGTCTCCCAGCAGCGCACGCACTTTCGCGGCCAGCTCGGGCGCGCCGGGCGCGGGGTACAACACCGAGTAGTAGTGCTCCGGAAAACCCCAGAAGTCGTAGACCAGCGGCACGGTCGCGGTCGCGCCGAGCGTCACCGGCGCGTCCTCCCAGTGCGCGGATACCACGAGAATCGCTGTGGGCCTGGGCAATTCGGCCGACCAGGCAGCCAGCTGCCCCGGCCACAGCGGATCGTCGGCCAGCGGCGGAGCGCCGTGGCTCAGATACAACGCGGGCATCCGCCCGGAGGTCTCGGCGGTGGACATGGCGAACCCTTTCAACCGATCAATCGAATGGTATGTCCGGTGTGCTGGGCCTTGGCGCGCAAATAGCGAAGGTTGTGCGTCGTGGAGTGCACCCCCGTCGGCACCGTGACGCGCACGTCGACACCGAGCGCGCGCAGCTGCCGCGGCTTGTCCGGGTTGTTGGTGAGCAGCTCGATCGCGCCGACCTCCAGCGCGTGCAGCATCTGCGCGGCGGCGGTGTAGTCACGGGCGTCCTCGGGCAGGCCCAGCGCGACGTTGGCCTGGTAGGTGTCCAGCCCCCGATCCTGCAGCGCATAGGCGTCGAGCTTGTTGTACAGCCCGATATCGCGACCCTCCTGCCGCAGGTAGAGCAGGTATCCGCCGGCCTCGGCGATCAGTTGTACCGCCTCGCGCAGCTGCGGCCCGCAATCGCAACGCGCCGAACCGAATACATCCCCGGTCAAACATTCCGAATGCAGTCGCACCAGCGGCGTCGGGCCGGGATCGCCCAGGATCAGCGCCAGATGTTCGCGGCCGTCGGCCAATCCGTCGAAGGTGACCGCCTCGGCGGAGGTCGAGTACCCGTCGGCGAAGGTGAGCGGGATGCGCACCCGGGTCCGCACCGCGGCCGCGGCATTGTCGCCTGCGAGGATGGATGTCATAGCTGCTCCGGGTCCGGTAACTGTTCCGTTCAAATTTGAACATCAGGAGCCGCGAGGTTATTCCACTTCGAACGATCGGCCGGTAACCTGGGATAATGAGTGGTCCGCGCTGGCTCGACCAGCAGGAGCAGAACGCCTGGCTGACGTTCCTCACCACTGCCGCCCTGCTGAACCGCCGCCTCGATCAGCAACTCGAACGCGACTCCGGGCTCTCACATCTGCAGTACGAGATCCTGGTGCGCCTGTCCGCCGCCCCCGACCACGAACTGAGGATGAGCGAACTGGCCGGTGCGCTGCTGGATTCCAAGAGCAAACTCACCTATCAGATCGACCGGCTCGAACAGGCCGGACTGGTGCGCCGGCGCTCCTGCCCGACCGATATGCGCGCGGTCTACGCCGTGCTCACCGAATCCGGGCTGCACGCTCTGGAACGAGCCGCGCCCGGACATGTCGCAGCGGTACGGGAGATGTTCCTCGATCCGTTGACTCCCGAACAACTCACCGCCATCGCCGAGGGCCTGGGCGAGGTCGGCCGCAAACTCCGCGGCGAGCACTGAGCACCGCCGGCGACTCGGGCGGTGAGCGCTCGACGCCGGGCGCGGTTACGATTCGACCGCTATGCAACCTGGACCCGAAGCCCGCATCTGGATCGATAAGCAGACCCCCGAGCCGTTCCACGCACTCGGCACGGTAGCTCTCGCCGTGCAGCACGCCGCCGAGGCCGCGGGCCTGAATCGGGACGTGATGGAACTGGTGAACGTCCGCGTCTCGCAGCTCAACGGTTGCCCGTTCTGCCTCAACCTGCATTCGCGCGCCGCGATCGCGGCCGGAGTGACTCAGCAGCAACTCGACGTGCTGCCCGCGTGGCGGCGCAGCGACCTGTTCACACCGGTGCAGCGAGCAGCCCTCGTCCTGGCCGAGACGACCACCGCTCTCCCGGATGAGGAAAACCTGACGCGTGAGTATGCTCTTGCGCGACAACACATGTCGGACGACCAAGTATCCGTGGTCATCTGGGCCGCGACGACCATCGGTGCCTTCAATCGCGTGTCGATCATGAGCAGGCATCCGGTGCGAGTGCGGAAGGAGAACTGAGTGAGCGAGCAGGCCACACCGGCATCGGTTGTGCGCAACGACGCGCAGTTGCGTTACGAGATCTGGTACCAGGACAGGCTGGCCGGATTCGCCGAGTACCGCGAGCGCGGGAACGACACGGTCTTCATCCACACCGAGGTCGACACCGAATACGCGGGTAAGGGCCTCGGCGGGGTGCTGGCCGAGGCCGCGATCAAGGATGTCGTGGAGCGTGGGCGGGCCATCGTTCCGCGCTGCCCGTTCATCAAGGGCTGGCTGGACAAGCATCCGGAATACGATGATCACGTGGTAGGTAAAGGCATCCAGCGTTGAGCGACCTCGAGGCGCACCCCGAGGCCGCGATCTGTGAAGCCACCCCCGGCCCCGGACCGCGAACCGACAGCTATCCGTCTCGGGAGGTGCCGCTGGGCGGCGTGCGCGGAGTGACCGTGCATCGCGTCCTGCCCCAGCGGGATCTGCCGACCGTCGGCGCGTGGTGCTTCCTCGACCATTTCGGCTCCACCGCACCGAGCCCGGACCTGCCGCCGGATATCGATCCGCATCCGCATATCGGACTGCAGACGGTGACCTGGCCGTTCGAGGGGCGGATCCGGCATCGTGACAGCATCGGCTCCGATGTCGAGATCGAGCCCGGTCAGCTGAACCTGATGACGTCCGGACACGGCATCGCCCATTCGGAATACACGGTGCCGGGCGCGCCCGCCGGACACGGCATCCAGTTCTGGATCGCCCTGCCCGAAGGTGACCGGCAGATCGCGCCGCATTTCGATCAGCATCGCGAACTGCCCGTCGTGGAACTTCCCGGCTTGCGGGCGACCGTGCTGATCGGATCCCTCGCCGGGGCACGTTCCCCGGCGACGGTCTACAGCCCGATCGTCGGCGCTGATCTGCGCATCGAACCCGGCAGTGCGGTGAATCTGCCGCTGGCAACGGAATTCGAGCACGCGCTGCTGGTGATCGACGGCGAGCTGACCGCCGCGGGCGTCCCCGCGCCCGCCGGACCGCTGCTGTATCTGGGCAGCGACCGCGCCGACCTGTCGCTGTCCAGCAGCGCCGGCGCACATGCGATCCTGATCGGCGGCGAACCGTTCGGCGAGGATCTGGTGATGTGGTGGAATTTCGTGGCCCGCAGCCACGATGAGATCCAGCAGGCTCGAAACGATTGGGAGAAGCGAGATCTGGATCGCTTCGCCGATATCGCGGGACATCCTCCCGAACAACGCATTCCGGCGCCGCCCCTGCCCAACCTCCGCTTGAAGCCGCGCAAGCGCCGGGCCGGTTAGCCGCGGCTTCTGCCAAGGTTGTCACACGCCGGTCGTGCGCTGCCACCGCGCGGCACAGCTCGGCACACCCAATGTCGGTCCGATTGCGGTGCAGCTCGTTACCGGCGCCAATTCGGACGCGGCTACCTGGCGGAGCGTCATCCGAGCGAGGTAAAGCTCAGGGCGTACCGAATATTGTTGTACCGATATCGGATTCGGAATCCATGGACTGAACGCCGATGACGCGCAAGAGGTCCAGTTTCTCTTGGGCGTCACTCCCGGGGCGAGGATAGTAGACCAGCAGTTTCTGGGTGATGTTCGGGGTGACCAGCGTTTCGCACACCATATCCATCAAGCCGACCCGCGGGTGGATCATCCGCTTGGAATCCGAAAGCCGCACCGCGACTTCGTGTTCGGTCCACAACGTCTCGAATTCCGCACTTGCCGAACGCAATCGCGATATCAGCTCGACCACGTCCGCATCCCCGGAACGGCGTGCGGCCGTGGCGCGAAGATCGGCGATGTGCTTGCGGGTCAGGCGCTCTCGGTCCTCCTCGGGGAATTTGTGGCGGACTTCCTCCGGGTCGGTGAACCAGCGCCACAGCAGATACCGCGACAGGCCCGTGAATCCGGTGTGGTCGCCCATCAGCAGGACGTGCATTCGGTTCTGCGCCAGTACCTCGCCGAGGTCCGAGCACACCGCCGCAGGGGTGTCCTCGAGTTTGGACAGCAGATACAGCAGGCCCGGACCGACGTGCCGGTTGCCGCCGCCGCGATGCGGTGCGGTATGCCCGCACAGGTGGAACAGGTAGTCGCGCTCGTCGTCGGTGAAGCGCAGCGCCCGGGCCAGCGCACCGAGCACCTGCTCCGACGGCCGCGGACCGCGCGCTTGTTCCAAGCGGGTGTAGTAGTCGGTGGACATACCCGCCAGCAGCGCGACCTCGTCCCGGCGCAGTCCCGGCGTGCGCCGCCGGTGACCGGGCAGCAAACCCACCTCGGCGGGCTGCAACTGGTCGCGGCGGCGTCGCAGGAAGTCGGCCAGTTCGTCGCGGTCCATGAGTTCCACTGTGCCCTGTCACCGGGCGCGCAGCCAGGGATCGCCGATCCCCCGATGTGTCGTCCCTCCCCGATCCCTGGATCCGCCCGCACGATGAGTGCCATGACCACGATCGAAGAAGTTCAGCTCGGCGCCACCGGACCGTCGGTCGGGCGCATCGCCCTCGGCGGTATGGGGATGTCCGGTTCCTACGGCCACGCGGACGAGAAGGAATCCGTCGCCACCGTCCACGCCGCCCTCGACGCGGGCGTCAACCTCATCGACACCGGCGACTTCTACGCCATGGGCCACAACGAAATGCTGATCGGACGCGCCCTCGCCGATCACAAGCGCGAGGACTACCTGCTCAGCGTGAAATTCGGCGCGTTGCGCGGGCCCGACAACAGCTGGGGTGGCACCGACGCGCGGCCCGAGGCGGTCCGCAACTTCCTGGGATACTCCCTGCAACGTCTCGGCGTAGACCATATCGATATCTACCGGCCCGCCCGGCTGGATCCGAACGTGCCGATCGAGGACACCGTCGGGGCGATCGCGGAGATGGTTCAGGCCGGATTCGTGCGGCATATCGGGCTGTCCGAGGTCGGGGCCGATACGTTGCGCCGGGCGGCGGCCGTACATCCGATCGCGGATCTGCAGATCGAATATTCGCTGATCTCGCGGGGTATCGAACAGTCGATCCTGCCGACCGCCCGTGAACTCGGCACCTCGATCACCGCGTACGGCGTCCTGTCGCGCGGACTGCTGAGCGATTCGCTGCGCGGGAACCGGACCTTCGGCGCGGGTGACTTCCGTGCGTTCAGCCCCCGGTTCCAGGGCGAGAATCTCACGGCGAATCTGCGTCTGGTCGACGCGCTGGCCGCCATCGCGGAACGCCGCGGGGTGAGCGTCGCGCAACTGGCCATCGCGTGGGTGCTGGCACAAGGCCGCGATATCGTGCCCGTGATCGGCGCGCGTCGGCGCGACCGCCTCACCGAATCGCTCGGCGCACTCGACATCAGCCTGTCGCCCGACGAACTCGCCGCGATCGAGGCAGCCGTACCCGCCGATCAGGTCGCCGGTGATCGGTACGCGGCCGCGCAGATGGCGCTGCTGGACAGCGAGAGCTGAGTCTCGGCCGTCGTAGGTTGTGCTCGGCCCTCGCCTGGACGATCGGGCAAGGACCGAGCAAGCCGCTATTTCCGGCGCGGGCGGATGACGGCGGTGAAAGCCGCTGCGGCGACGGACTTTCCGGTGTTGTCGGTGATGTCCACCGGCACCGATAGCTCGACCGGTGCGCCGGCCAGAATGTCCTCGCGCAGCTGTTTCAACTCCTCCGCGTTCAATTCGGAGGTGGCGCGGATCGGCCCCGCCTCCCCCTTGGCGCGCGCCAGGTATTCGATGCGCCCGTCCCGCGCGACGATGAAGGCGTCCCCCATCAGGTCCACGATCCCGGAGATCGACGCCCCCATGGCCGCGGTCTCGGCCAGCCCGAACAGCATCGCCGCGTGCAGATCACCGTTGTGGTTCAAATGCTCCGGCTTGGGCGCCATCTGCACGACATTGCGCCCCTCCCGATACTCGACGTTCTCCATCCCCGCGTACCGGATAAACCCCAACTTCTGAAACCCGCCCCACACCAGCTCACCCACGGCACTGTCCACGACCACTCCCATCCCGACTGAAACACGTTCTACTTTTCATACAGTGAATGCGGAACGTTGTCCATGGGTGAAGCTGGTTCTCCACTCGGTTCCGCCAAAACCGAGTGCAAGCAGGGGCCGTGGGCTCCGCCGAGTGCCCTGGCCTCGGCCCCACGAACTGATGCCGAATCCGCTCCGGCTTTCATCGAGTGGTCGTCGCCGGATACGAAAGATGGCCTATCCGCGGCATTTTCACCTTGGACCACATGGCGCGAGTGCATTCACGCCGTTGCGAGTTCGATCTACGAAACCCTCCGACGCGCCGAAACCCTTGCGGGCGTTCAGATCGCAGCGCACGCTCGAGCGATTCGCGTCTGAACCCCTTGCGTGCCGGAGCCTTTCCATTTACCGATATGCCCTGCCGGGCAACCTTCGGTCACCAGGTGATTTCGGGTAGCTCGACATCGATCGGGAACGGGCGGTCGAGGCGCAGTTGCTTGCGGAAGACACCGCTGGGCGTGTACTGCCCACCCTCGGGAAGCAATTCGAAGGTGTAGACGACCATTTCATCGTCCTCGTTCTCCACCCGCCAGAAGCATTTGATGCCCGCTTCGGCGTATTGCACCGGCCGGAGTTTGCGGTCCTTGGTCTTCGTATTGGGTGAGACGATCTCGACGGCGAGGTGCACATCCGAAGGATC
Organism: Nocardia sp. PLKS1-43; assembly: GCF_059510335.1. Lineage (NCBI taxonomy): Bacteria > Bacillati > Actinomycetota > Actinomycetes > Mycobacteriales > Nocardiaceae > Nocardia > Nocardia sp. PLKS1-43. The sequence continues at coordinate 200,357 of NZ_JCAJZQ010000011.1, read as the reverse complement.
GAACATCAGGCTGCTGCCGGTAACCGCCTCGCGAGATACAACGAGCACGTCGGGCGTCGGCACGCTTTCGACAAGATCGATGCCTTTTCCTGTCGCGATGACAAACTCACGAGGGGCGATCGCCCGCAACGCATATTTGACCGTATGGGCCACCTCACCGTGCCAAGGTGTCGCAGGCATCATCATCACGACTTGCCCATCCTCCAACGCGAAGCTTCCGTCGACCACTTCCGTCAGGCGAGGCAGGTCTGCGGCGGTAAACCCTTCGGGCGGAGGCACCGGCACCGACACCAACCGAGACCGGATCGGCTCTTCGGATCGACAGTGCGCGGCGACGGCCATAGCAGCAGAGTGCCGGTCGAAAGAAACCTCCCGCAACAAGTCTTCACGAGGATAGCCGCGGAATGAATCAGGATTCGCCGCCAACTTGGCCACCCCTCACGTAGCTGCTCGACGATCTCACGGCAGTCCATCTCGGGCTCCCGACGCGATCGCATCGTGTCGGCAAGCAGTTCCGAAGCATACAGCCACACTCATCGAGAGTCCACCCTAGGAATTCGAATGCTGATGCGACACAATGGATTACCTTAAAGCGGTATCAAAATACACAGGGGCACAGTGGCATTGGTCCAATGCGTAACTACCGAACCACACAGGCCTACAACCCCACGCATACGACAACCGCCCCGCCTCGGATAACCCGAGGCGGGGCGGATTGCGTTGTCTCCTACCGGATTACCGGTAGTCGCTGAAACCGTAATCGTCCAGCGGAACCGCCGCACCCGTGGTCTGGCCGAAGCCCTCCGGGGTGTAGTAGGTGTCGTCGTAGGACGGCACCGCGTAGGCGGCCGCGCGGGCCTCCTCGGTCGGCTGCACCTGGATGTTGCGGTAGCGGTTGATACCGGTACCGGCCGGGATCAACTTACCGATGATCACGTTCTCCTTCAGGCCGATCAGCTTGTCGGAGCGGCAGTTGATCGCGGCATCGGTGAGCACGCGGGTGGTCTCCTGGAAGGAGGCCGCCGACAGCCACGAATCGGTCGCGAGCGACGCCTTCGTGATACCCATCAGCACCGGGCGGCCCGACGCGGTCGACGCGGCATCGCCGTGCTCGGCCATGACGCGGCGGTTGACCGCCTCGAACTCCGAACGCTCCACCAGCGAACCGGGCAGGAACTCCGTCGCACCCGAATCGATGATCGTGACGCGCCGCAGCATCTGCCGGACGATGACCTCGATGTGCTTGTCGTGGATGGACACACCCTGCGACCGGTACACCTCCTGGACCTCGTGGACCAGGTGGACCTGCACCTGACGCGGACCCATCACGCGCAGCACCTCGTGCGGATCGGCCGAGCCCTCCAGCAGCTGCTGGCCGACCTCGACGTGATCGCCGTCGGCGAGCAGACGCTCGGAGCCGTCGTCGTGCTTGAACACCCGCAGACGCTGACGCTTCGACAACTTGTCGTAGACCACCTCGTCCGAACCGTCGTCCGGGATGATGGTGATCTTGTAGAACCGGTCGTCGTCCTCGAGCCGGATCCGGCCCGAGACCTCCGCGATCGGCGCCTTGCCCTTGGGCACGCGAGCCTCGAACAGCTCCTGCACTCGGGGCAGACCGCCGGTGATGTCGTCACCCGCGACACCACCCTGGTGGAAGGTACGCATGGTCAGCTGGGTACCGGGCTCACCGATGGACTGCGCGGCGACGATACCGACGGCCTCACCGATGTCGACCAGCTTGCCGGTCGCCATCGAACGTCCGTAGCAGGTCGCACACACGCCGGTGCCGGTGGTGCAGGTCAGCACGGAGCGGACCTTCACCTCGGTGACCCCCGCCTCCAGCAGCGCCTCGATGGCCGGGTCGCCGAGATCGTGACCCTTCTCCACCACGACGTTGCCATTCGCGTCGAGCGCGTCCGCGGCCAGCGTCCGGGCGTAGGTGCTGGTCTCGACGTGAGCGTCGCGGATGATCGAGCCGTCGGCCTGCTTCTCCGCGATCGCGACGGTGATACCGCGCTCGGTGCCACAGTCGGTCTCGCGCACGATGACGTCCTGCGACACGTCCACCAGACGACGGGTCAGGTAACCCGAGTCGGCGGTGCGAAGCGCGGTGTCGGCCAGACCCTTTCGCGCACCGTGGGTGTTGATGAAGTACTCCAGAACCGTCAGGCCCTCACGGAAGGAGGACTTGATCGGCCGCGGGATGAACTCACCCTTCGGGTTCGTCACCAGGCCCTTCATACCGGCGAGGGTACGGGTCTGGGTGAAGTTACCCGTGGCGCCCGAGTCGACGATCGTGATGATCGGGTTGTCGGCCGGGTAGTGGCGGCGCAGCGCGGCGCCGACCTCTTCGGTGGCCTCCTGCCAGATCTTGACCAGCGCGTTGTTCCGCTCCTGGTGATCGAGAGCACCACGCTGGTACTTCTTCTCGATCCCGTCGGCCAGACCCTCGTAGCGCTCCATGATGTCGGCCTTCTCCGGCGGCACCAGCACGTCGGACATCGAGACCGTCACACCCGAACGCGTGGCCCAGTAGAACCCGGCGTCCTTGAGCTTGTCGACGGTCTGCGCGACCACGATCATCGGATAGCGCTCGGCCAGATCGTTGATGATCGTGGCCTGCCGCTTCTTCGGCATCGGCTCGTTGATGAACGCGTAGTCCGCGGGGAGCAGGTCGTTGAACAGCACACGACCCAGGGTGGTCTCGGCGGTCCACGCGTCACCGGGCTGCCAGCCCTGCGGGAACAGCTCCGCCTCGAGCGCCCGCGGCGGACGCTGATCGGTCAGCCGCACCTTGATCTGCGACTGCACGGTCAGCTCACCGCGGTCGACCGCCATCTGCGCCTCGGCCGGCGAGGAGTACACGCCGAACTCCGGCTCGTCGTTGGTGGCCGCGCGGTACTCGCCCTTCGCGCCCTCGACACGGCGGGTCAGGTAGTACAGGCCGGTGACCATGTCCAGACGGGGCATGGCCAGCGGACGACCCGAGGCCGGGGACAGGATGTTGTTCGAGGACAGCATCAGGATGCGGGCCTCGGCCTGCGCCTCCGCCGACAGCGGCAGGTGCACGGCCATCTGGTCACCGTCGAAGTCGGCGTTGAACGCCTCACACACCAACGGGTGCAGCTGAATTGCCTTGCCTTCCACCAGAAGCGGTTCGAAGGCCTGGATACCCAGCCGGTGCAGGGTGGGCGCGCGGTTCAGCAGCACGGGGTGCTCGGCGATGACCTCTTCCAGGACATCCCACACCTGCGGCCGCTGCCGCTCCACCATCCGCTTGGCGGACTTGATGTTCTGCGCGTGGTTCAGATCGACCAGGCGCTTCATCACGAACGGCTTGAACAGCTCCAGCGCCATCAGCTTGGGCAGACCGCACTGGTGCAGCTTCAGCTGCGGACCGACGACGATGACCGAACGGCCGGAGTAGTCGACGCGCTTACCGAGCAGGTTCTGCCGGAAACGACCCTGTTTACCCTTGAGCAGATCGCTCAGGGACTTCAGCGGGCGGTTACCGGGACCGGTCACCGGGCGGCCGCGACGGCCGTTGTCGAACAGCGCGTCCACGGACTCCTGCAGCATCCGCTTCTCGTTGTTGACGATGATCTCGGGCGCGCCCAGATCGATCAGTCGCTTGAGGCGGTTGTTGCGGTTGATCACGCGACGGTACAGGTCGTTCAGGTCGGAGGTGGCGAAACGGCCACCGTCGAGCTGAACCATCGGGCGCAGCTCCGGCGGGATGACCGGAACCGCGTCCAGAACCATGCCCATCGGCGAGTTGCCGTTGGTCTGGAACGCCGCGACGACCTTCAGGCGCTTGAGCGCGCGCAGCTTCTTCTGGCCCTTACCCGTGCGAATGGTCTCGCGCAGATTCTCGGCCTCGGCCGCGATGTCGAAGGTCTCCATCAGCTTCTGGATCGCCTCGGCGCCCATCGCACCGGTGAAGTACTCGCCGTAGCGGTCCTGCAGCTCGCGGTAGAGCACCTCGTCCACGATCAGCTGCTTGGGGGCCAGCTTGGTGAACGTGGTCCAGATCTCGTCCAACCGGTCCAGCTCGCGCTGGGCGCGGTCGCGCAGCTGACGCATCTCACGCTCGCCGCCGTCCTTGACCTTGCGGCGCACGTCGGACTTGGCGCCCTCGGCCTCCAGCTCGGCCAGGTCGCCCTCGAGCTTCTGCGCGCGGGCCTCGAGATCGGCGTCGCGCTGATCGGCGACGGCCTTCTTCTCGACCTCCATCTCCGCCTCGAGCGTCGACAGCTCGTTGTGGCGCAGATCGTTGTCGACAGCGGTGATGACGTAGGCGGCGAAGTAGATGATCTTCTCGAGATCCTTCGGCGCCAGGTCCAGCAGGTAGCCCAGACGCGAGGGCACGCCCTTGAAGTACCAGATGTGGGTGACCGGGGCGGCCAGCTCGATGTGGCCCATCCGCTCACGGCGCACCTTGGCGCGAGTCACCTCGACGCCACAGCGCTCACAGATGATGCCCTTGAAGCGGACCCGCTTGTACTTACCGCAGTAGCACTCCCAGTCCCGGGTGGGACCGAAGATCTTCTCGCAGAACAAGCCGTCCTTCTCCGGCTTGAGCGTGCGATAGTTGATGGTCTCCGGCTTCTTGACCTCGCCGTAAGACCAGTTGCGAATGTCTTCGGCGGTAGCCAGGCCGATCCGGAGTTCATCGAAGAAGTTGACGTCTAGCACGTAACTTCCTTTCCCCTGTCGGGATTGATTTCGAGCAAGTTCTCAATCGTCGTGAACAGGTGCCCCGCGCGCCCTGCCCGCCCGGCGCGCGGCCGGGTGAGCAGGGCGAACGGGACCAAAATCACTGCGCCAGATCGTCTACCGTGGCGGCTTCGTTGCGGGACAGGTTGATGCCCAGGTTCGCGGCGGCCCGTTCCAGGTCCTCGTCGTCGCCGTCGCGCATCTCGATGGCCGCGCCGTCCGAGGACAGCACCTCCACGTTCAGGCACAACGACTGCAGTTCCTTGAGCAGAACCTTGAACGACTCCGGGATACCCGGCTCGGGGATGTTCTCGCCCTTGACGATCGCCTCGTACACCTTCACCCGGCCCACCACGTCATCGGACTTGATGGTCAGCAACTCCTGCAGCGTGTACGCCGCACCGTAGGCCTGCATGGCCCAGCACTCCATCTCACCGAAACGCTGACCACCGAACTGCGCCTTACCACCGAGGGGCTGCTGGGTGATCATCGAGTACGGACCCGTCGACCGCGCGTGGATCTTGTCGTCCACCAGGTGGTGCAGCTTCAGGATGTACATGTAACCGACCGCGACCGGGTACGGGAAGGGCTCACCGGAGCGACCGTCCAGCAGGACCGCCTTACCGTCGGCGTTGACCATGGTCTCGCCGTCGCGGTTGGGCAGGGTCGAACCGAGCAGACCGGTCAGCTCCTCCTCGCGGGCGCCGTCGAACACCGGGGTGGCGATGTTGGTGTCGGATTCCTGACCCCACATCTCCTCCGGCAGCGCCTGCGCCCACTCGGGCATGCTGCCCGTGTCGGAGCCCTCGACCTTCCAGCCGGCCTTGGCGATCCAGCCCAGATGGGTTTCGAGCACCTGGCCGATGTTCATACGGCGCGGCACACCGTGCGTGTTCAGGATGATGTCGACCGGAGTCCCATCCGGCAGGAACGGCATGTCCTCCTTCGGCAGGATCTTGCCGATCACGCCCTTGTTACCGTGCCGACCCGCCAGCTTGTCGCCGTCCTGAATCTTGCGCTTCTGCGCAACGTAGACACGCACCAGCTCGTTCACGCCGGGAGGCAGATCGTCGTCGTCATCCCGCGAGAACACCCGGATACCGATGACCTTGCCCGACTCACCGTGCGGCACCTTCAGCGAGGTATCACGCACCTCACGCGCCTTCTCACCGAAAATCGCCCGCAGCAGGCGCTCCTCCGGCGTCAGCTCGGTCTCACCCTTCGGAGTGACCTTGCCGACCAGGATGTCGCCGTCACGAACCTCCGCACCGATCCGCACGATGCCACGCTCGTCGAGATCGGCCAGAACCTCATCGGACACATTCGGGATATCGCGGGTGATCTCCTCGGCGCCGAGCTTGGTGTCGCGGGCATCGATCTCGTGCTCCTCGATGTGGATCGAGGTGAGGACGTCCTCTTCCACGAGGCGCTGCGACAGGATGATCGCGTCCTCGTAGTTGTGACCTTCCCACGGCATGATCGCGACGAGCAGGTTCTTGCCGAGAGCCATCTCACCGTTCTCGGTGCAGGGGCCGTCGGCCAGGACCTGGCCGTGCTCGACCCGCTGGCCCTCGTCCACGATCGGACGCTGGTTGGAGCAGGTGCCCTGGTTGGACCGGTTGAACTTGCGCATCCGGTAGCTGCGGCGCGTGCCGTCATCGTGCATCACGGTGACGTAGTCCGCCGAAACCTCTTCCACCACACCGGGTTTCTCGTTCACCACGACATCGCCGGCGTCCACCGCGGCGCGCAGTTCCATGCCGGTGCCGACCAGCGGCGACTCGGAACGGATCAGCGGCACGGCCTGACGCTGCATGTTCGCGCCCATCAGCGCGCGGTTCGCGTCGTCGTGCTCGAGGAACGGGATCATCGCCGTCGCGACCGACACCATCTGGCGCGGCGAGACGTCCATGTAGGTGACCTCGTTGGGCGAGACGAACTCCATCTCCTCGTTGCCGCGGCGCGCGAGCACCCGGTCCTCGAGGAAGGTGCCGTCGGCGGCGACGGGCGAGTTGGCCTGCGCGCGGACCTCGCGGTCCTCCTCGTCGGCGGTGAGGTACTTGACCTCATCGGTGACGCGGCCGTTCTCCACCTTGCGGTACGGGGTTTCGATGAAACCGAACGGGTTGACCCGCGCGTACACCGACAGCGAACCGATCAGGCCGATGTTCGGGCCTTCCGGGGTCTCGATCGGGCACATACGGCCGTAGTGCGAGGGGTGCACGTCGCGCACTTCCAGGCCGGCACGCTCACGGGACAGACCACCCGGGCCCAGCGCCGAGAGGCGGCGCTTGTGGGTCAGGCCCGAGAGCGGGTTGTTCTGGTCCATGAACTGCGACAGCTGCGAAGTGCCGAAGAACTCCTTGATCGCCGCCACGACCGGGCGGATGTTGATCAAGGTCTGCGGGGTGATCGCCTCGACGTCCTGGGTGGTCATGCGCTCGCGCACGACACGCTCCATACGCGAGAGGCCGACCCGGATCTGGTTCTGGATCAGCTCGCCGACGGTGCGCAGACGACGGTTGCCGAAGTGGTCGATATCGTCCACCTCGACGACGACCTCGGTGCCGCCGGGGGCGGTCATCAGCTTGTCGCCCTGGTGCAGGCGGACCAGGTACTCGATCGTGGTGACGATGTCCTCACGGGTGAGCACCGAACCGATCACCGGCTCGCCCAGGTTCAGGCCCAGCTTCTTGTTGACCTTGTAGCGGCCGACGCGAGCCAGGTCGTAACGCTTGTCCTTGAAGAACAGGTTCTCCAGCAGGGTCTGCGCCGATTCCTTCGTCGGCGGCTCGCCCGGGCGCAGCTTGCGGTAGATGTCCAGCAGCGCCTCGTCCTGACCGGCGGTGTTGTCCTTCTCCAGGGTGGACATCATGATCTCGGAGAAACCGAAGCGCTCGGTGATCTCCTCGGCGGTCAGCCCCAGCGCCTTGAGCAGCACCGTGACCGGCTGACGACGCTTGCGGTCGATGCGGACGCCGACGGTGTCGCGCTTGTCCACGTCGAACTCCAGCCACGCGCCGCGACTCGGGATGACGCGCACGCTGTGCAGCGTCTTCTCGGTGGCCTTGTCGATGGACTCGTCGAAGTACACGCCGGGCGAACGCACCAGCTGCGAGACGACCACGCGCTCGGTGCCGTTGATGATGAACGTGCCCTTGTCGGTCATCATCGGGAAATCACCCATGAAGACCGTCTGGGACTTGATCTCACCGGTGTTGTTGTTGATGAACTCCGCGGTGACGAACAGCGGCGCCGCGTAGGTCATGTCCTTGTCCTTGCACTCCTCGATGGAGGCCTTGACCTCTTCGAAGCGCGGATCGGAGAAGGACAGTGACATGGACCCGGAGAAGTCCTCGATCGGCGAGAGCTCCTCGAGCACCTCCTCGAGCCCGCCGTATGGGGTGACCTCACCACGGGCGATCGCCTTCTCCCGCCACTGCGGGGAGCCGACCAACCAGGCGAACGAATCGGTTTGTAGATCGAGAAGCCCCGGAACCTCGAGAGGCTCGCGGATCTTCGCGAAAGACACCCGCTTCGGGGCTCCGGGGATTCCGGCCTTGGTCTGGGTGGAGACTGCCAAGATGCGTCCTTCCAGCACCTCACGCGAGTCGCACGGTGGGCCTGCGACCGTCGCTTGTCTGCTTCGTTGTGTGAGATTCCCGCTGGTCGCAACCCGAACGAGCCCCATACAGCAGACAACGGAAGTAACACCTGACGGTGGAACTTTCGTAGTGTGCGATCAAAGGTGTGGACAGGAGGCAGCCAGCGCAAAGTCCAAACGTACACCCCCGAAGCAGGGGTGTCAAAGTACCACCAAGGCCCAGCTTCGGGGTATCGGCGCGCCGTACCCGTGTTCGCTGGCTGCGTCAGGGTCGGCGGCTGCCTGATCACCTCGGGTCCTGGACCCTGTGACAGCTGCCGCTGTTGTGAATAGCGTGACGGTTCGGACGGAACTCGTCAAGTGGCGGGGCCGCCCCGGTACCCGCGAGATCGCCTGGGGCGCTGGACGTTCACGCGATACCGACGCCGTTCGACCGCGATAATCGTGCCCTGAACAGCGGCTCCGCCGCGCGGGACGGCTCAGCGGTCGGCGATTTCGCTGGCCAGCCAGCGTCCGTTGATCTTCTGCATGCGCAGCACGATCGGGCCCGAGGCGCTCTCCTGCGGTACGCCGTTCTTGGTCGCGGCGACTGTGAGATCTACCAAAAGCTCGGCGCGATCGTCGGTGAGCAAAGTCACACCGATCGGGTCCGGAGTCGCCGTCGCGGTCGACTGCGCCTGTTTCACCGCCGAGACGGTGGTGTCGGCGAATTTGTCGAAATCGCCCAGCATCTTGCCGGTGACCACCTTGTGCACCGTGTCCTTGTAGCCGTCGATGTTCTTGACGTCGTACGAGTAGATCGTTTTCAGCGCGTTGTCGGCGGCGGCGGTGACCTGCTGGGTGGCCGCGGTGTTCACGAATGCCGCGTTGCCGTCGCCCACTCCCGGCCGCAGGAAGGCCACCACCGCGAACGCCGTCAGCACGATCGCGGCGACCAGCATGCCCGCCCCCGCGCCCCAGCCGGACACGCGCGCTCGCGGAAATGTGGGCATCCGCGGCGGCAGTGCGGGCATCCGCACAGTCGGCAGCCGCAGCGACCGGCCCGCGCTCGCGACGGATTCGGCAGGGCCGGAGCCTGCGACCGGCGTCTCGCTCGCGGGAATATTGCCCGAGGACGCGTCCGAACGCGGTGCGCGAGCGGTGACGCGCGAGGTCCGCTTGCGCGGGGTGTTCTCAACGGCGCGCTGCGCCGGCCGCATCCGCGAGGAGATCCTGTTGACGGGACGACGTGAAGTCATTGACGGGTACCTCCTACGAACCCGGTTGGCTCTGCGGCGCGGGCGCGGGAGTACCGCTCGGTGCGGGCGCCGGCGTCGACGGCCCCGGCTGGGCCGGCGGGTTGGCCTGCGGCGATGCGGCCGAACCCGCGTTGTCCAGCGGAACCAGCTGTCCCAGCGAATTGGCCTGATCGGTCTTCCACAGGTCCCCGACCTTCGTCAGGTCCAGGGTCCAGGTGGCCCGGAACGACTGCACCGGAACATTCGGCGCGGTCTGGGTCTGCTGGACGACCACGATCGCCGCGGCCTTGTCCCGCTCGCTGTCCAGCGAGGTCAGCGAGGCGCCGAGAATCTTGGCGTCCAACCGCGTCTTGGCCTGCTGCGCGGTCTGCTTGATGCGGTCGTGGTTCTGGTTGAACTCGTCCAGCATCTGCCCGGTCATCGAGGACTGCATCAGCTTGATCGAGCCGTCCACGTCGTCGGGATTCATCGAGCTCAGGTTGAGCGCCGCCTGCCGCGCGGCGTCCAACGCGCTGTCGCGGGCCTCGGTCCGGGGCCCGTCGGTGAAGAATCCGGCGCGCACCCACCCGACGCCGAACCAGGCGGCCGCGACCACCGCCGCGACCAGCCAGACGGCGGCCACGCAGGTGAGCACCGTTCGCAGCGTCAGCGAGGTTCCGGCAACCTTCGAGCCGTCCTCTTCGGGCGGTATCTGCGCAGCTTCCGGCGCGACATTGGACAGGTCAGTACTCACAGCGACACCCTAGCGTCGTTATTTTCCCGGACTTGCCACCCCTGCCCGGCCGTCACCGCTTCGGCGTCACTCCGATGAGAGTGGCCAGCTGGGTGGCGACCGGAGTCAGGTTCAGCTTGTCCGGATCGGTCTTGGGCTTGTTGTCCCACGGCTGTGGAACGCTCGGATCGGCCAGTTGGGCCCGGGCCCCGCCCCGCACGTCCGTCGGATTACCTTGCGGCACAGTGCATTTCGCGTCCTTGTTGAACGGGAAATCGTCGCGGGTGTCGTCGAAGTTCGGATTCTGCGCCTTCATCTGCGCGAGAATCTTCTGCGTGCCCTCGTACCCGAGAGTACAGGCCGGCGGATTGTTGGTTTCCAGCACCAGCCCGAAGTGGGTGGTCCCGTCACCGGGCGCGGTGGCCGAACCGCCGATCGACAGCAGCGGCAGCATCTGCAGCAGCGGTTTGAGGGCGAAGTACTTCGGCGAGACCGCCAGCAGCACCGTCCGCAGATTCGCCAGATCCTTGGTCAGCGGAGCGCCGCTCTCCTGCAGCAGTTTGCCGACCGCGTTACCGGCGTCGGTGCCGGTGCCGATCAGGCGGCGGATATCGGGATCGTTGGCGCGCAGCTGCGCGGCCACCTTGTCCAGGCCGTCGCTGAACTGCCGGATGTCACTGCCCTGATCGACCTGGGTCTGCAGGACCGTCTGTGCGTCCTTGATCAGCTCCACCGTCTGCGGCAGCGCGTCCGCTCCGGTCACGGAGAACTTGTTCAGCGAATCGATCAGGACGCGCAGATTGTCGCCCTGGCCGTCGAACGCCTTGCCCAGCTCGGTGACCGTCGTGCTCAACGCCTTCAGATCCGTGGTGCTGGCCAGGGTGTTCACACTCGCCAACAGGTCCTGCACCGGAAGCGGCGTCTCGCCGCCGACGATGATCGAACCGTCCCGCAGATAGGGCCCGCCCGCGCTGGAGGGCACCAGATCCACGTACTGCTCACCGATCGCCGACCGGTTGGCCACGACCGCCTTGGCGTTCGCGGGCACCTTCGGCTTACCGGAATCCATCTGCAGGTAGACGACCACACCGTCCGGAGTGATGTCCTGCGCGCCGACCGTGCCGACCGGCACGCCGCGGTAGGTGACCTCCGAGCCCTTGGAAACGTCTCCGGTGGTCGCCATCTTCAACCGCACCTGATACTGGCCGAAGCCCAGCATGTGGTCCAGGTGCACGTACTTCGCGCCGACGAAGACCACGCCGAGCACGGCGATCAGGCCGAACGCGATCAGCTGATAGCGGACGAGTTTGCTCATCTCGGCTTCACTCCCAACTGATTCAGAATCGAACCGATCGGATCACCCGGCTTGGCGTTGGCGGGGGCCACCACGGTCGGCGGCAGCGGGAGCAGCGAAACCGTGGGCCAGGCCGGCCGCGGGCCGTTGCCGTTGTAGTAGGGGTTCGTCGGATCGACCGGTACCGGACGACCCCATTTCGGCGGAATGTAGACCGGATTGGGTTCGCCCACACCGAGCCCCTTCAACATGGTTCCGATCTGCAGATCCACCGACAACCAGGTGTTCACCGAGCCGCCGAATTCGGATTTGATCGCCTCGTCGGGGAACGGATAGGTCGGGATCAGCGGGAAGGCCGTCACCAGATCCGGCGCGGAGCGTCCCAGTTCCTGCAGTGTCGGGCGCAACGCGGTCAGATCGTCGATCAGGTTGTCCTTGGACCTGTCGAGCACCGAGATTCCGGCCGTGCCGACCCGATTCAGCTGCTGCAACAGCCCGATCAGTTCGGGACGCTGCTGATCCAGGATGTGGATGCCCGCGGGCAGCTCGTCCAGGATCTTGGCGATCTGATCGTTCTGCTGACCGACCCGCTCGGACAGCGTGCCCAGCCCGTCCAGGGCGTGCTGGATATCGCCGACCTGATCGTTCAGGCCCTTGATCAGCGTGTCGGCCTGGTTCAGCAGGGAGCGGACCCGGTCCTCGCGACCACCGAGAGTCTTGTTCAGCTCGGTGACGATCGGCTGCAGCTGCGCGACGCCACCGCCGTTGAGCAGCAACGACAATGCGCCCAGGACCTGTTCCACCTCGGTGGCGTGCCGGGTGTTCTGCACCGGGATCACCTCGCCGTCGTGCAACGGCTTCGCCGAGGCGTCCGACGGGGGCCGGGTCAGTTCGATGAACTTCTCGCCCAGCAGATTCGTCTGTTTCACCTCGGCGTGCGCGTTCGACGGAAGTTTCACCGAATTGTTCACCACGACACGCACACTCGCGGTCCAGCCGTCCGGCGCCACCTGGATCTTGTCCACCCGGCCCACCGGAATGCCGTCCACCTTCACCGCGGACTGCGGGACCAGATCCAGCACGTCGTCGAAGCGGATGTCCAGATGCAGCGGATGATCGCCGACGTTCGCACCGCCGGGCAGCGGAACGCTGTAGATCCCGGCCGAACCACAGGAGCTCACCAGCAACGTTGTGACGCCCAGAACCGTTGCGGCACAGGCCATCTTGAGCGACTTCACCTCTGGCCTCCCGGCTTCTGCGAGGGCGGCTGCTGATTCGACGGCGTCCCGGGCACGGTCCCCGGCACCGGTGCGCGCTGCTGGTTCTCACCGCTCAGGATGCCGAACGGCAGGTTCAGCGTCGGCGTCACCACGCCCGCCTTGATCTGGTCGGTGATCGTCTTGCACTTGTCCAGGATCGGCCGCATCTGACGGCTGATCGCGTCGAATTTCGGGTCACCCGGGCGCAACTGCCCCAGATCGAGCAGCTTGCAGATCGTCCCGAACGGATTCTGCAGATCGGTGAAGTTGGCCCGCATGTCCAGCGTGCCGGTCTCACCGTTGTGCACGTTGATCAGGTTGCTCAGCGCCAGCGGCAGCACCGGCAGCAGGTTGGCCACATCGTTGCGCTGATCGGCCAGGGTCTGGGTCAGCTTGGTCAGCGACGCGGCGTTGCTCGCGACCAACTCGCGGTTGTCGTCGATGAACCGGGCCACATCCCCGAGCGCGACCGACAGCAGATTCAGCGCCTGCCCCAGATCGTGCCGCTCGTTGGAGAGGAATCCGGCCAGATCCGCGAGCTGCGTGTTGAACTGCCGCACCTGTGCGTCGTTCACCGCGAGGGTGTGCACGAAGATCTGCAGATTCTTGATCGTGCCGAAGATGTCACCGCGCGCGTCGGACAGATAACTGGCCGCGTGCGAGAGCTGGGTGAGGCTGTTCGCCAGCGCGTCACCGTTCCCGGCCAGATTCTTCGCGCCTGTCTCGACCAGCTGGTTGACCGCGCCGTTCTTGTTGGCGCCGTTGGGGCCCAGCTCGTCGGACAGCTGCGCGATGGATTTGTAGAGCCGGTCCACCTCGACCGGCGTCGCGGTGCGCTCCTTCGGGATGGTCGCCTCGCGGGCCATCTTCGGCCCGCCCTTGTAGACCGGGCTGAGCTGGATGTACCGGTCCGAGACCACCGAGGGGGTGATCTGCGCGGCCGAGGCGTCGGCCGGTATGTCGTACTTCCGGTCGACCGACATGACGACCTTCACCCGATCACCCATCGGCGTGATCGAATCCACCTTGCCCACCGGCACGCCCAGGATGCGCACATCCGAACCCTGGTAGATGCCGATCGACTTGTCGAAGTACGCGGTGATCCGAGTCTTGTCGAAACTGTCGAACAGCCACCAGACGACTCCGGCCGCCACGACCGCCACGACGGTTACCAGGGAGATCAGAATCTTCGTGGGACCGCTGAATTTACGCAGCGCGCCCAGCGGATCGCGCCGGCCGCCGCCCGACGACGCCGCGGCCGCGGATCCGCCCGCCGCCGCGCCGGATGCTCCGGCAGCGGCCTCGGCCGACTCGCCCTTCGACGACTCGCGCCCACCGGCGGCGGAGCCGGACGGCGATCCCTTCGCCGACTGGGCCGGAATCTGCTCGGTCGGCGAATCACCATCGGCCGCGGCGCTTTCCGTCCCCGCCTGCTGCACGGGCAACTGCTCGGTCGGCGAATCACCGCCTCCCGCAACGTCTTTCTTGTCCGGCGCGGCATTGCGCCCCGGGACTTTCTCGGTCGGGGAATCGTTCCCGAACTCGGGTTCCATCAGCGGCCTCCCAGGGTCCGGATGGGCGGACGGTTGCCCGGGACGTCCGGCAGAGCCGGTGGAATCAGGTTGACGATGACCGCGTCGAACCAGCGGCCGTTACCCAGAACGTTGGCGTAGAGCCCGTAGAACGGCGCGGCCAGCGTGAGGGTCTTGGAGATGTTCTGCTGGTTGTCGTTGAGCATGTCGATGGACTTCTGCAGGTTGGTCAACGCCGGGCCGATCTGCTTCTCGTTGTCGTGCACCAGCGTGGTCAGTTCCGTCGCAATGGTTTTCGCGCCGGTCAGCAGCTGCGCGATCGCCTGCTGGCGAACGTTCAGCTCGGCGAGCAGCTGACCGCCGTTGGCCAGCAGCCGCTCGAACTGGACATTGCGATCGGCGAGCACCTTGGTGGTCTTGTTGGTCGCCGCGAACAGCTGTTTGAGCTGCTCGTCACGTTTGGCCAGCGTCTCCGACAGCCGCGCGACACCGTCGATCGAGCTGCGGATCTCCGGTGGCGTCTCGGAGAACGCGTCCGAGAGCACCTGCATGCTCTTGGCCAGTTGCGCGGTGTCGGTCTGCTCGAGATCCTTCGCCGCGTCCTGGAACGCCTCGGTCACGTCGTAGGGAGAAACGGTGCGCGACAACGGAATCCGCATGGACGGATCAGCCGGGCGGGTGCCCTTGGGATCCAGTGCCAGATATTTCTGCCCGAGCACGGTCTTGATCTGGATCGAGGCGGTGGTGTCGTTACCGACCCAGGCGTCCTTGGTGCGGAAGGAGACCAGCACCCGATCGCCGTCGAGCCCGACGTCGGTCACATCACCGACCTTCACGCCGGCGATGCGCACCTCGTTGCCCTTCTTCAGCCCGGCGGCCTCGGAGAATTCGGCGGTGTACTTGGTGCCCGCGCCGATGATCGGCAATCGATCCAGGTAGAACGTCGACACCGCGACCAACAGCACCAGGAACAGGCCCAGCGCACCCATGAACGCGGGACTGCGCCGGCCCAGGAGCTTGCGCTCATCCATCAGCGACCACCCTTCCCATGGCACCGCGGCGCGGGATTGGTGTAGACCGGCTGATTCACCGTCGGCATATTCGCCGGGAGGTTCAGATTCTGGCCGTCCTTCATCCCCGGGCCGGCGACGATGTCGATACCGCACAGATAGAACTGGAACCAGGAGCCGTAACTGGCGGCGCGGCCCAGCTTCTCCATCTTGATCGGCAGATTCGTCAGCGCCTCGTTCACCTCGGGCGACCGGTCGTTCAGCGTGCCGGTGAGCTGGTTCAATCCCGCGATCGAACCCTGCAGCGTCGGCACCGTCGGCACCAGCAGATCCGAGGTTGCCGAGGCGAGATTACCCAGCGAGCTGACCGCCGAGCCGATCGTGCCGCGTTCGGCGTTCAGTCCGCTCACCAGCGCTTCGGTGTTGACGATCAGATCGTTGAGCGCGCCGTTCTTCTTGTTCACCGAATCCAGAATCGCGTTGAGGTTCTTGACGATCTGACCGATCACCGCATCCTTGTCGGCGATCTTGTTCGTCAAGCCGGCGGTATTGCTCACCAGATCGCTGATGGTGCCCTTCTCACCCTGGAACACCTGAATGATCTCGTAGGACAACTTGTTCACGTCGTCCGCGGTCAGGGTCTGGAACAGCGGGCGGAACCCGTTGAACAGCGTCGTCAGATTCAGCGCCGGACGCGTGTGGTCCAAGCCGATCGTGCCGCCCGCGTTGAGTTTTCGGCCCTGCTGGCCGGTGCCCTGCTCGAGCGAGATGTAGCGCTCGCCGACCAGGTTCCGGTAGCGGATGGTCGCGGTCACCGAGGCCGGCAGCCAATCCCGGTCGGTCAGTTGGAAATCCACCATCGCCTGGTCGTGATCCACGACCGACACCTTGGTGACCTTGCCCACGCGCACACCCGCGATGCGCACCTCGTCGCCCGGATTGAGCGAGGTCACATCGCTGAAGCGCGCCTTGAATCCGGTACCGCCGCCGGAATAGTTGGCGATCGTCAAGCCGAGCAGAACCGTCGCCAGAACGGTGACCAGGACGAAGATGAGGAGTTTGGTCAGCGACCCACCCAGTCCGCGCAATGTGCCGCTCACTTCACACTCACCTCGCTTCCGCGCAGCGCGGGCGCGCCGATCCGGCTCACCCAGCTGGGTACCTTGTCCGGCGAAACCCCGTTCGCCGCGGCGTAGATCGCGCCCAGCGCGTGCTCCTCGGACGGTGAACCGGCCAGCGAGGCCGGCTGCGCGCCGAAGACCGAGAACTGCGCCGGCGGCAGTTTGCCGATGTTCTGATCACCCGGATTGCGGGTCGGCGGCTGGTAGGAACCGTCGTTGGCCGAACCGGTCGGATACTGGCCGGCGTCGGTGCCCAGCGGATATTCCGGGAAACACACCGGCGGCCGGGTGTCGAACCAGCGCGGCTCGTCCTGATTCGGCAGGTACCGGCCGCGCGGGTTGATCAGCTTGATCGACACCCGCGAGCCGGGCAGATCGGTTCCCTTACCGAAGATCTGGTCGATCCGCGGCTTCTGCTGCGCGAAATTCCGCATGGTGCAGGCATATGAAGGGGAATAGGTGGCCAGCAACTGCAACGCCGGCCGCGAATCGGCGGCGACGTCGATGATGTTGTCGTGGTTGGCCGTCAGGAAATCGGCCAGCCGCGAGGAGGTCGGGGTCAGCGTCGAGTAGAGCGTGTCGATCTGCGAACGCTTCTGCACGATCGTGGCGTTGAGCGTGCGCAGATCGTTGAACGCGTCCACCAGCTGCGGCAGCGCGTCGGAGTAGGTGTCCGCGACGGTGGCGAAATTGTGGATGTCGTCCTGCAAGGCCGGCATGACGCCGTTGAGCCCGCGGAAGATCGTGTCCAGCCGGTCCACCGTGCGCCCCAGCTCGGCGCCCTGTCCACCCAGCGCCTGCGACAGCGCGCCCAGCGTGGAGGCCAGATACTGCGGCGGAATCGCCTGCAGCAGCGGCAGCACACTGTCCAGCAACTGGCTGACCTCGATGGCGTTACCGCTGGCGTCCTGGTACAGGGTCTGTCCCGCGGTCAGATGTCCGCTGGGATCCTGCGGCCAGACCAGATCGACGTACCGCTCGCCGAACAACGTCTTGGGCAGCAGCCGCGCGGTGACATTGGACGGGATCCTCTTCGCCTTGTCCGGATCCAACGCCAGATGCAGGGTGACCTTGCTGCCCTGCGGCTGGCTCGACCGGACCTCGCCGACGGTGATGCCGCGAACCTTCACATCGGCATTGCGCGTCAACGCGTTTCCGACCGTGTCGGTGATCAGATCGACCTTCACCACAGGGGTGAACGCCTTGTTGTACATGGCGACCGTCGTTCCCAGGAACAGGGCCATCACCACGAAGAACAGCACACCGAGCGTGCGCGTGCGCAATTTCTCCGTCGATCGCCAGAACTGAATTCCGGCCGCGCTCATCCGGCTACTCGCACGGTGGTCGTCGTCCCCCAGATAGCCAGGCTCAGAAAGAAATCGAGAATGTTGATCAACACGATCGAGGCACGGACCGCACGGCCCACCGCCACGCCCACGCCCGCCGGACCGCCGGAGGCGTTGAATCCGTAGTAGCAGTGGATCAGGATGATCACGAAGGCGAATATCAGCACCTTCAGGAACGAATACAGCACGTCCTGTGGTGGCAGGAACAAATTGAAATAGTGGTCGTAGGAGCCGGTGGATTGCCCCTCGAACCACACGCTGATCTGCCGCGAGGCCACGAACGTGCCCAGCAGACCGACGATGTAGAGCGGAATCACCGCCACGAATCCGGCGATCACGCGCGTGGTCACCAGGAAAGGCACGCCCGGCACCGCCATCACCTCGAGCGCATCGATCTCCTCGGAGATCCGCATGGCGCCCAATTGCGCGGTGAAACCACACCCGACCGTCGCGGACAAGGCCAGCGCCGCGACCAGCGGGGCCAGCTCGCGAGTGTTGATGTACCCGGTGAGGAATCCGGTCAGGACCGAGGAGCCCAGGGCGTCGAGGGCCTTGAAGCCCTGCAGGCCGACCACGACACCGACCGAGGCCGACATCATCACGACCACGCCGATGGTTCCGCCGATGACCGCCAGCGCGCCCGAGCCGAAGGTCACCTCGGCCAGCAGCCGCATGACCTCCTTGCGGTAGTGCACGACGGTACGGGGAATCCAGGCAATCGCCTTGGAGTAGAAGGACATCTGATCGCCGGCGCGATCGATCACATCGACGGGAGCCCGCAGGGCACCGCCGATCCGGCGCAAATTCTTGGTGGATCGCTGCGAAACAACCATGGTCAGGCGCCCTTGGCCGGGACGATCTGCAGGTACACCAACGTCAGCACGAGATTGACGAAGAAGAGCACCAGGAAGGTGATCACCACGGATTGGTTCACCGCGTCACCCACTCCTTTCGGTCCCCCCTTCGGATTCAGCCCCTTGTACGCGGCGATGACGCCCGCGAGCAGGCCGAACAACAGCGCCTTGATTTCGCCGATCCACAGGTCCGGCAGCTGGGCCAGCGCCGAGAACGACGCCAGGTACGCACCCGGCGTGCCGCCCTGCAACAGCACGTTGAAGAAGTAGCCGCCGCAGATGCCCACGACCGAGACCAGGCCGTTGAGCAGCAGGGCGACCAGCATCATGCCGAGCACGCGGGGAACGACCAGGCGCTGCACCGGGTCGATGCCCAGCACCTCCATGGCGTCGATCTCCTCGCGGATGGTCCGCGAGCCCAGATCCGCGGCGACGGCCGAACCCGCCGCACCGGCGATGATGAGCGCGGTGACGACGGGGGCGGCCTGTTGGACGGTGGCCAGCACACTGGTTGCGCCGGTGAAGGACTCGGCACCGAGTTGCTTGATCAGTGAACCGGTCTGCAACGCCACAACGGCACCGAACGGGATTGCCACCAGGGACGCGGGAAGGATCGACACACTCGCGATGAACCACGACTGTTCGATGAATTCGCGCCATTGGAACGGCCGGACGAATGTCTTACGCGCAACGCTGATGAGCAGCGCAAAGATATTGCCCGCCTGAGCAAAACCCGACTCGACCGGGGTGCGCAGCCGCGTCAGGGTTAGATTCACGGGAGCGTATGTTACCCGTTGGTTGGGTTGTGTCTAGCGGTGGCGTCGTACGCGTTGCCCGGGTATTCCTTCTGATTACCCGTATAGGCCGGGAGAACTTGTGTATCGCCGTTCTCCTGCATCGATTCCTGGATCGCCACCTGAGCCGAATGCGGCAGGGTGTGCATGATTTCCAGGACCCGGCGACGACGACGCTCCACGGCCTGGCGCACGGGCATACCGGGGGTGGCCTTCATCTGCGGGATGATGCCCTCGACCTCTTCGGTGCCGTTGTCGTAGTGCCCGGCCTCCGCGAGCGCCTGCTCGCGAGCCATCTGCGCCTCGTCCTTCTCCTCGGACATGCCGATCGGACCGACCATGCGGCCGTTGAGGAACTGCTTCACCACCGGCTCCTCGGAGGTCAGCAGGACCTCACGCGGGCCGAACATGACCAACTGGCGGCGGAACAGCATGCCGATGTTGTCGGGCACGGTACGGGCCAGGTTGATGTTGTGCGTGACGATCAGGATCGTCGCGTCGATCTGCGCGTTGATATCGATCAACAGCTGCGACAGGTAGGTGGTGCGGACCGGGTCCAGACCCGAGTCCGGCTCGTCGACGAGGATGATCTGCGGATCGAGCACCAGCGCGCGAGCCAGACCGGCGCGCTTGCGCATACCGCCGGAGATCTCGCCGGGCAGTTTGGATTCCGCGCCGAGCAGACCGGTGAGCTCGAGCTTCTCCATGACGATCTTCTTGATCTCGGATTCGCTCTTCTTGGTGTGCTCACGCAGCGGGAACGCGGTGTTGTCGAACAGGTTCATCGAACCGAACAGCGCGCCGTCCTGGAACAGGACGCCGAACAGCTTGCGGATCTCGTACAGCTCCTTGTTGGAGCAGGTGGTGATGTCCGTGCCATCGATGAAGATCGAACCGCGCTCCGGGCGCAGCAGACCGATCAACGACTTCAGGAATACGGACTTACCGGTACCGGAGGGGCCGAGCAGGGCGCTGACTTCCCCCGTGGGCAGAGTCAAGGTGACATCCTGCCAAATACGCTGAGACCCGAAGGATTTGGTGACACCTTCGGTCCGGACCTCGACGCCCACGCCTACCTCCACAATAATCTTTGCAACGAGCCGTCCCATGCCGTGTCACCGCTCGGTGCGAAACCGCTCCAGCGCTGGGCCGATACAACACAGCACGATGTGACGCGTCACACTGGGTGCGGTCACTGTATCGCATGTAAACCGGCATTCCCATCCCTCCCTACCGGAGAGTAAGAAGTAATACGTTCCGGTTTATTCGGACGCACTTCCCCACCTGGGCAAACCTCCCAGAGGTGAAAAACCTCTCCGGCTTCGGAAAGACGAAGCGGGCGGCTCCCGCAAAGGGAACCGCCCGCTCGCAAGCGAACCGCCACACCGGCCGGAAAAGCGCCTCATCACCTCGGTCCGCCAACCCTGGGCAACGCCAACCTGGTTTGCGGCGCGGGCTTGCCGCCCGGACGCGTGGCGGGTGCGAGGAACGAGTGCCCGACACGGGGCCGGGCGGTAAGCCTTACAGCGCCGCAAACCCGCCGGAGCGGAGCGGAGGCCGCAGACTCAGCAAACCCGCCGGAGCGGAGCGGAGGCCGCAGACTCAGCCTGCTTACTTGACCGAGACCTTGGCGCCGGCCTCTTCCAGCTTCGCCTTGGCGGCCTCGGCGGCCTCCTTGGCGACCTTCTCCAGGATCGGCTTCGGCGCGGACTCGACGAGGTCCTTGGCCTCCTTCAGGCCCAGGCCGGAGACGATTTCGCGGACGACCTTGATGACCTGGATCTTCTTGTCACCGGCGCCCTCGAGGACGACGTCGAACTCGTCCTGCTCCTCGGCGGCCTCGGCGGCACCGGCGCCGGGGGCACCGGCAACGGCGGCCACGGCGACCGGAGCAGCAGCGGTGACCTCGAACTTCTCCTCGAACTTCTTGACGAAGTCCGACAGCTCGAGCAGGGTCATGCCGCCGATGGTCTCCAGCAGCTCGTCAACGTTGGCCATGATGGCCTCCTTTCAGTGGGGTCTCCCCGCACAGGCGGGAAAAGTGTTGGGGTGGTTGGTTATTCGGCGACTCAACGGACGCGCCAGCAGTGCCTTATTCGGCGGCTTCGCCGCCGGCGGCACGCTGCTTGTCCTCGAGCGCGGCGAACAGGCGCGCGACCTGTCCGGCGGGCGCGGCGAACAGGCCCGCGGCCTTGGTGAGGTTGCCCTTCATGGCACCGGCCAGCTTGGCCAGCAGCACCTCGCGGGACTCCAGGTCGGCGATCTTCTCGACCTCGGACACGGACAGCGGCGCGCCGTCCATGTAGCCGCCCTTGATGACCAGCGACTTGTTGTCCTTGGCAAAGGTCTTCAGCGCCTTGGCCGCGTCGACCGGCTCACCATTGATGAAGGTGATCGCGGTCGGCCCGACGAACAGCTCGTCCAGGCCCTCGACGCCCGCGTCGGCGGCAGCGCGCTTGACGAGGGTGTTCTTGGCGACGGAGTAGGTGGCGTTGTCGCCGAGAGCACGCCGCAGCTCGGTGAGCTTACCGACGGACAGACCACGATATTCCGTGATCACGGTGGCGGTCGCGTCCTGGAACTGCTTGGTGATCGCCTCGACCTGGTCGTGCTTCCACTGGATTGCCATACTTCGCCTCCTCTCAGGGGTATCGGTTCGTTGATGAACGACCGAAGTCCGCAGAGGTGAGGTGACAAAGCAAACGCCCCGGACGCAGAGCGTTCCGGGGCGCACAAGAAACATCGCGAATCCCAAAGGGACTCACGGCTTCCCGACCTCGGCTCTCCCTGCGTGGGCCGCCGGCAATATCGCCGGACCTTCAGCTGCCTGCGCTCACAAGAACACGGACAGCGACCAACGGTCTTCGGTAGAACGATTTGGGGTGATCACTGAACTCGTCAGTGACCATCGACCACGATAGCATAACCACTACTCAACACGTAATATCGCCGACCGCGACAGACGATCATCAATCGATCGCGACGTGGATACACCAACGGCCGGTACGGAAATCCGTACCGGCCGTTGATGATTCGGCTTGCGACTACGCGTCCTCTTCGGTGAGGTTGCGGGTGCGGTTCGGGTCCACCGGGATGCCCGGGCCGGTGTTCGTCGAAATCGTCACCTTCTTGACGTAGCGGCCCTTCGCGGTCGAGGGCTTCACACGCATGATCTCCTCGAGCGCGGCGCCGTAGTTCTCCACCAGCTTGGCGTCGTCGAAGGACGCCTTGCCGATCACGAAGTGCAGGTTGGCCTGCTTGTCGACGCGGAAGTTGATCTTGCCGCCCTTGATGTCGTTGACGGCCTTGGTCACATCGGGGGTGACCGTGCCCGTCTTCGGGTTCGGCATCAGGCCGCGGGGGCCCAGCACGCGCGCGATGCGGCCGACCTTGGCCATCTGGTCCGGGGTGGCGATCGCGGCGTCGAAGTCCAGCCAGCCGCCCTGGATGCGCTCGATCAGATCCTCGGCGCCCACGGCGTCCGCACCGGCGGCCTCGGCCTCGGCGGCCTTGTCGCCGACCGCGAACACGATGACGCGAGCGGTCTTACCGGTGCCGTGCGGCAGGTTGACGGTGCCGCGGACCATCTGGTCGGCCTTGCGCGGGTCCACACCCAGGCGCACGGCGACCTCGACCGTGGCGTCGGTCTTCTTGGTGGCGGTCTCCTTCGCCAGCCGCGCGGCGGTCAGCGGGGAGTACAGCTGAGAACGGTCGACCTTGGCCGCCGCCTCGAGATAAGCCTTGCTTCGTTTTGCCATGATTATCTGTCCTGTTCTGGAGTCAGAAGTGGTAGCGGGACTGGCCATCCCTCCCACTGCGCGAGAGCCGCGACTAGTCCGAGACGGTGATCCCCATCGAACGGGCGGTGCCCGCGATGATCTTCGCCGCGGCGTCGATGTCGTTGGCGTTCAGGTCTTCCTGCTTGGTCTTGGCGATCTCACGGATCTGGTCCATGGAGACCGTGGCGACCTTGTTGCGGTGCGGCTCGGGCGAACCCTTCTGCACACCGGCGGCCTTGAGCAGCAGCTTGGCGGCGGGCGGGGTCTTCAGCTTGAAGTCGAACGAGCGGTCCTCGTAGACCGTGATCTCGACCGGGATGACGTTGCCGCGCTGCGACTCGGTCGCGGCGTTGTACGCCTTGCAGAACTCCATGATGTTGACGCCGTGCTGACCCAGCGCGGGACCGACCGGCGGAGCCGGGTTCGCGGCGCCGGCCTGGATCTGGAGCTTGATGAGCCCAGCGACCTTCTTCTTCTTGGGGGGCATCTTTCTTCCTTGGTTAGGGCTTCCTTGTTTCGGTCATTACGGATTCCCGTAAGCCTTCTCCGGATGACGCCCCGGCCAGAATCGACCGCACGACGAATACGGTCGGCCGAGGCGCAACCCGGCAAGTGTAGTCGAACGCAGTCGGGGGCCCGAAATCGCCCCCGGCCGAATCAGATCTTCGCGACCTGCGTGAACGCGAGCTCGACCGGGGTCTCGCGGCCGAAGATCGACACCAGCACCTTGAGCTTCTGCTGCTCGGCGTTGACCTCGGAGATGCTGGCCGGCAGCGTGGCGAACGGGCCGTCCATCACGGTCACCGACTCGCCGACCTCGAAGTCGACCTCGATGGCGGGCTTGGTCAGCGGCTCGGCGGCGGCGGTCTCGGTGCTGGCGGCGGCCGCGGCGGCGGGCTTGCGCTGCTGCTGGTCGGCGGGGACCAGGAACTTCACCACGTCGTTGATGGACAGCGGCGACGGCCGCGAGGTGGCGCCGACGAACCCGGTGACGCCCGGGGTGTTGCGCACCGCGCCCCACGACTCGTCGTTGAGATCCATCCGGACCAGGATGTAGCCGGGCAGCACCTTGCGCTGCACGTTCTTGCGCTGGCCGTTCTTGATCTCGGTGACCTGCTCGGTCGGAACCTCGACCTGGAAGATGTAGTCCTCGAGTCCGAGGTTCTGCACGCGGGTCTCGAGGTTGGCCTTGACCTTGTTCTCGTAACCGGCATAGGAGTGGATGACGTACCAGTCGCCGGGGGCGCGGCGCAGCGCGGCCTTCATCGCGGCGACGGGGTCGACCTCGTCGTCGGCGGAGGCCTCCTCGGCAGGCGCGTCGCCAGGGGCGGACTCCGCGATCGGCGCGGAATCCGCGGACTCCTCGACCTCCGGCGCGGCGCTCTCGTCTGCCACGTCGTCGACCGGGAATTCCTCGGTTGTGCCGTTCTCCGGGGTGCTCACTGGGCACTCGCTTCCTGTGTCGTCACTAACTTCCTCTGCGTTCCGGACGTCGATTCCGGCGGATGGATCCAGCACCCATCCGTGCGGAATGGTCACCGGCGCCGACGGCCAGCTAGCCGAACAGCCAGTTGACGCCCTTGATGAACGCCATATCCAACAAGAAGATGAACCCGACCGTGAAGATCACGAACACCAGGACCACGCTCGTATAGGTGACCATCTGCTTGCGGTTGGGCCAGATCACCTTGCGCAGTTCCTGAACAACCTCTTTCAGGAACTTCACCAGGCGCTTGAGGGGATTACCCTTACCGCCACCGGCCTTCTTCTTACCGGAAGACTTGGACGTCTTGCGCGATCCAGCGTCGTCCCGCTCGATCGTCGCGACAGAACCCGTCTCGTGATCCGACGAATCGGAACGAGCTCGCCGAGACGACCGTTTGCCGGTCGGACGACTCACCGCGCGGGTGTCATCGTCATCGGACACGTCGATCCTCTCTCGTCGCTGGGCATCCTTGCAGGGGTGACAGGACTTGAACCTGCAACCTGCGGTTTTGGAGACCGCTGCTCTGCCAATTGAGCTACACCCCTTCGGCTGGACTCGGGATCCAGCACGGTGCTGTTCAGTTGTACTCGGGTCGCCACACAACACACGCGCCGCCCCTGCGGTGTTCCGGCACCGGCGGAAATCCACCCGGAACCGGCCCCTTCGGAGCAGCGCGCAGCGGCTGGTGACCCCAGGTTCCCGAGTGTACGGTACGCCCCCCTCGCACCGCCAATCCGGGCCCGGCGGACACGAAACCGCCGGGTCCGCGCCGCGACGCGCGGCTCAGGCCAGCTGGACCGTGGCCGTCGCGCGACCGAAGATCTTGCGTCCGGCGGACTTGGCGACCATCGCGACGACCGCGGTGCGGGCCTGCGGATCCACCGACTTCACCTTGCCGGTGTACTCGATCTCGGCGGGCTCGTCGGCCGCGACGTAGACGGGGCTGGTGAACCGGACGTTGTACTCCTTGATCGCGCCCGGATCGCCCAGCCACGAGCTGACGAAGCCGCCGCCGAGGCCCATCGTGAGCATGCCGTGCGCGACGACGTTGTCCAGGCCGGCGAGCTTGACCATCTCGTCGCTCCAGTGGATCGGGTTCGCGTCGCCCGAGACGCCGGCGTAGTTGACCAGATCGCCGCGGGTGAGCCGGACCGTGCGCGCGGGCAGTTCGTCACCTGCGCTGACGTCCTCGAAACGCAGCGCATGCGTGCTGACCGGCAGCTCGGGCACGGTGGCGACCGGCACGGGCGGTTCGGTGACCGGCGGCGTGGTGCGCGGGTGCTGTCCGGGAGCCTCGCCGATTCCGTGCATCAGCACGTTGCGCACGGCCTCGGCGATGTTCGGGTCGACGTCGCCGCCACTGCGGCCGACCAGGGTGGTGTACGTGGTGAGCACCAATTCGTCCCGCGAGGTGACGATGTTCTTCGTCACGATGATGTCGCCGCCGAACGCCTGCCGGAACGAGTGCAGATACACGTCGCAGACCAGCTGGTCGCCGACCTCGATCGGCCGGTGGAATTCCAGGATCTGATCGGTCTGCATGATCTGGCTCAGGTCGTAACCCGTGACGACCTGCTCGAACAGCTTGCGCTGAGCCAGGATGCCGACGAGCGAGATGAAGGTCACCGGGGCGACCAGGCCGTCGTAGCCGTATTCTCGGGCGACGTCCTCGTCCCAGTGCACCGGGTGGTAGTCCTGCACCGCGCGCGCGTATTCGCGCACCTTCTCGCGGCCGACCTCGTAGTAGTCGTCCACCCGATAATGATGACCGACCATGTCACGTGCGTGCGCGGCCGCGTCGAAATCCTCGACGGAGCCGGTTCCGGTATCGGTGGTCGCGGCTTGTGTAGTCACGGAAGAATGTCCCTATCTGACCCCGCTACGGGATCTGCCGAAGCACACACTGCCGCGGATACACCAAATGCCGGAGAGGGTTGACACCCTGCTCCGGCACCGAAGGCTGACTCGAGTTGCGACACGCGCTGGACCTGGCAGTTACGCAAACTTCCGCCTCGATCTCACCGACGTCGCGTGCGGCAGTGGCACACGTGGAGTACTAGCGAGATTCGCGGTGCGCCCGGTGAGTACCGCAGTTCGGGCAGAACTTCTTCAGCTCCAGCCGATCCGGGTCGTTGCGCCGGTTCTTCTTGGTGATGTAGTTGCGGTGCTTGCACTGCTCGCAGGCCAAGGTGATCTTTGGCCGGACATCAGTGGACTTCGCGGCCACGATATGCCTTCTTTCGGTCTACCTGACGGGAGGTATCGGTCTTTGTAGCGATGGCCGGACTTGAACCGGCGACACAACGATTATGAGTCGTTTGCTCTACCGACTGAGCTACACCGCCATAAGGGTCGGCTTGCGATGGTGCCTGACCCTGGAGATGCCGTCGGTCACCACCGGCAATCCGGCGAGCCCCCTAACGGAATCGAACCGTTGACCTTTTCCTTACCATGGAAACGCTCTGCCGACTGAGCTAAGGGGGCATGACTACACGCGCTCCTGATCACGATCGCTCGCACCCGGGGCGCCGAAGCCTTGAACGAGGTTACACACTACACCGAAGACTTACCAAACTGGCTGTTCAGGGCAGATTTTTCAAACCTCGATACGCTGCCGGCGAATGGCATGACCGCCGACCGGAAGCGAGGGCGGGGGCGAAGACCTCCGGCGGCGGCAGCGCGGCCTCCACGGCACCCGCGCATACCGAAAGGGCCCTTCCCGATTGGGAAGGGCCCTGCGAGGGTGGCGGATGAAGGATTCGAACCTCCGAAGCTTGCGCGGCTGATTTACAGTCAGCTCCCTTTGGCCGCTCGGGCAATCCGCCGGACACGCTGAGTAAGCGCGGTGAGCAGAATACAACGATCAGGGCCCCTGGATGCAAACCGGCAGGCCAGCGGGGTAGCGTCGGGCCCTCGGCGGCTAGTGGCGGGCCGGTGCCCACGAGGCTAGCGTCGAAGCCGGAAATCGCGAGACAGGAGCGCAGTGTGGCCGATTCGTCATTCGATGTCGTCAGCAAGGTCGACCGTCAAGAGGTCGACAACGCCCTCAACCAGACGGTCAAGGAGCTCTCGACCCGATACGACTTCCGCGGCACCGGCGCGAGCATCGAATGGTCCGGTGAGGAGAAGATCGTGCTGTCCGCGGAGTCCGAGGACCGGGTCAAGGCCGCGCTGGACGTGTTCAAGGAAAAGCTGATCCGCCGCGACATCTCGCTCAAGGCGTTCGACGCCGGTGAGCCGCAGGCGTCCGGGAAGGTGTACAAGATCACAGGAACCCTGGTTCAGGGCATCTCCACCGAGAATGCGAAGAAGATCGCCAAGAAGATCCGCGACGAGGGTCCCAAGGGCGTCAAGGCTCAGATCCAGGGCGACGAGCTGCGGGTGAGCAGTAAGAAGCGGGACGATCTGCAGGCCGTCATCGCCCTGCTCAAGGCCGGCGATTTCGACCTGGCGCTGCAGTTCGTCAACTACCGGTAGGCTCATTTATGCCCATTCATGCCGGTGCTGTCAGTAGCGGCGGGGGCCGCCCGCCATGTGTTCGAGGCGGGCGATCCGCTCGGCCATGGGCGGGTGGGTGGAG
The DNA here is from genome assembly GCF_059510335.1 of Nocardia sp. PLKS1-43. Taxonomy (NCBI): domain Bacteria; kingdom Bacillati; phylum Actinomycetota; class Actinomycetes; order Mycobacteriales; family Nocardiaceae; genus Nocardia; species Nocardia sp. PLKS1-43. The sequence continues at coordinate 172,029 of NZ_JCAJZQ010000011.1, read as the reverse complement.
AACCAGCGGGCCATCTTGTCGCCGGCCCGGAACGGGTTGGCGATCATCAGATGGGATTGCGCGGTCAGCTTCGGATCCGGCGGGAGCGGAGCGGCCGCCACACCGCGTTCGAGTTTGCGCAGCGCCGAGGCCAGGGCCAGCGGGTCGCCGGTGAGCTGGGCGCCGTCCTGGTCGGCCTGGTACTCCCGGGACCGCGATACAGCCAGTTTGATCAGCGTCGCCGCGATCGGTCCGAGTAGCGAAATCAGAAGTACGCCAAGGATGTTCGGACCTTCGCCATCGCGGTTGCCGCCACCGCCGAGGCCCGCGAAGAAGGCCAGATTGGCCAGGCCGGAGATCACCGCGGCCAGCGCGCCGGCCACCGAGGAGATCAGGATGTCGCGGTTGTAGACGTGCGATAGCTCATGGCCCAGGACCGCACGCAACTCGCGTTCGTCGAGCAGCTGCAGGATGCCGCTGGTGCAGCACACCGCGGCGTGCCGGGGGTTGCGGCCGGTAGCAAAGGCGTTGGGTGCGGCCGTGGGGCTGATGTACAGCCGCGGCATGGGCTGGCGCGCCGCGGTGGCCAGCTCGCGCACGATCCGGTAGATCACCGGGGCCTCGAGTTCGGAGACCGGCTGCGCGTGCATCGCCCGCAGCGCCAGCCGATCGCTGTTGAAGTAGGCGTAGGCGTTCATGCCCACGGCCAGCAGAATGGCGATCACCAGAATCGTGGGGTTTCGGAACAGCGCGCCGATGAACACGATCAGCGCCGACATGCCGACCATCAGCCCGAACGTCTTCAGCCCGTTGGCATACCCGCCGTGCATGATCGGACCTCCATTTCAGCACCCCGTGATCGATTATCTGTTACACCAGGTCAACGAGTGAGGTCCCGCCCCGAGTTCCGCTGTATCTTTGACCTCCGCTCCGCTCCGGCGGGGCCGCGGCCCCTCGAGGGCGATTCTTCCCTCCTGGGGCTACTCCGCTTCGCTCCCCCGCTCCGGAATCGACCCGGGCCGCGGCCTTGGAGCCGGCGTCTCCAGGTGCGGACGAGCCGCGCGATTCGAAGGCAAGGCCGGGTACGGGCCGCCGCGACCTGCCCTACCGGTCGAACTCACGTGATTCGCAGCCAGCGAAGTCGAGAATCGAGCCCGTTCGCCGCATGCGCGAGCCGGGATTACACCGACCGTTCGATGGTGTATCGGACCAGGTGTTCGAGGGCGGCGTTGGCCGGGCCCGAGGGGAGCGCGGAGAGTTCGGCGTGGGCGAGGTCGGCGTAGCTCTGCAGCTTCTCCTTCGCCAGGACCATGCCTCGGGAGCGGGACAGCAGATCGAGTGCCTCGTCGACCTCCTCGTCCGTCTCCAGGGGGCGGGCCAGCAGGGTGCGCAGGCGATCGCCCTCGACGCCCTCGTCGCGCAGGGCGTACAGCACGGGCAGGGTGTGCACGCCCTCGCGCAGGTCGGTGCCCGGCGTCTTCCCGGACTGTTCCGAGGCCGAGGAGATATCGATGATGTCGTCGGAGATCTGGAAGGCGGTACCCACCAGATCGCCAAGCCGGGCCAGGCGCTCGACGTGATCGCGATCCGCGCCGGAGAAGGTGCCGCCGAAACGCCCCGAGGCGGCGATCAGCGATCCGGTCTTCTCCCACACCACGCGCAGGTAGTGTTCGACCGGGTCCTGGGATTGCTTGGCGCCCAACGTCTCTCGCATCTGACCGGTGACCAGCTCGGCGAAGGTCTCCGCGATGATCCGCACCGCGCCGGGGCCGAGGGTGGACACCAGCCGTGAGGCGTGTGCGAACAGGTAGTCCCCGGACAGGATGGCCACACTGTTGCCCCAGCGCGAGTTCACGCTCGGCGCGCCGCGGCGCATGGGGGCCTCGTCCATGACGTCGTCGTGGTACAGCGTGGCCAGATGCACAAGTTCGATCACGGTGCCCGCGGTGATCAGATCCGGATCGGTCGGGCGCGGGCCCAGCTGTCCGGTCAGGATGGTGAACAGCGGCCGGAACCGCTTACCGCCCGCGCGAGCCAGGTGCAGCGCCGCCTCCTGGAGGAATTCCTCCCCGTCGGACAGCTCGGCGATCAGCAGTTTCTCGACCTCGACCAGACCGTTGCGCACGGTCGACGCGAGCTCGTGGTCGCCGAGGTCGACCCCGGCCACCACCGTGCTCTCATCGCTGATCGCCGATGCACTCATGTCGTCTCCCAATGCCGCGTCCGTCCCCACGCCCCACAACCTAGCGTGTCGGGTCCCGGGGTCCCGTGAACACCATCCCAACATCGCCATTGTGGGACGAATCCGACACCGGCGCAGCCTCCGCAGGTCGCCCCTACCGCCGCGTCGACACCCTCCGCACAGCCCTGCGAGGATGGGGTGCATGGGTTCACCGGATGCCGCCATCGGGAGCGAGCGCGAGCCGCACGCGCTGCCCGCACATGCCGACGTGCTGGTCGTGGGCGCGGGACCGGCGGGGTCGGCGGCGGCGGCCTGGGCCGCGCGCGCCGGGCGCGACGTGCTGCTCACCGACGCCGCGGTCTTCCCGCGCGACAAGACCTGCGGCGACGGGCTGACCCCGCGCGCCACCGCGGAGATGGAACATCTGGGGCTGGGCGAATGGCTGCGTGCGCATACGGTCAACCGCGGTCTGCGGATGGGCGGATTCGGCCGCGAGGCGCTGCTGCCGTGGCCGGTCGGGTCGTTCCCCGCCTACGGAAGTGCCGTTCCCCGGCTCGAACTCGACGACAAGTTGCGCGAGACCGCGGTCAAGTGGGGCGCCCGGATGGTCGACGGGGCGCGGGTCGTCGAGGTCTCGCGCGAGGGCGACCGGGTCACCGGCGTCAGCGTGCGCACCGACGCGGGTGTGCAGGAAATCACTTGCCGGACATTGATCGTCGCCGACGGCGTGCGGTCGCCGGTGGGCAAACTGCTCGGGCGCACCTGGCATCGCCGATTCGCCTACGGGGTTGCCGCGCGCGCCTACATCCGCTCCGCGCGCAGCGAGGACGAGTGGATCACCTCCCATCTGGAGTTGCGTGATGCCGACGGGACGCTGGTGCCCGGGTACGGCTGGGTGTTCCCGTTGGGCAACGGCGAGGTGAACATCGGCGTCGGCTCGCTGGCCACCGAACGGCGCCCCTCGCACATTTCCCTGAAACCCCTTCTGCAGCATTATGTTTCGCTGCGCCGGGAGGAGTGGGAGTTCGAGGGCGAGGCTCGCGCGGTCGCCTCGGCGCTGCTGCCGATGGGCGGCGCGGTCTCCGGTGTGAGCGGACGCAACTGGGCACTGGTGGGCGATGCGGCCGGCTGCGTCAACCCGCTCAACGGCGAGGGTATCGATTACGGCCTCGAGGGCGGGCATCTGCTGGCCGGGCTGCTCGACGAACCGGATCTGACCGCGCTGTGGCCGGATCTGCTGCGGGCCCGCTACGGCCGCACCTTCTCGGTCGCGCGCCGGATCGCGGCGCTGGCCACCCACCCGCGCATGGTGCCGACCGGCGGCCCGCCGATGATGCGTTCGAAGTTGTTGCAGCACACTGCCGTTCGGGTGATGGGCAATCTGGTCACCGAGGAGGACGCGGATCTGACCGCCCGGCTGTGGCGCACCGCGGGGCGCGTCTCCATGCGATTCGACGACCTGACCCCGTTCAGCTGACCGGCGACGAGGAGACGGTATGGCCCCACCCCCGCCGCGACCGGTCCCCGAGGACCTGCTGCCGCACCTGCGCCGGGCACGCGACCTGGCCGACCGGAACTATGCCGAACCGCTGGACCTGGACGGCCTGGCCGCCGCGGCCGGGGTGTCGAAGTACCACTTCCTGCGGTGTTTCGCCGCGACCTACGGCAAGACACCGGCCCTGTACCTGGCCGAACGCCGGATCGAGCGCGCCCAGGATCTGCTGCGTGCGACCAACGTCACCGTCACCGAGGCGTGCGTGCTCGTCGGCTACAGCAGCCTCGGCTCGTTCAGCCGCAAATTCACCGACCTGGTCGGCATGTCCCCCTCGGCCTACCAGGCGAAATTCGCCGCCGAGGGCACACCCCGCATCCCGGGCTGCTACATCTTCATGCACGGCCTCTCCGACCGGAAGCACACCTGAAGCACGCAAAGGCAACGGCACGTTCCAGAGGAAACACCACGCACCCAGCGGCGAAGCGTCTCCGTCCCGCTGGAACTCGCCCACGAAGCAAAAGGTTCGGCAACTCCAACCTGAAAGGTTCTCCGCGGGCTCGTCGTTCGGCCCACCAAGCGCCTGGCCGAAGCCGGGCGCCGACCCGCGCGACGCTTCCCTCCGCTGACCGAAAACCGGCCGGAGCGAAGCGAGGCGAAAAATCAACGTGCCCAGCGTCGAAGCGTCTACGTCGCGCTGGGACTCGCCCACGAAGCGAAAGGTTCAGCAACGCCAACCGCGAAGGTTTGCGGCGCGGACTCATAGCTCAGCTATCGAAGCGCACAGCCGAAAACCGAATCCCGACCCGCGCGACGCTTCCCTCCAGCCACCGAAACCGGCCGAAGCGAAGCGAGACGAAGCCTGACGCATCCAGCGGCGAATCGTCTCTGTCCGCTGGGAGTCGCCCGCGAAGCGAAAGGCTCAGCAACAAGACCTGCAAGGTTTTCGGCGCGGGCTCGTCGTTCAGCCCTCGAAGCGCATGGCCGAAGGCCGAGTCTCGAGGGCTGAACGACGAGCCTTACAGCGCCGAAAACCCGTCGGAGCGGAGCGGAGACCAAAGATAGAGCAATTTCGAAGAAGCGCTCAGCGGTTTCGCCCCAATAGCCTGAGGGCATGACAACCATTACCAATGTGTCTCTGGTCACTGTCCACGTCACCGATCAGACGGCGGCGAAGAACTGGTACATCGAGAAGCTGGGCTTCGTGGAGATGACCGATATCACCATGGGGGACAACGGGTTCCGCTGGGTTTCCATCGCGCATCCGGACCACCGGGAGCTGGAGATCACCCTGATGGTGCCGGGGCCGCCGCTGGCCGAGGACGTGGCGGAGGCGATTCGGCGGGCGCTTGCGAACGGCACGAACGGCGGGCTCGGGCTGCGGACCGACGACTGCCACAAGGCTTACGAGGAATTGACCGCCAAGGGGGTGGAATTCGTGCAGCCGCCGTCGGACCGGCCGTACGGTGTCGAGGCGATCATCCGCGACAATTCCGGAAACTGGCTGGTCCTGGTCGAACCGAAGGAGTTCGAGGGCGGCGATTTCGGGCCCGGAGCACAGTAGCGGGCCGCCCGGTCCCTTGCATGCGAGCTGCTCGAAATCTGCTCGCATGCAAGGTATTCAGCTCAGGCGCCGGCCTTGTCGGCGAACCACTTCTCGATGAACTTGCGTTCGCTCTCGACGACGCGGTGCTGCAACTGTTCGGCCAGCGGCTCGATCGCACCGCCGACCAGCGGCACCTTCACCGCGACCGTGCCCGCGACCACGATCTCCGAACCCGTTGCGGCGGGGCGCATCTCATAGGTTCCCGACATCTTGCTGGTGATGCCCTGCGACGTGCCGGTGAACACGCCCCGGGCGGTGTCACCGTCGAGCGGACCCCAGTTGTCGGTGCGCTCGACGACGAGATCGTTCTTGAGCACCTTGCGCACGAGCGCCGGAATCTTGTCCGGCCGCGCCTTTTCGGTCATGTGCACGCGGATGGTGCCGGGACCGTCGTCGTGGGACAGGTCGAGGGTGGCCGTGGTCGCGCCGTCGAAACGGTCCCGCCACAACTCGTCGCTGATGATCGCCCGGTGGAGCTCCTCGACCGGGACGCTGTATGACACGGTGAAGCTGAATTTTCGGGACATGGGCGCACACGCTATCGGAGCGATGCAATAGCCTGAAGCCGTGTCGGACAACAGTCAGCCCGCACATCGGCGTACGCGGCGTCTGCGACGGATTCGAATCGGTGTGCTCATCGCCGCGACAGCCATCAGCGCCCTCGCGGTACTGCTGGTCCTGGCGGCCTGGCGCGACGACCTGCTGATCAGCTCGAACAGGGGCGTGGCCAGCGCGGAGGTGCTCTCGGCCGGTCGATTGCGTTCCGCGGTGACGTTCGTCACCCCCGACGGCGTCACTCGCAATCCGCGGCTGGGTGTGCTGTACCCGACCAAGCTGACCGCCGGTGAGCGCATCAACGTCGAGTACAGCCGGGCCGATCCGGAACTCGTGCGGGTGGCCGGCCGCGACGCGCGGGTCGCGATCGTGCCCGCGTTGTCGGTGATCGTGGTGGTGTGGCTGATCGCGCTGCCGTCGTTGTGGCTGGTGCGCCGGTTCCGGCGGCGCGAACCGCGGCAGCGCGTCGAAGTCGCCCGATCGGCCTGACGACCGCAGATGTTCGCCGGAACTTCGCATACGTGTCACACGGTCTTGGCGGCGTGGCGTCGCCGATCGAACACACTCGGGGTGTGCGTGTAGCGATTGTCGCGGAGTCGTTCCTGCCGAATATGAACGGCGTCGTCAACTCCGTGCTGCAGGTGCTCGGGCATCTGGAGCGGCACGGCCACGACGCGCTGGTCATCGCCCCCGACACCCTGCGCGGACAGGCGCCCGCGCCGCGTTCGTACGGCCGGTTTCCGGTGGTACGGGTGCCCGCGGTGATGGTGCCGAAGATCAGTTCGCTGCCGGTCGGGCTGCCGCAGCCCGGAATCACCGCGGCGATCAGGGAATTCGACGCCGATATCGTGCATCTGGCCTCGCCGTTCCTACTCGGAGCGGGTGGCATGTCGGCAGCGCTGCGACTGGATCTGCCCGCGGTGGCGGTGTACCAGACCGATGTCGCAGGATTCGCACAGAGCTACGGGCTCGGCCCGGCCCGGCGGGCGGCGTGGGCGTGGACACGGCGCATCCACCAACGCGCCGCCCGCACTCTCGCTCCGTCCTCGGCGGCCGCGGAAGATCTTGCGCGGCATGGGATTCCGCGAGTTCACCGGTGGGCGCGCGGCGTGGACATCGCGCGCTTCACCCCCTCGGCGCGCTCGGCGCGGCTGCGCGAGGCGTGGTCGGCGCACGAGCGTCTGGTGGTGGGTTTCGTCGGGCGGCTCGCCCCGGAAAAGCATGTCGAACGCCTCGCCGTGCTGGACGGCGATCCGGAGATCCAACTGGTCATCGTGGGTGAGGGCCCGGAACGCAAACGCCTGGCCGAGCTGATGCCCTCGGCGATCTTCACCGGTGAACTGGGCGGTGACGAATTGGGCCGGGCCTACGCGAGCCTGGACGTGATGGTGCACGCCGGTGAGCACGAGACGTTCTGCCAGGGCGTGCAGGAGGCGCTGGCCAGTGGCCTGCCGGTCGTCGGACCCGATGCGGGCGGTCCGCGCGATCTGATCGCGCACTGCCGCAACGGCTATCTGCTGCCGGTGGACCGTTTCGGCGAACTGCTGCCCAGCGCCGTGGGAGCCCTGCAGGATCCGGCGCACCGCGCCCGATTCGCCGCCGCCGCGCGCAAATCCGTGCTGCACCGCACCTGGCCCGCGATCTGCACCGAGCTGATGGGGCATTACGCGGATGTGCTCGACACCACCACCGATCACATCTGCCGTAGCGCGTAACTTCGCTCCCGCCGGCGGAGATCCGGCCCGCCTCGGCCCCTCGCGCGGATCACGCTAGGGTCGCAGATGTGGCGAAAACTGACTCGTTCCGCGCCTCGCTGGACAAGGAACCGCACGAGGTCGCGTCGATGTTCGATGGGGTCGCGAAGCGGTACGACCTGACCAATACCGTGATCTCCGCGGGACAGGACAGGTATTGGCGCTGGGCGACCCGTCAGGCGCTGGCGCTGCGGCCCGGTGAGCGAGTGCTGGATCTGGCGGCCGGGACCGGGGTGTCCACCCTGGAGTTCGGCAAGTCCGGAGCCTGGTGCGTCGCGGCGGACTTCTCCCGGGGCATGTTGGACGCGGGCCGTTTCCGCAAGGTGCCGATGGTCGCCGCGGACGGCACCCGACTGCCGTTCGCCGACGATTCGTTCGACGCGGTCACCATTTCCTACGGGCTGCGCAACTTCTCCGAGCCGGATCTGGCGATGCGCGAGATGTTGCGCGTCACCAAACCGGGCGGACGCCTGGTGATCGCGGAGTTCTCCACCCCGGTGTTCGGTCCGTTCCGCACCTTGTACATGGAATATCTGATGAAGGCGCTGCCCCGGGTGGCCCGCGCGGTCAGCAGTAATCCGGACGCGTACGTCTACCTCGCCGAATCCATCCGCGCCTGGCCGAACCAGCGCCAACTCGCGCTGCGGATGGCCGACGCGGGTTGGTCCGCGGTCAAATGGCGCAACCTCACCGGCGGCATCGTCGCCCTGCATCGCGGCTACAACCTCGGTTGAATCCCGGCGGGGTGATCTCTCCACTCCTCACAAGATCGACTTCGGGCCGTGCGGACCTTTGTCACTCGCCGATAACGTGCGGTAAATCCGGCGCAATCGCCGGTGGCGATGATCGACTCATGTCCCCTTCTCCCTCCGACCGGACGAATGTCGACACCACGTGTTCGTACTGCGGCGTGGGGTGCGGGATCACGGTGGAGACCAGCGTGGACGAATCCGGCGCGCCCGTCATCGCGGCCGTGCGCGGTAACAAACTGCATCCGGTCAACGCCGGACGGCTGTGTACGAAGGGGGCCACCCACGCCGAGCTGATGCGCGCGCCGGGCCGGATGACCACCGCCCTGCGCCGCGCGGAGCGTGGGCACGAACCGGTCCCGATCGCCGTGGACGACGCGGTTCGCGAGGTCGCCGGGCGGCTGCGGGCCATTCTGGACACGCACGGCCCGGATGCCATCGCGCTCTACGTTTCGGGGCAGATGTCCCTGGAAGCGCAGTACCTGGCCACCAAACTGGCGAAAGGATATCTGCGGACCGTACACATCGAATCGAATTCGCGGCTGTGCATGGCCAGCGCGGGCACCGGTTACAAGCAGTCCCTCGGCGCGGACGGGCCGCCGGGCTCCTACGACGACATCGACCACGCCGATCTGTTCCTGGTGATCGGCGCGAATATGGCCGACTGCCATCCGATTCTGTATCTGCGTCTGGCCGACCGCCGCAAGAGCGCGGGCGCCAAACTCATCGTCGTCGATCCCCGTCGCACCGAAACCGCCCGCAACGCGGACCTTTTCCTGCAGATCACTCCCGGCACCGACCTCGCGCTGCTCAACGGCCTGCTGCATCTGCTGGTCGAAAATGATGCTGTGGACGCCGATTTCATCGCCGCGCACACCGAGGGATGGGAGGCGATGGGCGAATTCCTCGCCGACTATCCCCCGGACCGCGTCGTGGAGATCACCGGTCTCGCCGAGGAGGACATCCGCACCGCCGCACGGTGGATCGGCGAAGCGGGCGAATGGATGTCGCTGTGGACGATGGGCCTGAACCAGTCCACACACGGCACCTGGAATACCAACGCGCTGTGCAATCTGCATCTGGCCACCGGCGCGATCTGCCGCACCGGTAGCGGGCCGTTCTCGCTGACCGGGCAGCCGAATGCCATGGGCGGCAGGGAGATGGGCTACATGGGCCCCGGCCTGCCCGGACAGCGCAGTGTGCTGTCCGAGGCAGATCGCACGTTCGTCGAAACCGCCTGGCAGCTCGAGCCGGGAACGATTCGCACCGCATCCGGGCCGGGCACCATCGAGATGTTCCGGGAACTGGCCGATGGGAAGGTCCGCGCGTGCTGGATCATCTGCAGTAATCCCGTTGCGTCCGTGGCGAACCGGAAGACCGTCATCTCCGGGCTGGAAGCGGCCGAACTGGTCGTCACACAGGACGTCTACGCGGAGACGGCCACCAACGCCTATGCCGATGTGCTGCTGCCCGCGACGCTGTGGGCCGAGGCCGACGGCGTCATGGTGAATTCCGAGCGCGACGTCAGCCTGCTGCAGCGGTCGATCGATCCGGTCGGTGACGCGCGGCCGGATTGGTCGCTGATCGCGCAGGTGGCCACGGCGATGGGTTTCGCGGGGTTCGAATTCGATTCCAGTGCCGCGGTTTTCGAGGAGATCAAGCGATTCGCCAATCCCGCCACCGGATACGACCTGCGCGGGATCGATTACGAACGATTGCGTTCCGGGCCGATGCAGTGGCCGTGTCCGGATCCCGCGCAGCGCCGCAACCCGATTCGCTATCGCAACGACGGAGTGAGCCAGGATTTGTTCACCGACGAATCGGGGAATACTCCGGAGCTGGCCTTCGCCACGCCGAGCCGCCGCGCGGTGTTCTGGCCGCGGCCGCATATGGAACCGCGCGAAATGCCCGACGACGATTACCCTTTCGTGCTCAACACCGGGCGTCTGCCGCATCAGTGGCACACCATGACCAAGACCGGCAAGGTCGCCAAACTGACCAAGTTGAACGGCCAACCGTTCGTCGAGGTGCATCCCGAGGACGCCGGGCGATTGGGCGTGCGGCCGGAGGATCACCTCGAAATCACCTCTCGCCGTGGTCGTGCTGTGCTGCCGGTGCAGATCAGTGACCGGGTGCGGCCGGGCAACTGCTTCGCGCCGTTCCATTGGAACGACGAACAGGGCGAATACCTGACGGTGAACGCGGTCACCAACGACGCGGTGGACGATGCGTCGCTGCAACCGGAGTTCAAGGCGTGCGCGGTAGCCCTGCGCCGTATCGCTGCCGAGCCCGCCGCACCCGAGCGAACGCCGACGCTCGCCGCGCCCGCGGTCTCGGCGGGCGGGCATCCGCTGGCTCGCATGCTCGGCTTGGATACCACCGCCGCGCCGACGCTGAGCGATACCGAACGGATCTATCTGAGCGGATATCTCGCGGCACTGGATTCCCTTCCGGTACAGGGGCAGCCGGTGTTGCCCGAATCCGCACCGCTGGCTCGCAACAGCAGGCTGTGGATCGACGGATTGCTGGCGGGAATGTACTCGCGCGCCGCGGGCGGCGGCGCCGGCGAATCGGAACCGGCTGCGGCCCAGCCCGAACCGCACGCCGTCACCGTGTTGTGGGCTTCGCAGACCGGCACCGCCGAGGAGTTCGCCGCCGAGGCCGCCCAGCGGTTGACCGAATCCGGTTGTGCGCCCAGATTGCTGGAGATGAATGCCTGTGAGCCCGCCGACCTCACCGGTGACGTGCTGGTGATCACCAGCACGTTCGGCGACGGCGGACCTCCGGACAACGGTGCGGAGTTCTGGGATGCGCTGTCCGACAGCACCGCCCGGCTGAACCGATTGCGGTACGCGGTGTTCGCGATCGGCGATTCCTCCTATGACGATTTCTGCGGTCACGGCCGCAAGCTCGATGAATTGTTCGCGCGTTGCGGCGCCACCCGACTGCTCGCGCGGGTGGACAGCGAGCCCGATCACGCCGAACTCTCCGCGCAGTGGATCGAGAAGGTGGTCGGGGTGCTCGGCGCTCCCGCTCGCACCGAGACCGTTTCGACGCCCGCACCGAAGACGAGCCGGCCGGCGCCCGCCTTCACCCGCAGCGCGCCCACTCCGGCGGCCCTCGTCCGCAACGAACTCCTCTCCCGCCCCGGGTCGCCGAAAGAGGTGCGGCACTTCGGATTCGACCTGCGCGACCACGACGCCGCCTACGAGGTCGGCGATTCCCTCGGCGTCTGGCCCACCAACGACGAGTTATCGGTCGCGCAATGGCTCGACGCCACCGGACTGGACCCACGCCACGCGACCGAGATCGACGGCCGGGAAGTGCCGCTCGAACAGGCCCTGCGCACCCACTACGACATCACCCGGATCAGTGGCGACCTGCTGAATTTCGTCGCCGCACGCAATCCCAACCCGCAACTGGCCAAACTGCTGCGCCGCGACAACCGCACCGAACTCGACGGCTACCTGTGGGACCGGCAGGCCGTGGACGTGCTGCGCGACTTCCCGGTCCGCGCTCATCCGGTGGACTGGCTGGGCGTGCTGAAAAAGCTTCAGCCACGGCAGTATTCGATCTCGTCCAGCCCGCTGGTCGATCCGCACGAGGTGCAGCTGACCGTCGGGGTGGTGCGTTACGGCGATCCGGCCGCACCGCGCGGCGGCGTCTGTTCGACCTTCCTGGCCGACCGCGGCGCGGATGCGCAGATCCCCATTTTCCTGCAGCGCGCACCGCATTTCCGGCCGCCGCTGGACCCGAACACCCCGATGATCATGATCGGCCCCGGCACCGGTATCGCCCCCTTCCGCGGCTTCCTGCACGAACGCCGCGCGCTGGGTTGCCGCGGCCGCAACTGGCTGCTGTTCGGCGACCAGCACGCCGCGGACAACTTCTACTACCGCACCGAACTCGAGGACATGTTCCGTGACGGCTTCCTGACCCGGCTCGACCTGGCCTTCTCCCGTGATCAGCGAGAACGGATCTACGTCCAGCACCGCATGCTCGAGCACGGCGCGGAGCTGTGGTCCTGGCTCCAGTCCGGCGCGCACATCTACGTCTGCGGCGACGCCAGCCGCATGGCCCGCGACGTCGACCAGACCCTCCTCACCATCGCCCAGATCCACGGCAACCTGACCCCCGAGGCCGCCACCGCGTACAAGAAACAACTCACGACCGAGAAGCGCTACGTTCGCGACGTCTACTGAGCGGCGCGTACCGATCGGCGCCCCCGATTGCAACCGCACGGTGAAAGTACCTCGACACAACAGGTTTCGCACTACTCGACCGCGAAGCCGTCGAGCTTCGGCGGACGGACGGCGGCGGCAGGCCCTGGCGCACAACGAGATTCACTTCACCGGCGCTCGGCGCCCGAGCACGGAAACCTGGCGAATACCGCGCTGCCTACACGACGGGCGGGTTCAGACGGGCGAAGTCCGGCAGCCGGTAGTAGGGATAGTACGGGTACGGCGGGGTGCGCGAGCTGACCTTGTCCAGCCGGGCGATCTGATCGTCGTCGAGTCGCCAGCCGACCGCCCCCAGGTTCTGGCGCAGCTGCTCCTCGGTGCGCGCGCCGACGATCACGGTCGAGACGGTGGGCCGGGACAGCAACCAGTTCAACGCGATCTGCGGAACCGTGCGGCCGGTCTCGGCAGCCAGATCGTCGAGGACGTCGACCACCGCGTACAGCAGTTCGTCGTCCACGGGCGGACCGGCGCCGGCGGTCTTGTGCAGTCGGCTGGTGTCCGGAAGTGGTTGTCCGCGACGGATTTTCCCGGTCAACCGTCCCCAGCCCAGCGGACTCCACACGACCGCGCCGACACCCTGGTCCAGGCCCAGCGGCATCAGCTCCCACTCGTAATCGCGGCCGACCAGCGAGTAGTACACCTGGTGCGCGACATAGCGCGCCCGGCCGTGCCGATCCGCCGCCGCAAGGGATTTCATCAGCTGCCACCCGGCGAAATTGGAGGCGCCCAGGTAACGCACCTTGCCGCTGCGCACCAGATCGTCCAGTGCCGCGAGTACCTCCTCGACCGGCGTGCCCGCGTCGAAGGCGTGCAGCTGGAACAGGTCGATGTGGTCGGTGCCGAGACGACGCAATGCGCCCTCCACCGCGCCGATCAACCGGGACCGGCCGGAACCGGCCTCCTGCGCGCCAGGGCCGGTCGGCAGAGACGCCTTGGTGGACAGCAGCACTCGGTCCCGCCGGCCCCGGATCGCCTCGCCCAGAACTTGTTCCGACGCACCCTCGGAGTACACGTCCGCGGTGTCGAACATCGTGACACCCGCGTCGAGCGCGACGTCCACCATCCGGCGCGCCTGCCGGGCATCGGTGTCACCCCAGGCACCGAACAGCTCACCGCGACCACCGAAGGTGCCCGCACCGAAACTGAGCGCGGGAACCGTCAATCCGGAAGCGCCCAACCGCCGATACTCCATGTCCATCTCCTAACGGGACCTGAGTTTCATTAACATCGCCAACGCTACACTCGATTCGTGACTAATGGAACTGGAGAACCGTTATGAATCAGGACACCCCCGGCTCGGTGCGTCCGGGCGGCCGCACCGCCCGAGTCCGCGAATCGGTTCTGCGAGCGGCGGGCGATCTGCTGGCCGAGCACGGATTCGCCGGTCTGGACCCGGCCGAGGTCGCCGCCCGCGCGGGCGTCGGCAAGACCACCGTCTATCGGCGCTGGCGCACCCCCGCGGGCCTGGTCGCCGATCTACTCGCCGAGATGGCCGAAACCTCGCTCCCCCACGCCGACACCGGATCCCTGCGCGAGGATCTACTCGCCAACGCGCGCCTGGTCGCGCACACCCTCGACGACCCCCGCCAGGGAAGGCTGTTCGCCTCGCTCATCGCCGCCGCCACGGCCGACCCCGGTACCGCCGCGGCCCTGCGCCACTTCTACGACACCCGCCTCGCCGAATGGTCTCCCTGCATCGCCGCGGCGGTGTCCCGCGGAGAGATCCCTCCCGAAACCAACCCCCGCGCAGTACTTTCCGCGGTCTCCGCCCCGCTGTACTACCGCCTCCTGACCACCGGCGACCCCATCGACGACGCCGCCGCCACAACCGCCGCCGAAGCAGCAACCCTCGCCGCCCGCGCCGGACTGTTCATTCACTGACCGCGCTTCGGGCAGCTATCCAGCCGCGGACGGGAGCGCTCACAGCCGCGGCATGGCGGCTGCCTGCGCCCCGGATGTAGTCGTCACCGCGCCTCGGTGAGCGAGCCCGCTGCCTAACTCGATCTGCCCTGTGCGCCAACGCGTCACGAGTCTGCAGCGCGACGGGCCGACGACGTTGGCGCGGTCGGGTGCGAAGATCGGCCGGGCGGAGTTCAGTGCCAGGCCGGGTCGCGGCCGGTGAGTCCGATCACGCGGTCCAGCAGTGCGGCGTCCGGGGGGACGGGGACTCTGGGACCGAACAGGCCGGGGACGCCCTCGGGCGGAGTGTCGCCGAGCATTTCGAGCAGGATCACCAGGTCCTGCTCGGCGGGCGCGAAACCTTGTCCGGTGGCTCTGGCCAGATCCCAGCCGTGCACGATCAGCTCGTCCAAGGCGAAACGAGCCATCTGCGGCGCGGGAGCGGTGGCGCCGCCGACCTCGGTCTCGCCCTCCCAGGCAGCCGGTTCACGCCACGCCGCGACCAGCGCCTTCGACTGCGCCGGGACCCGGGAGCGCCAATCCTGCGGCAGAGTTTGCGGGGCGGCCTGTGAAGGCGGCACCGACGCGCCGACGCTCTCCTTCGTAGCTCCCTGCCGGAACCCCTCGGTGAATCCGAGCACGTGCTGCACCATCTCGCCGACCGTCATCGCGGTGGGCGTGCGGGCGCTGAGCTGATCGTCGTCGATACCGGCCACCACCTGCCCCAGCAGTGTCGCGGCATGCTCCAGATCGAACATCGGTGTGGTCATGGCTCTCCTCGCGTGCGTCGGCCCGGACGCACCGGGCCCTCGGCAATGCAGACGAACCGCCGGGGCCGATTTCATCGGTGCGGGCGTGAATGTGCGTGCAGCACCATCCCGCAACACACTCGTTAGCGCGGAAACCCCTGGTAGCGAGGAGAATTGGAGGATGAAGGGTGATCGCGTGGAGATCGTCGTCGATATCGGCGGCGGTTCTCGAAACTACGAGGTGGCCGCCACCCGGGCGGGTCGGCGGGTCGAGGTGCGGATCGCGCGCGGCGTGGTCGAGGTCAGCGAGGTGACACGCACCGGCGTGCCCGTGCGGACGGCGCGATTCATGGCCGGCCGCACGCTCGCACTGGTGGAATATCCGGCCGAGGCGGGACCGATGCCGGGCGAATGACGGGCCCGCGGAAATCCGTCCCGACCAGCGCTGAGGACGGCCCTGCGCGGACCACGCCGGATCGCCCGCTGGTTGCCAGCTTCTCCCGAACGGAGGATTCTCGTAGGTACCGCAATTGCGGGCGAACAGCCCACGACGGACAGGAGCACCCCGATGACCGATCACATCGCCGCCATCGACGACGTTCCCGAAGCCGATCTCGCCGAGCAGTCCGCCCCGGCATACCGCGAGGATGAGGAGTCCGCGCCCGAACTCCCTTCGACCGCAGCCGACCGCGAGGCCGCCGAGGCCGACGTCATCGAGCAGGCCCTGGAAGTGCCGCTCGACGACGACTACGTGGAGGAATCCGACAGCGAGTACTGACCGCGGCGGGCCTACCCGTCGATGCCCGAACGCACGGTCGCGTGCAACTCGCGCAGGCTCGACCGTTCGGTAGCCACCTCTAGCACCCGCATCCCGTGTGCGTGCCCGGTCAGCTCGACCGCGAGTTCGGCCGGGTCGACCTGGCGATGCGGGACGCGGTAGGCCGCGCACATGGCCGCCAGATCCATGCCGTGCGGCGTGCCGAAGACGCGCTCGAATACGCCCGCGTATTGCGGGTCGCCCTGTTCGAGGAGTTCGAAGATGCCACCGCCGTCATCGTTGGCGACCACGATGGTGAGGTCTTCCGGACGGGGCTCGCCGGGACCGATGAGCAGGCCCGAGGCATCGTGCAGGAAGGTCAGGTCGCCGATCAGGGCGATGGTGCGGCCGGGATGGCTCAGCGCCGCGCCGACCGCAGTCGACACCGTGCCGTCGATACCCGCGACGCCGCGATTGGACATCACCGTGATCCCGGGCCGCGGATGGGAGACCAGCGCCGCGTCCCGTACCGGATTCGACGCGCCCAGCAGGAGCTGATCACCCTCGCGCAGCCCGTCCATCACGACCGCGGCAACGTGCAGGCCCGTCGGCTTGGGGTGGCGGGCCAGCTCGTCGCGCACCACGCCGGCGGCCTTGGCGTTGAGCGTGCGGCAGCGTTCCAGCCATGCCGGATCGGGTGCGCCGCGGGTGATCGCGCGGGTCCCGGTGCCGATCACATTGCCGGACACGTCGGGCCAGCGCGGACCCGTGGTCAGCGCGAACACGTCGACCTCCGGATCGGCGAGCACCCGGGACACCTGCCGATGCAGGGTCGGCCGCCCGGTGATGATCGCCTGACGCGGCTTCAGCAGCGGCAACGCCAGCGGATGCAGAGCCGGGCCGTGCCGCGGGGCGGTCGGCTCGGCCACGGTCGGCAGATCGGCGAGTTCGGGGCGAAGGCCCGCGCCGTGCCCGGAGATGACCACGGTGTCCGGGGTCAGATCGAGTTCCAGCGGAACGTCGAGTGTCGCGTATTGCGTTGCGGTCCAAGCGGACCCGTCGGGGCGTCCGGGCGGGACGAGTTCGCCCGGCGCGAGATCGGGAACCAGCGGCTCCCGGAGCGGGATATCGAGCTGCACCGGACCGGCATTGCCCGAACGAGTGCCGCGCGCCGCGGCCAGAACCCGGCACACCGCCGCCCGCCAGACGCTGTTCTGCCGCCGATAGCCGTCCTCCTGCTCGGCCAGCCCCAGACTGTTCGACAACCGCACCTGCGAGCCGAACAGGCCGAACTGCTCGACGGTCTGATTGGCCCCGCTGCCCAGCATCTCGTAGGGACGGTTGGCGCTGAGCACGATCAGCGGCTGGCGCGCGTAATTGGCCTCCAATACGGCCGGGCCCAGATTGGCCACCGCGGTGCCCGAGGTCATCACCACCGGCACGGGACAGCCGCTGGCCACCGCCAGGCCGATCGCCAAGAATCCGGCGGTGCGTTCGTCGATGCGCATGTGCAGCCGCAGCCGGCCCGCGGCATCGGCTGCTTGCAGAGCGAAAGCCAGCGGCGCGTTGCGCGAGCCCGGACACAGCACGACGTCCCGCACGCCACCGCGCGCCAATTCGTCGACGACGACCTGGGCCTGCGCTGTCGAAGGATTCACACCACCACCCTGTCAGACTGTTCCCGGTCGTGGTGCGTGGACCCGCTCACAGCGGGCCAGGGGTGAGCCTTCGGGCCGCCGGGAAGCGGACACCGAAGGCTGTGCGCCGATCAGCCAGCGTGACGCTGAACCAGGTCGCCGACCCGCGGAAGCGCCTCGACGACATTCTTCTTGGCCGAGGACCGCAGCGAGGAGTAGACCTTCTGCAGCGCCGGACGCGAAGAGCTCTCGGCCCGCGCGTCGGTCACTGCCAGCAGTGCCTCGGCGACCTCGTCCTGCTTGGCGACGAGCAGATCGGCAAAGCTGCCGCCGCCGTTGTTCTGGAATTCGGCCCAGTACGGCTCGAGCTTCTCGACGAACTTGGGCACGAACGATTCCAGCGCATCCGAGACGATCGTCGGGCTGACCTTCTTCACCGCGGCGTATCCGCCCTTGACGGCGAGGCCCGAGGCGCCACCCTTATCCGACACCTCTGCGTCCAGCACCTCTTTGGCGTCGGCCAGGAATGCCGGACGCTTGGCGTCGTCGAGCAGGGATTCAGACAGTGCTGCAACCACTTTCAGGTTCCTCCGGATTGATTTTCGATGAGCGAGCGCACGCAACTATACGCACCGGACGATCCAGGCACACTGTCCTGCACCAACTATGGCTGCCAGGGCAGCAATTGCACCATCAGCCCTTCACATTCCGCGAGCAAGTTATCGGATTCGTCACGCAGCCGCGCGCTGACGAAACTCTTGCGTCCCTCGGCCCGATCGATCGTTCCCTCGACCGTCAGCGGAGTGTGCAGCGGCGTGACCTTGCGGTAGTTGACGTGCAGAAACGCCGTGCGGCTGATCGGCCGCCCGGCGTAGTGCACGAGCGAGCCGAACAGATCGTCGAACAGCAGCGGCAGGACGCCGCCGTGCACGGCGCTGTTGCCGCCGAGGTGGTAGCGACGAAATTCGCCGCGCATCGACACGCCGGTCGGGCCCGCCTCGACGATCTGCCACGGCGGCATGAGCAGACTTCCCCGCCCTGGCAAAGTGCTCACCCGTCCGGCCGGGCCGACGGTCTCCGGCGCGCGATACGGCTCGAGCAGATCGTTGAGCCGGCGCACTCGCTCGAGCGCCTCGCCGAACACCTCGTCCGGGCAGTCCACCGAGACCGCGAGATCCTGCAGCGTACGCATGGCGTCCACGAACGGCGCGAAGTTCGGGCCCGGCTCGGCCTCGGCGACCTTGGGAAATCCGCCGTGCTCGGCGTAACGATCCGGATCGATCGCACTCCTGTCGATCAACGGCTCGGTGCGTTCACTCATATCTGCACGGTAGCTCGCATTCTTACACCGTCCAATCGAACTGGCCGGTAGGTGATCCATCAGACAGACGGCTGAACTGGGATTTCAGAAGTACCAGGGATACGGCGACCAGTCGGGTGCGCGCTTCTCCAGGAACGCGTCACGGCCCTCGACGGCCTCGTCGGTCATGTATCCCAGGCGGGTTGCCTCACCGGCGAACAATTGCTGACCGACCAGCCCGTCATCGGTCAGATTGAACGCGTACTTCAACATCCGCTGGGCCTGCGGCGACTTGCCGAGAATCCGCGCGGTCCACTCCAGTGCCTCGTCCTCGAGCCGATCGTGGTCGACCACCGCGTTGACCGCACCCATGTGGTGCATCTCCTCCGCGGTGTACGCACGGCCGAGGAAGAAGATCTCCCGCGCGAACTTCTGCCCCACCATCTTCGCCAGATACGCACTGCCGTACCCGGCGTCGAAACTGCCCACATCCGCGTCGGTCTGCTTGAACCGGGCGTGCTCGCGGCTGGCCAGGGTCAGATCGCACACCACGTGCAGACTGTGCCCGCCGCCCGCGGCCCATCCGTTCACCAGCGCGATGACCACCTTGGGCATGAACCGGATCAGCCGCTGCACCTCCAGGATGTGCAACCGCCCGGCCCGGGCCTTGTCCACGGTCTCCGCGGTCTCCCCCGACGCGTACTGATATCCGCTACGTCCCCGGATCCGCTGATCTCCGCCCGAACAGAACGCCCAGCCACCGTCCTTGGGGCTCGGCCCGTTGCCGGTCAGCAGCACCGCGCCCACGTCCGAGGTCATTCGCGCGTGGTCCAGCGCCCGATACAGCTCGTCCACGGTGTGCGGCCGAAACGCGTTGCGCACCTCGGGCCGGTCGAACGCCACCCGCACGGTCCCCTGCTCGATATGCCGGTGATACGTGATGTCGGTCAGATCCTCGAACCCCTCCACGGGCTCCCACAGCTTCGCATTGAACACATCGCCATCTTGCCCCCGCATCACCGCGCCGCGGCCCGCACCCGCCGACACGCCTCGCGGATCGCTGCCGGGCGAGGGCGAAAGGCGGTTCGCGCCGGGCAACTCGCCCCTACGCTTCAAGAGTGGACATACTGAGCAGTCGCGTCATTCTGCGGCCGGTGGATTACGAGCGAACCGTACGGTTCTATCGGGACGGGCTGGAGTTGGCGGTCGCGCGGGAGTATCCGGGCGGGACGGTGTTCTTCGCGGGACAGTCGTTGATCGAGGTGGCCGGCCACGCACGCGCCGCCGATGCGCGCACCGGATTCGCCGGTGCGCTGTGGTTGCAGGTGCGCGACGCGAAGGAGACGGCGGCCGCACTGGCCGGGCGAGGCGTCGCGCTCGACCGCGAACCGGTGCGGGAACCGTGGGGCCTGATCGAGATGTGGTTGCACGATCCGGACGACGTGCCGATCGTGCTGGTCGAGGTGCCGGCGGACCATCCACTGCGGCGGGACACGCGGCCGCAGAAGGACTGAATGGCAGCTAATTATTGGCAATCAGCGCTGGACGTCGACTCGAAGAATCTCGGCCGAACAGACCCGATGGTCGGTTCCGATCGCCGTAGCGCACGTTGGGGTGGTGAATCGCGGATTCCGCTGGGTCAGATCGGTTCGGCGTCACTGGTGTCACTCGCCCACGGCACCAACGACGCGCAGAAGACGATGGGCATCATCTTTCTCGCCCTGATCGCCTACGGCTCGCGCACGCCGTCGGATTCGCTGCCGCTGTGGGTCATCGTCGCGTGCGCGGTGGCCATCTCGGCCGGAACCGCCCTGGGCGGCTGGCGAATCATCCGCACCCTGGGCAAAGGTCTGGTCGACATCAGCCCGCCCCAGGGTCTGGCCGCGGAATCGACCAGTGCGGCGATCATCCTCACCTCCGCGCACTTCGGGCTGCCGCTGTCGACGACGCAGACCGTCACCGGCGCGATCCTGGGTACCGGACTGGGCCGTCCGGAGGCCGAGGTGCGCTGGAACGTCCTGGGCCGCATGGTGGTGGCCTGGTTGTCCACCCTGCCGCTGGCCGGGGTGGCGGGGGCGACCTGCTGGGCGCTGGCCCAGGTCATCGGCGGTCTGCCCGGCGTGGCGGTGGTGTTCGCGCTGCTGGTGTTGCTGTCGGGATACATGTATCCGCGTTCGCGCCGTGATCCGGTGCACGCGCGCAACGTCAACGACCGTTGGATCGCCCCGCACGAGATCGGGGACGCGATCGGCCGAGTTGCCAAAGAGCTGCCGGGCGAGGACGATAACGCACGAGTGACCTCCCGGCTCGAAGCCGGCGGCTGGCCACTGGCGACACCGACGTCGGACTGCCCCCTCGACCCCTGAGTTAACCGAAGGGAGGCGGGGACCCCTGACCGGGTCGTCGGCCCCGACATGACACCATCGCGAACGTGAGCACTCTGCGGACCCTCCCCATGCCTACCGGAGCCGCGGTCGGCGATGTCCTGCCGCATCTGCGCGACGCCCTGGCGGGCAGCGGTCCGGCATGGCTGCCCGTACCGGGCGGCGACCGGCGGGAGACCACCCGGCTGTCCAGCGCCCTGAGCCCGGGCGAACCGATCGATGACGACGTCGCCCTGGTGGTGACCACGTCCGGCACCACCGGCGTGCCCAAGGGCGCCATGCTCACCGCCTCGGCGCTGCGCGCGAGCGGCGAAGCCACGCACGAACGTCTGGGCGGACCGGGCCAGTGGCTGCTGGCGCTGCCCACCCATCACATCGCCGGACTGCAGGTGCTGATGCGCGGCATCCAGGCCGGCACCGAACCCGCTGTCCTGGACGTCTCGGACGGATTCCTGCCCGGCGGTCTGGCCAGCGCCATCGCCGGGATGACCGGCGAGCGCCGCTACACATCCCTGGTCCCGACGCAGCTGATCAAGGCCCTGGACGATCCGGCGTGCGCGGCGGCCCTGGCCACCCTGGACGCTGTTCTGGTCGGCGGCGCGGCGACCCCGCGTCCGGTGCTCGAACGAGCCCGGGCCGCCGGAATCACCGTCGTGCGCACCTACGGTTCGAGTGAGACCTGCGGCGGCTGCGTCTACGACGGGGTTCCGCTGACCGGGATGAACGTGCGCATCCAGGACGGTCGGGTACTGCTGGGCGGCGCGATGCTCGCCAAGGGGTATCGCGGTATCCCGGACCATCCCGCCTTCGCCGAACCGGGCTGGTTCCGCACCGACGACGCCGGCACGTTCACCGACGGCGTGCTCACCATCACCGGACGCCTGGACGAGGCCATCACCACCGGCGGCCTGCTGGTCATTCCGCAGGTCGTGGAGGCCGTACTGGCGCACCATCCGGCCATCGCCGAATGTGTGATCCTGGGCCTTCCGGACGAGCGCCTCGGCCAGCGAGTGGCCGTGGCGGTGGTTCCGGTGCCGGGCGCGGCCCCGACGCTCGAGGAGATCCGCGATTTCGTGATCGCCGAACTCGATGCCACGGCCGCGCCGCGCGAGCTGGCGCTGCTGGAAGAGATCCCGATGCGCGGACCGGGCAAACCCGACCGCGCGGCACTGCGCGAACGACTGCTCAGCACTGATATTCGGCCTCCGCTTCGCTCCGGCGGAGTCGGGGCCCCCTGAGGGCCGATTCCGCCCTTCTCCGCTTCGCCCCCGCTCCGTCAGTCCAGAATCGACCCGGGCCCCGACTCTCGAGGTCGGCGTTATCGCCGCAACGTGGCGCTCACGCAATATGCACGCAAGGGGTATGCAAGACCGGCCCCGCACAGTGGTGCCATGACTTCCTACGCACCTGCTGATGCACTCGCTATCGAGGCGGACGGGCTGGTCAAGGTCTTCGGGGAACAGCGGGCCGTCGACGGCGTGAGCCTGGCGGTGCCGCAGGGCGCCGTGTACGGCGTGCTCGGACCCAACGGAGCCGGTAAGACCACCACCATCCGCATGCTCGCCACCCTGCTGCGCCCGGACGGGGGCAGCGCCCGGATCTTCGGCCACGACGTCGTCGCCGAGCCCACCGCGGTCCGCTCACTGATCGGCGTCACCGGGCAGTACGCTTCGGTGGACGAAAAGCTCAGTGCCACAGAGAATTTGATCATCTTCTCCCGGCTGCTGGGGCTGAGCCGGTCCGAGGCGCGACGTCGTTCGGCCGATCTGCTCGAGGAATTCGGGCTGACCGACGCCGCGACCAAACCGCTGGAGAACTTCTCCGGCGGTATGCGGCGGCGGCTCGATCTGGCCGCGAGTCTGATCTCGACCCCGCCGCTGCTGTTCCTGGACGAGCCCACCACCGGCCTGGATCCGCGCACCCGCGCGCAGATGTGGGAGACCATCCGGCGGCTGGTCCGCGAGGGCGCGACGGTGCTGCTGACCACCCAATACCTGGACGAGGCCGATCAGCTCGCCGACCGGATCGCGGTCATCGACCACGGCCGATTGATCGCCGACGGCACCTCCGACGAGCTGAAGGCGTCGGTCGGTCTGTCCACACTGCAATTGACCCTGTCCGATCGTGCACTGCTCACCAGGGCGGGCGAGCTGATCGACGAGTTCCTCACCCGCTCCAGCGGCAAGCCGGTCGAAACCGCCGTCAGCCCGGAAGCCGGACGGATCACCACCCCGCTGCACGATGCGAGCATCACCGCAGACCTGTTGATCTGGCTGCGGGACAACGATATTCGCGTCGAGGAGATCAACGTCAGCAAGCCGAGCCTGGACGAGGTGTTCTTCGCGCTCACCGGGCACGGCGCCGAATCCGATACCACCGAAACCGATTCCGAGAGGAGCGCGGCGTGACCACCACTGTCGCTTCCCCCGCGGTCGGCGGGCGCGCGGCCCGTGCCGCCATACCCGCCGTCAGCAACCACATTCCGATCCGTCAGGCGGTGGCGAATTCGCTCACCATGGCCTACCGCGGAATCCTGAAGATCAAGCACAACCCCGAGCAGTTGTTCGACGTGACGCTGCAACCGATCATCTTCACGCTGATGTTCACCTACATCTTCGGCGGGGCGATCTCCGGTGACGTGCATTCCTACCTGCCGGTCATCATCCCCGGCATCCTGGTGCAGACGGTGATCACCACCTCGATCGTCACCGGCACCCAGCTGCGCGAGGACATGGACAAGGGCGTATTCGACCGGTTCAAGTCACTGCCGATCGCACGGATCGCGGCCCTGGCCGGCGCGCTGACCGCCGATATGGTCCGCTACGGCATCGCCACCGTGCTCACCATCGTGATGGGCCTGATCATGGGTTACCGGCCCGGCGGCGGCGTACTCGGGGTCGTCACCGCGGCCGTGGTGATCGTCGCCTGCTCGTTCGCGGTCAGCTGGATTTTCGCCCTGATGGGCGTGCTGATGAACAGCGCCTCGTCGGTGCAGGGCGTGTCGATGCTGATTCTGTTCCCGCTGACGTTCATGTCCAGCGCGTTCGTCCCGGTCAAGACCATGCCGGGCTGGTTGCAGGGCTTCGTGAACGTCAACCCGGTCACCCATCTGGTGTACGCCTGCCGGGAACTGATGAACAACGGCAACTTCACCAGTCCGCATCTGGCCTGGTCGCTGCTCGGCGCGGTGGTCGTGGTGCTGGTCTTCGCGCCACTGACAGTGCGGATGTACATGCGCAAAGCGTGATGACTCCCCGAATAACCGCCCGCCGGAAGGGCTTTGCTCCTTCCGGCGGGCGATCGCGGGTCTGCCGAGCGGTATTTCAGCAGACCTTGCCCGAAACCTCTTCCAGCAGAGCCAGGATGCGCCGGGCGGCCGTACGGCGTCCCATCCGCGCGGCGCGGCCGGCCGGTTCGGCCATCAGGTCCGGTGCGGTCGCCGCGGCGTGGTGAGCCAGGTGCCGGTCGATGCGCATACTGGGAGTGTCCTGGCGGGCCATCGCCTTCGGGGCGAGGGCGATCAGTTCTCGCGCGGTGTCCGGAAAACGTTGTACAGCAAGCAGATACGAGCCGATCGCCAACGCGACCGAGCCGATCTGCGGAATATCGATGTAGTGGCCCAGATGTTCGCGGCCGTTGTCGATCAATTCCTGTGCCAGGGTGGGCACCGCGTCCAGGGCGTCGTACAGCACGTGCGCGTCCAGTACTCCGGCGGCAACGGCGATCGCGCCCGGACCGCCCCGCATGGGCATGTCCGGCCAGCCGTGCATCTCCAGCACACTGCGCGAGCGCCGCAGCCCGGCCTCCCGATCACCCTGTGCCAGAGCGAGTTCGGACCAACCGACCTGAACGGTCGCCCGGCGATGATTCGGGCGCGGGACCGGATCGTCGGGGCCCGCACCACCCTCGACGAATCCGGCCGCCATCTCCAGCTCCCACCGGGCCCGTTCCAGATCGCCCGTACCGACCAGCACGACGGCGAGGTAACTGGCTATCTCGGCGACCTCGTCGAACGAGTGCAACTGCCGCAGCGCCTCGACCGAACGCCGGTAGTTCACCGCCGCCTCGCCGTATCGCGCGGTCTGCGACATCAACTGGGCCAGATGCTGATACAGCATCGCCGAGCCCCACACGTCACCGGGAGACAGATCCCGCAGGGCGCCCTGGGCATCCCGCATCGACCCGGTCACGTCACCGGCGTTCTCTCGCACGTTCGCGCGCAACAACCGTGCTGCCCAACGAATCTCGCGGTCCGTGGAGCGCACGCCCATGGTGAGCCGGCGCGCCACGCGGACCGCGGTCGGGCGCTCGCAGATCAGCTCCGCGATGAAGCGGGCGCTCGGCGACACCACCGCGGCCGGGGATCGCAGCAAGCGCCGCAACCGGATTCGCAGCAACGCCGCATCGCGCAGCCGGGTATCGCCGAACACCAGGTGCATCCCCACCAGCGCATGCGCGATCACCTGCAGATCATCGGCCGTCGTTCCGGCGGCGGGAGGCGGCGGAACGGCCAGCACCCGGGCCGACCAGCCCGTGAATTCCCCGTGCGCCCCGCGCATCACCCACAGCATGCCGGGCAGCGGGAACACCGTGTAGACGGTCGCCGCGTCGCCGATTTCGCCGGCGTGGCGCAGCACCGCGAGCAGGTTGTCCAGTTCGGTGCTCACCCGCCCCACCATCCGAACCTGCTGCTCGGCGGCGTAATTCGTCAGCACCGCGCTCGCGAATTCCCTGGCCCACTCGGACATCCGGTCCATCACCGGATCGGCTTCACCGGCGATGCCCAACTGCTCCTCGCCGAATTCCCGGACGGTTTCGAGCATTCGGTAGCGGATCCCGCCGCCCTCGTCGTCCAGCACCGACAGCAGCGACTGACTCACCAGACCGTCCACGGCGGCGGCGATATCGCCGATTTCGGGCCCGGCGGCGACGATCTCCGCCGCGCCGAAGGTGAATCCGGCCGGGAACCGGCACAGCCGCCGCAGCGCGATCCGCTGCGGCTCGTCGAGCAGATTCCAGCTCCACTCGATCACCGCGTGCAGCGTGCGATGACGTTGCGGCGAGGTGCGATCTCCGCTGCGCAACAAGGTGAATCGGTGTTCCAGGCGCGCGTCGATCTCCTCGACGCTCATGGTGCGCACCCGCGCCGCGGCCAGTTCGATCGCCAGCGGCAGCCCGTCGAGCGTGCGGCACAGCCGCGCGACCACCTCCGGGGCAAGTCGCACCGACGGCCGGACCGCCCGCGCGCGGGTGGCGAACAGTTCGGTGGCCGGTGAGCCGTGCGCGTCGATCGCCAAGGGCGGCAACGGATATACCGTCTCCGCGGTGATCTCCAGTGGCGCGCGGCTGGTGGTGAGCACGGTGAGCCGGTCACAGGCGCCGACCAGGTCGGCGACCACCTCGGCGACGGCGTCGATGAGATGTTCGCAATTGTCCAGGATCAGCAGCATCGGCCGCGCTGCGACCGCGTCCCGAAGACGCCGGCGGGCATCGACCTTGCGACCCGGCAACAGGCCCGATGCGTCCCGGGCCGCCTCTGCCACGCCGAGCGCCGCGCTGATCGCGGCCTCCACCTCGGCGCGCGCCTCCTCGGGCGTGGCCCGCACCGAGGCCAGCTCGATCAGCGCCACCGGCAGGACCGCGGTCATCCGCAGGCCCAATTCGTTCGCCACCCTGGTTTTTCCGGTGCCGCCCGGACCGAGCACGGTCGTCACCCGCGACGCGCCGAGCAGATCCTGCAGCGCGCCCAGATCCACCGTGCGGCCCAGCAGTTGATTCGGCGCGGCACGCAACCCGATCGCCGTGCCGTGCGGGCCGTAATTCTCTTGTGCGACACCGGGTTCGACGTTCGGCACGGGTTCGGTCCGAAGCGCGGGCGAGTGCTGGGTTCCGGTCATCGGCTCACCGCGCAGGATCGCCGCGTTCAGCTCGACCAGCGCCGGCCCCGGATCCGCGCCGAGTTCGTCCACCAGGCCCGCCCGCAGGGTTGCGAAGACCTCCAGCGCCTCGTTGGCCCGTCCGGCCGCGGCGAGCAGCCGCATCAGCGTGCCGTGCGCGGGTTCGTCCAGCGGCCGCGCCGCGGCGATCCGCCGGGAGATCCGCACCGCGCCGTCCAGATCCCCGGAGGCCTCCCGCGAGGCGAGTTCCAGCCCGTCCAGGGCGTGCCAGCGGGTCGCGGCCAGTTCGGCCAGTTCGTCGGCGACGGGTCCGGGCGGCAGATCCGCACCCGGCTCACCGCGCCACAGCCCGCGGGCGCGCGCGACCAGATCGAGGCAGTGGTCGTCTCTGCCGGCGGCGTGCATCTCCCGGGCCTGCCGTTCGAGACGGCGGGCCAGGGTCAGATCGACCTGCTCCTCGCCGAGGGCCAGCCGATAACCCGCCGGACCGACCTCGAGCGCGCCGTCCGGCAGCGCCGAACGCAACCGGGAGATCTGAGTGTGCAGGGCGTTCATCGGGGCGCGCGGCGGCTGCTCACCCCAGACGTCCCCGATCAGCCCCTGCGCGCTGCGGCTGCGGCCCGGATGCAGGGCAAGCGCGGCCAGCAGCAGCCTGGCGCGAGCGCCGGGCACCGCGGCCAGGCCGGAATCGGCGCGGCACAGGGCAATCTCACCCAGGACCGATACTCGCACCGAGGCGCCCCCGGGTAGCCCGCCGGCCCGGTCTCGACCCGATCGGGTGTTCGTCGTCCCGGCGCCCGCGGGGCCACTCTGATCAGGAATCATGCCGTTCACCATCGTATGTGAGCGGTCCACCGGTTATTCGGCTCACAGCGCCGGGACCACCCCCAAGCAGCATGCGCCGCGAACTTCGCCATCATACTCCGATATATCGAAATAACGCTACCGATAGGGACGCCATTGCCATCCCACCCGTGGTCCGTCATCGGCACCGCGATGCGCATAGGCTTCGACCCATGGCTAGTGCAGCACAGTGGCTCGAAGGAGCGCGACCGCGAACCCTCCCCAACGCGATCGCCCCGGTCCTGGTCGGCACGGGTGCGGCCGCATCCCTGGATGCGGCGGTCTGGTGGAAGGCCCTGCTGGCCCTGGTGGTCTCGCTGGCCCTGATCATCGGCGTGAACTACGCCAACGACTACTCCGACGGCATCCGCGGCACCGACGACGAGCGGGTCGGGCCGCTGCGCCTGGTCGGCTCGGGCGTGGCCACGCCGGGCGCGGTGCGCGCGGCGGCGATCGCGAGCCTGAGCGTCGGAGCGGTCGTCGGACTGGTGCTGGTGTTCACCACCGCGTGGTGGCTGCTGTTGATCGGCGCGGGCTGCCTGGCCGGAGCCTGGTTCTACACCGGCGGCCGGAAACCGTACGGCTACAGCGGTTTCGGCGAGATCGCGGTATTCGTCTTCTTCGGTCTGGTCGCGGTGCTCGGCACCCAATTCGTACAGGCGCACCGGATCGACTGGGCCGGTGCGGTCGGCGCGGTCGCCGTCGGCGCGTTCTCCAGCGCGGTACTGGTCACCAACAATCTGCGCGACATCCCCACCGATTCGGTGACCGGTAAGACGACACTCGCCGTCCGGCTGGGCGACACCCGCACCCGCACATTGCACCTGGTGCTGATGGTGGTGCCGTTCATCGCCTCGCTGGCGCTGGCCGCGCGCACCCCGTGGACCCTGCTGGGCCTGTTGGCCGTGCCGCTCGCGGTGCGCTCCAACAACCCGGTGCGCGGCGGCGAGCAGGGCCCGGGGCTCATTCCCTCGCTGCGCGATACGGGCCTGGCGATGCTGCTGTGGTCGATCCTGACGGGAATCGCGCTCGCAGTCGGCTGACAGCGGCGGCCCGCAGCTCAGTCCCGCCCGCCCTCGGGCACGAAGATGCCCAGCACCCAGTTGACCACCGTGATGATGATGGCCCCGACCACCGCCGCGAAGACGCCGTGCACGCGCAGACCGTAATCGGTGGTGGCGGTGATCGCGGCGGTCAGCCACAGCATCAGGGCGTTGATGATCAGCAGGAACAGACCGAGGGTGATGATCACCAGCGGCAGGGACAGCAGTTTGACGATCGGCTTGACCAGCGCGTTCACCAATCCGAAGATGACCGCGACGATCAGCACCACGATCACCTTGCCGGTGGTGCCCTTGTCTGCGGGGCTGATCAGCTGAATATTGCTCACCAGGGCGGACGCGACCCAGATCGCGATGGCGTTGATGATCAGGCGTAGCAAGAGGGCCATGGCGCCATGCTAACCGGCACGACGCCCGGCCACCGGGTGCGCGAAACAATCGGGCCCCCTCGGCTCAGGCGACCCGATCCAGCAGATCGTGTACCGCGCGGCGCACCGCCTCGGTTCCCTGGTCACCCCCGAGCAATTCGACGGTGCGCGGGTTGGGCGCACGCAGCACCCCGAGCAGAATATGCGCGGCCTCGATTCGGTTGTCGCTGCGGGCGATTGCCTCCCGCAACGACAATTCGATCACCTTCTTCGCCTGCTTGGTGAACGGAATGTGCCCGAAATTCGTCCCACCATTTCCACCGAAACCGAAACGCCCACGCGGTTTTTCCGGTACGGCCGCGCGATCGAGCGCATCCGCGCCGAAGGTGGCCTCCAGACTTTCGCGCACGGCGTCCAGATCTATGCCGATGGATCGCAGTGCGGCAGCGTCATCTTCACCCAACGGCTCGGCGGAACGCTTGGCGGACAGCGATTCCCGGATCGTTGCTGCGGTAATTCCACCGTCCGCCAGAACTTTCCGAATTCCGTCGTCGGGACCCGCCGCGAGCCCCAACAGCAGATGTTCGACGTCGATGTTCGGCGCCCGCAGCATGCGCGCCTCCTCCTGCGCGAGTACGACCACATATCGCGCCGCCCTGCCGAATTTCTCGAACATCAGCCGATTCCGCCTCTCCGGTTGTACTTCTGATGGACCGCCTGCCGGCTGACCTCGAGCGCCTCCGCGATCGCCTGCCAGGACCATCCCTGGGCGCGGGCGTTGCCCACCTGGATCGCTTCGAGCCGCTCGAGCAACCGGCGCAACGCCAGAACCGCGCGCAGGCCGACCGTGGGGTCGGGACTGCCCGCGGCGGCCGCCAAGGTTGTCGCTTCACTCATGGACGTCAATTTACGTTGACGCGCCGGGCGCGTCAATAAAAATTGACATCACAGGAAACTCGTTGGAAACTCGTTCACCGATAGCGAAATATGGCGAGGGTGCGCGGCCCGGACGCCGCGTTCGAGGGAGCCGGCGTGAGCGGGTGCTACTCGCCGCGCATGCGGGCGCGCAGCTGCGCCTTGTCGGTGCGGCGACGCTCGTCGACCGCGGCGATATCCTGGTTCACCCGCGAGCGCAGCCGCTTGAACAGCAGCAGCGACAGCGGCATGGCGACGATCAACGCGAACAGCAGCGCGACGATCACCGGAATATCGACCCGCACCGCGTGCGCCACCAGCACGATGACGGCGGCGATGATCGCGACCAGCGCCAATCGGGCCACGGTGTACAGCGCCAGATTGCGCGCCAGCCGCCGCCCCGGCGACCCGGAGACCCCACCGGCGGGCGCGTCGTCCGACCGGGATGCTGCATCACTCACGCCCCCCAGCCTAGGCGACGCGCCCGAACCCGCTCGATCGGCCACGGCTCACCCAGAGCGATCGCTGCGGATTCGCCAGAAGAGTGAAACGTTCCAAACGATAAAGCCGTACGCTTATCCGATTTGTCTATTACTTCCCCTTTACCAACGTTAGATCATTCGAGTACGTGGGGGGTCCGGTGCAACGATGTCGCTATCTGATGAGGGAACTGTCGATTACGGAAAGGTTTGCGAATGACTGCGATCACCGCGGCGAGCCGCACGTTTGGTTCCGTCAACGGCCAGGAGGCCCTCCTGACCCCAGGCCAAGTTGCGGCGTTGTTCCACGTCGATCCGAAGACGGTCACCCGCTGGGCACATGCCGGGCGACTGGGCTCACTGCGCACGCCGGGTGGCCACCGGCGCTTTCGCGAGACCGAGGTGATGCAGTTGCTGAGGTCGCTGACCACTGAGGCTACCCGCGTTTAACCTCATTTCGATGTCCGCGGTGCCGCAGGTACGTTGACGGGATTACCCTCGATACAGGAGGTGAGCGACGTGACGTACCTGTTGGCACTCATCGCAGTGATTGCCGTTGCGATGCTGTGCTGGAAGGCATTCGGACCGCAGCAAACGAACCGTATCGGTGCCGGCCGTGCGGGTTCCCAACGCAAACGCGCCATCGGCCCTGATGACGACCCAGAATTCCTCTGGCGGATCTCACATCAGGGACGCGACGGCGACGCCGGATCGGGCGAGTAGACCTCGCCCGTCCGACTCTTTCCGAGGCATGCCGGGTATCGGTTGATTTTCCCGACCAGATCGTATGCCTCCAGAGCGGCATGCACCGCCGCATCATTCGCCGCGAGCAGCGGCAGTCGCACCGCCGCACTCGGAATTCTGCCCTGTGCCGCCAGAACCGCTTTGAGCACAACGGGATTCGGCTCGGCGAACAATGCCGAGGCCAGGGGTGCGAGACGATTCCCCAGATCACGAGCCTGCTCGATCGCGCCCGCACGCCAGCACCCGATCAGTTTCGAATAGCCCGCCGGGGCGACATTTCCGCATGCCAGGATTGCCCCTTGTGCGCCGAGAGCCAGTAGCGGCGCGGCGAACAGATCGTCACCGGACAGTACGGACACTCGGCCGCGCACGCGGCTCAGGAAGCCGATCGTGGCCTCGTCGATGCCGCCGACAGCGTGTTTGAATCCGGCGACGTTCGGCAGTTCGGCCAGCCTGCACAGTGTTCGCGCGCCGAGCGGGCGGCCGGTGCGCTGCGGAACGTTGTAGACCAGCACGGGAACCGGTGCGGCCGCTGCGATCCGGCGGAAATGTTCCACCACGCCGTCCTCGCAGGGGCGGGTGTAATACGGGACCACCACCAGCGCGGCCAAAACCTCGGCGGGCAGTTCGGCCAGCGCGTTGGCCGAATCCTCGGTCGAATTGGATCCGGCCCCGGCGATCAGCGGGACGCCGCGAGTCCGGCACACATTCGCGCAGATGTCGAGCACCCTGCGGCGCTCGGCATTCGTGAGCGTCGCGGGCTCACCCGTAGTACCGAGTGCGACGAGTCCGGTCGCGCCCTCGTCGAGAACGTGATGGGCCAGTCCCTCCAGCGCGTCGCCGGCGAGTTCGCCCGCCGCGGTGAAGGGCGTGATCAGTGGGACGAACAGGCCGGTGAGTCGCATGAGCCCAGCATCGCGGAATCAATCCGTTACGTCTATTACACATTTCTGCTGGCGAACGTAAGCTGAACTGATGCTCGACGTCCGAAGACTGCGATTACTGCGCGAGTTGGCCCGGCGCGGCACCATCGCCGGGGTGGCCGAGGCGCTGTCCTACACCCCGTCCGCGGTCTCTCAGCAACTGTCCGCACTCGAACGCCAGGCCGGGGTGGCATTGCTCGAACGGACCGGTCGCAGCGTGACTCTCACGCCCGCCGCACAACGTCTGGTCGAACATGCCGACACGGTGCTCGCGGTTCTGGAACAGGCCGCCGCCGAACTGGCCACGGCCCGAACCGAACTCACCGGTACGCTTCGCATCGGCGCGTTCCCGAGCGCGGTGCACGCGATCCTGTCTCCCGCACTGGTCGCCCTCAGCCGCGAACACCCCGGGCTGGAACTGTCCGTCACCGAACTGGATCCGGCCGGAGCCCCCTCGGCCCTGCACGCGCACAGCCTGGACATCGCCCTGGTCCAGGAATACGACTACGTCCCGCGTGAACCCGAAACCGGTTTGGATACCGAGGAATTCCTCACCGAAACCGTCTACCTCGCGGCTCCGGACACCGAACCACTTCCCGCACAACGCAATTCGACCTGGATCGCCGGGACGCCCGGCACGCTCTGCCACGTAATGACCCAACGAGTCTGCCAGGCGGCAGGTTTCACTCCGCGCATCCGCCACCACGCCGACGATTTCGGCACCGTCCTGGCCCTGGTCGCCGCCGGGCAGGGCGTGGCCTTCGTCCCCGAACTGGGCCTCCTGACCGCCCCACCGGCCGTCCACCTCACCCCGCTGCCCACCCGCCGCCGCACCCACCTGGCGTACCGGCGAGGCCACGGCGACCACCCCGTCATCGCCGCCGCACGCACCGCCTTGCACTCTGCCGCAAGAGGTCTGGACAGGATCGGATCGCCCCGCCGAACCGATCTTCTCGCCGCGGGCCGGAGTCGCCGCTGACCGGCACAATGGCCCCTGCACGCGTTCGCGACCGACGGGCGCGCCGCGACGCCGATCAGGCGTCGATCAGCGCACGAAGCTCGCCGACGTCCCAGAGGCCCCGAACCCCCGGCAGCTCACCGAGATACGCATGAATTTGTTCCCCCGACCACCCGTGCGACTCCCGCAGCCCTTCGGCCAGCATCTTCAGGTACGACGGTGCGGGAGGACGCACTTCGACGGCCGCGGGATCGTCGGGAGCGGTACAGGTCAGCACCGGAAATCCGTCACACTCACCGAGATACACCAACGTCTCGTATCGCCCCTCCCCCAATCGAACCGACCCATCGCGCACAACGGCATCCGGATCGATCCGCTCCGAGGTCCCCGGCTCCCGGTGCATCTCCTGTGCGACAAGGTCTTCGAACTGCCCGACCTCGAGCAGGTACCCGCGCGAAGCCGCCCGCTGCGGCCAACCCGCCAACGGCCGAGGTGAATAGAACGAGACCCCGCCCGTCCACACCGGACTTTCGCAAGCGAAATACACCGTCCCCGGCAACCACAACCCCCGAACCTCCCGAGGCGGCGTGCGATCCCGGAACCCCGGATACATCCGTGCGGCCCCCGGCGGCCGCCCACCCGCGCGATAGCAATCGAACCGCGCCGCAAACAGATTCGACCCGTACGCCGCGTACCAAATACGCCCCAAGTCAGCCCCCACCTCCCCGAAACTTGCTCACCGTGGGCTCCTTGTCGACTCGACGTCGCGCCCCGCAACACCCACTGGGACAACTCGCGCATGGCATCCCGGGCTGGAACCGACCAGCTGCCACTATATCGCCCCGGGAATATTCCTGCGGCGATATAGTGTTGATATGTGGCAGATCGAGTTATCGGAGGAGGTAGCCGAATGGCTGTCCGCGCTCAACGACACGGATTTCGTTGCCGCTCGCCGCAAACTCGACCTGCTCGCCACCGAGGGGCCGATGCTTCGAATGCCGCACGCGAAGTATCTCGGCCAGAAGTTGTACGAACTGCGGTTCGCATTGGAGAGCGTAAACCGGCGGATCACGTACACATTCGACGAGGGCACGAAGGTGATCACCTTGACGACCTTTCGCAAGCAACGGCAGAACGAGGCCCGCGAAGTAACCCGCGCCCGACGCGTGTTGCAGCGTTACCGTGACGGCAAGGAGAGCGACCGATGAAGACCACGAAATACCAGGACATCGTTGCTGACCGTTTGTCGGAGATGAGCCCCGAACAGCGTGCCGAGCATGACGCGGCGTATGAACGCGCCGGGCTGGCGCTGCGCTTGGCCGAACTGTTCTACGACGCTCGCACCGCGGCGGGTCTGACTCAGACCGAACTCGCCCGCCGGATGCACACGACTCAACCCACCATCGCCCGGATCGAGGGCGGCGGCCGCATGCCCACCTTGGACATGCTGGAGCGGTTGGCCGTGGCGGTTGGCCGTCACCTCGACATCTCGCTCGCGCCGGTCGCGTGATCTGGTAGTCAGGCTCGCGGCCCAGCCATCACGACTGCAGCGATCGCGGCAGTTCGAGCCGGGGATGATCGAGCAGGGCACGCCACGCCTTTGCCCATGGAAAGTGTTCGCGCGCAGCACCTCCCGACCTCGGTTCGTGTGGCACGTCCTCCGCGACCACCGTGACGCCCCACTGCGACAGGTCGCGGATCGCCGCACCGATGGGCGGAAAGCTCATCAGAGCCCGGTTCGCGAACGGTACGGCCACGACCGGAAGGCCCAGCCCGAGACCTTCGATCAACAGCCCGAGCGGCAAGGTGTCGGAGATTCCGGCGGCCCATTTCGCGAGCGAGTTGGAGGTGATCGGTGCGACGATGATGCCGTCGGCGCGAGGTAGCGCGTCGGGAGCCGCGGGGTCCTTGTACTCGCTGCGCACCGGATTACCGGTCTTGGCCGCCAGGGCATCGACGTCGATGAACCGGCGACCGGCCGGTGAACTGATCACACACACGTCCCAACCATCGGCCTGGGCCAAATCGACCAGAACGCCGACATCGTGGGACACCTGCGTACCGGTGACGAGCGCGTACAGGACGGGACGGCCGTTGTCGTTCACGGGTTCATCGTCCCAGCCGAACGCCGTCGGGGCACGGCACCGGAGTTCACAGCGATGCACCCAACCAGGACGCGAACCCGAGCAGGCTGTCCGACTGGCGGCGCTGTGCTGCGGCGATGCCGTACACGGTCTCCCGGACCGCGGGATGCAGACGGGTCTGTTGAGGTGCCGCGGCGCGAGCCTTGTTGAGCGCGGTCAGTGCCCGGTCCGGCTTTCCGGACATCAGCCACGCACGTGCGTTGTCCTGCCAGTGGTGACCGATTCGCGTCGGCGGCGCACCGGCCGAATACGTCAGTTGCGAGCCCGCGATCGCCGCTTTGTTGGGATCGCCGGATTCGAGTTCGACTGCGTGCGCATGAATTTCGACGTTCAGCGGGCCGAACGCAGTCATGTAGAGATCGGTTTCCTCTGTGCGGGAGGCCAATTCGCGAGCTTCACCGATATGTTCGACGGCACCCGCATGATTCAGTTGGCGGGCTTCGTTGACCGCTGCGGCCAGATGCGAATACCCCGCCATGACGATCCCCGCGCGAGTGTCGTCGGCAGTGGAGATCGCCGAATCGATCAGCTGAGCGGCCACCTCGCTTTCGCCGTAGTGGGTGAGCACGCGGGCGCGGGCGAGTGCGGAAAACGCACCGTAGTTCGGATCGTCGGCCATGGGCGCGTAGGTGTCGGCCAGGTCCAGTGCGGGGAGGGCGAGCATCAGATGGCCGGTGCGGCGGGCCGACCATTCCGCCAACACGTAGGCCGAGGTCAGAAGGGTGTAGGCACGAGCTTTGTCGTCGCCGGTCGTCTCGCGGACAGCGCCGTGCGCCCGGCGGATGATGCCGGGTAGCACTTCGATGGCCTGCCGCGTGCGATCGGAGCGGTAGAGATGTTGCGCGGCTCGAAGTTCGGATTCGATTTCCGCCAGGGCGCCCGGTTCGACGGCACGGGCGAATCGCCCTTCCGTCAAAAGAATCGAGAGCGCATTCACGGCATCCGACAGCGGCTTGCCGTCGTCATAGGGCGCACCGGTGAGCTGCTCCGGCGTGATGCGCATGGCTTTGGCGACCGCGGAGATGAATCCGGGTCCCGCCGGTTCTCGTCCCTGCTCAACGGCCTTGACCATCGACAGCGAGTAGTTGGTGCGTGCCGCCAGCGCGAGCTGCGTCAGTCCAGCGATCTTGCGCTCGTTCGCGATGCGTTCACCGAGGTGCCGGCCCATGTCGCAATGGTAATTCGATTGCGGCCCTCCGCGATCCCTGTTCGGCAGCACTGTCCCTGGACTGGCCCCCGAGCGGCTTGCCGACAACGAACGTAGGTGCAGGCCCCACCAGCCGCGTCGATCCCACACCCGGATCCGCGGCCGTGGGCGCAATCCGTGAACGCAGAGGGGATGGGCGACAATGAGATTCGAACCGACAGCACTCGCCTGGATCAACCCGGAAACGAGCATCGCTCCGGAATGGGACCGCGCCCGGATCCAACGATTGGCCCGCCACCTGGGCTACACCCTGACCTGGCCCCGCATCGAAT
This sequence comes from Nocardia sp. PLKS1-43, assembly GCF_059510335.1. NCBI lineage: Bacteria > Bacillati > Actinomycetota > Actinomycetes > Mycobacteriales > Nocardiaceae > Nocardia > Nocardia sp. PLKS1-43. Next base: position 134,934 of record NZ_JCAJZQ010000011.1, on the reverse strand, counting down.
CCGTGGTCCCCCTGGTAGACCAGGTCCGCGCCGCCGAAGTCGACATCGTAATAACTCCCGCACCGAACCACCTCGACGCGATCACACTCAACGCGATCATGTCGGTGGTCGACGTCGAAACCGTCTGTCCCCGCCTCACTTTCGCCCGCTGGGCACACCCATCGGGCGGAATCGGATGACGACATACTGCACCGACCTCATCCCGAACCGATTCATCACCGTCCCACAAGCCCTGGGCCTACTACTGGCGACCGGCATACCCCTGGCGGTACTGGTAGCCGCCGTCGTCTGGCCCGAGCCGAACAACTCACCACGACAACGCCGAAAGCCGATCCCGAAAGACGCCATCAACCAATGGCTACGGCATGAGTGAGGGCGGGCCGTTCGGCCCGCCCTCACCGCACTTCGACGCAAACCCTAGTTCAGCCCACACGAGTGGATGCCACGCAAATAGTTCAGACGCACATGGAACGAGCTACAACTAGGTTAGACGCGGGTCTATGCGGATAAGAGTTCGCTTTCGCGATACAGTCCGGCTACCGGTTCGTCGGTACCGTCGATGTCGAGCGCGACATGAACCCGGCCACCATCCACACTGGTCACAGTGCCTTCAACGATGCGGTGCCCGAACTGTACACGGACACGGTCCCCTGGCAGTAGCTTGTGTTCCTTGCCCTTGCGCATCGTTCACCCACCTTCCTACAGCGTTTCCCAGCCAGCATTGGCCGTCTTCCGGCCCTCCCCCGAGTCCCGCGTAGCTGTCGGCACACTCTCGATCGGCTATGGCACAAGCACAAGCCGACCGGCCTTGGATCGCACGATCGAGAAGTGCTTGCGGTCCAACGTAGCCACAGCGGTCACCGGAAAGCGTTCGGCGACAGCGACTACGGACGCGTCCACTGTGCCGAGCGGTAGATCAGAGTACTTGTCCACAAGGTCGCAGATGCGCTCGAGATCTTCTGCGGTTGTGTCGACCACGGTGTATGCCCCGTCAGCCACGTCCTGCAGAAACGCCAGCTCGGCTGCTGGGCCGGCGCGCCGTTCCAGCAGCATCGCCGCTTCGGTGAATACCGGCGCGGGCACGAGCAGCGGCCCCGGAGCATTCCTCAGCAGATCTCGACATGCGACGTGATAGTTGTCTCGGTCAAGGCGACAATCGGCCCCGTATCTACAACGATCACTCAGCCGCGTCCTGGTCGAGAGATTCCCGAACGATCTCCTTCGCCCGCATACCCAAGTCGGGTTCGGCCGAAATTATCCCCTCACTACGGAACGTCCGCCGACCCGACTTCCTGACCAGCTGACGCAGCAGCGCGGCCGCGGCCGGCACCTGATCATCAGGCACGGCCTCGGCCAGCCTCATCAATTCCTCATGAGTGACACTCATACGTACAGTGTAGGCATTGCGGTGAGCCATACGAATCACCAGCGCGCAGCCCTATCCGGTCGCCAGGTCGGCCGGTCCACACATCCATTGTCGGGGACCGGCGCTCCCCGGCAGACTGGGCGTACCGGATCTAGAGATGTCCCGCCTAGTTCAAGCCCGCGTAGCTGTGTAACCCGCTCACAACGATGTTGATGATGAAAAGCGATCCCGCTGTTTGCAATGCAGAGCAGATGACGAACAACGTATCTACCTGCAACTTTCGTGTTGGCACGGTTGGGCGAATGATAGGTGTTCTGAGCCCTGCTGCGTACTCACTGCGTACCGAACGGGTGCTCTCGTTGCGAGCCTGACGGCCGGAGACACCTCGAACTCTCTCACCTCATTGTGGCCTCGCCTCGGATCTCCGTGCGCACTGGGAACGGAGGTTCTGTGATGGGTATCGGCGGGCCATTGGCGACGGCGATTGATTCGGTGTGGGAGAACATCCGCGTCCAGCACCCAGAGATCCCAGATGTCGTCGTGACGATGGCGTCCGGATCGATGGGCCGCGGTCGCGCACCCCGGTTGGGGCAGTTCGGGCCCGATCGGTGGGAACGCGCCGGCGGCCTGTGGCTGCCCGAGTTGTTCGTCGGCGCCGAAGGTCTCGCGGACGGCGGTCGCGAGGTGCTCGGCACCCTCCTGCATGAAGCCGCGCATGGCCTCGCCTCCTCGCGGGAAATCGCCGAGGCCAGCGACAACGGCCGGTATCACAACAAGAAGTACAAGGCCCTCGCCGAAGAGGTGGGCCTCACCCCGGAACGACATCAGCGGTTCGGGTGGTCGCTCACCGCACTGCCGGACGAGACCGCAGCCCGATACACCGATCAGATCGGTACGTTGACGCGGGCGATCGTGGCGCACCGGCGGCCCGTCGACCAGGCCGACCCAGAATCCGGCAGTGACGACGACAGCGACGGCGGTGACGCCGAATCCGAGCCGGGCCGCAAGTCCCGCAGCCGGAACGGCCAGCCGCTCGCGTGCAGCTGCACGCCACCCCGCCGAATCCGAGCCCACAAGAAGATCATCGAAGGCGGCTCGATCCTGTGTGGGGTGTGCAAAGGTCCGTTCACAGCCACCGTCAACTGTGGCTAGATGTAAGGATCGAATTCGCTAAGCTTCGCAAGAAACAAGCTCTGACCTGCAATGATGACCATCATTGCACCCTCGGTGCACTATGCTCGCGCCTCGCAAATGAGGAAGATGCGTGCGAGCATAGTGCACCGACCTCGCATTTCGAGCCATGCTTCCCGGCGTGTCGCCGCAGCCTTTGCCAGAAACGGGACTTCGAAGCAGGTCGCACGAGCGGCGCCACCCTCCCAAGCAGGTTCGCCCCGTCTGTAACGTCTGGGACGTCTTTGTCGGACCGAGTGGCTAGCCCTGGAATTTACAGTGGAAAAAGGAAACCGCAGGTCAGGCGCGTACTCTGCAAGCTTTCGCATGCGAGCTGCAAAGAAATTTTGACTGCTTGGCCAGGACCTGAAGGCAGACAGCGACGCAGGTACGTCGCATGGACTGTGTTGTCAGGGTTCACGACTGCCGCTTGAGAAGGCAGGACCGCTGCTGCTCGTGAAGGATGTTCAGCAGCGGACACGTAAGGCCATGCCAGTACACGCCAGCAGAATTTACAGTGGAAAAAGAGATCCGCAGGTCAGAGCACTGTTCCGCCTGTCAAGCCAGTTACTTTGCAAAGAAACGCCGAGCTGTACGCAGGGACGCTATTCGTCAACCTTCGCCCAGATCGGAACGTACTGCATCGCCTTCTTGCCGGCCGCTGGGTCATACAGTGTGATCAGTCCAGCATCGACTGTCTCTGCGATGATCCTTGAAGCCGTCGACGATGCCTTGTTACCGAGCCCAAACCTTTCACGAACGCTACTGTTCGTTAGTTTCTCGTTCATGACGTACCGCAGGCATGCATGCAGGTAGGTAGCTCGAACTCGGTCGTTTCGGTCCATGTCCTCCAGCTTGCGATGGGCGAACAGCGTCACCTCCGTCTGCCCTTCGACGATGCGCACGAGTGGAGCCGGGAGCTGAGCGAGTTCGATCTCGAACGCTATGCGATCCCAACCACTTCCCCGTTCTTCGCACAGATGGCATCGGCGCATCAGGCTAGCGAGCTTCTCGTTTCGGGACCTCGGTGGTGCGTCAACAAACCGCGAAGGTTCAACGAGTGGAACTCCAGGATTGGTCACCGTCATTCTATTATCGAATATTTCAATCAACGGCCCTGCGCCGCTCACCGAGAAGTCTTGATGAATAAGTGCATTTGCAATTACTTCTCGAATAACGAGAGGTGGATAAATGCTTTCGTTGGCACGAAAAACCTCACCTATGACTTCATTCCTTGGAAGAAGGTTGTCAATGAATTGGATCAATCCCTCGAACCCACTGGCATATCCATACTGCCCCTCCTGCTCACGCTCTGCGAAGACCTTGCTATTGCCGCGATACTTAATTACACGCGGAGCCTTACGCGACAAGGAGTCGAAGCTATGCAGATTTTTCGCAAATAGCAGTGCGCCAAGATTGGTTATGTCATACAGGCTTGAATTCTGTTTGAGAACGATCATATCGGATTCAAGACTGTTCAAGACCTCCAGCGGAGATCGAGGAACCATCCTACCCTGGAGCTGGAAGTATGCACCGTAGTCCAGTTCAGCTAGAACCTGCGTCTCGCTCAGAGCGACTTCAGCAGAACGGTACTCAAAAGGATTTTCATCGAGTATCTTGTAGAGCTGCTTGGCCTGCGCCGTGTGCTCACGCAGCTTCTTCTTGTGGCTGCCGATGCGGATATACTCTACACCTTTGAACTGCACCGGATAGTGGCTAGCAGCTGGGATCTCAAGGATTGCGACGCGCTTACCTTGAACCTGCTCTGCCCTAAAATTGATTCCCATATCTGGAACAAGCAAAGCGAGGAGCCAGAGCCAAAACGATTGGTTACCAACCTTCTTTTCTTCAAGGTCAATAGTTGTTCCAATTATCTCATGCGTTTCGTCTTCTATTCCCCACACAAGATACGCCCGAGTCTCACCACAGAGAGCGGCCGAATTTGACAGTGCAGAAACGTATTCGCCAATTTGGTCAGGGTCGGCAAGGTTGGTTTTAAACTCCAACCACTCACGCTCGACCGGCTGCGCTCGCAGCGTCTCAACGAGCTGAACGAATTCAGCCGCACTGGTTCGACTGGTTCTCACAGGCCCTAAGCTACCTTGCGGTCAGGTCTGAGAGCACAGTCACGTGCCTTGAGGAGCCCTCTAGTTGAGGCTGAATACTCCCCCATCGCCTGAACTGCACACAAAGCGGGCGGGCCCAGCCGCCCCCGAGAGGACGACACTGGCCGGAACGACGGTGAGGCACAGTCTCCGCCCAAGCGGTACTTACGGACTCACCTCACAAGCGGTAACACCTCCCGGGAGACTCCACCCGTCATCACCAGGAGCACCATCGGGGTCGGTACCTCACGAGGTACCGACCCAATCCTCCTTCAGGGCACGAGATGGAGCGCTACCACGTCTTCAGCGATCCCGTAGTACCGCGGCTCCACAGAACCATCCGTGAAGTGAACCATCCAAAAGCGATCGTCGGACCGCTCCGAAGGGTCCACCATCTCAACGCGCTTCACTTGCATCGCACGCTGGTACTTGCGCCCTCGAACTTCGGCTACGTCGACCTCGATGAACAACGGCCGGTGGTCGTTGGGATCGAACGTATGCCCGACCGGAACAGTCTCCCGATGGATCGCCGTCGGCAGTTGGGTGAAAAACGGGGCCACTGGATAGCCTTCCTTTGGCAGCTGAGCAACAGAGAGTGCAGTGCATCGGGGTCGCAACCACGTTGATGCACATGCCTTATACCGTGGGGCCCGCCCCCGTTACACCGACGCACATCCAGTGCCCCTCCCCCGCAGGGTTCGTCCGGCCGGACACACATGCTGAGGGTGTGCGCGCGGTAGCCCGGTTCCAAGCAGTAATTTCCCACCCAAGCGGTAGCAACCACCTACCTCCCAAGCGGTAATGCTGTCCAGAGACAACCCTCTTCTTGTGGTCCATCTCCTCTGCCAACTGTCTAGAAAACTGGACACTTCATCGCCCTGAACCACCTCGGACGCGCCGCTTACCTCCCAAGCGGAAACCGCTCTACCTAACTGCCGCCCAAGCGGTAAAACCTAACCACGCCACTGCCCAGCGTGCTCAGCTCTACCGACGCAACATGCGCTCCCAACCCCTCTTGTGGTCCTGCCTGACGCGCCCAGCTCTACCAAGGTGACGTACGCTCCCAACCCCTCTTTTGTGGTCCTCCCCCTTATGGTCATCTCTCACTTTTCACACCTACCTGTCCCCCTACTGGCTCTTGCTCTCCCCCCGCCCCCGATTATCTGCAACCACACGCTCTCCGTGGTGGTAGATAATCGGGGGCGGGGGGAGAGCAAGAGCCTGCGCCGAAGGCGCAGATCAGGACAGGTTTTCAACGTGAACGAATCGGAATCTGATCGGAATCACAGTCCGCAGGACAACCGCAGGACAACCCGCGTGTCCCAGGCACGACCGACCACGGTTACTGAACACGATTTTCGGTAATACCTCGCCGAGCCTGCCTCGCACACGGGAGAATCGAGCCATGGCCGACTTGGTACTGACACCCGAACGTCGCGATCAACTTGCCGCTCTTCTCGGCGACGCTGATCGTCTACAAGCCGAGTATCCGAAGACTGCGGAGTACCTGGACACAGCTCCGATGCTGCTGGGCACTGGGGACGATCAGGCAGATGCGGCATTCGATCTCAGGTTCGTCAACTACATGACCGGCGGTGACCACCAAAGCCGAAACCCCTACTGGGAGATCCTGAGTCCTTCGGTCTCGGAACGCGACGGGCGCCGAGTGGTCGATGGCGGACGGTCTAATGGCAGTGCGCGGCTCGGGTTCGCGCAAACCATCCTGCAAGCGGCCTACGCCTATGCGATTCCGTCGCCACAGACGGTTGCCTGGATCGCAGAATTTGCCGCCGAGGCACCGGTGGTCGAACTCGGTGCCGGCCGCGGCTACTGGGCCGCGCAGCTGGCGAATGCTGGCTTGAAGGTCGATGCATACGACTCCGAACCACCAGACACGACCGAGAACGTTTCGTTTCCAGGCGCTTCCGGGCAACGTGATGTCTGGTACACGGTCAACGATCTGGCCTCGTACGCCGAGCGCGTTCGTGGACGATCAGACCACACCTTGTTTCTTTGCTGGCCGCCTGGATGGGGCAACGCGATGGCATCGACTGCACTTCGCGACTTCGAGCTTGCAGGAGGCGAGCGGCTGATCTTCGTCGGTGAGCCCAAGGGCGGCAAGACTGGCGATGACGCCTTTTTCGATGCCTTGCAGCACGGATGGAAACTTCAGACCGAAGATGCGCAGTACGTCTCATGGTGGAACCTCAACGATGTCGCGCAAGGCTGGGTCCGCAGATAGGCCGCAGAAAGTAACTACTCGGTCGGCGACTGCTTCAACTGCTGCTTGAGTTCCATCCGAAACACGAAGGCGTCGTAGCGATCTCGCGGATACGAGATCCGCGAGAGCATCAGAACTGCGTCATCCGGTCCCAGATACCGCTGCGATACCTCCTTGACCAGATCCCCCGCTGGTATACCCAGCCAGTCACCATGCGTGTCCAACGGAAGGCGATCGGCCACCGTCTCCTCAAGTGCAGTCGCGGCCGTGATGTCGGGACGACCTATCGGCTGATAGGTGTCGGAGATCGAGATTGGCCGATCGCCTTCCCGTGCCCGCGTGACCGTGTAGAGAATTCGATCTCCAACAGCGATACCAAGGGCTTCCGCCAGCTCCTCCGAAGCAGCCAACTCCTGGGTGTCGCGGTCGATTTGAACATCCTGGTCAGACTCGTGACCGAATGTTTCTTCCGGATCTTCCATCTGACGCTCGGGTGCAACACGAACCAGGTTCGGATGATCCGTCACGAAAGTCCCTCGTCGCGGAACTGTCCGCACGAGTCCCTGGCGCTCAAGCAGCTCGATGGCCTGAATGATCACGATCTTCGATACGCCGTGTCGGGCTACCAGTTCGTTCAGACTCCGCAGCTGAGTACCAGCGGAGAGTCGACCACTTCGGATCTGGCGAGCGTAGTCCGCAGCGATTGCAACGTAGGCGGGTTCAGGCATGAACCAGGTCCCTCCAAGACTCGAGCCGTCCCTTATTGAAAACCATTCTTACTATACACAACTGTATATGCACACGTTAGATGCTTGAGCAAACTCGGCTGACCAGGCCATTCTCACGCATCGAAGCTTCGGTCAAGATGCTGGACATATACAAAGCTTGTACATATCCAGTTGTACATATACAGTGAGGTTGGTGGCGTTGGTTACGCCGCCCCGCAAAACGAAGAACTCCCCGGCAGTGTCCAGCTACCGGGGAGTGAGCGCCCGAAGCAGTGTCCAGCTGCTTCCGGCATTCCTGCACTTCAGACCCATTGAGGAAGGTCCCTGAAGCATGTCCAGTGTAGAACGCAATGTCGGCGCTCGTAGTGAGCGTGAGGCGACGGCCCGATGGGTGGCAGATGCCGCGGGTGTCGACCTGTCGAAGGTTCTCGCATGGGTCGATGAGACCGCGCCGGTCAAGGAACACCAGATCCGGCAGGCCGCGTCGTACCACTTCCAGGACCTCGGCCACGCGGCCGAAGCGGAACAGATCCGTTCGGCTCGTGCGGATCGGTGGCGGTCGCGATGAGCCGCCCCGGAGGAAACCCCGAGCACGGGACGGTGCTGCGGGCGATCGCGCGTCGGGATCGGTGGACACAGGCGCGGTTCTCGGCCGAGTACGGCAAGACCGCCGAAAGCCTGTACGGCGACCGGGCCGGACTGCCGCCTGGTGTTCGTACTGTGCGGCGTTGGTTCGCTGGCGACAGCGAACGACCGCATCCGGAGAACTGCTACGTGATTGAGAACATGTACCCGGGTTACCGGGCCGAGCAGTTGTTCTCCGCGTTCGATCCGACTGCCGGGATTCCCGAACCGCAGCCGGGATACGAGCCGACCCGTCATCAGCCGACATTCAACCGGACCAGCGAGGCCCCGGGCCGGATGCGTGCGCTGATGTCGTGGGTCGAGGTGAATTCCCCGGTGAAGGAACGCGACATCCACGCCGGTGTAACGGAACTCGCGCAGGACCGCGAGCCAGTGTCGGATCGGCGGCGGGCGCGATGACTAGGAATCTGAGCGGGACGCAGCTGAAATCGTTGCTGCGGGAGAAGCATTGGCAGACGGTGTCCACGTTCAATCGTGAGTACGACCGGGTCGCAGCCAGTATCGATCCCGATCTGGTCGGGCAAGGGCCGAAAAAGGCGCAGTTCTATCGGTGGCTCAACGGCCAGATCAAAGAGTTGCCGTATCCGCATCACTGCCAGGTTCTGGAAGCGATGTTGCCCGGCTACACCGTTGAGGAACTGTTCGAGCAGGTCGACTCGATTCGGCAGCGCCAGGAACCGGCCCCGGCCGAGCGTGAGGCCGCACCCGCGCGCACGCCGGAGTTTCGTAACACCACCGCGGCGATGGCAGTCAGCGGTTACGAAACTCCGGTGGCTGTTCCGGCTGCCGAGTCCGGCGATCCCACGGCCCGGATGCGGGCGCTGATGTCCTGGGTCGATCAGGGTGCGCCGGTCAGGGAACGCGACATCGACCGGGCCCCGACAGTCCCGCAGGCCGAACAGCCACAGCAGGTCCGGCGCGGGCTGCGCGTGTTCGGCAATGACGGGCTCGTCCAAGAGAACTTCGTGGTGGGTGACCGCGTGATCAAGGTCCACCACTCGGTTCCGGGCACACCCGAAACAGGCGCTGCACGAACGGATTCGGCGACCACGCCGCAGCAGTCCGGGCCCGCAGCGGGCCATCCCTGGCGGCGCAGCGCAGTGCCCCCGGCGGACCATCGGCGGTCGCGATGAGCCGATGTGCCCCCCGGTGCGTCAATGTCCCCCCGGTTGTGCGCTACCGATGCCAGGTCGAGCGAGTTTTGCTGGGGAGCAATGTATTTCGCACATCATGGAGGTTTTGATGGACCACAAAGGTGGAGGTTCCCGAGCCGATCTGGGGTCCGAGGCTTTCCGGCAGGTCGTTGTGGGATTGCGTGAGGACGGTGCGGGTTACCGCGACATCGCCGATCGTCTGCGCATCACTGCTCGCGAGGTGGAGGCGGTTCTGGGTGAAGTCACCGCGTTGCGTGCGGCCGGGTGCCGGGTCAGGGATATCGCCGAACGGGTCGGGTTGCCGCGCTCGTCAGTGCAACGCCTGTCGGCTCCCGATGGTGGCACTCGTCGCCGGGTGGTCACGGCCGCGCCGCGGACCACTCAGGCGATGACGCTGCTGGCCGATTCGTACGGGCTGCAGGTGGATCTGCTGGCGATGTTCCTGGGCACCGACCGCAAGCGTGTCTACCCGCTGATTCGCACCCTGCACCGCGATCGCCTCATCATGCCGTTGATCCCAGTCCAGCTGGGCGACAAGTGGGTGGTCCCCACCGGCGAGGCCGCGGCATCGTATCTGGGCTGGCAGCCCCATACCGTGTGGCGTCCGCGAGAGAAGGACGCCGGCCACTACCGTGCCGTCGCCCAGGCCCGCCTGATCGTGGGCGCCACCGAGCGGGAGGCGTGGGTGTCCGAGCGCCAGCTACGCCACGATGCCGCAGCCCGGGCCCGCCAAAGCCGATCTCGCCGCGGGCGGGGCGGTGACGCGGGTGGCGGTGGCGTGCACATCCACGACGGCCGGTTCCACGGCGTAGTCGAAGGGCGATTCGGCTGGTGGGCCCTGGAAGTCGAGCTGACCGCCAAGTCGGCCAAGAACCTGGACAGCGCCCTTCAGGGCGCGATCCGGGCCGCCCGCGATGTCGAGTCCGGTCCGATGGTCGGACTGCTGTACCTGTGCCGGGGCAGTGAGGTCTATCGAGCCGTGCACGCAGCGCGCGAACGGCTTCCAGGCGAACTCAAGAACATCACCAACTTCAAGGTCGAGATCGCCGACTTCGACGGGCACTGGACCCAGTTCCTGGCGGACTACAACGCCATGCGCGAGGCACAGAGACGCGAACGCATGCGCAACAACCCGCTCCGGCGCACGGCCGCGCCGGAGCCATCTCTAGACCATCAAGGCGCAGGAGGGCGCACCCGATGAACACCTTGAACACCGTCGAACCGAACTCGGTGCGCAGCGGTGAGCCTGCGCACCGCCACGCACCGCCCGGTGCGCAGACCGGTGCGCGGACCCCCGACGAGGTCACCGCGATCCGGTTCTTCTGGGGCGAGTTGTTGTTGGTCGCGGCGATGTCGATCGCGGGCAACATCATCCACGCCTGGATCAACGCACCGCACGACAAGCGCTGGATCGCCGCGTTCGTGGCCTGCTTCCCGCCGATCGCGTTGCTCGCAGCAACCCACGGCGTCGGGCTGCTGGTGCGGGCGCAGAACAAAGCGAAGCTCGCGTACTGGGTCGTTGTCGCACTTACAGCGGCTATCGCCGGGGTCGCGTTCAGTCTGTCGTTCAACGCCCTGAGTCAACTGTCGGTGCAGGTGGGGATGAGCAAAGATCTGGCGTGGCTGTTCCCGTTGATCGTGGACGGAGCGATCGGACAGGCCACGATCGCGCTGCTCGTGCTCGCGCGCACCGACCGCACCGGCCCCGATCCGGTGGTGCGCACCGATCCGGAGCCGGTGCGCAGCGAGGAACCCGTACGCACCGTGTCGGTGCGCGAGGTCCGGACCGAAACGTTCTCCGCGGCGGCGGAACTGGCCGCGACCGAGCCGACAACCGAGATCGAAGCGGCCCGATACGCACCGATCGAGGTGCGCGGTGCGCACGACCGCTGGGTGCAGATCGCTGAATCAGTGTGCGGTGCGGACCCGTCCGGGCGCCGCGATCCGAACAAGGTCGCCACGATCCTGCACCTCAAATTCGACCAAAACTGGTCGCACTCCCGCATTGCCGAACACGTCGAAATGTCCTCCTCGGCGGTCACCCGCACCGTCACAGCCGCCCGCGAAATCGCCACTCCCAGCATCGAACAGAAGTGAGGTACCGCGCCATGAACACCACCACCGCAAACGACCGTCTCCTGCAGGCCCCCGACTGCGAGGCGCTGACTGGTATCCCTGCCTCGACGTGGCGGTACTGGGCGCACATCGGCGACAAGTCCAAGCCCACCAGCTTCAAACTCGGCCGCCGCCGGGTCTGGCGCGAGAGCGTCGTGCAGGCGTGGATCGCTGCCCAGGAGGCCGCCGCAGATGGGGAGGTGGCCTGACAATGGCCGGCCACCGGAACCGGCGCGGCAGTGTCGAAGACCTCTGGTCCAAGACCGTCCGCGCCAGCGACGGCACGGAAAGCCGCGTTCCATCGAAGCTGCACGGCATCGGCAAGCGCTGGCGCGCCCGGTACGTCGACGACGCAGGCAAGGAGCACTCAAAGCGGTTCACCCGCAAGACCGATGCCCAGACCTGGCTGGACAACCAACTGTCGGCGCTCGTGCAGGGAACCCATATCGCGCCGCGCGATGCACAGCGCACAGTCGGCGAGTGGTGCGATGAATGGCTGACGGGCTATGCGAAGCGAGAGAAGACCGTTCAGCTGGCGACGTGGCACGTCAAGAAGATCAAGGCGAAGTTCGGCAACCAGCCGCTACCTTCGGTCCGGCCGTCCGGGGTGAAGACCTGGATGGTCGAGCTGAAGAAGGAAGGGCTCGCCGACAGCTACGTCTACGCGCTGCATTCACGGCTGTCTCAGATCTTCGGTGACGCCGTCCACGACAACCTACTGAGCCGAAACCCGTGCTCGCGCAAAACATCGCCGAGTTCCGGGCAGCAGAAGGTCTACGTGGCTACCACCGAGCAGGTATGGGCGCTGTACGACGCGATGCCCGCGCGGCTTCGGGTCTCCATTCTGCTGGGTGCCTTTGTCGGCCTGCGGATCTCTGAGGCCGCCGGTCTGCGGGTGGAAGACCTCGACCTGGTCGACGACATGGTGTTCCCGCAGCGCCAGTGGCCGGACCGGCCGCTCAAGACGAAGGCCAGCGATACGCCTGTACCGATTCCGCCTGAGCTGCGCGAGATGCTGAAGATCTCGATCACCGAACGGCCCGGCAAACATGTCGTCTGTGACGAGCTGGGCGTGGCCGCGTCGCCGTGGGTGATCGGCTGGACGCTACGCGAAGTGAGAAACGAAATCCCCGGCCTGCCCGCGGGTTTCAGCTTCCAGGACCTACGGCACTACTACGCGTCCCTGCTGATCCGCCAGGGCGCCGATATCAAGACCGTGCAGACCCGCGTCCGACACGGTAGCGCGGTGACCACGCTGCGGTACTACGCGCATCTGTGGCCCGATGCCGACAAGACCACGCGCACTGCGATCGGAGCTGTCCTGAAGGAACGACTCGATGCTACTGCGTACCCACTGCGTACCGGCGGACCCGATTCCGAAACAGCCGTACCAGATAAATCAGAGAAAGCACAGGTAGACGATGTTAATTGAGCCCCGCGTACGAGTGCAGACCGCTCACCACGATGTTGATGATGAACAGGTTGAACAACATCGCCACGAACCCGGCCAGGTTGATCCAGGCGGCCTTGGTTTCGCGCCAACCCGACGTCGCACGAGCGTGCAGGTACGCCGCGTAGATCACCCAGGCGATGAAGGAGACCGTTTCCTTCGGGTCCCAGCCCCAGAAGCGGCCCCAGGCGGATTCGGCCCAGATGGCGCCGAGGATGATGCCGGTGCCGAAGATCGGGAAGCCGATGATGGTGGTGCGGTAGGCGAGGCGGTCCAGGGAGCGGGCGTCGGGGAGGCGGCGGGCGATCGCGCCGAGGAGGTTGTCGGATTCCTCGCCCGCGGGCTGGGCCAGGCGCAGCAGGAACAGCAGGCTCGACATGCCCGCGACCAGGAAGACGCCGCTGCCGATGCTGACGACCGTGACGTGGATGGGCAGCCAATAGGACTTGAGCGCCGGAACCACCGGCGCCGCATCGGCATACAGCACCGTGCCGGCCAGGAACATCAGGATCAGCACGGGAACCAGCAGGAACGCCCACATCCCGCGATAACGTTCCTGCCGCAGCAGCACCACGCCCAGCGCGATGGCAGCACCGGTCGCCATCGTCACGAACTCGTACATGTTGCCGAGCGGGAAACGATGAGTCGCGAAGCCGCGCAACACGATCGAGATGATGTGCAGTCCGAGCGCGACGTGCAGCACGGCGAAGGCCATATTGCCGATCCGCTCCGACGCCGGTTTGCCCGCGGGCTCGACGATCCGCCCCGGGCCCTGTGGCCTCGTGGGTGAATCCGCGCCCACCGCAACGAGTTCGCGCTGCTCGGCCTTGCGGGTGTAGGCCATGGCGTACTGCACCAGCAGCATCACGAAGACCAGGACGTACACCACGATCGCCGACTTGAACGCGAGATCGCTGTAGGAGGCGATGTTCTCGTCGATCGGCATTACTTCTCTCCCGTACTCTCGGTCGGCGACCCGCCCAGCAGGCGAACGCGCAGGCGGTCGAACTCACCGCCCCACCCGGCCTGGTCGGTACGGGCCAGACCGCCCATTTCTACTACGGTACGTCGTTTGTCGTCCGGAGTCTCCCCCGGGTCCCGCTCATCGGCGGGATACGCCCGCAACCAGATCCGGCGGCGCTTGACCAACAGCGAAACCAGCAGCCCGGCCATCATCGTGATCGCGCAGACCAGCACCCACTGTTGCGCGGGATCGTGCGAGACCTGCAGATTCGCCCACTGCTTGGCCCCGTCGAACCGCACCTTCGTCCCGTCGGAGAGCGTCGAGGACTCACCGGGCCGCAGATTCACCCGCGTCTGCTTGACCAGCCGGCCCTGCTTGATCATCTCCGGGTCCAGCGAGAACACCGACTGGCTGCGACCGGTGTCCAGACCCGTCTCGCCGCGATAGATGTCGATGGCAACGGCCGGATCGGTCAACGCCGGATACGACGAGCTCAGCAAGGTCCCGTGCATGAAAGCGGTCGGCGCGAACAGCCCTTCGATGGCGATCTGCTGCTTGCGGTTCTCCGCCTCCGACGAATACATCCCGCCGGGCGGATCGAAGCGCATCACGCCGCTGGACAGGAACGTCGCACCACCCGTCGGCTCCCACTGCACCGTCTGGGTGCGGGTCTGCCCGTTCGGATAGGTGACGGTGAACGTCGGCGCGTAACCGTGGCCCTGCACGTACACCCGGTCGCCCTCGACGCGCAGCGGATGGTTCACCTGCACGGTCGTATCGCGCCAGGTGTCGTCGGCGATGTTCTGCGCGGTCTGATACGAGACGTCCGCGGTGAACATCTGCGCCTCGCCGTTGGGCAGATAGTCGGCCCGGAAATCCTTGACGCGCACGCACAGCGGGGTCAGTCCGGTGCCGTCGATCAGATTGCCCGCGCGGAACGAATCGAAGGCGGAGATCGAACTCGTGCAGAATCCCGGACCGCCGTCGGCGATGACGATGACGTTGCCCTCGTAGCCGAACATCTTGCCGACCGCGATCGCCACCAGCAGACCGACCAGCGCCAGATGGAAGACCAGATTGCCGAACTCGCGGAAATACCCCTTCTCCGCCGACAGGGTGACCCCGTTGTCGGCCGGACGCTCGATCACCCGCCAGCCGCGCAACTGCTTACGCGCTTGCGCGACAACATCTTCCGGGCTCTGCTCGACCTCGGTCGAATAGTGGTGCGGCAGCCGGGACAGCCGGCGCGGCACGGCGACCGGCGGCGTGCGCAATGCCTTGTAGTGGTCGAACACCCGCGGCACGATGCAGCCGATCAGCGAGATGAACAGCAGCGCGTAGATCGCGGTGAACCAGAAGCTGGAGAACACGTCGAACAGCTGCACCCGGTCCATCAGATGTCCGAGGGTGGGCCGGTCGGCGATGTACTTGTCGACCTTCTGCGCGTTGAGGCTGCGCTGCGGCAGCAGTGCGCCCGGAATCGCCGCGAGCGCCAGCAGGAACAGCAGCATCAGCGCGGTGCGCATACTGGTCAGCCCGCGCCAGGTGTTCCGGATGAACGCGACAATCCTGCGCAGCGGCGACTGGCGAGGGGGACGGGCGGGGGCCGCGGGGGCCGTCATGGTTGCAGTCATAGTCAGATCGGGAGAGTCACTCGGGAGACGAACATATTGCGGACCCACCCCACGAATTGGTCCCACATACCGGTCACCAGCGCGATACCGACGGCGACGAGCAGAATGCCGCCGATCACCTGAATGGTGCGCGAATGGCGACGCAGCCAGCCGACCCCGCGCAACGCGCTGGCCGACCCGAAGGCCAGGATCACGAACGGCAGGCCCAGACCCAGGCAGTACGCCACGATCAGCACCACCCCGCGCACGGCCGTGGTCCCTTCGGTCCCGGCGGACACGGCCATCACCCCGGACAGCGTCGGCCCGAGACAGGGCGTCCAGCCGAGCGCGAACACCGCGCCCAGCAGCGGCGCGCCGATCAGACCGGTCAATCGCCGCGGATGCATCCGGGTGTCCCGCTGCAACGCCGGGACCAGGCCCAGGAACACCAGTCCCATCACGACGGTGACCACGCCGCCGAGACGTTGCAGCAGTTCGCGGTTCACGTTCAAGGTCTGGATGAGCCCGAACACCGTCGCCGAGGCCAGCACGAATACGACGGTGAATCCCGACACGAACAGACCCGCCGCTCCCGCCACCCGCATCCGGCCGGCCTTGGCGAGCGTCGCGGAATCCGAGCGCCTGGTCTCCCGGGCCTGCGTCACGGTCACCGGCGGCGCCTCCGCGCCGACCAGCCCGGCCAGGTAGGACAGATATCCCGGCACCAGCGGCACCACGCACGGCGAGGCGAACGACACCAGACCCGCGAGCAGACAGGCCCCGAGGGCCAGCAGCAGCGGACCGGATGCGGCGGTCTGCTGGAACGAATCTCCCACCGACGCGAGCACACTCACCTGCATGTCGACCGACCTAGCGCACCCGGCCGCGCACGACACCGCGTGGACCGCGAAAGCCCGGCGCCACCCTCACCGCTCACTACGCACTCTCCGCGGCGAGACGATCGACCACCGGCTGTAGATCGGTGGCCAGCAGCGAACGCAGGAATACCGCCGCCACCCGATGGTGGCGATCCAGCACCAGCGTGGTGGGGATGACGCTGGTCGGGAACTTTCCGCCCAGGGCGAGCAGGCTACGGAATTCCGGATCGTAGATCGACGGATACTGGATGTGGTTGGTGCTGACGAAATCCTGCGCCTTGTCCTGCTCCGGATCACGCACATTGATCCCCAGGAAGGCGACCCCGCGCGCCTTCGACTGCTCGTAGACCTTCTCGAGTTCGGGCGCCTCGGCCCGGCAGGGCCCGCACCACTGCCCCCAGACATTCAGCACCACAACCTGATTCGAGAAATCGTTCACCGAAACGGTCTTGTTCGTCAGCAGATTCGGCCCCGACAGCTTCCCGATCGTCCCGCGCTTGTCCGCCGGATCGTAGAAGATGTCGGTCTTGCCTCCCGGCGAGACGAACTGGAACGTCCCGCCCTGTGCCACGGCATCGCTGCCGGTCGAACATCCGGCGAGCGCCGCGGCCAGCGCCGCGCATGCGATCAATACCAGCGCCACGATCCGCACCGGCGTGCGCTCACCCGGCGCGCGACGCGTACGGAACCATCTCCCGAGTCGCCCCGCGCCGGAACGAGCCGGGATACCGCGATCGTGCGAGGGGCGCTCACCGGAGCCGGCGGCCGTACCAAGCTCGCCGAAACGGCCGGGCGCCCGCCTTTCCGCCGAGACTTCGGCCGAGCAACGCTCGCCTCGGCGCTCGAAGGCCAAACCCGCACCGCGGCGGGCGAACTCAGGACGCCCAGCGGAACCGCGGAACAGGCGATCACCGCCGAATCGTCCCGGCCTGTCCCGTACGCCGTGCTGTGCCGGCGCGGTGAACTTCACATGCGCCGCATCCTGGGCGATGTGACCGTGGCGGCGCGCGCGAACATCGCCGGCAGGAGCGTCCGGGTGCCCACCGGTTCTCTCGTGTGCCGAGCCGTTCACGCTCCGGTCACCCGCGGATCCGACTCCCCCGCGGGTTCGGAATAGACGATGTCGATCAACGTATCCCCTTGGTAGACAAGGGATGTCAGGGAGGCGAGGGAGCACTGGCGGTGGCGCGGGTCGTGCCAGAGGCGTTTGCCCTCGAGGAAGCGGCGCAGCGTCCACACCGGCAGCTGATGGGAGACCACGACGGCCTCGTGACCGGCCGCCTCCACCCGCGCCTTGTTCACCGCGGCCAGCATGCGGTGCGCGATCTGCAGGTACGGCTCGCCCCAGGACGGGGTGAACGGGTCGCGCAGCTTCCACCAGTGCCGGGGCTTGCGCAGCGCGCCGTCGCCGACCGCGACGCGCAGGCCCTCGAAGGTATTGCCCGCCTCGATGAGATTGTCGTCGGTGCGCACGATCAGCTCGTGCGGCCCGGCGATCGCACCGGCGGTCTCCTGCGCGCGTTGCAGCGGGGAGGCGACCACCAGGGTGATGTCGTGATCGGCGAGCGCGCGGCCGACCGCCGCGGCCTGGGACCGGCCGGTCACCGACAGGCCGAAGCCGGGTAGCCGGCCGTAGAGGATGCCCTTGGGGTTGTGCACTTCTCCGTGCCGCATCACGTGCACGATCGTCTCGGTGTCCGCGACGCCGGATAGTTCGGCGTGCTCGTCGGGGATGTCGGCGACCGCCTCGGACGTGATGTCCTGCGGTGTGTGCGGCGTCGTCTCGTCGGCTGGCTCGGTGCGCTCGTTCACGCGTCGGATCCTTCGGGTGTGGCGGCCGCCGCGGCCGCGGCAGCGGCGGGCAGGGCGGCGGCGATGCGGTCGAATGCGTCCTCGTCGAGCGCGGCGGAGACGAACCACGTCTCGAACGGACTCGGCGGCGCGTAGACGCCGCGATCGAGCAGAGCGTGGAAGAATGCCGGGAAACGCCAGGTCTGGCTGGCCTTCGCGGCGGCGTAGTCGGTAACCGGGCGGTCGGCGAAGAACACGCTCACCATATTGCCCGCGAATTGCACCTGATGAGCCAGGCCCGCCGTATCGAGGGCGCCGCTCAACAGCTTCCCGAGTTGTTCGGCGTTGCGATCGAGTGCGGCGTAGACCTCCGCGTCGGCCGCGCGCAGCGAGGCCAGTCCGGCCGCGACCGCGACCGGATTACCCGACAGCGTCCCGGCCTGATAGACCGGCCCGATCGGAGCGAGCCGGTTCATCACCTCGGCGCGGCCGCCGAACGCCGCCGCGGGCAGCCCGCCGCTCATCACCTTGCCGAAGGTGTACAGATCGCCCGCCACGCCGTCGCGCCCGAACCATCCGGAGCGGCTCACCCGGAATCCGGTCATCACCTCGTCCATGATGAGCAGCGCGCCGTTCTCGGAGGTCAACCGCCGCAGGCCCGCGTTGTAACCCGGCTGCGGGGCGACCGTGCCCATGTTGCCCGCCGCGGCCTCGGTGATGACGCAGGCGATCTGCCCGGGATGCGCGGCGAACGCGGCGGCCACCGCGTCCAGATCGTTGTAGGGCAGCACGATCGTGTCGGCCGCCTGCGCGCCGGTGACGCCGGGCGAAGTCGGCAGGCCGAGCGTGGCGACGCCCGAACCCGCGTCGGCCAGCAGCGCGTCGACGTGCCCGTGATAGCACCCGGCGAACTTGATGATCTTGCTGCGGCCGGTGAAGCCGCGGGCCAGCCGCACCGCGCTCATGGTGGCCTCGGTGCCGGAGTTGACCAACCGCACCCGTTCCACGGGTTCCACCCGCGCGGCGATCTCCTCGGCCAGTTCGATCTCCGCCTCGGTCGGCGCACCGAAGGACAGGCCGTCGACCGCGACCTTGCGCACCGCCTCCACGACGGCCGGATGCGCGTGGCCCAGAATCATCGGTCCCCACGAACACACCAGGTCCACATATTCGGCGCCGTCGGCGTCGGTGAGCGTGCACCCGCGTGCGGAAGTGATGAACCGCGGCGTACCGCCGACCGAACGGAACGCTCGCACAGGCGAATTCACGCCGCCGGGAATGATCGCAGCGGCGCGATCGAAAAGGTGCGCGGAGGCCGGAGAAGAACTCACGGCCTCCAGTGTCGCAGCCCGGTCCGCACCGGTCGACGACAGGGTGTAGTGGGGTGAGCCACCCCACACCCTATGTCCGGATTCGTCGCAACACGCCGGAGCGCCGTTCCCGCCCAATTCGGTCGCTCGATGATTGCTACTGCGTACCCTCGGTCCATCATCCGCAATCCGGCCGGGAGAGACGCATGCGAACCTTGATTGTCGGCGCCACCCTCACCGCACTCGCGGGCACCGCACTGACCTGCGCCGCGACCGCGGCCTCGGCGGGTGAGATCGTCGCCCAGCCCGATCAGGGGCGGATCGGGATCAGCCTGTCGCACGCCGAGACCGCCGCCCTGGCGGACGGTCCGCTTCCCGCGCTGATCAGCAAGGTCGTGCCGCTGAATCGCATGGGCGCGGGCCTGCATCCGGGCAGCCAGATCTACCGGGACCCGCACGGCGGCGTGCACGCCTCACCACGCGAGCTGCTGCTCGAATCGGCCGCACATCCGAACGGGAACGTGGTCGTCTTCCTCGACGCCCCGGGCACGCACGGTTCTCGCCTGCTCGACATCTACGAGCACTGGAACTGACCCGCTACCAGCGCGAGGGCCGCAGACACGACAGCGAGAACCCGGTCCTGACCAGGCAACCCATCGGGCCGGGAAGCCCGTCGACCAGCCGGGAGCGGGTCACCGGTTCCGGAGCGGGGCCGGCATCCATCGCCGTGACCACGTCCAAGGCCACGGTGGCCAGCCCGATGATCGCGATGGCCAGCATCACCATCACTCGGCGCTGCACGGGAGACGTGCGGGACATACCTCCAGTGTCCGCACCGATCGCCGGGTTGGCACCGATTGCCGAAAGTTGGCCGCGATCCACAGGCCAGGCCGGTCAGACCCGCCGGTATCGCTCGACGGCCCGCGCGACCAGATCGATCAGGGCCAATCCGGCCACCGCCGCCAGCAGCGCGGCCAGGCCGATCCAGGGCCCGCTGTAGCGGGTCGCCTCGAAGGCGGGCAGGTCACCGGACGCGGCGAACGAAACCGACTCGATTCCGGCGTGCCAGGCAGGCACGATCGCGGCGAGGCAGAGCACCAGAACGACCACGTCGACGGCGAGCCACAGCCGGTGCGTCATCGAGCGTCCTCCCCGGCGTCGCGAGTGCCTTCGAGCGCGGCGCCCTCGCCGGAGGTGACCTCGCGTCCGGCGGCATCAGCGCCGGAACCGCTCTGCTTCGAAGCACCGACCGCGCGTTCCTCGACCGCAGCGGTGAGCTGCTCGCGCAGACCCCGATGATCGCGCGCCCACGCCTGCACCAGACCGCCGTCGCGCAGTTTCAAACCGATGCCCTTGCGCCGTCGTGGCACCCCGGCCAGCTCGCCGAGGGCACGTGCGGACTGCCAGTCCTCGTCGTCCCAGGACTCCTCGTCGGGTTCGGGCAGGATCGCCGCGATCCGGTCCAGGTCCAGCGTCTCGGTGCCCTCACGCAGCGAAGTACCGGTCAGTTCCACGCTGACGTGCCGCTTTCCCGCGACGACCTGCAACGAGACGAATCCGGCGAGCAGCAGCGCGCAGAAGGCCAGACCGAACCAGTGCACCGGGCCGTGACCGAGCGTCAGTTCCAGAATCAACACGATCAGGCAGATCAGCGGGCCGTATGTGACGGCACGCCAATGCGCACCGGGCTCGGCGAACCGCACGTCGGCCGGGGCTCGGGTATCGGTCACGGAAACCTCCAGGCTGTCTCGCCCGCCCGCGTGATTCTCCGGAAGCGGCGAACGATCAGCCGACCATACCGGGCAGCAACAGAACGGCCAGAGTGAGCAGACCCAGAACGAGAACCAGGCCCATCATCAGAACGTCTCGCCGAAGGCTCTGCGGCTGTTGAATCACCACTCGCATCATTGCCTCCGCTTCTCCGGAACGCCTCGCGCGATCCGATGCGGAACGCACGACCCACGACATCCGGTTCCCAGGTCCTCTGTGACAACCCTCACCATACATGTTGACCCGCCGGTAACAAACTCACCGGGGCGGCCGACCGCCGTTCACGACGAAGTAGGCGTTGGATTCGCTTCGGTGGCAAAGGAATACGGCTCCGGCGGCCAGAACGCCCTGGAGGATGGCCGCGGCCCCGGCGAGCATCTCACCGGTGCCGGAGATCGCACCGAGACCGAACATCGAATTCACCCCGCCGATCACCAGGACCACCGCTGCCACGTCGAACAGCGTGCGCGCCCATGGTTTACCCCGGCGCAGCTGATGCGCCACGGCCAGCGCCGCGGCCGCGAGCGCCAGCCCGAACACCACGCCGAGCACGATCAACATGGTGACCATCAGGTCGTAGGTCGCGATCGGGGTCTGCGGTTCCTGGGCACGCAACTGGTCGTAGATGTTCCGGGCGATCGTGTGCCGATGCTCGAACCGCGTCCACATCCCGGCGAACAGCCGTACCACGCCCAAAATTACCGCGCCCCACCATAATTGGGACGCGGTACGAACGTCGTCGGGCATCGGCCGATCAGGAGCCGGCGGGACCGGCGGAGTCCACTGGTTCACGACAGCGGGTGCGCGACCTCGGTCGCCCCGGGCCGGACCGCGATCTGCCTGCCGTGCGACAGCCACTGCGCGACTTCGGTCGCCCAGTAGGTGAGCACGATATCCGCACCCGCCCGCCGGATCCCCATCAGCGATTCCAGAATCGCGCCGCGACGGTCGATCCAGCCGTTCGCGGCGGCGGCGGTGATCATCGCGTACTCACCGGAGATCTGGTACGCGGCCACCGGCACGGTGGAACGGTCGGCGACATCGCGCAGGATGTCCAGGTAGGACATCGCGGGTTTGACCATCACCAGATCCGCGCCCTCGGCCAGGTCCAGTTCCAGCTCCCGGATCGCCTCGCGGCGATTGGCCGAATCCTGTTGGTAGGTGCGGCGATCGCCCTGCAAGGAGGAGGAGACCGCCTCGCGGAACGGACCGTAGAACGCGGAGGCGTACTTCGCGGCGTAGGCCAGGATGCCGGTGTCGATGCGGCCGGCCTCGTCCAGCGCGTCGCGGATCGCGCCCACCTGACCGTCCATCATGCCGCTGGTGCCGAGCAGGTCCGCACCCGCCTCGGCCTGGGCCAGCGCCATCTCGACGTAGCGGTCGAGGGTCGCGTCGTTGTCGACCGCGCCGTCCGCGGACAGCACCCCGCAGTGGCCGTGATCGGTGAATTCGTCCAGGCAGGTGTCGGCCATGACCACCGTCGCGTCGCCGACCTCCTCGGACAGCGCGCGCAGACCGCGGTTCAGGATGCCCTCGGGGTCGCTGGCGAGGCTGCCGACCGCGTCCTTGTCCTCCGGACGCGGCACTCCGAACAGCATCAGCCCGCCGACGCCGGCGGTGACCGCCTCTACGGCGGCCTTGCGCAGTGAATCCATCGAATGCTGGTGCACGCCCGGCATCGAGCCGATCTCGCGCGGTTCGCCGAGCCCGTCGGCGACGAACATGGGGAGCACCAAATGCCTTGGTTCCAAAGTGGTTTCGGCAACGAGACGCCGTAGAGCAGGGGTACGACGCAACCGCCGCGGGCGGTCCATTCCGGTCATGATGCGCACGATACGCCCCGGTCCGGGCCTGTGCCGCACCGCCTCCGCACCGGACCGCCGCCCCGCGCGAGGGCCCCGGAACAACCGTCGCCGCCCCGTGACCAGGCATACACCGGGCAACACAGGACATGCGCGCGACGACGGGACGCCTCTGCGGGCCGATGCGATCGAGACATGCCCGCGCGTACTCCGCCGCGCGCGGCACACCCGCACAACTATGACCAATCACACACCGACGCGGCCGATCCGGCCGCACAGCGCGACCTTCACGACCGGCTCGGCGACAGTGCGGCGCAGCCGGCTCGTATGTGCGAACAGGAACGTTTGAAGGGGGTCGATTGTCACCACCGGACTCAGCTACCGCTCGGCCGTCGGCCGGACAGCGGGACCCCTGGCCGCGAATATGCCAGTGCCTCCCAGCGACCGTCTGCGGATGTCACACCGTCGACATCTCACCGCAGCCGCGCGCGGCTCCGTACCCGCCTAGGCCTGACCGCGTGTTCCCGCACGGAACCGTCGTCACCTTCCTGCGCGGCATCGAGGTCCCCGTCAGGAGCGCATCCCTACCGGGCCGCACCGCTGTCATGGTCGGGATGCCGCACCCCATGGCGCGTGCGCGCGCCCGACATTGCGTCCGGCGCGCCGCCGCTCGCCGAGCCCGCCGATGGACGGGGGCGGGCGGCCTGCAAGGCGGCTTCGAGTGCGGCGGTGAGTGTTTCGAGGTACGCGTCGTCGCTGTCGCCGGACAGCACGAGGATGCGGAAGCCCAAGGGGGCGATGAGCAGATCCGAGGCGAGTTCGAGATCGAGGTCGGCGGGGAGCTCGCCGCGGTCGATGGCGGCGCGCAGGACCAGGTGGGCGTTGTCGCGGCGCGGCGCCGCGACGGTGGTGCGCAGGACTTCGGCGAGGGATTCGTTGTGGTGGGCCTCGGCCAACAGGCTCGCGCCGATATTCCGGACGGTCGGATTCGACAACTGCTCCCGGAATGTGTCCAGGAGCCGGCGCAGATCGGAGCGCAGGGCTCCGGTGTCCGGGATCGGGGGCAGAGTGTCGCGGACGGCCTGGCGGATCAACTCGGTGAGCATCCCCTCCTTGGACGGCCAGCGTCGATACAGCGCGGCCTTGCCGACTCCGGCGCGGCGGGCGACGGCCTCCATGGACAGCCGCGCAAAGCCGGATTCGGCGAGTTCGGCGAAGGCCGCCCGGGTGATCGCGTCGGTGACGCGCTGTCGCAGGGCGGCCCCGCCGGTGGCGGGCCGGGGCACTGTCCGCTCCTTTGCCATGCATCGAGACTAACCGAAACGGAACCGTTGCGTTCCATTGTGTCCGGTGTTAGCGTCGGTTCAACGGAACGGAACTGTATCGTTCTTCACGGAAGGTGTGTTCGATCATGAAATTCCTCTACGACGACGAGTCCTTCTCCTTCGAGGCATTGCGCGCCGCGGGTTATGCCACCTACGGCGGCGCGGAACTCGGGGAGGTCCTGGTGACGTGCCGGCAGATCCCGGAGGGCGACGAGGACGCCTGGTCGGCGCAGTGGGCCGCCACGGCCACCCGAGTCGAGCGCATCGGCCGCGACGCCCTGGCCGCCGGCCATCGGGTGAGCGCGCGGGAAGCGCTGCTGCGCGCGTCGAACTACTACCGGACCGCCGATTTCTACCGCCGTGACGACCCGGCGCACGACCCCGAATCCGCTCGCCTCGCCCGCGCGTCCCAGCAGACCTTCGCCGAAGCCGCCGCTCTGCTCGACACCCCTGCCCGCAAGGTGCGGATTCCGTACGAAGACACCACCCTGCCCGGCTATCTTTTCCTCGCAGACGATTCCGGCACACCCCGCCCGACCCTGATCTACCACGGCGGATACGACTCCACGCTGGAAGAGGCCTACTTCGCGATCGCCGCGGGGGCACTGCGTCGCGACTACCACGTGCTCGCATTCGACGGTCCCGGCCAGGGCAGCACCGTCCGGGATCAGGGTCTGCACTTCCGGCCGGACTGGGAGGCGGTCGTCACCCCGGTCGTGGATTTCGCACTCGGCCTGGCCGAGGTGGATGCGGACCGGCTCGCACTGGTCGGCACCAGCCTGGGCGGCTACCTCGCCGCGCGGGCCGCCGCCTTCGAACACCGGATCGCCGCATGCGTACTGCACGACGGGGTCTTCGACTTCCACGCACCCTTCGCGGCCATCGGCGATTCGGCCGAGCAGCTGCCCGGCGGGCTCGACGGCCTGATGACGCAGAACACCCAGGCGCGCTGGGGAATTCGCAACGGACTGTGGACTTTCGGGGTATCCGGTCCCGAGGAATTGCTGAAGGCGATCGAGTCGTACACGATGGCGGGCATCGCGGATCGGGTCAGTTGCCCGACGCTGGTACTCGAGGCCGAGAACGACCAGTTCTTCGCCGGGCAACCGCAACAGATCTTCGACGCGCTGACCTGCCCGAAGGAATTGATCGTCTTCCGCGAGAACGAAGGCGGCGGCGAACACTGCCACGAGGGCGCGACGGCCCTGTTCCACCAGCGCACATTCGACTGGCTGGACGGCGTCCTCGGCCGTTGACCCAGCGCAGCGGAATCGCCGGTCGCACAAAGCGACCGGCGGTTCTTGTCGGTGCCGAGCGCTATAATCGAAGGTGTGTTCGAGAGTCTCGCGGGCCCTCGATCACTCGTTTCCACCACCGACGGGGAGGGTCTCGTGGCCACAGATTCATCGTTCAGCATCGTCCAGCCGTACGCTCCGCTGACCAAACGCCGTCTGCCCGCGGGCCGCCCGCGCTCGTGGTACGTCACCCACAATCGCCGCCTCAAGGCGATGCGCCTGGCCATCGCCCTGCTGGATTCCGGCGTCTACCGAGCCGACCTCGCCGACAACGAAAAGATCCGCCACACAGCAGATCTCGTCGGCATTCGCCCGCCCTCCGACAAAACCTGCCGCCTCGTCCGAGACCTCATGCGCAACCGCCGCTGAGGTCACGCAGGCGCGTTCCGAACGCCCATCGAGCAGCCGGAACGAGCGCGCCGATCCGGCCTGTCCTCGGCACGATTCATTTCCGCGCCCGCAGCAGGGGCGAATCGTGCTGAGGCACAGCCTATTTCACATCAGGCAAGCGCACCGACGCACACCTGGAGTCCGCGATCTATTTCGCCATCCGGACACGTGGCAGATGCGAAGAACCCGTGCCGAACTGGCCCGCGCTCAACGCGAGCCAGCTGCCGCTTGCCACGTTGCAGACGAGTCACGCTGATACACAAGCCGTCTCGCACTCGCCGAACGCCGACCTCGCACCTGTTCCGACACCCTGGACTACGCCGCCACCAGGTTCGCGGCCCGTCTCACCGCCCAGACGCGTGGCACGTGCGAGCAACAAGCCCCCGAAACGGGACCGACCGGTGAGACCTCAGAAGGCCGCGCACACGCCGGAGCGAAGCGGAGACAATCGAACACGGCTCGCGGCACGCATCGCCAGCCGAACGCACGGCGAGTACGAGGAACGAATGCCCGACACAGGACCAAACGATGAGACTTCGGGGCCGCGAACCGGAGCGAAGCGGAGGCAATCTCACACAGTTCGGGACCAGCGCCGGCCGAACGCTGCCGGGCACGAGGAACAAGTACCCGGCACAGGACTGAACAGCGAAGCTTCCGGGGCACCGTGAACCCGGCGGAGCGCAGCAGAGGCAATCCGCAATACACCTCACGGCAGCAGTGGTGCGGACAGAACGGCAGCGGCGGTCGGCACCATGCCCAGATGCATTCCTCGCTCGATCTGCGCCAGGGGCGAACCGGCGTACTGCGGGGCGAGTTCGACTTGGCGCAGCGGCGCCGCGGTGGCGGCGCGCAGTTGTTCGCGACACATCTCGCCGACCGGACGAGTGGCGCGAGTGCGAGCAACGAGTGCCCGACACGGGACCGAACAGCGAGACTTCAGGGACAGCGAACGCGCCGGAGCGCGGCAGAGGCAATCTGCACATACCCGGCGGCCTCGGCGGCCGGACGCGTGGCGAGTACGAGCAACAAGTACCCGACACGGACGGGGACCGAACAGTGAGACACGCATGGTTGCGGGCTCGCCGGAGCGGGAGTGCGGAGATGCAGCCTCAGGCTCGGCCGCGGCGGCTCTTCTTGCGCGGCGGAGGCAGCAGGCCCTCGGCGCGCAGGTGGGCGGCGTGTTCGGCGAGGGCCTCGACCAGGGGGCCCACCTGGGCGAGTTCGGGCTGCACGTCCACGCGCAGGCCGAATTCGATGGCGGTCTCGGCGGTCTTGGGGCCGATGCAGGCGACGATGGTGCGGGCATGCGGTTTGCCCGCGATGCCGACCAGGTTCCGCACCGTGGAGGAGGAGGTGAACAGGACCGCGTCGAAACCGCCGGTCTTGATCATCTCGCGGGTCTCCGCGGGCGGCGGCGAGGCGCGCACCGTGCGATAGGCCGTGACGTCGTCGATCTCCCAGCCGCGGTCGCGCAGGCCCTCGGCGAGGGTTTCGGTCGCGATGTCCGCGCGCGGCAACAGCACCCGGTTGACCGGATCGAAAACGTCGTCGTAGGGCGGGAAGTCGGCCAGCAGACCCTCCGAGGACTGCTCCCCGCTGGGCACCAGTTCCGGATTGATGCCGAACGAACGCACCCGCTCCGCGGTGGCCTCGCCGACGCAGGCGATCTTCACCCCGGAGAACGCCCGCGCGTCCAAGCCGAATTCGGCGAACTTCTCCCACACCGCGCGCACCGCGTTCGTGGAGGTGAACACCACCCACTGGTAGCGGCCGTCGACCAGGCCCTTGACCGCGCGCTCCATCTGCGCGGGGCTGCGCGGCGGCTCGACCGCGATCGTCGGCACCTCCATCGGGATCGCGCCGTGGGTGACGAGCTTCTCGCTCATCTCACCGGCCTGCTCCTTGGTGCGCGGCACCAGAACGGTCCAGCCGTACAGCGAACGCGACTCCCACCAGGACATCTTCGAACGCTTCTCGACCTCTTTACCGACCGTGACCACCAGCGGCCCGACCAGCTCCGAGGCGGCGCTGTTCAACGTCGCCAGGGTGGCCTCGATGGTCCGCTGCTGGCGAGTCGTGCCGCGAACGGTCACCGCGACCGGGGTCTGCGCCGCGAGGCCGTGCTCGGTGAGGGCGCTGGCGGTCTCGGCCAGATGTCCGGACGTCGCGTGCAGCACCAGCGGGCCGGGTGCGGCCGCGACGGAGGCCCAGTCCACCTCACCGCGCACATCGACCTCGGTATGACTCGAGCCCAGTGCGATCCCCGCGTAGGCGGGCACCGTCGCACCGGACGGCAGTCCGGGCAGCACCTCGAACACCATGTGCGATCGGGTGACGGCGTTGACCTCGGCGATCACCGAATCGGTGGTCAGCGGGTCACCGGAGACCAGCCGCACCACATCGTGACCGTTGCGCGCCTCGGCGACCAGGGTCTTGGCCACCTCGGCGGGCTCGCCCAGGGCCGGGCGCACGTCGACCGGGCGTTCTCCGTCCGGATTCGGCTCCACCGCGATACCGATCAGGGCGAGCACACCCTTGTCCACATCGGGGTCGGTGAAAGCCAGCGTCGCCCGGCCGAGCACCTCGCGGGCCCGAACGGTCAGTAGCGCCGGGTCACCGGGGCCGGACCCGACAAAGAGAATCCGACCAGGATGCTTCTTAGTGGCTCGGCTCATTTATCGTTCTCCATTGGGCTGGGATGGGTGAAAGTCTGTGCTGCCCTCGCGGTCGGCGCCGAGCAGCTCGCGCGCGCCCAGCTCGACCAGCTCGCGGGCCAGTGCGCGGCCGAGTTCCTCGGCCTCGTCGGGCGAACCGACCGCCGATGCCCGGAGCACGTCCGAGCCGTCGATCGCCGCCACGCAACCGCGCAGCGACAATTCCTCGACCACCCGGCCGTCGTCGTCGAGCGATTCGACGACCTCGGCCAACGCGCCGATCGGGGCGGTGCATCCGGCCTCCAGTGCGGCCAGCAACGCCCGCTCGGCTTCGATCGCGGCGCGTGTGCCCGCATCGTCCAGGGCGGAAAGGATGGTCACGAGATCCGGGTCGTCGGCGCGGCACTCGACCGCGAGCGCTCCCTGCGCCGGGGCGGACAACATCTGCACCGGCTCGAGCGATTCGCTGATCTCGTCGAGGCGGTCGATACGGGCGACTCCGGCCCGGGCGATCACCACCGCGTCGAGTTCACCGTCGGCGACCTTACGAATTCTGGTGTCGATATTGCCGCGCAGCGGCAGGATCTCGAGGCCGAGACCGAGCGCGCGCAGCTGCGCGGCCCGGCGCGCGGCGGAGGTGCCGACCCGCGAACCGGCGGGCAGTTCGCCCAGGACCAAACCGTCGCGGGCGATGAGCGCGTCGCGCGGATCCGCGCGCGGCGGAATGGCCGCGATGACGAAGCGCGGGTCCGGCGCGGTGGGCAGATCCTTGTAGGAGTGCACGGCGATGTCGACGGTGCGGAGGGCCAGTTCGTTGCGCAGCGCGGCGGTGAACACCCCGACGCCGATCTTCTCCACCGGTTCGGAGGATTTGTCCCCGGCGGTCTTCACCACGACGAGTTCGGCCTGCTGTCCGCTCGCGATCAGCGCGTCCCGGATGGTTCCGGCCTGGGTCAGCGCCAGCAGGCTGCCGCGAGTGCCGATCCGCCACGGCGCGTCGGCGGTACCCCGACGTGTCGTGTCGTTCTCGTGCACCATGGCATCGGTTGCGGTCACGCTGGCGCCCCTTCATTACCTGTTGTCCGGTCGTCGCCGAGGGTGGCGATCTCCATCGGCACCGCAACAGCTTGTGCCGCACCGGGTTTGAGTTCGAACAGTTCGCGCAGCGCCTCGGCGTAGGTGCCGCCGCCGGGCGCGGAGGCCAGTTGCTTGACCCGCACCGTCGGTGCGTGCAGCAGCTTGTCGACCACCCGGCGCACCGTGCGGGCGACCTCGGCGCGTTCGGGGTCGGCCAGCCCCGGCAGCCGCGACTCGAGCCGCATCAGCTCGGCCTCGACCACGTCGGCCGCGCGCTGCCGCAGCGCCGCCACCGTCGGGGTGACCTCCGCAACCCGTTGGCTCGCAAGGTATTTGGAAAGTTCGTCGGCGACGATGGCACGCGCTGCGGAGGTGTCGTCGGCGGCCGCGCCGGCCGCCGGATCACGCTGCAACGTCTCCATGTCGATCACCGTGACATCGGGCAGCCCGGCGACGGCGGGATCCACGTCGCGCGGCAGGCCGAGATCGCAGACGACCATCCGATGTCCGGCCGGAGCCGAATTCAGCGCCCGGTGCGCATCGGCGAGCGTCACCACCGCACCGACCGCGCCGGTACTGGTGATGACGATATCGGCGGCGGCCAGCGCGCCGACCAGGTCGGACAGGTCTTGCGCGGTCGCCGCGACGCCGTGCATGCTCTCGGCGGTGCGCGCCAGCCGCTGCGCGCGTTCCAGGGTCCGGTTCACCACGATGATGCGGCCGATCCCGGCGCGCGCCAGATGCGCCACCGACAGCCCGCCCATCGCGCCCGCGCCGACCACGACACCCGTTCGTCCGGTCAGATCACCGAGTTCGGCCCGCGCCCGGTCCAGCGCGACCGACACCACCGACGCGCCCGCGCGATCGATTCCCGTCTCCGAATGCACCCGCTTGCCCACGCGCAGCGCGTTCTGCGCCAGCTCGTGCAGGGTGCGTCCGGCGGCCTGCTGCGCGTCCGAGGCCGCGTAGGCGGCACGGATCTGGCTGAGCACCTGCTGCTCGCCGACCACCATCGAATCCAGGCCGCTGGCCACCGCGAACAGATGCTCCGCCGCGGCCTCGCTGTAGCGCACGTAGGCGTGTCTGGTCAGTTCCGGAAGCGGCAGATCAGCGTGCGTGGCCAGCAGGTCGCCGATCTCGGCAAGACCGCCGTGGAAGGCGTCGACCACCGCGTAGACCTCGACGCGGTTGCAGGTGGAGACGATCATCGCCTCCGAGACGTGTTGGGACTTCAGGATCCGGTCGAGCAGCTTGGGCCGATCGTCCTCGGTGACGGCAACCTTCTCCAGCACCGCGACCGGAGCGCTGCGGTGCGAAATTCCGACTAGAAGGATGCTCATTGCGCGACCACCGATCCGTTACTCATATGCGGTGTGTCCGAGGCCCCCGCGCGGTTGCGCAGACTGCCTCCCCCGGACCCGCCGCGGCTGTTTGGCTCCATTGCCGAAACCACGACCCCCGCTGGGCGGATCGCGGACGCTGATGTGTGTATCGCCGCGGACGCGGGGCGACGCCCGATCTCCCGGTCGTCCTCGGTCGCCGCCTCGGCGCTGCGCGCGCGCTCGAACGAGAGCATCTGCATCTCCACGGCCAGATCGACCCGGCGCACCTCCACCGACGGCGGCGCGTCCAGCGCGATCGGGGAGAAGCTCAGAACGCACTGCATCCCGGCGGCCACCAGCCGATCACAGACCGCCTGCGCGGCCGCGTCCGGCACGGTGATGACCGCGATGGTCGGCTCGAGTTCGGCGACGGCGTCGTGCAGTTCGGCCACATCGCGCACCGGCAGGCCGCTGATCGTTGTGCCGATGACCCCCGGATCCCGGTCGAAGATGCCGACCATGGCGAATCCGCGACGGCGGAAACCGCCGTATCCGGCCAGCGCACGACCCAGATTGCCGGCTCCGACCAGGATCACCCGATGTCCTTCGGACAGCCCGAGCACATCCTCGATGCGGGCATGCAACTTGGCCACGTCGTAGCCGACGCCGCGCACACCGTTGGGGCCGAGGAAGGACAGATCCTTGCGCAGCTTCGCCGAACCGACACCCGCCGCGACAGCCAGTTCCTCACTCGATACGATGAGCACGCCCTCGTCGGCCAGGACGGCGAGGACCCGGAGATAGGTCGCCAGCCGCGTGACCGTAGCCTGCGGAATGTCCTTGTACGGTGCGTTCGATCGCAGAGCCCTGCCGGAGACGCCTTCGGGCGTCTCATGCTGCTCTGTCACGTCGTTCGGCTCCTCGTCCGGCCGGGGGTCAGGTATCCGGTGTCTCTCCGCCGCCGACGCCTGCGGCCAGCGCCGCCGGGCGTCCATCGGGGGTTGTCGGCTGCTTCCGCTGCCGGAAGCGCGCGGCTTACGTGCCACCACCGTAACCGCTTGTGAAGCCCTGCACAAAGTCGGTGAATTCAGTCACTGTGTTTATCGGCCTCCGCTTCGCTCCGGCGAGGCCACGACCCCCGAGGGCCGATTCTTCCCGCCCTCCGCTGCCCCGCTTCGCTCCTGGCGCTCCGGTCGGTCCGGAATCGACCCGGGCCGCGGCCTCGCTGTCGGCGTTTTCCAAGGTGACCGGGCCTAGGTCAGCCCAGTGGTATATCCGGAGTGAACGGAAATGGGTGGCCCGGCGGTTGTGCTGCATTACCGGCTGCGCGCACCGGGCCGCGGCCATCGGAGGCGGCGTTGCCCGGGGTCAACTGGACCAGGTGATCCCGGGAGTTCAGTGTGATCGACCCGTCTCGGCGTTACCGTACAGATGTGGGGGAACACACAGGCATCCTGACAGCTTTAATGTGCTTATGAGTGATCGACATGCGGTGACGTTGCTGACCAGAGCGGGTTGCGGGCTGTGCACCGTCGCCTGGGAGCAGCTGCGTTCGATTTGTGCGGATTTCGGAATCGAACCCGGATCGGTCGACGTGGACCGCGCCGCGGCGACCGATCCGGGGCTGCGGGCCGAATACGGCGACCGATTGCCGGTGGTGCTGCTCGACGGCAAGGAACACAGCTATTTCGACGTCGACGAATTGCGGTTGCGGGCCGATCTGAACCGCTGAGCGCCGGTGTGGGCAGCGCCTCGTCGTTACGTTCGGCAACAGGTCACCCCACTCGGTTAATGTTGGGATGTTCGCGCGACGGGCGGAGGTTAGCGGTGCCGGAACGATCCAAAGATGCGAGGACAGGTTTCATCGCGGGCAGATTCGGAGAATTCCCGGCACGGTGGGGGCAGGGTCTGTCCGATCAGCTCACTCGCATCACTCGCAGCCCGTTCGGGCCGAGCGAGGAGGAGTTGCGCGCCAACGTCGCGGGTGAGGCCAGCGCCGACGCGGCGCTCGCTCTGCACGATGCGGAGCTGGCGGAATCGGTTGCGGCGGAAGATGTTTCGCAGCCTCCCGAACAGGTGCGCCCGCCCCGCGACCTGACCGCGGCGGCATTCTTCGACGTGGACAACACGATGGTGCAGGGCGCCTCGATCGTGCACTTCGCCCGCGGCCTGGCCGCGCGCAAGTACTTCAAGACCTCGGATCTGGCCGATATGGCCTGGAAGCAGGTCAAGTTCCGGGTCACCGGCAGGGAGAGCCAGGGCGATATGGCCAGTGGCAAGGAGAAGGCGCTGGCCTTCATCGCGGGCCGCTCCACCGCCGAGCTGGCCGAACTGGGTGAGGAGATCTACGACGAGATCATCGCCGACAAGATCTGGCCCGGCACTCGCGCACTGGCGCAGATGCACCTGGACGCGGGTCAGCAGGTCTGGCTGGTCACCGCCACTCCGGTCGAACTCGCTCAGGTCATCGCCAAGCGACTGGGCCTCACCGGCGCGCTGGGCACGGTCGCGGAAAGCGAGGACGGCGTGTTCACCGGCCGCCTCGTCGGCGATATCCTGCACGGCCTCGGCAAGGCGCACGCGGTGCGTACCCTCGCCATCCGCGAGGGCCTGAATCTGAAGCGCTGCACCGCGTATTCCGACAGCCACAACGACATCCCGATGCTCTCGCTCACCGGTACCGCTGTCGCCATCAACCCCGACTCGGACCTGCGCGAGGTGGCCAAGAACCGAGGCTGGGAGATCCGCGATTTCCGCACCGGCCGCAAGGCGGCCAAGATCGGCGTCCCCACCGCCCTCGCCCTCGGCGCGGCCGGCGGCGCCGCGGCGGCAGTCCTCACCCGCAAACGAGGTGCGAACTAGCGCCGCAAAAGGCGGCGGTCCGGTGCCTCCAGAGCGACAAAGGTCCCCGACGTGGGCCGCACCAACCCCACCGATGCGAAGCGAGGCGAAAGGCTGACGTGCCCAGCGGCGAAGCGTCTCTGTCGGGCTGGGAGTCGCCCGCGAAGCGATAGGTTCAGCAACACCAACCCCCAAGGTTTTCGGCGCGGACTCGTCGTTCAGCCCTCGAAGCGCATGGCCGAAGGCCGAGTCTCGAGGGCTGAACGACGAGCCTTACAGCGCCGAAAACCCCGCCGGAGCGAAGCGGAGGCCAAAAATCCAGCTAGCCGCTGAAAGCGTTGCGGCGCTTGGCCAAACGCTTGTACAGCGTCTGCTGGATGGTCTCCCGGACCTGGTCGGTGATGTCGAACATCGTCATCGCGTCGTCGGCGGCCTCGGGATCGTATCCGCCGGTCGGGATGGGCTCGCCGAATTCGATGTACCACTTCGACGGCAGCGGCATCATTCCCAGCACGCCCAGATGCGGAAACAGCGGCGTCACAGGGAAATACGGCAGGCCGAGCAATCGCGCCAGCGGCTTGAGGTCGGCGAGTTTCGGATAGATCTCCTCCGAACCCACGATCGAGCACGGGATGATCGGCACCCCGGTGCGCACCGCCGCGGAGACGAAACCTCCGCGCCCGAACCGCTGCAGCTTGTACCGATCCCCGTAGGACTTCCCGATGCCCTTGAAGCCCTCGGGAAATACTCCGGCCAGCTCGCCGCCGCGCAACAACCGCTCGGCATCGGCTGGGCAGGCCAGTGTATGTCCGGCCTTGCGCGCCAATCCGCCCAGGACCGGCGTCTCGAAGACCAGGTCGGCGGCCAGCAGGCGCACCACGCGCCGCGCGGGCTGCCGGTCGTGCACGGCCACCTGCAACATCAGTCCGTCCAGCGGCAGAACGCCCGCGTGATTGGCGACGATCAGCGCGCCACCGGATTCGGGCAGCTGCTCGATTCCGTTGACCTCCACGCGGAACCACTGTTCGGCCAGCGGCCGCAACGCGGGCA
The DNA here is from genome assembly GCF_059510335.1 of Nocardia sp. PLKS1-43. Classification (NCBI taxonomy): domain Bacteria; kingdom Bacillati; phylum Actinomycetota; class Actinomycetes; order Mycobacteriales; family Nocardiaceae; genus Nocardia; species Nocardia sp. PLKS1-43. The sequence goes on along the minus strand of NZ_JCAJZQ010000011.1, from coordinate 99,898 downwards.
GCAACACCGATTCCAGCAGGTGTTCGTCGAGACCGAACTCGTCGACCTGGTAGTCGCCGGTGAGTCGGCGGCGGGCGAAATCGGCTGTGCCGCGGATACCGTCGGCGACGGTATCGCGCACCAGATCGCCCAGGGAGCGCGGCGGCGGTGGCGTGGTCTCGGCCAGGCGTTCGGTGAGCGAGGTCACCGGTTTGGCCACACTCTCCTGCGGCCAGCGCCGCGACGCGGCACGCTGCCGGGCTTCGAAGTCGATGTCGTTCAGCTGAATGACCTTGGCCACGTCGTTCATCGGTGTGCTCCCTCTTCGGCCCCGACGAGGCCGAGAAGTCTCGTTTCAGCGGCGTCGATCCAACGCGGATCCAGGACGGGCCGCAACGCCGTACCCCCGACGAAATCGTCGAAGGCCTGCATCGTGGTCCAGCGCGGCTCGAACCCGAGTTCGGCGCGCATTCGGGTGGTATCCAGACCGCACCCGAAATGGAAGTAGTCGATCTGCTCGGACGTGAACTCCTGCATCACCGGGCCCATGAAACTGCGGCCGACGGTGCGGAACAGCGCGAACGGAATGGGCATCGCGATCCGCCCGGCTCGGCGGATCGCTTGGGACAACGTCAACGAACCGTCACCGGCGACGTTGAACGTCCCGCCCGGCGCGGCCAGAGCGGCATGCACCAGAGCGGAGATCGAATCCTGTTCGTGCAACAACTGCATCCGCGGGTCGCGGCCGAGAACCGTCGGCGTCACCGGAGACCGGAAATACTGCACGCCACGGTCGGCCAGCCGAGCTCCGACGATCGGCGGGAAACGCAGAATTGCCGTGGCGATATCCGGGCGTCGCCGGGCGAGCCCTCGCACATAGCCTTCCATCTCGATCATGTCGCGCGCGAAATACCCACTCGGCGGGGTTCTCGCACTCATTTCCTCGGTGAATTTCGCCGGATCCTTCGCGCTGCATCCGTAGACCGCCGAGGAGGAGCGCACGACCACCCGGCGCACGCTCGGGGATTTCTGGCAGACCGCGAACAGTTGCATCGCGCCGAGTACGTTGAAATCCTTCATCGCCGCGCGCCCGCCACTGGACGGCGGCCGGGACAGTACCGCGGGATGTACGACCGTATCCACCTCGTTACCGTCGACGATCTTGCGTATCAACGGATTACGAATATCGGCCCGGACGAATTCGGCGCGGCCCATACGACGCAGCAGCTCCCGGCCGGGTTGGCGGGCGTCCACCGCGATGATCCGCTCGACAGCGGGGTCGGCGGCTAGGGCGGCAACCACGTTGCCGCCGAAGAATCGACTGGCACCGGTGACCAGCACAACTCTCGCACGGTGCCCGTCGCGCTCGTTCTGGCTCACGCCGAAAATCCCAACTGAACCCCTTTGCGGCCTGTCCCCGCGCTCCAGAGTAACGGGTTCCACAGGCGCCTGGAGAGGGTATTTACCAGGATCTAACGATGACTTTCGCCACCGGAAACGAAAGAACCCGCCATCTGTCGATGACGGGCCTGTCCGCGGCTACGGCCTACTTGCCGAGTTTGCGACGCTGCACTCGGGTGCGGCGAAGCAGCTTGCGGTGCTTCTTCTTCGACATCCGCTTACGGCGCTTCTTGATCACAGAACCCATAGGGTTGTTCCTCGCGTTCTCTCTCTACTCGGCGCGCACGCCGGTTCACGTACGCTCTCTTCCCGGGTCGCCCGGCCCGCATGGCTCCCGGTTTCCGCGCTACCGGTATTCGCGCTCACCGCTACCTCGGCTCTCGGGCACCGGCAGGCGAACACGACGGTGATTCATCGTACCGGGCCGCTGCCCGGCGATGTTTCCGGCCTCCGCTTCGCCGCGCGAACCGCGAGGTCTACCCGGCCCCGGTCACCGGGGCTTCGAATCCAGCCGCGGGCTTCTCACCCCGCATCGAAGTAGGAGGTCTGCAGATAGTCGTGCACCGCCTTGGCGTGCACCCGGAACGATCTGCCGACTCGCACCGCGGGCAACTCGCCCGAGTGCACCAACCGATACACCGTCATCTTGGATACCCGCATCAGATTCGCCACCTCGGCGACGGTGAGGAACTGCGTTCCTCCACCGACCACGGGTCCCGTACTCGCAGAGCTGTTTCCAGACATCATTGCGTCACCGACCTCCGGCACGTCCGCGCCGCCGGCTTCCCCACCGGCGGAACAGACACGCACGTGCTCCTTGAAGCTTAGCGGGACCAGTGGGATTGCTGCGACGGGTGTGAGAAATCGGATTTGCCGGGCAGATAACCGGCCGGTCAGGCTACGGACGCGCGGTGTTCAATTACCTGCGCGAATCAGGGGTCACCCGTCGTGTGCCGCCGAGCGGTCGCGCGCCGCGTTGAGCCCCTCGATGAACGCCGAGCGTACTCCGGCGCGTTCGAGCTCACGCACCGCCGCGGCCGTGGTGCCCGCCGGCGAGGTGACCGCGGCGCGCAGTTCGGCCGCGTCCTGACCGGACTCGTCCAGCAGCGCCGCCGAACCGAGCATCGTCTGCACCACGAGCCGGGTGGCCACGTCGCGGCTCAGGCCCATCCCGACGCCCGCCTCGACCATGGCCTCGACCACCAGGAAGAAGTAGGCCGGACCCGAACCCGACACCGCGGTCACCGCGTCCATCTGGGATTCGTTGACGGTGACCACCTTGCCGACCGCGGACAGCAGCTCGGACACCTGCTCGAGTTGCGCCGCGTCGGCGTGCCGGCCGGCCGCGATCGCGCTCATGCCCTGCCCGACCAGCATCGGCGTATTGGGCATCACGCGGACCACCGGGAATCCGGCGGGCAGCTTCGCCTCGAGACGCGCGGTGGTCACCCCGGCGGCCAGCGAGACCAGGACGCGATCGCGGGCGTCGTCCAGATCGACCTTGCTCACCTCGGCGAGCACGCCGTCCACATCGCCGGGCTTCACGGCGACGACCAGCAGATCCGCACCGCTCGCGGCGTCGGTGACGGCGTCGGTGACCCGGATGCCCAGGCGCTCGCTCAGGAATTCCGCACGCGAGGCCATCGACTCGACGACGACCAAATCCTTACTCGCCCAGCCGGATTCGATCAAACCGGCGAGCAACGCCTCGCCGATCCGTCCGCCACCGATCACCGCAATTCTCGTCATGGGGTCAAGGCTATCGGTGCCGCGCGATCCGGTTCCGGGCACGCCGACGATCAGCGCGGGATGAGCGCGAGCTGACGCGACTGCGCCACGACCGCACCGGTGGCGTCCAGAACCAGCTGATCCTCGTCGAACATCCGCTCGCCGATCTCGTGGGCGGTGGCGATGACGCGCAGCCAGCCCGGCGCCGGGCGGCGGCGCAGATAAGTGGTCATCTGCACGGTCGGAGCCCAGCCGAAGCGGCCAAGATTCATGGGCACCGGCGGGCTCATATCCCCGGCCATCATCGCGAAATAGGCCGCGACGTCCGGATCCTGCTGGTCGCCCTCGCGGGCGCGGATCCACAGCCGCAGCCGCGGCTCGCCCTGCTCCTGCTCGAGGAACCGGGCCCATTCGGGGTCCAGCGCCACCGCGGCGCCCTCGGAGACGTGCACCAGGCGGCCCATCGGCGAATCGGGCGTGTAGATCGCCGCGGCGGCGGGCGGTTCGGCGGGCATGTCGGTATGGCGGTCGGCGGTGTAGGCCGGGGCGTCGTCGTCGAGGTGACCGAAGGTGAACGCGGTGTGCACCAGCGTCCGCCCACCCTGGACCAGACCGGTGTCGACCAGGCAGATCTGCCGGCCGGTCTTGCGGATGCGGACCTCGTACTCGACCTCGCCCGCCTCGGGCGCGCCGAGGAAGTCGGTGCTGGCCGCGATCGGGAACATCTCGGACAGATCGGGCGCGGTGGCGCGAAGCCGCCGGGTGGCGGCCGCGGCGCTCGCGGCGACCATGGTGCCGCCGTGCAGTTTCCTGCCGATGGTCCAGATCGGCTCGATCGTGCCGCGGTAACGGCCGATGTCCGGGTCCCGGCCGGGCAGGTCGGTCAGTGCGCACACCCGGCTGAAGGGTGCGTCATCGGATTCCGGCACAGCTCCGCTGTCCGATCGTTGGGCATCGATGGCCAGTTCCGTCACCGCCGCTCCTTCCCGCCACGTGGCTCTTACACCGTACAACGAATAGCGCGGCCGCCGCGATTCCCGAACCGGATGTGACCAACTCGCCAGCGCCGCATCGGCGCCCTATTTTCCCCCGACGCCGCTGGGTTCCGGCGAGGACGCCGGTTCGTGCCGGTTCAGGTGGGTGTGCGCGAAATGCAGCGCCCGCGCCAGCATGGCCGCGCGGGCTGCGGTCGTGCGAGCGTTCTGGGTATTCGCCTCGATGACGACCTGACCGCGAAAACCGTTGCGCGCCAATGTTTCACAGACCAGCGCACACGGCTGCGTGCCATCGCCCGGAATCAGGTGCTCATCGTGCGCGGCACCACGTCCGTCGGCCAGATGCAGATGGGTCAGCCCCTCGCCCATGCGCGCGGCCAACCGCATCGCATCCATACCCGCGGTCGCCGTGTGTGACAGGTCCAGGGTGTAGTGCTGGAAACCGGTGTCGGTCGGGTCGTAGGACGGGCTGAACGCCGTCACCGACAGTCCCGGCCCGCCCCGGCGCTCGAGCCGCCGCGCCGACCCCGCGCGCCGCCCGAACAGAGTATCCGCACGCATCGGGAACATATTCTCCACCGCGACGGCCACCTGACTGTCCTGCTCCAACTCGGCGACCTGCGCGGCGAATCCCTCGGCGTACCGGCGCTGCCAGCGGAACGGAGGATGCACCACCACGGTCGCCGCACCCAGCGTCTCCGCTGCGCGCACGCTGCGCTCGAGTTTCGCGACCGGGTCCGCACCCCAAACCCGCTGGGAGATCAGCAGACACGGCGCGTGCACGGCCAGCACCGGCATCGCATAACGCCGCGCGTACTCCCGCACGGTGGCGATGTTCTGACTGGCCGGCTCGGCCCAGACCATCAATTCCACACCGTCATAACCGATTTCGGCCGCATAGCGAAAGGCCGCCTCGGTGTTCTCCGGATAGACCGACGCGGTCGACAATCCGACCTTGACCCCGGTCACCGGTGAGTCGCTGTTCCCCACGTGCCCACCCCCGGATCAGTTCGTACTGAGCAGGAAAGCCAATGGCCCGAGCGTCACGAAGATGCCGACGACGACCGCGATCACCGTGCTGTACATATCGTCGGTGCGACGCAGCACCCGTACCAGGGCCACCAATCCCAGGATCACCACCACCGCCAGCGCCAGTGCGACGAAGGGCAGCAGATCCCACATCTTCTCGAAGCCCTTGAACAGCAGCATTCCGGCCACCGCCGCGCCGACGACCTGACCGGCCAGCACCAGCCACTGCCGACGGCCGGACTCCTGACCGCCGCCGAAACTCAGCCACTGCGGCCGATCGCCCTGCAACAACGCCTTGGAGCGAGAGCTCAGCGACCGGTCGCGCGAGGAGCGGCCCGGCGCGCGACGGGACCGGCGGGCCGGACGCTCGTCGAAATCGTCGTCCTCCTCGTCCTCGTCCTCGTCGAAGTCGAGCAGGTCCTCCTCGTCCTCGTCGTAGTCGAGGTCGAGATCGTCGTCCTCGACGGGATCGAAATCCGGGCCGACCGCGGGGTAGATCTCGGTGCGGCCGTGCGCGTCCACGGCCAGCAGATCGGTCACCGGCCGGACGTCGCGAGGCAGCGGATCGGAGGGCAGCGGCCGCCCGCCGCGGCGGTAGTCGAAATCCTCGCGCGGATCGCCGCCGGGGCCGGGGCCCGGCTTGGCCTGATCGGCCAGGGACCACACCGCGGTCGCCGGGACCTCCGAACCGTTGCGGGGCGGCTCGCCGCCGTTGCGTTCCGGAGGCGGCGGGAAGTCGGCGGGCGCACGCCGACGCGCGGACCAGGCCGGCAGGCCACCGGGCGGGGGCGGACCGTCGGCGCCGTTGCGCCGCCCCATCCGCGGCGGCGGGCCGGACTCGCCGCGATCGAGGCCGGGTCCGCGGCCCGGCTGCGCCATCGGCTCGGGACCGCGCGGCTGCCCCCACCCCTCCGGGCCCGGAGGGAACGAATTACCGTTCGGGGCAGGAGCGTTCGGGCCGGGCGCGAACGCGTTGACGCCCGGTCCGCGGGAGTCCGCACCGGGACCGAAGGGCGCGCCGCCGGGCCCGCGCGAATCCGGCCCGAACGAATTCGGGCCCGGCCCGCGCGAATCCGGCCCGAACGGATTCGCGCCCGGCCCACGAGAATCCGGGCCCGGCGCGAAACCGTTGACCCCGCGGGAGTCGGGGCCCGGCGCGTAGGCGTCCGGCCCCTGCGGCCCGCGGAACGGCTGCACCTCGGTCAGTTGTTCATCGGGTTCGCGACGACGCCTGCGCCCGCCGCCACCCGACGAGGGCACTTCCGGCATCGGCGCCGAACCGAATGGATCGGCGGACGGCTCATCTTGCGCGGCAAGCGATTCGGCGAGTTCGCGACGGGCCCGGCGACCGCCCGGCGTCGGTGGGGCGGCACGGGAACTGCCGAAATCGGTTGCGCCATAACCTGAACCGAGGTCCGACGAGCCGGACCCGTAACCGCCGGAACCGAAGGAGCCGGCCCCGAAACCGGCCGAGGAGTATCCGGACGGCTCACTCGGCGAGGTCCCGCTCGGCGCGAGCGGGTCGTAGTAGGCGATCGGCCCCGACAGCGGCGAATAGTCCGATTCCGGCGTCGCGGAGTAGGCGAGCGCGGGGTCCGGAGACGGCGGCGCCTCGTACCCGGCGGGCTCCTCGGGGGCGGCATGGGAGGAACCGCCCGCCCGCACCACAGGCATATCGCCGGTGAACTCGTTGACCGAGACACCGCGGCCGCCGCGCCGCCGGCGCCCGCCCCCGCCGGACGCGGGCGCGCCTTGACCGTTGCGGGCCAGCAGCTCGGCGACCGAGAGCTGAGTCGAATCTTCACTCATCGCAAAACCGTTTCCGTCGGGCCCGGCACATCCGAGGACCGGCCGTTACCGGTCGACGGATCGCTGTCCAGGTCGGTATCTAGTTTGCGCAGGATCAATCCCTCCCGCAGCGCCCATGGGCAAATCTCGAGAGTATCCAGCGATAACGCACGCATACTCGCCTCCGCGACCAGTGCGCCGGCCACCAGTTGCTGTGACCGATCGGAGCTGACGCCCTCCAATTCTGCCCGGTCCGAGGCGGTCATTCTGGAGATGAACGCGATCAGCTGCCGCAGACCGGAGATGGTGAGAATACGCCTCTCCCGGGGTCCCGCGGCAGAGGGGGCCGCACCGGTGAGCCGGGCCAGCGAGCGGAACGTCTTCGAGGTGCCCACCGCCAGATCCGGTCGACCGGGCTCGAGCAGCTGTTTCGCCGGGGCCACCATTTCGGCCTCGAGCCAGTCGCGCAGCACCGCGACGCGACGCTTACCCGGCGGGTCCTCGCGCAGCCACTCCCGGGTCAGCCGGCCCGCGCCCAATTGCAGCGACAGCGCGACATCCGGCGCCTCGTCCGCGCCGTTGCTCAATTCGAGCGAGCCGCCGCCGATGTCGAGGTTCAGGATGCGCCCCGCGCTCCAGCCGTACCAGCGGCGCACGGCCAGGAACGTCAGCCGAGCCTCGTCGACACCGGACAACACCCGCAACTCGACGCCGGTCTCCCGGCGCACGCGCAGCAGCACCTCTTCGGAATTGGTCGCCTCGCGCACCGCCGAGGTGGCGAACGGCATCAGCTGAATGCAACCGGAAGTCTTTGCGATGCTTGCGAATTCGGCCACCGTGGCGATCAGCCGATCCGCGCCCTGGCCGGTGATGCGACCGTTGTCGTCCATATTCTCCGACATGCGCAAGGTCGCCTTGGTCGAACTCATCGGCATCGGGTGCCCACCCCGATGCGCGTCCACCACGAGCAGGTGGACGGTATTACTTCCCACATCGAGCACACCGAGCCGCACAACAACACGGTACTGGGTGGCGCTGTGACGTGTCGGAATACGGCTGGTACTCGGTTACCCGGCCGGTCCGCGCGGATCCCCGCAGGAGCAATACACTCACATCTGTGACGGCAGGAGCTTCCGCGAGCGCCCCGACAGGGCTGCGACCAGCGACGAAGATCGACCCCAGCCCCGAGGTCGGCCTCGACTTCCCGCGCGAGTGGATCGAATTCACCGATCCGGCGAACGACGAGCACACCATCGCGGCCGACCTGACCTGGTTGCTGTCGCGCTGGACGTGCGTCTTCGGCACGCCCGCCTGCCAGGGCATCATCGAGGGCCGCCCGGACGACGGCTGCTGTTCGCACGGCGCGTTCCTGTGCGACGACGACGATCGCAAGAAGCTCGCCAAAGCTGTGAAAAAGCTCACACCTCAGGACTGGCAGCTGATGAGCGAGGCCACCGACGCCGAGGGCAAGGTGCGCAAGAAGCTGTATCTGGAAGAGGACGAACTGGACGACGAGCCGGCGCTGCGGACCCGTCGCTACGAGGGCGCGTGCATCTTCCTCAACCGGCCGGGCTTCGAGGGCGGGATCGGCTGCGCGCTGCATTCGATGGCTTTGCGCACCGGTGTGGAACCGCTGACGGTCAAACCGGAAGTGTGCTGGCAGTTGCCGATTCGCCGCACGCAGGACTGGGTGGACCGCCCGGACGGCGTGCAGATCCTGCGCACCACGCTCACCGAATACGACCGCCGCGGCTGGGGGCCCGGCGGCGAGGACCTGAACTGGTACTGCTCCGGCTCGCCCGACGCGCACGTCGGCACGCGACCGGTTTGGCAGTCCTACGCACCGGAACTGATCGAGCTGATCGGCCGGCCGGCCTACGACGAACTGGCCCGGCACTGCAAGCGCCGCGAGGGCCTGGGCCTGATCGCGGTACATCCGGCCACGGCGCGGGCACAGCACGGGGCCGACGAGCGCACCGCCTGAACCGGTCCGGCGGCCGATGCGGAGCGGGACATCGGATCGGGTAAATCAATTCGATTCAGCAATCGCCCGGCTAAGGAGCTGCTGGATGGCCGATCAGCTGTTCCCGGCATCCGCGGCCGGATCGGCAAGGCCCCGAGCGAACCCTGCGCGACACCCTTTCGCCATGCGGATGTCATCTTTCAATGTTAGAAACCTCCGCCATGATGAGGAAACTGATCACCACCGCTCTGCTCACCGTCGCCGGCGCCGCGATCGTCGCCCCGACCGCCCACGCCGACGACTACCGCGACTACAACGACGCCACCTCGAACTTCGTGCTGTACACCGACCCGGCCGCGATCAACGCCAAGGCCAACGGCAAGCAGGTCGTCGCCAGCATCTACGGCACCAGCCACCCGATCTACTGCAAGGGCGCGTTCCCCAAGGGCCCCTTCACCGACTGCATGCAGCACGACGAGTTCGGCTGGTTCCACCTCAACCAGACCCAGCTGCCCCAGATCGGCACCGTCTGGGTTCACCTGACCTAGTACGCCGCTGTGAGATCCGCGACACCCGGCGCTCCCGATGATCCGCGGAGCGTCGGGTGTTCGTGTGTCGCGCGGACGCGGAAGATCGTTACCGACAACACATTCCATCATCGAACCCATTTCCCGGACCCCCGAACCGCTGGCTTGTAGCGATCAAGGTTCTGCGATTCGATAGATGGACTATGAGCACGTTGAAAAAGGCTTCCAGCGCACTGTTGTTCGCCGCTTCGGCGATCATCGGAGTGGGTGCGCTCACCGGCTGCGACAATTCCGGGCACGGAACCGCGCCGGGCAGCACGACCACCGTGGCGCCGCCGGTGACTTCCTCGGCAGTCCCCACGAGCACCACCGCGACCACCGCGCCCCCGGTCCCGGTCTCGTCGGCCCCGGTCGTCGCGCCGCCGCCGGAGACCGCGCAGCCCCAGGTCACCGAACCCCAGGCAGCACCGCCTCAGACCCCGCAACCCCAAGCGCCGCAGACTCATCCGCAGACCGCTGCGCCGAAACCCCCACCGACACTGTCCGATCCCGGTTTCACTCCGCGAGCGGGTTACTGAGGCGCCACGAACGATGCGAACGAATATCTTCACCGCGGTCCGCGGCCGCCTCGGCGGTGCCGTATTGGCCGCCTGCGCAACGTTGTTCGCCGTCGCCGTGAGCGGCCCGGCCCGTGCCGACTCGCCCGCCGGCGGCTCCACGGCGCACCCCTCGGGCAGTGAACTGGTCGTGATGGGCGACTCGTACACCGCGAACGGCATTCGCCTGGACGGTGATTCGCGAGACTGCAACCACGGTCCGACCGCGTGGCCGATTCAGCTGAGCCGGCTGCTGAAGATCGCGGGTACGCCGGACTTCGAGGACGTCTCGTGTTCCGGGGCGTCACTGCAGAGCCGCACCGCGTACGACATCGTGTCCGAGGCACGGATCGCGGCGGCCGCGGGCGCGTTCGGTCCGCGAACCAAGGCGGTGGCCCTGCAGTTCGGTATGAACGACACCTGGGGTTCGAGCAAGACGATGCTGTGGACCTCGATGGGACCGTGCGTATTCAACTTCCGCGACGGCTGCGGCCCCGAGGCGGCGGCGCAGGGCCGGCTCGCCGATTTCCGAGCGATGACCGGGCAGGCGTACGCCGACCGGATCCGCAATGTCGTCGACTACGTCCGCTACTACGCGCCGAACGCGCGCATCCTCCTGGTCGGATACCCGGAACTGTTCCCGCCGCACTCCGGGACGGTCTGCACCAGCGTCCTCGGTGTCGGCAACATCATCCAGGACCGCGGCGCGGGCGTCGTGGACTACCTGGACCAGTTGCAGCAGGCCCAGATCGAGGCCGCGAAGCTGATGGACATCGAGTTCCTCGACGTCCGCGCGATCACGGCCGGACACGGCCTGTGCTCACCGCAGCCGTGGCTCAACGGGTTCTTCGACCCGCGCGCCGACTTCATCGGCATCCCGTTCCACCCGAGCGCACAGGGGGATTCGGTGACGGCGCAGGCACTGTACCGCCGGATCTCACAATGACCCAGCTGCAGTCACCGGCTGTGGACAATCCCGCGGCGGGTCAGCGACGGCATTCGGGGCGTCTGCCGTCGCTGACCGCGGCTCGCTGGTGGGCCGCCTGTGCGGTGTTCGCCGCGCACGCCCTGATCCTGTTGCCCGCCTACCCCTTTCAGAAGACCGAGCTGTTCCGGCGGATCCATCAGGACTTCGTGCCGATGCAGTTCGGCGCGGCCGGGGTGACCTTCTTCTTCGTGCTGTCCGGATTCATCATCTATTGGTCTGCCGGACAAGGGGGTTCGGCGCTGGCCTTCTACCGCCGCCGGGTGCTCAAGATCTATCCGACGCACCTGATCGCCGCGGCGGTGTTCATCCTCGCCGCGAGCGTGCCCCTGCACCGGCTGGTGGTGTGGCTGCCGAACCTGCTGCTGGTTCACAACTGGGTGCCGAAGTGGACCACGGTCGGCGGGCTCAACGTTCCGTCCTGGTCGTTGTGCTCGGAAATGCTGTTCTACCTGAGCTTTCCGCTGTTCTTGCCGCTCGTGCGGCGCATTCCGCCGGCTCGGCTGGCGTGGTGGATCGCGGGTTCGCTCGTGCTCGTCCTCGCGCTGCACGCGGGATACCTGATCGCCTTCGACGGCCCCACCGCGATCGGCAACGTCTTCGCGCCCCGGCTGGTCGCCGGTGATGTCTCACCGCACGCCGAGCTGCACGCCTCGCGGATATGGTTCCAGCAGCCGGATATTCCGGTGTTGCGCTCGTACTGGTTCAGCTACAACTTCCCGCTCTCGCGCCTGCCGGAGTTCTACGTCGGCGTGCTTACCGCTCGAATGGTGATCGAAGGCCGCTGGCGCAACACCCGGCTGACGCTGCCGCTGCTCGCGGTGACGCTGTCCTATCTGGCCACCTGGGTGGTCCCGGTGGACTTCAAGATGTCGGCGCTGGAAGTGGGGCCGATGGCCGCGCTGATCGCGACGATGGCCGCGCGAGATCAGCGCGGACCGTCCGCTCGCACCCCGTCCCGGCCGATGGTGTGGCTCGGCGAGATCTCCTACGCCTTCTACCTGATCCAGTTCCCGGTCATGGTGCTGGTGACCAGATTCGTGATCGGCGGGCGCCGGTTCGGCCTGTGGGGCTGGCTGGGCTGCGCGGGGCTGTGCCTGATCGGCTCGATCGTGGCCGCGGCCGCGATCTACCGATTCGTCGATCAGCCGGTGATGCGCCGCTTCGCGCGGCGCAGGACTCACGCCTCCAGTTTGTAGCCGAGGCCGCGGACGGTCACCAGATGTTCCGGTTTCGCCGGATCCGTCTCGATCTTCGAACGCAAACGCTTGACGTGCACGTCGAGAGTTTTGGTGTCGCCGACGTAATCCGCGCCCCAGACCCGGTCGATGAGCTGCCCGCGGGTGAGCACCCGACCGGAGTTGCGCAGCAGGTATTCGAGCAGATCGAACTCCTTGAGCGGCAGAGTCACCGGCTTGCCGTTGACCTGCACGGTGTGCCGGTCCACGTCCATCCGCACCGGGCCCGCCTCGAGCACGGCGTTCTCGCTGCCGCCGTCCATCTCCTCGCCCGCACCGCGCCGCAGCACGGCCCGGATCCGGGCGATCAGCTCCCGGGAGGAATACGGCTTGGTCACGTAGTCGTCCGCGCCGAGTTCCAGGCCGACGACCTTATCGATCTCGCTGTCACGGGCGGTCACCATGATCACCGGCACACTGCTGCGGATGCGCAGCTGCTTGCAGACGTCGGTGCCGCTCATTCCGGGCAGCATCAGGTCCAGCAGGACGATATCCGCACCGGAGCGGTCGAACTCGGCCAGCGCGGAAGGTCCGTCGCCGACGACGGTCACCTCGAACCCCTCCTTGCGCAGCAGAAAGGCGAGCGGATCGGCCAGCGACTCCTCGTCCTCGACGATCAGCACACTCGTCATCGGGTTGCCTCCACACCGTTTGGTCTGGCTCGCCCCGGGGGGCGTGAGCCGGTTTCCTTCTTGCCCGCCGGAGATCCCGGCGGGATTCTCTTGTCCGCGGCGACGGTCGCTCCCGCCGCGCCGCGGGCACCGTGATCCTCGGTCTCGACCGCGGGAATGCGCAGTGTGAACGTCGAACCCGTGCCCAGCTTGCTCCACAGCGTGATCTCGCCGTTGTGATTGGCCGCCACGTGTTTGACGATAGCCAGTCCCAGCCCGGTGCCGCCCGTGGCGCGCGAACGAGCCTTGTCGGCGCGGAAGAACCGCTCGAAGACCCGCTCCTGGTCCTCCTTGGCGATGCCGATGCCGCGATCGGTGACCGCGATGTTGACGTGGCCGTTGCGCAGCGCGCGGCTCACGGACACGTGCGAGCCGCGCGGGGAGTAGTTGATGGCGTTCTCCACCAGATTCGACAACGCCGTGATCAGCAGCGTCTCGTCGCCGAGAATTTCCAGCCCGCTGTTGGAATCGGTGCTGACGGTGATTCCGGCGGCCTCCGCGGCGGTCCGGGAGCGTTCGATCGCGGCGTTCACCACGACGTCCACCTCCACGGCCTCGAGCTGCGGCAGCTTCTCCGCGCCCTGCAACCGCGACAGCGCGATCAGCTCGGTCACCATCTTGCCCATCCGCCCGGATTCGGCCAGCAGCCGATTGCCGAAGTGCCGCACCGAATCCGGATCGTCGGCCGATTCCAGCAACGCCTCGGCGAGCAGGCTCATCGCGCCGACCGGCGTTTTGAGTTCATGGCTCACATTGGCGACGAAGTCGCGGCGGGTGGCCTCCATGCGGGCGGTCTCGGAATCGTCGTCGGCGAACAGCACGACGAAATTGGATTCCCCGCGCGAGAGCGGCCGGGCCATACCGCGCACGGCGATGCGACCGCGGCCGGGTACCGGATTCTTCAGCGTCAGATCGAATTCGACGTCCTCGCCGCTGGAGATGACCTTCTCCACCGCCGCCCAGGCACGCTCGTCCAGCAGGCGATTGCGGACCACGCCCAATTCCTCGGCACGCGGATTGACCAGCACCACGTCGCGATATTCGTCCACGACCGCGATACCGCTCTCGGAGGTGAGCACGATCAGATCGAGCACCTGGGACATGGTCAGGCCGCTCTCGGCCTCGCGCCGCTGCGCCTGGCGAGCATTCACATACGGAATGAGCAGCCCGCCCACGGCCAGCCCGACGATGGCCGCGAGAACTGCCAGCAGCACGGCCTGGGGAACGCTCACAGGTGAATCGTACGATCGCGGACCGACACGGCGAGTGCCGGACGGCGAAGTTTCACGCAGGTCGCAGGGCATTACGGCGGTGTTAGCCAGCCGTTCACGCGGTGTTTATCGGCGAGTCGGCCCGCACCGGCCGCGCCGCTCCCCGCACCCCTCGACGATCCCGCGACGACATTGCGTTGCGACGCCGCACATCTGGAGAACGCGCGAAGCACACGTGAACTCGTCCGGCGGCGCGGCCGGCGGCTGTGACGCGTCCGGCTGGTTGTGTCATATGTGAAGTTTGCCTCTTTTACCGCGAAACGGAGTCGGTCACCAACCGTCGTCGCCGCGCACGGGAACGTTCACGAAACTCGGATTACGCGGATCGAGCTGGACATGTTCGGGTTTCACGCCGGTGTCGACGAGCATCGGCAGGATCGGCAGGCCCTTGGGGAAATTTCCGGCGAACACGTCGACGCGCAGGCGATGTCCGGGGGCAAGTACCGCCCGGGTGGCGGGCAGCGCGATATCCAGGGTGGTCGGCACCCCCGGCACGGTCGGCTGCCGCCGGTCCAGCGAGGTGTAGGCGCGCGGGTCGGTGTAGTCGCCGTTGGCCGAGCGCGAGCTGTGTGCCTCGTCCACCTGCCGCAGCGAGGCCATCAGCTGGCCCGAGGACAGCACCGTCGACTGCCCGTCGGGGGCGACGTCGTTCAGCGTCGCCACCCAGTACCCGTCCGCGGCGTCCTGCACGGTCTCGAGGTGGACCGCGACCGGTCCGGAGATCGTGGTCGTACCCGGCACCGGCGCAGTGGTGAAGGTGAGCGCGCCGGTCTCGGCGATTCTGGCGTCCTCACCGCACGCGTCGATGACCGCGAGCACGCCCGCGGTGGCCTGTGCGGCGTCGTTGGAACACAGCGTGGTCAGGCCGGGCGCGACGGTCAGCCGGGCGGACTCGCCGGTGGGTGTACCGCTCAGCGATCCGTCGTACACACTGGCGGCGGTCCCACTCCGATTGGCGGACAAGTACATTCGGCGATACTTCGCGGCCTCCTCGGCCGGCGCCGACGGACCGAAACCGCCCTGGGTGACCCAGCCCCCGCCCTGTTCGCGCAACGTCACCGGACCGTACCGATCGATGCCGTTGTCGATTCCCTTCAGCCACTTGTCGAACCACGCGCGCTGCAACACGTCCAAGCGCGGCGGCAGGCCCGGCTTCCCGGATTCGCTCCCCGAGTTGAGGTGGTAGGTGTTGCCCATCAGCAACTGCTTGTGTCCCGGCGCGAGCGGAATCTCGTTGTAGATCTTGGATTCCGAATACGTGAACAGGTCGTGCCAGCCGCCGGTGACGAAGGTTGGGATCGTGATCCGGCTCGGATCCCCCAGCCACGCTCGACGTTCGGCGGACATGTCGGTGAGCATCTGCCGCACCCGGGGATCCAGATCCTGCATGCGAGTTCGGGTGTAGGCGCTGACCAGCACGTCCATATAGGTGAACGGGTCGTCGATGCGATCGTCGAGCCACGTCGTATCGAACTTGCCGGTCACCAGCGACTGCAGATCCGGCACCCATTTGAGGCCGTTGATCGCGCTGAGCCACAACGGAATGAAGTTGAAGCCGAAGCCGCCGCCGGGCGCGAGCACGTCATCGACCAGATCGCTGCCGGGCACCACCGGGAAGATCGCCTTCAGCGCGGGTGGATGCTGTTCGGCGGCCTGCACCTGGTTGATACCGGAGTACGACAGCCCGTTCATCCCGACCTTGCCGTCGGACCAGGGCTGGCGCGAAGCCCAATCGATCGTCTCGACGGTGTCCTGCTGCTCGCGTTGACGCAGCATGTCCCAATTCCCTTGGGAGAAACCGGTTCCGCGCACATCGACCACAACCTGCGTGTAACCGCTCTCGACCAGTTTCCGGTCGACCGAGAAGTTGCGCAGTTCGCCGCCGCCGAACGCCTTGGTCAGATCGGTGACGCCGGACAGCGGGGTACCGGACAGATCGATCTGCCGGAACAGGTTCAGCAGGGCATCGGACAGTCCCGGAACCGAGCCCGCGTGATCGGCCAGATTCGACACCAGTTTGGTGTACGGAGTCATGTTGAGCACGACCGGCGTTCGCACGTCGATCGGGCGTCCGGCCGGATCGGCGGGACGGTACACATTGCCCTTCAGCACCGTGCCGTCACTCATGGTGATCGGCACATCCCAGTCGATGTGGATGTTCGGATACTGCTGTGGACCGTCCTCGGTGGCCGTCCAGGCGGCGCCCGCGGCGCCGCCGTCGGGCCCGGTCGGTTCGGGCGCCGCCGAGGACGTTCCGGCGAAGAACGGAAGGGCCAGGGTCGCCGCGGTCAGCACCGCCGCAGCGCGGAGCGCGTACTTCATCGGACGTGATCCACCTCTCGATCGAGCGAAACGATCGAGAGTTTAGCTACCGGTCAGTAAGTTGCAAACAACCGGTAACCCCTTATTTCGAGCCGCCCTGGTTCGCCACCGCCGCCGCGCCCGCCGCGGCCGCCTCCGGATCCAGGTACTCCCCCGGACCGATCGGACGCAGGTTCTCGTCCAGCTCGTAACGCAGCGGAATGCCGGTCGGGATGTTCAGCCCGGCGATGTCCTCGTCCGAGATGTCCTCCAGGTGCTTGACCAACGCGCGCAGCGAATTGCCATGTGCCGCAACGAGAACCGTCTTGCCCGTGCGCAACTGCGGGGCGATGTCCGACTCCCAGTAGGGCACCATCCGGGCCACCACGTCCTTCAGGCATTCGGTGGCCGGGGCCTCGATACCGGCATAGCGCGGATCGTTGTCCTGGCTGAATTCGCTGCCCGCCTCGATCGGCGGTGGCGGGGTGTCGTAGCTGCGCCGCCACAGCATGAACTGGTCGTCGCCGTACTTGTCCCGGATCTCGGCCTTGTTCTTGCCCTGCAACGCGCCGTAGTGCCGCTCGTTGAGCCGCCAGTCCCGGATCACCGGAATCCAGTGCCGATCGGCCGCGTCCAGCGCCAGATTGGCGGTGCCGATCGCCCGGCGCAGCAGCGAAGTGAACACGATATCGGGCAGAATCCCCCGCTCGGCCAGCAGTTCCCCGGCCCGCCGTCCCTCGGCCGCACCCTTCTCGGTCAGGTGCACATCCACCCAGCCGGTGAACAGATTCAGGGCATTCCATTCGCTCTCGCCGTGGCGCAGCAACACGAGGGTGTACGTCATGCGGCCATCGTAGCGGGGGTGCTCGTCCGCCTCTCGGGGCATCGTCCGCCTCTACGCGCCTTCAGCGTGCGAGTCGGGCGCGGGGAGATTTGAGCGTCGTTCCTTCGGTTCGGGGTTGGAGATTTCCGGCGAGTTGTCCATGCCTTTGCTGAATCAGTGGTCCATTCTCGGGATTTACTTCGACAGTTCTGCCGTTGTGCCGAGTTGTTCGGTGGCCAGGACTGCCGCGCCGACAAGTGTTGCGCCGTTGGCGATTTGGGAGTGGACGACGCGCAGGTCGCGTAGGAAGCCGAGGCGGGCGTGTTCGGCGATGGCGGCGCGCATCGGATTCCACAGGGGCTCACCGGATTCGGCGAAGCCGCCGCCGATGACGACGCGGTCGATGTCCAGCAGTGCGGCGGCGGACGAAATCGCTTGGCCCAGAGCGGTTCCCGCGCGTTCCAAGGCCGCGAGCGCGATCGTGTCGCCGCCCTGGGCGGCCAGGGCGAGTTCGATGCCCGAGCGGCCGGTCCAGCCGTGGTCGCGGGCCCAGCGCACCGAGGACATACCGCTGGCCACCGCCTCGACGCAGCCGGTACCGCCGCAGCCGCAGCGTTCGGTCGAGCCGGGGACGACGATGTGTCCGACGTGTCCGGCGTTTCCGGTGCGGCCGAGCGCGACCTTCCCGTCGATGATGAAGCCGCCGCCGATCCCAGAGGACACCGTCATGGCCAGGCCGTCGCGCACCCCGCGCAACCCGCCGATGTGATGTTCGGCCAGCGCCAAGCAGGCGCCGTCCACCGCGAGCCGGACCCCGGCGCCCGGAAACAGCTCCCGCACCGCGTCCACCAGCGCGAATCCGGAACTCCACGCCGGGATGTTGAACGGGGAGGTCGTCCCGGCCCGCACATCCACCGGGCCCGCGGCCCCGATCCCGACCGCGGCGACCCGCTCCTGGCCCGCCACCTCGAGCAGCAACTCCCGGCACGCATCCCACACGCCCTGCTTCGGCACCGCGATCTGCCGCACATCGAGCACCTGCTGCCCCGCGCCCACAACCCCCGCGGCGAATTTCGTCGCCCCGATATCCAAAGCCACACCGATCACAGCCCGAAATCCTCGCATCCCGGACCCATTCACCGCATCGGAACCGGAGCCTTGCCGTCCCGTCGCCCGCCCGCGGCACAGCGCGCACCAGTGGCGTGACCACCACCAACGATCATCGAAATACGTTGTTCCCGAAGGGGAAAGCCGCTCCGTCGCCCGGCGGAGCACCACGAGGTCGGCCGCCGACGCACGGCCCACTACGGCATGGATCAGCCGGTGAACTCCGGGCCGTCGAAGCGGTCGAGGGTGGTGAAATCCTCGACCGCGGCGCGGCGCAGTTTGGTCGGGCGCCGCACAGGGTGGCCGAGGGCAAGGGCCGCGGCCACCGCGAATTGGTCCGGAACGCCGAGCAGAGCGCGGACCTGTGCCTCCTGCCGGGTGAGCATCGTGGTCATGACGCCGCCGAGACCGCGGTCGCGCGCGGCCAGCAAAATGTTCCAGGCGAACGGGTAGACCGATGCGCCGCCGACCAGGGTGTACCGCTCCAGGTCGCGGTCGGAGGCGGCGAGGGCGCGCAGATCGGCCAGCAGCACGATCAGGACGGGCACTTCATGCAGATGTTCGGCGAACGCACCCCGCCTCGCCGCACTGGCGGGGGCATCCTGCAGCGCCCGGGCCTCGGCCTCCCGATCGGTGACCGGCGCCCACGCCACCAGACCGGCCCGGCCCATCGCGAGATATTCGTCCCACCCCGGCAGATAGAGATCCCGCAGGCCGAGCCGCAGCTGCGGATCCCGCACCACGACGGCCCGCCAACCCTGTCGATTACCGCCACTGGGCGCGAACCGGGCGTCATCGAGAATTTCGTAGACCGTGCGATCGTCCACCACCTCATCGGTGAATTCCCGGACCGCTCCCGTACTCCGCATCGCATCTCTGAGCTCCATACGGCCATTGTCGGCCGCGGCGAGCCACCATCGGCCGACCGCCCCTCGGATTCACATCGGTTACCCCGCGAACCACAGCCTGCGGGAAGGCGGAAGTCCGTAATACGTGCGACGAGAAGAAATTCGACTAGCCGCGGATACTCGGTCCCGAACTCGGCGGTCTCAGGACTCGTCCGCGTCCACCAGATGTTCGAAGGCACGCAGGTTCTTCAGCGACTCGCCCCGCGACACCCGCCATTTCCATTCCCGCCGAATGGATTCCGCGAAGCCGAGTTCGAGCAGGACGTTGAAGTCCGCGTCCACGGCCTCGAGGATCTGGCCGAAGATCCGGTCCAGCTCGTCCTCGGTCACCGCGTGCGTCGCGATCCGGCCGACGAGATAGATGTCGCCCACTCGATCGAGGGTGTAGGCGACGCCGTAGAGCCGCCGGTTGCGGCGGAGCAGGAATTTGTAGACGCCCTCGAAATTCTCGTCCGGCTTGCGGCAGACGAAGGATTCGGTGCGCACCCCGTGCCTGCCGACGGTGAGCATGACCGAGGTCTTCAGCTTGCGTTCACCGGGCAGCACCACGACGAACGTCTGTTCCCCGTTGCGGGTGTACTCCACCTCGCGATCGCGCAGCGTCCGTTCGATCAGCTCCGCGGTCTCGACGGCGCTCACCTGTGCACCACTCCCGTCCGTCGCCGCCACAAGGCGCGCGACCTGGTCTGATTGCCCTCGAACAGTAGGCTACCCGCGTGCCGAGAGCGCACACCCCGATGACTCCACAGCGCCTCGCCGTAACTGTCCAGCAGACCCTCGGCGGTATGTTCCCAGGAGAATTCGGCGGCATGCGCGGTGGCCGCGATGCCCATCCGGTGCAGACGCCGCGGATCGTCCAACATCGAGCGCAGCGATCCGGCCCAGTCGCCGATCCGGTGACCGGATACCAGCAGGCCCGAAACCCCGTCGCGCACAGCGGTTCCCAGCCCGCCGACATGCGCTGCCAGCACCGGCGTCCCACTGGCCTGCGCCTCGATCGCGACCAGGCCGAACGATTCGTTGTGGCTGGGCACCGCGACCACATCCGCGGCCCGGTAGACCTGGACCAGCCGCTGCGGGGCCTGCGGCGGCAGGAAGGTGACCCGGTCGGCGATACCGAGGGAGGCGGCGAGTTCGATCAGCGCGTCGGGACGTTCGAGTCCGGATCCGGACGGGCCGCCGACGATCAGCACCCGCAGCGCGCGCCCGGGTTCCGCGCGCAACACCTGCGCGGCGGCGTGCACCAGCACGTCGGGAGCCTTGAGCGGCTGGATCCGGCCGACGAAGGCGACCACCTGCTCGTCGGGTGAGATACCCAGCTCGGCGCGGGCGGCGGCCTTGTCGCCGGGACGATAACGCGCCAGGTCCGCGCCCGGCAGCACCACGTCGATGCGCTCGGGTTCCGCGCCGTACAGCTCGACCAGTTGCCGGGCCTCCTCGGCGGTATTGGCGATCAGCCGGTCGGTCTCCTCGACGAGCTGACGTTCGCCGAGCTCCCGGGCCTTCGGTTCGGGTGCGTCGCCCTCGGCGAGATAGGCGTTCTTGACCGCGGCGAGGGTGTGCGCGGTGTGCACCTGCGGCACCCGCCAGCGATCCCGCGCCAACCAGCCGACCTGCCCGGACAGCCAGTAGTGCGAGTGGATGAGGTCGTAGTGGCCGGGCAACTGCCGGGCCTCCTGCCGCAGCACCTCGGCCGCGAACGGGCACAGCTGCGTCGGCAGATCATGTTTGTCCAGGCCCTCGAAGGGCCCCGCCACCACATTGCGCACCAGAACGCCCGGCGCGGCCTCGACCACCGGTTCGTCGCTCGAGGAGGTCGCGCGGGTGAAGATCTCCACCTCGACCCCGCGGCGGGCCAGCTGAATCGCGGTCTGCAGCACGTAGACGTTCATCCCACCCGCGTCGCCGGTACCCGGCTGCGCCAGCGGCGAGGTATGCACCGACAACACGGCTATCCGATTCGGCCGTAGGTCCGCACGTTGACTCACCACCTTTCCAGTGTGCACGTCCGGCACCGCATGCCGATGCGGGCCGGACCACCAAGTGAGAGTCGTCACAATGCGTTTCCCGGTACGCAGGGCGCGGCGAACCGGTGCGGCCGCTGGGTCCGCACGCCACCGACCACGGCGGATCCCCAGTCGCGCAAACGGTTTCACCGCCATCGCGAACCTGGTTCGCCTACCCGGTCGCAGCGCGGCCTGTGCGCCCGGCATGAATATGCGCTCACCCACACCAGACCGACGCGGCCGCGCACCGCAGGGTTCAAATCCGCGACATCCGCAACATCCGGCACACCAGCACCGAACCGGACATTCGCGCAGATCGCCCGAGCGCATTCGATTGGCACGAAAGCCCTTGCTACGGTTGGACTTTCGTCCATTCGCGACGATCGGCGCGGTGAAACTTCAGTCGAGCGAATCGATGAACTCGGTGACCTCGGCCACGAAACGGTCCGGATCCTCGATGAACAGCCCGTGCTGCGCGCCTTCCCAATAAGAAGTGCGCACGTCCGGTGCGGCCTCGGCGATGTAGCGGCCGTTGTCGATCGGCACCACCGGATCGGCGGTTCCGTGCAGGACCAGCACCGGGACGTCCAGGGCGCGCAACATCGCGGTGTTGTCGACGGTGCGGTAGAACAGCGCCTTGCGCACCTGAGGCGGGGTGGACAGGCTGCCGCCGAACAGGCGTTGCGCATCACCGCCCTTGTCCCGCGCGGTACCGGTGTTCGCGCTGCCGAAGGCGGCGAATCCGCGCATCGCCCGGCCCGCGCTCTCGGAGAACACGTCGGGAATGGCCTTCTGCATGGCCGGACCGGGTTCCGCGCCGGGCACCCCGCGCCCGATCCCGGCCTGCGACCCGCAATACACCACCCCCGCGACCGCCCCCGTGCCGTTCGCCGCGAGATAGTCGCTGAGCACGATTCCGCCGTAGGACCACCCGAGCAGCACCGCCCCGGTCTCGACACCCTCCGCCGCCAGCACTGCGGCGACATCGGCGGCCCAGTTCGCCGGATCGTCATAACCGTCCTCCGGTGCGTCGGAATATCCGTGTCCTCGCAGATCCACCGCTATCACCCGAAACCGCCGAGCCAGCTCCTGTCCGGCCGTCCCCCAGTTCCGCAGATTGCCCGCCCACCCGTGCAGCAGCACCAGCGGCTGCCCGTCCGCGGGCCCGCTCACCCGGTAGACGATTCCGACACCGTCGGCACTGACCACTTCCCGAATACCCATGCGGCGAGGTTAGCCAGCCCGTCGCCGCCCGAAATTTCCCGGTTGCCCGTCGCGTCCCGGATCGAAACACGTGCTGCACCGGATCGCGCCGGGCCGACGCGCCCGGCATCCGCTGCGGCGGCCCGGTACGCAGCCGCCGAGTCGACACCGAGGTCCGCGCGCACCGCGGTGGTGGCCGCGCAGCGTGGCCGATCCCGGGCACATAAGCTTCGGATATGAGTAGTCGTAGCGCTGTTGTCACCGGCGCCAGTTCGGGGATCGGTGAAGCCACCGCGCGTGAGCTGGCGAAACAAGGGTTCCACGTCTACGTGGGAGCGCGACGGGTGGATCGGCTCGAGCGGCTCGCACAGGAGATCGGGGGGACGGCGCTGGCGCTGGACGTGACCGACGACGAGTCGGTGCGGACGTTCTGCGATGCGGTGGAGCGGGTCGACGTGCTGGTCAACAACGCCGGCGGGGCCAAGGGGCTGGCCCCGGTGGCCGAGGCGGACCTGGACGACTGGCGGTGGATGTGGGAGACCAACGTGCTTGGCACGTTGCGGCTGACCAAGGCGCTGCTGCCGAAACTGATCGCCTCGGGTGACGGACTGATCGTCACCGTCACCTCGATCGCCGCCCTCGAGACCTACGACAACGGCTCGGGCTACACCTCGGCCAAACACGCCCAGGGCGTGCTGCACCGCACCCTGCGCGGCGAGTTGCTCGGGCAGCCGGTGCGGCTCACCGAAATCGCCCCGGGCGCAGTGGAAACCGAATTCTCCCTGGTCCGCTTCGACGGCGACGCCGAGCGCGCCGCCAAGGTCTACGAGGGCATCGATCCGCTACTCGCGCAGGACATCGCCGAGATCATCGCCTTCGCCGCCGGCCGTCCGCCGCACGTCGATCTGGACACCATCGTGGTCAAGCCGCGCGATCAGGCCGGGCCGGGGCGCTTCGCCCGCCGCGCCTGAATTCCACAGCAGCACAATATAATTCGCTGACCGGCTCGCCCGCCGGTCGACGCCGGCCGGCGGGGCCCGCACACTCGCCAGAGCGAACCCAGCGAGCGTTCGCGCCGGCTCACCGTCTATTACCAGCTTCGCGCCGCCGAGTCGCGGGTGGTCAGCCGAATCCGCGCATCGTGATGATCATGAGCAGGGTGATCCCGCCACATTCCGAACGCCGCGGGCCTCGTCCGAAACGAATACCGTTGGCGCGCAACATTATCAGCTACCGACACAAGGGAATCCGCGCACTGGAACCGTCGGTACTCGACACGATGCGGCCTGCCCCCGCCGATCTGGTGACGCGTAGTGCGCGGCTTGCGCTGGAGACCGCGCCGGGGGCTACAGGCCCTGCTCACCGGCGGGGCGCCCCGCCGACTCGCAAGGCCGGACCTGTCGGTCGGCGCTTCGCCGGCGAATACCTTTGGCGCACATCGGCCTTCGCAACCCAGGTAATGCTCCGCCCCAGAAACTCAGTTCCCTCCCGGCGGCCCGGGAGCGACCGGCGTTGCCGAGACGACGGGCGCGGGCTGGCCGTGCAGCGCCGACATCGACTGCCACTTGTCCCAGGAGATCGTCCAGTCGTAGATGTCGCCGTCCGCGGCCGACAGCGCGATGGAGGTGCCGGTGACCTCGACCGGATCGCCGTAGAGGGCGGTCGGGAAGTACTTCTGGGCATCGGCGGTGCTGAGGTTGATGCAGCCGTTGGTGACGTTCGAATTACCTTGTGCGCCAGCCGACATGGGGTTGGCGTGGATGAACTCGCCGTTGTTCGAGATGCGCACGGCCCAGCGCTCGCGGGCATTGGTGTAGAACGGCGGATTCGACATCGTGAAATCCTCGTACTTCTCGGTCACCACGTGGATGCCCGAGCGGGTCACGTTGCGCTTCTCGTTGCCCTCGCCGTAACTGCAGGCGAAATCGAACAGCGTCGAACCGTCGCGGATCACCTGCACCCGGTGCGTCTGCGCGGCGCCCCGGACGATCTGACTGCGGCCGATCTTGAACGAGGAGGTCAGATCGGAGTCGCCGTAGTTGCCGCCGCCCATGTCCAGCCCGTACAGCTTGGCCGCGAATTCGACCGTCGTCCCCGGCGCCCAGTACTCCTTGGGCCGCCAGTGCGCCCGCGAACCGCCGTTGTCGTCCGGCAGCCACGCCCAGCCGCCCTCGGTGGGCGGAGTGGTGGTGACGGTGAACGACTTCTCCACCGCGGCCTTGTCCGTCACATGACTCTTGAACTGCAGCATGATCGGCGCGGCGATGCCGACCTCCTGGCCGTCGCCGACATTCACCGTCGCGGGCACGGTCTGCTTCGGCGACACCGTGGTGAACTTGCCGTCGATCGCGACGGGTTTGCCGTCCGTGCCGACCGCGGTGCCCGACCAGGTGTAGGTCGCGCCGTAGCCCAGCGGTTCGCCGATCTTGTAACTGGTCTTGTCCGGGGAGAGCGTGCCGGTGACCTGCTTACCGCCGGCATTGCTCAACGCGATCTGTTTGATCGTGCCGTTGGCGACCTTGGCCGAGATCGGCGCGACCGGATTCACATCGGTGGTGCCGGCGCCCGGCTCGAAGGTCACCTTGGCGACCGGAGCCTTCTGCTGCGCGGAACCACCGCCACCGCTGCCGCTCGAACATCCGGCCACGAACGCGGCCGCCGCCAGCTGAGCCATCCCCGCGAGCGCGGCGCGGCGGCTGGTAACCCTTCGAATGCTCACTTCCGCGAATCTACCGCGTAAGTTTTCCGGCTCCGACCGACTTTCCGGTGCCGCGCGCCACGCCCTCAGAGTGTCGAGCCGACGATGACCGGCTCGGGTTCCAGGCGGATCCCGAAGCGTTCCGCGACGCCGTCGCGCACGGTACGAGCCAGCTCGAGCAGGTCCTCGGCACCGGCATCACCCCTGTTCGTCAGTGCCAACGTATGTTTCGTGGACAGCCGGGCGCGGGCGGACTCACCCGGGTACCCCTTGCCGAATCCGGCCCGCTCGATCAGCCAGCCCGCGGAGAACTTCACCCCTGTTACCGATGGGTAGGAAGGCACTGTGACATCGCCCACATGACGTGCGATGGCCGCGCGCACCTCGTCCTCCCGCTCCGGCGGCACCACCGGGTTGGTGAAGAACGATCCCGCGCTCCAGGTGTCGTGATCCGCGGCGTCGAGCACCATGCCCTTGCCCGCGCGCAACCGCAGCACCGCCTCACGCACCTGATCCGCCGGCCGGGTCTGCCCCTCGGCGGCCTCGAGCGCGGCGGCCAGCTCGCGATAGTTCAGCGGTGCGCTGCGCCCGTCGGGATGCAGGGCGAACTCGACTGCCAGCACCACCGACCGGTCACTGTGCCTGAGCACCGAGGTCCGATAGCCGAAGCCCAGCTCCTCCGGTGCGGCCCAGCGGGTCTCGCCGGACGCCCGATCCAGCAGCCGCACCCGCCGCAACAGCTGCGCGACCTCCACGCCGTACGCGCCGACGTTCTGCACCGGCGTCGCACCGGCCGAACCGGGAATTCCGGACAGACATTCCAGTCCGCCGAATCCGGCCGCGACACTGGCCGCGACCACCTCGTCCCAGACGGCGCCCGCCTCGGCCACGACCCCGTCCGGGCCGAATTCGACTCCGCGCGTGGCGATCCGGACCACGACCCCGCCGAAGCCCGCGTCCGCGATCAGCAGGTTCGACCCGCCTGCCAGCAGCAGCACCGGAATCCCGGCCGCGTCCAGGGTGCGCACCGTCGAGACCAGCGCCTCGACGGTGCCACAGTCCGCGACCGTCGCCGGACCGCCGACCCGCAGCGTGGTCAGCTCGGCCAGCCGGACCGAATTGCGCACCCGCGCACCGGTTGCGGCCAGCAGTTCGGTCACGTCCTCGAACGGCACCACCTGAGATGTACGCACAGCCACAGACGGTAGCCTGTTCGACCATGGCGACACCTCTGGCCTTCACCGCGAACTACCAATTCTCGACCGCGGCCGTACGCGCGGCGTTCGCGGAGGAACAGTACTGGAAGGACCGTCTCGCCGAGGTCGGCGGCCCGGAGGCACGCCTGGAATCTTTCCACTACGACGGTGAACAGCTGCGGGTGGCGATGGTGCAGTCCATCCCCGAGGCCGAACTGCCCAGTGCGCTGACCTCGGTCCGGCCCGGCGATCTGATTATCCCGCGCACCGAGACGTACTCCGAATCCCGCGAGGCCGGCGTCTTCGAGGCCCATGTGGAGGGCGCGCCGGCGGAGGTGCGCGGCACGGTCACCCTCAGCGGTGACGACACCCATGTGCAGGCTGTGGTCGAGGGCACCGTCGCGGTGAGCGTCCCGCTGTTCGGCAAGAAGATCGAGGCCGTTGTAGCCGAAAAGTTGCTAGAGCTGCTCGCCGCGGAGGCGGAATTCACCAGCACCTGGATCGCCAACCGCTGATCGGGCAGTAACCTAACTCCCCATGCCCCGCCGACTCGCCTACTCAGCCCGCTATCCGCTGCACACCACCAAGGAGGTGTACGCGGCGCTGGGCGATCGCGCCTACTGGGATGCGCGGATGGCCAAGATGCGCGAGTACTCACCCAACGAGGTGATCTCACTGGAGGCGGGCGACGGCGGTATCGAGGTGGTGCTCGAGCACGTCCTGCCGCGGCACATGCTGCCCGATCTGGCGCAGACCGTGATGCGCAAGGACATGATCATCACCCGCACCGAGTCCTACGGGCCGTACGGCCCCGAGGTCACCGGCACATTCGACGCGACGATTCCGTCCGCCCCCGGCACCCTGTCCGGCAAGATGCACCTGTTCCCCACCGACACCGGCTGCACGCTGCGCACCACGCCGACCGCACGGGTGACCATCCCCCTGCTCGGAGCCCGACTCGAACAGCTGATGCTGATCAATCTGATCGATCTGCTGCGCGCGGAGGCCGAATTCACCACGCAATGGCTGGAAGAGCAGAACCCGACGAGCTGAGGGGCGCCGGATCGGATAGTCCGCTCATCCCTGGCAACCCGCTCAGCGCATCCGGCGAACCGCCCAGCACGTCCGATAAGCCCCCAGGCACGTCCGGCCAGCCGCTCGGCAGGTCCGGCAGACCGCCCGGTACATCAGGTAAGCCGGTCGGCTCGATCACCCGGGGAACGACCGGCATCAACCGCTTACGGCGCAGCGATCGATGGCTGGTCCACAACGAACTGATCCGCACCCGGCTGCGCGAGGCTGCCGATCCGCTCGTGGTCGACCTCGGTTACGGCGCGAGCCCCGTGACGACGCTGGAGCTGGCCGCTCGGCTGCGCCGGGTGCGCCCCGACGTGCGGGTGGTCGGACTCGAGATCGATCCCGAACGCGTCGTCCCCGGCCGCGACGGTGTGCGATTCGCCCGCGGCGGTTTCGAACTCGCGGGTCTGCGCCCGGTCCTGGTGCGCGCGTTCAATGTACTGCGGCAATATCCGGAGGACGCCGTCGCCTCGGCGTGGGCCACAGTGCTGGGCGGGCTGGCACCCGGCGGACTGCTGCTCGAGGGCACCTGCGACGAACTCGGCCGCCGCTGCGCCTGGATTCTGCTGGACCGTTCCGGCCCGCTGTCCCTCACGCTGGCCTGGGATCCGTTCACCGTCGACCGGCCCTCGGACCTGGCCGAACGCCTGCCCAAGGCGCTGATCCACCGCAACATCCCCGGCGAGCCGATCCACACCCTGCTCACCGCTGCCGACCGGGCGTGGGCCCGGGCCGCCCCGCACGCGCCCTACGGCCCGCGGATCCGCTGGCGCGAGACCGCGAAGATCCTGCGCGAGAACGGATTTCCGGTCCGGCCCTACCGCCGCCGGATGCGCGACTGCGTACTGTCGGTCCCGTGGAGCACGGTCGCTCCCGTAAACCGTTGACTCACAGTGATACTCGCGCTTCGCCGACCAGCTGTGAGCGGCAAGGCGGACGGGCAGGGTGTCGGCTGCGGCAGGCGCCGGAGTGTCCGGCCAAACGCGATGACGTTCAGGCTCGGTTCACCGACCGCCTGAGCCGTTCGGCCGCGTGAGAAGGCAAAGACGCTGCGGCGGTGCGGATTTCGTCGCCGTCGCAGCGGTGGATGGCGACCGCGTCGGCGACCAGTTCATCCAGGGCGATCTGGCCGATACCGGATTCGGCCAGATCCAGGACGGTGCGCAGCGGCGTGGTCACCAGGAACGCGCCCGCCGATTCGACGTCGTCGCGGCGCAGCGTCCGGCGCAGCACGACAAGTCCGGCCGAGCTGGGCAGCCGCCCGCCGCTGACGGACAGGTGCACGAAACGCGGGCGCAACCGGCCCAGGCCGTGCAGTTCGGCCGCGCTGTGGTGGGAGACCGCGGCCGCGCCGTCGAACCATGCCGACCACTTCGCGTAATCGTCCAGCGGCCCCGGCGGCCAATCGCCGAGCCGCATCAGCCCGACGCCGACCCGCATCGCCCGCCCCTCGACCAGCGCCGCGCGGATCAGCTCCTCACATCCGGCCCGGACCACCGTGCGGGTGGTGAAGTAACCGGCGTACCGGCCCGCCAGCCGCCGCAACACCGACCACGCCTGCTCCGGATCGCGCACCCGGCCGCCCACACTGGTCTGCCGACGTTCGCGCGGGCCGGCGTTGTTGCGCGGATTACGGCCTCCGGGCCCGCTACTGGCGGCGCCGGCTTCCCTGGACATGCGATCCAGGCTACGCCCGGAGCGTGTGCCTTACGTCACAATCGGCCGCGACTCGCAATCGCTCCTTCAACCGTTCCACAGAACGAACTCAGAAAGTTCGGGAAGAATCGCACCCATGAGCCTTCCAGAAACCGCGACCGCCGCGCCGCGCCGCGGCCGGAACGTGCGCAGGATTGTGCTGATCGTCGGAATCGTGATCGTGCTGGCTGTCGTCGGCACCGCGGTCGGCTTCGAAACCTATGCCCGCAAACACTTTTCGCAATGTATCGCGACCCAGCTCGAAAAGAGCCTGGGCACCAGGGTTTCGGTGAGCTTCGGCGCGAAACCACTGTTGCTGACCTACCTCGACCACAAGGTCGGCTCGGTCACGGTGTCCAGTGACGACGCCAAGTTCGGCCCGGCGGTCGATATGAAGGTGCGCGCCACGATTCACGACGTCACGATGAACGGCAACAGCGCCACCGTCGCCAGGTCCGATGCGGAGGCCAACTGGAGCGACGACGGGATCGCCCAGACGCTGCAGGGCCTGGTCTCGGGTGTGACCTCGAATCCGAGCGCGGGCACCCTGGATGTGAAGGTGCTCGGCGGACTGGCGGATCTGGAGCTGACCCCGCACATCGTGGGCGATCAGATCCAGGTCGACACCAACAAGGCCACACTGCTCGGCGTGATCGGCATACCCAACGATCTGGTCGACAACATCGTCAAGTCGATGACCCAGAGTCTGCAGAACTATCCGCTCGACATGCATCCGAAGCAGGTGACCGTCACCGATTCGGGTATCGATGTGAAACTCGCCGGCGGCGCGAGCACCATGCAGGGCGACCCCAACTCCCAGGTGAGCTGCTGAGCCCGGTACCTATTCCGGAAATCCCTGCAGCACAGCGCGAGACGCGGACATACCGAGCCTGGTCGCCCCCGCGGCGATCAGCTCGGCCGCGAATTCGGCGGTGCGGATGCCGCCGCTGGCCTTGATGCCCAGTCGCCCGCCGACCGTGTCGGCCATGATCCGGACCGCACGCACCTCGGCGCCGCCCGCGGGATGAAAACCGGTGGAGGTCTTCACGAAATCGGCGCCGGCGCGTTCGGCGGCGCGGCACACCTCGGCGATCGTCGCATCGGGCAGGGCCGCGGATTCGATGATCACCTTCAGCACGGTGTCGTCACCGACTCCCTCGCGCACGGTGACGATATCGGCGAGCACCGCGTTGTAATCCGCCGCCAGCGCCGCGCCGACGTCGATGACCATGTCGACCTCGGCCGCGCCCTGCTCCACCGCCAGCCGCGCCTCACTGCCCTTGATCAGCGAATGATGTTTACCCGAAGGGAATCCCGCGACGGTCGCCACGACGAGTCCGGGCGCGCGCACCGGCAGCATCGACGGCGACAGGCATACCGCGTAGACGCCCAGTTCGCGCGCCTCATCGATGGTCGCGGCGACGTCGGCGGCGCTCGCCCCCGGGGCGAGCAGGGTGTGGTCGATCATCGCGGCCACCTCCGCGCGAGTGAGCACACGATCTCCGGACTGCGGCGAGGTTTCGGCCATGGGCACAGAGTCTGGCACATCGCCCGCGAGGCGTTCCGCGCGTGCGGGCCGACGGCTACCCGCCTTCCGCACGCGCCTGGGACGGAACGAATTTCGTTGCGTTCGGGACCGCCCGTCCCGCACACTCGTGATGGCCGGTCGTGCGGGCAGTGTCGTATCACCACGGATGCGGCCGGGCTCAGTCGAAGGGGAGGAGCGGTCAGCGTGCTGATCCGTCGTGAACGGACCGGCGACATTCCCGCGATCGATGCGGTGCATCGAGCCGCGTTCGCACGGTCCGGGGCAGATGCCGATCCTGCCGAAGTCGGCCTGGTCCATCGCTTGCGCACCGATTCGGGCTGGATGCCGACGTTGTCGCTGGTCGCACAGGTCGTCAACCGGGTGGTCGGGCATGTCTGCCTCACCCGCGCCGGTGTGGGGCCCTATCCGGTGCTGGCGCTGGGCCCGATCGGCGTCCTGCCCGAACACCAGCGCAACCGCGTCGGCTCGGCGCTCATGCATGCCGCCCTCGGCGCGGCCGACGCTCTCGACGAACCGCTGGTCGGACTGCTCGGCAGCCTGGAGTATTACCCCCGCTTCGGTTTCCAGCCCGGCTCCCAGGTGGGCATCGTCCCCGAAGAACCCTCCTGGACCGCCCATTTCCAGGTCCGCCTCCTCACCGCCTACGAGTCCGGCATCACCGGCGAATTCCGCTATCCGGAGCCGTTCCACGCACTCTGAACTCGAGGAGTCCTCGCCGCCTGCGAGGATGGGGGCCATGTGCGAGCGTCTGAGTCATCTGCCGGAACGAAGGGCGCGCGCGTGCACACGTGGATCCGCGGCAAACGTGGTCGTGTGCACGAGCGAATCCGGCCGTCGAGGAGTCGCGGCATGAGCGCGGCGGATGAGGATCGGCGTTTCGTGTTGACGCTGGGATGTCCGGACCGGCCGGGAATCATCGCCCGGATCACCTCGTTCATCGCCGGGTTCGGCGGATCGATCATGGAAGCCGGATATCACTCGGATATCGAGTCCGGGTGGTTCTTCACGCGGCAGGCGATCAAGGCGGCGACCGTGCCGTTCGGGCTGGACGAGTTGCGCGCGCGGTTCGGCGACGTCGCGACGGAATTCGGGCCGGAGACCGATTGGCAGCTGCTCGATTCCGGGGTACGCAGGCGCGCGGTGCTACTGGTCAGCCGGGATGCGCACTGCCTGCACGATCTGCTGGGCCGCGCGACGAGCGGTGAGCTGCCCGCGACCATCGAGACGGTGATCGGCAACCATCCCGACCTGGCCGACCTGACCAGGGCGCACGGCGTGGAATTCCACTACGTACCGTTCCCGAAGGACCCGGCCGAACGCGGCCCGTCCTTCGCCCGGGTGCGCGAACTCGTCGACGCCCACGATCCCCATGCCGTGGTGCTGGCCAGATTCATGCAGGTCATGCCGCCGGACCTGTGCGAACACTGGGCAGGCCGCGCGATCAACATCCACCACAGCTTCCTGCCGTCGTTCGTCGGCGCCCGCCCCTACCACCAGGCCTTCGCCCGCGGCGTCAAACTGATCGGCGCGACCTGCCACTACGTCACCGCCGAACTCGACGCCGGACCCATCATCGAACAGGACGTCATCCGTATCGATCACGGCGACGAGGTCCGCGACATGGTCCGCCAGGGCCGCGATATCGAACGCGTCGTCCTGGCCCGCGGCCTGCGCTGGCACCTCGAAGGTCGTGTCCTGGTCCACGGGCGCCGCACCGTCGTCTTCAACTGACCCTGCCGAAACCCTGACCGCACCAAGGGTTCTGGGCGCACACCTATCTCATACAAACGGAACAGCTCCATTCAGAGATGAACCGTTATGAGCGAAATTCATTTTAAGAAAGCGCACTTCCGATATTGATCCATTAAAAACAATTCAAATTTGCAGAGTACCAATATTGTTGTCGCACACCATATTTGGGCGTTTTTCGTGAATTTCGAGTACGGTGTCGAAACATGACATCCAACCCATCCAATCCACATGACGTACTGGTGCGGAAATTGCTTTCCGACCCGGATGACGCCGCGGCCGCGATTCGTGCGGTTGTGCCGGAAGATATTGAGCGCAGCCTGGATTGGGAAGCCATGAAACGGGTCGACGCCTCTTTCGTCTCGGCCGATCTCTCTACGCGCTACAGCGATCTGCTGTTCCGCACCAATCTCACGCGCGAACCGCGAGCGGCATACGTCTACCTGCTGATCGAACACCAGAGCAGCCCGGATGCGCTGATGGCCTTCCGCATCCTGGAGTATCAGGTCTCGATCATCCGGAAACATCTGCGGGACTGCGCGAAACAAGGCCAGAAGGTGAAGCGTATCCCCGCCGTATTGCCGCTTGTCATCCATGCCGGCCCGAAGGGGCTGCGGTGGAACGCACCGCTGGAAGTCGGCGACCTGTTCGATCTGGATCCCGAGACGCATACCGCGATGCGGGACTACCTCCCCCGTATGCGCTACCTGCTGGACGACACCAACCAGATCGACACGTCCGCCCTGCTGGCCCGCCGCGGCACTCCCCGCAGCCGACTCAGCATGATCCTCGTCAAGACCGCCGGCCAAGGCCGAAAGTCCCTGCCGGACATCCTGTTCTCCCTGGTCGACGACATCCGCGAGATCCTCGACGGCCCCAACGGCAAGGAGGATTTCGAAACCCTGGTCACGTATATTGACGGCGTAGGCGATCTGACAACAGACGAACTCGCAGCCCTCGCCGACCAACTCGGCCCCGTCGCCAAGGAGATCCTCATGACAACCGCTGAGCGATACCGCACAGAAGGACGAGCAGAGCTGCTGCTCAAGCTTTTGACTCGCAAGTTCGGCCCGATAAGCCCTGCGATCGAGCGAAAGATCCGCGCAGCAGACACCGACCAAGTCGACACCTGGGCCGAACAGATACTCACCGCATCCACCATCGATGAAGCGCTCGCATAAGGCCCCTTCATGACAACCGCTGACAGGTACCGAGCAGAGGGCAAAGCACTCAGACGGGCAGAAGGACGGGCAGAGGGACGCGCAGAAGGAGGGGCCGAGCTCCTGCTCAAGCAGTTGACCCATAAATTCGGCCCGATAAGCCCTGCGATCGAGCGAAAGATCCGCGCAGCAGACACCGACCAAATCGACACCTGGGCCGAACAGATACTCACCGCATCCACCATCGATGAAGCGCTCGCATAAGACACGTCATGACAACAGCCGACGGGTACCGAGCAGCAGGCCGCGCAAGCGGTTGGGTGGATGGGCCGCTCGAGTGAGGTTCTGGCGCTGGACTGATCGGCCGGGCCTCAGGGCCAAGACCGGGCGCCCTTGACCGGCCTTGGCGGGTGGTGGAGCTGGGCCCCGCCACCGGCTTTTCCTGCGGGCCGTCGCTCTCGGCGACGGCTTCTCTAACTGGCCAGCGAAGACTTACGGCGGCCTACGTGGATCATGCGGCGGATTTCGGCGTTGAATTCCGCGGGCGCCTCGAGGTTGACCAGGTGGCCGGTGGGGAGGGTGAGGAGACGGTCGAGGGAACCCTTCTCGGCGAGGAGGTCGGCGATCTCGATCGAGTGCAGGGTGGGCAGGAGTTTGTCGTATTCACCGGCGATGACGCTGGTGGGGACGGTGATATGCGACGCCGCCTCGCCGAGGTCGATGACGGACAGGTCGCGGGCCACCGCGCCGCGGACGGTCGGGGAACAGCCTCGGACGATGGAGAGGGCGAACTCGACCAGCTCGGGATCGCAATCGGGAGTCATGATGCGGGACTGGAACAGTTTGCGGGCGACAGCGAATCCCGGCAGCGGTACCGGTGCGCCGAAGACGCTTCGCGCCACCCAGACCGGGGCCGGAAGGTGCCCGCCGCCGAGCATCGGAATGATGGTGGCGCGGCCGGGGATCTGCCGCGCGGCGGTCGTGGCCAGCACGATCGCCGAGGCCCGCTGGGCGACCTGCTTCGGATAGTGCTGCGCCCAGGCCTGAATAGTCATCCCGCCCATGCTGTGCCCGACGAGTACGGCCCGCTGAGCTGGACGCAACACCGCGTCCAGCACCGCGGACAAATCGCCGGCCAGCTGCTCCGCACCGAAAGGCTTTGTGCCCCATTCACTTTCACCGTGACCGCGCTGATCGTAGGCGATGACCCGGAACTCGCCGGCGAACTCGTTGATCTGCGGATTCCAGTACTCGACGCAGCACGACCAGCCATGGATCAGCACGATCACATCGCCCTGTTCGGGACCGTAGGCGTGCACTCGCAGCCGGGCGCCGTCCTCGGTGACGACCGAAATCTCCTCGGCCGACGGATGCGAATTAAACGATGCGGTCCGATACTTCCGGCCACGCAGACGTCCGCGATGGGCCGCGGCCAGTGCGTCGGCACCGGAGCGAAATCCGGTCACCACCTCGGGCAACTTCGCCAGCATGAGCACTCCTTTGTGTCCTCTCGCACATTACCGCGCTAACACAGTGCTTGCTAGTGCAAGCACCGCCGCCTCGGCGGCGAGTATTCGGCAGCACTCCGAACTCGAACATTCACCTCTCTGCTCTGGATATCGCGGCGGTCCCGGCGAGCGCTACCGTTATCACTGGTAATGAATTACCCACGAATCGGTCATCGGAACACCTCGGCGCGATCTCTACGCCGTGGCCGACCGCCTCGGGAACGCGGTACCCAGCACGCGGGCGAGTTCGCCGTTGAACGCCTCGACCGCCTCGACGTTGCCCAGATGCCCGGTCGGCAGGACCGCGAGGCGATCGAGCGAACCGATCTCGTCCAGGATCGCCGCGATCCGCTCGGCATGCACCGGAGGCGTCAGATCGTCGGCGCTGCCGGCGATCACGGTTGTCGGCACCCGCAGCGACGCCGCCGAACGGTGCAGCGCCAGGTCCGCCAGCAGCACCCCGAACAACGCCCGCACCCGAGCCGGGCAGGACCGCACGATGGACAACGCGAAATCTGCGACGTCTCCGGTGGAAGCCAGACTCATCACCTGCCGCCGGAAGATCCACCGCACCGGCCCGATCGGCGGGAACACCAGCGGCGCGCCGAGTAGGAACTTCCCGAGCGGAAGCAGCAGCGGCACCGGCAACCCGCGCAGCGGCGGGACGACGCTGGTCTCCACGACCAGATCACCGGCGGCGGTATTGGTCAGCACCACCGCAACCGCGCGAGCGGCCACCTGATCGGGATACCGGCCGGCCCACGCCTGGATCGTCATTCCGCCGAGGCTGTGCCCGACCAGCACGGCCCGCTGACCGGGACGCAGGGTGGCGGCCAGCACCGCGGAAAGATCCTCGGCGAGCAGATCGGTCGTGAGGGGGCTGTGACCCAATTCGCTTCCGCCGTGGCCGCGCTGATCGTAGGCGATGACGCGATACCGCCCGGCGAAGGCGTTGATCTGCGGATTCCAATACTCGATACAGCAGGTCCACCCGTGCACGAGCACGATGACGTCTCGGCTGTCGG
Organism: Nocardia sp. PLKS1-43; assembly: GCF_059510335.1. Taxonomy (NCBI): domain Bacteria; kingdom Bacillati; phylum Actinomycetota; class Actinomycetes; order Mycobacteriales; family Nocardiaceae; genus Nocardia; species Nocardia sp. PLKS1-43. Next base: position 63,722 of record NZ_JCAJZQ010000011.1, on the reverse strand, counting down.
GACCGTAGGCGTGTACCCGCAATGTGGTGCCGTCGGACGTGGTCACCGGCACGACCGCGCACGGCGCGGTCGGCGGATTGAACCGTTCATCGGCATAGGTCCGGGTGCGCAGGCCGGTGCGATGGGCGCGCATCCGGTCGCGGACGAACTCCAGCGAACCAGCGATCCAAGTAGGCAACGTTGCCTGCATCGGGACACTCCCTTGTGTGTTACTTACCGATACAGTAACGCCACTCAGGGGGTGCTTGCTAGTGCAAGCGCTCTACCAGCGCGGACCGCGCTGCACCTCATCGACCTTCGGGCGGACATCGGCCAGGTAGACGCCGGTCGCGACGACACCCGCGATGAGCCCGAACATCCCGAGGCTGAACCAGCCCAGCAGCGGCAGCCCGACCACCGCCGTGGCGACGGCCAGAATCGAGATCCAGATCGGCTTGGTGAGTTTGTCGACCGCCGTGAACGCGTCACGACGCTGACGGATGGCGTGGACCAACGCGAACAGGCAGGCACCCAGTGCGGCGATCTGAATCACCAACATGGTCATGCCGATCAGGGAGTACACACCCCAATGATAGGAGAAACGCCCCCGCGCAGCCGGATGGTGCGCGGGGGCGTGCTCTCGAACCAGGAGCCGAGATTACTGCTTGGCCGTGGTGGTGGCCTTCTTCGCGGGCGCCTTCTTGGCCGGAGCCTTCTTGGCCGCGGCCTTCTTGGCCTGGACGTCGTCGAGCGGCGCCTCCTCGGCCGGGGCGGGCTCGTGCGTCACCTGAACGACCTCGGCGTCGACGACCGGCTCGGACTCGACCCGCTCCTCGACGGTGCCCAGCAGGCCGCGGGCCTGGTCGGACACCTTGCCGATGACGTCCTCGGCACGGGTGACGACGTCGGTGTAGATGCCCTCGACCTTCTCGAAACGCTCCTCGAAGGCCGGGTTGGCGCGCAGCCGGTCGACGGTCTCCTCGCCGCGCGAGGCCAGATCCTGGTACAGATCCACCAGCTGGCGGTAGTACTGGTCGGCGACCTTGCGCAGTTCCTCGGGGCTGAGCCGGTCACGCAGATCGGCCAGATCCTCGGGGAGCTCGTTGGGCAGGCCGCTGAGCCGCTGACGCAGCGTCTCGAACTGCTCCTGCGCGTCGGCGGGCAGGTTCGCGATGCGCTCGCGGGCCTCGTCCACGCGGCCGGTGACATCGACGGTGGCGGCGCGCTCGCGCACCTTGCCCACCAGGTCGTTGACGGCGGCGTAGAGGGCATCCCCGGCGCCGACGGTCGCGTAGAGCGGTTTGGTCACGGTGAGTGTTGCTTCGGTCATGGTTCGTTCTCCTGGCGTGGCGGAACGTCGGTGGTAGTGCTCGGAACGGCGTTGTCCCTGGTCCCCCCGGGAACGCCCCCTTCGGATTCCGTTGCGTCCCCTGCGAATTCGTTCCCCGCATTCTCACGGCGGAACGATTCGTAGATGTCCAGCAGCACCTGCTTCTGCCGTTCGGTGATCACCGAATCGGCCAGCAGCGCGTCCCGGACCGGGCTGTGCGGCCTCTGCTCGAGGTAGCCGGCCCGTATGTACAAGACCTCCGAGGACACCCGCAGACCCTTGGCGATCTGCGCGAGTACCTCGGCGGACGGGTTTCGCAGTCCACGCTCGATCTGACTGAGATACGGATTGCTCACCCCCGCCAGCTGTGCGAGCTGTCGCAGCGAGACCTGCGCGGCCTCTCGCTGCGACCGGATGAAGCTCCCGATGTCGTGCGCCGCGTTGGCTACGCGGGCCACCTTCTCGCCGAGATCCGCGGATGGTTGCGCGGATTGCTCGACGTTCTGCTCGGGACCCTCGGGATCCTGTGCCATCACTCACCTTCCGGCGGTTGTGCGATCAATTCTAGGGCAGGGTGCTAGCTCTTGCAAGCACCCTGTTAGCACTTCTTTCGAGCGTGTCGGAACTACCCCGACCAGCCGGGGAACAGCAGATGCGAGGCGGCGTAGATCACCAGCCCGGCGAGCGAGCCGACCACCGTGCCGTTGATCCGGATGAACTGCAGATCGCGCCCGGCCTGCAATTCGATCTTGCGACTCGCCTCGTCGGCGTCCCACCGGGCCACGGTATCGCTGATCAACGTCGCGATCTCGGACCCGTAGTTGGCCACCAGATAGCGCACACCGCGCTCGAGCCAGCCGTCCACCTTCTCGCGCATCTCGGTCTCGCGGACCAGCCGCTGCCCGAGCTGCTGCACGTTCTCGGTGATCTTGCGCCGCAACGTGCTGTTCGGATCGTCGGCCGACTCCAGCACCAGCCGCTTGGCCGCGCGCCACGTCGCGCGAGCCATCCCGGTGATCTCCTCGCGGCCCATGATCTCGGCCTTGATCCGTTCGGCCTTGGCGATCATCGCCTCGTCGTGTTGCAGATCGTCGGCGAACTGCTCGAGGAAGCGATTGGCCGCCAGCCGCACCTCGTGATCCGGCTGCGAGCGGATCTTCCAGGTGAACTCGACCAATTCCCGGTAAACCCGTTCGGCCAGCATCACATTGACGAATTTCGGGGCCCAGGACGGCGCCTCGGTGGTCACGATCCGGTCGAGGGTCTCCTGACTGTTCAGCGCCCACTGATGCGCGCGCTCGGCCAGCAGGTCCAGCAGCGGGGCCTGCCGGTTCTCGGACAGCAACTCGGTCAGCACCCGGCCGATCGGCGGACCCCACAGCGGTTCGGCGATGCGTTTGACGATGGTTTGGTCGATGATCTGCTCGACGTCCTCGTCGCGCAGCGCGTCGATCACCGCGCGCAGAATCGTGGACGATTCCTCCGACACCCGCGCCGCGTGCACCGGATCGGCCATCCAACGCCCCACCCGCAGTGAGATCTGCGCCGAATCCACCTTGGCCACAACGGTTTCCGGGGACAGGAAATTCGTCCGCACGAAATTGCCGAGGCTCTCGCCGAGCTGATCCTTCTTCTTCCGGATGATCGCGGTGTGCGGAATGGGCAGCCCGAGCGGATGCCGGAACAGCGCGGTCACCGCGAACCAGTCCGCGAGCGCGCCGACCATGCCCGCTTCCGAGGCCGCGCGCACGTACCCCACCCAGTTGCCGCCCGCACCGCGCGAGGCGATCCAGCAGCACACCAGATAGATGATCGTCGCGGCGGCCAGGAAGGCCGTGGCGACGAACTTCATCCGGCGCAGATCGCGACGTTTACCCGAATCGTCCATCAGCTCGGCGAAGGAGCCGGGCGGGTCCCGCCGGACCGGCCCACCTGTGGTATTTCCCACTCCCCGGGACGGTCCGGGTCGGCCGTCCGAACCGTTCGGAACGGGCGATTCGGGCATAGCGAGCGTCGTGCCGGTAACGCCTGTCCGCACCGGATCCGGGCCCGTCGACACTGCATCGGCCCCGCGTGAGGCACTGCCGGGAGATTGCTCCATATTTCCATTCTGATCCGCTGTTCCGACTCGTACGGTTCGGGCTGCGTTCGATACCCGCTCGAAGTGGCCTCCACGAACTCGGAACATCGCCGATCGGAAGGACCTAAGCTGGAGTGGCCCCGTACCCGACACGAGGAGTCACCCTGTCCACCGAAGCCGCCCCCAAAACCAGCCCGGCGCGTACGGTCCGGGTGGACGGTCGCAAGCGGCGCTGGCATCAGCACAAGATCGACCGGCGCGAGGAATTGGTCGACGGCACCCTGGCAGCGATTCGCAAGCGGGGTGGCGATGTCGGCATGGACGAGATCGCGGGCGAGATCGGCGTGTCCAAAACCGTTCTGTATCGGTACTTTTCGGACAAGAACGATCTGACCCGCGCCACCATGGAGCGGTTCATCGAGACCACGCTGATGCCGCGCATCTACGACGCGATCAGCGACGATCTGGACGAGTATCAGCTGGTCCGCAACACCCTGGCCGCGTACGTGCACACCGTCGACGCCGATACCGACGTGTACCGGTTCATCATGGGTTACGGCTCCTCCACCGACAAATCCACGCTGGCGGACTTCGAGAAGCTCTTCGCCGATATCGTCGCCGCGGTCCTGCGCGACAAGGCATTCGGCCGCCACATCGAGACCGAGGGCATCGAGCTGTACTCCTACGTCCTGGTCGGCGGCGTCCAACTGGCGACGGACTGGTGGATCGGCAATCGCGGCATGTCGGCGGACACCATGCTCGACCACATGACCATGATGGCGTGGAGCGCGATCGAGGGCATGGTCCGCGCGGGCGGCTCCCCGGAACGCTTCAACTCCGCCCCGCACAGCCTGCCCGAACCCGGCGACGCTTGACCCAGCCCCCGACATCGGCAAATCTGATGTCGGGAGGCCGCGCCATCAGCCCACCGACTGCCGAAGGTGAGCTGCGAGCATTCCGAGACCCGGACCTCCGGGTGCCGCCAGCCCGGCAGCAAACCAGCCGCGCACCCCACGACCGGTGTAAAAAGACGTGCAGCAACAGGGAGAACATGGGTAACTCCTGGGGAACGCCCGAAACTCGAGCGGGCACCCGGATGTCGGCCCGAAACGCGAATCTCGCGACACCCCACGGCACGCCGACGTCGCGAAGAGGCGGGCAAGCACATGGATAACTCACCGGGAACGCCCGAAACTCGAGCGGCAACCCGGCCGTCGGCCCGGAACACGAATCTCGCCGCACCCCACGGCACGCCGACGTCGCGGAGAGGCGGACGAGCACATGGGTAATTCAGCCGGTGAACCCGAGGAGCAGGTGGAGACCGTGGTGGCCGCGGACGATGTGGATTCTTCCGAAGCGAAGGGGGCCAAGGCCCGCAAGCGCGGCAAGGAGATCCCCACCTCCAGGATCGCGCGGGGAACCAAGCTCGGTGTCGCTGTCGCCGGAAATGTGTTGCGCGCGCAGAAGACTCGGCGTTCGATGCGCGGCCGCTCCGAAGAGGTGCGCGCCCGTATGGCCGAGGAGTCCACGATCCGCGCGACCGAGCAGCTCGTCATCGTGCTGGGCACCATGAAGGGTGTCGCAATGAAGCTCGGTCAGATCCTGTCGGTCCTGGACATGGACGTCGTGCCGACCCAGCACCGGGAACGGTTCCAGCATCGGCTCGCGGTGCTGCGCGACAGCGCGCCCAAGGTCTCCTTCGAGACGATGCGCGAACTCATCGAGAGCGATTACGGCCGCCCGCTGAACGAACTGTTCGCCGAATTCGAACCCGAGCCGATCGCCGCGGCCTCCATCGGCCAGGTGTATCGCGCTCGCCTGCACGACGGGCGCGAGGTCGCGGTGAAGGTGCAGTATCCGGGCATCGACGCCGCCGTGCGCGCGGACCTGAAGAATCTGGCCATGTTCCGGCGCATCCTGGCCTCGGCGATGCCGTGGGTGACCCCGGCCGTGCTGGACGAATTGCGATTGCACCTGGAGAGCGAACTCGACTACACCACCGAGGCGGCCACCCAGCGTCAGATCGCCGAGCTCTACGCCGACCACCCGTTCATCGCGATCCCGGCCAGCATGCCGGAGCTGTCCAGCACCCACGTGCTGGTGAGCGAGTTCTTCCCCGGCCGCGGATTCGAGGAGATCCGGGAACTGCCCGCGGCCGAACGCGACCGGGTCGGCGAGATCATCTACCGCTTCTACGTGGGTTCGCTTTACACCTTCGGCGAATTCTGCGGCGACCCCCATCCGGGCAATATCCTGCTCGGCGCGGACGGGCGGGTGGCCTTCCTGGACTTCGGGCTCTACAACCGGATGCGTCCGCAGGACGTGCAGTTCGAGCTGACCTGCATCCGGGCCGCCGCCGAGGACCGAGCGGAGGATCTGCGTACGCTGATGATCGATCACGGCATCATCGATTCGCCCGAGGAGGTGACGGCCGAGGAATGTCTGGAGTACTGCCTGTCCGCGATCGAGTGGGCACTGCTGGACGAGGATCTGACCATCACCCCCGAACTGGCCAGCGGTGCGGCCGTGCTGGCGATCGACCCGCGCGCCACCGAGCACGCCGGGATGAAGCAGCAGACCCTGCCCCCGGAACACCTGTTCTCCCGGCGCGCGGATTTCATGACGTTCGGGGTGCTGGGTCAGTTGCGGGCCACGAACAACTGGCATCGGATCGCACGGGAGTGGATCTACGGCGACGCACCGGTCACCGAGTTGGGCAAAGCCCATCAGGCCTGGCTGGCCCAGCGGCCCGCACCCGCGCCGAACCCGAAGGTATCCGTGCCGAAGTCCGGAAAACGGCACGGCAAGGCATGATTCGCCTCATCAGATGGGAATGTCCATGACCCCGGAGAACACCGAGAACGACGCCGACCGGGAATTCGACCTCGTCCTGTACGGCGCGACGGGTTTCGTCGGCGCACTGACCGCGCGGTACCTGACCGAGGCGGCCCCCGCGGGCGCGCGCATCGCACTGGCCGGGCGTTCGGCGGAGAAATTGGCCGCCACGCGTGCGGAACTAGGCCCGGTCGCCGCGAATTGGCAACTGCTGGTGGCGGATTCGACCGACGAAGACGCGCTGGACGCACTCGCCGCCCGGACCAGGGTCGTGGTCACCACCGTCGGCCCGTATCTGCGCTACGGCAAGGGGCTGGTGCGCGCGTGCGCCGCGGCGGGCACCCACTACGCCGATCTGACCGGTGAGCCGCTGTTCATTCGCGACTGCATCGACCAATTCCACGACACCGCCGCGGAGACGGGCGCGAAGATCGTGAATTCCTGTGGCTACGACTCGATTCCGTCGGATCTGAGCGTGTACCGGCTGTACCGGCGCAGCGTCGAGGACAACGCCGGCGAGCTCACCGACACCACGCTGGTCGCCTGGCTCAAGGGCGGCGCGAGCGGCGGCACGATCGATTCCGGACGGGCCATGATGGAGGAGATCGTCCAGGACCCCTCCCGGGGATCCATTCTGTCCCACCCGTATTCACTCAGCCCGGACAAGGCGAGGGAACCGGATGTGGGCCGGCAGACCGATCAGGCGCTGCAGCGCGCCTCGGCGATCGATCCGAGTCTGCGCGGCTGGGTCGCGACCTTCGTCATGGCCAGTCACAACACCAAGATCGTGCGTCGCACCAACGGCCTGCTGGGTTGGGTGTACGGCAAGAACTTCCGGTACCGCGAGGTGATGAGCGCGGGCAGCTCAGCGCTGTCCCCGCTGCTGGCGGCGGGCATCTCCGGCGGCGTGGCCGTCACGATGGTGGCCGGTGCGCTGCTGTCGCGCATTCCGCTGGGCCGTCGGCTGCTGGACCGCCTGCTGCCCGCGCCGGGCACCGGGCCGGACGAGAAAGCCCGCAACAGCGGCTGGTTCACCATGAAAACGTTCGCGCACACCACCTCCGGCGCGAAATACGTGTGCACCTTCGCCGGACAGGGCGATCCGGGCTATCAGGCGACCGCGGTGATGCTCGGCGAAGCCGGCTTGTGCCTGGCCTTCGACGAACTGCCCGAACTCGCCGGCGTGCTGACCCCCGCTTCGGCCATGGGCGATCCGCTCACCGACCGGCTGCGGGCCGCGGACATCACGATCGAGGTCGCGCCCGCCTGACCTCGCGCAACTCGCTTTCGCACCAACAGCTTTCGCACTACCGGATTCGGAAAGAGTTACCTCGTTGAACCTCGCTCGGCGCCTGATGAACCATCCCGTCTTCGCGCTCGTCTACGAAAGAGTCTGGCGCCCGACGAGTTTCTTCCTCGTCTCCGGCCGGACCATGCGGGCCGACCGCGCCGACGCCGTCCGCACACTGCAGCTGGACCGAGCCCGTACCGTACTCGATATCGCTTGCGGGCCAGGCAATTTCACTCACCATCTGAGCGCGCACCTGGCCGTCGGCGGCCATGCCGTCGGCATCGACACGTCGGTGGCGATGCTGCGGCAGGCTCGTGCCGACAACGCCGGCCCGGAGGTGAGTTATGTACGCGGCGATGCACAGCGACTCCCGTTCCCCGACGGCAGTTTCGACGCGGTGTGCTGTTTCGGTGCGCTGTACCTGATCCCCGATCCGCTGGCCGCGGCGCGGGAGATGATCCGGGTGCTGGCCCCGGGCGGGCGGATCGCGATCAGTACCAGCCATCGCTACGAGAACTGGTTCGGCCGGGCGGTCACGGCGATCTTCGGGACCATCGGATTGCGGTTCTTCCCCGGCGACGAGTTCCCCAAGCTGTTCGCCGAGGCCGGGCTGATCGACGTGCGACACCGGGTGCACGGCCTGCTGCAATATCTCGACGCCGGCCGTCCGGCATGAAAAGTATTCCACGCCAGCGGGATCGGCAATGCCGCGGATCACACGAGCGAGACCCCCGCGGGAGGTGCGGAGTCCGGTAGTGTCGCGGTGGACCCGCCGGAGCACCGCGGAGGCAGACATCACTCTCACCCGATCCCACACTCGTTCGCGCGAAAGCCGCGCCTAGTGCGGTGGATTCTCACCCCGGGCGAGTTCGCACACGTCTGGACCAGCGAAACCGGCCTGGATTTCCGGCCCTACCCGGTCAACGCGGCCATACCGGTCGACCCCGCACCCGGTCTGCGGCAGCAGTACGCCCGCAACACCGATGCCGATCTGGCCGCCGCGCTGCTGCTGTGCGCGCGCACCGACACCACCACGCTCACCGTCTCCGGGGAACGCTCGGTGCCCGGCGCCGCGCCCGAACGGATTCTGGCCTGCGCCGCCGTCACGTTGACGCATGCCGCGATCCTGATCGCGCGGGGGGAGTCGATCGTGGTGATGCTGTGTCCCGCACAGGCGATCGGCGATCATCTGGTCGAGGTGATCGGTTCGGCCCCCGCCGGACGCACCGAGGCGATGCGCGAGGCGCAGCAGGCGGTGCTGGTGAGCGGCCGCCATCCCATTCCGGCCGGTCCGGCCCGGTTCCAGCGCGCCCTGCGCGCACCGGTCGATTCGCGCGGCATCGTCACGGTGACCGCCGCCCCGCACAATTCGGCCCCGCCGCCGACCCGGCACCGCACCTGGCTCGACGTCGCCGGAGACGGCCGCTATCTGCTCACCACCGCCGACCAGCTGACCCTCACCCCTGTCGACGACGACGCGTTCGCCGCACAGATACGCCAGCTTGCCGGTCTGCACTGACCCGCGATTCGACACGACTCGGCCATACTGCAGACATGCCCGAATCCACCTGGTCCGTTCCGGCCACCGAGGCACTGCATGCGCGCGGGGTGCGGGTCGCCGATATCGACACCGATGCCACGCCCGGGTTCCGCGGTGACAAGAAATCCGGTGAACTGCTGCTCGAACAGCGCCGCACGGTGCTGTCGGGACTGCAGGAAAAGCTCTACGCCAACGGACGTTCCGGAGATGCGCGCAATATCCTGCTGGTGCTGCAGGGGATGGATACCGCGGGCAAGGGCGGCATCATGCGGCATGTGATCGGTTCGGTCGATCCGCAGGGCGTGGATCACGCCGCCTTCGGCGTGCCGACCGATCAGGAACGGCGGCACCACTATCTGTGGCGAATCCGCCAACGGCTGCCGCGCGGCGGGCAGATCGGCGTGTTCGACCGATCGCACTACGAGGACGTACTGGTGGTGCGGGTGCACGAACTGGTACCGCCGGACGTATGGGGCAAGCGCTACGACGAGATCAACCGATTCGAGCGCTCCATCGCCGACGCCGGAACCACGATCGTCAAGGTGGCGATGTTCGTCTCCCTGGACGAGCAGCGCAAACGCCTCACTCAGCGGCTCGACCGCCGGGACAAGCACTGGAAGTTCGATCCGGCCGATATCGACGAGCGCGCCCGGTGGCCCGCTTATCAGAAGGCGTATCAGGACATGCTGGACCGCACCTGCACCGATTACGCGCCCTGGTACGTGATCCCCTCCGACCGCAAGTGGTACTCCCGGCTCGCCGTCACCGAACTGCTCATCGATGCCCTCGAAAAACTGGATCTGGACTGGCCACCCGCGCAATTCGACATCGAGGAGCAACGCCGCCGCCTGGCCGGGCTCTGAATTCGGCACCGGATACCGACCTCGGGTCACCGAGAGTTCACACACCTCGGCGGGTAAATCTCGGGCTGCTCTCAGGTTCACCCGCAATCATGTGGTCCGGACACCCCGTGGCGGTCGGCTGCCCGTACCATCGGGGCGGCACGGCTGTGGAGACCGATACAGGAAAGGCGTGGTGAACTCCGAGGTGAGCAAGAATCCGCGTGGTAAGAACTCACTCGCCGCGGTGAAAGGCGGCGACCGCACCCGCACGATCCTGATTCAGGTGGCCGTCGTGGTCGTCCTGCTCGCGCTCATCGCCGCGATCGCGATCAGCATCGCGATCAAGCATTCGAACAATGTGAAGCGCGATGCCGCCAACCGTCCGGCGGTGACCGCACCTGCCGCACCCGGCGGCCTGACCGGCTCGATCACCGACAAGGGCGCGATCCGCATCGGCAAGCCCGGCGCCAAGGCCACCGTGCGCGTCGTGGCCGACCTGCAGTGCCCGGTGTGCAAGCAGTTCGAGGCGGCCAACGGCCAGACCCTCAGCGATGAGGTGAACAACGGCAATATCGCCGTCGAATACAACGTCATCTCGTTCCTGGACCAGAATTCGGGCGGCTCGCGCTACTCCTCGCGCGGCGCCAACGCCGCCTACTGCGTCGCGGACGCCGATCCGTCCAAGTTCCAGGCCTGGCTCAGCGCGATGTACCAGCAGCAGCCCGAGGAGGGCGCGGGCGGCCTGCCGGACAGCAAAATCATCCAGATCGCCACGGCGACCGGAATCACCGATCCGGCGGTGGCCAAGTGCATCACCGACGACAAATTCGACGCCTACGTGCAGAAGTCCACACAGGACGTGTTCGGCACCGGCATCAACGGCACGCCGACCGTCTTCGTGAACGACAAGAAGGTGCAGACCCAGGACGCGCTGTTCGCCCCCGGCGGGATGAAGGCTCCGATCGAGGCCGCGCTCAAGTGATTTCGGTACCACCTCGCACCGCGTGGCTGCTGCTCATCGGCAGCCTCGCGGGCTGGATCTCCTCGATCGTGCTGACGGTCGACGATTTCAAACTGCTGATGAACCCGGCCTACGTGCCCTCCTGCAACATCAACCCGATCATCGCGTGTGGTTCGGTGATGGCGTCCAAGGAAGCACACGTCTTCGGATTCCCGAATCCGATCATCGGCGTGGTGGGTTTCTCGGTCGCGGTGACCATGGCCGTCCTCGCGATCGCCGGCGCGGCGCTGCCGCGGTGGTTCTGGGGCGGGCTGTGGCTCGGGCTCCTGGCCGGCATCGTGTTCATCTGCTGGCTGATCTTCCACACCCTGTACCGGATCGGCGCGCTGTGCCCGTACTGCATGGTGGTGTGGGCGTTCACGCCGATCCTGCTGGCCGCGGTCACCAGCCAGATCTGGGGTAACGCGAAGGGGGCGCTGCGAATCCTGGTGGAGTGGCGCTGGACCTTCGTGATCGTGTTCTACGCGATCGTGCTGGTGATGATTTTCCTTCGGTTCCAGAGCTATTGGATGTCACTGGTGTGAGAGTTCGCCGTCCCCGGCCTCGAACCGCACTCAGTTGGGCGGTCCCGAGACCAGGACGACGGCGACCTCCCGCCGCGAGCCGTCCGGTTCGGTCAGGTCCAGCCGTACCGTATCGGCCGGTTTCCGGACGTTGAGCACGTATTTCAAGGTTTTCGCCGAGGAGACGGGATGTCCGTCCACGGCGGTGATCACCTCGCCCGCGGTGAGTCCGGCGGAATAGGCGGGCAGTCCGTAGATACTAACGTCCACCCGGGCCCCGCCGGTGGACGCGTCCGAGGTCAGCACGCCCAAGGTCGCGGTGGGGCCGATGTGCACGGTATCGGTCGGCGTTCCGGAACGGATCTGCCGCACGATCGCCATCGCTCGATCGATCGGCACCGCGTAGCCGGTCGCCCGGCCGTCCGTCTTGGCCAACTCCCCCGACGCCGCGGTCACCACCCCGACGACCGCGCCGTTGCGATCCACCACCGCGCCGCCGGACTGGCCGGAGGCCACCGGCGCGTTCACTTCGAGCATTCCGGTCAGGGCCTTGCGACTCAGATCGGCGGCGTCGCGCGCGACGATCGATGTGTTCAGCGAGGTCACGGTGCCGGGTTCCGCGGTGGGACGTCCGGTGCCACCGGCATTGCCGATGGCCATGATCTGATCACCGAGCCGCAGCGTGGACGAGGCGCCCAGGCGAACGCTCGGCAGACCCGCGGCCCCCTCCAGCGACAGCAACGCGATATCGGCGGTGCTGTCGTAGCCCAGCACGGTCGCCGGAAACTGCGCACCCGTGCCCACATCGGCGACGGTGATGACCTCGGCGCCCTTGACCACGTGATGGCTGGTCAGCACCTGGCCGTCGGCGGACAGCACGATGCCCGAACCAGCCGCGCCCATGCCGGTCGGCTCGATCGAGACGTTGACGTTCACCAGTTCCGGTTCCACCGCCCGGGCGATCGCGACCGGATCCATCCGCGGAGTCGACGTCGGGACGGCGGTGGTCTCGGTGGCCTGGGACCCGCTCACCCAACGCGGCAGCCCGCCCTGCAGGCCGAGGGCGACAACCACCGCGAGCAGCACGACCAGCACGCCCGCCGCGGTGCGGCCGACCTTGCCGACCTGCCCGGGGGCGGCTCGGTTCGCCACGTCATCGTCATGCGGCCGCTCGTCGGACATGGGCACTCCCGCCTCGTGCGCGCCTGGTCAGGCGTCGGCGATCGTGCAATTATATTTGGCCTTCGCGCCACTTCCGAGGTGTCCGTGGAGAATTCGATCCCGACCGGCGGCTCGGCGGCGGATGCGGCGGAACGGTTGACGAGTCAGTGGTTGTTGAGCACGGCGACGCCGAACATGAATGCGGTGCCCGCGAGGGTGCACAGCAGGGTCAGCCGGGACGGATGTCCGGCGTGGGCCTCGGGCAGGATATCGGCGGTCGCCAGGTAGAGCAGGAATCCGGCGAAGTACCCGAGATACAGTCCGATCGCCTCGGGCGGGACGCGAATCAGTGAGCCGATCGTCGCGCCGAGCACGGGGGCTATCGCGTCGGCGGCCAGGAGCAGCAGGGCGCGGCGGCGGGCGTTGCCGTAGAGCGTGGTGATGGTGAAGGTGTTGAATCCGTCCGCGAAATCGTGGCAGATCACCGCGATCGCCACCGCAGTGCCCACCCCGGCGCCCGCCTGGTAACTCAGCCCGATGCCGAGGCCGTCCAGGGTGCTGTGGAAGATCAGCCCGCCGGCCGCGAGCAGGCCCACCGATTCGAAACCGTGTGTGTGCGCACCGAATTCGTATTCGTGTCCGGTGTGCACGGCCACCGCGCGCTCGATGATGTGGATGGTCAGGAAACCCACCACCGCGGCCACCAGTGCGATCGGCACCCCGGCCACGGATTGCGGGGCCTGCTCGAGCGCCTCGGGCAGCAGGTCGAACGGCACCACGCCCAGCATCACTCCCGCCGCAAGGCCCAGGACGGCATGTCTGCGGTCCCCGATCCGCACCGCGACGAGGCCGCCGATCAGCGTCGAGCACATCGACACCAATGCCACCAGGATCGCCATCGGTCCAGCATGTGACATGCGACGCTGCCCCGGGTGCACCCGCTACCGGCGAGTTCGCCGACGTTTTGCAAAGCTAAGAATGCGAGAGTAGGCATACATTCATGACCACTGCTGCGGCATACTCCCTCTCCACTCCCGACGGCCGGTTCGAGAAGACCTCGATCGAACGGCGTGAACTCGGCCCGCACGATGTGCTCATCGACATCAAGTACGCGGGCATCTGCCACTCGGACATCCACACCGCACGCAACGAATGGCATCGCACCCGGTACCCCTGCGTGCCCGGGCACGAGATCGCGGGCATCGTCGCGGCGGTCGGCTCCGCGGTGACCAAGCACGCGGTCGGCGACCGCGTCGGCGTCGGCTGCATGGTCGACTCCTGCGGCAAGTGCGCATCGTGCCTGGCCGGCGAGGAGCAGTACTGCACCGGTGGCGGCACGATGACGTACAACTCCGGCGTCTCCGAGGAGTTCCAGCCCGGCGGCACCACCTACGGCGGCTACTCGACCCAGATCGTGGTGACCGAGAATTTCGTGCTGGCCATCCCGGAGGGTATCGAACTCGACGTGGCCGCGCCGCTGCTGTGCGCGGGCATCACGCTCTACTCACCGCTGCGGCACTGGAATGCCGGACCCGGCAAACAGGTAGCCATCATCGGCATGGGCGGACTAGGACATGTCGGGGTGAAAATCGCCGCGGCTCTCGGGGCCGAGGTCACGGTGCTCAGTCAATCACTGAGCAAACAGGAGGACAGCCGCCGTTTCGGCGCGCGGCACCACCACTCGACCGCGGCCGAGAAAACCTTCAAGGACCTGCGCGGACGTTTCGACCTGATCATCAACACCGTGTCGGCGAATCTGCCGATCGACAACTACATGCGACTACTGAATCTCGACGGCACGCTGGTGATTCTCGGCCTTCCCGACAAACCGCTCTCGGTGCAGCCGTTCACCCTGGCGAATTTCCGGCGCTCGCTGGCCGGTTCGATGATCGGCGGCATCGCCCAGACCCAGGAGATGCTGAATTTCTGCGCCGAACACGGGATCGGCGCGGATATCGAGGTCATTTCCGCCGACGGTATCGATGCAGCTTACGAGCGGGTGCTCAGCAGCGATGTCCGCTATCGCTTCGTGATCGACACCGCCACCATCTGACGTCCGGTCCGGCCGAATGCCGCGGTGCGGCATTCGGCCGTTTCCCACCCTTTTCGCTATTTCGCGGCTATCAGCACGGCACACGCACGATTATCCTGCGTGACGCAGCACATCAATTACGATGTGACGCTTATCACTACGTTTGCGTCCACTCGAATCCTCCACTACTAATTAGTGCGTTCGATTCGCACACAGCAGCTGACCGGCGATTCGCATGGGGGAGCCGAGACTTGGGGAATCCGTGGGGGATCGCTGTGTCAGGGAGGGAAATCAACATGAAATTCGGCAAGTTCACCGGCATCGTTCTCATGGCGATCAGCGCCGTCGGCATCACCGCCGGTACCGCATATGCCGCACCGGCGCCCGCGGCCGTGCACAACGATGCGACTTCCGGTGTGGATCACGGAATTCACTACCGGACCTCGGTTTCGCCGGTCGGCAAGACAATCACCGCGACGGTCGACGCCGGCCGTTTCGTGGCCGCCGCGGACGGCTCCACGGTCGCTCTGAAATCCGATACCGGCGCCACGCTCGATCAGGTCGGGCTGCACGCGAATCTGGGCGGTCACGTCGTCACCGTCGCCCAGCGGATCAGCGCCGACGGGCACACCCTGACGCTGACACCGCAGGTCGCTCCGCGGGAGATCGGCCAGGTCAAGGACATCAACGCGATGAGCAACCTGTGGGCCCAGGTGCAGAAGAACCTCGCTGGCGTGATCATCGGCGGCGCCCTCGGCGGCTTCCTGGGGAGCCTGCTCGGCTTCGGTATCTTCAGCCTCATCACCGGCCCCATCGGTATCGCGGTCGGCGCCGTCGCGGGCGGTTACGCCATGGGCGGCCAGCAGTTCCTGGATGCGGTCAAGGCCGCGGCCACCGGTCGCCCGTGATCCACTGATCGACGATCGAGCGAAATCGACGGGCCCGCGTACCGGTTACTCGGGCCCGTTTTCCGATATTTCCGGTCCGGACGGAAATTCGCGGTCACCAGAGAAATACCGCCGGAATATCAGCGACCGCAGACCTGGCCCGAATAGGACGGATCCAACGCCCGCAGGACGAGCCCGATAGCAATGGGCGAACGCGGAAATCCGACATGTGTGACATTCGCCCCGGCGCAGACCGCCTGCACCCAGACATTGTCGACCACCGCTCGCGGGCCGGCGCGCAGAAATGTGGATTCCGGCGGCGTCGTCGTATCGTCCATTCGAGTCGCGATGACGGTGTAATCGACGCCGGGCTCGGTATCGCCCCCGGCATTCAGCCGGGCCAGGAACTTGCTGCCGGTGATCTGCTGGACCGCGGAAACCCCGAGCACATTCGTCACCGTACCCGCCACCGGGCTCGCCGCGCTGGCGGTGTCCAGCGGATAGCCCAGCAGCACCGAGTCCGAACCGTGGTTGGTGGCGCCCAAGGTCACCAGCTTGCGCACCACGTTGCGCCGCGGGTCGGCCGGGTCGGCGCCGCCCTCGAACCGCAGATACTGTCGCGCCACCACCCCGCCCTGGGAATGCGCCACCAGATCCACGTGCGCCGAAGACGTCGCGGCACGGACCTTTCCGATGAAGTCCGCCAGCTCCACAGCCGATCTGCCGATATCGCCGGTGCCGTAGATGCCCGGCATCCTGCCCAGCAGACTCGTGGTGTCATGGCCGTAGTTGAGCGTGTACACGCAGTACCCCTGGGCTTTCAACGCCGGAGCCAGCTTGTTCCAGGCGTCCTGATTGCCCCAGGTGCCGTGCACGAGTACGACCGGATCCGGATGTGCCGCCGGAGGTTTGCAGCGCCAATCGTTCGCACCCGGGGGCGGCACGCTGCCGTCGAGGACGGGGGCCGCATCCGCGGCGGTTCCACCGAATCCGACCGTCGCACACAGAGCCAGAACGGCCAGGAGAAGTGCGGATGATCGCATCCGCCATCTCCCTCGCGGCAAATGGAAGTCACGGGGCACCCGTCAGATCATAGAGCCGGATGCCGGAACCGCCATCCAGGCGCCCCGGGAAACGGCCGTGGGGAGCCGTCTCGCATCGCCCACGGCCCAGGTCCGAACGTTATTCTCCGGATTTTTCGCGAAGTGCCTTCTTGGCCGCCTCCTGAACCGCGTCGACCTGTCCGGAGAATTTGCCGCCGGTCTTCTCGTCTACGGCGTCACCGGCCTTGTCGATCAGCGGATCGAGCTTGTCGGCGTGCTGTCCGGCCGCATCCACGGCCTTCTCGGCGACATCCTTGAACTTGTCGAATATTCCCATGCGATCTCCTGATCCGAAACCGGTACTTCGCACACAGCTAACCCGACCGGACGGGCGAGCGAAACTCGGGCCGCACCGCCGACGGGCCACGCACACAGCGATGTTCGGGCTTGTAGCGCACCCTCAGCAAAGTAGCCCGGCACCTCTTCGGCCTCGCTCGGCCGATGTTCTTCGATAGCGACGTCACGGCGCCCGTCGGCGACGCTCAGCCCTCGGCTTCCGCGCGGCGGCGGACACGGCGGGCGGCGGCGACCATATTGCGCAGGGCGGGCTCGAGTTGCCAGCCGTGCCGGGTCTTGAGACCGCCGTCGGGATTGGCCCAGAGGCGTTCGGGGGTGACGGCCCGGGCCGCGGCGGTGAGGAGTTCGTCCAGTTCGTCGATGTCCGGGATGCGGGCCGAACGGCTCTCGTAGACGCCCGGTCCCACACCGTGCGAGAGGCCGTGCCCCTCCTCGGTGTCACCGGCCAGCGCCTTGAGCACCCATTCGATCGAACGGGTGGCGACGATGGCCGTGACGTCCGCGTCGAGCTCCTCGATGGCCTGGACGATCTCGGCGCGGCCGGAATAGGCGATATGCGTGTGGATCTGGGTCCGCGCACTCACACCCGAGGTGGCCAGGCGGAAGGCGTTCACCGCCCAGCGCAGGTACTCCCGGCTCTGCTTGCCCGCACGCAGCGGCAACAGCTCCCGGATGGACGGCTCGTCGACCTGGATGATCGACACCCCGGCCTTCTCCAGATCGGCCAGCTCGTCCCGAATGGCAAGGGCCACTTGGTCGGCGGTCTCGTAGAGCGGCTGGTCCTGCCGCACGAACGAGCGCGCCACCATCGTAACCGGGCCTGTCACAATGCCTTTCACCGGTTTGTCGGTGAGCGACTGGGCATAGGTGATCCATTCCACCGACATCGGCTCGGGCCGCGAGACGTCGCCGTACAGCACCGGCGGACGCACACACCGCGACCCGTAGACCTGCACCCAGCCGAAATGTGTGGTGGCGAAACCGTCGAGCAGTTCGGCGAAGTACTGGATCATGTCGTTGCGCTCGTGCTCACCGTGCACCAGCACGTCCAGGCCGATGTCCTCCTGCAACCGGATGGTCGCCTCGATCTCCGATTCGATCCGCTTGCGGTAGTCGTCGTAGGACAGTTTGCCCTCGCCGAGGTCGTAGCGCGCCTGGCGCATCGCATCGGTCTGCGGGAACGAACCCAGCGTCGTCGAGGGCACCAGCGGCAGATTCAGCCTCTCGCGCTGGGCCTCTCGGCGGACCTCGTACGGCTCGCGTTCCCGCATATCCGGCGTGATCGCGTAAACCCGTTGCCGCACGGCGTGTTTCTGCTTGAAATGCACTTCGCGCGGTCGGCCCTGCCACTTCTCGGACGGGCCCTCGGTGAGCGCCTTGGCCAGCGAAACAACTTCCAGCACTTTCTGTTTCGCGAAGGCGAGGCGATCCGCGACCGGGCCGTCGATATCGTATTCGACGAGCAGGTCGTACGGCACGTGCAGCAGCGTCGTCCCGGTGGACACCACCAGATCCGGGCACACCTGCGCGAGCGCGTTGAGGTAGTCGAGCGTGACGCGGCGATCCGCACGCCACACATTGGTCCCGCTGATCACGCCCGCGTACAGCCGCTTGCGCCTGATCCCCGGAATCTTCGCCAGCTCCTCGGGCCGCACTCGATGACTGGCCAGATCCAGGCCGATCGCCTCCACCTGGGTCTGCGCCAGGATCGCGGTCGCCTCACCGAAGTCACCGTACTGACCGGTGACCAGGATGCGCGGCCGCAGCGGCGCGGTGGACAGCCGCTGGTACGCCCGCAGGAACGCGGCCAGCTCGGCCGGGCTGCGATCACTGGTGAAACACGGCTCGTCCAGCTGCACACAGGTCGATCCGCGCTTGGCGAGGATCTCGAACAGCTCCTCGTACACCGGCAGCAGTTCGTCCAGCAGACTCAGCTGATCGAACTCGGCCTTACCCGGCACGTGTCCGGCCTTGGACAGCAGCAGCAGCGACAGCGGCCCCAGCACCACCGGGCGCAGTTCGATACCGCGCTCCATCGCCCGGTCGAATTCGTCGAGCAGGGCCTCGGGATGCAGGGAGAACTTGGTCTCGGCATCGAGCTCGGGCTGGCGGTAGTGGTAGTTGGTGCCGAACAGGCGCACCAGCTCGAGCGGCGGCAGATCCGGCCGCCCGCGGGCCATCAGGAAGTAGAAGTCCAAGGGGTGCAAGTCTTCTCGGTACGGCTGGAACCGCTTGGGCACCGCGCCGAACAGCAGCGCGTTGTCCAAGACGTGGTCATAGAAGGAGAAGGTGTTACCCGGAACCTGCGTCAGTCCGGCCGCGGCCAGCTCCCCGAACTGCGACTCCTGGATCTCGCGGCCTACCGCCAGCAGATCCTCCCGCGAAAGGCTCCCGTGCCAGTACGACTCCAGGGCACGCTTGAGTTCACGGTGCGGCCCGATCCTCGGATACCCGAGAATGCTGGATCCGAAGCCGTCGGTGACATTGACCATGAGCTGGACTCCTCTCCGAGCTGCGGTCCCCGCGACCTGATTGCAGCTTACGGCTGGTGAAGCAGAATGCCGACGCGCTCGGCGTCGACGAGAAAGTCGAAGAGATGGAATTGTGGGTCAGCGAATCGCGACCGCGCGCGCTCTCCCGGCCCGGCACGCAGTGAGCCTTCGAGCGACGTTCGTGGTAGCCGGCTCGCCGCCGAGCACTCGAAGCGCATGGGCGCAGCCCGAGTCCCGAGTGCTCGCGGCGAGCCTTTCGGGCCCGCGGAGACGCCGGAGCGAGGCGGAGGCCGGCTACACAGCTTTGTACTGGTAGAACCCCGCGCCGGACTTCTTGCCGAGCAGCCCCGCTTCGACCATGCGCATCAGCAGCGGCGGGGCCGAGTACAGCGGCTCCTTGAACTCGGTGTACATCGAATCCGCGATCGACTTCACCGTGTCCAGTCCGACCAGGTCGGTGAGCGCCAGCGGTCCCATCGGGTGCGCACAGCCCAGCACCATCGCCTTGTCGACGTCTTCCTTTGTGGCGAAACCGGATTCGACCATCCGGATGGCCGAGAGCAGGTACGGCACCAACAGTGCGTTGACCACGAAACCGGAGCGGTCGGCCGAGCGGACGACCTGCTTGCCGAGCACCTCGGAGGCGAAGGATTCCGCGCGTTCGGCGACCGCGGCACTGGTCTTGAGCGTGGTGACCAGCTCGACCAGCGGCAGCACCGGCACCGGGTTGAAGAAGTGCATGCCGACCACGCGCTCGGGCTGGGTGGTGGCGACCGCGATCTTCATGATCGGAATCGAGGAGGTGTTGGATGCCAGCACCGCGTCGGGGTCGGTGACGACCTTGTCGAGTTCGGCGAAGATCGAGGTCTTGACCTCCTCGCTCTCCAGCACGGCCTCCACGACCAGCTGACGATCCGCGAAATCGCCGAGGTCGGAGGTGAATCGCAGCCGCCAGGCCGCCTGCTCACGCTCGCGCTCGGTGATCTTGCCGCTGCTCACGCCGCGATCCAGTGACCGCAGGATGCGGGCGCGCCCCGCCGCGGCGAGTTCACGAGTCTGCTCGAAAACGAGCACGTCGACATGCGCACGAGCGCACACCTCCGCGATTCCCGCGCCCATCTGTCCGGCGCCGATAACACCAACGCGCTGAATCTTTTCGCTGCTCACGTTCCCGCTCCTGCTGGTTGTGTGGCGGTGGGGTTCTGGATGCGCAGCCACGCTGTGGTGCAGCTGAGACTGGCGATCATCAAGGTATAGGTAAAAACCCTTCCCGCCGGGGCTGTTCGGACGGGAAGGGTCGGTGGGCACTCATTGCAGGAGTGCCCGTGTCATTCAGTGGAACTGGCCCTCTTCGGTGGAGCCCTTCAGGGCCGCCGTCGAGGTGTTCGGGTCCACGGTGGTGGCGATGGTGTCGAAGTAGCCGGCACCGACCTCACGCTGGTGCTTCACGGCGGTGAAGCCACGCTCGGCGGCCGCCTTGAACTCGCGCTCCTGCAGGTCGACGAAGGCGGTCATGCCCTCGCGGGCGTAGCCGTAGGCCAGGTCGAACGCGGCGTAGTTGAGCGAGTGGAAGCCCGCCAGGGTGATGAACTGGAACTTGAAGCCCATCGCGGCCAGCTCGCGCTGGAACTTCGCGATGGTGGCGTCGTCCAGGTGCGCCTTCCAGTTGAAGGACGGCGAGCAGTTGTAGGCCAGCAGCTGGTCCGGGAACTCGGACTTGACGCCCTCGGCGAACTTCCGCGCGACCTCGAGGTCCGGGATACCGGTCTCCATCCAGATCAGATCGGAGTAAGGGGCGTAGGCTTTGGCACGCGCGATGGAGGGCTCGATGCCGTTCTTGACGTGGTAGAAGCCCTCGGAGGTGCGCTCACCGGTGATGAACGGACGGTCGCGCTCGTCGACGTCGGAGGTGATCAGGGTGGCGGCCTCGGCGTCGGTGCGGGCGATGACGACGGTCGGGACGTCGGCCACGTCGGCGGCCAGGCGAGCCGAGGTCAGGGTGCGGATGTGCTGCTGGGTGGGGATCAGCACCTTGCCACCGAGGTGGCCGCACTTCTTCTCCGACGCCAGCTGGTCCTCCCAGTGGGTACCGGCGGCACCCGCGGCGATCATGGCCTTCTGCAGCTCGTAGACGTTCAGCGCGCCACCGAAGCCGGCCTCGCCGTCGGCCACGATCGGCACGACCCAGTTGTCGACGGAGGTGTCGCCCTCGACCTTGGCGATCTCGTCGGCGCGCAGCAGCGCGTTGTTGATGCGGCGCACGACCGACGGCACCGAGTTGGCCGGGTACAGCGACTGGTCGGGGTAGGTGTGCCCGGACAGGTTCGCGTCACCGGCGACCTGCCAGCCGGACAGGTAGATGGCGCGCAGGCCGGCACGCACGGCCTGGACGGCCTGGTTACCGGTCAGGGCGCCGAGCGAGTGGATGTAGTCGCCCTCGGTGTTGACGCCCTCCCACAGCAGCTCCGCTCCCCGGCGCGCGAGCGTGTGCTCTTCGACGACAGAACCCTGCAGCTTGACGACCTGATCGGCCGTGTACTCGCGGGTGACGCCCTTCCAGCGGGGGTTGGTGTCCCAGTCCTTCTGGATCTCCGCAGCGGTTTTCGGGGTGCCGGTGGTCGACATCTCTTGCTCCACTTCCTAGTTCGGGTCTCTGGTGCCCCATGTGCTGACTTCGTCGGGTTCCGACTGCGGGGAGGCGGTCGGGGCCCTGCGATGTCCGAACACTGCTGGAGCGGCAATTCGCAGGCTTGCTATGCCCATCGGGTGTACTTCCACACGATGGCATACAGAAAAAGTGCCGTCTACCTGTTGCTAATGTAAATCTCGGCTAGCTTTCACACCCCGTTTGCTAACTCTGCAAAATTTGCGCTCGAATTGCGGGCAGATAATCTACTCGCAGGTAGGGCTGACATGCGGATTTGCGTAACGCACGTACTGTTAGCGCGGTCCCTACCATCGTCCGAATCGCGGCGCCCGCATTGCCGACTGTGACGACCTTCACAGCTCTTGGGGCCCGCGTTCCGTGGCGGCGGTCACTGACGTCGGTCACAGTCGTGTCCCGGCGCACCCGAGCGGGGTCGGACTGCGAGACTTACCCAGCCGAATCCCCCGCCCGAATCCAGCAGCCGAGGAGCACGATGCGGAAACTCTCGATCGCCGCCGCCCTTGCCGTCGCCGCGGCCACCGCCCTGCTACAGCAGCCGTTCGCCCAGGCCGCCCCCGTCCCGGGCGGCTTCGAATCGGTCCAGCCCCTGTCTGCGGCGGCAACACTGCCCGGCTCGGTGAATTCGCAACGATTCTTCTACGGCACCACGACCGTCGGCGACGCGCCGACCACGGCCAGTGCGGCGGTCTACTTCCCGCCGGGCGCACCGCCCGCCGGAGGCTGGCCGGTCGTCGCCTGGGCGCACGGCACCGTCGGCATCGGCGACGACTGCGCCTACAGCGTCGCCGGGCCGGCCGCGGTCGAACGCGACTGGTCCTATCTGGGCACCTGGCTGAAGCAGGGCTATGCGATCGTCGCGGCCGACTACGCGGGGCTCGGATCGCCGGGCGAGCACCCCTATCTGGACGGCCGGGTCGAGGCGCACAACGTCGTGGACGCGGTCCGCGCGGCGACCAGCCACTACTCGACGCTGGCGCACAAGTGGGTCGTCGTCGGGCAATCGCAGGGCGCCGGTGCGGCGGTCACCACCGCCCGGTACGCGACCGCCTTCGGCCCGCGTCTGGACTACCGCGGCGCGGTCGCGACCGGAACCCCCGCATACATCGAGGACGTCCTGACCGCGCTGGGCCCGGGTGTCCCCCCGATCAAGCTCAGCGGCGACACCACCGCTTACACGCTCTACATCCTGAACGGCCTGCGCACGGCCCATCCGGAACTGAACATCGAGTCCTACCTGACTCCCGCGGGCCGCTATTGGGTCGACCGCGCCCGCACCGAATGCCTCGGCCCGCTGGGCGCGGCCCTGACCTCGAACCGCGTGGTCGGCGGCGATCTGTTCGCCCGCCCGCTGGCCGCGATCCCGGACTTCCACGGCCTGCTGCACAACTACCTCGGCCTCCCCGAAACCGGCTACGACAGGCCGCTGTTCATGGGCCAGGGCCTGTTCGACACCGATGTGATCACTCCGGAAACCCTGCGTTTCGCCGCGGTCCTCACCGCCAACCGCCAGCCTCTCACATTCCGCACCTACCCGACCGATCACAGCGGCACGGTCCTGGCCTCCCAACCCGACTCGATCCCGTTCGTTCGCGAACTCTTCGCCTGACGCCGGATCCGCGACCAGGACCGATGTCAGGGCACGCACAGTCGGTCCCGGTGGCATCGGTCCCGTGCCACGTTCCGGTTGTATTCGGGGACGGCGAAGCCGATTCGGCGCGGTTACGCTCGGCGGAATGGATGTGGGACGCTGCGACGGGATTCTGCTCGCCGCGGGGGCGGGCACCCGGTACGGGCGGCCGAAGGCGCTCGCACGGGACGGCGCGTGGCTGCGGGGCGCGGTGGACGCACTACTGGAAGGGGGATGTGTGCGAGTGCACGTGGTACTGGGAGCGACGGGTCCGGCCCGGCGTGACGCGGACGGCCGGTGGCTGCTGTCCGAGTCCCCGGCAATCGCCATACCCGAAGGGGCACAACCGGTTTGGGCGGCGGACTGGGCCGTGGGATTGGCCGCGTCGCTGCGCACCGGACTGACCGCCGCGGCGAGTGCGGCCGATCCGGCCGAGTACGCGGCGATCATGCCGGTGGACACTCCGGACGTCGGGGCGGACGTCGTGGCCCGGGTGCTCGCGGCCGCGCGCACCGCGCCGAGCGGATTGGCCCGCGCGGCTTTCCACGGCCGCCCCGGTCATCCGGTTGTGCTATATCACAAGCACTGGGCAGCGGTGATCGATACCGCACAAGGAAATTCCGGAGCGAGGGAGTTTCTGGTCAAAAGACCGGATATTGTGGCCGTCACGTGTGACGATCTGGCGACGGGACGTGACCACGACTATCCGCCCACTCGCGCACGCCGATCGGGAGCTTGTGATGCGCGACATCGTCGATGATCTACTGCGGGTGTGGCACTCCGGGCGGATCGGTGCCCTCGCGACTCTGGTCCGGACGTTCGGTCCGGCTCCCATGCCGATCGGTTCGGCGATGCTCGTCGATCCCGACGGACGCGTCTTCGGTTCGGTCTCCGACGGGTGCTACGAAAGCGCCATCTACGACGCGGCGATTCACTCGGCCCGCTCCGGCCGCAAGGAATTACAGCGTTTCGATCCCAGCACCGGTATGGACAGCGCCGACTGCGGCACCATCGACGTCTTCGTGGAACCGTTCTCGCGCGACGACTTTCCCGAATTCCCAGCTGTCGCACAGGATCTCGCCGGGTTCAAGCCGGTCACCGTGTTCACTGTGGTGTGGCATTCGGACCCGACGGTGATCGGCCAGCATCTGGTGACCGACCGGCGGCACAACACCGAACTGGTCGCGCTGCCGGAATCCGATGTGTTCTGCTGTTCGTACGCCGCAGCGCCGCGGCTGATCATCTTCGGCGCCAACGCATTCGCCGCCGCGCTGTGCACTCAGGGCAAACTGCTGGGCTACCGGGTCACGGTCTGCGACGCCCGGCAGCGGTTCGCCGCCGAGCAGTCCTTCCCGGGTGCGGAGGTGATCGTCGACTGGCCGCACCGCTATCTCGAGGCGCAGGCCGCCGCCGGATTGATCGATTACCGTACAGCCCTGGTGACGGTCACCCAGGACCCCAAATTCGAGATTCCGCTGCTCACCACGGCGCTGCGGCTACCCGAATTCGGCTATCTGGGCGCACTCGGCGCGGGCCCAGCGCACACCCAGCGCATGGAGGCCCTGCACGCCGGCGGTTTCGACGCCGAATCGCTGTCCCGGCTGTACAGCCCCGCGGGCCTGGATCTGGGCGCGAGCACCCCGATGGAGACCGCCGTCGCGCTCGCCGCCGAACTGCTGGCCGTGCGCTCGCGCGCGCCGGCGCATCACACCGGCCCCTTTCCCGCACTGACCACGCCCTGACCGTCACACTCCCGCGAACCAGGCTCGCGCCGAACGCCGGAAAAGGAGCACGACCAGCAGGATCGCGCTCGCCGGCCCCAGCCATCCGGGCGGGCGTCCCGCCGGGATCGACGGCACGGTCCACAGCATGTTCAGCGCGGCCAGCAACACCGCGGTGACCCGAATTCCCTCGCCCACCGCCCCGAACGCCAGTGCCAGCAACCCCAGCAGCCAGCTCGGCACGAAGAACACCGCGGTGATCCCCGCCGACCTGGCACCGAACAACCACCCCGCCGAGGCCACACAGACCAGACCGATCAGCGCCATCGCCCACGCCAGTACCCGGGCCACCCGCACGGTTCCCGGCATCCGCGCGGCCTCGTACTCCCCTGCCTCAACCCCCTTGTCGGACATCATCTCTCCCATCCAGCAGGATCGATTCAGCACAGCGAATCCGAGGCGAACCCTACCGCCGGACCCCACCGGCACCCCGGCGGCGCGCCACCGGCAGCCGAATTCCCACCGACCCGATGCCGGGGCCGGGCGCGGGAAGTCGCGTGGCTGGGAACCGATGCCAGGTCGCTCACAGTGGGATCTCAGCGATGTTCGGGCACCGTGCATACGTGATGAATCCTGTGTCAGTTGATATTTCGCCCGCGCGCGCACTCGCGACCAAGGTGCCCGAGATCACCGCGCTGTTCTGGGTGATCAAGGTGCTCTCGACGGGGATGGGCGAGACGTTCTCCGATTTCCTGGTCTCGCATGTACCGCCGGAACTGGCCGTCGGCGGTGCGGGACTGGCGTTGATCATCGCCTTGGCCGCGCAGTTCCGCAGCCGGCGCTATGTGGCGTGGATCTACTGGACGGCCGTGGTGATGGTCAGCATCTTCGGGACGATGGTGGCCGATATCGTGGATTTCCAGCTCGGCATACCGCTGCCGGTCTCGACGGTCGCCTTCCTGGTGCTGCTGGGCGTGATCTTCGCCGTTTGGTACGCCTGCGAGAAAACGCTGTCCGTGCACAGCATCACCAACGGGCGGCGTGAGGCGTTCTACTGGGCGACGGTCATGATCACGTTCGCGCTCGGCACCGCGGCCGGGGATCTGACCGCGGGCAAGATGCACCTCGGCTATCTCGCCTCGACCGTGTTGTTCGCGGTGGTCATCGCGGTCCCCGCGGTCGCGCACCGCTGGGGCGGGCTCGGTGCGATCCAGGCTTTCTGGGCGTCCTACGTGGTCACCCGGCCGCTGGGCGCGTCGGCCACCGACTGGCTGGCCGCCGACCGTTCGGACGGACTGCGCCTGGGCACCGGATGGGTGAGCCTGGCCGTGACGATCCCGATGGTCGCGCTGATCGCCGTGGCGGCACTGCGGCAGAACCGCTCGACCACCGCCGTTTCCGGCGCAGATGCTCTCGACGACAACAGTATTCGGGTCAGCGGCGGTCCCGGCGAGACGCGGGCGGGATGAGCCGCCGATCCGCGCGCGTGGTGGCGATCGGCTAACCGAGCACCCGCAGCAGGTGTTCGATCTCCTGTTGTACGGCACGGCGGCCGGGGCCGAGGTATCGGCGTGGATCGGACACCGTCGGGTCGGCGGCGAGTTCCGCGCGGACCGACTGCGCCAGAACCATATTCAGCCGAGTCGCGATATTGATCTTCCGCATGCCCGCGCGCACCGCCGAGCGCAGTCCCGTGTCGGGCACCCCCGATGAGCCGTGCAGAACAAGGGGCACAGGCACTTTCGCGGCAAGCCGAGCGATCAGATCGTTGTCCAGGATCGCATCGCGGGTGTGCATGGCATGGGCGGATCCGACCGCGACGGCCAGCGCGTCCACGCCGGTGGCCGCGACGAACTCGACCGCCTCGTCCGGGTCGGTGCGCACACCCGGCGCATGCGCACCGTCCTTACCACCGACCTCGCCCAGTTCGGCCTCGGTGAAGACCTCGCGCTCCCGGCACCAGCGCGCGATGTCCGCTGTGCTGCGGACGTTCTCGTGATATTCGAGCCGCGACCCGTCGTACATGACCGAGCGCACGCCGACTTCGACCGCCGCACGGATCAATTCGTGCGAGGTCGCATGATCCAGATGCACCGCGAGCGGGGCGGTACTGTCCTCGGCGATCTGCAGGCACGCCCGCGCCAACGGCCGCAACCCGCCGTGATACCGGACGGTGTTCTCCGAGATCTGCAGGATCGCCGGACGTTTCGCCGCTTCCGCGGCGGCGGCGATGGCTTCGGCATGTTCCAGGGCGATCACGTTGAACGCCCCGACCCCACCCGGTTCGGCCGCGGCGAACAACTCCGGAACGGGAATCGGACTCATGATGCGTTCCTTCCGGGCACGACGTCGAGTTCGGTGACGACGACATCCGGAGCCAACCGCTCGCGCAGCGCGCGATCGATCTCGCCGGCGACCGGAATGACCACGGCCGCAGCGGAAGTCGCGACGGCGTCGGCCACGAGCGCGGCCCAGTCCGGTTCGGGCGTGGCGGCGAGTGCGGCGATGACGGCGGCGGCAGCGGCATCACCGGCGCCGGTCGGATTGCCCGCCATCGGCTCGGGCGACACCCCGGACCAGGCTCCCGACGCGGTCACCGCGACGATGCCCGCCGCGCCACGCGTGGCGACCACCGCCCGCACGCCACGCTCGATCAGTGGCCGCACCGCGGCGACCACCTCCTCCGAACTGCCCGCGGGCGTTCCGGTCAACCGCTCGAGTTCGTCCCGATTCGGCATCAGCACGATGCCCGGCACCTCGGCGGCCAATTGCAGCGCCCGGCCGTCCACATCGCAGATCGTGGGCACTCCAGCGGCCAGCGCGGTGCGCGCCAGCTCGGCGGGAACCCCGTCGGCCACCCCGGCGGGCAGCGATCCGGACACCACCATCCCCCCGGAATCGTTCAGCATGCCCGCGACCCTGACCTTCAGCTGATCGATCGCGTACGGTTCGCTCAGTCGCGCGCCGGGCTCCCACAGCGAAGTGGCGGTCCCGTCGCCGGATTCGCTGATCACCACCGTGCGCCGAATCCACGGCAGCGCGTGCACGAAGTCCACCGGCAACTCGAGCTCGGCGGTCGCGGCGAACATATGGTCGGCGAAACCGGTTGCCCGCGAGTACTTCCCGAGTTGGTTCAGCACTCGCGAGACGTTGATCCCCTTACCTCCGATGCGCTGCTCCACCGACAGCACACGGTGCTCGCGCCCCCGATCGAAACGCTCCACGCGATAGGTCATGTCGTAGGCGGGATTCATGGTCACGGTCAGGATCACGTCAACTACCTTCCTCGTCGCAGGGTTCGACGCAACCCCATGTCCTCGTCGAGAACCAGAATGTCCGCGTAGAGCCCGGGGCGCAGATCGCCGACGTCGTCCAGCCCTGCCGCCTCGGCCGGGGTGCTGGTCGCCGCGCGCACCGCATCCGGCAGTGCGACACCGCATTCCCGCACCGCCCAGCGCAGGCAGTCCAGCAGCGTCGAGGTGCCTCCGGCGATCGACCCGCTCGCGACCCGCGCCACCCCGGCGCTGACCGACACCGCCTGCGGGCCGAGCCGGTATTCCCCGTCGGGCAGCCCGGCCGCCTGCATCGCGTCGGTGATCAACGCCACGCGCCCGGGAGCGGTCGCGAAGGCCAGGGCGCCGAATCCGGCGTCGAGGTGCACGCCGTCGCCGATCAACTCCACTACCGCGTCGCCGTGCGCCGCGGCCACCAGCGCGGCGGCCACCGGCCCCGGTGCGCGATGGTGCAGCGGCGGCATGCCGTTCGCGAGATGGGTGACCAGTGTCCCGAAGCCGTTGGGCGACAATGCTTCCCGAAATCCGCCGTAGTGCGCGTCGCTGTGTCCGAGCGCGACGACGACACCGTTGTCCGCGAGTCGTTCGGCCGCCGCGCGGAATCCGGGGCGCTCCGGGGCGAGGGTCATCACCCGGAGCCGACCGGCCGCCGCCTCGAGCAGCCGATCGATCAGGGCGGGATCGGGATCGAGCAGATAGCGCGGATCCTGTGCACCACAACGAATCTCCGACAGGAACGGTCCCTCGGCGTGCACGCCCGCGATCACCCCTTCGGCGGCCAACTCGCCCAGCATGGCGGTCTGGGCGACCATATCGTCCGGCGCGGCCGTGACGATCCCGGCCAGCACTGTCGTACTGCCGTACCGCAGATGATATTCGGCCGCACCGCGCGCCTCGTCCGGATCCGTCGTATCGAACCGATGCCCGAATCCGCCGTGGTTGTGGATGTCCACGAGCCCGGGAATCACCGTTCCCGCGAAGGAAGGCGGCGAAATGTCCGGATTGGCGCCGGCCCAGGACGCGAAGGACTCCACCGCGACGATCCGCTCGCCTCGGAACGTGACGACACCGTCCTCGAGCGAATTCGACGCCGCGACGATACGGCCCCGCAGCCGGGTCTGCGGCTCTCGGTTCACACCATCACCTCGTCCATCGCACCCTCGCGCACCACCTGCCTCGATGCCCGCGCTCGAACCGTACCCGTCCGGCCTCGCCACACCGCAACCTTTCGGCAAATTCGGCCGGGAGGGTTCGGACGGTGCGTCATTCCAGCGTGCCCGAGCGGGCATATCGGGCGGCCCCGACCAGTCCGGCACGCGCCCCGAACTCACCCAGCACCACCCTCGGCGCGGGGACCACGCACAGCAGCTCGGTCAACCGGTCCTGCAGCGCACCGGTCAGCACCGCACCCGCGCGGGCCAGGCCGCCGCCGAGAACGACCAGTTCCGGGCAGGTCGCGTGGATGACGCCGAACAATCCCTCGGCCAGCGCATCGATGGCGTCGGCCACCACCGCTCGCGCCTCGGGATCGCTGTCCAGCACGGCGAAAACCGCTTCCGCTCCGGGTATTTCACGTCCGGTGCGGGCGGTGTAGGCGCGGGCGATGGCTGCACCGGAGGCGACCGTCTCCACACATCCGACATTGCCGCACGGACAGCGCAGCCCGTCTCGATGGCGCACCGGAATATGCCCGTACTCCCCGGCCTGACCGGCCGCGCCGCGCACCAGCCGCCCACCGATCGACAAGGTTCCGCTGATTCCCGTCCCGAGAATCAGGACGCAGACGTCGTCGCGGCCTCGGCCCGCGCCGAATCGCCATTCGGCCCAGCCCGCCACCGCCACATCGTGTTCGATCAGTACCGGCATGCCCCAGCGGTCGGCGAACCGGGTGCCCACCCGCACATCCCGCCACCCGACATTACTGCTGAACACCGCCAGCGAACGGACCGGATCCACGATGCCGGGCAGGATCACCGCGGCCCGCGCCACTCGGTCACGTTGTGTGACAGGAAGTTCCGCGAGCAGCCGATCTCCCAGCGCGCCCATGGCATCGAAGGCCGCCGCACCGGGCGGCGTCGCGACGGTACCGCTGCTCAGCACATCGCCTGCGGCATCGGTGATCTCGGCTTTGATCGTCGTCCCGCCGACATCCACGGCCAGGACCGCATCCGCGGGTCCGAGATTGCGCACCACTGACCCGTCAGCCCAGGATCACCGAGCGATTCAGGCTGCGCGGGTGGTCGGGGTCCAGGCCCAGATCGGCCGCGCGCACCTGGCACAGCCGATGCACGCGCACCAGATCGGCCATCGGATCGATATCGCGATGTTCGAAATGCGCACCCGTGGCCGCGACGTCCTGCGCCAAACCGGACGGCAGCGCACCGAACGCCCACACCGCGCGCCCCGGCGCGGCGATGCTGACCGGCCCGTGCCGCCATTCGGTGGCCAGGTACGCCTCGGTCCAGGACTGGCAGGACTCGCGCAATTTGAGCCCGGCCTCGTCCGCGATGGCGGCCGCGAAACCCATTCCGACGAAACTGATCTGCTCGGCCGACCGGACCGCGGCCAGTGATTCGGCCGGGTCCTGCGCGAGTACCTCGCGGGCCTGCGCGATCACCGGCTCGAGATCCTCGCCCAGATGCCACCGCAGGATCGCCAGCGCGGTGGTGGCGAACCGGGTCTGCACCACCGACCGCTCGTCCACGTCGGCGATGAGGATCGGATCGGCGAGGTCGAGCACCGGCGTGCCCGGACTCGAGCAGATCACCGCGCGCGGCACCCCCTCGGGCAGTGCGCGCATCGCCTCGAGCACCTCGGTCGTGGTACCCGAGCGGCAGATGATCAGGTAGCGATCGTAGTCGCGGCCGCGCACCTGCCCGGCGGGCCAGGCATCGGTGAGCCCCTGTCCGGCGGATTCACGCAGCGCGGAGATCGCCCGGGACATGAAATACGAGGTGCCGCAACCGATCACGGCCACCCGCTCACCCGGCTGCGGCAGCAGCGCGGCATGGTCGGCGGCGGTCCGCGCGGCGCGCGTCCAGTCGTCGGGCTGGGTGACCACCTCGGCGGCCAGATGGGTCTCGGGATGCGAACGGATTTCGGGGTTGCGATCGGCGGAGGTCGGCACGCCACCAGAATCACCCCGATGATCGTTCATGTCAACTTTACATTCGAAACGGTCACATTCGATCACCGATTGGGCTAGATTCGGACCAATCGACCCGTTCGCTTCATCATCCGCGTTCGCCCCGCCGGGTGTGCAGCATTGAAAGGCTCTCTCGTGAAACGTCCACTCCGCGGCGCGTTGTCCGCGCTCGCGCTGGCCACCGGCCTGGCGCTGACCGTCTCGTCCTGTGGGTTCGGCGGCGGCAAGTCCAATGCCGACGATCCCAACACGATCACCTTCCTGGCGCCGATCTACAGCGACGGCACGAAGGCCGAATGGGATTCGATCATCGCCGATTTCGAGAAGCAGAACCCGGGCATCAAGGTCGATCTGCAGATGGAGTCGTGGAAGCAGATCCCCGACGTGGTCCGCACCGACCTGCAATCCGAGTCCAGCACACCCGATCTGCTCAACATCGACGCCTACTCCACCTACGCCTCGGACGGAAAACTCTATCCCGCAAGCGATATCGCCGATTCGTCGGTGCTGGGCGATCTGCAGCACAGCTTCGTCCAGAACGCCTCGATGAACGGAACGCAGTGGGCGCTGCCGCTGTTCGCGTCCACCCGCACGCTGTTCTACAACACCGACCTGTTCGCGAAGGCGGGTATCGCCGCCCCCCCGAAGACCTGGGCCGAGCTGACCGACGACGCGAAGAAGATCCAGGCCCTGGGCGGCGGCATCTCCGGCTACGGCCTGCCACTCGGCCAGGAGGAGACCCAGGCCGAGACCTCGCTGTGGACGTTCGGCGCGGGCGGGAACTGGTCCGACGGTAACAACCTCACCGTCGACACCCCGCAGAACCTCGAGGGCGTGCGGGCGATCAAGGCGATCGCCGACGCCGGTGCGACACAACCGAATCCGGGCGCGACCGACCGCACCCCGCTGATCAACGTCTTCATCCAGGGCAAGATCGGCATGATCGAGGGCCTGCCGCCGGTGATCAACATGATCCAGCAGAAGAATCCGGGCCTGAAGTACGCCACCGCGCCGACACCGACCAAGGACGGTGCGCCGGTGACCCTCGGCGTCGCCGATCATCTGATGGCGTTCAAGAAGAAGGTGGACAAGCGTCCGGCGATAAAGAAGTTCCTGGACTTCTTCTATCAGCCGAAGACCTACGCCACCTTCGTCAAGGCCGAGCATTTCATCCCGGTGACCACCAGCGGCGCGCAGGCCATGGCCGACGATCCGGTCGTGAAGGCCTTCGGCGCAACGCTTCCCGTGGCCAAGTTCTACCCGAGCAACAATCCGCAGTGGGCCAAGGTGGAAGGTTCGATGAAGCAGCAGCTCGGCACCGTCACCCAGGGCGCCGATCCGGCGACGGTGTTGAAAACCATCCAGCAGGCGGCGAGTTGACCAGCGCCCCGGCGGCATCCACTTCGCGCCGATCCACGGCAACGCTGCGCGCGCTGCCGTGGATCGGCCCGGCGCTGGTGCTGATCGCCGCGATCGTGGCGTTCCCCGCCGCGTACATGATCTGGACCTCCACCCGCAAACTCACCTCGTACGGGCAGGATCTGGGCCCGGCGGGAACGGCCAACTACCGCAGGCTGTTCGGGATCAGCGCGCTGGGTAGCGTGCTGGGGCACACCGTCGTCTGGGTGGTCGCGGTCGTGCTGATCACATTGGTGCTGTCCGCCGCGCTGGCGCAATTCCTGAACAAGGATTTTCCGGGCCGCACCGCGGTCCGGCTGGCGGTGCTGGTGCCGTGGGCGGCCTCGGTGGTGATGACCACGACGGTCTTCGCGTACATGCTCGATCCGGACGTCGGAATCGCCAATCGCTTCCTGGTCGATATCGGCGTCCTGCACCGAGGTTTCGGGTTCACCAAACAGGCGGGCCCGGCGTTCCTGGTCGCGATCGGAGTCGCGGTATTCGTCTCCATCCCCTTCACCACTTACACGATTCTGGCCGGGCTGCAATCGATTCCGGCCGAGCTGGGCGAGGCGGGCCGGGTGGACGGCGCGAGCGCATGGCAGCGATACCGCTATCTCACCCTGCCGCAACTGCGTCCGGCGATCGCGGTGGCGGCGATCATCAACATCATCAACGTGTTCAATTCGCTGCCCATCCTGCAGGTACTGACCGGCAGCATCGCCGGATTCGGCGCGGACACCACGACGACGCTGACCTTCAAACTGATTCAGCAGAATCAGGAGCTGAACACCGCCGCCGCGCTCAGCGTGCTGAACTTCGTGCTGATCGTGGTGATCATCGTGATCTACATGAAACTGATCCGCCCGGCCGGGGAGGAAGCGCGATGACCGCACAATCACCGCCCAAACGTCCGCGCCGGCGCTGGGATCTCACCATCGTCGGCATCGTGATCGCGCTGATCTTCCTGATCCCGTACATCGTCATGGTGCTGGGCTCACTCAAACCGCGTTCGGAGATCCTGCACATCCCGCCGAGTTATCTGCCGCACCAATGGAGTCCGGGCAACTACGGCAGCATGTGGCAGACTCCGGAAACACCGCTGCCGTTCAATATGGTCAGCACCATCGTGATCTCGGTGTGCGCCACCGTGATCGTGCTGCTGGTGGCGATCCCCGCCGGGTATTACACTGCGCGACGGCGCTTTCCGGGCAAACTCGCCTTCCTCGGCCTGGTGCTGGTGACCCAGATGCTGCAACCCGTGGTGCTGGTGACCGGTCTGATCCGGGAGTTCTTCGCACTCGGCATCAACGACACCTGGCTGGCGATGATTCTGGTCAACGCCGCGTTCAATCTGTCCTTCGCGGTGTGGATCCTGCACAGTTTCTTCGCCTCGGTTCCGGTGGAGATC
The DNA here is from genome assembly GCF_059510335.1 of Nocardia sp. PLKS1-43. Taxonomy (NCBI): domain Bacteria; kingdom Bacillati; phylum Actinomycetota; class Actinomycetes; order Mycobacteriales; family Nocardiaceae; genus Nocardia; species Nocardia sp. PLKS1-43. Next base: position 29,066 of record NZ_JCAJZQ010000011.1, on the reverse strand, counting down.
GAGGAGGCCGCACAACTGGACGGGCTCAACCGAATTCAGACCCTCACCCGGGTGAGCCTGCCGCTGGTGTGGCCGGGCATCGTCACCGCGACCATCTTCGCCTTCGTCTCCTGCTGGAACGAATTCGCCGCCAGCCTGGTCATTCTCACCACCCCGGCGAATCAGCCGCTGTCGGTGGCACTGACCAAGTTCATCGGGCAGTACGACACGGCTTGGCAGTACGTATTCGCCGTCTCTACTGTCGGCGTCGTGCCCGTTGTCATCCTGTTCGCGTTCATCGAGAAGCGTTTGGTCGCGGGTCTGACCGCTGGAAGCGTGAAATGACCTCCGCGACAGACCGTTCCCAGCGCTGGAACCGCCTGCTGGAACTGCTTTCCGAGTCCGGACGGCTGACGGTGGAGGAAGCCGCGGCGATCCTGTCGGTCTCGCCCGCCACCATCCGGCGGGATTTCACCTCCCTGGCCGATCAGCAGCTGGCCACCCGCACGCACGGTGGCATCGTGGCGACCTCGGTCGCCTACGATCTGCCCGCCCGATATCGCGGCAACGGCGACGAACCCAAACAGCGCGTCGCGGAATACGCTGCGGCACTTGTCGAACCGACGGAGGTGGTGGGCCTCAACGGCGGCACCACCACCACGGCGGTGGCCCGCGCCCTGGCCGGTCGACCGGATCTGCCGACCTCGGCGGACAACCCGATGACCATCGTCACCAATGCGCTGAATATCGCGGGCGAGCTCGTGCTGCGCCCGCATCTGCGCACCATCTGCATCGGCGGCCAGGCCCGTCGCGAGTCCTACGAACTGCACGGCCCCCTGGCCGAGCGCGCCATGTCCCAATTACATTTGGACACTTTGATTCTCGGGGTCAACGCCATCACCGCCGCGGGCGGCGCCCAGGGCCGCCACCTGGACGAGTCCGGTATCAACGCCGAAATGGTCCGCCGCGCCGACCGCGTCATCGTGGTGGCGACCGCCGAGAAACTCGAAACCACTGCGCTGGCCCGCATCTGCCCGATCGAGGACGTGGACATCCTGGTCATCGATACCGCGGCCGGCGCAGAAGCAATTGCCGCGATCCGGGATGCGGGCGTCCGGGTGGACCTGGTCTGACCCCGTACCATCCTCCGTTGCTATACGGAAATATTTGGCGGGCAATATATCCGGCGTGGAACCACTCCCGCCGAAGAACCTGCTGCTGGACGCCTGCCGGGGTCTGCCGCACGGGGAAAATCTCGTGCTGCGGTCCGCATGCCGGCTGGCCGAGTTGCACGAACAGCGGCTCGATGCGAGTCCCGGGGTCGCCGCCGATATCGATCGGCGCAGAGCACACCTGGTACACGAGATAGATCGCTGGGTCGCGCGGGAGCTACCCCATGCCCACCGCGGTGTGCGATTGCATACCGAGACGGTGGGCACCGTCGTCGACCGGCTCGCGCAGTTCTCGGCGCTGGCCTACCTGACCCTGACCACCGCACCCGAATGGGTGATCAGCGACGCCTGGCGCCGGTTGAGTCAACTGGCCGTCGCCTACGACGATCTGGCGGCGGAGGTCGTCGCGGGACGTTGCCGGCTGCCGGACCTGAGCGACCACCACGAATACGGCCCCTGAAACGGTGCGCGCACCGACGTGCCCGCCCGATCCGCCGCACGATACCGAAAAGTTGCTGCCGGCGCCGCGGCCAAGGTTCAACGGCGCCGGCAGCGGGAAAATGGTCCAACCCCCACCAGTGATTGTGCCTGTGGACACCCATGCCTACCAGGTCTTTCACCTGAGAAGACGCTGATAAGTTGCCAGCAGATGGCCAGAACGCCGAACGACGGCGCTGGCGAGGGAGTGCAGCGCCGCCGATGGCTGGGATGACGGATCAGGGCAGTTGATCCGTGCCGGTCGAACCCGACAACTACCGATCCTGCGCCCGCTACCTCGAGAACCTCCGCGAGAAAACTGTGAATGAACTGGCAATAAATACCCGCAGGTCGAACGGCAACCCCGTCCCGCCGGCTCCCCGCGCCCGAAACGACACTCCGCGAGCCTGACCCCCCTCGACCCGGACAACGCCGACACCAGTTCGCTGCCCGTCTCGCCGATCGGACGCGTGGCGGGCGCGAGCGCGAGCACCCGGCACGGGACCGAACGATGAGACCTCGGCGGCCGCGAACAGCCGGAGCGAAGCGGAGGCAATCCAACACAGCTCGCGACCCGCCTCGCCGGTCGAATGCGTGGCGGGCGCGACCGGCGAATACCCCGACACGACCCCGAACAGTGAGACCCGGGCCACTAACCCGCCCCAGCGAAGCGAAGCCGATCCGACGCAGCTCGCGGCCCGCCTCACCGGTCGGACGCGTGGCGGGCGCGAGCAACGAGCACCCGGCACTGGACCGAACGGTGAGCCCCTCGGGGCCGCGAACCCGCCGCAGCCGGGAAGGGCGCGAATTACAGCAGTGCTCGCACGGCCTCGATGGTGTCGGCGTCGGCGGCTTCCTTGTCCGGCCGGTACCGCAGGACCCGGGCGAATCGCAACGCCGCACCACCCGGATAGCGCGAGCTGACCTGCACTCCGTCCAGGGCGATCTCCACGACCAGCTCGGGCCGCAGGTAGACGGTGTGCGCGTCGCGGGTGCGCTCGTGACGGGGGAACTCCTCGGTCTGCCAGCGCAGCAGGGCGTCGGTGAGACCCTTGAAGGTCTTGCCGACCATGATCGGTTCACCACCGTCCGGATCGCGCGCACCCAGGTGCAGATTGGACAGGTAACCGGTGCGGCGGCCGTATCCCCATTCCGCGCCGAGCACGATCAGATCCAGCGTGTGCGTGGGTTTGATCTTCTGCCAGGCCCGGCCGCGACGTCCCGCCGCATAGGGCGCGGTGAGCGATTTGATCACGATCCCCTCGTGTCCGGCGGCCAGGGCGGCGTCGAAATAGTCCGCGGCGACCTCGGCGTCCGGCTGAACCAACGCCGGAATACTATGCGCCGCAGCTACTTTCGCCAAGGCATCGCGACGCTCGGACAACGGCGCGTCGAGCAGGTCCGCACCGTCCAGGTGCAGGCAGTCGAAGAAATAGGGATGCAACAGCAGATCGCGCGTCGAGGTGATCGGCTGTCCCGCGACGATCGGCGCGATATCGGAGGTCGCGAATCGGCTCATCGTCTGCTGGAACGGCCGAGGCCGGCCCGAATCGTCCAATGCCAGCGTCTCGCCGTCGAGAACCACACTCTCGCAGGGTAATTCGGTGACGAGTCGCACCAGTTCGGGCACTCCGGCGGTGATATCGCGCAACGTCCTGGTGAATACCCACACCTGGGGCCCCTTGCGGTGCACCTGAATTCGCGCTCCGTCGAGTTTGTACTCCACACTCACCTCGCCGCCGAACGCGGCCAGCGCCCCGTCCAGGGTCGCACCGGGCGAGGCGAGCATGGGCCGGATCGGGCGCCCGACTTCGAGGCCGAACTCCGCGAGCGCCGCCGCACCTCCGGTCATCGCCGCCACCGCGGTCACCGGCAACCGCCCGGACAGCATGTACGCCCGGCGCACCTGTTCCACCGGCACCTGCGCCGCGCGGGCCACCGCCTCGGCGACGAGTGCGGCCAGCGCGCCCTGGCGCAGCTCACCGGTCAGCAGTCGCACCAGAAACTCCCGTTCCGGCTCCGTGGCAGCGCTCAACAACGCGGTCAGCAATTCCTGACGACGGGCCGAGGAGCCCTTACCCGCGGCGGCCGCCAACTCGTCCAGGGCATGTTCCACCTCGACCACGGTCAGCGCCTCCTGCGTGGCCGCAGCGGCGTCGATCGCGGACAACGTGCGCCAGCCCGCGCCGAGCCGCCCCTGGGTCGGCTCCCCCGAAACCCACGCGACGACCGGGGCCAGCTCATCGCCGGCCGCCCGGACGAGCAGGTCGGCCAGGGTGGCGATCTTGAGTTTGCGCGATGCGGTCGCCCGCACGGTTCGCGAGGCTTCCACGACGTCCGAGAGCAGCACGAATCCGACCGTAGCGCGAGGCTGTGACATATTGCTCAGCAGATTTGTTAATCGAGTATTGGCAACTCTGCGAAGGCTTCCTAAAGTGGACATATGGCCAAGACTTATGTCGGGTCGCGGCTTCGTCAGCTGCGGGCGGAGCGAGGTATGAGCCAGGTCTCGCTCGCCAAGAAGCTGGAGATCTCGGCGAGCTACCTCAATCAGATCGAACACGACGTGCGCCCGCTGACGGTACCGGTGCTGCTGCGCATCAGCGAGGTCTTCGGCGTCGACACCAGCTTCTTCTCCTCGCAGGACGATACCCGGCTGATCGCCGAGCTGCAGGAGGTGGTGATGGACCAGGAGCTCGCCATCGAGGCCGACGCGCAGGAGATCGCCGATATGGTCTCGGCGCATCCGAGCCTGGCGCGCGCGATGGTCAATATGCACCGCCGCTACCGCAACACCACCGCCCAGCTCGCCGCGGCGACCGAGGACCGCTTCTCGGACGGCAGCGGTTCGGGCGCGATCTCCCGCCCGCACGAGGAAGTCCGCGACTTCTTCTATCAGCGGCAGAACTACATCCACGAATTGGACACCGCCGCAGAGGAACTCACCAACCGGATGCGCTTCCACGGCGGTGATCTCAAGCGCGAGATAGCCCGCCGGCTGTCCACCGTGCACGGCGTCCAGATCATCGAGCGAATCGACTTGGGCGAGGGCGTATTACACCGTTTCGACGCCGAGGCCGGGCGACTCGAGATCGCTCCGCACCTCTCGGGCGGACAGCGGGTGTTCAAACTCGCCGCCGAGCTGGCCTATCTGGAATGCGGCGAACTGATCGACAAACTGGTCGAGGAGGGCAATTTCGCCTCCGAGGACACCCGGATCCTGGCGAAGCTGGGCCTGGCCAACTACTTCGCCGCCGCCACCGTGCTGCCGTACTCGCATTTCCACGAGATCGCCGAGGACTTCCGCTACGACATCGAGCGCCTCTCAGCGCATTTCACGCAGAGCTACGAGACCATCTGTCACCGCCTCTCCACCCTGCAACGCCCGAAACTGCGCGGCGTCCCGTTCTCCTTCGTGCGCGTGGACCGTGCCGGGAACATGTCGAAACGCCAGTCCGCCACCGGATTCCACTTCTCCTCCTCCGGCGGCACCTGCCCGCTGTGGAACGTCTACGAGACCTTCGCCTATCCCGGACGCATCATGACCCAGATCGCGCAGATGCCCGACGGCCGGCGCTACCTGTGGATCGCGCGCACCGTCGAACGCCGCGCGACCCGCTACGGCGAGCCGAGCAAGACCTTCGCCATCGGCCTGGGCTGCGAGCTCCGCCATGCCGGACGTGTCGTCTACGCCGACGGCCTGGACCTCAACGATCCCAAGGTCACCCCCATCGGCGCGGGTTGCCGTGTCTGCGAACGCGCCAATTGCCCGCAGCGCGCCTTCCCACCCCTGGGCAAATCCCTCGACATCAGCGAACACCGCAGCTCGATTTCCCCATACGTGTTGCGGTAGGACCGTTCCCGCCCTCGCGCACCATCGCAACCGAGGCGATGGCCACCGTATTGTCGAGGACAGTACAACCTCGATTGCGCTACATTCCCTCTGGGCCGCAGCACAGTTCACCAGCGCGGTCGCCGTGTGCGTCGGGGAGGTTCGGTGGTGGCTTTGCAGCCGGGGGCGGTGTTCAACGAGTTCACCATCGAACGCCTGCTCGGCTCCGGTGGAATGGGCACGGTGTATCTGGCCGGGCACCCGCGGCTGCGCCGCCGGGTGGCGCTGAAGGTACTGACCGACACCTTCACTCTGGATCCCAAGGCGCGCTCCGCCTTCGATCGCGAGGCGAACCTCGCGGCCGGGCTCGATCATCCCAATATCGTCCCCGTCTACGACCGCAATGCCGCCGACGATCCGGATCTGTGGCTGGCGATGCGTTATGTCGACGGCGGTGACGCGGCCGCACTGCTGAGCGAACATCCGGACGGCCTGGCCCCCGAGCGCGGTGCGCGGCTGATCGACGATGCCGCGCGCGCACTGGATTACGCGCACGATCAGGGAGTGCTACACCGGGACGTGAAACCGGCGAATCTGCTGATCGAGACCGACCACCGGCAGAACGAGCGCGCGGTACTCACCGATTTCGGCATCGCCCGCACGCTCGACGACACCGTGACCATGTCCGGAATCGCCGCCAGCTTCGCCTACGCCGCTCCCGAACGATTCACCGATTCTCCCGCCGACCGCCGCGCCGACATCTACTCCCTCGGCTGCACCCTGTACCAGCTGCTGACCGGCCGGCCGCCCTTCCCCCGCAAGGACCAGGCAGCGGTCATCGGCGCACACCTGACCGCCCCGCCACCCGCACCACGCGCGCTGCGCCCCGAACTCCCCGCCGAAATGGATGCCGTGATCGCCACGGCCCTGGCCAAGTCACCACAGGACCGCTACCCCACCTGCACCGCCCTCGCCGAGGCGGCAATCCGCTGTCTGGCCCCGGCCGCGGTGACCGTGCGTTGGGAATCCGCACGGCCGGTCCCGGGTCCAACGCTCGCCGTGCCCACGCTCGCGCGACCGGTGGCCGAGTCGATGCCGCGGTCCCTGCCGCCGAACGGCGAGCCGATGTCCGCACCTGCGAACATCGAATCGGCGGAGGTACGGACGACCACTCGCCCCCCGGCGGAACCGAGCGCCGGCGCCATCCGCTCCCCCCGGTACCGGCGGCTCGCGCTCGCGGCGGGCTCGGGCGTTCTGGTGACAGCCATCGGCGTGGCAGGGGTGGCCTACACGCTGCGCGACAACACGACCACACCCACCGAAACCCGCTCGACTTCTGCTGTCTCACAACCAGTTACACCGACAACCACGCAACCGCCCCCGACGACCTCAACCGCGGAAACCCCGCTCGATACCGCCGAATCCCCCACCGAACAAGCACAAACCACGGCACCCGCCGTCCAACAGCACACCTACACCCCCGCGGCCCCGCAGGTGGTCCCGCATTCGAAGTCGTACTAGCCGACCGGCCGATTCACCCGGCGTTGGCGGTACACACGGTGTCCACCACGAACGCCGGCCTGACGACCCGCAAGGCCCACGGCTCGTCGAGTTGGTGGTCGGGGACGTATCTCGCCTTCTGCTCCGCGGCAGCGCGCGTCGGACCGGTTCCCGTGTAGAAGGAGCGCATCGTGGGCGAGACGACGAAGGGCCCCACCGCGTTCTGCACGTCCGTTTCGACCAGTGAGCCGCATTCGTTGTGCATCCGAGTCAGCACCACGCACGCGCGCCCGCCCGTCCGGGAGCACGCGGCCAGAGCGGCCTTATCCGCCGCAGCCTGGTTCGGGTAGTCGACTGCCGAACCGGCATGATCCATTCCGGTAGCGATCGCGCCGTACAGATCTCCGGCCGCATTCGCGATCCCCGCGCCGGCCACGACAACGGCCCCAGTGGCCGCAAGCACCATGGCCGCCAAGGACTTTCCCAACAATGACATATAATCGACCCCGGAATCGAACAGCAGTACCGGGCGATCATCGCGGTATTCACCCTGATTGTCCAGCCACTATTTCCGATGCCGGCCGGGCCGCAACAGTTTCCGTCCCGGGTGGCTATCCGGAATCGTTACCGGCTCCCAGGCCTTCGAGAAATGCCGTGGCGAACTGTGCGGCGTAGTGTCGCGGATCGACCGAGGGGTGGGCGTCCAGATAGGCGAGCATGCCGTCCACAGCGCCCAGGATCGTCTCCCGTAGTACCAGCGGAAGCGGCGCGGACATGTCCACCGAATCGGCGACGGCTCTGCGGATTTCGCCCCATCAGCACCGCGATGAGGACCACCTCGACGCGCATCCACCCGGGGAACATTCCCGGCACCAACGCCTCGATGACATTGACCAGCAACAGAACCGCGGCGATCAACCCCACGGCCCGCAGGCCCGGCGGCTACCCGATCGCGCGGAACGCAACCGCAGCGGCAGCAGTACGGCGAACAGCATCACGATCACACCATGTACCAGGCCCCTTTCGTGGCCGCGGCGGCATCGGTGACCGACAGGACGGCCAGCGCCACCACCGTGGCGACGATGATCACGACGTAGAGCCGGACGAACGCGGCGGAACCAGGGGAGGTCTCGCACCTCATGCCCGATATCCGTACCGAGCCGCGCATCGACCGTGGCCTCCGCTCGCGAGCACCTGTTAGCGTGAGGCATGGTGACGACGAAGCCGCGTATCGAACCGGGCCGCCTGCGTGAACTCGGTCCGGTGAATTGGGTTGCCTGGCAAGTACTCTCGCGTGCGGCGGGCACTCCCGACGCCCATCTGTTCAGCACCCTGGGCCGCACCGGGGGCCTGTTCCGCGGCTGGTTGCACTTCTCCGGCCGCCTCATGCCGGGCGGCAAGCTGCGCCGGTACGAAACCGAACTGGTCATCCTGCGCGTGGCCCACCTGCGCAACTGCGAATACGAGACCGATCACCACATCCGTCTCGGTAAACGCGCCGGAGTGACCCGCGAAATCCTCGACCGCCTCCGCGAGGGCCCCGAGGCCTCCGGTTGGTCCGATAAGGAGCGCGCCCTCCTGACCGCCGTCGACCAACTGGTGCGAAGCCGCGATATCGACGACGTCGCCTGGTCGGCGCTGTCCGCCCATTACGACGAGCAGCGCCTCATCGAAATCGTCCTGCTCACCAACCAATACGAGGGCCTGGCCAGCACCATCACCGCCCTGCGCATCCAAACCGACCACTAGCCTCGAACCCGCTGCGCCGAAGCCGGATTCGGGGCGAGTGACGAATTACTTCGCGGCGGCGGCGCGGAAGACATCGGCCGCGGGCGTCGCCGGGCGGCCGATGAGCCGGGCCAGGTCACCGGAGGTGACGTCGAGCCAGCCGTTGCGAATGCCGGTGTCGGCGTCGGCCAGGATCTGGGCGACCGGGGTCGGCAGGCCGTTGTTTTCCAGCACCGCGGCGTATTCGGACTCGGGTACGTCCGAGTAGCCGACCGGTTCGCCGTAGACCTCCGAAATCACCTGGGCCAGAGCGGGATAGGTGAGACCGTCGCCGCCGAGTTCGTAACTGCGGCCGGCGTGCCCGTCGGTGGTGAGTACCGCGGCAGCGGCCTCGGCATAGTCGGCGCGGGCAGCGGCGGAGACCCGGCCCTCGCCCGCACTGCCGTGCAGCACGCCGTGCTCGGCCGCCGCGGCGACGCGGTCGGTGTAGTTCTCCCAGTACCAGCTGTTGCGCAGAAACACGTGGGGCACAGTCGATTCGGCCAATACCGCCTCGGTGTCGCGGTGTTCCCGGGCCAGCGCCATCGGATTCTCGTCGGCCCGCGGAATGCTGGTGTATGCGAGCAGTTGCACCCCGGCGCGCTCGGCGGCGCGAATCACGCCGGTGTGCTGAGCGACCCGGTCGCCGAAGTCGGTGCCGGAGATGAGCAGCAGCCGATCGACCCCGGCGAGCGCGCGGTCGAACGCCTCGTCATCGCCGTAGGACGCCTGCCGGACCTCCACTCCGCGTTCGGCCAGATCGGCCACCTTTGACGGGTTCCGGACGATCGCGACGACCGGTCCGGCATTCCTGCGCAACAACGCCTCGATCACGAGACGACCCAGCTGACCACTTGCTCCGGTGACGGCGACAGTCACATCTACCTCCTCAGTAGGTACGATTCGTCTGGCACTAACTATTCGTAAGTACATTGCATTCCGCAACTACTGTGGGACATGTCACTACCATGCCGATGGGTAGTATTGCTGTCATGAGCACGCGGGACATCCAGCCGACCCAGAGCGCCGACGCGGCACTGGATTCGCTGGAACCCGATGTCTTCGCCCGGAACTGCACCTCGCGTCCCGTCCTGCAGAATGTCGCGAGCCGCTGGGGCATCCTGGCCCTGGCCGCGCTGCGCGAGGGCCCCTACCGCTTCAACGCGCTACGCCGCCGCGTGGACGGCGTCAGCGAACGCATGCTCTCCCAGACCCTGCAAACTCTCGAACGCGACGGCCTGGTTCATCGCGAGGCCCACCACACCATCCCCCCGCACGTCGAGTACACCCTCACCGACCTCGGTGCCCAGGTAGCCGAAAAAATTCACGACCTGATCGTCATCCTGGAAGGCAACATGGACGTCGTCCGCGCCGCCCAGGCCGCCTACCGCCGCGAGTGAATTCCCGGGCAACGCCCGCTCGCTGCCGCAAACCTCGCGGAATACTGTTGCCGTCGATCTCACCGCCGCAGAGTCCCTCCGCCAGCCGGTCCGAACCAATGGCTCGGCCGCTCACCGACGAAAGACCGATTGCGCTGGGCGACAGGAACATTCGAGAAATATTCGGTCAGTATCGGAAACGCGTCGGGAAGGATCAGCGCCGCGACAGCCGATTTCCGATAGCGGTCGCGGATGCGAAAGTGCCCTCCGGTCCGAAAACCGAAGGGCACCTGAAGGTTACGAATCCTAGAAGTTGATCATGTGGCCCGCGAGGCCGTGGATCGCTTCCTGCAACGCCTCGCTCAACGTCGGGTGGGTGTGGACGTTGCGGGCCAGCTCGTTGACGGTCAGATCCCACTTCTGCGCGAGGGTCAGCTCGGGCAGGAGTTCGGAGACGTCGGGGCCGATCAGGTGCCCGCCGAGGAGTTCGCCGTACTTCGTGTCGGCGATCAGCTTGACGAAACCGGTCGGGTCGCCCAGGCCGTGCGCCTTGCCGTTGGCGGTGAACGGGAAGGTGGCGACCTTGACGTCGTAGCCTTCGGCGCGGGCCTGCTCCTCGGTGAGGCCGAAGCTGGCGACCTGCGGCTGGCAGAACGTGGCGCGCGGCATCATCCGGTAGTCGCCCAGCGCCTGGGTCTCGGCGCCGGCGATGGTCTCGGCCGCGACCACGCCCTGCGCCTCGGCGACATGCGCGAGCTGCAGTTTCGCGGTGACGTCACCGATCGCGTAGATGTGCGGAACGCTGGTGCGCATGTAGTCGTCGATCGCGATCGCGCCGCGATCGGTGAGCTGCACGCCCGTGCTCTCCAGGCCGTAACCCTGCACGCGGGGCGCGAAACCGACGGCCTGCAGCACCTTGTCGACCGTGACGGTCTCGACCGAACCGGACTTGTTGTCCTTGATCGAGACGGAGACCTTCGAACCGTTGTCCTCGATGGACTGCACCGAGGCGCCGGTGGTGATGGTGACGCCCAGCTTCTTGTACGCCTTGGTGATCTCCTTGGAGACGTCGGCGTCCTCGTTCGGCAGCGCGCGGTCCAGGAACTCCACGATCCGCACGTCGACGCCGTAGTTCTTCAGGACGTACGCGAACTCCATGCCGATCGCGCCCGCGCCGACGATCAGGATCGACCCCGGCAGGTCGCGGGTGAGGATCTGCTCCTCGTAGGTGACCACGTTCTGCGACAGCGACGTACCCGGCAGCAACTTGGTCTCGGTGCCGGTGGCGATGATCGCGTTGTCGAACGTGATCGTCTCGCTGCCACCCTTGCTCAACGCGACCGAGAGCGTGTGGGCGTCGGTGAACGTACCGGCCCCGTCGTACTCATCGATCTTGTTCTTCTTCATCAGGAAGTGCACGCCCTTGACGCGGCCGTCGGCGACCTTGCGGCTGCGGTCGAACGCCGCGCCGAAGTCGAAACTGGCCTCGCCCGAGATACCGAACGTCCTGGCTTCCTTGGTGAAGATATGCGCGAGCTCCGCGTTGCGCAGCAGGGCCTTGGACGGAATGCACCCGACGTTCAGGCACACCCCACCCCAGTATTTCTGCTCGACGACCGCTGTTCGCAATCCGAGCTGTGCGGCACGGATCGCGGCGACGTAACCGCCGGGCCCGGCGCCGAGAACGACGACATCGTAGTGGGAAGTCACGGCGACGAGTCTAGTCACCGCGCCCGCTCTCGCCGCCGTGGGTGGTGACCCGCCACGAATGCGCACAGCAGTTCGTCGCGAGGACCGCGACGTCCTCGGTAAGAGTGTCAGTTCTGTCAGGCAAAAGGGGTGAACTCGCATTACTTAGGTTTGTGTTATGCGGGCCAGGCGTCGGGTCATCTGCAGGATGGCGGCCCATCGGACCATCGAGATGTGCTGGCGGCGTAGGCGTTCGTAGTCGCGAGCGCAGCGTCGGCGCCGGCTGATCCAGGCGAAAGACCGCTCTACGACCCCAGCGGCGAGGCAGGACTTGGAAACCCTCGGGTTTCGCGCGTGGCCGGTGGACGATCTCGACAGCGACGCCGAGCAGGTCTTCGCAACGATCGGTCAGCGGGCCTTCGTAGCCGTGATCAGCGAAGATGTGCCGGATGCCGCGGCGGGCGGCCCAGTATAGCGGCTTCCAGGCGGCGTCACGGTCCTGCATGCAGGCGGGGGTGACCAGTACCGACACCAGCAGGGGCGAGGGTGTCGGTGACGATGTGGCGTTTGCGGCCGTTGACCTTCTTGTAGTGGTCGAATCCGCTGGTGTCGCGGCCGACGATGCCTTCGGCGGACTTGTGCACCGACTGTGAGTCGATGCACCCCGCGCTCGCAGAAGTGTTGCGGCCCAATGCGGTGCGGAGATCGCCGCGCAGCAGGTCGACCAGGTCACCGTCGCGCCGTCGTCGGACCAGCGGCGCATCAGCGCGTAGACGGTCTGCCAGGGCGGGAAGTCGGCAGGCAGGGCCCGCCATTTGATGCCGTTGTCGACCAGGTAGAAGATCGCGTCGACGATCGCGCGGCGGGCGTGTTTCTCCGGTCTGCCACCGAGCTTGGTCAGCGCGAGGCGTATCGGCAGCAGCCCGGCCAGCACCCTCCACTCGGCGTCGGTGGTGTCGGACGGGTAGCGGCGGGCGCGGGTGAGGCAGCCGCAGGTGCAGCCAGCACCCGGTGCCCGCTGGAGCGGACCGGCAAGGTCCAATGACATCGGCGGGTTGTTGTTGTGATCGCGGGCGTAGACAACTCAGCGATATCAGCAACCCGCCGCCAATACTGCCGCAACACGCCGAATAGTGTTGCTGTCGAACAATTCTCACAGCATCAACGAGCAACGAACCCGCCCGGTGATCGTCACTGGCCCACAGCCGTCGACAACCCTACAGCACACCAGAGCAGACCTTCTCAAACAGCCTCTATAGGCGACCACTAGCCAAGCTATGCAGATGGATCTTGTGGTGAGAACCCGTCTACCATGGACTCCACGTCCTCATCAACACCCAATTGGCGTGTCGCCTAACACCTTCCACTGCAGCACACGAAATCGTTGCCTACCCTGCTGAGATCACCTCAGTGGGCGAGAACCCAATGCGCGATATCGGCGATGACCGCCGGATCGACGTGCTGGGTCGGGATGTATTCCATCGGAGTGGAAGGGCCCGACCCGCTGAAGAATTGGTGATTATCGGAGTCGTATACCCGGATGGTGACATCGTCTCGATCCCCGAGACCGTTCCGCCAGCGGATCAGATCGTCATCGACGGTGACCTGGTAGTCGCGACCGCCCTGCAGTATGAGCATCGGCTTGTCGAGCCGCGCAGCGGTTGCGACCGGATCGAGGTCCCGTAATTGCAGCCAATACGCCGCGGGAGCGCCGGGCGGCACCTCGCCGGCCGGAGCTGTCGCCGAGAATTCGGGACTGTCGATCAGGGCGGCCTGCCGGGTCGCTTCTTGTACGGCAGGGTCGGCGTCCACATCACCGCCAGGCTGCAGCGACGCGAAATACCGGTACTGGCGAACCAGTGTGCGATGCAACGGAACGGTCGCACCAGCGAGAACGATGAGACCGGCAAGTTCCGTATCGATCTGTGCGATACGCGGTGCTACCGTCCCGCCCGCGCTGTGGCCGAGCAGGAATATCCGCGCAGGGTCGATAGAGGGGTGGCGGCGCAGCATCCGGATCGCTGATACAGCGTGGTCCATATATTCGACAGCGAGAGTGAAATCGTTGAAGTCGATTTTATCGGGATGGGCGTAGGTGACCTTGTCGAATCGCAGCACAGCTATTTTCCGGCTCGCGATTCCCCACGCGACATCTTTGAGAGGTTTGTTCCGGCTGTGCGTCAGCGAGCTGTCGCGATCCATCTGCCCGGACCCGGGCAATTGCACAACGGCAGGCACCCGATTTCCGGTTTTCGGCAGGCTCAATGTGCCGGGTACGGCGAGCTGGCCATCGCCAACTAGAACATCACTTTCGGTGAACGTCGTGGGATCGCAATAATCCGGCGGCGTCCACGGGCCCAGCGGCGCCGCCTCTTCGAGCGTGCCCAGGCGTAGGCCCTGTAGCAGCCCGCCCTCATCGAGCGACAGCAGCACCCCGAACCCGCCGCCTTTACACAGCACGGGGACTTTGACCAGAGTTCTTCCCATTCCGGCTGGTTCAGTGCTCGGGGTGCCGATTGTGGAGATAGGGCCGTTATGGTCGACCGCCTCGGCCCAGAGGCGACCGAGATATTCGGTCGGCGGGCTCCCGCCGGGCTCCTCCGGGAACATGGCGCAAACATCGGCGAACCGACTCTCGTGCAGCATTTCGACTATCTTCAGGCTTTGAACCGCAGGATCGACTCGCATGGGGTAACTGTACTGGTGGAATCGAGGCGGCCGTAACGATGTCCGCAGATATGCATCGATTTCCGGTGCGGACGCGAATTCAGTGTCGGCACCTGCGACAACATAGCGTGCGCTTGAATAGTATGTGTGGCGCGGATAGGTTTCCAGTCACTCACCCGGCATCGGTCGGGTATCGAGTTGATAGGTAATCATGAAGATCAATCCAAGAATTGCTGTCGCTGCGGTTGTCGCCACCGGCGCGATCGTCGGAGGTGGTATAGCGGCATTCACTGCGATGTCGCCCGGACATCCAGCCGGCACCGTTGAGGCTGCTCCGATTAATGCTGGGGACGGTCAGCAGGCCTTTCGTGCGATCGTCTTCGGGCAAGGGAATTACGCCAAAGCTCTCGGAGAAAAAACGGACATGGCGTCCTTCTATGCGTCAGGATATGCCTCGCATAATACTGCGGCCAGCGTTGCCGCAGCCGACCGAATCGTCGATGATATCGCCTCGAGCGATCCTCGGTATTTCACGAACTTCGATCAGCAGGTCCGATCGGGCAATCCGTTCACCGTGGCGACTGCAATCGGCGGGATTTCCGAGCGATTGCGTCATAGCGGTGTCGTATCCGCTCGTGACGACGCGGAGCCGCCCGGATGGTATTCGAATTTTCATATCAATCAGAACGTCTACGTCAATATCAATGTCGGTGTAAATGAAAATGTCGGCGTCAACGTCAACGCTTTCAAGGCGGCCGGGGTGGTTTCGTCCGCTTCCGGCGACTTCAGTCGTGAACATATGATCGCGGATATTGTAACCGTATTCGATCAGGCCGTCTGACCAGGATTTGTCTACGCGATGTGGAGTTCGAGCGCATGATTCCGACAAGAGTCGCGGTCCCAAAAAAACTGTTCTGCGCCTTGCTGGTGCCCATCGGATTGCTGACGTTTTTCACCGCTGGTGTGCAGCTTCCGGGCAATGTGTTGCATCCGTCAGCGGACGCCGTCGGTGTCGCGGGAGTTCTGACCGAGGCATTTCCACAGGGTTGGGCCTTCTTCATCCGGACACCTCGAGAGGAACAACACCGAGTTTATGCCGTGCGCGGAGATCGTCTGGTTTCCCTGGATCGCGGCCCGTTCTCACAACTCGGCAACGTGGCCGGGCTCGACCGCACATCGCGTAGGCAAGGCCCGGAGCTTGCTTTCATCCTCCGTCAGGTCGCCGCCGGCAACTGGTCCCGCTGCTTGGAACCCGACGACGATTGTCTGCGCGTTGCCCCTGCGGCGATTGCCGTGCGCAATCCAGAGCCGAACCCCACGTACTGCGGCCCGGTATTGGTACTTGGACGCGATATCGTTCCCTGGGGGTACCGAAACCTGGTCGCCGGCCCGACCGTGAACAGTCGGGCCGTCCGATTGGATGTGCATTGCGAATGACGAAGTATTTTCGACAGTCATTCCGCGGCGATCTGTCACTGCCCGTGCCGTGGTCGAACGTGTACGGACTGGCGCGATCCATTCTCGTGTTGAGCCCGTTGCTCACTCTGCTCTGCACGCCGTCGAATTACCTTTTCTTCCCGATCAACGGCTCGGCTGCGGCGGTCCACTGTTCCGGGCTATCTGGTGCCGGGTTCTTCTGCCTTGCGGGACAGGGCTACCTCGAGGTCGAACGCTGGGGCGCTGTCGCGGTGCTCGCGGTCGTGGCCTCGGGGTGGCGCCCTCGATGGACATGTTTGCCGCACTGGTATTTGGCAATAAGCTTCTTCTATAATTCGGCCGCACCAGAGGGGGGTGACCAGATATCCGCGATAGTCGCGCTGTTGCTCATTCCGGTCTGCCTCACGGACAGCCGGAAGTGGCACTGGCTACCCGATCGCGGGGATATCGAATCGAACGGTCTGGAGAGGCGGTTCGGCGCTACGGTGGCGGTAATCGCGATCGCACTGGTGAAGATCCAGGTATCGTGGGTCTATCTGCAGAGTGGAATCTCGAAGCTGAGCCATGGTTTCTGGCTGGATGGCACCGCCATGTACTACTGGACCCGGAACGATACCTTCGGTGCTCCGTCCTGGTCTCGGGGCTTCGTGTACTCGGTTACCGAGCAGCCGGTCCTCGAAGCGATATCGACCTGGGTCCCAATTCTCATCGAGGTCGCGGCTAGCATCAGCATCCTGTTGCGGCCTCGCTTTCGGCTTGCGATCCTGACCGCCGGTTTCTTGCTTCACTTCTGCATCGGACTGGTCATCGGCCTGTGGAGCTTCGCCATTGCCATGTGGGGTTGTCTGGTATTCCTGCTGATCCCTATGGGCGTACAGATTTCGCCGGAGTACCTTTCGGTGACGTTCCACCGGCTGATGAGGCGGACCGAGCACTCAGCCGTTGCGCCCGAATCGTAGCGGCGGAGCGCTCGTTCGAGCGCTAGCCAGTCGGCGCCGAGACGCTCGTTTACGGCAGGCGTCGCTACAGTATTCGCGCGTGCGCCCGACCTGAGCCGGCCTCGTCAGGAAGCTGCGGCCTGTGGGGAGTTCGCATGGGCATTCGCGAGCTGCTGGAGTTGCTGTCCGAGATCGAGCGCAACGACGGCGATGCGAGGGCGCAACTGCTTGCGGTCCAGGACATTCGCCGCCGCCTCACCGGCGAGACCCGCTGATCCAGCTCGAACGTCAGTCGTTGCCTCCGAAGAGCCGCTCTGCTTCCAGATACGGATCGAAGTCTGGCCCCAGGGCATCGGGGTCTTCTATCTCGAATGCCGATGAGGGCAACCCAGCTGCTGCCAGTTCCTGTATCCGGCGGTGGCCTGATGAATACGGAATTCTCTCGGATCGTCCCACGAGGCAACGTCATCCCCCGATGGGATGGTCCGGCAGTATTGCTTTCTCATCACCGCTGTCGAAGCAATACCAATACCAGTCACCGCTGAGGTGATGGAGTTTGCGACCTGCGCGAGTTGCGCCGGTGAGCTGGGCAAACCCGGCTCCGTCCGAGCAGTAACCCGCAGCGGGACTGGTCTGGAAATAGATACCCGAGGCGTCGCGGTAGATGCTCGAGGTCGGGTGGTCCGTATCGTCGACGCGGTAGAGGCCGAGCCGGTGACCTTCGAACGTCCGCGGATCGACACCGTTGCGCACCTTTCGTGCGGAATCATCGAAGCTGTGCTCGGAGAACTGCCAGCGCACAAGGATCGGTAGGTCCGCGCTCCATGCAACCACCGTGCACGCCACCACCAGCGCGGGCGCTAGCAGAGGACCGAGTTCGGGGACTCGAAGCCGCCGGGATACGACCACCCGGGCCAGGTAACCGATCATTCCGAAGAAAAACGCAACCGCAGCGACGATCAAGAACAATTTCCACAGCACCGACCCGGCGCCGGCCGGGTCGGTGCTGTGGACGAGCAGGCCCACGCAAGCCACAGCAGTGCAGGCGAGAAACAGATGCCAGCCGAGCTGTGATCGGAGTGGTCGCTTGCCTCCTCGCCCGGGAACGTTGTCGGACTGCACCGTGCTCATCCCCGGAAGGCTAGCCTCGATGCGCCCAAGGCCCGGGTGGTCAAGTTCCCACTCTGGGGGCCGCCACCATGGCGCCCGGACTGCTCACTGTGTGAGTAGCCGCCGTTCTGCTGGCGGTGGTCCCTTGAGATCACCACCATGGGCGTCTCCCAGGTGGTGACCGGCTTCCTGTTCGCCCAATCCCCCGCCGCCGCGGCGGCCGCGGCCGCGCTCGAGCCCGGTGTCCGGCACCGCTATCGCCGACCGCCACCCCGCCGCGATCCGCTACTTCATCCAAGCCCTGCGCCTGGCCGAAGAAGGCAAAGACCAGCTGATGGGCGCCCGGCTGCTGGCGAACCTGTCGCACCAGGCCAACTTCGTGCGCCGCTTCGACGACGCGGTGATATACACCCGAGCCGCCCAAACGGCGCTGCAGGGTCGCAACAGCCCCAGCGTGGAGACCATGGCCGTGATGATGGAAGCCCGCGCCCTGGCCAGCCTGTCCAACGAGACGGGCACCGCGGCCGCGATCAATCACGCCGAGAAGCTGTTCGAACGCCGCCACGGCGACGAACCGGCTACTACGAACTCGCCAGAGATGCCAGCCACTGCTGGCGCGACCTGCAAATCGCGCCCCAGACAAAGACATTCGTCGCCGCAGCCCTCACCGACAACACCCCGCCCCGCACCCGCGCGTTCATCCAGATGGTCGCCGCCGACGGATCACTGGTCGCCGGCGACCTCGAGGAAGCCGGATCCCTCGCGGCCGCCGCGGTCGTCAACGGCGGGGACCTGCGATCGGCCCGCTACCTGCAATATCTGCACGACTTCTACCACCGGCTGCCGCCGGGCGCGGACCGGCATCCCGCGCTCGCCGAGTTCGTCGACCTGCTGAACACCCGCTACCCGGCCATCGTCCAAGCTGTTGCGGTGACATGACCGATCGCTACGACCGCTGCACGCGGGTGTAGTCCCTTCTCTGCACCTGTCAATCCGCAGACACGGCCGTAGCATGCTGTGCGAGTGACGGCAGGCGAGGAGAAATGGGTGACCGACGACGGCGTAGCCCGTGTGAAGGTGGCCTTCGAGCTGCCCAGCGACGGAGACGGGTGGCCTCCTGTCGGGGTCGAGACCGTGTGGGCCGTTCGTCGCGACGATGGCTGCGTTGAACTGGACAACATTCCGTTGTTCGCTCGGGGGTTCGCCGCTGGCGACGTGGTTCGGGTGGAGTCCGACGAGGACGGACTTTTCTGGGTCAAGGATGCTGTGACGTGCTCTGATAACTGCACAATTCGCCTCGTCCCGTTGGGCGAGGGCGATTCCAAGGAGAAGCGGCGGATAGTGCTCGAGACGTTCGCTCGGCTGGGGGTCGAAGGTGAGGGACTCAACCGGTTCAACCTGGTCGCGTTGAACGTGCCGGCGAGCGTTGATGTGCGGGCCGTGAAACAGCTCGTGGTCCAAGGTGCTGAGGATGGTCGGTGGCATTACGAGGAAGGCTGCGTGACCCCTGAGTGGCGTGCGGCGGGCTGAGCAGGTCATGAATTTCTCCGTCTCGGCGTTGAGATTCCGAGGCCGACCTGGGAGTTCTGGGTGAATCTCCGTGCGTCGTTGCGCTTTTCCCGCAGAAAGGTGAGCGTGAGATCGATGCCGTCGATTTCTCCTTGCCAGCCCTCGCCTTCCGGTGCTCTGCTCAACGAGCCGCGGCTCGGCAGCCCCCGCGCCCGCTGGACCGCACGGGACCGTATGTGCCTGGCCTGACCGCCGGACCGTGGAAAAACCGCGACGAGACCGTGGTCGACATGCTCGGCCGCTCCATCGACATGCAGGCCCGCCGCGGCCAGGGCGGTCACCCAGGACGTCGAGCCCGCCGCAACGCGGGTCGCTGAATACGGGTGGTTACCAGTACCACGTGCCGATATCCATCACCAGATGTACCGGGCCGTCCGAGGCTTGCCGGTCCGCTCGGTACCTGTGGCGGGGCTGGTGTCGTGTTCGGCGCTCACACGCCCTCCCCGGGGGTGTCGGTGTAGTGGATCCGCTGGCCGTCCGCGTCGTAGGCGGGGCGGCCCTGGGCATCGCGCCATTCGCCCGTGTCAGGGTCGACGGTCCAGCCTTCGAATTCGGTTCCTACCAGGTCATCTACATAGTTGGGACTGTCCTTATAGGTGGGAGTGCCCTCGGGCATCGGCACGGCGGCAGCCTCGGCCGCGGCGAAGTACGCCATGAGTTCGGCGGTGCGTTCGGGGCCGTGCTCGGGGATTTTCATGCCGAGCGCTTCGGCTTCTTCCTTGGTGTAAAAGGTTTTTCCTGCGAAATGTTCCGGCATGACTTTCCTTCTATTTTGGCATTTCTTCCATGATGATGATTCACTTGTTTTTCTCGGGGCTCCAGTATTTATTGTGCACGAAGAAATCCGTGTGGTCCTTGAATTGGATTTCGTCACTGGTGCCGCCGTAATTGTGTATGTCCTTTCCGGTTTTGCTGAGTATCTGGTATTCGACTTTCTGGTTCCCGTTCTCGAGTACGTTCGTGCCATTGTTCACTCCACCATTGGTGCCCGCCGGGTTGGTGGTGGTACACGTATATCCATCCTCGGTGACCGGCTGCCCAGGCTTGTACCTGGCGAGCTGTTCCGGGGTGAGGTTCGTGTGCCGGAACACTGCACCCTGGTGGTTGGGGAGCTTGTCGAGCGCCTTGTTGTATTCATTGATACTTTTTTGCATCTCGGGGGTGACGCGATTCTCCCGGATAGCGGCAATCAAGTCTTGGGTACTCCCTTGGCCGTCGCCCATGTGAGTGGGCCCCTGGTTCAGGATCCGCACATCTTCGGCGGTGAGTGGTTCGCCGGTGCTGGCCGTCTGGGTTTTGGCGTTCTGTTTCGCCTTGTCTTCGGCTTCCTTTTTTGCCTGCGCTTCGGCTTTCTGCAATCGCGCGGCCGTGTCGCGGTCCTTTTTGGCGAGGCCCGCGAGTGTTTTGGTGGCGTCGTATTCTTTTTCCGCTTTCCGCGCCTTGAGCCACCCGGTAACCGCGTCTCGAATCGGGACGGCGAACTCGTCCACCAGTTTCGCGATCCGCGCGGCGGTCACCACCGTGGCCAAACCGGCGGTCAGGCAGTTGGCGACGGCACCGAGGATGAGGGTGACGCCGACCTGTTCGATCAGCTCTTTCGCCAGTTCCTCGAGCTTTTTCTGTAGCTGTTCGCGGAGCCGGTGCAGGTCGTCGTGGTGGGTCTGGCAGGACGTCGCGATCTCGCCGCACGCGCCCGCGATCGTGCTCGCCGAAAGCTTCATCCCTTGCAGGTCTTCGACCACCTGGGCGGCCTCGGGGGACTTGACCAGCGATACCGAGGAGATGACGCGGCCGATCCCATCGGCCAGGGCACCGATGGCGCGATCGTTCTGCAGGGCGGCCCAGGTGCCCGCGATCGCGGCGAGTTTGTCCAGGTCACCGTCCGGAATGGTGATGCCGACCTTCTCGGCGAGGTGGATCGCGTCGGACAGGCCGTTGCCGGGCCCGCCCGCCGAGGGTGCGGGTTTGCGGCACGAGAGCACCGCCGGAAGCGGATCGGCAGGTTTGACCGGCGCGGCGCCCTTGTCGCCTGTGGTGGCGTTCCAGTCCGCGAGCTGGTGGTTATAGCCGATGGTGCGCAACGCGCCCGCGTAGGCATCCATCGTCTCGGCGAGAGTGAACATCGAATCGAGGGCCTGGTGGGCGTTGGCGTCGTACCCGGCCGCCCACGATTTGGCCTCGTCGTAGGACCCAGCCATGGACGCGCACCCGTCCAGCGCATCGGCCCGGCCGTTGAACGCGTTGTACAGGTTCACCGCCGAGGTGTGCAGGGCCGAGGCGGCGGTGTAGTAGATGGACGGTTGCACGTCGATCGTGGTCACGCGTCAGATTCCGAGGGTTTTGTGGTTGGCGGTGATGGCGTCGCTGTAGGCGGTGTGCGCGGTCTGGGCGGCGGCGCGCATCGCGGCGATGCCGGCGGCGGCCTCGGTGGCGGCTTTGGCCCATTCGCGGTGGGCCTCGGTGTGCTTGTCCGCCGCCGCGCCGGTCCAATCCTGGTGTGCGGCGGCGATTCTGGAATCCAGGCCCGCCAGGGAATCGGTGATGAAACCGTGCAGGCCGCCGATGCGGGCGGTGACCGCATCCAGGTGCTCGAGGTCGACACTGTATCCGCGCTTGGGATCACTCATGGGGATGCTCCTTACGGCAGGTCGAGGGAGGAAACGCGCGCCGTCGTGGCCGCCGCGCGGGCGGTGTCCTGGCCGGTGATGCTCGCGGCGGTCACGCCCAACAGGTCCGCCATGGTGTGCAGGGCTTCCAGCACCTCCACCGCGGCCTTACGGGTGTCCTCCCAGGCCGCAAGATAAGCGTCGGCCGCGGCACCCTTCCAGGTTTGCCGTGAGGCCCTGGACCTCGGTATCTGCGGAGTGCACACCCGATACCAGGGCCTCGGCGGTCTGCTGGACGAATGCGCCTGCTGAGCGCACCGTTTCGGGCACCATCGCGAACGTGGGCGCGGCCGCGTCGGGCATGGGGTGTGCCTCCTACTCGTTGGAGCCGATGACATCGACCAGCATGCGGGTACCGCTCTGTGAGATCCAAAAAGCGCTTCCTGGTTCGTGCGTGGGATGGCCAACGGTGACCATGCGCACGCCAGAACCTCGAGGTAGGCCGGCCCGCTACCGCCGAAAACTGACCGGTGGTCCTTTGTGCGTGGATCACGCATTCCCTAGGACGCATCGAGCGACCAATCGGTTCCATGAACGTCCACATCCACTGGCGGCGGGCCGACATACCCCTGACCGGATCAATTCGAAATCGGTTGTGGTGCATCAGTGTCGATGCTCGATGTCAACCGCGGGGGAGGGTCGGACTGGGCGCCAGGGCTCGGTAAGCACGCCGGTGCGAAGGGTACGGATCCGTTTGTCGTACTCGGCGCGCACGTGGGGGGAATGGTCGAATGGTCGACGTTCTACCCCATCCAGGTCACCATCTTCACCTGCATCACCGCCTGCACGACCGGGAAGCCGCTCCAGGTGGTCAGGTCGTATCCGTACGCGGCGGTGAACGCGGCGTAGTCGCGGTCGCTGTACATCCCCATGCTGGCCTCGGCGGCGGTCTTGGCCAGATCCCACCCCGGGATCCCCCACGCGAACGCCTCCAGATCGATCAGCACCGGCGGCTCACCGTCCGCGATCATGACGTTCTGGATGTGCGCGTCCCCATGCAACGGCCCTGCAGGCCACCGGAACTGCAGCCGCTCGATGTCCTGCTCGAGTTCACTCACCTTGTGCCGCAAGAACTCCGCATCCGCGGCCGGGATCGGCGCCTTGGCCAGCCGTGCCGCGACATGCGCGAACGGCGTCCACACCGGTAGGTCCACACCGGGCGGGCGTTCGAGCCGATGCAATCGGCGCAGCAGATCTCCCAGCACCGCGGATTCCTCGAAGAAGCGGGATCTGGTAGGGATCCGGGGGCAAGTTCGCCCCATTTGCCTGCCAGAATGTCAGCTATGAGTGGCGCGCAGGAACAGCAGACCGATCCCTACCTCTGGCTCGAGGAGGTGACGGGCGATCGGGCGCTGGATTTCGCCCGCGCGCACAACGATGTGGTCGTGGAGCGGTTCGCCACCACCGACCGGTTCAACGAACTCGAGCATCGCATCCTGGACATGCTCGACACCGACACTCGCATCCCGTATCCGACCCGGCGCGCGCACTGGCTCTACAACTTCTGGCGTGATGCGGAACATCCCAAGGGCCTGTGGCGGCGAACCAGCTTCGCCGAGTACGCGACCGAGCGCCCGGACTGGGAGGTGCTGATCGATCTGGACGCCCTGGCCGCGGCCGAGGAGGAGAACTGGGTATGGGCCGGCGCGGCGGTGCTGCGGCCCGCGCAGTCCCTGGCGCTGATCAGCCTGTCCCGCGGCGGCGCGGACGCCAAGGTGGTCCGGGAATTCGATCTGCGCACCAAGCAGTTCCGCGCACCCGAGGACGGCGGCTTCTACCTCCCCGAGGCCAAATCGCAGCTGAGCTGGATCGATGCCGACTCGGTCTATGTCGGAACGGATTTCGGTCCCGGCTCGCTCACCGACTCCGGCTATCCGCGAATCGCCAAGCGCTGGCGGCGCGGCACCCCGCTGGCGGATGCGCACACCATCCTGGAGGGCGAGGCGAGCGATGTCGCGGTCTCGGCCGGATACGACCGGACTCCCGGATACGAACGCCATTTCGTCTCTCGCGCAACGGATTTCTACAACGAGATCGCCTATCTGATCGAGGACGACGGCACCCCCGCGGTGGGCGCGTCAGGGCCCGAAGGAGGCAGCCTGCGTAACCACGAAGGGCCCCGCGAACACCGCCATCGACTCCGCCGCCTGGACACGCCCACCGACGCATCGGTGTCCTGGTACCGGGACTGGCTGCTGCTGCGGCTGAAGACACCATGGGAGGTGGGCGGCACGACCTATCCCGCCGGCGCGCTGATCACTCTGGGCCTGAACGAATTCCTCGATGGGGCAAGGAATTTCGAGACCATCTTCACCCCCGACGAGCACACCGCGCTGCACGGCTACGGCTGGACCGAGAACCATCTGCTGCTGATCACCCTCGAGGACGTGCAGACCAGGCTCTACGTCCTCACGCCGAGCGAGGACGGCTGGACGCGCGAATCCCTCGCCGACGTCCCCCCGATGGCGACCACCAACGTGATGAATCTCGATCCGCTCGAGGGCGGCGACGAATTCATGCTCACCTCCAGCGGTTTCACCACGCCCGCCACGCTGCTGTCCGGGTCGGTGGGCGGGCCGACCACGCTGCTCAAACAGGAGCCCGGCTACTTCGATGCCGAGGGCATCGAGACCGAACAGTTCTTCGCCCGGTCCGATGACGGAACGATGGTGCCCTACTTCGTGATTCGGCATCGCGACCGGCGCGGGCAGGCCGGGCCGACGGTGATGTCCGGCTACGGCGGCTTCGAGATCTCGCGCACGCCGGGTTACAACGGCGCGTCCGGGATGGGCTGGCTCGAGCGCGGCGGTACCTGGGTGATGACGAATATCCGCGGCGGCGGCGAATACGGGCCGCAGTGGCACACCCAGGCCCTCAAGGCCGATCGGCACCGGGTCTACGAGGATTTCTCCTCGATCGCGAAAGACCTTGTGGCACGCGGTATTACGACCGCGCCGCAGCTGGGCGCGGTGGGCGGCAGCAATGGCGGGCTGTTGATGGGCGTCATGCTGACCCGGTATCCCGAACTGTTCGGCGCGATCGTCTGCCAGGTGCCGCTGCTGGATATGCGGCGCTACCACCTGCTGCTTGCCGGGGCATCCTGGGTGGCCGAATACGGCGATCCGGACGATCCGGAGCAGTGGGAGTACATCAGCGAGTACTCCCCCTACCAGAATGCCCGCGCCGACCGGCCCTATCCGCCGATCCTGCTGACCACCTCCACCCGCGACGACCGCGTCCACCCCGGGCACGCCCGCAAGATGGCCGCGCTGCTCGAGGAACAGGGCCACACCGTCTGGTACCACGAGAACATCGAGGGCGGACACGGCGGCGCGGCCGACAACAAGCAGATGGCGTTCCAGGCCGCGCTGATCTACGAGTTCTTCACGCAGATCCTCATGGAGCAACAAGCAGATGGCACTGCATCAGTCGCGCACTGATCTACGAGTTCTTCACGCAGATCATCGTGCGCGGCCGAATCACCGGTCCCGCAGCCAGGTTTCGATCCGGTCGACCGTGCTGCGCGGGTCGGTGATCCATCCGTTGTGCCCCAACGGTTTCGGCTCGTGCCAGGTGGTCACCGCGGCGTTCGGCAACTTCTCCAGCAGATGTGCGGCCGAGCCGCGCGGGGTGAGATCGTCACCCTCGACGGTGATCGACAACACCGGAAGTTTCAGCCGCGAGATGCGTTCCTCGTAGTCGATATCCGCGCCGACGGGGACGAAGCGGCCGGTGCGGGCCAGGCGGGCCCAATCGGAGATGAGCACCTTGGACTGGCGGCCGAATCCACCGGCGGTGATGCGGTCGCCGGGCCAGAAGCCGGCGAGGTTGGCGGTGAGCGAGATGGCCGCCGGGCCCAGTAGCATTCCGGATCGGAACACGCCGCTGTATCCGCGGAAATACGGTGTGCCCGAAGCGATCAGGATCAGCCCGCCCAGGCGTCCGCGGATCCGCGCGGCGTACATCACACCGAGTTGCCCGCCCATGCTGTGCCCCAGCAGGATCGGAGTGCTGTCCGGGAAACGTTCGCGGACCACCTCGAAGATCGCCGGGAAGTCCACCGAGACGAGTTCGTGGTAACCGTAGCTGCTGCCCGCGTCCGGTTTCGGGCGGCTGTCGCCGTTGCCGCGCAGCTCCCCGATCGCCACGTCGACCCCGCGCCCGGCCAGCTCACGGGCGAAATCGCCGTAATAGATCCCCGGCACCCCGAGCCCGGGGATGATCACCACCACGGCCCGAGGCGCGTCCGGCGTGATCGGATGCCGGTGCTGCCCTCGCGCCGCGATCAACCGCACCGGCACGGTACTACCATCGGGCACCTGAATCGGAACAGTCTCCATGCGGGCACGCTACCGCGCGAGCGGTCCAACCTCTCCGCTCCCGCGCGCTCGCGCCTTCGGCCCCAACCGAGGCACGAGCGCACCGACGTACGACGACGCCGGGCAAGCAGCCTTCGCTGTCACCCCATCGACAGGCCAATCGGAAAACAACCCGCACCTGCGACGATGTCGGACAACCAGCCTCCGCCACCACCCCACCGACAAGCCCACCCGAAAACCGAAAACCAGCCACCCGCGCGAAAACGCCGGAGCAGCGACCTGCGCTGTTCCCATCGACAGGATGATGGGAAACGGACCACACGTGTGGCGATACCCGGCGAGCAACCTTCGCCGTTTCCGTCGGCGGGGTCCAGCGGACGGCCACAATCAGCAGCCGGGGCCGGGCGGATCATGGTCGGCGAATCCGGCCGGACATGCCGAATATCGCAGTGCGCGAAGGGTTTACGCGCTGAGGATGTCAGGCTCGGGCGTATCCCCCTCGGCGCTTTCGCTGCGTTGCAACAACTCTCCCAGTCCGGTGCGGGTCGTGACCACGACGATCTGGTTGCCCTCCGCGAGTTCGGTATCCGGGGCCGGCTGCCACTCGAGGCCCGCGCCCCCGCTGCGCTGCATGGCGATGACCCGGGTGTGTTCGGGCAGGTCCGCGGTGTCCAGCGGCTTGCCGACCAGGTCCGAACCCGGTTGTACCGGGAGCTCGGCGACCATCAGGGTGGCCGCGCCGACCGCGAGTGTCGCGATCACCCGGCGCTCGCTCATCGCCGCGGCAAAACCGTCGGCGGCGAGCTGGAAGACACTGCGCACCACCGCTTTCTGCAGACTGCGCTGCACCCGGTCGGCGAGGTCGTCGTCGGAAAGGCGCAGCACCACGCGCAGATCGTCGCGATAGGACTGGCCGAGCATGGCGGCCTCGAGATTCACCGCATCGCTGCTGGTGGCCAGCACGAGTGCGCGCGCCCGCGAAACTCCCGCAGCCTGTAGCGTGTCGTCCCAGGTGGCCTGGCCGATGACGACCGGCACCCCGAGCGCCCGCGCCTGCGCGACGCCGCGCGCGTTCTCGTCGTGATCCAGTCCGACCACCCGGACACCGAGGTCGCTGAGCTGCTCGAGCACGCGCCTGCCGACGTTGCCGAGCCCGGCCACGATGACGTGATCGGTGAAACGAGCCGGATCGGGCACGGTGATATCGGACAACTGCGCCCGCAACACCCCGCCCACCACGAGCGCGGTGACGACCGGCGTCATCGCCAGGCCCAGGAAGGTGATGCCCAGCTGCACCGCCTTGAACGTGGCGGTCTTCTCCGGCTCCGGCGCGGCCGAACCCGCCGCATCCAGCATCGTCTCGTATACCGCTGCGCCCCAGCCACTTCCGACCAAGACCAGCAGACAGCAGCCGAGTGCGATCAGCGCGATCAATCCCATCAGCAGCCGAATCAGGTCGTGCCGGACCAGATATCGGATCAGGCTCATCCAGACTCGCGGCGCCCCTGGCGAATACGGTTCGCGCCCCGACAGCGCCAGCACCCGTCCGGCAGCCGGCGCGACGGGCGTCAACGCGATCTCCGAACCGGGCCCCTCCACAAGTCCGCACACCACCCGATCCGCCGGCGTATCGGCCGAATTCCCCACGTAGAGCGTGCGATCGGCGAGCCGCAGATAGTCGAAGGCGGTCTCGGTGGCCGCCGCCGCGATGAACGAGGGCGCCGCCATCTCCGACATCGACAGCACCACGCAGTCGGCGAACAACGTCCGGATGCGAAAACCCAAGCCGGTATTGAACATCCGGATCACCAACCGGATCCCCGGGTTCAGCTCGTTCGCCCGCAGCGCGGCGTGGAAGTTGTCCACATCCGCCTGATCGACCAGCGCCAACGCCCGCGCCTCGGCGACTCCGGCGGCCCGCAACGTCTTCTCGTCGATCCGCGCCGCGCACTGGATCCGCACCCGCTCGAGCCGTTCGAGCTGCGGGATGTAACTTCCCTCCAGATTCGGCACCACGACCGTCACCGAGGCCCCCGCGAACCGCGTCACCAGCCGCAACGCCAACTGATAAACCAGCGGATTATCCCCGCACACAACGAACCCCGGCCCCACCGCGCCCTCCTGCCCCGAACTCACATCCCGATGCTAGCCGCCGAAACCCCACCCCACCGGCACCTGCGCCATACGCCTGAAGGCCGAGCCCCGACCACACACCGAGACCGCTTCGAACACCGAAAGCCCGCCTAAGCGAGCCGAAACACCAACGCCGCACAACAGGAAAGTCCCCGCCCCGGCCGCAAGCCGCCCGCGAAGCGAAAAAAGCCCAGCGCCAACACCTCCGAGGCACAGCCCAAACCGACCCCACCCCACCAATGCGAAGCAAAACGCCACCACCACGCCCAGCGGCGAAGCACCTCCGTTCAGCCGGGAGTCACCCGCGAAGCCAAAAAACCCCAGCGCCAACACCTCCGAGGCACAGCCCAAACCGACCGCACCCCACCGATGCGAAGCGAGGCGATGACCAACGCGCCCAGCGGCGAAGCGTCTCTGTTCAGCTGGGAGTCA
>NZ_JCAJZQ010000010.1:0-299047 GCF_059510335.1 Nocardia sp. PLKS1-43 | reverse complement strand
GCCCCACTGAGCTGCTACGACCAGGCTGTACCGGTGCCGTAGATCCGGCCCGTTCGGTACAGCTGTGACCTCGCGGGGTACTCCCGTCGACCATGTGTGGTGGGACGGGAGTACCTTTCGCTGTCCGGGAGCGGACGATGGGGATGGGAACGCGATAACGCACTGCGTGTCGAAGGCTGGTCAGGGACTCGAATCCTGACGGCCTGGAATGGCGCGTTTCCCGGCTGGGGATGCGGTCGCGCCGCCGAACGGCCCGTGTCGCCCCGGGCCCGCGGCGCCGCGTAACGGCGCCGCAGATCCGCGAATTCCCCTGCTGCGGACGGATTCTGGCCTCATGTGCGCGATGAGCGCGCTGTCAGGAGGCGATTTTCACTTTCTTGTTGAGGGGTGTGTCGCGGACCAGCTATTCTCTGGTTATCAAGTTCTGCGTGACCGTTTCTGTAGCCACACCCCGGTTGATCCCTTCAGTTGGATGAGTGAGACGGCTATGACGGTTTTCAGACGCGACGATGTTCGCGACCACAAGCGCTACCTCTGGGTTTTGAGTTCGCTGGCGCCCGCGGGTGCCCTACTACCCGCACAACTGGTGCAGTGGACCGGGCTCGGACTGTTCTGGTGGATCGGCCCGATCGCCGTGCTAGGGGTGATTCCCATCCTGGACATCGCGATGGGGGTCGACGACAGGAATCCGCGCGACGAGGACTACGAGGCACTGTCGAACGATCGTTATTACCGTTGGTGCGTCTACGCTTTCCTGCCGATCCAGTTCATCGGCCTGGTCATCGCGGGATATATGTGGGCCAGTCCCGAGCTCGACCTCGTCGACAAGCTGGGGCTGGCCGCAACCATGGGATTCGTGTCCGGCGTCGGTATCAATGCGGGACACGAACTGGGCCATCGAGTCGAACGCCTCGAACGCTGGCTGGCGAAAATCGCACTGGCGCAGTCGTTGTACGGGCATTTCTACGTCGAGCACAACCGCGGCCACCACGTCCGCGCCGCCACACCCGAAGATCCGGCGAGCGGCCGATTCGGCGAGTCGCTTTGGCAGTTCATGCCCCGAACGATCGTCGGCGGCTTCCGCTCGGCGCTCGTCCTGGAACGAAAACGCCTGTCCCAGCGCGGAAAGAGGTGGCTGAGCCCGGACAACAACCTGCTGCAGGCATGGGCGATGAGCGCCGTGCTGTTCGGTACGTTGATCCTCGTCTACGGGCCCGTGATCATTCCCTTCCTGATAGTGCAGGCGATGATCGGCATCGTCCTGCTCGAGACGGTGAACTACATCGAGCACTACGGCTTGCTGCGCGCGCGCCGCGCCGACGGCCGCTACACGCGATGTTCACCGCGCGACAGCTGGAACAGCGACCGTCTGGTGACCAATGTCTTCCTGTTCCATCTGCAACGCCACAGCGACCACCACGCCAACCCCGGCCGTCGCTACCAGACCCTGCGCAGCTCCGAGGAGTCGCCGCAGTTGCCCTACGGCTACGCCACCATGGTCGTACTGGCCCTGATCCCGCCGTTGTGGCGCAGGGTGATGGATCGCCGGGTGCTGGCCCACTACCGCGGCGATATGACACTCGTGAACAAGGGGCCATGAGCAGTGCGCGTGGTGGTGGCACCTCTTTCACCGGTGGGTCGCGTGGGGAAGCGGCAGATTCACGGATGGTTTTCGGTGGTTCATTCGCTCTCACGCTCCAGGAGGGTTCGATCATGACCGTCAAGAGCAAACCGTCGCAGGAATGGACGCTCGACAACGGCGGTGCCGCGTGGGCGTATCTGCTCGAGGGACATCAGGTGAGCGCCCCGGTGCTCCTGGTCCCCGATCGTGACCGGGACGGCACATCGCTGGACGCGTTCGCCGACACGGTGAACAGCCCCGACTATCCGTTCGGCTCCCTGCTCGCCCGGCGCGGCAAGGACGTCATCCTCGTCGGCTACGACTCCGACGCGGACTGGGACACCGCGGTCGGCACGGTCAGATCGGCGGTCCTGGAGACCGCAAAGCGCTGCCCTCGCCGGCGCCGCACAGTCTTGGCCGGCGTCGGATGGGGCGCATTGCTGGCGCGCTATGTACTGGCGAAGCTGGAATACGAGGGAGTCGACCACCGCGTCGGTGTTTACATCTGCCTGGACAGCATCAAGCCCACCGCGGCCGAACAGAACGCACTTTTCGACGTCGGCAATATGCCCATGCTGCCCAGAACCCTCAAGATCACCACCGACGGAGTCTCCGACTTCGAAGGATTGACCACACCCGTCGACACCGGCCTGTCGATGTTCGACCTGTCGATGTTCGACGACGCCCTGTACGCGCCCGCGGCGCCCGCCGATTCCTCGTGGTTGACCGAAGAACAGGGACGGTGGCTGCTGGAACGGCTGCCCTGACCTCTCGAGGAACCACCGCCGGTGTCGCTGAGGCGGCGACATCACCGGCGGTCTTCGAGTGACGCGCTCGGCAATGGTGTCTGTTCGAGTTCGCTCATCCGCAGCGGTGGCGTCGTTCACGCCCTTGCGGCGATGGTCAGCCGGATTTCCGGTGCCGACTCGGCTGTAGGTCGAACTCGGCGGCTCGGGGTGAGGCAATCGGGGCTAGGGTGTAGTGATAACTGGTACGTGCGTCGAACGGCTGGCTGATCCGGTCGCCGTGGCCGAATCGCACATCCGGGGACGGGATCTTTTCCGATGACCGAGAACAAGATCACGCATCGAATCCGGGTCGCCAAGGGTGGCATCGAGCAGCGCTTGCGTGACATCGGCGCTGCCGGACCCGTTGAATCCAGAGTGGAGAGCCGTGGCCCCTTCGACTGGCTGGAGCACAACCTGAGGGGCGTGTTCAAGCGCTGAGATGGCGATAACACAGGTTGCTGCCTACGCGCATATGAGCGCGGTCGACATCGAGTCGCTGGGGCGTGAGCTCGACGAAATCCGTCACGACATCGAGGATCAGCGCGGGATGCGCGATGCGAACTACATCCGCCGCACGATTGCGTTCCAGCGGGTCCTGGACGCCGCGGCACGGGTGGTGATCGCGGTGAGCCGTGGCAGGCTGGGGTCGACTCTGGGGGCGATCGGACTGGCGGTGGCCAAGAGTGTCGAGAACATGGAAATCGGCCACAACGTGTGCCACGGTCAGTGGGATTGGATGAACGATCCGGAGATCCATTCCACCACTTGGGAATGGGATATGGCCGGCTTGTCGTCGCAGTGGCGTTACGGCCACAACTATCGGCACCACATGTTCACCAATGTTCTCGGCTTGGACGAGGATATCGGCTTCGGGCTGATGCGCGTGACCCGCGATCAGCGCTGGCGTCCGTACATGCTGGTGCAGCCGTTGCAGAACCTGGTGCTGGCAGCCACATTCGAGTGGGGTGTGGCGATCCACGGCCTCGACGTCGAATGGGCCCGCGCGAGGTCCGGAGCGGACAAGCGCACCCAGGCTCGTGCGTTGCTCGGGAAAATCGCCAGGCAGGCCGGTAAGGATTATGTGCTGTTTCCGGCGCTGAGCGGGCGAGGCTGGCGTCGCACGTTGACGGCGAACATCGCGGCGAATGTGCTGCGCAACCTGTGGGCCTACCTGGTGATCTTCTGTGGTCATTTCCCTGACGGGGCGGAGAAGTTCACCGCCGCGGTGGTCGACCGCGAGACCAGGCCGGAGTGGTATCTGCGGCAGATGCTCGGTACCGCGAACTTCGATGCCGGACCGGTGCTGCGGTTTCTGAGTGGAAATCTGTGTTATCAGATCGAGCACCACCTGTTTCCCGACCTGCCCAGCAATCGCTATGCCGAGATCGCCGGGCGGGTGCGGAGCTTGTGCGACAAATATGACCTGCCCTATACCAGCGGTCCATTGCTGCGCCAGTACCTGCTGACCCTGCGCACCATCCACAAACTGGCTCTGCCCGACCGCTTCCTGACCGCCACCTGCGATGACGCCCCCGAAACTGCTTCGGAGCGAAAGTTCTACGGCCACAACACGTTCGATACGGCCGAAGTGCGGCCAGGCCGGCGGCGCGGGCTGCGCGCGGCGCTGCGAGCGGCGACAGTCGACAGGCAGAAGTCCACGGACGCTGACGCTTAGGCGGCACCGTCGAGCCTTCCGGCTTCGAAAAGCAAGAAACCCGCGCCATGGCGCGGGTTTCATGCTTGCCGGCTGCTAGATGGCGCGGACCTGCTGGGCCTGCGGCCCCTTCTGTCCCTGGCCGATCTCGAACTCGACGCGCTGACCCTCGTCGAGGGACTTGAACCCGCCCCCGGAAATCTCGGAGTAGTGGACGAAAACGTCCGGGCCGCCACCGTCTTGCGCGATGAACCCGAAGCCCTTTTCGCTGTTAAACCACTTCACACTGCCTTGCGTCATTACTTTTCTTGTTACTTCCTGTAGTGAGCCGAGCGATCATTTCAACAACCCGTACTCGGCGATGATTGTGCCACGTTCCGCAACCGTCTCCCAAAAGAGTGCCGTAGTGCACATGGAGTCCGCAGGAGGGCGGCGGCGAGACAGTGCGCCGTTCGCGGAGCATGTCATTCGCCGGCCAGGACTCGGCCCGTTCGCCGATCAATCTTGTCGGCACGGGCCACAGTTGTTGCCGCACAACCTATCCCACGCTTAACGCATATCGCGTAGTCCGGTTGACGCGGAGCCGCAGTGGACTACCGGCCCAGCCGAGCCCGAAAAATGCCGGTCCGGCGGTGTCACAGGTCGGTGCCCCCGGCGGGCACTATAAGGGTGGGACCTACGCTGAACAGCGGCTTTGCTGGGCATGTTGACGGTTGGTGCGGGATACGACTACCGGAAGCCGGATTGAAGTTCGGTTTGCCTCCAACCGTGGGTCCATTGGTTTGCCCGTTGTTCGGCGGTAGCCGTTGTCTCAGGAGCCGGCCTGTCTGACCGAATCTGGTCTGTGTCCGTTTTGCCCACCGGTGGTCGGCGCGGCAGAGCGGTGGGGCTTATGCGGGGGTTAGTCGGATCGGCAGGGTGGTGGGGCCGCGCAGGGAGCTGTTGGTGGACCATGTGGTGGGTCCGGCGAGAGAGATTCGTGTGACGCGTTGGACGAGTTCGCGCAGGACTGCCTGGGCTTCCATGCGGGCGAGGGGGGCTCCGAGGCACATGTGGGGTCCGTATCCGAAAGCGATGTGGGAGCGGGGGTTTCGGTCGGCTCGGTATTCGTCGGGGGCTTCGAACGCGTGCGGGTCGCGGTTGGCGGCGCCGAAGGACAGCAGTACCCGGGATCCGGAGGGGATGGTGACGTCGCCGATCTGGTAGTCGGTGCGGGTGTAGCGGTAGAGGTTCTGCAGTGGGCTGGTGTACCGCAGGTGTTCCTCGACGGCGAGCGGGATCAGGTCAGGGTCGGCGCGGATGAGGTCGTATTGTTCGGGGTTCTGCGCGAGTGTGTGGAACATCCCGCCGAGCAGGTTCGTGGTGGTCTCGTTGCCCGCGATGAGCAGGAGCATCGCGACGTGGAACAGGTCGTCGTCGGTGAGGGCGCCTTCGGTGTTGTATTCCAGTAGCCGCCCGAGCACGGTGTTCGAGCCTTTGAGGTGGCCGGTTGCCAACTGGTGCAGGAAGTATCGGCGTAGGTCCATGACCGCGCGGATCGATCGGGCGGTGTTGGCGATCCCCGAGGGGGTGAGGGAGAAGTTGATGATCTGGACGCAGCCTTCGGACCAGCGTCGAAAGTCGGCGATGTCGGTGTCGGGGACGCCGAGGATGCCGGCGATCAATCGCAGGGGCAGCGGGATCGCGAGTCGTTGGACGACATCGGAGCCGGGGGCGGCCAGCAGGTCGCTCACGCATTCGGTGGCGAGTTGGTCGACGATCGTGCTCCAGTTGTCCAGTGCGCCTTTGGTGAATCCGGGCTGGACTTGTTTGCGCAGGCGCAGGTGCTGATCGCCGTCGGTGAGTACGACCACGTCGCCGGCCATTCGTATCCGTGTCACGCCTTGGGTGCTGGTGATCTTCTCGGTGTCGCGGAGCGCGGCGCGGACATCGGCGTTGCGGCTCACGATCCACGTGGCGCG
This sequence comes from Nocardia sp. PLKS1-43, assembly GCF_059510335.1. NCBI lineage: Bacteria > Bacillati > Actinomycetota > Actinomycetes > Mycobacteriales > Nocardiaceae > Nocardia > Nocardia sp. PLKS1-43. The sequence goes on along the minus strand of NZ_JCAJZQ010000010.1, from coordinate 293,023 downwards.
TGCGGGGTTGTAGTGCACCCGCCCGCCTCGGTGGAGTTCTCTGTAGGCGGCGAAGGGATCGGCCGCGGTGGCCGGATCGAGGGGGTCGTAGTCGGTGTTGATCGCGCCGGTCCACCCGCGGACCCCGCGCTGTCTGGTCCGGATGGCGCCGAGGAGGTTCAGCTGCACGGCCGAGGCCAGTGGTTTGATCGCCGAGGCGGCGCCTCGTGCGTGGTGAAGGATTGTCATTGCCGAAGCTCTTTTCCGTGGGGGGAGCGAACGCGCCGCGCTCGGTCGATTGCCAGGGCCGCGCGCAACCCGGCGTGCTGTGCGGTGAAGAACTCCCGTGCCACGGTGGTGTTCGGCAAGATCTCGTCGAACCCGTGGAATGCTCCTTCGACCGCGTGGAATTCGCAGGGCACTCCAGCGGCGCGCAGGCGGCGCGCGTAGTCGAGGTTCTCGTCGTGGAACAGGTCCAGGGTGCCGACACCGATCCACGTGGGCGGCAGTCCCGACAGGTTTGTGTGCCGGGCGGGGACAGCGATAGCGGGATCGGCGTCGCCGAGATACGACCGCCAGCCGAAGGTGTTGGATGCCTGGTCCCACAATCGGAAACGATCCGCATGCGGGTGCGGCGCCGACCCGGTTCGGTCGTCGAGCATCGGGTAGACGAGCAGTTGGTAGGCAGGGGTGATCGCGGCCTGGTCGCGGAGCCGGATCGCGAGTGCGGCAGCCAGTCCGGCTCCGGCGCTCATCCCGCCGATCGCGATGCGAGTGGGGTCGACCTCGGGCAGACCGGCCGTGAATTCGAACGCTGTCCGGCAGTCGTCGAGTGCGGCCGGGTACGGATGTTCAGGGGCCAGCCGATAATTCACCGATACCACCGTGAGCCCCAGCGCATCGGCGAAGCGGCGGCAATATCGGTCGTCCTGTCGGGCGGTGCCCATGACATAGCCTCCGCCGTGCATCCACAACAGCGCGGGCCCCGGACCGGTGTGTGCGGTAGGACGGTAGATCCGCACGCTCATGCCGGCGTCCAATCGCAGATTCTGTGCTCGGGCGTTGCTCGGCCGCGGGACCGATTCGAGGCCGCGCATTACCCGCATGCGTGTGTGGTTGGGGGCCGTGCCGCGCGGCAGGAATCGGGCAGCCAGGCGAAGATCAGGGTGAAAATCCTTGTAGGACATAAGTATTCCTTCGCGTGCACCGGTCCGAGGCGAGGGGATGTGCAGTCGAGGTCCGGACGACCGCGCGGCCGGTGCCTCGTGCACACCTGGTGGCGATGGGGTCGGCCGAGCCGAGGACGGCTCGTCAATCACTTCAGATGACGCGGTCGTGTTTCGTCAACGATCTGGCGCCAACTCGCAAGGCACCCGGTGCGACCTCACCGGAACCAGTTCGCACGCACCCGCATTGACCAGTGCATATGTCGGCGATCGGCCGGGTGGCTCTCGCACGATGACAAAACGTCGGGTTGTCAGGCGGGCCGGGCACCCTGCCGTCGGATCATCGGGCGCCGGCACTGTCGAGATCGTCTTCGGCGCCTACCGCTCACCGCAGCCGAGGCGCTCACGCACATCGGACAGCGGTGGCGCATCGCGGGGAACGACGTACCGCCGGTGCGTGGGTTTTCCTTGTCTCGAGAGAACCGCCGGGTTCGGTCGACCATCGATCCCCTGGTAGGTGAGTTCGTGTGAGAGACGGGTGGCCGGTGCGGTCGCGAGGGAGATTTCAACTTTCCGCCGAGCGATTGACCGGCCCGATCAGGGCCGGTCAATCTGGCTCGCATGTCACTGTTGACGACAGCGAACGCACCCGGTTCCGGCGTTACAGCCGAGAGCGCGGTGCGGGCGAGCGTCAGGGTGGGGATCATCGAGGGCCCGATGATCCACGGCTCGTTCGCCGGCGCGCGGGCACGGGGGTGAATCGATGTCGATCGCATTCGAGTCCGACGGCAGGGCATTGTCGAATACGCGGTTGTTTCTGCGGGGGGCCGGTCTGCTGGTGGTGTTCGCGATCGTCCTCGTGGCGGTGTTCGCCAAGTTCGAGGGCCTGTTCGCGCACGATGTCCGGGTAACCGCGGATCTGGTCGATGTCGGGGATGGTTTGCCGCCGAAAGCGGATGTGAAGTATCGCGGTGTGCTGGTCGGCAGGGTGAGGTCGGTGAGTGCCTCGACCGATGGCGGCCCGAATACTGTGCGGATCGATCTGGATCCTGCGTATGTGTCCGCGATTCCGGGCACGGTCACCGCGCGAGTGGTGCCGAGCAACGCGTTCGCGGTGCCGTCGGTGCAGTTGGTCTACAACGGTTCGGGCGCATCGTTGCGTGCGGGAGCGCACATCGGCCAGGATCGCAGCTCGGCGACGGTGCAGCTGCAGACCTCCCTGACCGCGCTGACCCGGATCGCTGCTGCGGCAGGACGATCCGGCTCGGATCCGGCGCTGGGAATCTTGGCCGTGGTCGAACGCGCCACGTCCGGTGACGGGGCCGAGGCGGTGCAGGCCGGCGCCGATCTGTCGCGTATCGCCGAGGCGTTCAACGCCGAGATGTCGCCCGGCGGAACCGGTTCCACGCTCGCTGCGCTCGCGCAGGCGCTGGGCGGCCTGCGGGCTTCGGCGCCGGATCTGCTCGGCGCGGTGCACAATGCGATCGGCCCGATGCAGGTGCTGGCCCAGCGCAGGGACCAGTTGGTGGCGCCGTTGACCGGCGGGTCGACCACGTCCTCCCGGGTGGCCACAGCATTGGAGCACAACACCGCGACGATCACCGGAATCACCGCGGAGATTTCCCCGGCGTTGGCGGTAATCGCTGATGGCAGTGGACATTTCACTCAGATGGAGTTGTCGCTGCAGAATCTGGTCCCGCCGTTCGCCGGTGTCTGGAATCCCGCGACGCAGCGCATCACGGCCAAGGCGATCGTCGAGTTGACCCCGCACCGGCAGTACACCCGTGCGGACTGTCCGCGCTACGGGGCACTGGCCGGGCCCAGTTGCACGAGCGCACCGGCCGGCGAGCCCACGATCATCGGGCCGAAAGCCGCGTCGTCGCAGGATCCGCTGAGCCTGATCGGCGGGAACGTCGGTCAGGTCGGCAGTAGCCAGGAACAGCAGAAGATCGCCGCATTGCTCGGCGGCGTCCCCAACCCGGCCGCGGATCTGCTGTTCGGTCCGCTGCTGCGTGGCTCGGACGTGCGGGTGGTACCCGCGCCGGGCGCACCTGTCCCCGCGGCCCCGCCCGGTCCCGCGAGTAAGGAGGGACCGCGGTGAGTTATCGCAAACCCCTGGCATGGCTGATCGTGTTCGTGGTGGTCTGCCTGGCCGCGACATGGACCATCTACGTGACGCTCGCGCGCAGCGTCAGCGGTCGGACCGATACGTATTCGGCGATCTTCACCGATGTGTCGGGTCTGCACGCCGGTGACGACGTGCGCATGGCGGGTGTGCGTGTGGGGCGGGTGCAGGCGGTGGATCTCGACGGGGTCCGAGCGAAGGTGACTTTTCGGATTCAGCAGCGCCAGAAGCTGTACGGGAATACCGCGGCCTCGATCACCTACCAGAACCTCATCGGGCAGCGGTATGTCGGGCTGTCGCTGCGCGCGTTCGGCGACCCGCGCGTGCTGCGGCCGGGCGGGCAGATCCCGCTGTCTCATACCGAGCCTTCGTTCGATATCTCCAAGCTGCTCAACGGTTTCGAACCACTGTTCAGCACGCTGGATCCCCGGCAGGTCGACAACATCAGCAACGCACTGGTGCGGGCGCTACAGGGAGACAACGGCGCGGTCACCACCCTGATCACCGAAACCGCTTCGCTGGCACAAGCATTCGCCGGTCCCGACCAGATACTCGGCCAGGTCATCGCCAACCTCAGCACGGTGCTGGGCGAGCTGGCGCGCCAGAGCGGCAACCTGGCCACGGTCATGCAGCAGACCCGCAGCATCTTCGACGGGTTGGCCCGGAACCGTGACGCGTTGTTCGGGCAGGTCGAGTCGCTGTCCGGGGTACTGGGACGAGCCTCGCAGACCGTGGCGGGCGCCGCGCCGGCGATGAACCAGTTCATGAGCCGGCAGCCGGGATTCGCTCAGCATTTCATCGACAACCAGCAGAAGTTCGCGTACCTGGGAAACAACCTGCCACTGCTGATGAAATCCCTGGCCCGCATCACCGACACCGGCGCGTACCTCAACGCCTACGTCTGCAACGTCACCGCGAGCATCCTCCCCGGCGTGGACCCGCTGCTCTCGACGATTCTCGGGGCCACCACACCGAGCCATCGGCCCGAATACTCCCCGATCTGCAGGTAAAGGAACCAGACGATGATCACACGATGGACGTGCGGCCGGCTGGTGCGGATGCGGGCACGCCCGCTGGCCGAGCGGAGCCTGGTCGGTATCGGCACCGCCGCGCTGACGCTCCTGGCCGTCCTGGTCGGGGCCACCCTCTTCGCTCATTCCCTGCACGCGGGGCAGGACGAATACCAGGCGGACTTCGCGCAGGCGGCCGGCGTCGAAGCCGGCAACGGGGTGACTCTCGCTGGTATCGAGGTCGGTACCGTCACCGGGGTCCGGCTGGCTCACGATCACGTGGTGGTGACGATGGAGCTGCGCCGCGGGCTGCCACTGGGAATCGGCACCCACGCGGCGATCAAACTCACCACACTGCTGGGCTCGCGCTACGTCGAACTGCAACCCGCCGGCACGGGCCATCTGCCCGGCAACAAGATCCCCCTGGCCGACACCCAGGTGCCCTACGATCTGCAAAGCGCGCTGCAGGACGCCACCACCACCTTCAGCACGATCGACGCGGACCGCATCGCGCAGACGATGACCACACTCAGCGACCAACTACGCGGAACTCCCGCCGCGATACCTCGAGTCCTGACGAACATGCGGTCCCTCGCCACGATCATCGCCGACCGCCGCAACCAGATCGGCTCCCTGCTGACCAGCACCGATCAGGTGACCACGACGCTGCGCAACCAACAGGGCCAACTGGGGGCCATGATCGGCCAAGGCCGAAATGTGCTGGCGCAGATCATCGCCCGTCAACACGCGATCGAAACATTGCTGAATGCGACGACCACCCTGGTGCATCGGCTCGAGCCGATCGCCGCGGGCGATCAGCCCGAAATCCAGCAGCTGCTGAGCAACCTGACCCGGATGACCGCGATACTCGCCGGGCGCGACGACCTGCTGCGCAACATCCTGCAGATCCTGCCGGTGCCGTGGCGGCTGTTCGCCAACGCCCTGGGCACCGGCCAGGAACTTGTCGGCAATGCCCCCGACGGCGCCTTCATCGACTCGTTCATGTGCGCGCTGAGCGGCTACGCCAAACAACTCAACCGGGCTCCCTACTTCGAGGACTGCAAATGAAATCCGCTGTCCGCGTGGCGAAACTGGCTCTCGTCGTGGCTTCGGCGGTCTTGGCGGCCGGATGCTCGGGCGCACCGTCGGCCGCGCTCGCCGACACCTCGAACACGGTCACCGCCCAGTTCCAGAACACCAACGGCCTGTACGTCGGCAACCCGGTCTCGGTGCTGGGCATGCGGATCGGCAAGGTCGCGGCCATCCATCCTCGCGCAACATATTCCGAGGTGACCCTGAACCTCGACAAATGGGTCGAGATCCCGCGCGACGTGCAAGCGGCCACGGTGTCGGACTCGGTGCTGACCGACCGGCACATCGAACTGACCCCCGCCTACAACGGCGGACCGACCTTGCCGGATCACGCCGTCATCGGCCTCGACCACACCCACACCCCGGTGGAATTCGACAGCCTGATGTCAATGGCCGACAAACTGTCCAAAGCACTGGGCACCGAAGGCCAGGGCCCCGGGCCGGTGGGCGGGCTGCTGGACACCGGATCCCAGATCGCCGCCGGCAACGGCAACAACCTGCGTCAAGCGATGAGCGAGTTGTCCCGCGCGCTGCAACTGGGCCCGGACAACGGCGACGCGACCCGCCGAGCCATCACCACCGTCGCCGCCAATCTCGACTCCCTCACCGCCGCGGCGGCCCACAACGAACAGGCCCTGCGCGAATTCGGTTCGGGCATAGCCCAACTCAGCGACATCCTCGCCGATCAGAACCTGGGCGCAGGCGACACCGGAGCCCAGCTCAACCAGATCATCGTCGCGGTGACCGACTTGCTGCAACGCAACCGCGGCAACCTGCAACAACTCACCGCCAATTCGAAAACACTCACCACGTCCCTGGCGGACTACAACGACAACATCGCCGAGTTCCTCGACAACTTCCCCTTGGTCGCCGACAACGCCTATAACGCCATCGACCAGAACATCGGCGCCCTGCGGGCCACCGTCAGCCTCGACAGATTCTTTCTCGACGGCCAGATGCTCAAAGAGGCCTGCAACCTCATGGGACTCAAAGACCTCGGCTGCGCCACCGGCACTCCCCGCGACATGGGACCGGATTTCGGCATCGGCCAAATGCTCTCGGTCATGGCCGGAGTGCCCGCGAAATAGCAGTGTCATCGAGGAGACAACGACAATGCGACCACCAGTGCCACCACGCCTGCGCGGCATTGCCGCCGCGGTGACCGTCTCGATCGCGGCATGGACGGCCACCGGCTGCTCGACCAGTCTGGACACACTGCCACTACCAGCACCGGGAGTGGGCAGCGGCAGCTACTCACTGACGGCCACCTTCGACAACGCGCTCAACCTGCCGACCAAAGCCAAGGTCCGGCTGGACGGCGCCGACGTCGGCGAGGTCGCCTCGATGCAGGCCGACAACTACACCGCGGTGGTGTCGATGCGCATCAGATCCGGTGTGCGGATACCTGGCGGCAGCACCGCCGAACTCCGCTCGGCCACACCGCTGGGCGACGTCTTCGTCCAACTGATCCCGCCCGCGCACCCGAACCCCGCGGTCCCCGATCTCAGCGACGGGGCGAGCATCCCGCTGCCGTCGACCTCAGCGGCAGCCACGATCGAGGAACTGCTCACCCGCGCCTCGCTCCTGGTCAGCGGCGGCGCCATCGAGAACCTGACCCGGCTGGCCAACAACCTCGGCAAATCGGTCGGCGGACGCGGCGACCGGCTCGCCGAAATGATCCAGCAGACAACACAACTGGTGAACAGCCTCGCCGCCCGCACCGACAGCATCCGCGGCGTGCTGGCCACCACCGCCGACCTCAGCGCCACCCTGGCCGCGCAGAGCAACGGCCTCGGCGACGCCGTCGCCGCTGCCGGACCCGCACTGCAGGTCATCGGCGAGAACACGCAGAACATGGTCGACCTCATCGGACAGGTCGACCGGATCTCCCGGCAACTGGCCCGCTTCCCCTCGGTCAACGGCACCAACGACGGCAGCCTGATCGAGTCGGTGAACAAGCTCGCCGCGGGCCTCAACACCGCCGCGACCAATCCGAACGTCGACCTCAACGGCCTCAACAGCATCCTGCCGATCATCGTGAAGGTCACCGACGCCTCCTCGGCTCATGTCGACGTCGACGTCGCCAAACTCGCCCTCGGCGCGGCTCCCGACCCGAACACCCCCGCCGACTCCGGCGCCAGAGCCCCCGGCCTCACCGACTGGGTGAACTTCGTCGGATCCCTCGAATACACCCTCGACCGCGTGAACGACCACCTGAGGGGACCCCACCGATGAACCCACGCGGCCTCGCCTACGCCTTGCTCGAGCCACCCGCCCGCGCGGCGGTCGTCACCGTCCGCCTGTGCACCCGCCACCGGACGCTCACCTCGGTGCTCGCGCTGGCGCTGGTCCTGGTCCTGGGTACCGGATACCTGATGCTGGGCTCATTGGATTTCAATCCGCTCCGATCGCAATACCAGGTCCGGGTCGAACTGGCCGAGTCCGGTGGCCTGCTGCCAGGCCAGGACGTCGCCCTGCGCGGAACGCGGGTCGGCCGTGTGCAATCGGTACAGCTGGAACCGAACAAGATCGTCGCTGTGGCCACCATCGATTCGGACATCCACATCCCCGCCAACGGCGATATACGAGTTATGTCACTGTCCGCGGCCGGGGAACAATTCCTCGACTTCCTGCCTCGCGCCGACCACGGCCCCTACCTGTCCAACGGCTCGGTGATCACCCCCGAGCACACCGCGATCCCGGTCCCGATGGCCACCGTGCTCGCTGATGCCAGCGGCACCCTCGACCAAATCGACCCGGCCAAGATCGCCACCATCGTGCACCAGGTCGGCGCCGGCCCCGCAGGCCCGGACAAACTCGCCGACATCCTCAACGGCGGCATGTTCCTGCTCACCACCCTGGGATCGGTGCTGCCGCACACGACCGCAGTCCTGGACAACAGCAAAACCGTGCTGGCCACACTCGGAAACGCCGCGCCCACACTGCAATCGACCGCGGCCCACCTGAACCGGACAACAGCGGGAATCTCATCGATGACCGGCGGCTACCGCACACTCGTCGACACCACACCCGCCACGCTGACCGCGATCGATCACCTCATCGCCGACAACTCCGACAACATGGTGAAGATCCTGGCCAATCTCACCACCACCTCCCGCATGGCCAACGGGCACGTGCCCGCCCTGCGGGAATTCTTCTTCCCCCAACAGCGCACCGGCTCGGTTCTGGACGCCATCAGATCCGGATTCCACGGCGGCGGGATCTGGGCCCTGGTCAGCATCTATCCCCGCTACGCCTGCGACTACGACCTCCCACGATCAGTCGGAAGCAACCCCGATTCCCCCGAGCCCTACCTCAATGCCCGCTGCAACAACCGCGACCCATCGGTACTGGTTCGCGGCGCGGCCAACGCACCCCGCCCACCCGGCGACAACACCGGCACCACACCCCCCGGTGCCGACCCCCGGCAACGGGCCGACCACACACCGACCGGGCCGCTCACCATTCCCACCCCCTACGGCGGCCCCCATGTCCCGAAAATCAATGCACCCCAACGATGATCGTTGGCCGCTTCCGGTGCCCGGCCGATATCGCTCAGATCATTCGCCCTGAGCGAATGCCGGTCCCAGGAAGTTCTTCAGCATCTGATACTCCACGTCGGGATCCTTCACCGGCCAGCACCACAAGGCCAAGACCACACGCAGCAACCATTGCGCCGCAACCGAATCCGGTTGCGGGCCGCCGATCATCTCCTCGGCCAGCCGTTCCACGACCGCGGACTCTGTGACCCACGCACCGTCGCGCCCGTTGCGGATCGAACCGATCACCATCGGGCCCAACGGATGCGACCGGATCCGTTGCAACGCCACCACGACGGCGGTGACCACCCGATCCGGCCCCTCGAGCGTCCGGATGCTTTCGAGCACGAGTTCGACGATGCGAGCCGAGATGATGCCGATCACCGCCTCGCGAATCGCTCCCTTGCCGCCCGCGTGCCGATAGATCGTCGCCGGTGAGCAATGAATCTTCGCGGCCAACGTCTCGATCGTGAACGCGTCGAGCCCGTCGCGGGCGATCAATTCCGCTGCCGCAGCATAGATCCGGTCGGACGCCTCGGCCTGACGGTCCCGCCCGATCAGCCAGTCCCTTGTCGACACGGCCCCACACCCTCTGATAGAAATGCCAAATTCTCCTCGCAATGAGAAATTCTATCCAACAATTCTCGCGGGAAGGGTGTTTTCGTGGTGGTATCGATGCTTCCGGGTTCATGGCGGCAACAGCCCATGGGTGACATGGACGACGGCGTGCGTGCGGCCGCCGCGCAGCAGGCGCACCGCATCGTCATGGCCGAAAGCCTGACCACAGTCGGCATCGAACACCGAGCTGTTACGACTGACGGCCGGTCGCATGACGGTTCGGCGGATGGTCGGCGGTGTACTCGTCGAGCTGGGTCCAGTAGCCGGGCGCATAGAACCGGGCAACGCCGGCGGTGCTCACCGCGAGCACCCCACTCGGGCCGAAGGTGTAGCTGTAGCCCGCTCCGTAGTCTACGGCGGTCGAATCGGCAAGATATACGACGAAGGCCATACGTCAGGCTATCGCTTTGTGCGATCGCAACGCCGGTTTGGCCGGATGGCACCGAGGTGACGTGCGTGCCGGCGCTGTCCGGAGTTACTTCCTGAAGCCTGAGAAGGCCCGTTCGGATGGTCCCGGATCGTCGTCGCCGTCAGGATCGCCGGCAGCGCGGTAGCCGGAGCGAGGAAGAAGTTCCAGTGGCCCCGCGGCAGTGCGGACCGGACCAGTGCCGCAAGAACCAGGAGGCAGAACGCGGGGAAGGTTATGCCCGGTCAGGGATGCAGCTCGGTCAGCGCGTGTTCGAGGTGCCGGGCGATGTCCCAGATGTCGGGAACGGCGTCGGGGCAGGCGAGGATGCCGAAATCGAGATGTCCGTCGTAGGACATGACGGTGATGTTGAGGCTGCCCGACAGCTCGGTCAGGACCGAGACGGGGTAGCTGGCCAGGACGCGGATTCCGTTGAGGTACAAGGGTATCTGCGGTCCCGGAACGTTCGACACGATCAGGTTGGCCAGGGGTAGGGCGGCTGCGGCGGCTCGGAGCAGGGTTCGGGTGGGCATGCCGTGTCCGACCGGTGTCAGCAGTGCGGTGATCTGGTGGAGCAGGGTCGGTGGTTGCGTACCGAACCGGTCCTTTGCCGCGAGTAGATCGCTGTGCAGGAGTTCGAGTCGATGGTGCGGGTCGGGTTCGGTGATCGGTAGCGGCGAGAGCATGATGGAGAACTGGTTTCCCGCGCAGCCGAACTGTTCTGGAGTTCGCACCGATACCGGCACCGCGGCCAGTAGCGGCCGGTCGGTGGGGATGGCGTGGTCGTGCATCCAGCTGCGCAGGGCCGAGGTGCACAGTGCCATCACCACGTCGTTGACGGTGCCGTTGACCGATTTCTTGATGGACTTGATCTTGTCCAGCGGCAGCGAGGTGTACGCGAGACTGCGAGCGGCGGTGGTCGGGCCGTTGAACGGCACATCGGGATGCTTGTGGTGCAGATCGTCGCGGGCACGCAGCAGCGCCGGCCCCGCGCCGAGCATGGCGTGTGCGCGCGTCGATTGCCGGGTGACCGCGTTCGGGACGCTGCGGGCGAGCATTTCGATGGCGGAAGGGGTCCGGTCGCGGCGCATGCCGTCCGCGGGTAGTGGTGTGGCCGTGGGTGTTTCGGAGATGTCGAGGACTGCCGCCATGATCTCTGCCGCCGAGACACCGTCGATCACGGCGTGGTGCACCTTGGTGTAGACGGCTTGGCGTCCATCGGTGAGTCCTGAGATGAGGTGGCATTCCCACAGTGGGCGAGATCGCTCGAGTGGTTGGGCGTGCCGCCGCGCGACATACGCGGCAAGGTCCCGATCGGTCGCGCCGTCACGCAGCAGTACCTCGCGGACGTGGTAGCCCAGATCGACGGTCGCACAGTCTTCCCAGTACGGCTGGTCGAGACCGAGCGGGACGGTGCGCACGCGGCACCGTAGCGGTGCCACCAGGTGCAACCGAGCGGCGAACAATCGGCGCAGTGACTTGATATCGAGCGGGCCGCGCGGTGCATCGGCGGAGTCGAGGAGCATGAGCGCGCCGACATGCAGTGGCGTCGAGACCGATTCGCTGTCCAGCAGGTACAGGTCCAGTGCACTCAGTTGCCGTGGCTTTCCGAAGACTGCTGCGTTCGGAATAGTCGTTGCCGAAGGGGGCCGTATCGCGCCCGCTCGGTCTGTGCCCAGTGCTTGACCCGGCGTCTCGATGCGCACGGTCGTGCTACGACCGTCGAGAACTGTGCTGTCCGAGTTGCCCATGAGTTTCCTGCCGATCGTGTCGGTTCCGGAATGGATGCGCCGAGGTCGGGGATAACCGCACGGCATTGATCCCGGATATCTTGCGTGACACCGCGCATCGTGGAGCGGGGTACAGGGTTCGCGTATCGTTGCTCGAACGGAGAGACCGTCTCGATTTCCGAGACCGAGGGCACGAGTCTAGTTTCGATGACGGGTTCGTGGGCTGGGCCGAGAGTTACAGCTCGTTAAGTGTGTGCAAACAATCGACGCGGGACATCTGTCCAGAACGGTCGTGGCGTGGTGCGCGATGGGTTGACGGCGTCTTTCGGGTAGGTCGGTGGTGTGGCGGAGGTAGACGCAGCAGCCGTGGTTGGTGCGCGATATCGTCCCCTCGAGCAGGAGTGCGGCATCCGTCACGGCCGCCCGCCCGGAGCAACAAAATATGGGCAACCGGAAAACGCCTGGTCATCGGTGGTTCGTATCCAGTCTGAAGGTTGCATCGAACGTGTCTGGGTCAGCCGGTTGTTCCCATGTGAAGCTCGAAGGTTCACGTGGTCAGGCGACCGCAACGATGTCGGCGCGTGCGGTGGTGATGGTGGCTGCGGCTGCGGACCGAGCATCGTCGACGGTTCGCCGGCCGAGCCCGCACGCGGTGGCCACCCCGTACGCGTTACGGCCCGAGGCGTGTTCGAACAGTGTGAGCGCGCGGATGCTGTTGTCGACATCGTCGGGACAGACGACACCCGCGATCAGTTGCCAGCCGGGATCCAGTCGTCGCAGCGGACGGTAGAACGCCGGGTCCAACGGCGCCGGATCGGCACCGTAGGCGCAGGGAACATGCACGACCGGCAGCGGCACCCCGCGCTTGCGCAGTAGTCGAGACAGCTGGCCGAGCAGGTTCACCACCGGCCGTAAACTGCTGGGAGTCAGCAGGTTCTGGTGCTTGTGGTCGCCATAGCACAGGTGCAGGGTTGTCGTCGCGCTGATCTCGTGGGTACGGATGAGAAATCCGCCGAGCTGGTGCGCCAGCAACGGCCCCAATGGCCACTGGGCCCGCAGTTGTTCGGCCTTGACGATGCCGAGCGTTGCGATCGGTGATTCCACCTGCCATACAACGTGATCTCCGTACCGAGCGGTCACCTCGGACATCTCCTGCAGTACCGCGGCCGTGAATACCGGCAAATGCCGAAGTGCGGTGACGACCGCATCGAGGTTGCGCACGGCGGGCAGCACAGGTAGACCGAGCGAGACCGCTGCGCCGGCGAAAACGTATAGTGCCAGATCCAATGGGTTGGGCTGGCTGATCTGAACGCGCTTGTTCGCCAACTCCGGGCGGCTGCGCTGCAGGGACTCGAATTCCGAGACGATCGCACCGATCCGCTCGACGCGCCCCATCGCCACATCGCGTGGTTCCAAAACGTGGCCGGGCCGTACACCGTAACTGCGCATATCGCTGTAGTCGGCGTAGTCGCCCGCGCGGACGACATCGAAGGCGTTGCGTTCTTCGAGAGAACGCAGATAGGCGACGACCCAGCCCGCATCGAGGTCGCGCGGCACTGCGGTCAACGGCCAGCTGTCACTGTGGTCGGCGAACCACTCCAGGACTTCTCGATCGCTGGTCATCAGGGCCTCGGGCAGGCTACCGACGAAATGCGCGCACCTGGTCATAGGGGCTCCCTCGATCGACTGCAGATAGCCGACGGGCATCCAACTCGTGGCGCACTGTGTGAACGATTCGCATCGTATGTCTGTCTGCGCGCGGCTGGCTTACCGTTGGCGGGAAGCCGAATCGTCGGTGGGGGCCTGCAGATTGCGCGGTCCGGCGTGTCGTGGCTGGGCGTCGACACCAGCGGAACGTCGTTCACCACGGCGGGTGGGCACCGTGTCCCGGCTGACCAAAATGTTGCCCATGAGGACGGTGACAACGCCTTCCGCAAGTACTGGGCCGGCTGGCAGGTGGTCCCTGTTCGTCGGACCGGTGGGGCTCGTAATCGCAATCAGGGCTTCCTCGTGGTGGCGACAACGCCGCGGCGAGGATGTGGACAAGAGTTTAGGGTGTCGAGGGTCGACGCTACGAGCAGCTGGGATATTGCTATGAGCCGAGGACGAATTCGCTGCGAACCGGCGGGTTGAGATGGACGAGGTCGGTCGCGGTCTCGACGGGGATGGTGAGTGGGTCGTCCTGCCGGAACCGGGATGGGACCCGAATTCGCCACTTCCGACGGTGGCGATGGTCGGCGGCTGGAAGCTCGGCGAGTCCGGTAAACCTGGCCCGTTCCAACCCAACCCCCATTACAGCCCCCGCGATGCCGCCATGCCTACCGATCCCCTCGATGCGGTGCTGCGCCTTTTCGCCGCGGGCGGGGATGTCGGGCACCAGATCGTGCCCGCGGTGCTCGATGCGGTGCTGCAGATCGGATGTGACGATCGCGGTACGCCGCTGGTGGGTCACGCTCCGGACGGAGTGTTGTGCGTCGCGGTGGTCACAGCAGAGGCGCACAAGCGGCGGGTGGCGGCGGACCGCTGGCTGTCCGTCAGCGGCGATTGCCTGCCTGAGGTAACTCCGCCGGGGGTTGACATCCTGTTCAATCCTGGCGGGTCGGCTCAGTTCCGGCTCAGGGCCGGGATACTGCGGCGCGGGGAACGACGTGGCTGATGAGCAGACTCGCATGGCAATTCGAGCAGGTGAGCAAGCGGCTCAGTCAAGGCTTGAAGGAGGGGGCTGACGCAATCGGTGCCCGCCTGATCGACACCCGGGAGCGAATCGGGGCGGCTGCCCGGGAACTGGTCGATAACGATGGCGCGAACCGAATACCATGGCGCGACAACAACGTCGAGTTACGCGGTACCAGCGACGGCGCAAAGTCTTTGCGGTTCAATGCGCGTCAGGTGCGCAGCATCCCCCTGCGGGCGTCCGACGGCGAGGTCATCGGGGTATCGTTCCCATCGAAGGCCGACGATGCCAAGGAACTGCGTCAGTGGGCTCGCATGCCTAGACGGAACGCCGCCACCAAATACCAGGACGTGGAGATGATTCCCACGTACGACGGCGATGGTGTGAAGCACATGTGGGGTTTCGGCCCGTATAAGACGTCGCCCTGGGCCGACAGGGACACCATCTACGCACACGCCCACGGCAACACGGCCTCGTACGACGTGACAGTCAGCAGGTGGACCCTGTTCGGACGCCGGAGCACTGTTGTCGGCCTGGACGGTACGGAGTACGGCAAGTTGCTCGAGGCCAACAGGTACTTCAACCGAGCGGCGGGGGCCGCCAAGGACAAGGACCTCGTGCTGATCTCATGCTTCGCCGGATCTCCCGAGGGCTCCGCACTGGAGGGCACGGCGGGACATCTACATGAATCGGGCGCCCTCACCGGGAGGGTGCACGGGTTCATCAACGAGGTCATCTGGCCGTCCAATCCGGTCACCGGAGAGGCCGACCTCGGCGCCGCGCAGGTGACGGACGCCTCGGGCGATCCCATATCGCCGATTACGACGATCTCGCGCCCGTCCGGGGCAGATCCGCCGTAAGCGCTCCCTGGCGGCTGCTGCGCAAGCGAAAGCGCTTGCCGCGCTTCGAAATGGCACGCAGGCTGCTCGGTTGCCAGCGGGGCCTGATCCCGGTTGCGGGCGGGATTGCCCATGTTTGTGTTTCCCTGCCGATTCGTACCAGGGCAACTGTTCGACCTGTATGTTTCGGTTCGCGTTGGCGACACGGAGTGTTGTGCGGGTCGGGAAACGCACTCACCTGCGGAAACGTCGTCGCAGGTTGGTGCCCGGGCAGGATTCGTACCTGCGGCCTGGCCTTTAGGTGATGGTTACAGCCTCTTGGTGCCCCCGGCGGGGCGCTATAAGGATGGGACCGGCGCTGACCGGCGGTTTTCCTGGGGAACGCTGACGATTGAAACGGGTTTCGGCTATCCGAAGCCAAATTGAATGCGTCGGCCCTAAAAAAGCCTGCAGCTGATGGACGAACTCGGCGCGCGGACCGGCTGCCGCCGGATCGTGTCGTCGACTCGAACTACCCGATCAATGGGCCCTCTCGCAGCGGAATCTCGGTCACCGCCTCAGTGCGCAGTTGCACTTTGGAGACTGCATACCCCGGCGTTTCGGGCAACGCAGGTGCGCGCCTGTCGATGTCTGGAATCCAAGGTTTCAAGATGGCTGGGCGCGGGCGCCGGGAGGGGCGGGTGTCAGGCTGGAGGAAGGGGCCGATCGGAGAGGAGTGTTTAATGTCAAAGCCGAAGATTTTGTTCATCGTGAGCGGGGCCACGTACTGGGTGCTCGAGGACGGCACGAGGTACGCGACCGGTTACTGGGCCGAGGAGTTCGCCAACCCCTACAAGATGCTTACCGACGCAGGCTACGAAGTCGTCGTCGCCACTCCGGGTGGCACCACGCCGAATGTCGACATGATGAGCCTGCGCCCCTCGATGGCGGGCGGTGAACAGGCCGCGCTGGACCTGGAGGCGATCATCCGTGACGCGGAGGCTCTGCGTCGGCCGCTCGAGTTGTCGGACGTGCGCCTGGAGGACTACGTGGCGGTCTATTTGCCAGGCGGCCACGGCCCCATGGCCGACCTGGCGTTCGACGCCGATGCGGGCCGCCTGCTCACGGCGCAGCTGGAGTCGGGCAACCCGCTGTTCATCGTGTGCCACGCGCCGTCCGCGATGCTGGCCACCAGGATCCACGGCGTCTCGCCGTTCCAGGGCTACAACGTCACCGGCTTCTCCAACGAGGAGGAAGAGGCCGTCGGCCTCGCTTCACGGGCCACGTGGCTGCTGGAGACGGACCTGAAGGAGAAGGTCAAGGTCAACTACAGCCGCGGCCCCATCTGGGAGCCGTACATGGTCGAGGACCGTAACCTCGTCACCGGCCAGAACCCGCACTCCGCCGCGGTTCTGGGCGAGCGGATGCTGGAAATCCTGAAGTAGGAACGCGGACCGCCCAGCGGCCACCCAGCACAGAACGCCCCGATCCCTGACGTAGCATGCGCCAGGTCAGTAGCGCGCGCCGGTGGGGGCCGGGATGGCGTCGAGATCGGCCAGGTCGGCCCCGGACAGTTGGACGTTTGCCGCGCCCGCGTTGTCGATGAGGTACTTCGGGGTCTTTGTCCCCGGAATCGGCACGATGTGCTGTCCCTGAGCCATCAGCCAGGCCAGCGCCACCTGTGCCGGAGTCACCCCGATACGCTCGGCTACCCGGCGGACCTTCGCCGCAATGTCCAGGTTGGCGCGCAGATTGTCCTGCTGGAAGCGGGGCAGACGACGACGCTGGTCGCTCTGTGGCAGTTCATCGAAGGACGTGAAACGACCCGCCAGAAAACCACGGCCCAGCGGCGAGTACGGCAGGACGCCGATGCCGTGCTCCTCGCAGTACGGCAGGACTTCGGCCCGGACGTCCCGGGTCCACAGGGAGAACTCGGACTGCACGGTCGTGACCGGGTGCACGGCCTGGGCGCGCTGGATCTGCTCCACGTTCACCTCGGACAGGCCGAGGTAGCGAGCCTTGCCGGCGGTGACGGCCTCGGCCAGGGCGCCCCAGGTCTCCTCGATCGGGACCTCAGGGTCGACACGATGGAGCTGGTACAGCTCGACATGGTCCGTGCCCAGTCGGCGCAGGCTTGCGTCGATGGCAGCGCGGACGTGCTCGGGCCGGCCGTTGGGCCGCACCAGCGGTGATCCGCCGGGTCCGCCTGTCGGATCGATCGCTTCCATACCGACCTTGGTGGCGATCACTGCTCGGTTCCGGTGGCCGACCAGGGCCCGGCCCAGGAGTTCCTCGTTGGTGAACGGGCCGTAGACATCGGCTGTATCGATCAACGTCATCCCCAGTTCGAGGGCCTGGTGGATGACCGAGACAGAAGTGGCCTCGTCACGCGGGGTCGCCATGTCGTAGGCGAAGCTCATCCCCATCGCGCCCAAGCCGATGACGCCGACCTGCGGGCCCTGACTGCCAAGAGTGGTGGTACGCACTTCGTGTTCTGCCTTTCGTGCCGGTGCGAAGGATCGCCGCAGCCGACGAAAGCAGTCGACCGTTCAGCTATTCGGACCGTAAGCGGCGGATCCGCACTTGGGCCAGGACACGATTCCTTCCTTTGATAGGCCTGACCTCCCAGCACTCGTCGGTGCGGCATTCCCCCGATCGGGGGGCGAACCAGAACTTGCTGCGCCGTCGAAGATGGCCAGCTCTCGTGGGTTCGCCGTACGGGGCTGCGAACTTTTCGGCAACCCGTCGGATGCCTGGCGCCATCCTCGAGCGTTCAATCGCTCGCTCCGGTCACCACGAATAGGGTCTCGGTAATCCGAACGTCTTCTCTGCTTGTTGGAATTGCGCGGTGCGAGTAAACTCTTTCTGTATTGCTTGGCGTGTTTCTTTGTGGAGACGTCATGCTTGTTGTATCGGCGGTGTGGATAAATCAATTTATATATCGATAATCACGAGTTGTCGCGTGTCGTCACACAATTTGTCGGGATCGTCGACATGAGCACCAGCCAACCCGCCGGGCAAGAACTCGGGGGCGTGCACCGACTTGCCAAACGCAATATAACTGCGGCGGCTCGCACTCCGGCGAAAGGCCCTGCAGATGACAGCAACTCACGTGGTAGATGATCTCGGCCGGTTCGTTGTCGACACCAACTTCTCCGACATTCCCGCAGTGTCGCTGCAGATGCTCGAGCGCAATGTGCTGGACAGCATCGCGTGTGCGTTGGGAGCCCTCGACGGCGAGCTCATTCCCGCGATACGGGCACAGGCCGAACAATTCAGCAGCCGGCCCACCACCACGTTTATCGGTGGAGGGCGCACCTCGGTTGACCAAGCAGCGTTCTTCAATGCCGTGCTGGTGCGCTATCCCGATCTACTCGACACCTATTTGACTCCCGGCGGGCTGTGTCATCCCGCCGACAATTTCGGCGCCGTCCTCGCGATGGCCGAACACGTCGAGGCCACCGGCGCGGACTTCCTGCTGGCGTTGGCACTCGCCTATGAGGTGCAATGCCGGTTCAGCGCGCAGGTTCCGCTGATGGCGCGCGGGCTCAACCATGCGCTTCAGCTGGCGATGTCCGTTGCGGCCGGGGCATCGAAACTGCTCGGACTCGACGCGGACGGCACAGCGGCGGCCATCGCCGCGTCTACTGCTGACAACGTCTCACTGGCGGCGGTGCATACCGAACCCGTGTCGAACTGGAAGGGCATCTCGCCGGCCATTACCGGGATGCGCGCCGTTTATACAACGCTGTTGGCCGCGCGTGGAGTCACCGGCCCGAAAGCACTGATCGACGGTCCCCTCGGCCTGGTCCAACTGCTTGACCAGCCTATCGACTTCCGCACCGTCGACCATTCACTGACCGCTGTCGAACAGACCTATCTCAAACAGTACTGCTCGCTGATCCACGGCCAAGCGATCATCGACGCGATACTGGCAGTACGTGACGAGTACAACCTCAGCGGTGACGACGTCGCTCATGTGACCCTCGAGGTCTTCCAAGGCGCATACGACTTCGCGGGCGGCGGTAGTTATGGCGACAAAGACCACCCCTGGACCAAGGAACAGGCCGACTACAACCTGAAATACCTCAGCGCGGTGGCGCTTCTCGACGGGCAGGTCGGACCTGAACAGCTCGAGACCGCGCGAGTCCGCCGCAGCGATGTCCAAGATCTGCTGACCCGCGTCGACGTGCGGCCGGCCGCAGACTTGACCGCGGCCTACCCAGAACGGACTTCGGCCCGCGTACACGTCGCCTTGCACGACGGGCGCGGGTTGGACCGTGAGCAATCCGACTTCGAAGGATCCCCGACGCGGCCGATGTCGTGGGAACGTGTCATCGACAAGTTCCATTGGCTCGGTGAGCCGTTCGCCGATGACGGCCTCCGGGGGGACATCATCACTGCGGTCGAGCACCTGCAGGACATTCCGATCGCCGAGCTCACCAGGCTGCTCGGGGCAGTGAGTCCTGAGGCGCGCCGCCCCCGCAGCCGACAACGGTTATAGCGGGCGAGATTCAGCGGAGGGCCTTGCGGCCCGCGCACAATCGTGCCGAGTGCTTTCGAATTCACGATTGCGGCTGGTGCTGCGGCGGAATGAAGCTGGTCCAGAATTCGTGTCGGACCGCGTCCCACAGCTTCGCCAGTTCTGGAAACAGTTCGCGAACCTGCGCCAGGTCGGGGAAGTGGTCTGGGCCGAAGGAGGCGACCGGCGTGGCGTCCCGTGCATAGGTGACGGCAATGACTGCGATGATGTGGTGGCGGATCAAGCGCCAAGTCACCCGCAGGCCGTCGACTTCGGTTCTGCGCACGTCATCCATGTCCGGCACCCTCTTCCCGGTATCGACCGCTTGTTCCTTCGGCCACCAGTGCGGGCCGCCCCAGGATGGCGTGCGCTGAATCGGATTGTGAAGGTGGCCATTCGGTCACTGCCACAGTCTCCGCTGTGGTGCCGACCACGGTGCGTATCATGCGGTGTCCTTCCGAGATCCCCGACACGATTCGAATCCGGTCGTGACGCGGAGTCCAGGACGGTGCTCTTACCTCTGATCGGGCGGACTTTCCACGACAGCCGGCGAAGTATCGCCGCTGACGAGCGTGTCGCGGTGCGGATCGTCGACCGGTGTCCAACACGAGCCGGGCGGAGGGACAGTCCAGCGGTTGTTGCGGGCGAGCGTAACCAGCGACTCGACGGCGTGCCGAACGCTCACGCGGTCGTCGTCGGCGCGGTGCAATAGTGACCACGTCCACAGCGGAATCGGGTCGGCAACGGGACGGTGTCCGAGGGTGGGTGGTGTGACGGCGGTGTGGGCTTTGGGTGAGGCGAGGACGGGCGCCTTGATATCGCGGACGTGAGCGTAGAACGCGTCCCCGGTCACGCCGCCGTCGTCGATCTTCGCGATACTCGCGCCCACTTGGATCGCGAATTCGGTGGCGAACCGGTGCCATGACGACCAGGCCCATTCGTCGCTGTCGACCAGCACGGTGATGCCGGACTCGGACACCGGCTTGATTGAACTCACACCCGGGTAGACCGCCCCGAGAGGTTGTGCGCGAACCAGATGCGCGCTGAGCCCATGGGTATGGGCGGACCTCGCGCTGATCCAAGCCAGTGCGAGGTCGAGGCTGCCTTTGGCGACTCGCTCGGCCTGCACGTGGGACGGCAGCACCCATTCGTCGATACGCAGAGCCACCGTCGGGCCGAGACAGGCGATAACGTTGTCGGGCAACCAACTGACGTAGCCCAGCCGTAGCGGAATCGCCTCAGCCTCCCGCTGCCGGACTCGTTGCCGCGCACCGTCCGTGAGGGCGAGAACCTGACGTGCGTCTTCGAGCAGTGATCGCCCGGCTTCGGTCAGTTGTACACTGCGCCGGTCGCGGCGGAACAGTTGCACTCCGAGATCTCGTTCCAGGGCGATGATCTGCTGGGATAGCGCAGGGCCCGAAATGTACACCCGCTCAGCGGCGCGGCCGAAGTGGAGTTCCTCGGCTACAGCGACAAAATAGCGCAGCTGCCGCAGTTCCATCCATCGATCGTAGTGTCCGACTGCGGCAGGCGCGGACGCCTACCCGTGTGGCCGACTATTCCGTTGTCAACAACAGCGCGGAGGGATTGTGAGCCCGCACCTGCGGCGCGAAGCAGCGGCGGCAATCTGTTCGGGCAAAACCAGCTCACGTACCCGAGCTGCGATGGCTATGTGGTCAGCGCCGTCTCGTGTGTCCTCAGTGCTGCGGCCCGCCGGCGAAGCGCGACCCGGGTGCAGCGCGCTCCGGGTGAGAGGCAACGCCGAACAGAGATAGAAGATCGGTCGTGGCCCCACTGCGCGTGATGCGCTTGCCTGGTTCAGTGACGACAACCGAGACCCACACCCGACCACAGGCTGCCCGGCACCGCCTCGCGTTGGCCGCGATCTGCATCGGCTTCCTCATGATCACCCTCGACGCGACGATCGTGAACGTCACGCTGCCGACGATCCAGAACGCCATCGGCGGTAGCCTCGGTGCCCTGCAGTGGGTCGCCGACGCCTATACCGTGGCTCTCGCGGCGGTGCTGCTCACCGCTGGGACCGCCGCCGACCGCCGTGGGGCCCGGCAGGTCTTCCTGGCCGGCCTCGTCGTGTTCGTGGTGGCGTCCGCGATGTGTGCGTTATCCACGAACATGACCATGCTCGTCGCCGCCAGGTTGTTGCAGGGGGTGGGCGCGGCCGGGCTGCTGCCGCCCTCGCTGACACTGATCGTGCACGAGTTCCCCGACCCCAAGCGACGTGCGCACGCACTCGGCATCTGGGGCGGGATGAGCGGTATCGGGCTCACCGCAGGCCCGGTGCTCGGTGGCCTCGCCGTCGCTACGATCGGCTGGCGGTCGATCTTCCTGGTCAACGTGCCAGTGGGGCTGGCCGCGATCGTGCTGACCGTGCGCACGGTGTCCGAAACACCACGGCAGCCCGGTGCCCGCTTCGACTGGGCCGGTCAGTTACTCAGCATCGTCGCGCTGGGCACGCTCGCCGCGGGTCTGATCGAGGTCGGCCAACTCGGCTGGTCCCATCCGATGGTCGTGACACTGCTCGTGACCGGGCTGGTCGCCGCGGCTGTGTTCGTGCTCGCCGAACACAGGACCCAGGCGCCGATGCTGCCACTGCGGGTATTCGGCAACCATCGGTTCAGCAGCGCCAATGGGATCGGCTTGCTGTTCAACTTCTGCCTCTACGGTTCGCTGCTGTGCATCCCGTTGTACCTGCAGCAGAGCCGACATCAGTCCGCGCTGGCGGCGGGCCTGCTACTGGTGCCGATGACCGCGATCGTCGGGATCAACGCTTTCTACGGCGGCAAGCTCACCGGAAGGGTCGGCGCGCGGATCCCGATGCTGCTCGGCGCGAGCGCCGGCGTCGTGGGGGCGGTGCTGCTGGCCTTCCTCGGTGACAACACATCGCTGGCGTGGTTCTTCGCCGGGTCGGCGATGTTCGGGTTCATTTCGCTCGCCATGCCCTCGATGACTTCGGTGGCGATGCAGGCGCTGCCCGCGAGCCAGGCCGGGATGGCCAGTGGCGTATTGAACGCCGCTCGCCAAACCGGCAGCGCGCTCGGCATCGCGCTGCTCGGATCGCTGCTGTCCACCAGATCCGGAGGGGTCTCGATCCACCGGCCGTTCGCGGTCGTCGCGATCGCGTTCGGCGTGACCGCCGTGCTGGCTGTGCTCGCGACCGCCGACGTCCATCGGGCAGGACAGTCCGGCCGCGCACCCGCACGCCGTGAGCACCAGAAGTCATGACCGTCCCGGAGCCGGGAACCAGGTGATTGCCCGACTGTTGCCCTGGTGCGACCCGAAGATCCGGCGGGAGCATGGACATCAGCAACCATCCCGCTGGCCGACTTTACGAATTCGCCGATCGAGGAGGCGCCGACGATGGAGTTCCTGGTGACCATGACCACCCACGTGCCGGACGGCACGCCGAATGAAGAAGTCGAACGCGTCCGTGCTCGCGAAGCCGCCCGTTCTCGCGAACTTGCCGACGAGGGCCGACTGCTACGGCTGTGGCGCCCTCCGCTCCAGCCTGGCCAATGGCAAACGCTCGGGCTCTTCGCCGCCGAGGACGCGGAGCAATTGGAGATGACGCTCGCCTCGATGCCGCTGCGCGTCTGGCGCACCGACGAGGTCACCCCCCTGTCCCCGCACCCGAACGATCCGGCGAACACCCGAACCTGATGCCCACCGCCGTCTCCCGGCACCTCGCCGAAATCATCACCGGCTCCGACCAACTCTGATCATCCGATTCCAGAAATGAGCAATCTGCCATGAATTCGACACGAAAAGTCGCAATCGTCACCGGCGCGTCCCAGGGCATCGGGGCGGCACTGGTCCCCGCCTATCGCAAGCTCGGCTACGCCGTTGTCGCGACCGCCCGCTCCATCGGCCCGTCCAATGATTCCGAGGTACTTGCCGTGCCCGGCGATCTTTCCCGGCCGGGTACCGGCGCGCAGGTCGTCGAGCGTGCGCTGGCCCGGTTCGGCCGGATCGACACGCTGGTGAACAACGCCGGGATCTTCATCGGCAAGCCGTTCACCGACTACACCGACGCCGACTATGACGCCGTCACCGGAGTCAACCTGCGCGGCTTCTTCGACATCTCGCGCGGCACCGTCGCCGCGATGCTCGCCGCGGGCAGCGGGGGGCACGTGGTGAACATCTCCACTTCGCTGGTCGATCACGCCAACTCACAGGTGCCCTCGGCGCTGGCCTCGCTCACCAAGGGCGGACTGACCGCTGTGACCAAATCGCTGGCGATCGAGTACGCGGCCCGTGGTATCCGGGTCAATGCCGTGGCGCTGGGCACCATCCGCACGCCCATGCACTCGCCCGAAACGTACGACACCCTTGCCGCACTGCACCCGATCGGTCGGCTGGGTGAGATCGGCGACGTCGTCGAAGCGATCGTCTATCTGGAGCAGGCACGGTTCGTCACCGGGGAGATCCTGCACGTCGACGGCGGCCAGAGCGCGGGCCACTGAACTCGAGACAGAGGTGTCGATGAACAGCACGGAGCACAGCATGACAAACAACAAGGCAGCCGACGACAAGATCCTGCGCGATGTGCTGGACCGCTGGAAGTCCGCGGTCGATGCACACGAACCCCATCGCGTCGCCGACAATTTCACCGAAGACGCGATTTTTCAGGGACTGCACCCGTACACGGTCGGACGGCAGGGAATCGCTGATTACTACGATTCGCAGCCGCTCGGCATGACGGCCGTGTACCGAATTCTGGAGATTCGTCGCCTCGCCGACGACCTCGTCCTCGGCTACCTGAGCGTCGATTTCTCGTTCACCGACCGACCGACCCTCTCGGTGTATCTGTCCGTGCTGGTGACCCATTCGCCGAACGGTAGCCAGATCTGCCACTACCAGGTATCCAAACTCGATTGACCAGGCACCACCTTTGCCCGAACACACTGCAAGGCAAGGCAAAGTGCGTTGCATCCGCACCGCCTCGTACCCCATTCGGGTAAGTAGGACGCGGGGCTACGACACGATCAGCCGATCCCGGAATTCCTGCACGCCTACAGAACTCGTCGGTACCAGTCGCCGCTCGAACGCGGTCACGGTCGCCGGGTCCGGCGGCGGGACCATGGGCAGTGCGGTGATGACCTGTTCGGCAAAGTCGCGCAGTTTGCAGCCGCCGATTATCGCAAGAACATCACCGCCGAGTGATGGCGCCGGCCTCAGCGACGCAGTGCCGATACGGCCCCGCGAACCATCCGTCACACCCCTTGCCTCGCGACTGGGCTTCAGTTCGTTGACCTGCAGTGTTAGCTGTCAGCAACCCCCGATGGTTCGAACCTGCGACGTACGACCTGCGGTTTCTGGAACATCCACTAGCTCCGTGCTCGCGGACCTGCTCTGACCTGCAGAAACATGTCGCAGGTTGGTGCCCCCGGCAGGATTCGAACCTGCGGCCTACCCTTTAGGAGAGGGTTGCTCTATCCCCTGAGCTACGGAGGCTGGCCGGTGGTGGGATGGGCACCGGGCTCGGGCGAGTCTACCCGGTTGGGGGTGGATGTGTGGTATCTCGGGTCAGGAGTGGGCGGGGGCGGTGGACTCTTCGTAGTCGGTGGGGGTGAATTTCCTTGTCTTCCAACGGAAGAGGAGGGTGGCGCCGGGCCAGTTGTTGGTGATGCGGCCCGACGTGTTGCGGTACCAGCTGGAGCAGAAGTTCCAGGGGGTGTCCTTCAGGCGGCGCTGGAGCCAGTCGTCCCAGGACTGTTCGACGGTCGCGCGGGCGGACAGATAGTGGCCGGGGCGGGTGGACAGGTACTGGACGATCCGGCGGATGTACCGGGCCTGGGATTCGAGCATGTAGATGATCGAGCCCGCGCCGACGTTGGTGTTGGGGCCGTACATCAGGAACAGGTTCGGGAAGTCCGGCACCGACATGCCCAGGTAGGCGCGCGCACCCTCGGGGGCCCAGACGTCGGCGAGTTTGCGGCCGGCGCGGCCGTAGATGTGCATCGGGGCGAGGAATTCGGTGCCCTTGAATCCGGTGCCGTAGACGATGACGTCCACCTCGTGCTCGACGCCGTCGGCGGTGCGGATGCCGTTCGGGGTGACCGCCTCGATCGCGGTGGTCTCCACGGTGACGTTGGGCTGGCTCAGCGCGGGGAAGTACTCGTTGGAGAACAGGCCGCGCTTACATCCGGCGGCGTAGTCGGGGGTGAGCTTGCTGCGCAGTTCCGGATCCGGAACCTGTTGTTCGCGATGGCGATCCGCGATCGCGATCACCGGGCCCTTGATGCCGGGAATGTCGGTGAGCGCGAGCGCCATCACCTCGAAGAACAGCCAGATCGCGAACCGCTCGGCCCATCGGCTCGGCGGGAAGTAGCTGAACAGCGCGTGGTGGAAACCGGTGTACTCGGTGTCGAATTTCGGCAGTACCCAGGCCGCCGAACGCTGGAAAAGCGTCAGATGCGCGGCCTGCGGCTGGATCGCCGGAATGTATTGGATCGCACTGGCTCCCGTGCCGATGCAGGCGATCCGC
Source organism: Nocardia sp. PLKS1-43 (assembly GCF_059510335.1). NCBI lineage: Bacteria > Bacillati > Actinomycetota > Actinomycetes > Mycobacteriales > Nocardiaceae > Nocardia > Nocardia sp. PLKS1-43. The sequence goes on along the minus strand of NZ_JCAJZQ010000010.1, from coordinate 266,839 downwards.
TTACCGGTCAGGTCGACGCTGTGATCCCATTCGGCGGAGTGGAACGCGGCGCCGGTGAAGGTGTCGATGCCCGGGATGTTGGGCAGCGCCGGACGTGACAGCTGGCCGACCGCGGGGATCAGCACGTCCGCGGTGAGGGTGCTGCCGTCGGCGGTGCGGACCTGCCAGATTCCCTGCTGCTCATCGAATTCCGCGTCGGTGACCTCGGTGCCGAACCGGATCTTCTCGGGCAGCGCGTATTTGGCCGCCACCGAACGCATATACGTGTGGATGTCGCCCTGCTGCGAAAAGCGCCGCGGCCAATCGTTTTTCGGCTCGAATGACCACGAGTACAGCGGTGAGGGAACGTCGCAGGCGGCGTTGGGGTAGGTGTTCTCCCGCCAGACCCCGCCGAGATCGGCGGCCTTCTCCAGGATCGTGAAATTGTCCAGGCCGTTGCGCTTCAGCTCGAGCGCCATGCCGAGCCCGGCGAATCCGGCTCCGATGATGAGAATGGACGGCGTGCGGGTCATAACCCGAGATTATGTGGTCGAACCGGGTTTTCTAGGGCAACCCCGGACATTCGATCAATATTTTCGGCCAACCTGCACGGGCGAGTGCCGCTGATTCACCCGACCCGACTCTGCCGCGCCGAGCTATTATCTGCGTATGAATGCAGATAGCGAGATGGGGCGTTCGCTGATCGAGGAGGACCAGGTCCGGCTGGTCGTCGAGGTGTTCCGCATGCTCGCCGATCCGACGCGCGTGCAGTTGCTGTGGGTGCTCGCCGGTGGTGAACTCCCGGTCAACGATCTGGCCGCGCGGGTCGGCAAACCTGCGCCCTCGGTCTCGCAGCATCTGGCCAAACTGCGGATGGCCCGGCTGGTCAGCACCCGCCGGTCCGGTACCTCGATCTATTACGCCCTGGAGAACGAGCACGTGCGCCAGCTCGTCGTGGACGCGGTGCACAACGCCGAGCACGCCGGTCCGGGAGTTCCGGCGCATCATCGTGCCGTCGCGTCGGTCCGGGAATTCCCGCGCACGGAGGTGGCGGGCGAATGAGCAACGCACACAACGAGGTTCGGCATTCGCACGAGCGTGACGAACATTCGCACGGGCGCGGTGAGCATTCGCGCGGTGAGTCGCATACGCATGGCGGACACTCCCACACGCACGGACCGCACAGCCATTCGCACGGTGTGCGCGGGGTGCTGCGCGAGCTGCTCGTGCCGCACAGTCATGACGCCGCCGACAGCATCGATGACGTGCTCGAATCCAGTTCCGCGGGCATCCGGGCGGTGAAGATCAGCCTGGTGGTGCTGGGCCTGACGGCGGCGGTGCAGGTGGCGATCGTGCTGCTGTCCGGGTCGGTGGCATTGGCGGCCGACACGATCCACAACGTCTCCGACGCGTTGACCGCGGTGCCGCTGTGGATAGCGTTCGCGCTGGGGCGGCGGGGTGCGACGCGCCGGTACACCTACGGGTTCGGGCGAGCGGAGGACCTGGCCGGGTTGTTCGTCATCGTGGTGATCGCGCTGTCGGCGCTGCTGGCCGGATACGAGGCGGTGTGGCGGCTGATCCATCCGTTGCCGCTGGAACATCTGGGCTGGGTGGCGGCCGCCGGACTGGCCGGATTCGCGGGCAACGAGATCGTCGCGCTGTATCGGATCCGGGTCGGGCGGCGGATCGGTTCGGCCGCGCTGGTGGCCGACGGACTGCACGCCCGCATCGACGGCCTCACCTCCCTGGCGGTGCTGATCGGGGCCGGTGGCGTCGCGATGGGATTCGCGCTCGCCGATCCGATCGTCGGGCTGCTGATCACCGTGGCCATTCTCGGCGTGCTGCGGACCGCGGCGCGGGATGTGTTCGCCCGCTTGATGGATGCGGTCGATCCGGCCCTGATCGCCACGGCCGAAAGCGCTTTGGCGGCCGAACGCGGCGTGCTCCGCGTGCGGAGTGTGCGCATGCGCTGGCTGGGACACCGTCTGCACGCCGACGCCGAACTCGACATCGACCCCGACACCAGCCTGGCCGAGGCGCATCGCATCGCCCACGAGGCGGAGCACACGCTCGCGCACGCGGTGCCACGGCTGGATCACGCATTGGTGCACGCGTATCCGGGACATGCCTGAGGTACATTGCGCCACTGAGCCATTCGAGAGTTTCGCCGCCGAGCGTATGCGTTGTCGGGGTGCACTCGGCGATCGGAAGGGCGTGGGGGATCGGGCGCTGCTGCGGGACCGCGCATCGGTCGTGTTGTGGCGCATCGCAATCGGCATGAGGGGTCGGCGTTTTCCGCGGCCGCGCTGGTTTGCGCGGTATTCGCCAGGTGCAGGGCCTTGGTGAGCTGGGGGATCGGTCGATTCGGTGCTGCGGTTGGGTGCCACCGGCCTGCGTTCGAGCGCGGCCGACTCGGGTGCGAATCTCCAAGTTGATCATGATCGGCGCGTTTAGCCTGCTCTCAGGGTGTGTTGCAGGTTGGTCTGGCTTCAGTCGACTCAATAACGATGACGCGCGGTATCAGCTATCCTCGCGGCAGGTGTGACCTCGTTCACGGTTGAAGGAGTGGCGTTCGGATGTTGAGCACGATGCAGGACGAGCAGCTGTCGCTGGCTACGCTGTTGCGGTACGCGCAGAGTTTCCACGGCGATGCGACGATCTCGACGTGGACGGGTGAGGGTGTTCGCACCACTACTTATCGGGAAATGGGCGCCGAGGCGGCGCGGCTGGCCAATGCGCTGCGCGCGCTGGACATCGGGGAGGGCGACCGGGTTGCCACCTTCATGTGGAACAACACCGAGCACATGGTCGTCTACGCGGCGGTGCCGGCGATGGGTGCGGTGCTGCACGCGCTGAACATCCGGCTGTTCCCCGAGCAGCTGGTCTACGTGGCCAATCACGCCGAGGATCAGGTGGTGATCGTCGACGGCTCGCTGCTGCCGATGTTCGCCGGGTATCTGCCGCAGCTGCGCACGGTCCGGCACGTCATCGTCGCCAACGGCGATCCGGCCGAACTCACCGCGCCCGACGGCGTCCAGGTGCACTCGTATGCCGAACTCCTTGCCGCACAACCGGATACCTACGACTATCCGATTCTGGACGAACACGCCCCCGCCGGGATGTGTTACACCTCCGGCACCACCGGGGACCCCAAGGGCGTGGTCTACTCGCACCGTTCCAACTGGCTGCACGCCATGCAGGTGATCTCGCCGAACAGCATGGGGTTCAACGACAAGGACACCGTGCTGGCCATCGTGCCGCTGTTCCACGCCAATGCGTGGGGAATGCCGTATGCCGCGATGATGGCCGGGGCGAGCCTGCTGATGCCCGACCGGTTCCTGCAGCCGGGCCCGCTGCTGGAGATGATGGCCGCGGTCCGGCCGACCTTCGCGGCCGCCGTGCCGACCATCTGGGGTGGCGTACTGGCCGCGCTCGACGCGCATCCGCAGGACATCTCGCACCTGCGCTCCTGCGCGGTCGGCGGTTCGGCGTTGCCGCCCTCGATGATGCGCGCGTTCCAGGAGAAGTACGGCGTGAAGCTGCTGCACGCTTGGGGAATGACCGAGACGTCGCCGCTGGGCAGTATCGCCCATCCGCCCAAAGGCGCTGCGGGAGAAGAGGAATGGGCCTACCGCGCCACCCAGGGCCGGTTCCCGGCGTCGGTGCAGGCCCGGATCGTCGCCGATGACGGCAGCGTTCTGCCCAACGACGGAAAGTCGGTGGGCGAGTTGGAGGTTCGCGGCCCGTGGATCGCCGGATCGTATTATTCGCCCGACGGCAGCGAGGTGGACTCGGGCAAATTCGACGACGGCTGGCTGCGCACCGGCGATGTCGGGCACATCAGCCCGAACGGCTATCTGACCCTGGTGGACCGCTCCAAGGACGTGATCAAATCCGGTGGTGAGTGGATCTCCTCGGTGGATCTGGAAAATGCGATGATGGGTCATCCGGCGGTCGCCGAGGCATCGGTGATCGGTGTCCCCGACGAGAAGTGGGACGAGCGACCGCTGGTGGCGATCGTCTTGAAGGAGGGCGCCACGGCCGATCCGGCCGAGCTGCAGGGCTTCCTGGTGGACAAGTTCGCCAAATGGCAGCTGCCCGAGCACTGGACGTTCATCGACGAGATTCCCAAGACGAGCGTGGGTAAGTTCGACAAGAAGCGCCTGCGTGCCAGGTACGCCGATGGGGATCTGAAAGTCGTCACGCTGTAGGGGTATTCATCAAATGACGCTGGGGTTGCTCCGCTCCTTGGGAGTGCGGGCGTGGACCGAGCTGGAGTATGTGCGGTTGTGCGTGGGCAGCGGCGTCGTCGGGTTCGAGACGCCCGCGACGCTGCTGTCCGCGGCTGGCGCGCTGCTGAAGTACGGAGTTCTGCCCGCGGCGCTGAACCTTTCGGCCGCTCGCTACGGCGATCGGACCGCGCTGATCGACGAGCTGGGCGCGCTGAGTTACCGCGAGCTGGACGATCGGTCGAACCGGTTGGCCAATCAGTGGCGCGTTCGCGGCTTGCGCGACGGCGAGGGCGTGGCGATCCTGGCGCGCAATCATCGCGGACTACTGGACGCGGTCTTCGCCGCCGCCAAGTGCGGTGCTCGAATCATCCTGTTGAACACCGATTTCGGCGGACCGCAGTTGCGGGACGTCGCCCGCCGCGAGGGCATGGACCTGCTGGTGTACGACGAGGAGTACGAGTCGATTCTGGGGTCGCTGAGCCCGCGTCGTGGGGCGTACCGCGCGTGGTCGGACACCAGGGATGCCAGCGATCTGGAATCGCTCATCGCCGCGGGCGAGGGCGCCGCGCCACCCGCGCCGGGAACGAATTCGACCATCGTCCTGCTGACCAGCGGCACCACCGGCACGCCCAAGGGTGCGCCGCGCCCGGAACCGCGTTCGCTCGAACCGCTGGGCGCGATTCTGAGCCGGGTGCCGCTGCGCACCCGCGAGGTCGTGGAATGTCCTGCGCCGCTGTTCCATACGTTCGGTTTCGCGATGGCGATGCTGGCCGTCGGATTCGGGTCCACGCTGGTGATCCGGCGGCGTTTCGATGCGACGCGGGTGCTCGAGAGCATGGCCCGGCACCGGGTGACCACACTCGTCGCGGTGCCGGTGATGTTGGCCCGGCTGACCGAACTGGACCCTTCGGCGTTCGCGCGAAAAGACCTGTCCGCCTTGCGGATCATCTTCGTCGCGGGAGCGCAGCTGGGTGCGGATCTGTGCTGCCGGGCGACGGCGATCTTCGGGCCGGTCGTGTACAACCTGTACGGATCCACCGAGGTCGCCTACGCGACCGTCGCCACGCCGCGGGACCTGGCGGCCGAACCCGGTTGCGTGGGCAAACCGCTGCTCGGCGCGGTGGTGAAGATTCTCGACGATTCCGGCCGGGAACTGCCGCGCGGGGAGACCGGACGCATCTTCGTCGGCAATGCCGTTCAGTTCCGGGGCTACACCGGCGGCGGCGGTAAGGAGCGCGTGCGGGGCTTGATGGCCTCCGGCGATGTGGGCCACTTCGATTCCGCGGGAAGGCTTTTCATCGACGGCCGGGACGACGACATGATCGTCTCCGGCGGCGAGAACGTCTTCCCGGTCGAGGTCGAGGAACTGCTCAACGCGCACAGCGACATTCGCGAAGCCGCGGTCATCGGCGTACCCGACGACACGTTCGGCGCACGGCTCAAGGCGTTCGTGGTGATCAGCGACGACGCGCAACTCACCGAGGACGACGTGAAATCCCATGTGCGGGCGAGCCTGGCCCGCTACAAGGTCCCCCGCGAGGTGGTGTTCCTCGCGGAGCTGCCGCGCAACCCCACCGGCAAGGTGCTCAAGCGAGTCCTGCAGCAGCTCTGACGTTTCGTTCATCCGGAGCCCGGTGCGGGCGAGGGACCGCCCGCACCGGAATCAGGTCCGGATCAGCAGTTGCGGAGCTCGGGGCTCTGGTTCAGCAGCTGGGCGCGGGTGGAGATGAAGGTGGTGTAGGTGTCGCCGCCGACCGCGGAGATCGGGAAGGCCGCGACGCGGTGGCAGTTCTGGAAGGCCAGTTTGACGCCGAAGTGCCGTTCGAGGCCGCCGCGGATGGAATCCGACGCCATGGCGCGCAACAGCTGGCCGCGTGCCGTCTCGTCCGGCGGCGGAGTCTGGTTGTCAGCCAATTCCGCTGTGCCGGAACGCAGATCGGCAGCCACGCGACTGACGACTTCGTAGGCGTAGGGCAGCGAGTTGCGGACGCATTCGACGAATTCCTCGTCGGACACTTCACCGCGTTCGGCGCGCTCGAGCAGTGCGGTTGGTACGTCGAGTGACATGACGCTCTCCTCCTGGGATGGCGGATGATGCCCTCCGAGTCTAAACGAAAAACGTTGTCAATAACACTGGATTGGGCGCGAAAGTGCTTTTTCCAGAGCCGCTTTCGCCTCCCCGGAGAGCCGGCGAACCAGATCGCCGGCCGGTTCCCGCCCGGCCAGGGCATGCGCCTGACCTGCCCAGAGGTTTACCGCGTCGGCGTCGCCGGAGGCGCGGGCCGCGGCGCGCAGTGGCCCGGTGGCGTAATGGATTTCGGGATAGGCGACCGGCGCTTCGGGGTGATCGAGCATGAACCGGTTACGCAGTCCGCGGGCGCGACGGCCGGTGAATGCCCGGGTGAGCATCGTCGGAATGTCCAGTGCCAGCGCGTCTCGATGCAGCTGCGGGGTCCCGGCCTCCGGGCAGTTCAGGAAGGCGGTGCCCAGTTGGGCCGCGGCCGCACCGGCGGCGAGGGCCGCGGCCACCCCCGCGCCCGTGGCGATGCCGCCCGCGGCGACGACGGGCAGATCCACGGCGGCGATCAGCAATTGGACCAGTGCGAGGGTGCCGAGCGGGTCGGTGCCGTCGTCCTCGGTGCGGTCGGCGAAGGTGCCGCGGTGTCCGCCCGCTTCGGCTCCCTGCGCCACCAGCACATCGGCCCCTGCCTCGCGGGCGATGCGGGCCTCGGCGACCGAGGTGACCGTCACCCAGGTCTCGGACCCGGCCGCGCGCAGGCGCGCGATCTCCTGTGCCGAGGGGCAGCCGAAGGTGAACGAGACCGCCGGGACCGGGTCGGTAGTGAGCAGGTCCAGCTTCGCGGCCCAATCGTCGTCGTCGAACCGGGCTTCACCGAGGGGATGGTCGCGGCCGACCTCCTCCAGATATCGGGTGTATCGGTCCGCGGGCGTCGGGGTGCCGGGGACGAACAGGTTCACCCCGAACGGTCCGGCGTCCAGGGCGCGGGTGGCGGCGATCCGCTCGGCGGTGGCCGAGGCCGCCAGATATCCGGCGGCCAGGAAACCCAGGCCGCCGGCGCGGGAGACCGCGGCGGTCAGTTCGGGAGTGGACGGCCCACCGGCCATCGGCGCCAGCACGATCGGGGTACGGAGCTCGTCGATGATCACTCTCACAGTGTGGCTCCCCGAGGGCTCCGAGATGCTTGTGATCCCACTCTCACCTGCGTTTATTCCGAGAAAGGTTGCGAAAAGGTCACGACGGAGTACAGTTTTCGTCACACCGATGCCGAATCGTTACCGAAATGCAGGTTTCGACCTTCGGGAGCGTGCCGGCATCGACAACCGAAGTGAATCGACGCTAGGACGCACCTTGCCGCAGCACCGGGAGACATCGAGTTCCGTATCGGTCAGGGATCTGCTCGGGGATGGCGTCGTGAGCCGTTCGGCCCGGCACCGGGCCGAACCACGCCACGAGCGGATGCGGCTTGCCGCCGGCACCGCGGTCGCGACCGGCGCACTGATCGGCGTCACCGCCCAGTTCGCCCAGGCTGCGCCGCTGCCGGGTGTGCACACCGCCAACAGCGCCGACACCATCGCGCTCAAACCCGTTGTCGCGCCGGTCGCCGAGGCCACCGAGGCCACCGAGGCCCCCGCGCGGGTGCCGCTGGAGGCCGCGGCGCCCACCCCGGCAGCCGCACCGGTCGCCGCGACGGCGCCCGCCCCCGCAGCCGCACCCGCACCGTTCGGCTTGCAGAATCTGCCTCCCGAGGTGGCCGGGCCGCTCGCGCAGGCCGAGCAGGTGATCAAGAATCTGCAGCAGCAGGCCGCGCCGCAGACGCAGGCGCAGGCACAGGCCGTCCGCCCGGTCTCCGGTCAGCTCACCTCCGGATACGGTTCGCGTTGGGGCGCATTCCATTACGGCGTCGACTTCGCCGATCCGATCGGCACCCCGATCCGATCCGTGGAGAACGGCACGGTCATCCAGGCCGGACCCGCCTCGGGATTCGGACTGTGGGTGCGGGTGCGGCAGGACGACGGGACCACGGCCGTCTACGGCCACGTCAACCAGATCCTCGTACACGAGGGACAGCGGGTGAACGCCGGCCAGACCATCGCGACGGTCGGCAACCGGGGCGATTCCACCGGCCCGCATCTGCACCTCGAAATCTGGGATCCGTCCGGCCGCAAGGTCGACCCGGCGCCCTATCTGGCCGCCAAAGGGGTCGTATTACAGGCGCAGTCGTGGGGATCGGGCCAGTAGCCGTGGGCGCCGCGGGCCGCACGCGGCCACGGCTCGCCGTCGTCGGGGGTGGTCAGACCGACGTGCACGAATTGTTCGACACCGGCTCCCTCTACGGGCGCACCTACGCCACCCTGGTCCAGCATCCCCGGGCGACGCTGGCCGAATTGGCCGCGCACCTGGAATGCCCGCCGGAACTGGTCCAGGCCGCCCTCGACCGGTTGTGCGAGGTGCAGGCCGCGGTCCGGATCGATGCCGCCGGCCGCACCGTCTGGGACGCGCACGCACCCGAGGCGTTGTCCGAGGCCGAGGCGCGCCGCCGTCAGCAGGACACGGCCCGGATGCATGCCGCCGCGGCGCGGTTGGGCGAGACGTTCCGGTCGGTGCGGCGATCGGGTCGCGGCGACGGCGTCATCGTGCCGATGTACGAAACCCGGGAGATCATCGCGGAATTCGAGGATCTGCACCGCGGCGCACGCAAGAACGTGCGGCTGATCGAACGCGGCCCGTACGTCTGCGACGCCGAACGTTCCGAGCGGCTGTTCGAGCTGAAGTCCGCGCGGCTGGCCGCCGGGGTCCGCTATCAACTGCTGTATCAGGACACCATCTATCAGGATCCGGATCGGTTGCGGCACGCGCTGGCCGTCACCGCGGCGGGGGCGCAGGCGCGCACTCTGCCCGATCCGCCGCTGAAGGTGATCGTCGCCGACGGCGAACGGGCCACCATCGTGTTGCACAACGACGAGCGGCGCGGCGATCCGATGGGTCTGCGGATCGGCCCCTCGCCGACGCTGGACCTGATGATGCGCACCTTCGACGTGCTGTGGTCGCTGTCGGCGCCTATCTCGGTGAATCCGAGTGAGCCCCTGGACGAGCGCGATCGCGCGATCCTGACCCTGATGGGACTGGGCGCTACCGATGACACCATCGCCCGGCGGCTGGGGATGTCGCGGCGCACGGTGGTGCGGCGGACCGCCAGTCTGCTCGAACGGCTCGGTGCGAGCACGCGTTTCCAGGCGGGAGTGCAGGCGATCCGGCGCGGATGGTTGTGAGGACCCGGTACCTCCGTGGCGGCAACGCCGAGATCTACAGCCGTATATGCTTTCTCGGACCGTGCGAGTGAGGTTCGACCTGAGTTCGGCGGTGCGGACCGGCCGACCGCGAGAGGTGACATCGCTCGAATGCATACAGCTCGTCGTACCGCACGGGGAAATCGCCGTCGGCGTTCCGGCAACCCTCTGTTCGGTCAATTGCTCACCGCCGCAGTGGAATCGGCCGCCGATGCGGTGGCGATCCGGGGGTATGCCAGCGGTGATCCGGCCGCTGTGCGCGAGCTGACCTATCGCGAGTTCGACGAGGCGTCCTCGCGGCTGGCCCGGGAGTTGATCGCCCGTGGCATCGGGCCCGGCGATGCGGTGGCCGTGGGCATCGATCGCTCGCTCGAATGGGTGCTGGCGGTCTGGGCGATCGCCAAGGCCGGTGCGGCCTGCGCACCGGTGGACCCGGCCGGCCCGGCCGAACGACTCGCCCGCATTCTCACCGAATCCGGTGCGGCACTTGGCTTGACGACCACCACGTGCCGAGCCGACCTCGGTGACGAGCTGGTATGGCTCGAACTCGACGACGCGCACACCGGCGAGCACATCGACGCCCACGCCGCGCATCCGATCTCCTACACCGACCGGGTGCGCCAGCTCACCGAGCAGCATCCCGCCTTCGTCGTGCACCCGTCCGGTTCGGCCGGTGGCGTCGTGGTCACCCACACCGGCCTGGCCACCGTGGTCAACGCGATGCGCGAACACCTCGGGGTGGACGGCGAATCGCGGGTGGCCCAGCTGGGGGCGCCGGATTCCGGCCTGGCGATGCTGGAGTTGATGCTCACCTTCTCCTCCGGTGCGATGCTGATCGTCGGTCCGCCGGAGGTTTCCGGCGACCGGCTCGCGGATCTGCTGCGGCGCGAGCGGATCACTCATCTGCTCAGTAGCCAGGAGGCGCTCGAATCGGTGGATTCGTCCGGCTTGGACGATCTCGAGGCCGTCGCGGTGATCGGCGACCGGTTCGATGCGGAGCAGATCGGCCGTTGGGTACGTGGCGGGCGCGCGGTGCACACCGCGTACGGACTCCCCGAGGCGACGATTCTGGATACCGTCAGCGGCGTCGTTCAGTCCGGCCAGGCCGCGACGATCGGTGCTCCGATCGCGGGAATCGGTGCGTTCGTGCTGGATTCGCGGTTGCGGCCGGTACCGGTGGGTACGGTCGGCGAGTTGTATCTGTCCGGACCGGTACTCGCGCAAGGGTATTCGGGTCTTCCGGGCGCTACCGCCGGTCGGTTCGTGGCCAGCCCCTTCGGCGCGGAGACCGCGCAGCCCGGCATGCGGCTGTTGCGGACCGGAGATCTGGTGCGGCGCAACGAGTCCGATGGTTCCATCGAATTCGTGTCACGGATGCCCGAGCCGATCTCGGCGATGCGGGGGCCGGTCCCGTCCGTGTTGTTGGAGCAGGCCGTCGCGGAAACCTTCGCCGCCCTGCTGATTCCCGCCGACGCCGGGCAGCGCTCGATCCAGGCCACCGACGACTTCTTCGCCCTGGGCGGCGATTCCCCGCTGGCCGAGGTGGCCGCGGCGCGGATCGGCGCGACGTTGGGACTGTGGGTGCCGGCGCGGTTCGTCTTCGAGGCATCCACGGTGCGGGGCCTGGCCGAACGCATCGGGCGGCACGTGGAGTCGGTGGCCGCACGCGAACTGCGGCCCATGCCCCGTCCGGAGCGGATTCCGCTGTCCTATGTCCAGCAGCGGATCTGGTCGCGCAACCGGTTCGATCCGGCGAGTGCGACCGACAACATCCCGGTGGCGATGCGGCTGCACGGCCCGTTGGACATCGAGGCGCTGCGCCTCGCGGTCCGGGACCTGGTGGGGCGGCACGAGATCCTGCGCACCTTGTTCCCCGAATTCCGCGGTGCCGGTTATCAACTCGTCCTGCCGACAGCCGATCCCCGAGCGACACCGGAGGTCCGGGTCATCCGTGCGGCGGAGAGTGAACTGCTCGGTCTGGTATCCGAAATCGTCGGCGCCGGCTTCGATGTGACCGCCGAACCGCCGCTGCGGCTGCGCGTGCTCTCCGCGAGCGAGACCGACCATGTCCTGGTGTGCGTACTGCATCGCATTGCGGGAGACGGCTTCTCGACCGGGCCGCTGAGCCGTGACCTGATGACCGCCTATCGAGACCGGGCGCAGGGCCAGGCCCCGCGGTGGCCCGCGCTCGAGGTGCAGTACGTCGATTACGCCCTCTGGCAGCGTGAGGTGCTGGGTGCCGAGGACGATCCGGATTCCGTTCCCGCGCAGCAGATCGAATTCTGGCGCGGGGAACTGGCCGGACTGCACGAGCAGGCGGAGCTGCCCGCGGACCAGCCGCGTCCGGCCATCGCCTCGCAGCGCGGCGCGACGCTGGAGTTCGAGATCGACGCGCGAGTGCATGCCGTGCTGAATCGGGTGGCGCACGAGCACGGCGCGACCTTGTTCACGGTGCTGCACGCGATGCTGGCGATCCTGCTGGCACGCTTGTCCGGCACCCGTGACATCGCGATCGCCGCCCCGGTCACCGGACGCGGCGCGGTGGCGCTGGACGAACTCGTCGGAGCCTTCGCCAATATCCTGGTGCTGCGCGCGAATATCGATCCGGGCATCGGATTCGCCGATCTGCTGACCGCGGTGCGTGATTCGGACCTCGCGGCGCTCGGCAACGCCGACGTGCCGTTCGAACAGCTGGCGGAGGAATTGGATCCGGTGCGGTCCGCGGCCCGGCATCCGCTGTGCCAGGTCGCGCTGACCTTGCGCAATAGCGCACGGACCCGTCCGGAACTGCCGGGCCTGACCGTCGACGATATCGAATTCGACACCACGCGAGCCGAATTCGACCTGCAGCTGACCATGTCCGAACGTCTCGGCGAACACGGCGACGCGCAGGGGATGACGGCCCGGTTCACCTATGCCACGGATCTTTTCGAGGATGCGACCGTCCGCGATTTCGCGCATCGTTTCGGCCGGGTGATCGATGCCGTCACCGCCGACGACCGGGTGATCGCCGGCGATATCGACGTGCTGCTGCCGGGTGAGCGCGAACTGGTTCTGCGCGAATGGAATACGCCAGGGACCGTGGTTCCCGCGGTGACGCTGGTGGATCTGATCGCCGAGCGGGCGAACGAGCGTCCCGGCGCGATCGCGATCCGATCCGGTGATACCGCGTTGAGTTTCGGCGAGCTGATGCGGCGGGCGAACCGGGTCGCGCGGGCGTTGATCGGCCATGGTGCGGGGCCGGAGTCGGTGGTGGCCGTGGTGGTCGAGCCCAATGCGGACCTTGCGGTGGCGTTGCTCGGCGTGCTGCTGTCCGGGGCGGGTTACGTTCCGATCGATCCCGACTCGCTGGTCCGGAACGCCACGGCCGCGAGTACGCGGCCCGGTTCCGGGCCGGATCCGCTCGAGTCCGTGCTCGCCGACACCGCGGCGGTCTGCCTGCTGACCACGGCCGAGGTGCGAACTTCGGTGCACGGCAACCAGATTCCGGTCGTCGTCCTGGACGACGTCGAACAGTTCCACGACGCTCCCGTGACCGACGCCGACCGGATTCGCCCGTTGCGGCCGGAGAACACGGCGTATCTGAACTACTCCGCGGGTCCGGGCGGTACGCCCAGGGCTGTGAACATCAGCCACCGCAACGTGGTCGAGCTGTTCGTCAATGCCCGGCCGCTGTTCGATATCGCCGAGACCGACGTGTGGGCACTGTGCCATTCGTACACCGACGACCTGTCGGTGTGGGAGTTGTGGTGTGCGCTGGCGACCGGCGCGGCCGTCGTGGTGGTCGACCGGCCGACCGCGCTGTCACCGGAGTCGTTGCGGGAGTTGCTGGTTCGGGAACAGGTGACGGTGGTACAGCAGACGCCGCCGGAGTTCGACGGGCTGGTCGAGGCCGATCGGGCCGCGAGCGACAGCGAATTGGGCAGCTCGGCCAGGCTCGCGCTGCGCTATCTGGTGCTCGGTGGGGAGGCGCTGAACCCGCAGTCGGTGCGGCGCTGGTACGAGCGGCACATCTCGAATTCCCCTCAGCTGGTGAACATGTACGGAATCGCCGAGAGCACGGTGCACGCGTCGTTCCTCGCGGTGGACGAGCACTGGGCGGACGATCCGGTGAACGCGGTCGGGCGGGCCCTGCCGGGGCTGGCCTGTTACGTGCTGGACGAGCGGTTGCATCCGGCTCCGATGGGTGTGGCCGGGGAGATGTACCTCTCGGGTGGACAGCTGTCCCGCGGTTGTGCCGGTCGGCCCGGACCGACCGCGACGCAGTTCGTGGCCGATCCATTCGGGGAGCCCGGATCCCGGATGTATCGCACGGGTGATGTGGGCCGCTGGATCGGTTTCGGAGGCGAGGCTGTGCTCGAGTATGTCCGGCGTGCCGAGCGGGTTCCGGTGGATGCGCCGCCTCGGACGACGGCGCGGAGCCGCATCGCGCAGCCCGAACCGGACTACACCACAACCGAACTCGCGCCGCTGGATGGCCGTGCGGCGGGTACGGCCGGTCCCGCGTTGGCGCAGGCGCTGGCGGCGATCGTCGAGGACGATCCGGACGGGCCCGCGGTGGTGTCCGGTGCGAGCGCGTTGTCCTTCGCCGAACTCGACGTGCGATCCTCGCGGCTGGCCCGGGTCCTGATCGACCGGGACTGCGGCCCGGGCGTCGGCGTCGCGGTCCGGTTCGACCGCGGGTTCGGCGCGGTGGTGGCCGTCTGGGCGGTGCTGAAAGCCGGTGCGGCAGTGGTGTTCACGGCGGCGAATGCGCCGGAGCCCGAGGTGTCGGTCGGGCTGACCGGCGTCCCGACGTACGGTTCGCACATCGACTGGCTGGTTCCGGCCAATCCGGCGGTGGCCGCCGAGATCGACAGCCGATCGGCTCGTCCGGTGACGTACGCCGACCGCACCCGTGCGCTGCGGGGTGGAGATCCGGCATTCGTCACCGCGGATACCGTTCTCGATTACGACGAATTGGCCGCGGCCGTGGATCGATTGCGCTCGGGCACCGAATTGGATATCGAATCGCGCACTTTTCATCTGGGGGCTCCGCAGTCTCCGGCGGCATTACTGGAAATTGTGGCGGCCGGTGCGGCGGGCGCGGCACTGGTATTGCCGCCGCCGAATCCGGACGAAGCGGTCGACGCCACGGTGCTTGCCGCGGAATGGGTGACGCATCTGTTCACCGACGCGGCTGGGCTCGCGCGGCTGGATCCGGCGCCGCTGGCGGATTTGCGGGCCGTCGTTCTGGACAATGGCGCGGCGCCGGCCGAGGGCTTCGGCGTCGTGCGGACGTTCATGGTGCTCGACGAGTTGATCCGGTGAATTCCGGCCCACCGGGTGACCATCGGGCCTTCGTACTCCACAATGGTCTGGTTCCGCGGGCGGCCACCCTCCGCCTCGGAATATCCGCACGACGGTGATATCGGCCGCTGTCGTGTTCGATCGATCGAGGGTGGCGTCCCCAGCGGCGCATGAGCAACAACAGGCAGGGTGTGAGGCAACGTGCTTCGGGTGTTCGGACGGCGCAACATGATCCGGCAGGGGATTCCGGCATGAGCCGCCCGAGTCGCCACCGGTCTGCCCGCAGCCGCCGGACGCGCGTGGTCACCCTGCCTCAGCTGATGTCGACCGCGGTCGAGGCCGATCCGGACGGCACCGCGATCGTCCTCGCCGATGCGGCCGGTACGCTCGCGGAGCTGACCTATGCCGAGCTGGACGAGCGTTCCACGCGTCTGGCGCGGCTGCTGATCGCCCGCGGTATCGGTCCCGAAGACCTGGTCGCCGTGGCTTTTCCGCGTTCGCTCGAGGCGGTGATCGCGCTCTGGGCGGTTGCCAAATCGGGCGCGGGATTCGTTCCGATCGATCCGGACGATCCGGCCCAGCGCATCGCGCACATCGTCGTGGATTCCGGCGTGGTGCTGGGCCTGACCGTGGCCGCGACCCGCGCGGCACTGCCCGGCACGACGCCCTGGCTGGCCGTCGACACCGCCGCGATCGCCGTGGAGCTGGAGGAATTCGACGCCGATCCGGTCACCTACGCCGACCGCTTGCGGCCGCTGCGCGCCGAACATCCCGCCTACGTGGTGTACACCGTCGACGCGATCGGCGCACCGCACGGCGTCATGGTGACGCAGGCCGGACTGTCGGTGCTGTCCGATGCGCAGCGGACGCGTTATCAAGCCGACGGCGATTCGCGGACGCTGGCCTTCGCGGCTCCCTCGGACGATGCGTCGGTGCTGGAACTGCTGCTCGCCGTCGGCGGGGCGGCGACGATGGTGGTGGCGGCGCCGTCCGTGCGCGGCGCCGGCGAACTGGCTCCGCTGCTGTTGCGCGAGGACGTCACGCACGCGTACCTGCCGCCCGAGGCCCTGGCGGCCATGGATCCGGCCGGACTGGACGAATTGCGCGTGGTGATCTGCGCGGGCCGGTCGTATCCGCCGGAACTGGTGGACCGCTGGACGCAGCCGATCGGCGCGGGTCCGTTCGGCGCGGCCGTGCGCCGTTTCCTGCACGGATACGGGTCGGCGGAGACCACCGTCCTGACTAATATCGGCACGCCGAATTCGCCGGCGGAGGCATCCGGGATCGGCGCGCCGAATCCCGGGATCACCGAATATGTGCTGGACGAGCGGCTTTCGGTGGTGCCCGACGGGGAAACCGGTGAGCTGTACATCGCCGGTGCGCAGCTGGCGCGCGG
This sequence comes from Nocardia sp. PLKS1-43, assembly GCF_059510335.1. Classification (NCBI taxonomy): domain Bacteria; kingdom Bacillati; phylum Actinomycetota; class Actinomycetes; order Mycobacteriales; family Nocardiaceae; genus Nocardia; species Nocardia sp. PLKS1-43. Next base: position 250,633 of record NZ_JCAJZQ010000010.1, on the reverse strand, counting down.
ATATCTGCGGCGTCCGGCGCGGACCGCCGCGTATTTCGTGGCGAATCCGTTTCTCGGCGGACCCGAGGGCGCGGGTCTGTCCGCCGCCGATTCGCGGCTGTTCCGGACCGGGGACCGGGTGCGTCGTTCGGCCGACGGCTCCATCGAGTACATCGGCCCCGCCACTGCAGTGGTGACCGCCGGTCTCATGCCCGGGGTGCGGGATGGGCTCGATCGGGCGCCGGTCGAGGGGGTGTCCGGCGCGGGTGCCGATGCCGGCCGGGCGAGCGTCGACCCGCGTCCGGCTTCCGGGCAGGAGGCGGCCGATCGGCCTTCGGCCGTGCGGGATTCGGCGGTCGGTGCGGGTTCGTGGGACAGCGCGCGGGGTGGCGATCGCACCGCGGGCGCGGCATCGGTCGAGAACGCGTCCGGTGCGTCGAGGATCGATGGGCCGTTCGCGGATGCGCCCGCCGGGTGGGGTTCGGGGTCGCGGTCGGCGGATGCGGATCGGCGTGAAAAGGCTGTTACCGGGGCGGATTCGCTCGAGTTGGGGCGGGACCGTTCGTTCGCCGAGCCGGATTCGTCCGGCGAACGGCGTTCGGACGCGTGGTCCGCGGATGGTCCGGGCGACGTCGGTGCCGATTCGGTTGTGAGCGGGGCCGACGCATCGGTCGCGGCGGCGCGTGGCAGCGATTCCGTGGCGCCGGAGGACGCGGACGCGAACCGGCGGCAGGCGGCTGGGGGTACTGCGCCGGATTCCGTCGATGCCGATGCCTCGGTGGGAAGTGATCGGTCGTTCGCTGTCGAGGATTCGATCGGTGTGCGGGAATCGGCGGACAGTGCCGGTGCGGCCGGCGATCGGGCTTCGGAGCCCGACAGTGTGGGCGCGTTGCCCGATTCGGGCGCACGGCCCGAGCCGATTCCGTTGACGGCGATGCCGCGGCCGTCGACGACCGTGGAGTTCGAGGACACGGTGCTGCCGGGGGTGCCGTTGTCGGCGGCGCAGGAGCGGATGTGGGCGATCAATCGCTCGAATCCGGCGACTTCGGCGCACAACGTGTGTTTCGCCGTGCGGATCAGCGGGCGGATGCGGGTGGAGGCGCTACAGGTCGCGGTGGTCGACGTCATCGAGCGGCACGAGATGCTGCGGACGGTCTATCCGCAGTCGGACGGGACCGGATATCAGGTCGTGCTGCCGCTGGACCGGGTGCTCGCGGATCTGACGCCGGAGCCGCTGCGGGAATCCGAGATCGAGGGCTGGCTGGGCGATTACGCACGCCTTGCCTTCGACGTGACCGCCGAGATCCCGGTTCGGATCGGCGTCGCCCAGATCGCCGAGGACGAGCACGTGGTGGTCGTCGTGGCGCACCGCATCGCCGCGGACGAGGCCAGTGTGACGCCGTTTCTGCGCGATCTCGCGGTGGCTCTGCTGGGTCGGCGCAATCGAGCCAAGCCGTCGTGGGCGCCGCTGCCGTTGCAGTATGCCGACTACGCGCTGTGGCAGCGCTCGGTGCTCGGCGATGCGACCCGGCCGGGTTCGCCCGCGGCGCGGGAGATCGCTTACTGGCGAAGAGCTTTGGCCGGTATCACGGACGGGCCGAGTCTGCCCGCGGACCGGCCGCGGCTCGCGACGCCGTCCGGACGCGGTGCGGTGTACGCCTTCTCGGTGGATCGCGAGGTTCAGGCCGCACTCCTGGAACTCGCCCGCACCGCGGGCGGCACGCTGTTCACCGCCCTGCACGCGGGATTCGCCGCGCTGATCGGGCGGCTGTCGGGTGCGAGCGACGTCGTCGTGGGCACCTCGGTTCCGGGCCGCGATGCGCGTGAACTCGACAGTGCCATCGGCCTTTTCGAGAATCCGGTGGTCCTGCGCACCCGGGTCGATCCGACCATGTCCTTCGCCGATCTGCTGGCGGCGGTGACGCGGCACGACCTTGCCGCGTTCGAACACGCCGAGTTGCCGTTCGGGCTGTTGGCCGAGGCGCTGGGCGCGGGGGCCACGCGAGCGTACCCATCGTGGTTGCGGGTCGCGCTGACGGTTCGCCAGGAGCGTTCCGCGCAACTGGATCTGCCCGGATTGTCCGCTACGGCAGTCGAATTCGACGGCGGTGGGGCGGAATTCGACTTGCGGCTGGACGTGTTCCCGCGCACGCGGGACGGTGTGCCCGACGGGTTGTCGGCCTCGTTCTGCTATGCCACCGACCTGTTCGACGAGATCACCGTGGCCGGATTCGCCGACCGCCTGGTCCTGTTGCTGGAGGCGGTCACGGCCGATCCGCGTCGTCCGGTCGGCGATGTGGAGTTGCTGCAACCCGACGAGCGGATGCGGATCCTCGGCGACTGGAACAACACCCGGTACGCGGTCGAGCCCGGACTGCTGCTGGACGGCTATCGGCGTGCGGTGCGGGAGCATCCGGACGCGATCGCGGTCTCCAGCGCCGACCTGGAACTCACCTACGCCGAGTTCGATACGCGGGTGAATCAGCTTGCCCGCCTGCTGATTTCGCGCGGGGTCGGGCCCGAGACCACGGTGGTGCTCGCGATCGCGCCCTCGCTGGATCTGTTGATCGGCATGTACGCGATCGTGACCGCGGGTGGGGCATACGCACCGGTGGATCCGGACCATCCGGCCGAGCGGATCGGGTACATCCTCGAGACGGTGCGGCCGGTGTGCGTGGTCACCACCGTCGCGGATTCGGTTCCGGTGCCGCACGATACGCAGAGCCTGCGGTTGGACACGATGGATCTGAGCGGATTCGATCCGAGTCCGGTGCGGGCCGAGGAACTGACGCGCCCGCTGCGTCCCGGCCATCCCGCCTATGTCATGTTCACCTCGGGATCGACCGGGCGGCCCAAGGGCGTGGTCGTCTCGCACGCGGCCATCGACCACCAGCTCGCCTGGATGCTCGCGGCCTACCCGCTGGCGAGCGATGATGTGTACCTGCAGAAGACACCGCCGACCTACGACGCCTCGCTGTGGGGATACTTCCTGCCGTTGCGGGCGGGGGCGCGGCTGCGGCTCGCCGCGCCGGACCGTTCCGATCCACTGTATCTCGCGGAATCCATTATCGCGCACGGCGTTACGGTCACCGACTTCGTGCCCTCGCAGCTCGCGGCATTCGCGGACCGCACCGCGCCCGGAATCTGCCCGACGCTGCGGGAGATCTTCGTGATCGGCGAAGTGCTGCCGGCCCGGACGGTCGCGGCGTTCGCGCGGATCAGCGATGCGCGGGTGCACAACCTGTACGGTCCGACCGAGGCCACGGTCTCGGTGACGTACTGGCCAGCCGCCGGCGCGGACGGGATGAACGTCCCGATCGGGTTGCCGCAGTGGAACACTCGGGTCTACGTGTTGGACGACCGGCTGCGCCCGGTGCCGGTGGGCGTTCCGGGCGAGTTGTATCTGGCGGGTGCGGCACTGGCCCGCGGCTACGCGAATCGGCCCGGCCACACCGCGGATCGATTCGTGGCCGATCCGTTCTCGGAGCAGGATGCCGGGGGGCGGATGTACCGCACCGGCGACCTGGTCGTCTGGCGCGAGGGTTCGGGCGAACTGCCCGCGCGGCTGGATTTCCTGGGCCGCACCGATTTTCAGATCAATATCGGTGGTCGTCGGATCGAACCCGGCGAGATCGAAACCGCTCTGCTAGCGCAATCCTCGGTCGGAGACGCGGTGGTGGTGGCGCGGGACGACCGGCTCGTCGCCTATGTCGCACCGCGTCCGAACAAACGGATCGTGACCGAACGGGTGGCCGCCTCGCTGGCGGAAGTCCTTCCGGAGGAACTCATTCCGGACGTCGTGGTCCCCATGGACGCGCTACCGCGCACGGCCGCGGGCAAACTCGACCGTGGTGCGCTGCCGGACCCCGCACTCGGCGTCGCGACCTCGTCCTCGCTGAAGGTCGTCCGCGTCGGCACACCCGCACCCCGCACGCCCGAACCCGCGTCGCCGCCCCCGGTACGGAAGGAGACCGACCCCGCGGCGGAGACGGGTTGGCTGTCCAAGCAGTGGAAGCTGGACCCGCTGTCGGGGTCGGACACGCCGGTGGAACCGGAGCCGGAGCCCGAGTCCCGAATCGAACTTCCGCGCCGGTCGACAGCTGAGCCCGGCCGACCGGGCGATGCCGATCAGTCCGCTGCTGGTTCGGATTCGGAGGTGTCTGCGGAGCCGGAGTCGGGGGTGATGCTGCCGCGGCGGTCGCGGGCCGAGGCGCGGCGGCGGGATGATGCCGAGACGGATTCCGGTGCGCAGTCGGCGTCGGTGGAGTCTCGGGCGGGGGTGGGACTTTCGGGTCGGTCGGAGGACGAGTCTCGTAGTGGTGCTGATGCCGATGAGTTCGGTTCCGCCGCGGGATCGGAGGCGTTTGCGGAGCCCGAGTCGCGGGTGATGCTGCCGCAGCGCTCGCGGGGCGAGGCGCGGCGGCGGGATGATGCCGAAGAGTCCGGCTCGGCTCCGGGTTCGGGCTCGTCGGAGTCCGAGTCCGGGATGGGACTTCCGCGTCGGTCGCGGGGCGCCGCCGGCCGGCAGGTCGATGACGGCGTGGCCGAAGCTGCTGCGCAACAGACTGCGGCGCAGGGTGATTCGACCTCCGATTCGGGGGACGCGGGACGGTCCGCGAGGTCGCATGCCGGATGGTCGCCGCGGTTGGTGCCCTCGGAGGAGAACGGCGCGGCGGAAGATGCTCGGGCGGAAGCTGATTCGTCGTCGCGTTCGGAGCCCGTTCGTCTGCCGCGTCGTGCGGCGGGGTGGTCGCCGCGGGTGGTGTCGTCGCAGGAGTCCGGTGCGGGGGATGAAGGCGTTTCGGAGTCCGATTCGTCGTCGCGTTCGGAGCACGTTCGTCTGCCGCGTCGTGCGGCCGGATGGTCGCCGCGCGCGTCGTCCTCGGCGACCCGCGGAGCGCAGGACGACGGTGCTGCGGAGCCCGCGCCCGACGAGTCGGCGGCAGAGGCGAAGCTGGATTCGCTGCAGCCGGGGTCCGGGTTGTCGTCGCTGCGGGCGGGCTTCGACCGTGGATTGCGTTCGGGCGCAGGATGGTCGGATGAGGCCGAGTCGTCGTCGGTGCCGAGTGCGGAGCAGACCGCGGAATCGCCGGAGCGGCCGGGCCTTCCGCTGCGGCGACCCCGCGACGAGGCGGATTCGGACCAGGAGTCGCTGTCGGACAACGGTTCTCAGGCGGAGTCTCGGACGATGCTGTTGCCTCGCTGGTCGGTGCCGCAGGAGTCGGAGGCGCCTGCCGCCGGTGCGGCTCGGGCGGATGTCGAGCCGGTGCCGTTGTCACCCACGCAGGAGTGGCTGTGGGCCTTCGGCCGGGACGAACAGGGCGGGCATGTCCCGGCGGCGTTCCATCTGCCGTTCGCGTTGCGGTTGGCGGGAAGTCTGGATGTCGAATCACTGGGTGCCGCGCTGGACGACGTGATCGCTCGGCACGAGGTGCTGCGCACGGTGTATCCGCCTGCGCGAGAACCGGATTCGGGCGCCGTGCAGCGGATCCTGGCTGCCGTGCCGCGTCCGCCGCTGACGACACGGCGGATCGCGCGCGCCGACATTCCGGCGGCGGTGCGAGAACTCGCGGCCGCGCCGATCGACGTGACCGCCGAACCGCCGCTGCGGGTGCAGTTGTTCGAGATCACCGATCTGGCACCGGGTTCGCGCCGCGAGCACGTGCTGGCCATGGTGGTGCATCGCATCGCCGCGGACAGCTCCGCGCTGGGCCCGATCGTGGCCGATCTGATGGTGGCCTATGCGGCGCGGACCGCGAATCATCCGCCGCGATGGGCGCCGCTGTCGGCGCAGTACGCGGACTACGTCCGCTGGCAGCAGTCCATGCTCGGTGCCGAATCCGATCCGGAATCGGTCGCCGCCCGGCAGATCGCCTACTGGCGCGGTGAACTCGCGGGGCTGCCCGACGTGCTCGACCTGCCCGGAGCCCGCCCGCGCCCGGAAGTCGCGTCGATGGTCGGTGCGTGGACCGGCGTCCACATCGATGCCGACACCCACACCGCGCTACTGGAACTCGCGCACACCCATGCGACGACCCTGTTCACCGTCGTGGAGACCGCCGTGGCGGCGTTCCTGGCCCGCCTGTCGAACGGTGACGACATCGCGATCGGCGCTCCGGCCCCGGGACGCGCCGCGGGTGAGTTCGAGGATCTGATCGGCTCGTTCGGCAACACGGTGGTGCTGCGCACACGACTGAATTCCGCGGAGTCCTTCAGCGACTTGCTGATTCGTCAGCGGGACAGTCAGGAACAGGCCTTCGCACACGCGGACCTGCCGTTCGCGAGTCTCGTGGAGGCGCTGGGCATCCGCCCGTCCACCGCCCGCAATCCGCTGTACCAGGTGGGTGTTTCGGTGCAGGCGCCCGCACGCACGACGGTGGAACTGCCCGGCCTGACGGTCGAGAATCTCGATACCGAACTCGAGGTCGCACCGGTTGACCTGAACCTGACCGTCACCGAGACCTACGACTCCGACGGCAATCCGTCCGGCATCGACGGCAGGATCACCTACGCCACAGACCTTTTCGACCAGAGCGCGGCAGAGAGCCTGGCCACCGGCCTCACCGGCCTGCTGACCACCCTCGTCGCCGACCCCACCCGGCCCCTGGGCGCCATCGGAATAGGTGGCCTCGACGCGGTCGGCGAATCCGACGCCCCGGCACCGGCACACGCCTCCGAAAATGCCGCCGCCCAAGCGGAGCATCGGGATGCCGAGCCCGCCGATCGAGCCGATGCTCTTCCGCCCCTGGCTCAGCGTCGCGGAACCCGCGGCGCGGCACCTGAAACGAATGTCGCGAGTGCCACTGCGAGTGGGGATTTCGCTGGTCGCGGGGATTCGGGACGTGCGAGTGACTCCGCTCGCGTGGATGCCTACTCGGAGCATCGGGATGCCGAGCCCGCCGATCGAGCCGATGCTCTTCCGCCTCTGGCTCAGCGTCGCGCAACTCGGGGCGCGGCACCGGAGTCCGCGGCAGCGAATGCTGCTTCCGATGCCGGGCAAGCGGTTCGCGGGGATTCGAACGACGCGAGCGTGGATGCGCGGTGGGGCCGGGATTCCGACGCGGCCTCGGACGAACACGGCGACGGGACGACCCTGGTGTCGCTGTTCGAGGACGCGGCGGAGGCCGAACCCGACCGGGTGGGAATCATTTCCGCCTCGGCGGAGAATGCCGGTGGGCCGGCGGAATTCGCCCTCGGCGAGCTGGACGCCTGGGCGAACCGGTTGGCGCGGTATCTGATCTCGCTCGGTGTCGGCCGGGGATCGGTTGTGGCGCTGGCTGTTCGGCGCTCGGTCGATCTCGGCGTCGCCGTCTACGCGGTGGCCAAGGCCGGTGGTGCGTCGCTGCCCATCGATCCGGAGGGAGATGCGGACCGCAATCGGGAGATCCTCGCGGGGGCCGGGCCGGTCTGCGTGTTGGCCGATGCGGAATATCCGTTCGTGGCCTCGAATCGCCCTGGCGGTGACGGGAGTTTCGACGCGCCGACCGAACTGCTCACCCCGATCGGGCGCACGCCCGCGCATCGGCCCGCCGCGGGCGGACAGCCGATGGTCGTCCGGGTCGACAGGCTGAATCTGGACGGTATCCCGACCCATCGGCTCGCCGATGCGGAGCGAATCGAACCGCTGCGGGCGAACCATCCGGCGTGGATCATCCAGTCCGCGGGTGCCGATCGCGCGGTCGTCTCGCACGCCGGCGCCGTGGGGCAATTGACCGGCAGTGCAACCGAATTCGGGCTGGACGCCGAGGGCCGGGCCCGGTTGGCGACTGCCGCGACGGCAGATCTTTCGGTGTGGGAATTCTGGACGGTCGCGGTGGGCACCCCGGTTCAGCTCGGTGAGCAGGCCGCCCGGCCGCGCACCATCCCGGAACTCATGACCTCGGCCGTGGCCGCGAACCCGAACGGTGCGGCGGTGGTGTTCCGGGGCCGCAGCTTCACCTACACCCAGCTCGATCGCGCCTCATCCAAGCTGGCGCGGCGGCTCATTCAGCTCGGTGCGGGCCCGGAGAAGCCGGTGGCCGTGGCGATTCCGCGCTCGCTGGAGGCGCTGGTGACGCTGTGGTCGGTCGCCAAGACCGGCGCGGCGGTGGTGCCGGTCGAGCCGAGCCTGCCCGGTGATCGGATCACCGATCTGGTGTCGGATTCCGGTGCGGTCCTGGGCGTGACGGTTCGCGCCGTGGTCGCGGGGCTGCCGCAGATCGACGGCGAATGGCTGGTGCTGGACCATCCGAATTTCGCCGCCGAGGTGGATGCGCAAGCAGGCGAGCCGGTTTCGGATTCGGAGCGGATCACCTCCCTGCTTCCGGACGACGGCGCGTACGTCCTGTACGGCTCCGCCGACGTCGATCACAGCCAGGGCATCGTGGTTGCCCACGAAGATCTGGCCGATCTGGCCGAACAGGCGAATCACTATCGGCTGCATCATGATTCACGGGTCCTCGCACTCGCCGCGCCGTCGTCGGACGAGGCGGTGCTCGAGCTGGTCCTGGCCCTGGGGGCGGCGGCGGCACTGGTCGTGGCCCCCGCGACCATCGGCGGCGGCCCGGAACTGGCGCGACTGATCCGCTCCGAACGGGTGACGCACGCCTTCCTGCCCGAGGCGGCGCTGCGGACGGTGGACCCCGCCTCGCTGGACGGTGTCGAGGTCGTGGTGACCGATCGCGCCGTGGCCGGGGAGGAGCACGCACCGGAGGTCGACTACTCGGGTCAGGCGGGCTACCAGGACCAGGACGGGTACTCGGCACCGGGCGGATACACCGAACAGCGGGCCTACGCCGAACAGGCCGACTATGCGGAACACGTCGATTATCCCGCGCAAGCGGAACCGGCGGGACAATCCGGCTACTCCGAACAGGACGGTTATCCGGAAGAATCCGGGTACGCCGATTACCCCGAACAGCCGGAGTCCGTCCGAGACCCGGAGTACGCCGAAGACGTGGAGTACGCCGAACAGCCGGAACACCCCGAGCGTCCCGGATACCTGCCCGAGGCCGAGTACTCGCGTTCGGAGCAGACGACGGATCCGGAGCAGGCCGAACACGCCGGATACTCCGAGCCTCACCTACCACCCGAGCGTCCCATGACGCCCGCGGAACGAATCATCGCGGAGGCTCGCGCGAGCGCCCCGCCCCCGGAGGAATTCGACAGCGCCACAGTATTGTCCGCGCCGATGCAGCCCCGGCGGGCGCTGCCGAACCGTGCCGCTGCCGCGCTCCCGCAACGGGACGCACCCGAAGCCGTGCCGGCCGAACCGGAGGCGCAGATCGAGGCGGCGAGCCGGCGATCCGAGCCGGACGAGCCCGGCACACTCCCGCTGTCCCCGCGAGCGGTGCGCCTGTTGGAGGTCGACCCCTCCGGCCGCCAGAGCCGCGCCATCGCCCTGGACGTTCCGGCCGGCGTGCCCACGGAGAGCATCCGCACCGCCGTGCGGACGATCATGCGGCGGCATCCGCTGCTCTCGGCTCGCCTCGCCGTCCCGGGACGATCCGGTGACGACTCGTTGCGTGCCTGGTCGCCCGTCTTCGCGGGGTCGGCACACGAGGCTCGGCTGGTACTGGCGCAGACACCGCCCGAGTTGTCCCCGCGCCGGTTCGCCCACTCCGAGGGCGCCGCGGAGATGGCGGTGCGCACGCTGGCCGTCGAGCTGGATCCCGGTCAGGGCCGCAATATCGGCTTCGGGCTGATCGATCCGCCGGAATCGGCCGAGCCGCAGGATGATTCACGAACCCTCGTGATCGCCGCCAATGGTCTGGTGGTGGACGACGTCTCGTGGCGGATCATCATCGACGAACTGTCCCGGGCCTGGTCGGACGGCCACACCGAACTCGCCGACCCCGCACAGGCCGCACCCGCCGCAGTCGCGCACGCGCTGTCGCGGCGCGCCGCCGACGGTGCGGTGCGCGGCGAGGTCTCCTGGTGGCGGCGCGCACTGGCCGACCTGCCCGCCGAAAGTCCGCTCGACGGTGTGGATCTCACTGCCCGCGGCCGGGTTTCGCTGGTGATCACCGCGGAGGGCGCGGCGGCGGTGTCCGCGGTGGCGGCCTCGTATCACACCGATGTGGAAGACGTTCTGCTGACGGCACTGGCCCTGGCGATGATGCCGGACACCCGCGCGGCCGAGATGCTCGGTCCGGTGGTGCAGTTGACCGTGGACGGCCGGTCGATCGCGGGCGGTGAATCCGCCGGTGCGGTAGGCGGATTCACCGCAACCTACCCGATGGCGCCGAATGTCGGCGGCATCGATCTGGACGAGGCCCTGGGCGGCGGCGCTGCGGCGGGTGCGGCCATCTCCCGGGTGAAGGAGCAGCGGCGCGCGGTTCCCGCGGGCGGCGCGCAATACGGTCTGCTGCGTTATCTCGATCCGGCGACCGCGACCGAGATGGCCGCACTCGCGCACGGCCGCATCGCATTCCGCTATCGCGACCTGAGGCCCGCGCGTCCCTATCCGGACACTCCGGCGGCCGACCTGTTCCTGGATCTCACCGTGGACGCCACCGAGGAGGGCTTTCGCGCCCGATTCGACTACGCCTCGGCGGTTCTGGAGGCGGACGAGGTCAAAGAACTTGCCGGGCACTGGGTTCGATCGCTCGGTGGCCTGGCCGAGCACGGAACCCGGCCGGAGGCAGGCGGTTTCACCCCTTCGGACTTCCCGATGGTGCCGCTGACCCAGGACGATATCGACCGGCTCCAGCATGCGAACCCCGATCTCGCCGAGGTCTGGCCGGTCTCACCCGGACAGGCGGGTCTGCTGGCGACCGCGCACCGGACCGGTGGTGCGCAATTCGCCGTCGACCTGCGCGGCCCGCTGGACGACCGGCGACTGCGCCTGGCCGCACAGGCCGTGCTCGACCGGCACGACGGTTTGCGCGTGGCCTTCGGCGAATGGGCGGGCGGCCCGGTTCAGGTGATTTCCGATCCGGTCGACATCGCCTGGCGGACGGTCGATTTCACCGATCTCGCGCCCGCCGACGCGCGGGTGGAGGTGGAGCGGTATCAGGCCGCGGACCGGCTCGCGCCGTTCGATCCGCACAGCGCGCCGCTGATCCGTTTCGTACTGCTGAAGTCGGCGGGCACCACCCATCGGATCCTGCTCACCGCGCATCCGCTGCTGCTCGACGATCGATCGTTGCGCCTGGTGATGCGTGATCTGCTGACCGTGTACGCCCGTGGCCCGCGCTCGCGGCAGTTGCCCGACGTGTATCCGTATCGCGCCTACCCGACGTGGCTGGCCGCCCAGAACGGCCCCGCGGCCAGGGCGGTCTGGCGGGAGGCGTTGTCCGGATATCGCGCACCGGCATTGCTCGGCCACGCCGAAGGGACCGAAATCGCCTCCGCCACAGCGGAAGTCGGCGTCGAACTGCTGCCCGCCGATGCGGTGGAGCTGAGCGGTCTGGCCACCCGCCTGGGCGTGACGGTGCAGATGGTGGTGCAGGCGGCCTGGGGCCTGCTGCTCGCGCGATTCGCCGATCGCGACGACGTGGTGTTCGGCGTGTGCGCGCCCGGACGTTCCCCGCAGGTGCCGCACGTCGACAGCCTGGTGGGCCGGTTCGGCGGCATCGTCCCCGTGCGGGTGCGGCCGGAACCGCAGGAGTCCCTGGAGGAGCTGCTGCTGCGGATCCGGGCGGAGTGGTCGGCCCGCCCCGGCTACTACTGCCCGAGTCAGGCCGATATGGCCCGGTCGCTCGGAGTGGACCGGTTGCTGGATTCGGTGGTGATGTTCCGGGACGACGCGGCCGACCTGGCCGAACTGTCCGGAATCATCGACGGCATCCGGATCGCCGAGGTCGATTCCGCGCCCGCGTTCGCCGATCGGGTCGCGGTGGCGGTGGTGCTGAACGGCCCCATCCGCCTCTCGCTGCGCTACCTGACCGAGGAGGTCAGCGAATCTGTGGCGAACGTGCTGTCCTATGGGCTGGCGTCGGCGATTCGGCAGATCGCGGCAGCACCGCACACCCTGATCGCCGATCTGGATCTGCATATCGAGCATGCGCCGAGCGATGCCGGGGTCGGCCGATAATGTCCGGTTACCTCGGCTGTCGCGGCGCGGGAGTGAAATCTATTCGGACAGCGGCGATCCGGGATGGGAAGGGCGGCGCTGGTGACGTATCGTCGGGCGGGATGTCGCACGGCCCGCGGGGGAGTCGGCGCACCGGTTCCGACCGGACTGCTGGAAATTCGAACCGATAGTGAAGGTGTGCACAAGTGATTCGTCGACGCTTCCGGCGTGGCATTCGAGCCGCCGCCGTTCTGGCGGCCACAGGGGTTCTCGCAGGTGTCCTGACCGGGGTCGGCGCGACGAGCGCCGCGGCCGACGATCCGATCATGACGGCCAAGGCCCTGCTGGCCGATCCGAAGGCGCCGGACGGCTCACACATCACTCGCGCCACCTACACGGACAACCGCAATATCCGGCTGTACGTGTACTCGGCGGCCATGGACGAGACCTATCCGGTCGACGTGCAGCGCCCCGCCGACGCGTCCAAGGCTCGCCCGACGCTGTACCTGCTCAACGGGGCGGGCGGCGGCGAGGACGACGCGTCGTGGGTGAAGAAGACCGATATCGTCAAGGGCTTCCTCAGCGACAAGAACGTCAACGTGGTGCAGCCCATCGGCGGTAAGTGGAGCTATTACACCGATTGGATCAAGGACGATCCGGTACTGGGCCGCAACAAGTGGAAGACCTTCTTCACCCAGGAACTGCCGCCGCTGATCAACGCCGCGCTGGGCACCAACGGCGTGAATGCCATTGCGGGCCTGTCGACTTCGGGCACCAGCGTGCTGAATCTGGCGATCGCCAAGCCGGGTCTGTACAAGTCCGTCGCGGCGTATTCCGGATGCGCGCAGACCGCCGATCCGGTCGGCCGGGAGTTCGTCAAGCTGACGGTGAACGTCTGGGGCGGCGGCGATGTGCTGAACATGTACGGCCCCGACGGCGCACCGGCCTGGGCCGCGAACGATCCGTATGTGCACGCGGACAAGTTGCGCGGGATGAACCTCTACATCTCCACGGGCAACGGCCTGCCGGGCGTCTACGACACGATGAACAACAAGTACGCCCTGCCCGGCGCCTACGGCCTGGCCAACCAGCTGCTGATCGGCGGCGTCATCGAGACCGGCGTCAACTACTGCTCGCACAACCTGCAAACCAAGCTGAACTCCCTCGGTATCCCGGCCACCTACAACTTCCGCAACTCCGGCACCCACTCCTGGGGCTACTGGCACGACGATTTCCTGAGTTCCTGGCCGGTGCTCGCCAAGGGGCTCGGGCTGTAGAACTCGGCGCCAGTTCGGGCCGTCACATTTTCGGGTGCCCTATGGACGAAAGTTCGGGCACCCGTAAACTGGGTGGATGAGCATCGCGATCGGTACTCCGGCCGCCGCGTTCCGGCGTGTGCGGTCGGCATCGATGCTGCTCGGGCCAGCTTTCGTCGCGGCGATCGCATATGTGGATCCCGGAAACGTCGCGGCCAACGTCAGCGCGGGGACGCAGTACGGCTATCTGCTCGTATGGGTGGTCGTGCTGGCCAATCTGATGGCCGCGCTCGTGCAATACCTCTCCGCGAAACTCGGCCTGGTCACCGGACGCTCACTGCCGGAACTGGTGCACGCCGCCGCCGGGCCGCGAACCAGGCTCGGATATTGGGTCCAGGCCGAATTGGCCGCGATGGCAACCGATCTCGCCGAGGTGGTGGGCGGGGCGATCGCACTGCAACTGTTGTTCGGGCTGCCGCTGCTGCTGGGCGGCGTGATCACCGGCGTCGTCTCGATCCTGCTGCTCACGGTGCAGAACCGGCACGGACAGCAGCGGTTCGAGCGGTTGATCATCGCGCTGCTGGCGGTCATCTCGATCGGATTCGTGGCGAGCCTGGTGATTTCGCCGCCTTCGGTCACGAAGACCGCGGGCGGGCTGGTACCGCATTTCCAGGATACGAACAGCGTGCTGCTGGCCGCGGCGATGATCGGCGCGACGGTCATGCCGCATGTGATCTATCTGCATTCGGGGATGTCGCGTGACCGGCACGGCCACAGCGCACCCGGCCCGGCCCGGACCCGGCTGCTGCGCGCGAACCGGTGGGACGTCGGCATCGCGATGCTGATCGCGGGCGTGGTCAATCTGGCCATGCTGCTGATGGCCGCGCACACCTTCGCCGGACACGGCGACGTCTCGACCATCCAGGACGCCTATCACGCGGTCCACCACTCGCTGGGCGCGCTCGCGGCACTGCTGCTCGCGATCGGTCTGCTGGCCTCGGGCCTGGCCTCGACGTCGGTGGGCGCCTACGCGGGGGCGATGATCATGGACGGCCTGCTGCGCCGCCGCATTTCGCTGCTGCTGCGGCGCACGGTCACCCTGGTCCCCGCGCTGCTGATCCTCGGCGTCGGATTCGATCCGACGCGGGCGCTGATCGTCTCGCAGGTGGTGCTCTCGTTCGGAATCCCGTTCGCACTCATCCCACTGGTGCGGTTCACCGCGAATCGCACGCTGATGGGCGTCGACGTGAACCATCGCGTCACCACCGCGCTGGCCTGGGGCATCGCGATCCTGATCACCGCCCTCAACCTGTTCCTGATCTACCTCACCGTCACCGGTGGTGGGGCATAGGCCCGCCCGCGCATTGCTAGCATCGCGCGGATGCGGCGCAAGCTCACGATCATCGGCGCGGTTCTTCTGGTTGTTCTGTCAGCGGTTTGCATCGGGCTGTACGCGCTGATGAACTCCCGCACATACCAGGTCGCCGGACGACTGGTGCATCATGTCGATACCAGCGACAAGGTGGTCGCCCTGACCCTGGACGACGGGCCGTCCGACCGCACCGGGGAAATTCTCGAAACTCTTTCCGCCGCAGGCGTTCACGCCACCTTCTATCTGATCGGCGCCGAGATCGCCGCACACCCCGGCCGGGCCGCCGCGATCGCCCGCGCGGGCCACGAGATCGGCAACCACTCCTATCACCATCAGCGGATGGTGTTCATCACCCCGGCCACCGCGCGGGAGGAGGTCGAGCGCACCGACACACTGATCCGGAACGCCGGTTACTCGGGTCCGATCACCTTCCGACCGCCCAACGGCAAGAAGCTGTTCGCCCTGCCGCTGTACCTGTCGCAGCACAACCGGATCACCGTGACCTGGGATGTGGAACCCGATTCCGGCGTCCACCCGGGGGCGGACCGGATCGTCGCTGACACGGTGTCCCGGGTCCGCCCCGGATCGATCATCCTGCTGCACGCGATGTACCCGTCCGGTGCGGAGTCGCTGGCCGCGATCCCGCGGATCGTCGGCGAACTGCGCGGTCGCGGCTACCGATTCGTCACCGTTTCCCAGCTGATCCGGCACTGAATTCCGGCGACCCGTGCGAGCGAGTCGCCGGAGTTTCTCAGCCGCTGGACTCCGCGGCGCGCCGGTAGCCCCGAATGGCCGGATAGGCGAAGACGACGATCGCGCCGAGCGTCCAGGCGAGGGTTTTCAGCAGCGGCAAGGTGACGGGGCCGTCCCAGCTCAGCCCGCGCATGGCGTCGATGGCCGTGCTCATCGGCTGATTCGCCACCGTCGACTGCATCCAGGTGGGGTAGACCGTGGTGGGCACGAATCCGGAGTTGAAGAACATCAGCAGGGTGTTCACGATGGCGACGATGTTCACCAGCATCACCCCGCCCGAGACCGTGGCCAGGGAGGTCACCAGCACCGCGAACGCCACCCCGAACAGCACCGGAATCGCGATCATCGCGAGCGAGGCCAGCGGCCCGTTCCAGAAGCGGAATCCGATGCAGCACCCGACCGCGATCACGAACAGCGTGGTGACCAGCACGCGGATCGCCTCGGCGAGCAGACGTCCGGTGAGTCCGGCGGCCCGATGCACCGGCATCGTCCACATCCGGCCCAGCAGCCCGGTGTACTGCTCGTTCTTGAATCCCAGCGCGCTGACCACCGCACCCGACATCGCCGCGACCAGCGTGATCATCGGCACGGTGCCGTACTCGCTGGGTACGCCGGTGGCCTTGGTGATCGAATCGCCCAGTACGACGCGCAGCATCAGCAGCGTCAGCGCGGGATAGATCAGCGTCTGGATGGTCGTCGCCGGATCGCGCAGCCACACCAGCAGCAGTCGTTTGCATTGAATCAAGCTGTGCCGCAGCCATGCCCCGAGCGCGCGCTCGGATTGCGGCGGCACGACCGGCAGCGGCGCCTGCCTGCCGGAGGTCTGCACGGGTTCCATGACAACAGCACTCATTCTCGCCTCATACTCGCCCAGATCGCCAGCGGCACGAAGCAGACCGCCAAACCGCCCAACCACACCAGCGGCACCCACAGCACATGCCAGCTCACTCCGCTCGCGGCCATATCGCGCATGGCGAAGGAGAACTGCGATATCGGTTGATTGCGCGCGAACGGCCGGACCCACGCCGGAAAGCCCGTCTCCGGGACGAATCCGCAGGAGAGCATGCCGAAGATCAGAGTGGGCAGCGTCAGCGCCTGACTCAGCGATTCCGGGCTCTTGGTCAGGCAGCCCAGCGCGTCGGCCCCGATGGCCAGAACCGTGCCGACCCCCAGCGCGAACGCGCAGAACAGCACCGACTGCCACACACCCGAATGCAACCGGAAGCCGATCACGTACCCGAATATCAGCGCGGCGACCAGCGAGGTCACCGAACGCACCAGTCCCGCCGACAGCCGCGACAGCAGCGGGACCACCCGGCCGACCGGCATGGTCTGCATGCGTGTGTTGAGGCCGCTGGCCGTCTCGAACGCCGCGATCTGCGCATTGGACATCATCGTGAACGACATGGTCTGCAGCACGATGATCGGCATCACGAACTGCCCGTAATCGATGCCCTGGACCCGCATCACCCACCGCAGCGGCAGGTAGAACCCGAGAGTGAAGACCAGCGGCGTGATCACCGCGACGATCAGTTCGCCCCTGGTCGCCATGGTCCGGACGATCCGTCCGGTCAACGCCCGCCACTGCGCGAATCCGGACGGGCGCACCCGGGTGACCCCGGCGAACAGCCCACTGCCGGACTCGGTGAGCTGTTCGGTCACTCGTGCCCGCCCGAATGGCCGGTGATGGACAGGAACACGTCGTCGAGAGAGGGGCGCCGCAGGCCGATATCGGCGAGTTCCACCGCGCCCGCGTCCAGACGGCGCAGCGCCTCGGCCAGGGTGGTGGCGCCGTCGGGCGCGGGAATGGAGATCCGGTCGACGCCGGCGGACTGATCGGCGAATTCCTTCGCGATCGACTCGGGGACCAGATTTCCCAGTGCCTCGATCGCCTGCGAGACCCGGGTCGGGTCCAGCGGCACGATCTCGCAGTAGCTGCCGCCGGTCTTCTCCTTGAGCTCGTCGGCGGTGCCCTCGGCGATGACCGTGCCGCGATCGATGACGATGATGTTGTCGCTGAGCACGTCGGCCTCCTCGAGGTACTGCGTGGTCAGCAACACCGTGATGCCCTGGTTCTTCAGGGCGATGACCAGATCCCAGACGCCCTGGCGGCTGCGCGGGTCCAGCCCGGTGGTGGGCTCGTCGAGGAAGACCACCTCGGGCCGCACGACCAGTCCGCACGCGATGTCGACGCGCCGGCGCATACCGCCGGAGTAGCCGCGCACCGCGCGCTTGCCCGCACCGACCAGGTCGAATTCCTCGAGCAGCGTATCGGCGCGGTCCCGGGCGGCCTTCTTGCTCAGACCCATCAGCCGCCCGAACAACTCCAGGTTCTCGCGGCCGGACAGATTCTCGTCCAGCGCGGCGTACTGACCGGTCATCATGATCGATCGCCGCACACCGGCCGGATCGCTCAGCACGTCGTGCCCGGCGACCTCTGCGGTACCCGAATCCGGGCGCAGCAGGGTGGACAGGATCTTGACCGTGGTGGTCTTGCCCGCGCCGTTGGGGCCCAGGATGCCCAGCACCGAGCCGCGCGCGGCGGTGAAGCTGACGCCCTGTAGGGCGTGGACGTCTCCGAAGGACTTGCGCACGTCGGCGACCAGGACCGCGGTTTCGGGCGGCGACTCTGCGTTGTCCAAGCTCGGCATCGACTCTCCACTATGGCTGGGGCGGCAACCGGATTGTCCGGGATCGCCTGTACGTACGTCCGGTTTGGTGATCCCATCCACCGTGGGCGATGTTACTGGTTGGGCTCGGTCGAATGGCCTCCGCTCCGCTCCGGCGGGTTCGCCGCCCCCGAAGTCGCACCGTCCGCGCTCGTGGCGGGCACTGGTTCCTCGTATCCGTCACGCGTCGGCCCCGGCGACACGGGCTGTCTCCGCTGTGCTCGGCGGGTTCGCGGCCGTGCGGGTCTCGGCGTGCCCGTGTCGGCACGCGTTTCTCGCCTCCGCCACGCGTGCGAACGGCGAGACAGGCCGGAACTGTGTTGGATCGTCTCCGCTCCGCTGTGCTGCGGCTCTGCGGCCCTGCGGGTCTCGGCGTGCCCGTGTCGGCACGGCGTTCCTCGCATCCGCCATGCCTTCGACGGTGAGACCGGCCGCGAATCCTGGTGTCGGCGTCGGCCGTGGTGGTGGCGGAAGCGGCGGCATTTAACTGTGGCGTTACTCACAATTCAGGAAACCGACCGGTACGGCCCGGGTGTCGTCCCTGGTCGGGCTGCGAACCGGCCGGTACGTCCGGTGCGACGGAACCTTGTCGCGTGGGCCCGGCCGCCCATAGTCTGACGGACAAGGGGAAGAGACGGACACTCACTTGTCTGCGGCAACCTCGTCCGGCGAGCGGGACGTTCGGTTGTCGCGGACTCACGTCGGCGAGAGGTTGACCGATGGCAGAGTCTGCCCGCGGTGTGCACAGCGGGCCCGTGGCCCGCTCCCGAGTCCTGACGTCCTTCGACCCGCGCACGGGCGAATCCGTCGGCGACTACGCGGTGATGGGTCAGGCCGATCTGAGGCGTGCGGTCCGCGCCGCGCGGTCCTCCGAAAAATGGTGGGCCGCATTGGGTTTCGCCGGGCGTAAACGCTGGTTACTGGACTGGAAGCGGATCATCGTCCGGCGCGCGGGCGAATTGGTGGACCTGATCTGCGCGGAGACCGGCAAACCCGAGGCCGATGCGGCCATCGAGGTGATGCAGGCGGTGGAGAATCTGGATTGGGCCGCGCGCAATGCCGAACGGGCACTGGGCCGTCGGCGCCTGGGCGGAAGTTGGTTCACGCGCAACGAACGCGCCTCGGTCGGTTACCTCCCGCTGGGTGTGGTGGGGGTGCTCGGCCCGTGGAACAACCCGGTCTACACGCCGATGGGGTCGATCGCCTACGCCATGGCCGCCGGCAACGCCGTGATCTTCAAACCCAGCGAACTCACCCCGGGCGTCGGGGTGTGGCTTGCCGAGAGCTGGGCCCGGCTCGCGCCGAATCAGCCTGTGCTGCAAGTGGTCACCGGGGACAGCTCGACCGGCGCCGCGCTGTGCCGCGCACGGGTGGACAAGATCGCGTACGCGGGTTCGGACGCCGGTGCGCGCGAGGTGATCTCGCTGTGCGCGCAGACGATGACACCGGTGGTGGTGGAGCGTTTCGGCAAGGGCGCCATGGTCGTTCAGGTCGACGCCAAACTCGACGACGCCGCCGAGGCCGCGGTCTTCGGCGCGATGTCCAACGCCGGACAGAGCCCGGCCGGTATCCAGCGCGCCTACGTCGCCGAATCGGTGTACGAGCCGTTCCTGGAGCGGGTTGCCGCGCGCGCGGGCAAGCTGCGTCCCGGGGGCGACCGGCGTGCCTCCTACGGTCCGATGATCCTGGAGTCACAGGTGGAGGTGGTGCGGCGGCAGGTCAAGGATGCGCTCGCGCAGGGCGGGCGGCTGGTCGTCGGCGGCCTGGACTCGATCCGCGAACCCTATGTCGAGCCGATCGTGCTGGCCGGCGTGCCCGAGGACTCCCAGGCGATCACCGGTGAGGCGGCGGGTCCGGTGCTGATCGTGAATCCGGTGGCGAGTATGGACGAGGCCGTGGCGCGGATCAATGCCGCCGAGCACGGCCTCGCGGTGGCGGTTTTCACCCGTGACGTGCGGATGGTCCCCGAATTCGCGGAACGCATCAGAACCGGTGTGGTGACGATCAATTCGTCGATGGCATACGCCGGAATCCCGGCCATGCCCTTCGGCGGCGTCGGCGAATACGGCCAGGGCCACACGCACGGCGAGGCGGGCCTGCGCGAGTTCAGCCGCACCCTGTCCATCGCGCGCAAACGGCACCGCGGCATGGTCGACCTGGTCACGTTCGACCGGCATCCGCGAAATCTGCGACTGGCCAAGGCTATCTTCCGGATACGCCACGGTCAGGGGTGAGGCGCGCAGGGAACGGAGTTACGAGTTCTGTTCTTCGGCAGGAGCATTCGGTCCCAGCAGCACCGCGCGCATCAGATCGTGAACGCGGGCAAGGCTTTCCGGACGGCGATCGAACCGCAGCCGGCGGCCGACGTCGACGACCTGGGCGATGGCGGCGTGTACCCGGAACCGGGCCTCGGCGGGGTCGCCGTCGAGCAGATTCGCCCACTCCAGGACGTTCTGCCGCTGGATCGCGCGCAGTCGATGTTGTTCGGCCGCGGGCAGGTTCGAGAATTCGGCGAAGTAGACCGGGAGGATCTCGGGCATGGCGAAGGTGAGCCGGGCGAAGCGGTCGGCGATGCGCAGCGCGGCGTCGGCGCGGCTGCTCGCCTCGGCGAGGGCCTCGGAGTTGGCGATCGCGACGCGCTCGCCGGTGCGGTGGAAGGCCGCAGCCAGCAGCTCGGATTTGCTCGGGAAGTAGCGGTACACGCTCGAGGCGTTGATGCCGACCGCCGCACCGATCTCCTCGATACTGGCCTCGTGGTATCCCTGACGGCCGAAGATCCGGATCGCCTCGGTGAGCAGCTGTTCGCGCTTCGAGCTCAGCGGCAGGCCGCGCACGGGCGTCTCCGGGGCGGGCTGGGTCGGCGCCGGGGGCAGCTCGGTGCGCAGGATCGACCAGCAGATGTCCTGCAGCAGATCGGTCAGGCGGGCGGTGGACAGCGTGGTGCGGTGCAGGGTGATACTGCCGATCGCGCCGAGCATTCCGGTGCCGAGCACATTGATGTCGGCCGGATCGGCACCGGGGCGCAGCGCGGCGATGGCCGTTTCCACCGTGGCGTGCAGCTGGTCGTAGAGCTTGCGGATGCGGTGCCGGTCCTCCGGCTCGAGATATCGCCGCTCCCAGCGGTACAGCCCGCCCTCGCGGCGGACCTCGATGGTGTGCTCGGCCAGTGCGCGGATCTGTGCGGTGAGCCGTGCCTCGGGGTCCAGCGCGGGATCGTCGGCCGCCTGCGCGGCGTCCAGCAGCAATTGCGCACCGCCCTCGGCCGCGGCGACGAGCAGTGCGTACTTGTTCCGGAAGTGCCGGTACAGGGCCGGGCCGGAGATACCGACCTCGGCCGCGATCTCGTCGACACCGACCGGGTGGTAGCCGCGCTCGCTGAACGCCTGGGCCGCGACGCGCACGATTTGTGCTTTCCTGTTCTTCGGCCGTCGTCGGACCGTCGTGCCGTCGTCTCGCGCGGAAGCGAGTCCGGACTCGCTGCGATCCGCGACCATGCACCTCTCCTTCTCTCGCATCGCCGCCTGGTTGACAGCGCCGCACAACTCAACCTAAGTTAACCACAATTCGCAATGTTAACCGTCATTCTCGCGCCGCCGCCAGCGTCGACGGCCTACCTGGGAGTTGTTATGAGCAACGTCGAGCAGACCACCGCCCCGACGGGCCTGCGTGTCGTCCACGACGGCCGGGTACTGCGTGTCACCATCGCCAACCCCAAGCGCAAGAACGCCATCAACTACGACACCATGGTGGCGCTCGGTGACGCGTTCGAGGCTGTGGTCGAGGATCGCACGGTTCGCGCGATCGTGCTCACCGGTGAGGGCGAGGATTTCTGCACCGGCGCGGACCTGTCCGGCGTGGTGTCCGAGGCGCAGCGCGGAATCACCCCCGAGATGACCATGGATGCGGCGAATCGGCTGGTCAAGGCCATCGTCGACGCGCCGGTGCCGGTGATCGCGCGGATTCGCGGCGCGGCCGCGGGCGTCGGCGTGGCGCTGGCGCTGGCCGCCGATCTGACCTATGCGAGCGAGGACGCCTATCTGCTGCTGGCGTTCATCAACATCGGCCTCATGCCCGACGGCGGCGCGGCGGCCATGATCGCCGCCGCCGCGGGACGTCCGCTCGCCGCCGAGATGGCCCTGCTGGGCGAACGGCTGCCGATCGCCGAGGCGGCTCGCTACGGCCTGGTGACCGGGGTACTTTCCGCCGAGGAACTCGACGCCAAGGTGGAGGCCGCCGCCGCGAAGCTGTCCACCGGTCCGCGCCGCGCCCTCGAACTCACCAAGCGCGCCCTCAACGAGGCCTCGCTGACCTCGTTGGACGCCGCCCTGGCGGCGGAGAAGACCGGCCAGTCCGAACTTCTCCAGTCGCCCGACTTCATGGAGGGCGCGACGGCCATGCTCACCAAGCGCAAGGCGGTTTTCGCCGAGTAGTCCGGCGCTCGGCCGAGTCCGAAACGTCTTCGCGCACAGGATCTCGGGTCGCCCGGCTCCTGCTCGTCGTCGGATGCACCGCATCCTCGCCGGTGCTCGCTGCGCTTCCGGCTCGGCGGAGGAGCGCGAGCCGACAGGCTCGGACGACGGTAGCGAAGCGGAGGCCATCGGCACGGCCGGGCGCTATCCGGGTGCTGGGCGTCGGCGGGTGGACGCTACTGTAATTACATGAATTACCTGGTTATCGGGGCAACTGGGTGTATCGGTCGGTATCTCGTCCCAGAGTTGCTGAAGCGTAGCGGTGAAATTCATGTGGTGGTGCGTCCCGGGGCAGATCCGGCCCATCGATTCGACCGGTGCGCCCGTGAGTGGAGCGGGGGCGAGCGGGTCCGGCGCGTGCACGGGGATCTCGGCGCGCCCGGACTCGGCATCGACGCCGATTGGATTGCGGCGCAACGTGGTTCGATCGACCACGTGATCCATCTGGGCGTCGGGTACGACGCGGCGGGTTTCGGCCCCGGCACCGGTCACGTGGTGGACCTCGCCGAGCGACTGGAAGCCGGTGCGCTGCACCACATGTCGAGCGTCGAGGTGGCCGGGTCGGCGGAGGGTCTGTTCGGCGAGGATATGTTCGATGTAGGTCAGGTGCTGCCCACCCCACAGCAGCGGGCGGCCTTCGAGGCCGAGCGGATCGTGCGCGAGCGCTGCGCGGTGGCGTGGCGAATCTACCGGCCCTCGATCGTGGTCGGTCATTCCCGCACCGGTGAGATCGATCGGATCACCGGGCCGTACTACTTCTTCCGGCTGCTCCGGATGGCCGCACAGCTACCGCGAATCATGCCGCTGCTGGTTCCCAAACTGGGCGAAACCAATATGGTGCCGGTGGATTTCGTCGTCCGGGCGCTGGGGCACATCGTGCATCTGCCCGACGTCGCGGGGACCACCTACCATCTGGTCGACCCGCGCCGCCAGAGCGCCGCCGAGGTGCTCAACCTGTTCGCCGACGAGGCGGGCGCACCCCGGTTGGTGGAGGTCATGCCCCGGCAGACGCTGGACATGATGTTGCGGCTGCCCGGTGTCGGCGCGGTTCTCCCGCGTCTCGGCGTGCCGCGAGAAGTGCTCGAGCAGAACGAATTCGGTTGCTGGTTCGACTGCCGCAACACCTCGGCGGCGCTGGCGGGCACGGATATTCGCGTACCGCCGCTGGCCGGATACGCGCCGGTCCTCTGGAAGTACTGGATCGAGAACTGGGTATGAGCCGTCGGGGCTACCGCAGTTCGTCGAGCGCGGCCTCGGCGCGGTCCTTCCCGGGCGGGTATTCGTAACCGACCCAACGGTTCCGGTTGGTCCAGCCGACCAGGTCGTACCGCCAGTGGAACGGCCAGGTGCGGGCGACGGTCATGAACAGGACCGCGGCCAGCGGCGCGTAGTCGGCGTGCGCGGACAGCAGCGCGTGCTGCTGGCGGGGGGAGGCGGTGAAGAATGCCTCGAACATCGAGATCGATTGTGCCGTGGTGAGTCTGCCGAGTCCGTAGAGACCGCGCATGCGCATCCAGTAGACCAGGCGGGCCTGCCGGGGCCACAGGTCCCGGACCGGGTCGCGGCCCGCCCGTAGCGCATCGATCGCGGTGTCCACCAGGGCCAATGAATCCGCCACGCTGTATCCGGTGCAGGGATGCATCATCCCGCCGCGGGAGCCGAACGGGACCGCATCGGCGGCCCTCGCGGCGGCGCGGACCGCGGGCGGCGGCTGATCCAGCGGATAGTGCGCGGCCTCGCTGGGTTCGTCCCCGCTCAACGTGATCCCGTGTGCGGCAAGACGCGCGAGCGCCCGACGCCGCAATTCACGTTGCGGCATCCCGCCCCGCAGCCCCAGACTCGTCTCCTCGAAGATCACCGTGCCGTCACCGAGCGGCACCGCGTACAGGAACGACGGCGGCTCGTCCGGTCCAGCCCCGTTCTCCGCACGCCAATCCAGCAGCAGCCCTTCACCTTCGGCGACCATCGGCGCGGCGCGCTCGGCATCGACGAAGATCCCGTGCGCACTCGCGGTCCGGCGCGCACCCGGCGAGGGCAGCCCGCGGGTATCGAAAACCGCTGCGGCCGTGACCACCGCGCCGTCGGCGAGTTCGACGCGATGCGCGCCGACCGACGTCGCCCGGCCGGCCAGCACGGTCGCGTCGTCGAGCGGAAGCGCTTCGCGCAGACCGGGTTTCGACAGCACACAGTACGGCCGCTCGATCCGGTGTGCGGATTCGGTCCACACCGTCGGCGCCTCGATCCGCTGCGCGATCGCACTCTGCGGCAACCACGACGGCAACTCGTCGATCCAGCACGAGAACGTCGGCGGCCACAACCGCTCCGGCCGCGGATCCACCGCCACCACCCGCATCCCGGCCCGCACCGCCCGATGCGCCAGCCCCCGCCCCGCAGGCCCCAACCCCACCACGCAGAGATCCGCCTCGCCGACACGCTGAGCACTCATATGTCTCATTCAATCAGCCGGATGTTCCACGGGTTTTCGCACCCGGCATGTCGCGAGATCCCGCGCCGTTCGAGCAGCTGGGACCGATGCGTGCGTCCGTAGAGCTGTCTCTCGCCACCGTCGACGTCGGCCGTGGGCACCCACGACGAACCTTCTGTCCGCCGATGCCAGGACATCACGTCACCGGAGACTCACAGGCCGTTCCGATCCGGCCGATCGGAACGTTCCTCGCGAACCCGGCTTTTGACCGCGTCGGCGTCGTCCGGCCCGCCGACCGTGTCCGGCGTGGCGGTATCGATCGTGCCGGGGCGATCGCGTTGGCCTGTATGCCCGTTCGGCGAGTTCGGCGGCACAGGTGCGGTGTGGGAGCGCAGGACGGCCTTCGAGGCGGCGTACCAAATGCCTTCATTCCGTGGTGCATCTGATATTGGATCAACACTTAGAATGGTCCGCGCGACGCCCACGTGTCGCTCCCGAAGATCGCTTTTGCCGATCGTCCGTCCGAATGAAGATCTGATTGAGTGACTCATGTGCCGTACTCGGGATCCGGCCGATCTTCCGCCCGGGACCGGAATTCTCGATACCTGTTCATCGGATATTCGACTACTGCCCGGGACGAGTGCGAATATTTACATTTCCGACAACTCGGATTTCAGAGCAGCCGTTATGCGCGCAAAGTCCTCGGAAGCGCGACGGCAGAATTCTTCGTCGGTCTGCATCAGATGGCGGATCGCTTCGCGCTCGGTCAAGGGTGGCTGTGTGCGGTTTATCTCTTCGATTGTGCGGGTGGGGATCAGGACCCAATTTCTCCGGGTCGCGTCGATCGTCCAATCGATGCGACCTGCGCTCTCATCCGTAAGTCTGCGAAGTTTCTCGAGCACCCACTCCGGGCGGGGTTCCGTGAAGCGCCAAACAACGAGAGGAGGCGTCGGCTGGCCCTTGTCATCTGTTCCGGCTACATTGCGAGACCACTCGATCTCTCCTGCTTGCCGTAGTGTATCGATGAACAACCTCGGGTCGCCTATCATTTTGTCGTCCTTATGTTTGCGCCAGGATTGTCTCCGAGTATTTCTCTTTCCCACTCGGCTTTCGGGATCGGATCGCGACTCAATCGTGGATCGTACACGTAGTTGTCGTCGGAGTACACTTCATGGTACTCGTATTGCTCGCGTATTCCATTCTCCTCGACATCCAACAGTTTTCCCTTCGGGGGCTCGACTCTGAGTATATTTCCGTCGCCGTTGGCTGCTTCCGCCAAATCCTCGGCAATCTCTGAACAGTCCGTATTCGGATCGATGCCTCTACGCAGCAGCTCGGCCATTTTCTCGGTCACGGCATCGTTCGGGTGTGCGGGAACAGGCTGGTTGCCGCCATCTTTCGCGCTGTCCCCGGATGTCATGGCGACGATCAACGCCTGGATGGCGAGGATTTGGGCGTCGGCCTTGGTGAATTGGCCTATGCCGCTGAAGATTTCGGCGCCGTCGGCGATGAGGGCGGGGAAGGTGCTGGCGGCTATGTCGCTGGTGATCGCGGCTGCGGCGGTGGTGATTTCGGCCTCGGTGGCGGCGACTTCGGCGCCGGTGGCGCAGTGATCGGCGACCGCGGTACGAACGGATCGCGTGCTGATCGAGCAACCGGCTGGCCAATTCGGTGCACCGCTCGAGCGATCGGCCGAACCGCTGTCACTCAGAGTTGCTTCTCGCCGCCGTCGACATAGATGTTCGCGCCCACGATGAAGCTGCTGTCCGCGGACGCCAGGAACAGGACGGCGCCCGCGACCTCCTGCGCGGTTCCGATCCGGCCGATCGGAACGTTCGCCGCGAACCCGGCCCTGACCGCGTCGGCGTCTTCCGGGCCGCCCACCGTGGCGAGCGCGGCGGTATCGATCGTCCCCGGGGCAATCGCGTTGACCCGAATTCCGCGCTCCATCAGTTCGGTGGCCCAGGTCCGGGTGTAGGAACGCAGCGCGGCCTTGGACGCCGCGTACGCACCGAATGCCGCCATGCCGTCGTCGGCGCGGACGGAGGTGTTCACGACGATGGTCGCACCGTCGTTGAGCAGGGGCAGAGCCTTGCGTACGGTCTGGAGCGTGCCCCAGACGTTGGTGCCGAAAACCTCGTCGAAGTGCTCCCGGGTGGTTTGCTCGAGTGTCGCGAAGGAGCCAGCCCCCGCGTTGGCGAACAGCGTATCCAGGCCTTGCCCGCGCGCCTCCACTGCCTCGTAGAGCCGGTCGAGATCGGCGGGATTCGAGATGTTGCCCGGGACGGCGGTGGCCGATCCGATCCTTTCGACCGCGGCCCCCAATTCGTTCTCTCTCCTCCCGGTGACGAATACGTGCGCACCCTCCGCCGCGAACCGCTCGGCAACGGCCAGTCCGATGCCGCTGCTGCCTCCGGTCACGACCGCAGTCTTCCCATCCAATTGTCCCATCGCACGACCCTTCCGTATATCTGCACCGATCGGTACAGAAGTTACTGTACCTGATCGGTACCGTTCGGTACAGAAGCGGTAATATCGGGAATGTGAGTAGTCGCGGTAAGAGCACCCTGGGACGCCCGCGTGGTTTCGACACCGACGAAGCATTGCAGCGCGCCCTGCTGGTCTTCTGGGAGCGCGGTTACGAAGGCGCGAGCCTCACCGACCTCACCGACGCCATGAACATCACCAGAACCAGCATGTATGCGGCCTTCGGCAACAAGGAAGAACTCTTCCGAAAGGCCCTGGATCGCTACACGGCAGGCCCTGCGTCCTACGGCCTGCGCGCCATGCAGCAAGAAACAGCCCGGGAAGTCGCCACGGCCTTCCTGCACGGCTCGGTCGAAGCCACCACTGGCGCCGGCCAGCCCTCGGGATGCCTTGGGGTACAAGGCTCTTTAGCGGCAGGCGACGCAGGCGCGCCCGCCTGCGCAATGCTGGTGGAATGGCGCCGAACGGCCCAGCGACACCTGGCAGAGCGTTTCCACCGCGCCGCGGCCGAAGGCGACCTCCCCTCGAGATCCGATGCCACCCAACTGGCCTGCTACATCATGACCATCGC
The DNA here is from genome assembly GCF_059510335.1 of Nocardia sp. PLKS1-43. NCBI lineage: Bacteria > Bacillati > Actinomycetota > Actinomycetes > Mycobacteriales > Nocardiaceae > Nocardia > Nocardia sp. PLKS1-43. The sequence continues at coordinate 222,657 of NZ_JCAJZQ010000010.1, read as the reverse complement.
CTTCGGCATAGCCGTCCAAGCCGCCACCGGAGTCGACCCCGCCGAACTCCACGCCGTTGCCGACCAAGCCCTACGCAACTGGCCGCCGGTCGACGTCGTGCGGTGAACTCCCGGCTCATGAAAGTGCGCATCCATTCTCATGACGCGTTCTATGGAGCGGGCGAATTACTGCGGCATGGATAGACGTCGTGCATGGACGACCTTTTCGAAGGTATCGAGGTCGATCTCCTATATATCGGACGATATGGCAGTCAAGCCGGTCGGGGTTTCCAGGACTGCGCTGACGTCGTTCGGCATCTGCAGGTAGAGATCCCTAGTCGAAGTGCAGGACTCCATACGGTGTCGTCGCCAATGTCGAATTCGCAACTCATTGGAGTGCTGCAGAGGCACGCTTGCGCGGGTTGCGTTCCGGGAATATGCTGGATTTCGGAGGCCGCCCAGGATCTCTGCTTGCAACATTCCCGCCGCGCACTCGAAATGCTGCGCGATATTATATATCGGTTCGCAGTAGGAGTTTCTGGAGATCGAACACCAGTATCATGTCGTAAGTTGTGTCCTGCCTCAAATGTTCGAAGATGGTGCGAGCCTCCCTTTCTTCCCTGTCGGGATTCGATTCCAGGTCGCGGACGGTCAAGACAACTGGGTGTGATTCGAATGGAATTCCCATATCGTCGTCGTAGTCATGACCGAACTCGAGATCTATAGCCGAGCTGCCGGTTCGCCCCCAGTAGGTAGGCGCGGTGGTTATCGGGTCTACCAGTGCGAACTGTGTGCCTGCCGCGATGCTGATGTTGCGGACGACCGTATCTTTCGGGGAATTTGTGCGTATGAAGATCTGATTATGCGCGCTCATGTGTTGCTCTCCTAGGGCCAGTCTATTTCCCAGCCATTGCCGATGATCCGGATTGCTTTGAGCTTTCCTGGGCTGGCGCCTTGGAATCGATTTATACCGCGTTGCGCTTCCTCTTCGGTCAAGCCGCTGTTGCGTGCATCCAAAATCGCATGATCGGCCTGACCTGCGGCTGAGTTGAGCTGATTCTTCACGGTCCCGTTGGTGGCTCCTTCATCCAGCGACTTGAATTCCGTTGGAACACCATCAACCGTAGCGTCGGGAGTCCGCTGATTCGGTGTTGAACTTTCCTTGATTGCCTTGACGTTCTTTCCCTCTTTCGACAAGAGTTCGGCGATGTCGCGCTCGCGGTCATTGAACGCTTTCTCGCTCTCGTCGATATTACCCGGCGACGCGGCCGGCTTCGGTTCATTCGCGCTGTCCCCGGATGTCATGGCGACGATCAACGCCTGGATGGCGAGGATTTGGGCGTCGGCCTTGGTGAATTGGCCTATGCCGCTGAAGATTTCGGCGCCGTCGGCGATTAGGGCGGGGAAGGTGCTGGCGGCTATGTCGCTGGTGATCGCGGCTGCGGCGGTGGTGATTTCGGCCTCGGTGGCGGCGATGGTGGCGTCGACTTCGGCGCCGGTGGCGGCCGCGCCCGCGCCGTCGGTGGCCACGACCGTGAGGCACCACAGGAGTCCTGCGGTGATGACGGTGGCGCCGATGGCGATGAGGGCGTGGGTTCGGTCGGATTGGATGTCGCCGCGCAGGGTGGAGAGTTGGTCGTGGTGGTTGGCGACCGTGCTGGTGATGGCGGTGGACGCCTGGGCGAGGTTGCCGGCGGCGGTGGAGAGGTTGGTGAGGTACTCCTGGATGCGCGGCAGGTGCGGGTCGACGGTGCCTTGATCGGTGAAGGTGTCGATGAGCTGTTTGATGGTGCTTTGGGCGCTGGTTACCGCGTTGTGTTTGGCGAAGTTGTCCCATGTGCTGTGGACGGCGGCCAGTTTGCCGAGGTCGCCGTTGGGCACCGGGTGCGTGATCTTGGCGAGTAGTCCGTGCAGGGGCCCCTCGTCCAGCCCGGGTGCGGTGTTCGTCGATTTGGCCGAGGGCGGAGTCGGCAGGGTGGGTTTTACGAGGGGGTCAGTGGCTACGGTCGGTTTGTCCGGCGCCTTGCCCTTGTTCGGGTTCTTATCGGCGTTGTAGTTCGCGATGTCCCAGTTGTATCCGGTGGCGTTGAGGATGTCGCCGAAGTGGTTGAGCGCGTTGACATACGCGATGTATGCCTGGTGGAAATCCTGTGCCTGGGCATCGTACGGGGAGGTCCAGGCCTCGACGCCCTGGTAGTTTCCGGCCATGCCGCCGTTGGCGTGCAGGTTGTTGTGCAGCGCGATGAAGGGCAGAACTGCCTGGTCGGCGAGCAGAGTGAGTTTCTTGGCTGCGTTGTAGTAGGTGTCGGGGTCGATCTTCAGCGTGGTCACGAGGTTCAGCCGTTGAGCATCGTGCCGTTGGTGTCGACCGCCTGGGTGTAGTGGCCGTGTGCCTCGCGCGCCGCCTCGGTCGCGTCGGTGACACCCTGGGCGAATTCTCTTGCTCCACCGAGCCATTGGGTGTGGGCCTCGGCGTATGCCTGCGCGGCAACGCCTTCCCAGGCGCCGTTCTGGAGGGTTTTGACGCGGCGGTCGATCTCGTCGAAGGTTTCGGTCAGATATCCGGACAGGCCGTTGAGGCGGGCCACGACCTGATCCAGATGTTCGAGGTCGACGCCGAAATTCCCGCTCATCAGGGCAGATCCAGACTCGAAATCGCATTGGAGGTGCGGGCGTCCTGGACGCGGAAGTTCGTCGCGGTGATGCCGAGCTTTTCCGCCATGGAGGTCAGCGCATCGATGATCTTCCCGCCGCCGTCCTGGCACTCGTGCCAACCCTGGCCGAAAGTTGTTGCGGCACTACCTGTCCAGGTGCCCGACACCAGTGCGTCGACTTCGCGGTCCACCGAACTCAAAGCCGATCGAAGGCTCTCCGCCGCACCGTAGACGTAACGTCCGATTGCTGCCACGTCGTCAGGCACAACCGAAACCGATTGTGCCGCCGCGGAGCTGCTCCCCTTCTCTCCCATGACCGCCGATGTTATCGGCAACCGCAGGCCGACGCACGGGGTTGTGTCGCGGCTACTTCGGGGTGATCCAGGTGGTGATGTCGGCGTGGACGACCTCGACGCCGTGCTTGTCGTAGATCGAGACCGGAACGGTGAGGTCCCGGCCCCCGGTGATCGCGGTGAAGTCGGGGATTTCGGCGAGTTGGGCCACCGCGCGCAGGCCGGATTCCGCCTTGGCGAGGTACTGGACGTTCATGGCCTTGGGGATCCAGCGGTGGGTGGTGGGGACGGTGGCCTCGCTCAGCATGCCCATCGCGACTTCGGCGAGGTTGCAGGCGGCGATCGCGTGGAAGGTGCCGAGGTGGTTGTGGATGCCGAACCACTTGGGCGCGGTGACCTCGCAGACGCCCGGTTCGAGGCGCACGACGTTCGGTACGACGGTGCCGAAGTACGGCACCCGGGCGACCATGCCCAGGGAGAACAGCGCATGCCCGATGCGGTTGTCGGGGAGCTTCTTCCAGCCGCGGAAGGTGGCGGTCTCGTTCGTCATACCTACATCTTACTCGAAAGTAAGTTCTGTGGAAGAGGCAGTCGATGACTACGTTCTTTGAACAAGCCCATTCTAGAGATGCATCACTTGAATAGATTGCAATTCGCATTTTTATCATTCGTCTGATTGACTGTCTGAAATGGTAAAATGCCTGCCAGGCAGGCGATTTGGCGAATTATCGGTGTATTCACGTACTGTGCTGGGCATGACATCCGATCCATCCAATCCGCATGACGCGCTGGTTCGCAAAATGCTCTCGAATGCCGTCGACGCGGGTTCCGAGGTTCGGGTCGTCGCGCCGAAAGCTATTGCGGAGCGACTCGACTGGGATGAATTCGAACTGGTGGACGGTTCGCTGGTTTCCGCCGAATTGCGGTCGCGATACACCGATCGGTTGTTTCGCACCCGTACCAAGTTCAGCGGTAGGCCGACGTTCGTCTACGTTCTGCTAGAGCACCAGAGCACACCGGATTGGTTGATGGCGTTCCGGGTGCTCGAGTATCAGGTCGGGGTGATCGGGAAGTATCTGCGGGACAAGGGAGATGAGAAGGTCGAACGCATTCCCGCTGTCCTGTCTCTGGTCGTGCACGTCGGCCCGAAGGGGGTGCGTTGGAATGCGCCCTTGGAGGTCGGCGAACTGTACGACCTGGACTCCGATGACCGTATCGCGATGCAGGACTACCTGCCGGGTACGCGATACATGCTCGATGATGTCAATGCGCTCGACGTCCCTACACTCCTGAGCCGTCCCGTCACCGTCATGGTCAGACTGGTTCAGGTAGTGGTCAAGGTCACCGGCCGCGGCCGGGAGGCACTGCTCGCCACCTTGCCCTACCTGGTCTCTGACCTCCGCGTCGTCCTCGAAGGTCCCTACGGCAGGGAGGCGTTCGAGGTCATCGCGACGTACATTGAATATGTTGGCAAACTGTATCCCGGCGAGTTCGAAACCTTCGCCGAACAAGCACAACTCGGACCCATCGCCAAGGAGGTCATCGTGACGACTGCTGAGATGCGTGAAGCGCTGGGGGAAGCACGGGGTCGTGCGGCGATGTTGATCAGGCAGCTGACGGTCAAGTTCGGGTCGTTGAGTTCCTCGGTCGAGGAAAAGGTCTATGCGGCTGACATCGAGCAGTTGGATGCGTGGGCTGAGCAGTTGCTGACTGCGACAACCCTCGAGGAGGCGCTCGCATGACGGATGACGGAACCGAACATCGCCCTGGAGGTCATCAAGACGACCGCGCGAATGCGAGAAGAGATCGGTGAAGCGCGTGGCCGTGCGGAGACGCTGATCATGTTGCTGACCGAGAGGTTCGGGCCGTTGGATCGCTCGGTCATGACGAGGATGTATGCGGCTGACATCGGGCAGTTGAAGGTGTGGACTGCACGGGTGTTGCGCGCGGCCACGCTGAACGAGGTGTTGGCCTGAGCAGTTCGGGATGTTGGGACGCCGAGGGGCGGCATTGTGCCCCAAGGGGATACCCGGGGATTTCTAGGTGTGCATCACTCGTATGGGGGAGGGAGGATCACCTTGTGAGGTGATGGCAGCGGGGGTGGGGGTTTCTACGATGGGCTCGTGACGGCTATCGGGCGGGTTCGGCGGTGGGGCCTTCTTCCGCTGGTGGGGGTGTTTTTGCTGATGGGGTCGGGCGGGGTTGCGGGGGCCGACGCGCCGTCTTCGGGCGGGGATGTGTCTATTGCGCAGACGTTGGGGGGTCGGGAATTGACCGTGGTATTGCGGCGGGTGACGTCGGTGCCGGGGCCGTTGCAGGTCGAGGTGGTTACTCATGCCGGGAGCGGGGGCGGGAGGCTGACATTGGCGTTGACGCCGACCGGGGCCTCGTCGGCGGCGGCGTCGCCGGCACCGGGAGTACCCACCGATCGGGGGGCGGTGCAGCTGGGCGATTCGCCGGGGATGTACGCGACGACGTTGCGAGTGGATCGGCCCGGGCCCTGGGAATTGGCCGTGGGCGATGGGCAGCAGGTCGCGCGCATTCCGTTCGTGGTGTCGAAACAGGTGACCACGCCGCCGGAACGGTTCGTGTACGGCGGATTCCTGGCGGCCGGTGTGCTGCTGCCGGTTTCGATTCTGGTGGCGGTTCGGGCGCGACGCAGCGCGTGGGCATTGGTGCCCGCCGGGGGCATGGTGGCGGGTTTGGCGGTGGCGATGACGGCTGCGGTGCTGTCCGCATCATTGCCGTTACCACCGCAGCCCGGCGTGCAGCTCGATCCCGATGTGGACAATGTGAGCAACCCGTATTCCCTTGGGCAGCCGATGATTTCGGACTTCTCGCGCCCGCCGGTGATGCTCGCGCTGGGCGGAGCGCCGCTGATCGCCGGACAGCCGGGCGATCTGGATCTGTATCCGATCGATGCGGCTACCGGCGCGGCCGTCGACGATCTGATCATCGAGGACAGTGCGCTGATCCACCTGCTGGTGGTCGGGCCGAGCGGTCAGCTGTGGCATCTGCATCCGATCCGGATCGCGCCCGGCCACTTCAGGATCCGTCTCACCCTGCCGGAGGCCGGGCACTACGCGCTGTCCGCCGAACTGGCGCGGCGCGGTGGGGGTGTGCAAATGGTCCGCGCCGCAGGCGGTTTCACCGTCACGCAGGGGCAGGCCGCCAGTGGGGCACCGCAGCACACGGCGAATCCGGTACACCTCGGCGACGGCGCCACGACGGCATCGACCGACGTCGACACCACCCCGATCGCCGTGGCCGCCACCGCCGCAACCGCGGGTAAGCCCACCACCCTGACCGCGACCGTCGGCACCGCCTCCGATCTGCAACCCTGGCTCGGCATGGTCGGGCACATGATCGTCGCCGGACCACTTCCCGATTCGGATACCGATATCGGGACAGCGGTTCAAAACGCTTCGGTCTGGGGGCACGCTCACTCCATGGGCGGCATGTCCATGTCGGGCATGAGCAACCAGCCGGTCGGCGGGACAACGACTTCCGGCCCACCGGCCATGGCGGATATGCCCGGGATGAGCAACGGTCCGAACACCAGCACAACCACGATGCCGAATATGCCTGGTATGAGCAATGATTCCAGCACCGGCACTCCGCCGATGCCGGATATGCTCGGGATGAACCACGACTCGAATCCGAGTACGCGGCCGATGCCGAATATGCCTGGTGGCGGCAACGATCCCGGCGGCGCGATGCTGATGCCACCGGTGAACGGTGACAGCGCACCGGATGAGACCGTCGCCGCATACGGCCCGGCGGTCCCGTTCACTTACACCTTCTCAGCGCCTGGCCGCTACCGGCTGTGGATACAGGTGGAGAAGAACTACACCGTGCTCACCATCCCGATCGTTCTCGACGTCGTGGCGGGAGGATCACGATGACGACGAGTCCCGCGACGACCGCGAATCCGGTCGAACACGGGCCGCGCGCCCGAACGCTACGGGTGGCGGCGGTTCTCGCACTGGTGGTCGCGCTGATCGCACTGGCCGGATGGCTGCTGTGGCCGAGCCCGCCCGGGCATCTCGTAATGCACAGCGGCACAGCCGATCACATTGTCACTGTGACATCGGGCAGTTCCCGGATCGGCGACACGAGCATCGATATCGACATCACCGATCGTGCGGGACGTCCGGTGCGCGATGCCGTCGTCGAGGTACAGGCGGTGGAGCCGCGGATGGGCTACTCGAATGCGCCGGTGACCGCGACAGCGAGCGGGGAAGGTCGTTATCACGCGCAGGATGTGCCGTTCATGATGACCGGGCCGTGGGATCTGCGGCTGTCCATCGTGATCGGCGACTCGACCGATCGGCTTTCCGTACCGCTGTGGATCAGCGGATGAGAAACAGGGGTGCGGGAGCACCGGAAGGGAGGATCACGATGCGCGAAAACAAGGAGCGACCGCCCGGATCGCTGTCGGATACTGACCAGGCGACAACCTGGTCGCAGCCCGAGACGGGGGAGAAGCCATGAGCACCTCGATACCGTTCGACACCGCGCCGGGCGGTGCGGCAGCGGCGAATACGCCGCGCTCGATCACCGTGGCCGACGCCACCGGAACGGCGGCGCGGGCGGGAGCCTGGGTCGTCCTGCTCGGCATCGTCGTCACCACGGTCGGAACCAGCTGGGATATCCAGTGGCACAACGACGTCGGGCCGGACACCTTCTTCACACTGCCGCATCTGTTCCTCTATTCCGGCAGCGCTATCTCCGGATTCGCCAGTCTCGCCGTAGTCGTGCTGATGACCTCGGCGCAGCGGGCGGGCCGCGCGGTGCCACGCGCGGGCGGCACGCCGATCCGGGTCTTCGGCGGCACGCTCACCGCACCGATCGGCTACATGGTTTCGGGCGCGGGCGCCGCACTGTTCCTGCTCTACGGCCTGTTCGACCTGGAGTGGCATTCGATCTACGGATTCGACGCGGTCCTCAACACCCCTTCGCACGTAGCGCTGTTCCTGTCGATCTCGACGACCATGATCGGCAGCGTCATCGTGTTCTCCGCGCATCGAGACGAGTTGTGGGGGCGCGCCGGGCTGGTTTTCGCGATCGTGCTGCTGATCTCCTACGCCCCGATCCCCGCCGACGGGCTGAACAACCTGCGCCTGCCCGTCGACGCCATGGTCGCCGCCACCGTGCTGTTCGCGCCGATGCTGCTCATCGTGGGCGCAGTCGTCCTGGGCCGGGCCGGAGCCGCGCTGGCCATCGGTCTGGCGATGAGTGTGACGCAGGGGCTGCTGTGGTGGTTCTCGCCGTGGGCCGCGCACGTGTACGCCTCGGCCGTCGGCCTGCCGCTGCGCGACGGATTGCTGCCGCTGCCGCCCTCGTTCCCGAGCATCATGCCGATGTTCCTGATCGTCGCCGCGGTGGCCGTGGAGGGAATCTTCGCGCTGGCCAGGACCCGAAACCTGGAACCGCACCGCACGCTGCTGGCGACCGGCGTGGTGGCGGGCGTGATCCTGGGCATCGGCCTGCCGCTGCAAACGATCCTGACCGATCCGGTCGCGCACATCAGCGCGTCGATGTTCGTCATCATCGCGGTTCTGGGCATCCCGTTCGGACTCGTCGCCGGATATCTCGCCGGACGTTTCGCCGCCATGCTGCGCACCCTCGCACCACGGGAGACCTTGTGACCCAACGCATCACGCACGATCGCCGCGGCGCCGAGGTGCGGTCGTGATCAACAGCGCCACCCTGCGCCGGCTGGCGGTGCTCCTGCTCGCGGCGGCCACGCTGGGCCTGATCACGTCCGGTCCGGCCGCCGCCTATCAACCGGTGAACATCGTGCACACCGAACGGGTCCAGGCCGGACCGTACGGCGTCACCGTCGGATTCACCACCTGGCCGATCCGGGCCATGCAGTCGCTGGACTTCACCTTCCTGCCCGACGGCGGCATCGCCGGCAAGTCCGGAACCCTGAAGATCAACGGACCCGACCGCCGGGCCACCCGCCGGGTGCAGCCGCTCGCGCGGCATCCGCGCAAACGCGACTCCTGGGGCCTGGACGTGAAATCCCTGAACGCGCCCGGCGACTACAGTTTCAGCTTCGTCATCGACGGGCCGCAGGGCCGCGGCGAGGGCACGCTGCAGGGTGTGCGGGTACTCGATCAACCCGGTCCGCCGCTGCCGCTGAGCTGGACGTTGGGCCTGCTTCCCCTGGCCGGACTGCTGATTTTCCTCGTCGTCGTGTGGCGGCGGCTGCGTCCGGGAAAGCTGCCGTTGACGATCTGATCCGGGCCCGGCGGCGTCCGCGGGGGGCGTCGCCGGGCTCACAGGACCCCGATTTGAAGTCCGCGCCGGGGCTCGTGCATACTTGTCGGGTTGCCTTCACCGGGTGGCGTATGTCTGTGGTGAAAACCCGCGGATACCAGGCGTAATCGGTGGAGGCGGGCAGTACCCACTCAGTATCGGTGTCGAGTCCGGCGCGGATACGTCCGGGACAGCGTTCTACCGGCCCAATGGAGAGTTATCCGGGGCCGAAGAATGAGCGGAAAGGCGACACGCCCGACCGCGTGGACCGGAAGAACCATGACAGATGAACAGCGGCGATGGATCGGTCGAGACCGGTCGAGGCAAGTACGGATGCGTCTGCTGTCTTCGTGGGTTCGGGCATGCAAATGAGGGTGCTTCGGGAGGCGACTCCCGGATCACGACGAAAGCGGAGAAAAGGACACTCAGCGTGGCGGGACAGAAGATCCGCATCAGGCTCAAGGCCTACGACCATGAGGCGATCGACGCGTCTGCGCGCAAGATCGTCGAGACGGTGACCCGCACCGGTGCCCGCGTCGTCGGGCCGGTGCCGTTGCCGACCGAGAAGAACGTGTACTGCGTCATCCGTTCGCCGCACAAGTACAAGGACTCGCGCGAGCACTTCGAGATGCGTACGCACAAGCGGCTGATCGACATCCTCGACCCGACGCCGAAGACGGTGGACGCGCTCATGCGCATCGACCTCCCGGCCAGCGTCGACGTCAACATTCAGTGACGGGGACTTCGAATATGACTGACAACAAGAGCCGTCCGGCCGCGGGCATCCTGGGCACCAAGCTCGGCATGACCCAGGTCTTCGACGAGAAGAACCGCGTCGTTCCCGTGACCGTCATCAAGGCGGGCCCGAACGTCGTTACCCAGATCCGCACCGTGGAGCGCGACGGCTACTCCGCCGTTCAGCTCGCGTTCGGCGCCATCGACCCGCGCAAGGTGAGCAAGCCGGTCTCCGGCCAGTTCAGCAAGGCCGGCGTCACCCCGCGTCGCCACGTCGCCGAGATCCGCGTCGCCGACGCCTCGACCTTCGAGGTCGGCCAGGAACTCAGCGCCGAGGTCTTCGAAGAGGGCGCGTACGTCGACGTGACCGGCACCAGCAAGGGCAAGGGCTTCGCCGGCACCATGAAGCGCCACGGCTTCCGCGGCCAGGGCGCCTCGCACGGTGCGCAGGCCGTGCACCGCCGCCCGGGTTCGATCGGTGGATGTTCGACGCCTGGCCGTGTTTTCAAAGGCATGCGGATGTCGGGCCGGATGGGTAGCGACCGCGTCACCACGCAGAACCTCTCGGTCCACAAGGTGGACGCCGAGAACGGCCTGCTGCTGATCAAGGGTGCGATCCCGGGCCGCAAGGGCGGCGTCGTGATCGTCAAGAGTGCAGTGAAGGGTGGTGCCCGGGCATGAGCACCGAGACAGCAACCGCTGAAAAGAAGACCAACCTGACGCTTCCGGTCAAAGAGCCGGGCGGCAAGACCAACGGCACCGTCGAACTCCCCGCGGAGATCTTCGACGTCACCGCCAACGTCGCGCTGATGCACCAGGTCGTCGTGGCCCAGCAGGCCGCGGCTCGCCAGGGCACGCACGCGACCAAGACCCGCGGCGACGTCCGCGGCGGTGGCAAGAAGCCGTACCGGCAGAAGGGCACCGGCCGCGCCCGTCAGGGTTCGACCCGCGCGCCGCAGTTCACCGGCGGTGGCACCGTGCACGGCCCGCAGCCGCGCGACTACTCCCAGCGTCTGCCCAAGAAGATGAAGGTCGCCGCGCTGCGTGGCGCCCTGTCGGACCGGGCGCGTAACGAGCGCATCCACGTGATCAGCGAACTCGTCGCGGGACAGACCCCTTCGACCAAGACCGCCAAGAACTTCCTGACCGAGCTGTCGGAGCGCAAGAACATCCTGGTCGTCGTCGGCCGCGAGGATGTCACCGCGTGGAAGAGCGTGGCGAACCTGCAGGGCGTGCACCCCATCGCTCCGGACCAGCTGAACACGTACGACGTCCTCAAGAGCGACGACGTGATCTTCTCGGTCGAGGCGCTCAACGCCTTCGTGCACGGCCCCTCGGAGGCAGATCAGGCAGCTGCACAGGAGGACAGCAAGTGACCACCATCGCCGATCCCCGCGACATCCTGCTCGCGCCGGTCATCTCCGAGAAGTCCTACGGACTGATCGAGGAGGGTACCTACACCTTCCTGGTGCACCCGGACTCGAACAAGACGCAGATCAAGATCGCCGTCGAGAAGGTCTTCGGCGTGAAGGTGACCAACGTCAACACCGCCAACCGTCAGGGCAAGCGCAAGCGGACCCGCTTCGGTTACGGCCAGCGCAAGAGCACCAAGCGCGCGCTCGTGACCATCTCGGCCGACAGCAAGCCCATCGAGATCTTCGGAGGCTCTGTCGCGTAAGCGGCGGAGAGTCCAGAAAGCAGAGAAGAACTCATGGCAATCCGTAAATACAAGCCGACGACGCCGGGCCGTCGCGGCGCGAGCGTCTCGGACTTCGCCGAGATCACCCGGTCGACTCCGGAGAAGTCGCTGCTGCGCCCGCTGAGCAAGTCCGGCGGCCGCAACGCGCACGGCCGGATCACCACCCGGCACCGCGGCGGCGGTCACAAGCGCGCCTACCGTCTGATCGACTTCCGCCGGTTGGACAAGGACGGCATCCCGGCCAAGGTCGCGCACATCGAGTACGACCCGAACCGCACCGCCAACATCGCGCTGCTGCACTACGCGGACGGCGAGAAGCGCTACATCATCGCTCCCAAGGGCGTGACGCAGGGCACTCGCATCGAGTCCGGCACCGGTGCGGACATCAAGCCGGGCAACAACCTGCCGCTGCGCTCGATCCCGACCGGTACCACCGTGCACGCGGTGGAGCTGCGTCCCGGCGGCGGCGCCAAGCTGGCCCGCTCGGCCGGTATGAGCATCCAGCTGCTGGGTAAGGAAGGCGCCTACGCCGTCCTGCGCATGCCCTCGGGCGAGATCCGCCGCGTCGATGTGCGCTGCCGCGCCACCATCGGCGAGGTCGGCAACGCCGAGCAGTCGAACATCAACTGGGGCAAGGCCGGCCGCATGCGGTGGAAAGGCAAGCGCCCCACGGTCCGAGGCGTCGTGATGAACCCCGTCGACCACCCGCACGGTGGTGGTGAGGGCAAGACCTCCGGTGGTCGCCACCCGGTCTCGCCCTGGGGTCAGCCGGAAGGCCGTACTCGTAAACCCAACCGTCCGAGCGACAAGCTCATCGTCCGCCGTCGCGGCAAGAAGCGCTAAGAGGAGGTTAAGACATGCCACGCAGCCTGAAGAAGGGCCCGTTCGTCGACGAACACCTCCTCAAGAAGGTGGACGTCCAGAACGAGAAGAACACCAAACAGGTCATCAAGACCTGGTCGCGGCGTTCGACCATCATCCCCGATTTCATCGGCCACACGTTCTCGGTCCACGACGGCCGCAAGCACGTGCCGGTGTTCGTGTCGGAGAACATGGTCGGGCACAAGCTCGGTGAGTTCGCACCGACCCGCACGTTCCGGAGCCACGTCAAGGAAGATCGGAAGAGCAAGCGGCGATGAGCACTGAAACTCAGAATCCGACCGCACGCGCCACCGCCAAGCACGTTCGCGTGACGCCGATGAAGGCGCGTCGCGTCGTGGACATGGTTCGCGGCCAGCGGGTCGAGGACGCGCTGAACATCCTGAAGTTCGCGCCGCAGGCAGCGAGCGAACCGGTCGCCAAGGTCGTGGCCTCGGCCGCGGCCAACGCCGAGAACAATCTGGGCCTGAACCCGGCGACGCTGGTCATCTCGACCGCGTACGTCGACGAGGGCGCGACCATGAAGCGCTTCCAGCCGCGGGCACAGGGCCGTGCGTTCCGGATCCGTAAGCGCACCAGCCACATCACCATCGAGGTCGAGAGCGTCGCCAGCGCCGCCCCGGCTCGCAGCCGCCGGAAGGGAGGGGCTAAGTAAATGGGACAGAAGATCAACCCCCATGGCTTCCGCCTCGGTATCACCACCGACTGGAAGTCGCGTTGGTACGCGGACAAGCAGTACGCGGACTACGTGAAGGAAGACGTCGCGATCCGCAAGCTGCTCGCCACGGGCATGGAGCGGGCCGGCATCTCGAAGGTCGAGATCGAGCGCACTCGTGATCGCGTCCGGGTGGACATCCACACCGCGCGTCCGGGCATCGTGATCGGCCGTCGTGGCGCGGAGGCCGACCGCATCCGCGCCGAGCTGGAGAAGCTCACCAAGAAGCAGGTCCAGCTGAACATCCTCGAGGTCAAGAACCCCGAGTCGGATGCGCAGCTGGTCGCTCAGGGTGTCGCCGAGCAGCTCTCCAACCGTGTGGCGTTCCGTCGCGCGATGCGCAAGGCCATCCAGTCGGCTATGCGTTCGCCGAACGTCAAGGGCATCCGGGTGCAGTGCTCGGGTCGCCTCGGCGGCGCGGAAATGTCGCGTTCGGAGTTCTACCGCGAGGGTCGCGTTCCGCTGCACACGCTGCGCGCGGACGTCGACTACGGCCTGTACGAGGCTCGGACCACCTTCGGCCGCATCGGCGTGAAGGTCTGGATCTACAAGGGCGACATCGTCGGCGGCAAGCGCGAGGTCACGGCCAGCGCCGCGCCGGCGGGTGAGCGCCGCGAGCGTCGGGAGCGGCCGAACCGTCCGCGGCGGTCCGGTTCGTCCGGTACCACCGCGACCAGCACCGAGGCCGGGCGTGCCGCCACCGCTGTGGCGGAGACTCCGGCGCAGACACCTCAGGAGGGCTGACCCATGCTGATGCCTCGCAAGGTCAAGCACCGCAAGCAGCACCACCCGGGCCGCTCCGGCATGGCCAAGGGTGGCACCTCGGTGGCGTTCGGCGAGTACGGCATCCAGGCTCTGGAGCCCGCCTACGTCACCAACCGGCAGATCGAGTCGGCGCGTATCGCGATGACCCGCCACATCAAGCGTGGCGGCAAGATCTGGATCAACATCTACCCGGATCGTCCGCTGACCAAGAAGCCCGCCGAGACCCGCATGGGTTCCGGTAAGGGTTCGCCCGAGTGGTGGGTCGCGAACGTCAAGCCCGGCCGGGTGATGTTCGAGATGAGTTACCCGAACGAGGAGACCGCTCGCGAGGCCCTGCGCCGCGCGATGCACAAGCTCCCGATGAAGTGCAGGATCGTGACGAGGGAGGAGCAGTTCTGATGAGCGGAACACCGGCCGCAGAGCTGCGGGACAAGGATCAGGACGAGCTCGTCGCCGCCCTGCGGGAGGCGAAGGAAGAGCTGTTCAACCTGCGCTTCCAGATGGCGACGGGTCAGTTGACGAACAACCGTCGGCTGCGTGTGGTCCGGCACGAGATCGCGCGCATCTACACGGTCATGCGCGAGCGCGAGCTCGGTCTGGCCACCGGTCCCAAGACTGAGGGAGACGCCGCATGAGTGACAGCAGTGTGAGTGAAAAGAAGGGCCCGGCCAAGACGCCGGCCAAGGAGACGGAGCGTGGCAGCCGCAAGGTTCGCGTCGGCTACGTCGTCTCGGACAAGATGAACAAGACGATCGTCGTCGAGCTGGAGGACCGCGCGCGGCACCCGCTCTACGGCAAGATCATTCGCACCACCTCCAAGGTGAAGGCGCACGACGAGAACGAGACCGCCGGTGTCGGCGACCGCGTTCAGCTGATGGAGACCCGTCCGCTGTCGGCCACCAAGCGCTGGCGTCTGGTCGAGGTGCTGGAGCGGGCCAAGTAAGTCCCCTCCACCGCTGAGAGTCGAAAACCGCAGGCCCGCTTTCCTTCCCGGAAAGCGGGCCTGCGGCGTATTCGGCGGCGCGGTGTCGGTCGCGATAACCGGCGGTATGCCGATAGCGAACGAAATATCCGGTGAGCGAATTACTTCTGCGCGCCCGAACCGGGCGTTATCGTGCCCACTGGTAGAAAGATTGGGGCGAGTGGAATACGCTTCGCGCGGAGAACCCGCGTATGGAGGGATGATGTGACCACCCCGAGCACGGTCCGGCAGGAGGCCGGGGCAACTGGCGAACGGCCGCCGGTGCGCATGACGAAGCTGGTTCACCTGATGGCCGAATATCAGAAGCTGGGCGCGCATCGCCAGACGTTTCTGCCCGCGTCCATGAGTGACGACATCTTCGTGCGCGGGTGCGGGCTGATCGCGGGCGGGCTGGCCATCGTCGCGGGGATCTGCGCGACCGCGTCCTGGTGGACCGGCACGATCGTATTCGTCATTCTGGCGCTGATTCCGTTGGCGGCGGCCTGGTTACGCGGCAGCCTCACCGGTGCGGTCCGTACGGCCCGGATAGATCTGTTCGAGCACGGTCTGACGGTGTATCGATCGGGGCAGGAGATCACCGCATTCCGTTGGGACACCGCCGAAGTCCGGCAGTCGGTCATCCCGTCGCCGGGCGCGCCCGCCGAGTACTCACTGACCCTGGACGGACCGGACGGTTCGCACGAATCCTTCGACGAACGCCAATTCGACTGCGCGCATGAATGGGGTCCGGCCATTCAATCCGCCGTGACCGCAACACAACTCCCGCGCGCGGTGGCCGCGATCGATGCCGGGGAGCGCGTGCAGTTCGGCGAAATCGTCGTGGATCTGGCCGAATTGGCGTTCGCGGGCGCGAGTTACCCTTGGGAACAGGTCGATACGATCGATGCCCAGGGTGGCCTGATCCGATTCAAGTCGGGTAGTCGCTGGGTCACGTTGCCGCCCATCGAATCCATTCCGAACTTCTATATCTTCAACGAGGTCGCCGAACGATTGCGCATGGCTGCTGCGGCGGAACTGGCCGACGGCACCCAATCGGAAGCTCGCTGAGCGTTTCAGCGGGTCGGCGTGAGCGGCAGATCCTCGGCGGCGGGCGCCGACCCGGACGGCTGTGCGCGACGCAGATGCCCGGCGATGCCGAGCGGATCGGTGTGCAGCATCGGCCGCCCGGTCAGCCACAGGCTGCCCGGAATCCGGCGCGCCACCTCCGTGATGCCGATCGCCATCGCGACGACGGTCAGATACAGCAGCACTGTGCCCCAGAAGAGCCCGAGGTGATTCTGTAGCGCCGGGATGACCGGTGCGAGCACCTGCAGCGCGATCGGGTGCGACAGGAAGATGCCGAACGATCGGTCCGAGCCGAAGCGTACGGCTCGGGAGAACAGGTCGTGTTCGCGTCGGTGCGCGGCCCACCAACTGCTGACCGTGTACACGGCGGAGATGATCAGGACGTAGCAGAACAGCAGGTGCGGCATGAAGACGTTGTTGGCCTGCCAGGCGGGCATCTGCCGCGTCTGCCACAGGAAGTACAGCTCGGCCAGCGCCAGCCCCACGGTCGCGCCCGCGACGAACAACGGGCCGAGCCGGCGCACCGTGCGGGTGACCGCGTCGATGTGCCAGGCCGCGATCGCGCCGAGCAGGATGTAGAACTGGTACGGGATCGCTGTGGCATACAGGTGGTTCCAGATGCCGAGTGCTCGTCCGGTCAGCGTCGGCGGGTGCACCAGCCACCACAGCACGCCCAGTTGTAGCGTCGCGCTCGCCGCGAGCACCCACCGGTGATTGCCCTCGGTGGCGCGCAGCAGTCGCATGATCAAGGGGAACAGCAGGTACGCCTGCATCGTCACCAGCAGGAAGTAGAGCTGATACCAGGCCCCGCCGGTGGCCGTCTCGAACACCAGCCGCCACAGCGCGCTGCGGACCGGTTCTCCAGGATGCAGTCCGGCCAGGACCGAATAACCCCAGTAGATAACCGACCAGGCGAGGTACGGGATGCCGACCAGCGGGAAACGTTTGCGCCAGAAGGCCCGGGTGTCCAGCGACTTACCGCGGTACTGGTAGATCAGCACGAAGCCGGTGAGAGCGAAGAACGCGTCCCGGGTGAAGTGCAGGGGCATGACCACGCCGTTGGCCGCGGTATTGCTCGCGTCGATCGAGTTGCCGACTACGTGCGCGCCGATGACACAGGCGAAGGTGAGAATCCGGAACAGGTCGATCTGATGGAGATGCGGCCGTTTGCGTCGCGGGGCCGGCGCCTCGGACTGCGTGGCTACGGTGCGGGGTGCGATGCTGATACTCATCAGGCCACCGCAACCCGGGCGAGCACTGTCGCCACCTCCGTCTCGACTACCCCTGCTTCGAACTGCCTCATACACTTCCCTCGGTCCGACCGTCAAAACCATCGTTCCCACCGAGCCTGTGAGCCGACTGATCGATTCCTCCGAATCGGCTGTGCCGGCGGCACGGGCCCTCGGCCCGATGTCAGTGGGTCAGACCGTAATGCCGGAAATCCGAGGCGAGCCGGTCGGCGATCCACTGGTGACCGGCTGCGGTGGGATGGAGCCGGTCTGCCACTGTGGGGAATACCCAATGTGAGGACAGTGGATCGAAGACGTACACGTTCTGATAGGCCGACCTGGCCGCGGTCACGATGATCTTGTCGGTGGCCCATGCGGCGGGTGTCGGCTCACCCTTCGGGAAAACCGTGATCACACCCACGGCCGCGTCCGGCGCCTGGGTGCGGATTTCGCTGATGACCTTGCGCACATTCGTCGCCAGCTCGGCCGGCGACGTGCCGATGTCATTGTATCCGGCCTGCACGATCACGACCGTCGGGTGGTCGGAGGTGAGCTGCAGCTTGCCGAGAAGGCGTTCCATGGGGCCGAGCTTGTGATAGCCCGGCGCGACGTAGCCGGCGCCCGGGTCGGCGCTCACCGTGGAACGCCAGCCGAGCTGGTGGGCCAGCAGTACGGGCCAGCCCTTCTGCGGGGATCCCGCACCGACCCCGTCACTGATCGATGCCCCGACCACGGCCAGCGTCGGGCGATCCTGCGCTGCTTCGGGGCCGGTGGTGGCGCCCGCGTGACCGTGCTGGGTACCCAGTCCGATGACGCTCGCCGCCGCTACGACAGTGGCGTAAATGCCGAATCTCGAAACGCGCTTCACGCAGTCAGTGTTATCAGGTTGTAAGGGTGGGTCAAGCTGTGGAGTCCGGTGAACTACGCCACGCGGGCAAATCCTGTGGTCGGCGGTGTGTGCGATGGTCCGATTCCGTTCAGCTGCCGACCGCGTACGGACGGGCGAGCCGGCGCGCCGCCTCGAGGATGCCGAGCACACGCGAGCCGGGCAGGCCGATCGATGCGCCGATCGCGGCCGGGGTCCAGGATTCGTCCGCGAGGGTGAGGACCTCGGCGAGCTGTTCGACGGGAAGTTTGGACAGTCGTCGCGCGGAGATCTCGCGCGCGACCGCCCAGACACCGGTCTCGTCGCTGTCCGGGTCGATCTCGTCACCGTCGTCCCAGGCATCGTGCGCCTCGAATGCGTCGCGGGCCGGTGTGCGGGTCGCGGGTTCCGGATCCGGCACGATCCTCGGGCGTGGCCGTCGCGGCGCCGCCTCGGCGACCGCCTGCTCGTCGAGGGCGAGCTGAGTGCCTCGCTGAGCGCTCGCGGCCGGGCGGGGGGACTCGACCGGCTCGCTCATCGCGGCCGCGCGCTGAGCGGGATGCTGGGCGGGTGCATTCGCCGGGCGGGTGTGCGCGGCCGGCTGCGGTGGCGTGGCAGTCGCGGCGGGCGCACTGGGGGCGGGCTCGCCGGTCACGTTCCGAGTGAATGCGGCGGAATCGAGGTCGGCGGAGGGCAGCGCGGGGCGGGCCGCCGACTCGACGGGGGACTGCTGGGTTGTGCTCGCGGGCGCAACTTCGCCGGACGGTTCGGCGGGGCGCCCGGTCTCGGCGAGCCGGACATCGGCGGAATCCGCGACGGGAATGCCGCTGCCCTCGGGCGTGACCGGGTTCGGCGGCTGCGGTTCGGTCGTGGAGGCAGTGGCGGAATACTGCGGAGACGGTTGGTGCGCGTCGGCGCTGATGTCGCCGTGGGGGTTCGGTTCGGCACTCCGGCGGGATGCCGGTGCGGCGGCCGTGATGTCGTTCGACCGCGTGGTGGTGGTGCGCGCGGTGGTGGTGCGTGGATCGTGCTCGATCGTCGGCCGATCGGGCGCGATGTGTGACGTGACGTTTCGCCGGGCATGTTCGGCATTCGCGGCGGGCGTGGCGAAAAAGCCTGCGGCCGGGTCGAATCGGGCGCCGAAGGTGGCCGTGCCGTCGGCGGGGCGGGCGGTGTGGCCCATCGGCAGGGCTACCGAATCGGTTGGCTCGGTGGTGAATTCGGCAAACGTGGCGCGACGCGGCTCGCCGAATTCGACCGTGGTGTGGCCGAATCGGGGCGGTGGCTGGTCGGGACTGGCGTCGTTCTCGACGGGAATGGCATCGATCAGCTGGGCGTAGCGGGCGGAAACCCAGGCGTGCAACCAGATCACCACGCCGACCATGACCGGTGCCACCGCGGATTCGGCGGCGCGGGCCAGTGCGCCCGCCACCAGATGCGGGCCCGCGTTGAGGGCGATGGTCACGCCCAGTAGGGCCGCTTCCAGGAAAACGACCTTGCCGCCTGCGATTTCGCGACCCCAGCGGGCGGCGGTGGTCGCCACGACCATGATCGTGATGATCGGGATCGAGATCATCGCCTCGAAACCGTAACTGAGCCAGTACAGCGGATCGGACATGTCACCGCTGGGGACCAGATTGTGCTGGACGTTCACCCCGGCCCACAGCATGCCGAGCACGACGACGCCGATCAGCGCTCGCGAGGACCATTCGGCGCGGCGATACAACTGGGCCAGGCGCGCATCGGGATTGGACACCCGCCGCCGCGCGGCCAGGGCGCGCCGGTGCCAGCGCGCATCGGCGTCGTCGGCGCGGCGCACCGACAGCGCGACGCGGCGGTCTCGCTTCTCCGCGGCCAGTTCGGCGCTCACGGCCCGGCGGCGTTGCTGCCGCCGCTGCTTGCGCATCCACTCCGCGAGTTCGCGTTCGGCGGCGATCTCGTTCTCGGACAGTTCGGCGAACAGCGCCGGGTCCGATTGCAGCGGCAGCTTTCCGCGGGCGGTGGCGACCCGATCCGCCAAGGCGGCGATCGCGGCCTCGGCGGCCGACGGAGATGTCGCGGTGGCCTGCTCCGCCGCCGGGGACGAGGCCGCCGTGGCTGGATCGGAGGGTTCGGAATTGCCGGTCGACCGGTTGTCGAGCATGGCGCGCCTTCCCGGGAGCGGATGTGGTTGCGGCAGTTGCCGAACCGATTACTCGAACGTATGTGTGACCGCAGTGAGAGTAATGCCCGGCCCATTCGAGGTCAATGCTTCCACCGAACATCCGTTCGGGTGGCTTGTGCGCCCTTCGGGTGCGGCGAGGGGTTCCATCAGGGCAAATGTGTCTTCTGCTGACATTTCCAGTGTTTTCTGTACATTCGCCGAGTCCGTTGTGTACCGCCTGGTCTGCTCGAGATCGCGCACGACAGGCAGGCCGGGCCGCGGTACCGGGGAACACCGAGGTCGTGCGTGCCAAGCCGCGCACCATGGTGCAGCTCGGGCTGACCGACGGCATCGAGGACATCCGCATCACCCTGTCCGGCCGGTGTCGCATCATCCGGCCGATGACCGGCCGCAAATCCCAAGGACTGTTCCTCTACCAGGTCACGGATCGGGTGCGGGCGAACCTCGCCGCATGCGGAACTGTGCGCACCTCGGATGGTGGCTGCCCTGAAGGGCGGCCGCACTTCCGTATGCGCAGGATCAGCACGGCCGCCCGAACCGGGCGGCCGTTCTCGTCCGCGTCAGGCGACGGTGGCCCGGCCGGGCGGCCCCATCACGAAAAGCACAAGCGCATGTCCCGGCGTATCACCGGCTTCACCCCCTCGGGTGAACTGCATCTCGGCTGGCGCTGGCCTGGCACCGCATCGAGGAGGATCCAGAGGTGTGATCCGCACGGCTACCCTGCGGGAAGCATTGAGGGCCTCGGGAATTCGTCGGACGACACATCTCGGGGCCCCTTTTTCGGTATCAGTGCAGTGCGGTGTGCCAGACCAGGGCCGCGGCGAGCGCTCCGGCCCCGTTGAGCGACCAGTGCAGCGCGATCGGAGCGAGCAGGCTGCCGCTGCGCCGCCGCAGCCAGGTGAAGACCGCACCCGCCGCACCGGTTGCCAGGACCGCCAGCGCGATGCCCGCGACCTGAGCCGTCGCTCCGTGGCCGAGAATTCCGCTCAGTCCGCGATTGCCGCTGGTGAGGCCGAGCGAGGAGGCGATATGCCAGAGTCCGAAAAGCAGTGAGCCCGCGGCGAATACGCCGCGCACGCCGTAGGCGCGGTCGAGTGCGCCGTGCAGGACGCCGCGAAAGGCGAGTTCCTCGGGAATGACGGTTTGCAGCGGAATCACGATCATCGAGGCGATCAGCGCGCCGGAGATGGTCGCGTAGCGGTTGGCGAGGAAGAACGGCCGGGTGATCGGCAGCGCCGCCCCGATCACCACCGCGGCGAGCACGATCCCGACCGCGCCCAGTGCATACAGCGTGCCGCGCCGCCAGTGCCGGGGGGACAGGCCGAGTTCGGCCCAGCCGAGGCCGCGCCGGCGCATCAGCAGCACCAGAACCACCGCGGCGATCGGGACGGTCAGGACATTGGCCCACGCCGAAGTGAAGTGGGCGATCAGATTCGTACCCGCGAGGGTGAGAACGACGACGGCCACGTCGACGTAGGCATGGACCCGCCGAACCGGCCCGGCGGTGGGCGGCTCGAGGAGGGCGGTCGCTCCGGAACTGCTCGCGACCGGCGTGCCGTCGTTATCGTTTCGAGACATCTATATCAGTCTACGTTTGTTAGCTGAAGGTTCGCCATATCTCATCGATCACCGACTCGATCGGCTCTTGCGCTATATGTATACGTCTACGTATAGTGGTGGCGAGGGGAGATGGCGGCCCGGTGGTGGGTGGCCTTCCGTGTCGCGCCGGTTGCCCCGAGTTGCGATCACCCGATCCGCCGTGCCTCGAAGAAATCAAAGGATGCGCATCCGTGCATCTTCGAATGAAGGGTGGAACCATGGCCATTGATTCGCAGCAGCAGTCCGTCACGGCCGACGCGCCGGGATCGACCGAGCGCGAGGACGAGTTCGCGACCGTCGAGCTCGCCGACGGCCCGGCCGGAGCGCGCACGAAGCGTTTCGAGGGGCGGTTCGTGGTCCAAGGCCGCGAATTCGGCAAGCGCGAGGTTGAGGTGACCAAGGTCTATCAAGGGCGCTCGGGCAGATTCGTGGTGCAGCGGCAACGTTTCGACTGGGCGGAGATGGCCTCCCGGGCCAACTTCCACGGCAGCTGGAAGAACTGGCTGAGCATGTTGGGCGGCAGCGGTTTCGGCGTGGATACCGATGCCGAACCGACCTGGGGCGATTACGAGGTCGAGGTCGTGGACACGCTGGAGGATCTGCGCGGGGTGCTCTCACCGAAACTGCATCGCCGCGTGGCCGCCGTTGTCGAACAGCCGCGCATCGAATATCTCGATATCTGAAGTCGCGGGATCAGTTGTCGCGGTGTGCTTTCGGGTGCAGCCCGGCCGACCAGCCGACGGGATCGGACCATGCCTGCAAGGTTCGGGCGGTGTCGAAGCGGCGGGCTGCCCCGGTGATCGGATCGGTGAATTCCAGTGTGGCCGCGAGTAATTGCAGCGGGCGGGTGAAGTCATCGATGGGGCGTTCGGTCAGTTCGGGAAAGAAATCGTCGCCGAGGATCGGGATGCCGAGGCCGTTCATGTGCACGCGGAGTTGGTGGGTGCGGCCGGTGCGCGGACGCAGGCGGTAGCGGCCCAGTCCGCCGCGGTGACCGAGCAACTCGACGTGGGTCTCGGCGTTCGGCTCGCCCGGCACCTCGAAAGCGCGAATGATATTGCGCTCCTTGATGATCCGGCTTCGTATCGTTCTCGGCAGCGACAGCTCCGGAGCGTGGGGCGCGATCGCCTCGTACTCCTTGCGCACGCGACGCTCCCCGAACAATTTCTGGTACGCGCCGCGCTGGGCCGGGGTGATCACGAACAGCACCAGCCCGGCGGTGGCCCGGTCCAGGCGATGCGCCGGAACGAGGTCCGGTAGGTCCAGTTCCCGGCGCAGCCGCACCAGCGCGGTCTCCAGGATGTGCCGGCCGCGCGGGATGGTGGACAGGAAGTGCGGTTTATCGATGACGAGCAGATGATCGTCGCGGTGCACGATCGTGATCGGGAACGGCACCTCGGTCTCGTGCGGCAGATCCCGGTGGAACCACACCGCCCCGCCCGGGACGTAGGGGGCGTTCGGCGCGATCGGACCGTCCATATCGACGATGCCGCCCTCGGCGAGCAGTTCATCGATGCGCGCGGGCGCGACTCGGGGCAACCGCTCCACGAGGTGATCGCGGATGGTCGCCCAGGAGCCCTCGTCCGGCAGCCGCAGCCGCGCCGGGTCCAGTCCGTGCCGCTTCGGCAGCGGCGGCTTCTGCCTGCGTCTCATCGGTGAGAAGACTATCGGCACGACGATGCGCGTCCGTCACCGCGCGAAATATCGGCCCGGCGAGATGCCGACCGTCCGGTGGAAGGCGGCCACATAGGCGCTCGGGGTGCCGTAGCCGACCCGTTCGGCGATGCGGGCGACCGGCAGCCCACCGGCGAGCAGCGGCAGCGAGGCCGCCAGCCGGATCTGAGTTCGCCACTGCCCGAACGTCATTCCGGTCTCGGCCCGGAACAGCCGGGCCAGGGTGCGCGGGCTCACGGCGGCCGCGGCGGCGAGCTGGGGCAGGGAGCGGTCGTCGGCCGGATCCCGCACCAGCGCACGGGCCACCGTCCGGGCGCGCGGATCGGCCGGCAGCGGCGCTCCGACCGGTACCACCTGCACGGGTTCGAGCAGGTCGAACACCACCGCCTCCGCTCGTCTGCGGGGACCGGCGTCGTCGTGGTCGCGCGGAGTGTCCGCGCAGTCCTGCACGCCGCGGGCGTCGTCGCGGGCGAGGTGGTCGAACAGCTCGTGCAGCAGCCGTCCGACTCGCAACAGGGTCGGCGTCGGGAAGGCGACCGGGGCGTGGTGCGGCTCCACGAAGATGCCGCGCATCGCCGCACCCTGGGACGTGCCGGTGCGGTGCGCGGTGCCGCCGGGGATCCACAGCGCCTGGTGGGCGGCAGCACCCAGCGCCCGGCGCCGATCTGGACGGCGAGGACTCCCCGTGCCGCCCAGGCGATCTGGTGTTGTGGATGTTCGTGCACATCGAACCAGTGGCCGGACGGCAGGTCGCCCGCGCCGAAGATCATCGTGGTGGCCCCCGGCGGTGCGGTGAGCAGCTGAGCATGGCCGTTTTGCGACACAGTCTGTCACTGTAGTGTCTGGTTGCCATCGCGACGTCGTCCTACCGTCGAGGCATGGCGATGAACTACCTCCATCGAGTGCTGTGCCGCTCGGCGATGTGGGAGCGCACCAGCGCGCGGAAGATCGTGCCGTGGGCGCTGGCGGGCCTGGACCTGGGCGATTCGGCGCTGGAGATCGGTCCGGGATACGGCGCGAACATTCCCGCGCTGGGCGATCGCGCGGCGACGCTCACCGGCGTCGAGATCGATCCGGAGCTGGCCGCCGGCCTGCGCGCGAAACACGGGCGCCGACTGCGGGTGGTCGAGGGCGACGGCGCGGCAATGCCGTTGCCGGACAACGCTTTCAGCTCGGTGGTCTGCTTCACGATGCTGCATCACGTGCCGTCGCCGACGCGGCAGGACGAACTGTTCGCGGAGGCGCTGCGGGTGCTGCGGCCCGGCGGCGTGTTCGCCGGTAGCGACGGTCTGGATCGGTTGCCGTTCCGTTTGATGCATGTCGGCGACACCTGCGTGCCGGTTCCGCCGGAGACGATCACCGATCGTCTCGTCCGTGTCGGATTCACCGATATCGAGGTCGACAAGCGATTGTCCAGCTTCCGTTTTCGCGCACGGCGACCCGAGAAGTAGGCGGCGACCCGGGTATGGCCGTGGCACCCGGCCCCGGTGGTGACGGAATCGAATCCGTTGCCACCGGGCCCTTTTCGGCTGGGGCGCGGTCTACTTGCGGAAGCCGCGGATGATCCGGCCGCCGAATATCAGGGTCAGGCCCACCGACCACAGGGCGGTGTACAGCACCGGCACGGCCACGGGACCGCCGGAGATGAGGCCGCGCATGGCGTCGATCGCCACGCTCATCGGTTGCGCGCGCACCACGGGCTGCAAGAAGCCCGGATACTGGTCCACGGGAACGAATCCCGAATTGAAGAACATGCCGAGCAGGATCAGGATGGAGCACAGCTCCACGATCTTGGCGCCCGCACGGCTCATCGCCAGCGCCATCACCATCGTCGCGAATCCCACCACGAGCAGGATGGGGACGCACAGCGCGCCGATCGCGGACAGGACGCCGGTATGCCAGCGCAGTCCGAGCGCCGCCCCGACCGGGAGCAGCAGTACCGTCGCGCCCAGGGTGCGCGCACATTCGGCGAGCAATCTGCCCGCCGGAATGGCCGCCCGGTAGCCCGGCAGCGCCCGCCAGCGATCGAGCAGACCGTTCTCGGCCTCCGCGTGCAGGGAAGTGCCCGTGGCCATCGCGCCGAACATCGTGGCCGTCACCGCGACCAGCGGGACGAAGCCCTCGATACTCGCCCGGCCCGATGACGCGGACAGAAATCTGCTCAGCACCAGCTGGTACATCAGCAGCAGTGCGGTGGGGAAGATCAGGGACTGGATCATGATCTCGGGTTCGCGCGTCCAGCGGCGCACCAGCCGGCCCGCGTGGATCAGGCTCTGCCCGACCAGTGACGCGTGCGTGGTCGCGTTGCCGTTCTGCCGTGTCAGCGTGGTCATCGCGCCCGCCTTCCGATTCGTGCCGACACCGCGGCGAACACCACGATCAAAGCGACCGACCACGCCAGCGCCCCGCCCACCGAGTCGTACCGCCCCGCGGACAACGCGCGCAGCGCATCGCTGCACACCGATACCGGCTGCCACCGTACGATCGGCTGAATCCAGCCCGGAAAGCCTTCCACCGGAACGAATCCGGTCGACGCCATGATCAGCAGAAGCTGTGGCAGCAACAGGATCTGCGCGCCGATCTCGGGATTACCGGTCGCGGTGCCGACCACATCGGCGCCGATCACGACGCCGACCGCGAACAGCAACGCCAGCACCACGAAGAGCAACGCACTGCCGACATCGTGGAATCGGAATCCGAAGATCGAACCGATCACCAGCGCACCGGCGATCGCCACGATCGCCCGCGACGCGTTGGCCGACATCCGCGCGGCCATGGGCACCCAGGGCCGCACCGGCATCGAGCGCAACCTGGTGCCCATTCCGCTCGCGGTGTCCAGGGCCGCCCGGTCGGCGGCCGACATGGCCGTGAAGAACATGCCCTGCAGGATGATCACCGGCAGCAGATACTGCGCGTAGCTCATCCCGGATCGCTCCATCGAATGTCGCAGCGGCACATAGAAACACATGAAGAAGATCATCGGCGCGAGGAAGCCGAAACCCAGATCGCCCTCGCGGATCGCGGCGCGCACGGTACGTCCGCTCAGCGCGCGCCACTGCAGGCCGGTCGGCGGCAGTACGACGGAAGCCGGTTCGCCGACCGCGCCCGGCCCGCTCATGCCCGCACCGCTCGGGTGTCGGTGTCCGCGGCGGAATCCGCGGTCACGGCATCGGATCTGGTGAGTTTGACGAATACCTCGTCCAGGGACGGACGGCGAAGCGCGATGTCCACCAACTCGATTCCGGCGGCCGAAATGCGTTCCAGCGCAGCGGTCAACGTCGCCGCGCCGGCCGGAGCGGGCACCGAGACGCGGTCCCCGGCGTCGGCGATGGTGACATCGCCCAGACCGGCCAGGGCGGTGGCCACCGCCGGGATGTCCGCGGACTCCACCGGGACGACCTCGCAATAGCTGGGCCCCGAGCGCGCCTTCAGATCGTTGGCCGTGCCCTCGGCGATGACCCGGCCCTTGTCGATGACGATGATGTTGTCGCTCAGCACATCCGCCTCTTCCAGGTACTGGGTGGTCAGCAACACCGTGACGCCCTCGTGCCGCAGGTCGCGCACCAGCGACCAGACCGCCTGGCGGCTCACCGGATCCAGTCCGGTGGTCGGCTCGTCCAGGAAGACCACCTTCGGCAGCCGGACCAGACCGCACGCGATATCGATGCGTCGGCGCATACCGCCCGAGTACTGCCCGACGCGCCGGTCCGCGGCCTCTTCCAGGTCGAACTGGGTCAGCAGTTCCGCCGCGCGCTGCTTGCTCGCCTTGGTACCCATCCCCAGCAGACGGCCGAACAGTACGAGGTTCTCCCGGCCGGTCAGCAGGTCGTCCAGCGCCGCGTACTGGCCGGTGAGCATGACCGATGCGCGAACCGACGCGGCATCGCGCACCACATCGAACCCCGCGACCGTCGCGCGCCCCGCATCTGGGCGGACCAGGGTGGAAAGGACCGAAACCGTCGTCGTCTTACCCGCCCCGTTCGGTCCGAGCACGCCCAGGACGCTGCCCGCCGGAGCGGTGAAGCTGACCCCCTGGAGGGCATGCACGGAGCCGAATCGTTTTTCGACGCCTTCGACGACCACGGCCTCGGCGTTCGCCTGCGTTGGAACCGCAGCCACAGGATCCTCCCAACTCTTCGAGAACTAACTGCCATACGTCCGAAAACCCACCGCCGGAGCCGATCCGAGATCGATCAACGCGGTTATATAAGGTTAGGCTAACCATAACAAAATGCTCGGTGGTCGGGTAAGTGATCACGGAATCGGAAACCCGGGCCGCCGATCATCGCGGAGCGACTCGGGCGGCGCGGCGGCGCTGTGCGCGGCCGGCGACTCGCTGCGCGGCGGTGACCACCCGGGCGGGTCGCAGTGTGTGCGCCAGCCGGTACGGCGTGGGGCTCCGATACAGCTCGGCGAGTGAGACCTGTTGTCCCAGCCGGTCTTCCAGCAGCGCGTGCGCGCGGATCGCACTGATCGACGTGCCGCCCAGATCGAAGAAACTGTCGTGAATCCCGAATTCGCCGACGCGCAGCGCCGCCGCGAACACCGCGGCGATCGTGGCGTCCAGCCCATCGGTGTCCGAGGCCGCGTCGACGTGCCCGCGCGCGTCGGTGGTGGCCGCCTCGATCCGGACCGGCACGCCGAAGCGGTCGCGCACCGTGCCCAGTGCGCCGATCACCCGGTCGCGTGAGGCCGGGTCGAGGTGCAGCACCAGATCGGTTGTGGCCGTGTCGGGAGTGCAGAGCAATCCGGCGACCCGCGCCCCGCGGGGATCCAGTCCGACCAGGGGATACGGTGTGTCGCGTCGTAGGCACAGATCCAGCGAGGCCAGCGCCTCGGCCGGATCCAGGGCGCGATAGCCGTTGGCGCGGCCGAGATCGCTCAGCGTGCTGGTGCGGTTCAGGCCGACGCCGTGCCAGGCGGACCAGGCGATGGATTGCGCGCGATGACCTTTCGCGCGGAATTGCCCGGTGAGGGCGTCGAGATAGGCATTGGCCGCCGCGTACGCCGCGGCGTGCGCCGCGCCGAATACCGCGTTGACCGAGGAGAATCCGATCCATCGCAGCGCGGGCCGCGAATCGCAAAGGCGCATCAGGGATTCGGCGACTGTGGCCTTGGCCTCGAGTGCGGCGTCGAAATACTCGGCGGTCGACTCCGCCAGTGGATGTTCGGCGAAATGTCCCGCCAGATGGACGATGCCGTCCAGGCGTCGGCCGAACCCGGCCTCCGCGGCCTCGACGCATCGCCGCAGGGCCGCGCCATCGGCGGGATCGAGAACGGCGTGGCGGATCCCGTCCGAATCGGCGGGGGCTTCGGAGCGGCCGACAACCAGCAGGCGTAATCCGTAGCGGCGTCGCAGATGTGCGGTGACCAGCGCGCCGACACCGCCGCGACCACCGCTGACCAGGTAGAAATCGCCCGGTGCGGGCGGTTCGGCATCGAGCGGGGCGGTGTCGCGGCGCAGGCGTGGCACGTAGCGCGCATCGCGCAGAGCTACCACCGGATCGCCGGTGCCGCTGCGGATCTCGCGGGCGAGCCGCTCCGAGCCGACCGATGCGGCGGTGTCGATGAGCCGGATGCGCAGCTGTTCCAGCTCGGCACGGGCGCTCTCCACCAGCGCGGCGCAGGCGGCGTGCAGGGGATCGGCGGCCGTGTCGACGGCGAAGGCCGATTCGGTCACCACGGTTACCCCGGCGCCGGAAGGGCAATCGGCCAACGCGGCGGCCAGGGCTGCCAATACCGTTGCGGGCGAGCCGGTGTCATTGATCGTGACCGCCGCGGTCGGGGCGCCCTCGATGATGCCGACGGTGATCACCGTGCCGGAGTCCGGCGGCGCATCGGTTTCGACACGCTTGGGCGCCCAGGCCGGCTCGAAGAAGTGGTCGGCCACGGTGCCCGAGTCCCCGGCCGCGACGCCCACAGCGGCGAGATCGGCTGTGAGACCGGCGAATTCGCCACGCTGGTAACGCTCGCGCAGCGTCGAACGCTGGATCTTGCCGATTTCGGTCTTGGTGATCACACCCTCGGGCAACGGCAGGACCACGGCGGGCGAAACGCCGACCGTCGCGACGACGGCCGCCCGGATCGCCGACACCGCCGCCGCCACGTCACTGCGGTCCGCGAGGCGGCAGAACACGATCAGCTGTTCCCCGTCGTCCTGCTGGACCGCACACGCGGCAGACCAGGAGGTCAGGGTGCAGTCCAGGCGATCGACCGCGGCCTCGATCTCGTGGCACGGGTAGTTGACGCCGTTGATGATGACGACGTCCTTCGCCCGTCCGGTGATCTGCAGGCTGCCGGTATCGTCGATGCGGCCCAGATCGCCGGTGTCGAACCAGCCCTCCGCGTCGAAGGACGCCGAATTCTGCTGTGGCAGATCGCGATAGCCGCGAGTGACGGTGGCTCCGGACACCTGTAGCCGCCCGGCTTCCCCGGTGGCGAGAAGCCGATCCGCGTCGTCCACGATGCGGATCCGGCATCCCGGAATCGGCGCACCCAGATGTGCGAAGGTGTCCGCGCGGGAGACGGCGCTGCGGAACCGCGGCGAATACACCACGCCGGAACAGGTTTCGGACATACCCCAGACCGGGACCATGGTGTCGGCGGCAAGACCGTGCGGGGCCAGCGCGTCCAGGAACGCGGCCGCGACCGCGGGTGCGATGGCTTCGCCTGCGTTCAGTGTCATGCGCAGGGCGGAAAGATCCCAGCTGCGTTCACCGGCCGCGGCGACGGCCTCGCTGACCAGGCCGAAGGCGAAATTCGGCGCCCAGGTGCTCGTCACCCGGTAGCGGTCCACGCAGTCCAGCCAGCGC
Organism: Nocardia sp. PLKS1-43; assembly: GCF_059510335.1. NCBI lineage: Bacteria > Bacillati > Actinomycetota > Actinomycetes > Mycobacteriales > Nocardiaceae > Nocardia > Nocardia sp. PLKS1-43. The sequence continues at coordinate 192,281 of NZ_JCAJZQ010000010.1, read as the reverse complement.
AGCGGATCGGCGAGGATCCAGTCCGTCGGGGCATGGATCTGATCGACGCCGTGGTAGACATCGCGCAGGTGCCACATCACCACGCCGCCGACGTGATCCAGCGGCATCCAGTTGAACGAGACGTAGGCGCCGCTGAAATCCTCCACCGTGCGCAGGGATTCGCCGCGCCGGAGGATATTGCCGTGCGTCAGTTCCACGCCCTTGGGCGCGCCGGTGCTGCCGGAAGTGAACATCAGCAGGGCCACGTCATCGGGGCCCAGGCCGGGCAGCGGTCGCGACGCGTGGGTGACCGGCTCGGCGGGGCCGCGCGAGAAAGCCGCGATGCCGATCGGCCGCAACGACTCTCCGTCAGGAGTGCGCCAGGTGCGCAACGCGTCGTACTCGTCGCGTCCGGCCAGCACGATCGGCCTTTCCAGGCTTTCCCAGATCCGCAGGAACCGATCGCGCGCCGGACTCGGCACGGCGTAGTCGACGGGTGCGGCGACGGGTGCGGCGACCAGGCCCGCCAGCAGGCACGCCCACACGCCGACCAGGAAATCCTCGGTGTCGCGGGACTGCAGGACCAGCGGGTCGCCGGTCCGGCTGCCGCCGTCGAGCAGGGCCGTCGCCAGAGCCGTTGCCCGCGAGAGCAATTCGCCGTAGCTCGACACGGTATCGGGGCCCGTCGCGCGCAGATGGCGGATGCTGCCCGTACCACCGGCCGCGGCTGCCAGCGCCGGGCCCAGGGCCGTCCAGCGCGGTTCGGGCTGGGGTCCGCCGTCCGACAGCGCCGGGCCGGTTCCGGGCACGCCCTCGCCGGTCGGCGCCGGTGCCGCGGCCGGTACCGCCAAGCGGCGCAGGGGCGGTGCGGGCGGTTTTCCGGTGGTCGCGGTGGCGGCTCCGGCTGCCGCGGCAGCGATGCGTTCGGTTTCCGCCGCGTCTATGACTGGAATGCGTTGCAGCACAGCGATATCGACGCGACCACGAGCGTCGAGCGGTAGCGCGCCGGGCAGGGTGACCACAGCGTTCGGGATCAGCGCGCGCGGCACGCGCTCGTGGAGCAGGCGCAGTACCGCGCGCCCATCGATGGCCGTGTTCCGCGAGACGTAGGCGACGGTTTCGCGCAGACCGGCGGCAGTGGTGCGGTCCAGCACGGCGGCCTCGCGCAACTGCGGCAGGGTGAGCAGGGCAGCGCGCACGAGGGCGGCGAGCACCGGCGCGCGCCCGGTCCAGACGGCGGTGTCGTCGCGGTCGGTGTCGATACGCAGCCGAGCGCCGACGAGGCTGCCGCGCAACCCGGTCGGCACACCGTCGAGGTGAATCGCGCCCCGGAAGCCGTGCGGTACCACCGTGCCCGAGCGGTCCCGCACGGTCACCTCGCCGGGGCTGCGGGCGCTCGCATCCGCGTCGACCCGCAGGTACCAGCCGCGGGTCTCGTCGCCGTAGACGGTATGCGTGTGGACGGGTGCGGCCACCGACTCGCCGATGACGACGGCGATGCCCCCGAAGCCGGCCAGCTCCGCGCCGGTGCCCAGCGCCACGTCCGCGTCGCCCGGTGCCGGCGTGTCCTTGATTCGGTCGAAACAGCTTGCGGCCCAGAGGATATCAGTGGCATGTGCGGCATCGCTCAACCAGACGGACCCGGTGGGGCCGGTGCGGAACCACGCCCGCATGGTCCGGACCTGCGCGTCCACGGTCGCGCGATCCAGCAGCGCCCGGCCGTCCGGCGTGGCAACGAGAATCGCGGGCAGGTCGGGCGTCGGATCGACGCTCGGGATGGATTCGATGCCGTTGGGTACGGGGGTGTGAGTGGCTTCAGGTGTGGGGCGGATGCTCCCGCGTGCGCGGATGCGGTTCGTCGCGGGGGCCGGTTCGCTGCCGTCCGGGGCATCGGTGGAGGCTCCGCCGACTGTGGGGGCGATGCGGTGGAGCGCAGGTGGGCGCGCACCGCCGAGTGTGGCTGGGCGGAGGGCGTTGCCGGGAGTGAGCTGGGTGTTACCGGGCGCGTGGGCGGTGCCGGGTTCGAGATCGGTGTCGCCGTCCGGCCGGGTTGGTCGACGGGGTCCGTCCGGGGTCGCGATGGCATGGTCGCCGGGTGTGGGCAGAGCCTGGGCGCCCGGCGCCTGGAACCCGATGGTGAACCGGTTGCCGGGTCGGTACCAGCGCTCGATCGCGGCGATCTCCTGTGCCAAAGCGCCATTCGAGTCGCGGGGATCCAGCGGGAGCCACACTCCGCCGCGGCGCAGGATGGCGAGTGCGGCGATCGCGACGTAGCTGGATCGTGGCGAGACGGCTGTGGCCACCACGTCGCCCGGACGCATTCCCGCCTCGTGCAGCACGCTCTCGTATCGCTCCACAGCGTCAACCCGGGCGCCGAAATGCCAGTCCCGCAACGGTTCTCGATTCACCGATGCGGACGGCAGCGCGGATTCGGCGGGCAGGTCGAGCCGGTCGATATCGAGATCCGGTGCGGCGCAACCGCTCCGCAGGATCGTGGTGAACGCGCGGGCAAGTCGGTCGACCGTGTCGGCGTCGAACAGGTCGGTGCTGTAGACGAGGGCCGCGTGCAGCCGGTCCGGATGCTCCCAGATGTGCAGTTCCAGCTCGAACCGGGTGGAGCGTTCGTCCTCGTCGATGCGCACGACATCCAGGTCGGCGAAGCGGACGCGCGCATCGGCGAAGTTCTGCAATGCGAACAGCAGCGGAAAGGTCACCTCACCGGTGTCCCGCGTCCGCCGCAGGGCCGGCACGATCTGCTCGACGGGCGCGTCCTGATGGGCGAATACGTCCATGGTCGCCGCGCGCACGCGGGCCAGCAGAGCGCGGAAGGTCGGCTGCCCGCTCAGGTCGACCGGGATCGGCAGCGTATTGACGAACAGGCCGATGAGATCGACGATCTGGGGATTGTCGCGATTGGCCAGAAGCGTTGCGGCGGTGATGCTCTCACAACCGCCACTGGCCCGCGAGACGGTCGCGGCCCACGCCGTGAGCAGCACCATGTACAGTGTCGCGCCGTCGCCGCGGGCGAGCCGGCGCGCGGCATCGGCGACCGCGGCGTCGAGATCGAATTCGTGCCGTGCCCCGCTCGAGCCGCGCGTCGTCGAGCGTGGCCGGTCGGTCGGCACAGTCGACTCGGCGAGTCCGTGCGGGAACAGGCCGCGCCAGTGCGCCAGCTCCGCGTCGAGTGCGGCCCGGTCGGTCCGGCCGCGCTGCCACTCGGAATAGTCGGCGTACTGAATGTCCAAGGAAGGCAACGTGACCGGGGCACCGCCCACGCGGGCCCGATAGAACGCGTCGAGTTCGGCGAGCAGAATCTTCAGCGACACGCCGTCGACCACGATGTGATGCACCACGATGGCCAGCAATCGGTCCTCGCCGCCGAGATCGAGCAACGCCGCGCGCAGCGCACCCGGTTCGCCGAGGTCGAACGGCGCGTCGATGAGTCCGCGCAGTACCGCTGCCACGGCGGGCCGGTCGACCAGTTCGGTGTCGGCCGCGTCACTCGCCTCGACGCGATGCCGTGCCAGTTCGAAGCGGCCGCGCGGATGCACCCGCTGCTGGAGTTCGCCGTCCACATCGGCGAAGGAGGTGCGCAGTTGCTCCTGACGGTCGATCACATCCTCGAACGCCCCGGCCAGCGCCTCGGCGTCGAGCGGCCCGCGAATCCGCAACAGCAGCGGTACATGATAGGACGGATCACCGGGATCGAGCCTGTGCAGGAACCACATTCGCTGCTGGGCGAAGGATGCCGGGAAGTTCAGGGGCGCGCTCATGACCGCACCGCACGCCGCGCGCTCGGGACGATCAAGTCCGCCGCCTCGCCCGCACCGTTGTCCGAACGAGCGCGTTCGACCAATTCGGCCAGACCGGCGACGGTCAGATTGCCAGAGGAGAAGAACTGTTTGACCGAAAGGCTGACGCCCAGCTCCTTGCGCAGACTGGTGACCAGCTGCATCGCCAGCAAGGATTCACCGCCGAGGTCGAAGAAGTCGTCGTCGGCGCCGACCTTGTCGATGCCGAGCACCGCCTGCCAGGCCTCGGCGATGCGACCCTGTAGCGGTCCGTCCGGTTCGCGATAGGGCACCGACAGTGCGGGCCGCGCGTTGAATGCCGAACCGCCGCCGAACATTCCGCGCCCGGACGAAGACGGTTGCGATGCGTCCGAGCGGGTTTCGGCGCGTCCGCGCGAGCCGACGATCAGCGCGTGGTCCACCGGGATCGCGTCCCGGTAGGTATCGATACCGGATTGCACTCGCACATCGGCGAATCCGGCGTCGCGCAGCAATTCGGCCCACTGCCTCGGGGTGACCAGCGGCGAATGGGTGCGCAGCGAATCGGTGAAGTACCACCAACCCTCGAACAGACCCGCGGTCAGCATCGAAACCCGGCGCTGCTGAGCGGATTCCAGCAGCATCAGACTGCCGCCGGGGGCGAGCAGCGAATGCACCTTCGCCACCGTCGTGGCCAGCTCCGGGGTGGCATGCAGCACGTTGAACGCGAGCACCACGTCGAACGGTTCGGTGAAGCCCTGCGCCTCGGCGTCCGCCGTGACGTCCAGGACGCCGAAGCGCATCCAGTCGTAGCCCTGCGCCTGGGCCCGGCGCTGGGCCGCGACGACGAACGAGCGCCCGAGGTCGGTGAAGGTGTACTCGACCGGCGTGCCGTGTACCGCCTCGGCCACCACCCAGGTCAGATAGCCCTGGCCCGCACCGACTTCCAGGATCCGCAGCGGCCGGTCACGGCCGGCGGCGAGTTCGCGCAGCGCCGCGCCGATCAGTCGGGTGTAGATCGCGACGTCGCTGTGGGCCAGCCGTTTGTCGACCACATCGGTGGAGCGATCATCCGAGCCGTTCGCGAACATCACCTCGGTGCCGGCGATTTCACCGGTGCACACCTGGCGGTAGCGCGCCGAGCAGTAGTCCAGGAAGGCGAGTTCCTCCTCGGCGTCGGGATACCGCGTCCGCAGCGCGGACCGTTCCCGGTCGAGTTCGCCCTCGCCGCAGGGCTTGTCGGTGATGCGCAGCCGATCACCCTCGCGCACCGCGTAGCCGTCCGCGAGCAGCAGCGACAGCAGAGCGTCGAAGAATCGTTCGTAGGGCGCGACGAACCTGTGCTCGGCCGCGATCGCCGCCGGGTCGATCAGTGCGCCCGGCTCGGTGGCACAACCGATTTCACGCAGGAACCGGGCGACGTAGAGCGCGCACAGTGCTTCCAGCCGCGAATCCAGGCCCTGCTCGACGTGCTCGACCGGAATCCGCCGGCGCAGTTCGCTTTCGCGGCGATCGAGAAAATCGAACAGGTCGAACCGCCGCGTCGCGCCGCGGGCGGGCGGATCGATCCAGAACCGGCGGCGCTGGTAGGGATAGCCGGGCAAGGTCACCTTCCGGGCGTCCGCAGAGCCGGTGAGCGTCAGATCGACCGCGCCGCCACCGGCCCAGACACCGCCGAGGGCTTGCCGCAGGACCACCCGGTCCTCGCTTTCGTCGCGGCGATGCCGCATGGCCGGTGGCGCGACCGCGTCCTTCCCGGCCTGCAGTTCGATCAGCCGGGTCAAACCCCGGCCGGGTCCGGCCTCGACGAACAGCGGCGCGTACTCCTTCACCAACGTGTCGATACCGTCGGCGAAGCGAACGGTCCGGCGAGTGTGACGCAGCCAGTAATCCGGATCGGTGGCCTCGGCGGCGGTCAGCCAGGTGCCGGAGACGTTGGAGATCACCGGAATTCGCGGCGCGCTGAGCGCGATGGTGGCCAGAACCTCTGCCAGCGCGGGCAATTCGGGGTCCAGCAGCGACGAATGCACCGCGGGCAGCGGCAGCCGGTTGACATCGACGCCCTGGGCCTCCAATACGGCCTCCAGCGCGGCGATCTCGTCGACGGGACCGGATACCGTCGTGTGCAGCGGCCCGTTGACCGTGGCGATACCCAGGTTCCCGGTGAGGTACCCGGCGAGTTCATCGGTGCCGAGCAGGACGCTGGTGGCGGCGCCGCCCGCCCGGTCGAGCAGTCGCGCGCGCTCGACCACCACCCGGAGCGTGTCCGCCAGACTCATCACGCCCGCGATGCAGGCCGCGCTGTATTCGCCGAGACTGTGGCCGATGAGCGCGGCGGGCGTGAGGCCGTATCGGGTCAGGGTCGCCGCGAGGGCGATCTCGGTGGCGACGATTCCGACGAAGGCGACCGCCGAATCCCCGGACTCGGCGAACCCTTGCGGATCGTGCAGATGGGCGACGAGGTCGACGCCGGTGAGCGGCTCGGCGGTCGCGGCGGCGGCATCGATGATCTCGCGGAACGCCGGCTCGGAGTCGTAGAGCCCCAGGCCCATTCGCGGGTACGCGGTGCCGCCGCCGGGCAGGACGAGTACGACCGGACGCTCGGCGCGGGCGGCCACGGGCGTTGCGGCGGCCAGGGCGGCGCGGGCTTCCTCGATCCCCGAAGCGACGACGGCCGTGCGATAGTCGTGCGTCTCGCGCCCGACGCGCAGGGTGTGCGCGACGTCGGCGAGGGAAAGTCGCGGGTTCGCCGCCAGGTGCGCCGCCAACTGCTCGGCGGCCTGCCCGAGCGCCTCGGGGGTACGCGCGGAGAGAGTCAGAACCGCTGGGCCACCGGCAATTTCGAAGTCGTCCGGACGCGGCTCGCGCTCGGGCGCGCGCCCGAGGATGACGTGCGCGTTCGTTCCGCCGATACCGAACGAACTGACCGCGGCCAGCTCCGGCCGGGTGTCGTCCCATTCGGTCAGGCCCGTGACGACCCGGAACGGGCTGGCATCCAGATCGAACAGCGGATTCGGCTCGGTGAAGTGCAGGCTCGGCGGTATCGTCCGATTCTCCAGAGCCAGAACGGTTTTGATGAATCCGGCGATCCCCGCCGCGGCGTCCAGGTGGCCGAGATTGGTCTTGACCGAACCGAGCAGGCAATACCCCGTGCGGTCCGTGCCGGTGCGGAACGCGTCGTCGAGCGCACGCAGCTCGATCGGATCGCCCACCGGTGTGCCGGTGCCGTGCGCCTCGACGTATCCGATCTTCTCCGGGGTGGTCCCGGCCGCGGCCTGCGCGGCGAGGATGACCTCCACCTGGCCGGGCGCACTGGGCGCGCCGTAACCAGCCTTGCGGTTGCCGTCGTTGTTGACCGCGGACCCCTTGATCACCGCCCGGACCGGGTCACCGTCGGCGAGTGCGTCGGCCAGGCGCTTGAGTACCACAACCCCCACGCCGTCACCCGGGAACATGCCGTTGGCGCCGGCATCGAAGGCACGGCAGCGACCGTCCGGGGACAGCGGGCCGTCGGCGATGGCCTGATAACCCTGGTGCGGATTGGGATTCAGCGACGCACCGCCCGCCAGCGCCACATCGCACTGGTAGCTCAACAGGTCCTGGCAGGCCACGTGGATCGCGACCAGCGAGGTGGAGCATGCGGTCTGCACACCCATCGCCGGGCCGGTCAGGCCCAGTTTGTAGGCGACGCGGGTGGCGATGCCGCCGGGCGAGCTGCCCGAGGTGGCGGGAAGTGAGGCCATCGAGTTCGCCTGGCCCATGACGTGCGGGTACACGTTCTCCAGGAAGTAGCGGCTCTGGCTGCTGCCCGCGTAGACCCCGATCCGGCCGTCGAAGCGGCCGGGCACCTGCCCGGCCTGCTCCAGGGCCTGATGGCAGCATTCCAGGAACAGGCGTTGCTGCGGGTCGATCAGCTCCGCCTCCGACGGCCGGTAGCCGAAGAAATCGGCGTCGAACCGGTCGATGCCCTCGACGGTGGAGGCGACCCGGACCAGCGCGGGATCGGCGAATTCGGCCTCGGTCCCGCCCGCGGCGAGGAATTGCGCGAGGGTGAATTCCGCTGCGCCCTCGCGACCTTCGACCAGGTTGTCCCAGAAGGCCGCCAGGTCGGGTGCACCGGGGAAGCGACCGTCCATACCGATCACGGCGATCGCGTCCGCATCGGGGCCGCCGGGCAATTCCTCGAATTCGCTGGTGCCGGTCATCTGGGCTTCCTTCCGGGCGGTGGTCAAGCTGAGCAGGGTGGCGTGGAATTCGCCGAGCAGGGACTCGGCGTCGTCGTCGCGATAGCGGTCGCTGTCGGCGATGACACCGAGTTGGCGCCCACCGCCGCTGTCGACGCATTCGAGAACGAGATCGAAACGCGCGGTGCCGAGATCGAGCGGGGTGAGGCTGGTGTGTACGCCGTCGAGAGCGAGTTCGCCAGCCAGTTCGCCACGTGCGGAGAAGACGGCATCGAACAGCGGACCGGTTTCCTGCGGCCGCGCCGCGCGCTGGTCCGCCACCACGACGTCGAACGGAACCTGTTGATGCGCATAGGCTTCGATGCTCTTCGCCGCGACCTCGGCGAGGAGATTCGTGGCCGCGAGGTCGATGTCGACCAGCACGAGGTTGCCGAAATTGCCCAATACCGACTCCGCGCCCGGCGCACCGCGATCGATCACCGGCACGGCCAGTACCACGGTGTCGTGGCCGGTGCGACGCCCGATCGTGAGCGCCGCGGCCGTCATCAGCACCGTCGTATCCGAAATACCCTGTCCGCGTGCCGTTTCGGCGACCGCGTCGAGATCCGATGCGGTGAGTTCCCGGATCACTCGCCGCCCGCCGCGAGGTGAGAGGGTCCGACCCGCACGGGCCCGCAGCGGTCGCGAACGCCAGTAGTCGCGGGCGGCGGCGTACTCCGCGTCCCGCGCGCGGTCGGCCTCCGCCAGCGCGTAGTCCAGGTACCGGCCCGCCGGGGCGAGCGTGGCGATCTCGCCACGGCGCCGCGCGCGGTAGGCCGCGGACAGATCGCCGAACAGGATGTCCCAGCAGTTGTTGTCGAATGCGATGTGGTGCAACACGATCCACAACATCCAGCTGCCCGCGGTCTCGTCCCGGGCCAGCCCCGCCCGGATCGGCGGTTCGGTGCTCAGCTCGAACGGCCGGAGCGCCTCGGCATGGGCCTGGGCGAGGGGGTGGGGAGCGCTGATCCGGACGACTTCGAACGGGCGAACCGCATCGGCCCGAGCCGGGGCGTGATCGCCGCGGTCCCTCGACCGAGCGGTATGAGGCGCACCGGGCCGCGTTGTCCGGCCGGGTATGGCGGCGCCGGCCGCGTCGAACGGCTGGGTTGTCCCGGCCTGGGCGCGTGCGAGGGTGGCGGGCCGTGCTCGATCGTGGGCCGGGGCAGCGGGCCATTCCAGGACATGTTGTGCGGGAACACCATTCGCGTCGACGAGGTAGACGGTTCGCAGGACGGCATGCCGGGCGACCACGTCCGACAGGGCCGCGCACAGGGCGTCCGGGTCCAGCGCGTCGTCGAACCGGATCGTCACCGCCAGGTGGTTGGCCGCGCGTCCGGGGGCCAGCCGCTCGGCGAACCACATGCGGCGCTGGGCAGCGGACAGCGGGCCGGTATGCGGTACGGATGTGCCGTCGGCGGGGGCCGGGGTTGCCGAGATCTCCGGTCCGGGCCTGTCCTCGAGTGCGCGCCGGGCGGCTTGCTCGATCGCCGGCCCCGCGTGCGCGAGCAGCTCGCGCGCGCAGGTCGCGACATCGATACCGGCCAGCACCGCTCGTGCGGACACCTCGCATCCGGCGAGTTCCCGCCGCAATCGAGCCAGAATCCTGGTGGCGGACAGCGAATCTCCGCCGAGGGCGAAGAAGTTCTCGTGCGGGCCCACCTGTGCCAGGCCCAGGACATCGGCCCAGGCGGCGGCGATCACCGTGGTCAGCGCCGAGTCCGAGGGGCGATCCCGATTCGCCGCGGTCGGCTCGGTCAGGGCCGACTGTCCGAGTGCGGTCAACCTCGCGCGATCGACCTTGCCGCTCGCGGTGAGCGGCAGCGTGTCCAGGACCAGGATCCGGCTGGGTACCAGATACGCGGCGATGTGGTCGAGCAGGTGGGCGCGCAACGTCCGCTCGTCGGCATCGGCCACCACGTGGGCGATCAGTGCGCGGTGTCCCGGGCCGGACGGCTGCGGGACCGCCGTGACCACGGCGTGGTGCACATCGGGATGACTCCGCAGCGCGGCCTCGACGGCCGACGGCTCGACCCGGCGGCCGCGCAACTGGACCTGCGAATCACGCCGGCCGATGAACTCCAGTGTGCCGTCCGGGCGGCGGCGGCCCAGATCGCCTGTGCGATAGAGCCTTTCGCCGGTGACCGGATGCCGGACGAATCGCTCGCCGGTGAGCTGCGGATCGCCGCGGTACTCGCGGGCGACACCGATTCCACTGCAGCACATTTCGCCGACCACCCAGTCCGGGCATTCGAACCCGCGCTCGTCGAGCAGGTGATATCGCGCGCCGGGAATCGGCTCGCCGTACGGGACGCTGATCCAATCCCGGTACTCGGTGAGATCGCCGACGCGGTGCCAGATATTCCACAGCGTCGTCTCGGTCGGCCCGCCAACGCTGACGAGTTCGGCGGTGTGGAAGACCTCGCGGTAGCCGGCGGCCAGTTCGAGCGGAAACCAGTCTCCTCCCAGGAAACTCAGCCGGAGCGGGATCGAACCGAGTTCGGCCTCCGGATTCTCGCGATGGTGGTCCAGCAGCATCCGCATCATCGCGGGCACCGAATTCCACAGGGTCACACCGTGTTCGGACATCAGCGCCAGCCAATGTTGCGGATCGGTGCGCCGGGCGGCGTCGGGTACGACGACGCAGCCGCCCGCGCCCAGGATGCCGAACACGTCGAACAGCGACATATCGTGGTGCAGCGCGGTGACCGCGAGCGAACGATCCTCGGGCCCGAGGCCGAAGGCGCGTGCGGTCGCGCGCAGACAATTGACCACGCCACCGTGTTCGATCGCGACGAGTTTGGGTTCTCCGGTCGATCCGGACGTCGGCAGCAGATAGGCCAGGCTGCGCGCGGTGGTGGCGAGCCGCGGAAGTTCCTGCCGTGGTGCGGATGTGAGCCGGTCGACGGCCAGCGCGGGCGCTGCGCTGCTCGGCAGTACGTGCTCGGTCGCGGTATCGGTCAGCAGCGCGATCGGGTGCGCTCGCTCCAGCAGTGCGGCAATCGATGCGGTGGGCAACTCGGGATCGATGGGCAGGTAGGCCATTCCGGCGCACAGCACGCCGATCGCCGCGGCGAACTGCTGCGGAGATTTGCCCATGACGATCGCGACGATCGGTTCGCCCGCATCGGGTTCCGGCACGACGTCGCGCAGCCGGCACGCCACGGCCGCGGCTCGGGCACGCAGCTGCGCGTAGGTGAATGCGCTGCCATCGGCCCCGCGCACCGCCGTGGCATCTGGCCGTATCCGAACCTGCCGCAGAAAGTCGGTGTGCGCGAGATCGGTATCGCCGACGAGCCCTGGAACATCCTCGCGCGCCGCATCGTCCGGCGCCGGATCGGGGGTTTCGGATCGTCCTGGTGGCCGCTCGCCGGGAACGGGCACGGTGCCGTGGCCCGCGGGCCTGTTGCCGAGGCCGTCGCTGTCGATGCCGCGCCGCCACCGCGTACCCGTCGCGAGCGCGGCGTCGAAACCGACGGGATCGCTACTGCGCCAACGTGTCTCGCTGTCGGCGAGGTTGCGCAGCAGAGCGGACCAAGCCGTGAACATCGCCTCGACGACGCCGGGCCGCAGCACATCGCGCACATAGTCCCAGTTGATGTACAGCTCACCGAGTCGTTCCTCGAGTTGCACGTCGAGATACACCTGGGGCGTGGAGGTGATGTGATGGACCGGCTCGAGCGCACGCACGAGCGCGGAATCTCCCTTGGAGAAGGCCAGCGTGCTGGTCAGCACCACGGGCATCAGCACAGGACCGTGCTGAGCGCCGTGCAGTTCACCGAGTCTGCGCAGCAGCTCCGTGCCGCTGACCATGCCGTGCTCGAGCGCCTCCCACATCCGGCGCTGCGCCCGGAGGGCGAAGTCGGCGAACGGTTCCCGCTCGCTCGCGTCGATATCGACCAGGGTGAAGGTGGCGAATTCACCGGCGACGTCCGGTACGCCGTCCAGCAGTTCGTCGCGGCCCATGCGCGGGATGTTCAGCGTGAACCGTGGTGTCGTGCTCCAATGCGCGAGGACCTGCGCGAAGGCGGCGACCATCAGACCGCTGGGGGTGAGTCCGTGCGCGGTGGCGCCGGCCCGCAAGCGCGACCAGGTCGGCGCGTCCAGGCAATCGTCGAGCCGATCGAACCGGGGATGGGTCACCGACTCCGGGTCGCGTCGCAGCGGAAGCTGCGGCGGGCCGGGCAGATCCGCCAGCACCCGATCCCAGTACTCGTTCGCCTCGGCGATGTCCTCGGGATCGGCGAGATCCTGTGCGGCGAGCACATAGTCGCGGAAGGAACAGGTGAGGGCCGGCGGTTCGGCGCCGGGATCGTCGTAGTAGATCGACAGATCACGCAGTAGCACATGCCAACTCGCGTAGTCCAGCGTCAATCCGTCGATACCGACGTGCAATCGGGCACGCGCCTCGTGCTCCCGCTCGGTATCGGCCAGCAGCGACAACGCCATGCCGAAGATCGGATACCGGTCGCAGGCGCGCACCTCGTGCGCCATCGTGTCGCGGATGGCCGCGAGTTCCGCCGCGGCGGCCGACTCGTCGAGTCCGCGCAGATCACGCACGGCCAGACCGGAATCGGGCACCTCGGCCAGGACGCGCTGGGTGGCGGTGCGCGGATCCACCACCGCGCGCAACATGTCGTGCCGGTCCACCACGCGCGCCCACGCCGCGGCGAACCGGTCCGGGTCGATAACGCAGCGGTATTCGAGATACGCGTGCGTGGAGACGTTTCCGAGCGGATAGAAGTCACCGCGGCCGATCAGGTAGGCACGTTGAGTATCCGTCAGCGGAAACGGCTCGTAGCGTTCGGTCGTCATTTCCCGTTCCTTCGGCGTGCGGCGGCAGCTCGCTGCGCGGTCTTGGCCGCCTCGGCACGTCGCCGGGCCGCGGCGACGGCGTCGCTGTCCACCCGGGCCGGCGCGCCGGACACACCGGCCTCGCCGGCGCGCTGCTCGTCCAGATGGGTGGCGAGCCGGCCGATCGTGGTGTGCTCGAACAACTCCAACAGCGCGATCTCGGTGCCGAACTCGGCGTCGATCAGGTTCTGCACGCGCACCATGGCCATGGAATGGCCGCCGAGTTCGAAGAAGTTGCGATTCGATCCGACCGAGTCGACACCGAGCACCTCGCACCAGATCCGGGCCAGCCTCAGTTCGGTATCACCGCTGGGCGCGACCCGGTCGGCGGTATCATCCGGCGGGGGAACGGCCAAGGCGGCCAGACCTTTTCGGTCGACCTTGCCCGCGTCGGTGAGCGGGATCCGGTCCAGCACGGTGATACCGCGCGGAACCATGAAGGCCGGAACCCACCGGGTGAACCACTGCCGCAGCGTGCTCACATCGCACCGCGCGCCGTCCTCGGGCTGACAGAACGCCGCGAGTTCGCCGTCGGAATCCAGGACCACCGCGGCGCGGCGCACATCCGGGTGACGCAGCGCCACCGCTTCGAGTTCCGGCAGTTCCACCCGGTGCCCGTGCACCTTGACCTGGTGATCGACGCGGCCGCAGAACTGCAGTTCGCCGGACGCGGTGAACTTCGCCAGATCGCCGGTCCGGTAGAGACGCGTGCCGGGCAGTCCGGAAACAACATCCGCGACAAAGGATTCCGCCGTGCGGGCGGGCGCGTTGACATAGCCGCGCCCCAGCGGCAGACCGCCGATGTACAACTCGCCCGGCATTCCGGCGGGGACCGGACGCATCCGGCGATCCAGAACGTACACGCGCGCACCGGGGTTGGGTGTCCCCATGGTGACCGCGCCGCCCGATCCGCCCGAGGGCGTGTACCGGCGGCACGCCACTCCGATGGTCGCCTCGGCCGGGCCGTACCCGTGGAACATGGTCGCCTCGGGGAAGTCGGCGGCGAATCGCCGGTACAACTCGTCGGTCAAAGCCTCACCGCCACACCACACATAGCGAAGCGACCGGGCGCGGGTGGCACTGTCGCGGCGGTCGAGGATCAGATCGAGCATCGAGGCCACGACGTAGAAGAAGGTGACCTTGTCACGCTCGATCACCTCCAGCAGATGCCCGATATCGGCCTCGCGTCCGGGCGTCACGACGGCGAGCCTGCCGCCGACCGCCAGCGGCAGGAAGATCTCGTTGATCGAGATGTCGAAGCCCAGCGGAGCCTTGAACAGCACGGCGTCCGATGGGCCGAAGTCCAGCAGGCCCTGCTGCCAGCGCAGCCGGTAACCGATGGCGCCGTGCCGGATCATCACGCCCTTGGGGGTTCCGGTCGAGCCGGAGGTGAACATCACGTAGGCGAGCTGTTCGGGATCCACCGCGGGCAGCGGATGCGGACCCGGTTCGTCCTCAGCCCGGATATCGATCACCGAAATACCCTGTGGCACAGTCTGAGTCGCCTCGGGGTCGGCGATCATCAGGGATACCCCGGCCTGCGCGAGCACCTGCCGGCGGCGTTCGGCGGGCCAAGCCTGCTCCACCGGCACGAATGCCGCGCCCGCGCGCATCACCCCGAGCAGCGAGACGACGTAGTCGATACCGCGCGGTAGCGATACCGCGACGATCTGCTCGCGCGTCACGCCCGCGTCCAACAGTCTGCGGGCCAGGCGTTCGGAGGCCGCGAGCAGTTCGCCGTAGCTGATCGAGCCCGCATCGGTGGTGATGGCGATCGCCGCCGGATCGCGCCGCGCCGCTCGGAGTACCAGTTCGGGCACCGCCGGCGGGCGAGCGCCGCGCGGAATTCCGGTACGCGACACATCGGCCGAATCCGGATGTGCCGCACCGGTCCATCCCGTGTACAGCAGTTCACGCTGGGACGCCGGGACGATCGACACCTCGGCGAGCGGCGAATCCGGTTCGGCGGCAAGGTGTTCCAACGCCGCGGTGATCGCCTCGGCGATGCGTGCGATGGTTTCGACCGCGAGGATGTCCAGCGCGCCGGTCACCGCGCCTCGAATGCGGCCCTCCTCCTCCCAGACGTTGCACACCAGATCGAATCGCGCCGTGTCGACCCGGTCGACGATCGGCTCGCCGGCCACGCCGCCCATGCGCAGCGGTCGCACCGGCTGCTGGCCGATCACCATGGCCTGCGGGATCGGCGTCCGGTTGGCGGTGGCATCCCAGCCCAGCTCCGCGATCAGTTCGTCGAAGGCCACCGACTGGTGCGCCAGCGCTTCGCCGATGGTGTCGCGCACCCGCGCGAGCAGGGCGGCGAAGGTGAGGTCGGGTGTGATGCGCTCGCGCAGCAGGACGGTATCGGCGAAGCAGCCGACCGCATCGCGTTCGGCCGCGTCCAGGCGACCGTGGGTGACGGTGCCGGTCAGGATGTCGGTCTGCCCGGTCAGGCGGTGCAGCACCGTGATGAAGGCGGCGGTGACGAGTGCGAAGGTGCTCGCGTGCCGGCTTCGGGCGAGTTCGCGCAGCGCGGCCGAGGGTCCGGCGGCGAGGTCGAAAGTTCTCGCGTGCCCGGCGAAGGTGGGCGTATCCGGACGCGGGCGATCGGCGGGCAGATCGAGCACGGCGGGCTCACCCGCGAGACGTTCTCGCCAATAGTCCAGTGCCGCAGCGCGTTCGGATCGCCGCGCCGGATCCTCGCGCCGCAACACGAGTTCGGGGAACTGCGCCACCCGGGCGGGCAGCCGCGCCGCGCGCGCCTCGAGATCGGCCGCGTACAGCTCGGCGAGTTCGGCGTGCAGAACGGCCACGCTCATACCGTCGGCGATGCTGTGGTGCGCGCACAGCAGCATCAGGTGCGGCCCATCGGGATTCTCGGCGGGTGCGAAGGCCAGCCGCACCAGCGGGCCGGCGCTCAGGTCGAACGGAGCCGCGTCCACCTCGGCGATCCATTGTTCGGCGGTGGTGTCGTCGCGGTCGCGAACGGTCAGGATGTCGAGCGTGTCGTCCACTTCGCCGACGACGGTGAACGGGGCGTTCTCGTGCACCACGAATCGGGTGCGCAACGCGGCGTGCCTGGCCAGCAGCCCTTTGGCCGCCCGCCGCAGCGCCTCGACGTCGACGGCGCCGCGCAGCCGCATCGGGAATCCGATGTTGTACGCACTCGAGGCCGGGTAGAGCCGCATGAACAGCCACATCCGCCGCTGTGCGGCGCTGAGCGGTATGTGCGCGCCTGGCTGCCAGGTGTGCGTGCCGTCGGCGGTCTCGATCCGATCGCGAGCATCGATCAGCGCTGCCAGCCGCGCGGGAGTGGCTGCCTCCGAGAGCAGTTCGCGAATCGACAGGTCCACGGCGCAGGTTTCGCGCAAGCGGTCGACGATGCGCGCGGCCAGCAGCGAATGACCGCCCAGATCGAAGAATTCGTCGTGTGCGCCGATCCGGTCGAAGCCGAACTCCCGCGCCCAGATTCGCGTCACGGTGGTCTCGGTCGCCGAGCGGGGCTCGACGTAGGGCGCCATGGTGATCGGGCGGGGATGGGCGGTTTCGGGGGCGATCGTGTCGAGCTGCCGGGGCAGCTCGGGAATGCCCGTGGCGCTGGGACTTTCGGCCTCCTGCGGTGGCGCCGCCCAGCAACGTTGGCGCAGGTACGGGTGACCCGGCAGAGCCAGCCGGACCGGGGTGTGCGCGCCGCGCAGGACGGCCGGGTCGTGATCGGGGCGATCGTCGAGCCAGGACCGGCCGACGGTGCGCAGCGTCGCGAGATATTCCTCGCCGCCGAGGTTGTCGAGGTCGATGCCGGCCGAGGCGTCCGCTGCCGGTGCGTCCGCCGCGGACACGGTGAAATTCGAGGATTCGTACGATTCCTCGCGCAGTACGCGTTCGGCATCGGCGGTGTCGGTGACGATGAACGCGGCCCGCACCGGATGGAACTGCCGACCGGACTGCAACGTCCACGCGAACGCCCGCAAATCCGTATGGGGTTGTGCGGCAAGGTGATCGGCCAGCTCGTGGCGCACCTCGCGCAACTGGGCGGCACTTCGGGCGGATATCATCAACAGTTCCGCGGCCCGCGGCGGTGCCCCCGGTGCGCGGCGCGGGGCCTGCGCGAGTACGGCGTGGGCATTGGTGCCGCCCAACCCGAAGACGTGCACGCCCGCTCGTCGCGGACGCCCGGACTCGTGCTCCGGCCAGGGCCGCAGGGCGGGATTGACCGCGAACGGGGTGGCGTCGAAGTCGATGCGCGGATTGAGCGGTGAGCAGTTGATGCTCGGCGGCAGTTCGCCGTGGGTGAGCGAAAGCAGCACCTTGGCCACGCCCAGAGCGCCCGCGGCGGCCCAGGTATCGCCGATATTGGGTTTGTGCGTGCCGATCCACACGCGGTGACCGCGATCGCGCAGCAGACCCTCGAAACCTTCGGTGAGGGCGGCGATTTCGATCTCGTCGCCGAGTGCCGTTCCGGTGCCGTGGGTTTCGAGGTAGTCCAGGTCGTCGGCCTTGATGCCCGCCACGCTCAGCGCCTCGGCGACCGCCTCGGCCTGCGCACCGGCGTCGGGTGCGGCGAATCCGGCCTTGCCCGCGCCGTCGTTGTTCACCGCCGTGGATTCCAGGACGCCGAGGATGGGATCGCCGTCGGCGATGGCGTCGGCCAGCCGCCGCAGCGCCAGCACCGCGACGCCGTCGCCGGGGGTGGTGCCGTCGGCGTCGGCGGAGAAGGCGCGGCAATGTCCATCGGCAGAGTTGATCCCGCCCTCGCGGTACCGATAGCCGGTGTACTGGGGCACGTAGACCGTCGCGCCACCGGCCAGGGCCAGATCGGATTCACCCGCCAGCAGGCTCTGCGCGGCCAGGTGCACCGCGACCAGCGAGGTCGCGCATCCAGCCTGCACGTTCACCGCCGGACCGCGCAATCCCAGCGACCAGGCGATGCGCGCGGCGAGGAAATCCTTGCTGTTGCCGAGCAGATGGTCCATCCGCGCGGCCGGGTCGCGGCGCTCGCGCGGGAGCAGGTGGTGCTGATAGTACGAATCCGGGCCGGAGCCGGCGAATACGCTGATCGCCCCATCGAATCGGGCCGGGTCGATCGCCGCGGATTCCAGTGTCTCACTGGCACATTCGAGCAGCAGCCGCAATTGCGGGTCGGTCGTTTCGGCCTCGCGCGGGGTGAGACCGAAACGACCCGGATCGAACTGTTCGATGCCGTCGAGCACCGGGCGGGTGCGAACCAAAGCCGGATCGGCCAGCTCGGCCTCGCCGAGGCCGGACCCGCGCAGTTGTTCGTCGGTGAAGGTGGTCAGGGCCTCGCGGCCCTCGCGCAGCAACGCCCAGAACTGTTCGGGCGTCTGCGCTCCCGCCGTCCGCAGCGCCATGCCGACCACGGCGACGGCGTCCGTGCCGACCGGCTTCTCGTCCATCGATCCGGTCATGACGCGTCCGATGCGGTGGCTCCGGTCAGTCGCAGCCACGCCCCCAGCGTCGGCTCGGACATCATCTCGGCGAACCTGAGCCTGATCCCCTCCCGTTTGAGCAGACCCGAAATCTTCATCACCCGTACCGAATCCAGGCCCAGCGCCATGAGATTGGCGTCGGCGTCCAGGAATTCGGCGTCGGCCCCCATCGCTTCACCGACCAATCTGCGTAACAGATCGTCACAGTTCGGCTTGTCGGACATCGTATTTCTTCTTCCGTCGAGATGTGTGCGGTAGTCGATCCGATGAGCCGCTCAATCGGAAGACGGTGGCTGCTGCCGCATGCGGTGCAGGAACGGGCAGCCGCCGGTGGGCGTGCCCGATTCGTTGTCGTCGGGAAGGAAGTACTGCCGCCATTCCCGGTTGTCCGGATCGCCGTAATTACCCAGCACCGGGGAGGGGTCGAGGCCGTCGTCGAACGCGACCAATCGCTTCCGGATCCGCTTGCGCGCCAACTGTCCCGCTCTGGTGTCCGGTTTGATGTTCTCGAACACCCATTGCGGTTGGAAGGTGATGTAGAAGATCGGGCTGTACCGGCTGCGGCGGCGCACGTGTGCCGGATTGCTGCAGACCACGAACATCGGGGTGCCCTCGAACACATACTCCCACATGGGATCATCGGTCTCGGGCGGAATGTCCTCGGGCCACCGGACCGGGTCGCCGTCGTGCAGGTCCTGCAGGATGTCCCAGAACGTCCGGTAGTATCCGGACAACGTATCGTCGGGCTCCCTGGTCTGGAAGAAGACGATCAGCGACGTCTCCCGCGAAATGGTTTTGTACATCCCGAGATATCGCCGGAGAATGACGCGGAGTTCCTCGCGTGCGCCCGGATCGTAGAGTTCGTCGATGAATCCGAAGCGCAACCCTTCGGTCAGTGCGCCACGCACCGCGAATGTGCACGGAAAACCGTTCTCGGGCAGTCCGATCAGGTCCAGCAATTCGGTGCCGTGTTTGATACCCCATTCGGGTAGCGGGCCGAATGTCATGCGGCGAAGAGCGTCGGAACCTGTTGGGCCGGGGTCGCTTTCGCTCTCCATCAGATGATCTTCCGCAATAAATCATCGGGAATGACGGGTTGGTGGTACGTGCACACGCCGGACAACACGGTGGAGCCGTGCAGCCGCGATACCGGAATGAGAATCTTGTCGCCGGTGCGCAATTCGATCTTGTGGGTGGCGTTGTTCCAGAAGTGCATCTGCCCCTCCTCGATCATCACCAGGCGATGCTCGTTGTGCACATGCGTGGTCGAGGTCTCCTCCTCGCTCTCCACGAAGGTGTCCAGATCGACGACGATGTTGTTGTCCTCGAGGTAGCGGGCGATCTTCTCGGCGTACTCCTGATGCAGCTCGATCTGATCGGCCCAGCTCAGCTGGGCGGCCAGGTCCTGATGCCACAATTGGTGCAGGCGCTGGGCGGCGGTGAACCCGCGCCGGAAAGCCTGCGGCGCGTCCTGGCCGTAGGAGGTCACCAGCGCGTCGAGGACGCCGGGCAGGAATTCGCCGAGGTCCACCGACCAGCCGACGCCGAGGTCGAAGCCGGCCGGATTCGTCTCGGCAGGCAGGCCGCGCTCGAGGATCGGCCGCAGCGCGGCGGTGTCACGCTGTCCGGCCAGATGTGAAAATGCCGCCGCGCCAACGAGTTCGGGCAACCGGCCCGGGTCGGCTGCCAGTGACAGCAGATGATTGCCCCGCGCGAGAGAGGTGCCCAGCAGCAGCTGCCAGTGCCCGCCCGGGGTCTGGGTCAGATTCGCGGCCTCCAGCAGGTCACGATAGGCGGCGCGCAGTGAGATCCACTGCTGATAGGAGCCCAGCAGCGCGGTTTGCAGATCGCCGAGGTGACGCGGATACTCGCCGATTCCCGTGCGGCCGAGCGCCTCGCGCACGGCGGGGATGAAGCCGTGGTACTGCATGGTCACGAAGACGGCGGCTTCTCTTGCGCCAGTGAGCGTTTCGATGAGATGTACGGCCTCCGGCCCGCTCTGCGACAGTTCCCGGGCGGTGGTTCGCACCAGTTCCAGCGCATCAGCGACGGAGGTCTGCCCGGTCTCGACGGCGTCGTCGAGGAAGTCGAACAGGTGACGTTCCAGGACCGGACGCGCCAGCGCGGACCGCACGCGGTTGTCCCGGCTGTAGAAATCGGCTCGGTCCCGGCGGACCGTGTCGACGCCGTCGGCGGGCGCGACGAGGGTGGACTCGAGGTCGTAGATGTTGCGCAGCATGCGGTGTCCGAGCAGGGCGCTCAGGCGCAGCGCCTTTTCCGGCGGCATCGTGTCGTGGTATTTGACCCAGGCCAGATCGTCGGGCCGCACCGGCCTGCGGTACGGGTTGCCGGGTGTGGTGAGTTCGCTCCATTCCGCGGCGCGAAATGCCGGATTCGAGGCGAACGCGACGACGACGGCGTTCGGATCGGTGGTGTCTGGGAGGTCCGGCAGTGGCCGGTGGACAGTGCCCACGTTCTCTCTATCCCTTCGGTCACAGGAACCCAGTACGGATAGAACCGTCTAAGGGAACCCTTAGTGAGGCAAGGCTACCTTAACAATTTGCATCATCGGCGTCGAGTCCTTGTGTGCTTTCACACCAGGGAATAGCTTGCGGCGCAAGCGAATACGCGACTCGCCCCAGGGCGCGCGCCGATCGCGCCGCGACGAGAATCATTGCGGCGCTGTCACTATGGCGAGTTCAGAGTTTCGCGAATACTCCGTCGAATCGGGTCAGCAACCAGGCTGTGGTGCGGGCGGTCGGAAGCCGAAGAGCCGCACTGACGTCCGCGTCGGTAGCCAGATAGGTGCCGTGCTGGACGGCGGGCAGTTGCTCGAGCAGGGCCTGATTCTCGAGTTGTCCGGCCGCGCCGGGCGTCATGTATCCGATCGACAGCAGGTCCGAATCGAGCAGGTCGAGGCGTTCCATGCTGATCTTGCCGTTCAGGCCGCCGAGACCGCCGGACAAACCGCGCAGCGAGTCCGGCAGCTTCATGCCCAGCGATTCGAAGAATTTGTTGGCGTTGTCATCCGGATTGGTGATGACCTCGATATTCGTCGGGTCGACGAAGAGGCTGACCGAGAACGTCTTTCCGGCCAGCTTCGGGTACTTGCTCGCGGCGTCGGCCAGCGCCTTGGCGCTTGCGTCGATGACCGGCTGGGCGTCGGCCTGGCGGCCGAGCAGCTTGCCGACCAGCGTGGTGTCGTCCTGCCAGTTGTCCAGCGCACCGGCCTTCAGTGCGGGGATGGTCGGCGCGAGCTTGCTGAGCTTGTCGTATTCGTCCTTGGACAGGATGAGTCCGCCGCCGAGGATCAGATCGGGCGCCAGCGCGGCGATCTTCTCCTCGGGTACCGTCCCGCCCGGTCCGAGAGCCAGCTTGGTGACCCCCGCGAGGTTCGAATTCCCTTGGTCCCAGGCATAATCCGCATTGGTCAGCGGGTTGGGCACGTAGCCCGCGGGTTTGGTGCCCAGTGCGACGAGCGCATCGGTGAAGGTCGGGGAGAGCGCCACGATGCGAGTCGGCTTGTGGGTCACGACGGTCCGCCCGAAGGCGTGCTCGACGGTGACCGCCTGATAGGCGGTGGACGTGCTCGACGAGGTCGAATCCGAGTCCGAATTGCCGCACCCCGCGGCGAACGCGATCGCGCCCGCGGCGAGGGATATCGCGGTCACTCGCCGGAGAATCGGGCGCGTCCGCTGACGCGGTGTTGTCGGTGAAGCCATGGAGTGCAGAACCTCTCAGCAAAGTTACTTAGGTAAGGCAATCCTATAATGGTCACCCGTTCAGGTAAAGATCGTCAGGCGTGCGAGCGCAGCCGCCACGACCTGGCCCGCTGCTGTTCGCGCCAGAACCGGGCGTACTCGCCGTCCGCGGCGAAAAGCTCGGTGTGCGAACCGGATTCGACGACCTGGCCATCCCGCAGGTACACCACGTGATCGGCGTCGGCGATGGTGGAGAGCTGATGGGCGATGATGAGCAGGGTCCGGCCTTGCCCAAGTTCGCCCAGGGCCGCGGCGATCGCGGCCTCGTTCCGAGCGTCCAGGGCCGAGGACGCCTCGTCCAGCAGGACGATTGGTGCGTCCTTGAGCAGCGCTCGTGCGATCGAAACCCGTTGCCGCTCACCGCCGGACAGGATGTTCCCGCCCGCGCCGACCGGATTCTGCCAGCCTTGCGGCAGGCGTTCGACGATGGAATCGACCTGGGCCGCACTCGCGGCCCGGCGGACCTCGGCCTCGGTAGCGTCCGGCTTGCCGACGCGGATATTGGCCTCGAGGGTGTCGTCGAAGAGGTAGACGTCCTGCGGCACCACTGCGATTCGGTCCATCAGGTCCTCGCTACGCAGGTCCCGCACATCCACGCCGTCGACCCGCACGCTGCCCGAACTCACGTCCCAGAAGCGGGCCACCAGGTTCACGATGGTGGTCTTGCCGGAACCGGACGGGCCGACCAGTGCGGTCGTGCTGCCCGCGGGCACGGTGATGTTCACCCCGGTGAGCACATCGACGTCCTCGCGGTAGCCGAAACGCACGTCACGCAATTCGATCGCGTTGCCCGTGCTCGTCGCCTTCGCCGAGGAATCCGGTTCGGGCAGTTCGGGATGCGACAGCAGGGCATCGATGCGGCCCAGTGCGGCGGCCGAACCGCCGAGCATCAGCAGCGCCGTGGAGATCTTGCCGATCGGGCGCAGCGCCCAGATGCCGAAGGCCGCGGCGGTGATCAGCCGCGCGAGATCGTTCGGTCCCAGATGCCATGCGCCGCTGCCGATCACGACCGTGACCGCGAGCACGATCACGAAGCCGAGCTGCACGCTCAGTTCGCCGACGTTGAGTCCGGCCGTGGCCCGCAGGATCTGCTTGTTCGTCGTCGCGTGCCGGTTGTGCAGGGCTGTGGACAACTCGCCGAGGCCCCGGTCCTCGCGGCCGCTCGCACGCAGCACCGGCTGGGTCTGCGCGAACTCGATCAGCCGGGCGTTGGCCTCCGCGACCGCTGCGGCCTCGTCCGCGTCCGCCCGCGCGATCGGCCGGGCGACGGCGCGTTGCAGCGCCCACAGCAGCGGGACCACGATCAGCACCGCCACGGCCACCGGCCAATCCAGGAACAGCAGGACCACCAGGATGATCACCGGCGGGATCACCGTCTCGGCAATCGTCTTCAGCGCCATGACGATTCCCAGCGGCGCCTGTGAGCCGCCGGTCACCAGCGCGGTCACCGATCCGGCGCTGGCCGAGTCGAACCAGCCCAGCGGCAACGCGATGATCTTGTCGGCCAGCCGGGCGAACAGTTCGCGCCGCAGCGTCGCGGCCACATGCGTGCCGAGATGTTCCATGACCGCGTTGACCACCCAGTAGCCCGCGACCACGACGGTCAGCGGGATCAGCCACCACCCCGCCGTGCCGGCGTCCCGGCGCAGCAGCGCGAGCAGCACCGGAACGCACAGTGCCACAGCGGCTCCCTCGAGGACCGCGTTCGCGGCGCTGGCGGCGATGAGCAGCCGGACGGGCCGCCGCGCGGCCTCACCGAAGATCTTGTCGAGAAGGGCGATCATGCGCGGGCTCCGATCGTGGTGGTCTGCAGCTGCCACAGCTTCGCGTATTCGCCTGCGGCGTCGAGCAATTCCTGGTGGGTGCCGCGTTCGGCCACCGCGCCGTCGACCAGCACCGCGATCTGATCGGCGTGCACGACCGTGTGCAGGCGGTGTGCGATGACCAGCAGAGTGCGTCCGCGAGCCAGCTCCGAGAGCGCATCCTGAACGGCCGCTTCGGATTCCGGGTCCGCGTAGGCGGTCGCCTCGTCCAGGACGAGTACCGGGGTGTCGGCCAGCAGCGTCCGCGCGATGCTCAGGCGCTGGCGTTCACCGCCGGACAGGGCGGCATCCTCGCCGAGGACGGTGTCGTAGCCGTTCGGCAGCGACAGGATGCGGTCGTGGATCTGGGCGGCCCGGGCTACGCGCTCGATGTCCTGCGCGGAGGCGTCGGGTCGGGCGAGGGCGATGTTGTCCCGCACGGTCGCGCGCAGCAGCGCGACGTCCTGGAAGACGAAACCCACTGTGCCGTAGAGTCGCCGGGCGTCCAGGGTCGAGATCGGCACCCCGTCGATCTCGATACTGCCCTCGGTCGGATCGTAGAACCGCGCGAGCAGCTGACCGACGGTGGACTTGCCCGCACCCGAGGGACCGACCAGCGCGGTCATGGTGCCGGGCGCGAGTTCCAGATCCAGGCCGCGCAGGACCGTGCGCTGCCCGTCATAGGAGAAGCTCACGTTCTTCATCGAGACCCGCCGGGCGCCTTCGGCCTCGGGCAGCGTCGCGGGCGCGGCGGGCTCGCGCATCTCCGGAACGTCCAGGATCTGCCCGATCCGCTGGGCCATCGCCTGCGCCTTGTCCGGCATGGGCGCGCCGATGCCGAGCTTGGGCAGGATCAGGTGCAGGTACAGCGGAGTGGTGACATCGAACAACGTCAGTCCCAGCAGCAGGAACGCGATGATGTTGACCGGCTTGGCATCCCACGTCGCCAGCAGCAGCGTCGCCAGGGCCAGCACGATCAGCGCGACGGTGCCCGGCGCGACGGTGGCGCGGGTGCACGCGCGCAGGGTCGCGATGTTGTCGGTGAGACTCTCGTCGGCGTCGGCGTAGTCGGCGGCCGCGCGCCGGAACCGCGCGTGGGCGCCGTAGGCGGTATCCGGTGTGGCCTCGTCGTCCTCGTCGGCGCGGTGGAACACCTTGGACACGGTGATGCCCTGGACGAGTTCCACCGCCGCCGAGCCCATCTGCGCCGAAGCGCCCGCCACCGTCCCGTATGCGGGAATAATCTTGCGGGTCAAGAAGTTTCGGACCAGCTGAGCGATGGTGACCAGGACGACCACGGCCAGCGCCGGCCGCCAGTCCAGCACGAAGAGATACACGACCACGGCGATTCCGGCGACCACGGATCCGGCGAGTTCGGGCTTGCGGTGGGCGATCTCCTCGTGCAGGCCCGCGACATCGTCCTGGACTACGGCCTTGGTCTTGCCCGCGGCGTCGGAGGAATACCAGCCCAGGGGGAGCCGGGCCAGGTGCCGGGCCAGCCGCATGCGCAGCGACAGGCCCAGATCGGCGTCGGCGCGATGCGCGACGATCGAGGACGCGATACTGCACAACGCACCCAGTACCAGCGCTGCCGCCGCGACCAGCACCCAGACCCACAGCCGGGTGTGCGAGGCGCCGCCGCCCAGGACGAGTCCGGCGATGTTCACCGTGGCGATGACCGGGACGACCGCGAGCGCGGCGGCCAGCGATTCGGCGACCGCGGCGACGGTGACGGGCCCGCGTACCTGCGCTGTCAATGTAGCGACGCGATGTCCAGCGTCGTTGGCTACCATGGAAACTCCCTCGTGGTCACGAGTTGTCGCATCTCGGGAATGCGGCAACAGTGCCGTAGTGCCGTTCGCGATCTTTGGTTAGGCTAAGCTTAGCTCAAACGTCGTGGCGTGCAGTGACGCCCGGTCACCAGGAGGAAACTCATGCCGTCCATGCCCGGATTGCTGGCTACCCTCACCGAGAAGTCTTTCGGCTATCGCGCGAGTATCGCGTCGACCGAACAGGTTTCGCCGAACTTCCGCCGCGTCGACCTGCGAGTCGAGCCGCTGAAATCGGGCTGGAAGGCGGGCCAGGAGGTGCAGTTCCGGATCGACAGCAACACCTTCCGCCACTATTCGGTGATGACCGTCGACGACGCGGGCACGGCGATCTCGGTGCTGTTCCATCTGGGCGTCGACGGTCCCGGCAGTCGTTGGGCCGCCGCATTGACCACCGGCGACGAGGTGATCGCGCTGGGGATGAACACGCCCGCGCCGAAGCGGCTCGGCGACCGGCACCTCTATCTGGGCGACGGATCCGCCGTCGGCGCGATCCACGGCCTCGCCGCCAGGCAGAACGCGAACGGCGCCGCAGGCGGCGCGGTGGAGGTGCCCGCCGAGGACCGCGCAGCGCTCGCGGACCTGCTGCCGGGAATCGATGTCCTGCCCGCGGCGGCCGTGCCCGGCGACGCGGTCGCCGACTGGATCGAATCGACCGCCTCGACCTCGGCGCGTTACGACGCGGCCTGGCTGTTCGGTCACGCCCGATCGATCCAGCGACAGCGCCGAATCCTGTTGGACCGCACCGAATTATCGCGCAAATCGATCACCACCAAGCCCTACTGGGCAACCGGGAAAGCGGGCCTGTGAACCGGATCGTCCCGATCGTGGCGCTGTGACCGTGCGACGTTACGACTGCGCCCGACCGGGACGATCAGCGGCCGCCCGGACACCGGGTCCTCGATCACCTGCGCGTCGAGATGGAAGACCGTGCGCAGCAGGTCGATATCGATGACCTCCTGCGGCGGGCCGGACGCGGCGATCCGTCCGTCCGCCATCACCACCAGCCGATCGCTGTAGCGCACGGCGAGATTCAAATCGTGCAGCACCATCACCACGGTGCGGCCCAACTCGACGGACAGCTGGTCGACCAGGTCCAGCACCTCGACGGCATGGGCGAGGTCGAGGTAGGTGGTAGGCTCGTCCAGCAGCAGTATGTCGGTGCCCTGCGCGAGCGCCATCGAGATCCAGGCCCGCTGGCGCTGCCCGCCGGAGAGCTGTTCGACCGGACGATCGGCCAGTTCCGCGATCCCGGTCCGGGCCAGGGCCGCGGCGACCTCGGCTCGGTCGTCGGCCGACCACTGGCGCAGCCAGGACTGATGCGGGTGCCGGCCGCGCGCGACCAGATCGGCGACGGTCAGGCCGTCCGGTGCGATCGGCGTCTGCGGAAGCATCGCGATCGTGCGCGCCACATCCCTGGCTCGCAGTCCTGCAATAGGCTTGCCGTTCAACACTATTCGTCCGGCCGACGGCTTCAGCAGCCTGCCCAGCGCGCGCAGCAGCGTCGATTTCCCGCAGCCGTTGGGACCGATGATCGTGGTCACCTGTCCCGGCGGCACATCCAGGCTGAGCTTGTCCAGGACGATGCGGTCGCCGTAGCCGAGGGTGATCTCCTCGGCGCGGAGCTGGGCCGTCACAACGATGCCTTCCGATTGCTGCGGACGAGCGAATACAACAGGTAGCAACCGCCGAATCCGGCGGTCACGACGCCGACGGGCAGGTTGCCGGGAAATATCGCGCGCGCGAGCAGGTCGCTGCCGGTCACCGATACCGCGCCGGTCAGCGCAGAACCGAACAACGGCTCACCCGCCGCACCGGTGATCCGGCGCGCGATCTGCGGAGCCGCGAGCGCGACGAAGGCGATGGGACCGCAGGCCGAGGTCGCCAGTGCCGCCAGCGCGGCGGCGGCGGTCAGCAGCAATGCCTGCGACCAGCGCACCCGGACACCCAGCGACCGTGCGATATCGGGGCCGAAGCGCAGTGCCGCCAGCGATCGCGCCGTGGCGAGGGCGATGGTCAGAGCGATCACGAAAGCCGTTGCGGTGGGCCAGAACCGGGCCCAGCTGGTGTCGTCGAGCGACCCGTTGAGCCACACCTGCGCCTTGCCGACGTCCTGGATCTGCGCCGAGACCAGAAGCCAGCCGACGCCCGCGACCAACATCGCGTTGACGCCGATGCCGATGAGTACCAGGCGAAATCCCGCGACCTCAGCGCCACGCCAGGCGAACAGATAGATCGCGGCGGCGGTGATCAGACCGCCGAGCAGCGCGGCGAACGGGATGCCGTAAACGCTCGCGGCGAACGCACCGCCGGTCACGGTCGCGGCGGTGGCGGCCAAACTCGCTCCCGCGGTGATCCCGAGCAGATCCGGTGCGGCCAGCGGATTGCGCAGCACCGACTGGGTGATCGCACCCGCCGAACCCAGTGCGGCGCCGACGATCAGGGCCGTCGCGGTGCGCGGCATCCGCAACTCCCGGACGATGAACCGTTGCGCGCCGGTTCCGCCGCCGGACAGCGCGTTCAGCAACTGCGGCAACGGAATCGGGTCGCCGCCCAGCCATACGTCGAGTACCGCCAGCACGACGAGGACCACCGCCAGGGTCAGCACGGCGACAACCATCGCGGGGCGGCGTACCGCCGATATCGGCCCGATCCGGATGACGGGGCGTTCGAGTTGTTGCGGGAGAACGTCTTTCGCGTCCGGTGCCGCAACCGCCGCGGGCGGAATCTCGGTCACGACGTCACCGCCTTCCCCCGGCGAACCAGCGCGATGAACACCGGCGCACCGCAGATCGCGAGGGTGATGCCCGCCTGTACCTCACCCGGCCGGGCGATCAGCCGCCCGACGGTGTCGGCCGCGAGCAGCGCAATCCCGCCCAGCAGACCGGAATACGGCAGCAGCCAGCGGTGGTCCGGTCCGGTGATCGCGCGCGCGATGTGCGGAACGACCAGTCCCACGAAGGCAATCGGCCCGCACGCCGCGGTCGCCGCGCCCGAGAGCAGGACGACCGCGACCAGCCCGGCGCCCTTGGCGAGCCCGACGTTGATGCCGAGCGCTCGCGCCACATCGTCGCCGAGACCCAGTGCGTTGAGGCCGCGGCCCGCGAACAGCGCGATGAGCACACCGGCCGCCAGGAACGGCAACACGTCGAGAAATACGTCGAATCCGCGTCCGGCCGTCGAACCGACCACCCAGAACCGGTAGGTGTCCAGCGTCGCGGTGTCGGTCAGGACCAGCGCGTTGGTCAGCGCTTGAAGCAGGAAGGTCACCGCGGCGCCGGCGAGGGCCAGGCTCAGCGGACTCGCGGTTCCCGAACGCGTGCCCAGGGCCGCGACGGCGAAAACCGCCACACCCGCGATCGCCGATCCGGCCAGTGCGAACCACACGTAACCGCCCGGCGTGGCCAGTCCGAAGACGTGAATGGCCAGCACGGCCATGAACGCCGCCCCGGAGTTCAATCCGAGCAGTCCGGGGTCGGCGAGCGGATTGCGGGTGTACCCCTGGATCAGCGCCCCCGCCAGTCCGAGCGCGACGCCCACGACCAGACCCAGCACGGTGCGCGGAATCCGCAGTGTCCGAACGACTTCCGCATCTGCGCTACCACCGGCCCCGAACACCGCGTGCCAGGCGTCCACGGGCGGAATCGTTCGAGCGCCGAGCGCGATACTGGCCAGCGCGACCAGGAACAGCGCGACGGTCAATACAACCGAGCCCGCGAGGCGACGCCGATGGATGCGCGAGGCGTGCGCCGCGGCCCGCTGTGACGCGTCCGGTGACGTCGTGATCTCTGCCCCGGTCACGCTCACTCCTCGCCGATCGAATCATGGTTAGCCTAACCTACATCGCGGAAGTGGAGGCATCCGTATTGCGTTCGGGGCATAGGTAGCGAACTCGGGGCGGCCGGGTGATTCGCGGCGACATGAGCCGTCAGGGCTGTGTTACGCCGGAATCGGGCTTGTCAGCTCCCGGGCGCACCCTTCCTTTCGAAACTGTATCGATCGCGGTCTGACCGTGCAGCATCTGGCCGATCTGTCCGGAGTCAGCCGACGGCTGATCACCCAGATCGAACATGGCCAGGCGAACCCCAGCCTCGTCGCCGTCACCCGCATCGCCCGCAGCCCGGGCACCGAGTTCACCGAGCCTATCGGCGATGCCGGGCCCGCCGGGAGTGCCGTGGAACGTGTTCCGCCCGAAAAGAATTCGCTGATCTGGACCTCGCCTGCGGGCAGCTCGGCGCATCTGCTGGTCTCCACGACCGGAATGCGCACCGCCGATCTGTGGCCCTGGACGCTGTCTCCCGGTGACAGCTGTCGCGGCCTGCCCGACCCGCCCGGTTCCTGCGAACTGTTCCACGTCACCCGAGGCCACCTCAGCGTGCTCGCCGACGGCGTCGAGGTGACCATGGCCGCGGGCGAATCCGGCCGCCTGCGCAGCGACCGCCCGTACGGCTACCACAACCACGGCGCCGGTCCGGTCGTGTTCCTCCGGACCGTCGCCCTCGCGGGCAACACTCGCACTCCCCGTCCCAGAGACCACGACCGGTGAGCCCCGCACCGCGCGCGTTGCGCGCCGCCGGCGTGTTCGGGACTGTGCCGGGCCCTGCATCGCGGTGAGGCCGTCGGCGATGTCGGCGGACGTGAGTAGTGTCGGTTGCGGACCGAGACTACGGAGGTACGGGTGGCGGGCGAGCGTGGAAGCGGGTGGCTGCGGGGGATCGGTGATCGGGTTCGGCGGATCATCGAACGGCCGGGCAGTGCCGATCTGCTGCGGTATCGGCCGGTGGTCGAAGCGGCGGGCGAAATCGAGGACGAGTTCCGGGAGCTGTCCCCGGAGGGGCTGATCGAGGCGGCCGGGAAGATACCCGCCGACCCGGACCGGCCGTTCGAGGCCGATGAGCTGGCGCGGATCTGCGCGCTGGGGCGGGAGGCCGCGCGGCGGGCGCTGGGCGAGCGTCCGTTCGACACCCAGTTGCTCGGTGTGGTCGGGCTGCTGCGCGGATACGTCGTCGAGATGGCCACCGGTGAGGGAAAGACGCTGGCGGGCGCCCTTGCCGCGGCCGGATTCGCACTGCGCGGACGTCGCGTGCACGTGGTCTCGGTGAACGACTACCTGGCCCGCCGCGACGCGGAGTGGATGGGCGAGCTGTACGGGCTGCTGGGCGTGACCGTCGGCTTCGTGGATCAGCACACCGAACCGGGGCAACGCAGGGACGCCTACGCCTGCGATGTGACCTATGTGCCGGTGAGCGAGGTCGGCTTCGACGTCCTGCGCGACCGGATGTGCACCGACCCCGCCGAGATCGTGCTGCCCGATCCGGACGTGGTGATCGTGGACGAGGCCGACTCGGTCCTGATCGACGAGGCCACCGTTCCCTTGGTGCTGGCGGGCGCGATCGATCACGGCCACGACGACATCGATGTCGCGCACGTCGTGCGCGAGCTGGTCGAAGCGGTCCACTACGAGGCCGACGGCGACCGCCGCAACGTCTTCCTCACCGACGCCGGCATCGACCGCGTCCAGGAACTGCTCGGCGATGTGGATCTCTACACCGTCGAAGGGGCCGACCAGCTGACCCGCATCCAGCTCGCGCTGCACGCGCACGCCCTGCTGCACCGCGACGTGGACTATCTCGTCCGCGACGGCAAGGTGGAGTTGATCAACGCCGCGCGCGGCCGGGTCGCGCGGCTGCAACGCTGGCCGGACGGACTGCACGCCGCGGTGGAGGCCAAGGAGGGCCTGGACACCACGCCGACCGGGACGATCCTGGATTCGATCCTGGTGCAGGCACTGATCGGCCGCTATCGCACCGTGTGCGGAATGAGCGGTACGGCCGTGGCGGTAGCCGATCAGCTCGCGGAGTTCTACCGGCTGGAGACCGGCGCGATCCCGACCAACGTGCCGTGTGTCCGCACCGACGAACCCGACCGGCAATTCCACACCGAGGACGCGAAATTCGATGCCATCGTCGAATACGTGCGCTCGGTGCACGAGCAGGGCCGCCCGGTGCTGCTTGGCACCGCGAGTGTGGCCGAATCCGAGCGGATCGCCCGCACCCTGGTCGACGCGGGTATCGGCGGTGTCGTACTCAACGCCAAGAACGATGCCGAGGAGGCCGCAATCATCGCGCGCGCAGGCGAATTCGGCCGCGTGACGATTTCCACCCAGATGGCCGGCCGCGGCACCGACATCCGGCTGGGGTCGGTCGGCGGCGAGGATTACGAGCGGGTCGCCGAGCTCGGCGGATTGTGCGTGGTGGGCGCGGGCCGGTATCACACCGGGCGGCTGGACGACCAGTTGCGCGGGCGGGCCGGCCGGCAGGGCGATCCGGGCAGTTCGGTGTTCTTCACCAGCCTCGAGGACGAGGTGCTGGTGGACCACGTCCGGCCGGTGCAACCCCGGAAGGTCGACGAGGACGGCCGCGTGCTCGACCCGGAGGCGCAGCGCGCCATGGATCATGCCCAGCGGGTCGCGGAGGGCGAACATCTCGCGACGCACCGCAATACCTGGCGCTACCACCACCTGATCACGATCCAGCGTGACGAGGTGCTGCGGCATCGTGCCGCGGTGTTGCGAGAAGGCCTGGGCGGCGAGCGAATTCGGGAGCTGTGCGCCGAGCGCTACGAGAGTTCCGTGAAGGCGGCGGGGGAGAAGGCCACCGCCGAGGCCGCCCGGCTGATCGTGCTGCACCATCTCGACCGGCGCTGGAGCGAACACCTGTCCTATCTGGCCGATGTGCGCGAGGGCATCCACCTGCGCGCCCTTGGCCGCGAGACGCCGATCGACGAATTCCACCGTATCGCCGTAGAGGAATTCGGCACCTTCCTGACCACGGTGTACGACCGTGCCGCGGACGCCTTCGATCGGGCCGAGATCACCGCGGACGGTGTGGATCTCGAATCGGCGGGGGTCGAGCGCCCCTCCTCGACGTGGACGTATCTGATCAACGACAACCCGTTCGGATCACACGAGCGGCGCTTCGCCGATTACGTGGGCGGCAAGGTGCGCCAGAGCGCGGTCGCACTGGGCCTGCGGGAGTGAGCCGGGTTCTCCGCCAGTACCCGCGGGGCGGCGATATTCCCTTCGGGCAGAAGGGATTTCATCGATTCGGTGATCGGCCGTGTCCCGCTGGCCGCGCAGCCGAAGGCCTCGGGTGCGCAGGTCAGCGGGTCGGCTGGTCGCCCGGCGAGCCACGTCGGGGATTCCTCGTCCTCCCGTCACCGCTTCGGAACGGATGCGTCCGCAGCTCGACCCGGTTGCCGCTGCGCATCAGGTCGCGACCGGGACCGGGACGGCGAGACCGGTTCGGTGCACTCCGAGCCCGCACCGGCGCCGCGTCGCACGACATTCCCGGCGGCGGCGCGCGCCCACTGCCAGGCCGGGCCCGCGTGCAAAGCGAATTCGATGCCGAACGCGTCGTGGCCCGGATCGACCGGGGTGTACCCGCGTTGCACCGGATTGTCGCCCGTCGGGCAACGACATACGGATCCACCGGGTGGGCCGCACTGGATGCCCGGCGGGCAGACCGCATCCGCTGCGGCTCAGCCGCAGATAGCGGTACTGAAAAGGTTTGCCGAGCCATACCGTCCCGTCACGTGGTAAGTCGTGGGTTTCGCCGCGACCGGCTACGCTTGTTGACCTGAGTCGGTCCGGCCACAGCGCGACCACCTGGTTCGATGCGGCCGACGCCGGAGTGTCCGAAGCGCGATGCCAGCTGTTCCCGGTGCAATGGGAGGAACCGTCCGGAATGGTGATGACGATCGAGCCGATGATGTACAGACCGGTGACGATGTCGCCGGACGAGGCGACGGGTGCGAGCGCGTGAGCCCCGGCCCGCTCAATGCTGGGGAACCCACCACGCTCGGTGGCGCGGGTGGTGCGATCACGCTGGTGGAGGGCAGTACGTTCTGCCTGTCCGATCGCGTGGGCGATGTCGAGCCCGGCACCTCGCACGGGCTGTTCTATCGCGACGCGCGGGTGGTGTCCCGCTGGGAACTGCGGGTGGACGGGCATCGGCCCGAACCGCTCTCGGTGTTGAGCCCGGAGGCGTTCACCGCGCGATTCGTGTTGCGCCGCCCGCCGCGCGCCGGTGCGGCCGACAGCACTCTGCTCGTGGTGCGCGACCGGTTGGTCGCCGACGGGCTGCGTGAAACGGTCACCCTGGAAAATCTCGGCCGCGAACCCACCGCCGTCGTGCTCGAACTGTACGCCGAGGGCGATTTCATGGATCTGTTCGCGGTCAAGGAGGGCCGCGGCGGCCACGGCCGGGCGGAGGTCCTGGTCACCGATGACGAACTGCTGTTCACCGACCGGGCCGATCGTGCTCGCGGACTGGCCGTCACCTCCTCGGAACTGCCGCAGGTGCTGCCCGGTTCACTGTCCTGGCGGGTGGTGGTGCCGCCCGGCGGGCGCTGGCGGACCGAGATCCTCGCGCAGCCGACGATGGCCAATCAACGCGCCCGGCCGCCGATCCGGCCCGGCGAGCACTACGGAGCGAGTGAACCCGGCCGCAAGATCGAGGCGTGGCGCGATACCGCGACCAAACTCATCGCGGGCGATCCGCTGCTCACCGCGGTGCTGCAACGCACCGAGAGCGATCTGGGCGCACTGCGCATCCACGACGACACCCGGGAGGGCCGCACCTTCGTCGCCGCGGGTGCGCCCTGGTTCATGACCCTGTTCGGCCGCGACAGCCTGCTGACCGCGTGGATGGCGTTGCCGCTGGATGTCGGCCTGGCGCTGGGCACCATGCAGCAGCTGGCCGAGATGCAGGGGCAGCGGGTGGATCCGCTGACCGAGGAGGAGCCGGGCCGGATAATGCACGAGATCCGCCGCGGTCCCGCCAGCGGCCAGGTGCTCGGCGGGGAGGTTTATTACGGAACCGTCGATGCCACACCGCTTTTCGTGATGCTGCTCGCCGAGGTGCGGCGCTGGGGCGCGGATCTGGAAGCGGTGCAGGCATTGCTGCCCGCCGCGGATGCCGCGCTGGAATGGATCGAACATTTCGGCGATCGCGACGGCGACGGTTTCGTGGAGTACCAGCGCGCCACCGACCGCGGCCTCGCCAATCAGGGCTGGAAGGACAGTTTCGACGGAATCAACGACAGCACAGGGCATTTGGCGCCGACCCCGATCGCCCTGTGCGAGGTGCAGGGCTATGTCTACGCGGCACTGACCGCCCGGGCGGAACTGGCCGAGGAATTCGGCGAGTCGGCGACCGCTTCCCGCCTGCGCGACCGGGCCGCCGAATTGCGCAGCAAATTCGCCGAGGCCTTCTGGATTTCTGAAAAGGGTTGGTATGCAATAGCTTTGGATCGGCATAAGCGTCGCGTCGATTCGCTCACCAGCAATATCGGGCACTGTCTGTGGTCGGGCATCGCGACCGACGAACATGCGGCGAGGATCGTGGAGCAACTGTCCACGCCGCAGATGGACAGCGGATTCGGGTTGCGCACCCTGGCTTCGAGCATGGGCGCGTTCAATCCGATGAGTTACCACAACGGTTCGGTCTGGCCACACGACACCGCCATCGCCGTCGCCGGGCTGCTGCGCTACCGGCACATTCCCGGCGCGATCGAGCTGGCCACCCGGCTGGCCGACGGACTGCTGGACGCGGCGTCGGCATTCGGTGGCCGCCTGCCCGAATTGTTCTGCGGTTTCCCGCGTTCCAGATTTCCGGCCCCGGTTCCGTATCCCACCTCCTGTTCCCCGCAGGCGTGGGCGAGCGCGGCCCCGCTGCTGCTGGTCCGGTCGTTCCTCGGCCTCGAGCCCGACGTGCCCCATCGCACGCTGACCGTGCTGCCGCACGTCCCGGCCCGCTGGGGGCGGGTTGAACTCACCGATCTGCGTCTGGGCGGGACGGTGCTGGACCTCGTGGTCGACGGCGATCAGGTGGGTTCGTCGAACCTTCCGGACGACTGGAAACTCATCACGCACTGAGGGTGCGGCGGATTGTCACCAGCCGGTTTCGGTGACACCGCCGCGCTGTCCGGGCTCCTCGACCTCGGTGAAGCCGGGCGGTGGGTCTGCGGTAGCTTCCGTCCCGGGGGCCGCGCCCGCAGGGCCAGTGGCCGCCCGAGTGCGGACCGTCGGTGACCAGCCGGACTCGGTGACGGCGCTGTCGTCGTGCCGGGGAAGGCGCTCCACATTGTCGAAGGGCGTGTCGTCGGCGTCGACGGTGGTACGGCGCTCCGGCGAGTTCGGCGGTGCGAGAGAGACTTCGGGAGCCGCGGGCCGCTGCGCGGCCAGATCGGGCATTCCCTCGACGATGTCGTGCAACTTCGGGAAGCGGCCACGCATCTCCTGTAGCGGCGCCGTGAGTTCGCTGCTCTTGCGGGCCAACTCCGCGGCGGCCTCCTGGGCCGCGGCGGTCACCGCGCGGGCGATATCGGCATAACCGAGATCCGAGATACTGCCGTTGAACTTGGTCTCGACGATGGTGCCGTCGGCATTCACCGTGACCGCCACCCGTTTACCGCGCGCGGTGCCCGTCGCGGTGAGACGAGTACGGCGAGCTTGCAGGTCGGCGATCAGTGCCAGCTGATCCTGGAAGGCAGCCCTGACCTCCGCCAGCTGGGCCTTCGCGAATTCGTTGGCCATCGTTGCGGCTGCGCGCTATTGGAAGCCGTCGGAGTTGCCGTGGTCGGTGTCGTCGAGATAATTCGCGGAGGTCTGCTGACCGTCGGCGTGGCTTCCGGAATGGTCGGCCAGCCCGTTGGTGATGGTGTGCAGCTGTTGCTGCGCTTCCAGGTAGCCGTTCTCCACCGCGAACTTGTATCCGTACACGTCCTCACCCCAGGGCGAACCCAGCCCATCGGCCTTGGACTGCAACGTGTTCAGCGCATTGGTGATTCGATCGCTGACGTGCTGCGTCTTCGCCGCAGCCTGCCGCAGTAGTTCCGGATCCACTTGAACTTTGCCCATGGCTGGCCCCCTCCGACCCCGTGTACTCGAATGTCGTTCGGACATAGCGCTTACGAATCAAAGATAGCCGTCCGCCCGGAGCGTCGGCAAGCCGATTCGAAAGGCGGTGCAGTCCAGGAGTTTCGGGCTTGCGGTCGCGCTCGCGGTATGTCACGGTGACGAATACCGGTGCTGCAGAGGGGGCGGAGGGGGACATTCGGTGAACGGGAGTGACCGCGCCAGCGGGTGGTCGTCATAGGCGGTATGGACAAGCCGTCCGGCCTGGAGTACCTGCTCACCTGGCTGGGGCTGGAGTGGCCCGACGGCGACGAGAACAAGATGTGGGACCTCGCCGACGATTGGCACGACGCGGCGAAGTCGCTCTCCGACATCGACGGCGACATCGATGCGGCCATCGGTGCGGTGCAGGCGGCGTATCCGGAAGGTTCCGGCGGCGACGCGATGGTCAAGCAGTTGCAGTCCATGCGCTCGGGTCCGCAATCGATCGACCAGCTGGTCGCCTGGTTCAACCACGTCGGCGACAGCGCCCAGTCCACCGGTGACTCGATCGAGGGCGGCAAGATCCAGTTCGAGACGCTGCTGTTGACGACGGCGGCCGCACTTCTGGCCGAGGAGGCGTTTCCGCCGACCGCGCCCGCCGAACAGGCGGCCACGATCGCGATATCCCGCGTCGGTGCGCGGCTGGCCATGCGGCAGTTGCTCAAAGCCATCGCCGAGAACGGGCTGAAGGACGTCCTGCTCACGACCCTGAAGAACCAGTGGCAGCGAATTCTGCTGCACCTGGTGCTGGACGCGGCCATACCCGCGGGGGTGAATCTGGCCAATCAAGAGGCGAAGGTTCAGAGCGGTCACCAGGACGGCATCCATTGGGGCGATGTGGGAAAGACCGCCGTCGAGGGTTTGGCGGGGGGCCTGACGGGCGGTTTCGCCGGCGGGCTCGTGCAGGGGTGGATGCGGAACCTGAGCAGCGGGATGTTCCGGGGCCTGATGTCGGGCATCACCGGCGGTGTGACCGGGACGCTGGCCGGCGGGCTGGTCGACATGGCGTATACGGGGCAGTGGCAGATGGATCCGAGCGCCCTGGTCGCGGGCGCGTTCTGGGGAGCGCACGGTTCCCTGGGCGGCGATCACGGTGCGATCGAGGACGGCACAGCGCCCCATACCCGAGTGAATCTCACCGACGAGGGTGGTGCGCCCCCGGACCGGGTGTCCGTTCCCTCGGACGGCCAGGACGGCGGTTCGCCGCATGTCGAGCCGACCGACAGCGTCGCGAGTGAGCAGCCGCCGTCCTCGGGGGAGCAGGACTCGGGCCCCGGTCAGCAGCACGGTCCGGCGGACTCCGATTCGACGCATCCGACCGGATCGGATCACGGCACGCAAACGCCTGGCACGCAGGACCATTCGACATCCTCCGAGCACGATCGTCCGCAGGATTCGCGTCCCGCCCACGACACGCCGACCGAAACCGGGCAGAAAGTTCACTCGACCGGTTCGGACGGGGTGCATCCGGATTCGGCTTCGGCCGAGTCGCATCCGGCCCGACCGGACGGCGCCGAAGCGCATGCCGAGGGAACGAATGTCACTGCGAGCGGCGGTCATTCGGGTGCGCGGGCGGACAATGTCGCGAGGCCGGAGTCGCCGGTCTCGGCGCGTTCGGCGGGTTCGGCGGGTTCTGCGGGCGAGGGTGTGCGTGCGGCGGGGGCAAGTGGGCGGCCACAGGTGACCGGGGACGGATCGAGCGCATATCGGCCCACTCACTCCGAAACTGCCCCGGCGCGAGGCGAATCCGCGGCTACGCCGGTAGCTCGACCGTCGGCGGGCAGTGCCGAGTCGTCCGATGCGCGGCCGGTATCGGATCTCTCGGCCGCCGATTCCGTGTCCGCGGACAAGCCGTTCAGCGCCTCGCTCGATCGGCCGGTTTCGGAGACTCCGCATGCCGAGGACCCTCTGGTCGCCGCGGAGCGATCCGAGGGGGAACCGGGACTGGTTGTCCCGGACGATATCTCGGGCATCAACGACACTCCCGCTCCGCCGGAGCCGTCGACGCGTGCCGGCCTGGCCGACAACGTTCAGCGTCCGGGCGATCCGGAGCGACCGGCGAGCCGCGTCGGCGACCGACCCGAATCCTCCTCGCCGATCCGGGCTCGCGGCACGGGTGTCGAACGTGGCCCGCGTGGGGGCGAAACCAGCTCTCGTCCAGGCGAATCCGGTCCCAGGGCAGGCGACTCCAGTCGTACGCACCGCGCGGGTAGTGCCGATCACCCGCGCGAACTCGTCGGCGCGCGCGCTCGCGGTGACGACGACGGCCCCCATCCGAACGAGGAAAATCCCGACGCCGACAATGGAACCCGTCCTCCGCCGCACGGCGACGATCCGCGCACCCGGGCCGGTCTGCCGGAGAACTCGCACACGGGCGAGGAGGGGCCTCGTCCGTCCGGCCGCACCCTGGAGGAACACCGCACCGGCGAGCAGGACGAGCCCGGCACCCGTCCTGGCGACCCCGAACACGAAGAGCCGCATCGTGATTCGACAGATCATGATCATCACGAAGAAGGCTCCCCGCACCCGGACGATCCCGGGTCGCCCGAGCGCCCGAGTATCGAGGACGCATTCCGCGACCACGCCGAGCCGACCGACGCCGGCCTCTCCCTGCACGCACAGGATCCCGAGCTGAGCAGGCTGGCCGCCCGCGTTCCCGCCGACGACCGCTACTTCACCGTCGACGCGCACGTCACCGCCGACGGCCACGTCCGGATCGGCGACCACCGTTACACGCCGGAAGAATTCGGCGACCTGTTGCGGCAACACGGCTGGGACGGCGAGAAACCCATCCGCATGATCGGTTGCGACGCATCGGAAAACGGCTTCGCGCACCGCCTCGCCAACCACCTCGACACCGACGTCCTCGCCCCCACCGCAAAGGCCTGGACCGACGAGAACGGCAACGTCTACAGCAGCACCTCCATAAAGGACGCCAACGGCAACCCCCGCCCCCGCATCCCCCCGGACGGCGAATGGCACACCACCCACCCGGACGGCACCAGGACGCGTGCCGGCGAAGACGGTTTCGTCCCGGGCACACCGGAGGAGGCCAAACGTCCGCTGGATCCGGACTCGGCAGTCAAACGAGATTTGGATTCATTCGAACCCGAATCCCAACCCGAATCATTCGATAAAGGCCTGCTGCTGCCTGATATCGGCAAGCGTGTCGATCTCGGCGATGCCAGCTATGTGGTCGATGAGAACGACAGGACCAAGGTGGCCGTTGCCAGGATGGAGGTGCCGGAAAATTACAAGAAACATGGAGTCTCACATCTCGATCATCCAGTGGGCTGGATCACCAACGTCGATCATCGTGGTCATCTGATTCCGGAGGCGGGCGTCAAGAATTACAAGGACGTCAACGTCGCGGAGAACATCATCGCGCAGCACGGCAACTCGAACGTATCCGCCAAGAAGATCTGGGAGAATGCGTGCAACAAGTTCGTGGAGGAGCATCCGGGGATGTTCGCCAGGGCGGAGATCCTGGACCGGGATGATGCTACCGGCCGGGTGAACTATACCGAGTTCAGGCTGTACGATGCCGATGGAGACGAAATTCCGGAGTTCGGTGTGGTACTCGATAATCCGTCTGTGAAAGGCCAGGAAGGGGTCGCATACCCGCTGCACAGAAACTATTTGGGCCGCTGAAAGAATTTGATTTTCTGAAATGGAGTGAGATGTCGGCAGTACCCCCCGAACAGCAAAAAGCCCTCGATGCTGCAATCGGGCAGCAAGTACTGCGTGAGATGTACGAGGAAGATACTCGCGCTGCTTTGAAGGTTGAACTTCACGGTAAACGGATCGGCCTTTCGCTGGCGTCCGATACTCAATCGGCAATAATCCCGCCGCAAGAGCTGATTCAGGCCGTCGCCGATATGGTGACCGCTCACGAACGCGCATCCACAGGATTCACCGAGGTGACCTATGAGTACTCCAAGGATGCTCAGGGGCAGTGGACGATGGTCGCGCAGTTCTCCTACGCGGATTGATCGTCCACGTACTGTGGCGTGATGTCGGTGGCATGGTCGCCATGATCACCGACATCGCCCTGGTCTTTCGCCGCATCGTCTACGGTCAGCAGCGATCGCAAGGGCCGTCACGGCAGGAGCGCCTTCACGGACCGACGATCACGGACACCGCAAGCTCTTTCGCCGCTTTGTCGACTGGGCCGAGGCGAAAATCACGGGCCGAGATGTGCCGCACCAACTCCGGTTCCGGGGACAGCCCGTATTTGCGGAGGTAGTGGGGGACCGAACCCGCCCAGATCCACGTTCCGTCGGTGCGGTAGTTCAGGGGGACATCGCGGTCGTCCGGGGCGAATTCGTCGACGTCGAAGCTGCGGGCGGCCAGGATCACGGGGGCCGACTCCAGGTAGGTCAGCAGGGCCTCGTGCACGTGCGGGTCCACGGGTGGGCGGTCGGCCGTGGGGCGGCCATTCGGGTCGCGGCCGTCGTAGACGCGGGCCAGGCGTGGGGCCGGTGTGGTTGCGTCGCTTGCCGGGGCGCTCATCTGTGTACCCATCCCCTCCGACAGGATCTCGACTGTGCCGTTCGATCGTAACCGGGGCGAACGGGCGCGATCCGCATTCGACGGCCGGCCCGGTCCGCCCCGGTGTACGACGTCAGAGGCTCACGCGCTGGTCCGGGGCCAGGAACAGTTTGTCGCCCGCTTCGACGCCGAAGGTCTGGTAGAACTCCGGCAGGTTGCGAACGACCTGGTTGCAGCGGAACTCGCTGGGGGAGTGGGGATCTGTGGCCAGCAGCGACTGGGTGTACTCCGGGGTCTGCTTCTCGCGCCAGTTGCGGCCCCAGGCCAGGAACATGTCGGTGTAGTTCGGGTTGTCGGTCTTCAGGTCGATGCGGAAGGCGGACAGCGAGATCATCAGTCCCCGCAGGTCGGCGAGGTTCTCACCGACCGTGAGCGAGCCGTTGACGTGCTCGGTCGGCGCCAGGCCCTCGGGCACCAGGCCGTCGTACTGGGCGATGAGCTGTTTGGTCTTGGCGTCGAACGCGGCCTGATCCTGCGGGGTCCACCAGTTCTTGCGGTTGCCGTCGCCGTCGTACTTGGAGCCCTGATCGTCGAAGCCGTGGCCGATCTCGTGCCCGATGACCGCGCCGATCGCACCGTAGTTGACCGCCGCCTCGGCGTCCTTGTCGAAGAACGGCGCCTGCAGGATCGCGGCGGGGAAGTTGATCGAGTTGGAGGTCACCTCGTAGTAGGCGTTCACCGTCTGCGGGGTCATACCCCATTCGGTCTTGTCGACCGGTGTGCCGAGTTTGTTCATCTCGCGCTTGGACTCGAAAGCCGCGATGGCCAACAGGGATTCGACGAGTTTGCCGCGGGTGACCTTCACCTTCGAGTAGTCCACCCACTTGTCCGGATAGCCGATCTTGACCGTGATCTTGCCCAGTTTGGCGATGGCGGCATCGCGGGTGGGCGGGGACATCCAGCTGGAGTTGCGGAAATTCTGCCGATAGGCGGCGAGCAGATTGTCCACCAGCTGTTTGGCGCGATCCTTGGCCTCGGCGGGAAAGTACTTGGCCACGTACAGTTTTCCGAGCACCTCGCCCAGATTGGCGTCGACCACGCCCACCGCGGACTTCCACAGTTCGGGTCGCTGCTGGACGCCCGCGGTGGCCTTGACGTACTCGAAGTTGACATCCGAAAGCGCCTTGGTCATGTACTTGGCGTAGCTGCGCAGCAGGGCCAGCTTCAGATAGTCCCGCCAGATCGCGATATCGGTGGCGGCCCAGAGCTGTCCGGCGCTGGTGACGAACGAGGGCTCGCCGACGACGATCTTCGCGAACAGTTCCCGCGGTCGGTCGGTGCTCCCGGAAAGCCATGGCTCCCAATCGAATTCGGGTGCCAGCGCCTTGACCTCGTCCCAGGACTTCAGGTTGTACGTGGCATCGCTGTCCCGGGTCCGCACGTTGTCCCAGAAGGCCGCGGCGATCTGCTTCTCCAGGTCGAGCACGCGCTGTGCCGCGCCATTGGGATCGGGCAGGCCGCCACCGGCGGCCAGTTTCTGCAACAGCGTCGAATAGGCCGAAAGATACTGCGCGTATTGGGGTTTGCTGTAGTACTGCTCGCTCATGCCCAGACCGGACTGGCCGATCGAGGGCAGATAGGCGTTGGAATTCTTCTGATCGACGGTGACGCCGAGCCCGATCAGCCCGCCCAGCGGCAGCGCGCCCATCACCTTGGCCAGATCGGGTTTCGTTGCCGCGCCGTCGATCTGGGCGAACAATCCGGACAATGGAGTCAGGCCGAGCTTGTCGAGGGTCGCCTCGTCCATGCGCGCGTCGTACAGATCGCGGATCTGCTGCTCCGGCGTGCCGTCCTTCGGATTCTCGATCCCGGTGATGACCTCCTTCAACTGCGCCTCGACCCGGTCCGATACCTCGGTGAAGGTGCCGAAGCTCGTCTTGTCCGGCGGCAGTTGATACGTGCGCAGCCAGGTGCCGTTGACGTGCCGGTACAGATCGTCCTGCGGGCGGATGGCGTGGTCCGCGCCCGACATGTCCGGTCCGGTGGGCGGTTTGGTGGCGGAATCCTTGCCATTGCAGGAGGCCAGGGTCGCGGCCACCGGTACAGCACCGAGTACGGCCAGGAATGAACGACGATCCAGCTGAACCGGACGGCGCGACGAACTCACGGAAGATCCTTCCCCGACTACAGTTGGCGGAGCGTTTGGTCGTAGTTCGGCACGAGGCTACTGGAGCCGCCTGAGAGCCGGGTGAAAGACGCGAACGGCAAGTGTCGGCTGAATGGTCATCGAATCCTCCCCTCGTTCGTGATCGCCGCAAGCATAGCGGCGGGCGCCGACAAGTTCGTCGGTCATCGGCCCTGATTTGGGTCCGACCTGCGGCTTGGCTACACTGATCCGGTTGCTTGCGGGACAGCTGTGCCCGCACTTCGGCCGCGAACCCACAGTGGTTGGTCCCCGGATCCTCGGAAGACCGCTGGCAGGCGCGCGTGCGAAGGGTAACTGACCATGCCCGTCGGGTCGGCAATCCGGCGTGCATTTCGTCCAGGTCTAGGAGGAGCTGAAGTGATTCAGCAGGAGTCGCGACTGCGCGTCGCCGACAACACGGGTGCCAAGGAGATCTTGTGCATCCGCGTGCTCGGTGGCTCGTCGCGTCGCTATGCCGGTATCGGCGATGTGATCGTCGCCACCGTGAAGGACGCCATCCCCGGCGGCAACGTCAAGAAGGGCGACGTCGTCAAGGCTGTCGTCGTGCGCACCACCAAGGAGCGCCGTCGTCCGGATGGCTCGTACATCCGTTTCGACGAGAACGCCGCGGTGCTGATCAAGGCGGACAACGATCCGCGCGGCACCCGCATCTTCGGCCCCGTGGGCCGCGAGCTGCGCGACAAGCGGTTCATGAAGATCGTTTCGCTGGCCCCGGAGGTGCTCTGACATGAAGGTGCACAAGGGCGATACCGTCATCGTCGTCTCGGGTAAGGACAAGGGCGCCAAGGGCAAGGTCATCCAGGCCTACCCGGCGACCGAGAAGGTCCTGGTCGAGGGCGTGAACCGGATCAAGAAGCATGTCGCGAACTCCGCGAACCAGCGTGGCGCCAGCTCCGGCGGCATCGTTACCCAGGAAGCGCCCATCCACGTGTCGAACGTGATGGTTGTCGACTCCGACGGCAAGCCGACCCGCGTGGGCTACCGCACCGACGAGAACGGCAAGCGGGTGCGCATCTCCCGTCGCAACGGGAAGGACATCTGATGACCACCACCGAGAACAAGATCCAGCCCCGCCTCAAGGTCCGGTACCGCGAGGAGATCCGGGACGAGCTGAACAAGGAGTTCGGCTACGCCAACGTCATGCAGATCCCCGGCGTGGTGAAGGTTGTCGTGAACATGGGTGTCGGTGACGCCGCTCGTGACGCGAAGCTGATCAACGGCGCGGTCAACGATCTGA
Organism: Nocardia sp. PLKS1-43; assembly: GCF_059510335.1. Classification (NCBI taxonomy): domain Bacteria; kingdom Bacillati; phylum Actinomycetota; class Actinomycetes; order Mycobacteriales; family Nocardiaceae; genus Nocardia; species Nocardia sp. PLKS1-43. The sequence continues at coordinate 147,725 of NZ_JCAJZQ010000010.1, read as the reverse complement.
CGCTGATCACCGGTCAGAAGCCCGAGATTCGCAAGGCCACGAAGTCGATCGCGCAGTTCAAGCTGCGTGAGGGCATGCCGATCGGCGCGAAGGTCACGCTTCGTGGCGACCGGATGTGGGAGTTCCTGGACCGGCTGGTCTCGATCGCGCTGCCCCGTATCCGGGACTTCCGCGGTCTGTCGCCGAAGCAGTTCGACGGGCACGGCAACTACACCTTCGGTCTGAGTGAGCAGTCGATGTTCCACGAGATCGATGTGGACAGCATCGACCGTCCGCGTGGTATGGACATCACCGTGGTGACCACCGCGACCAACAACGACGAGGGTCGCGCGCTGCTCAAGCACCTCGGCTTCCCGTTCAAGGAGAACTGAGCACATGGCTAAGAAAGCTCTGATCAACAAGGCCAACGCGAAGCCGAAGTTCGCCGTTCGCGCCTACACCCGCTGCCAGCGTTGCGGCCGCCCGCACGCGGTGTACCGCAAGTTCGGCCTGTGCCGCGTGTGCCTGCGCGAGATGGCGCACCGCGGCGAACTGCCGGGCGTGCACAAGTCCAGCTGGTAAGTAGCCGATACCGCGTTCAGCCCGCGGGCGTCCTGAAATATGGACCGCCCGCGGGCTTTTCGCGTCTCGGGCGGTTCAGAATTCGAGGTCGGACCACGAGATGTGGATGGGGAAGGGGAATTTCGTGCTGATCGCCGTCGAGTCCTTCGGTGTCCATTTTCCGGTGAGCAGGTAGTTTGCCGGGTAGAGGGGGTGGACGCCGGCGGGCAGGTCGCCGTGGGTGCTTTCCAAGGCGAAGATGCGGATCATCGCGATCGCGCTCTGTTCTCGCTGCAGTGTGACCTCCCAGTACCAGGGGATCCCCGCCCGCGCGTAGCGGGCCCGCTTCTCGTCCATATCGGCCTGTGAATTCGACGGCGGCAGAACTTCGCCGACCAGGAGAACGTCTGCGGCGCGGACATCTTGATAGGGGTTCGGCAGGCACCGAGTGACGAGAAAGTCCGGGGTCACGAAGTCGGATTTCCCCCTCGAGCCGAAGAAGATATTCGTTTCGGTGTGCGCTCGCCAACACTGTTCCGGATCTGCGGACGTCGCTTCGCGGGCGGACCGGCGCAGTCCGCTCCACAGCAGGTTGGTGAACTCTTGACGTTCTGCCGGCCCTCTTCGCAACCAGACGACGCGGCCTTCCCACAGCTCGATCTGACCGGCGATCTCGTCCGGCAATTGTTCGAGCTCCTCCCACGTCATGTACTCGGGGAGGTCGGGCCGTTCGACGTGCGGATGGGACATGACTCGATCGTAGTTGCGATAGGGAGGTGGGCGAGGAGACGAGCTGAACTTCGACGGCACTGACATGGCGTAATGCGCCGTGTCAGGGTTTTCCGCGTTTTTCATCAGCGATATCATCGGTGGGCGACCGTTTCACGACGTGGTTTCTCGCGGCGAACGCGAACCATCAGCGCGGGAGGTGGTCGGTGAACGCTAGGGTGTTCGGCCGCTACCAGCTGCAAGAGCTGATCGGTGAGGGCGGTATGGGCCAGGTTTGGCGGGCCTACGACACCGTCACCGATCGGGTCGTGGCGGTCAAGGTGTTGCCCGAATACTGCGCGGCCGATCCCAATTTCCGGGAACGATTCCGCCGCGAGGCGCACGACACCGCCCAGCTGCGTGAACCGCATGTGGTTCCGATCCATGGCTACGGCGAGATTGATGGCCGCTTTTACCTGGACATGCGCTTGATCGATGGCGTCGATGCGAAAACCCTGCTGAAGCGCGACGGGGCCATGCCGCCGCCGGCGGCGGTCGCGGTGATCGCGCAAGCCGCGGCGGCGCTGGACGCGGCACACACGCAAGGTTTGGTGCATCGCGACGTCAAACCGTCCAACCTGCTGGTCACCGACAGCGGTTTCGTGTACCTGATCGACTTCGGCATCTGCCGTTCGGTCGAAGATACCCGGCTGACCAGCACCGGCGCGATGATCGGGACTCTGGCCTACATGGCGCCGGAGCGATTCACCACCGGCATCGTCGACGCCCGATCGGATGTGTACGCCCTGACCTGTGTGTTGTTCGAATGCCTGACCGGAGTTCCGCCTTACCCGGGCAAGGACGCGGAACAACAGATCGCGGCCCATCTGACGGCCGAACCTCCCGCGCCGAGCCGGTGGCGACCCGATCTGCCGGGCGGGTTCGACGACGTCGTCGCCCGGGGTCTCGCGAAAGACCCGGCCGACCGCTATCCGACCGCCGGAGAGTTGGCGGTCGCAGCCGGTAACGCACTCACCGACACCCCGCCGACGATTCCGGCCGTGGCGGTTACCAGAGCGTCCGCGCTCGGTTCCTCGTCTTCCCCGCGCCGGAATCGACTGCGGCGCATGCGATTCGGTTCGCCGCGAAAACGTCCTGTCGTCTGGGCGACGGTGGGCGCGGTTGCCGTACTGATCGCTGCGGCAACCGCGGTGGGGCTGTGGCGGCCGACCCACCAGCCCGAGCCCGGACTCGCCTTCGACGGGAAGTACGAGGTCACCTACACCCACCGCACCGAGAACGGAAAGCCGGTCGAAGCGCTCACCGATCACCGGGTGTGGTCGGTCCGGTCGCGCTGCCCGCCGCACAGCGACCAGTGCGTAGCCTCGATCACCAGCGAGAGCCCGGATGTTCCAGGGAGTGCCCCGACTCAGTTCGTCGCGGATTATCGCGATGGCGCGTGGATGGTCACCAGAGAGGCGCCGCCCTCTGCCGACACTGATTGCGACAGCCCGATCACTCATGCGCACCAGAACGTTCAGATATGGCAGAAGGCGGTATTCCGATCGGCTGGTCCGCAGTGGACCGGAACGTATTTCGGCTATGTCGGCGGGCCCTGTGCATATGTCGTGGAGGACGGGATGACACTGTCCCGCGTCGGCAAGATCGACTCGAACGTCCACGTCGTCGCGCCCGAGAGCATCCACGCTCCCGCCGATCCGCCGGCGACTGCGATCAACGGGAACTATGACGTGACCCTCACCTACAGCCCGACCCCGGATGTTCCGAATCCTCCGCCGCCGGACAAGATGCGGCAGCGATACGACACCATCTGCCTGCGCACCGGCGATCGTTGTGCCGCGACGACTCAGACGGATCCGCGGACAGATCCCAGCACGGATCCGCGCGCGGTCTTCTCGCCGTTGCTCGTGTTCGAGGACGGTGCGTGGCGGACCGTCTACGACACCCCCTACCCCTGCGACCCCAACTCGAACGACCCGTTCACCAAGGCGACCTTCAGCTGGAACCTGGTCCGATCCGATGCCGGCCGGGATTCCGCCGACTCCTTCACGGGCACCTGGTCCCGCGACGAAACCACGCCATGCCCCGCGACCAGTCACGCGACCGTGGACATGCAGCCCGTCCAGTCGGTCGGTGTGCATCCGTAGTTCGGCTGCGGGATGCGAAAGGCAAGTCGCACAATGGGTTTCGCGGCAGGATCGGTGATGGTCAGACCGGGTAGCTCACTCCGGTGAGTTCTTCGGAGACGTTCCACAGGCGCTGCTGGATGCCCAGTTCGTAGGACTGCGCGCTGGAGGTGACCAGTCGCGGGTGTCCCCGGCTCTCGGTTCTGCCGTCCGGGCCGTAGTACTGGCCGCCGAGCACGCTCGGGTCGGTGGCCGCGCGCAGGCTGGGCAGTGCGCCCATCGCGGCGTTCTGCGCGATGAGCGGTACGACCAGCGGCGCGAGTCGGCGAAGCGGCGCGGGAAGATTGCGAATCAGGTCGGTGTCGGCGGCGCCCGGATGCGCCGCGACGGCGACGGTCGCGCCGTGTCCGGTGAGGCGGCGCTGGAGTTCGTAGGTGAACATCAGGTTCGCCAGTTTGGACTGACCGTAGGCGCCGATCCGGCTGTAGGAACGCTCCCACTGCAGATCGTCGAAATGAATTGCCGCGCGGATGCGGTGGCCGACGCTGCTGACCGTCACCACGCGCGATCCCGGAACCGCGAGCATCCGATCCAGGAGCAGTCCGGTGAGGGCGAAATGGCCCAGGTGGTTGGTGCCGAATTGCAGCTCGAACCCGTCCTTGGTGGTCTGGTGCGGGGTGTGCATCACGCCCGCGTTGTTGATCAGCAGATCGATCCTCGAGTGCGCCGCGCGCAGTTCGTCCGCGGCCGCGCGGATCGACTCCAGCGAGGTCAGGTCGAGTTGCTGCACGTTCAGCCGGGCGCCCGGCACCGTATCGGCGATGCGGGCCGCGGCCTGCTTGCCCTTCTCCACATCACGTACCGCCAGCGTCACCGAGGCGCCCCGGCCGGCCAACGCCCGCGCGGTCTCGAAACCGAGGCCGGTATTGGCCCCGGTCACGACCGCCACGCGGCCGTCCTGCGCTGGGATGTCGCTTTCGGACCACTTGCTCATGAGTTCCTCCGCTCCTCCGTCCGCCGGTATTACAGACCGGCGGTCTTTTGTGTCCTCGACGCTAAGAGACCGGCGGTCTGTTGTCAATAGACCGGCGGTCTGTAATATGACGACGTGGGTTTCCAGAGGGCGCGCAGTGCCGAGCAGCGAGAGATGCGCCGCCGCACGATCCTGGACGCGGCCGCCGCGATGCTCGATCAGATGCCGGTGGCCGATCTGAGCCTGAACGAACTCAGCCGCCGGGTATGTCTGGCTAAGTCGAATGTGTTGCGCTACTTCGAATCTCGTGAGGAGATCCTGCTGGAACTGCTGGACCGGGGACTGCGCGAATGCGTGGAAGAGATTGCGGCGCAAGTGTCCACGATCGATCCGCGGCTACCGGCCACCGAACGCGGCGACCGGCTCGCCGCCGTCTTCGCTCGTTCGCTGCAGGATCGCCCGGTCGTATGTGAACTGTTCGCGGCCCAGCCCGGAGTGCTCGAGCGCAACGTCTCGACGGAAGTCGTCCTGCGCTACAAGCGATCCGGATACGCCACCCTGGTGACCCTGGTCGACGCCGTCCGCAAAGCGGTACCCGAACTCGGGGAAGGCGCCTGGACATTCTGCACGATGTCGGCGGTGATGGCCGCTGCCCTGAGCGCACACTTCCGCCCGTCTTCCAGTGTGCTGGCAGCCCTCGAAGCCGACCCCGCCCTGGCCGCCCTGCGCCTCGACCAGCCCGCAACCCTTGAAACGGCCCTCGCGACGTTGGCCGCGGGCACCCTCGCTCGGGCGGATATCTCGCCCGGGCGGTGATCCTGGCCCGGCCCCGTCTCTTGTCTCGTAGCGGGCAGCTCGTGGCCTCACCACACGCGATATGGACAGCGCATCTATTGCCGTCCAACAGGATTCGCAAGAATTGTCACTGTGCCACAGTGGTTGGATGGAGTATCGCTGCTCAAAGATCGTCGGGTAGTACGCGAAATGCCTTGTGTTCGGTGAGTGGGGTCAAGGCTCGGAAATCGCGTCGGTCGAGCGTGAGGATCTCATTGGTTTCATACTCGGCGGCCAAAGCTGCGGAGACGGCGTCGGCGAGGTCCAAGCGCAGGTCCGGATACAGCCTCCGGACGGCGTTGGCCTGATCGAGGACATCGGCGGTTATCGGGGCGATTTCGAAATGCTGGGTACGTGCCTGAGCGGTGAGATCCTCGATCATCGCGGTCGAGATCTTGCGGCCGAGCTCTCGGCGCGCCACGTGATCGACCTCGGCCAGCACGAGAGGGGACAGAACGACCATCCCGGCTCGCTCGAGGGTGTGGAAGGCGCCATCGCTTTCCGGTGAGGAGGTGTCGAACGCGGCGATCAGTCCGGACGTGTCCGCGATGACGATGCCGGGGCTCGCGAGATCAGGTTTCACCGCGCGTCCGGATCATCGCCGAAGCTGTCGGCGAGGATGTCGTCGACCCGCTCGGCAAGAGTGGGGTCGCCGCTGGCGAACCGTCGCAGCCGCAGCGGTTCGGACCGGCGCCGTACCCGCATGGCCGCCAAATGTATTGCGCTGCGGATTATCTCGGCCTCGCTGACGTCGCTCTGCGCCGCTGCTTCCTTGATCGTGGCCAGATCATCGGCGTCGGCATAGACCATCGTACGCTTCAAAGACATATGAGTATTGTGGCATATGTGTCATGCTTGTTGCTTCAAACGTTGCTCGATCGGGCATCTCGCGCGATTTGTGAGCAACGACGGCACTGACTCCACACCAGACCGCGCCGCCTCTTGCCGAAGATCAGCGAACCAGCTGGGCTTGTTCGGATTGGAATCGTCCGGATGGTCGTGTGTCTATCTGAGTTCAATCCGTTTGTGCCCGTGTGGAATTCGTGTTCGAAACCTGTCGGCGCCTGCCGATAAGCTCTGTCCATGCCTTCTGTTCTGCACGAGGCGGTGGCCGATCTGTTTCGGCAACGTCCACGATTGGCGGCTGATCTCCTGGCGCTCTCCGCTGATTGCGCCGTGCCCGAGTTCGACCATGCGCGACTGGAATCCGGCGACTTTCCGGATATCGACCCGACCGAATATCGCGCCGATGCGGTCGTCGCGCTGACCAGCGGCAACAGTCCGGTGTTGGCGGTGGTGATCGAGGTGCAGCTTCGGTTCGATCCCGAGAAATGCTGGAGCTGGCCGGTCTACCTCACCACGCTGCGCGCCCGATTGCGTTGTCCCACAGTGCTGTTGGTGTTGTGTGCAGACGATCGCACCGCCGCGCGCTGTCGGCAGCCGCTGTTGCTCGCACCCCGATGCACGCTCGTCCCGGTCGTGTTCGGCCCTGCCGACGTGCCGGTGATCACCGACGCGGCGCGAGTCGGCGAGAACCCCGAGTTGGCGGTCCTGTCGGCCGTCGCGCACCGCCATCACCCCGACCGCGAACGGATCCTCGCGGTGTTCGCCGCCGAGATGGTCGACGTCGCCAACGGCCAAATGTACATTGACCTGGTACTCGCGATACTGCCGCGGGCGGCCCGGAAACTTCTGGAGACCCTTATGACGACCGGCACCTACCAGTACAAGAGTGAATTCGCCCGGCGGTACTACGCCGAGGGGGAAGCGAAGGGGGAAGCTTCGGCGCTGTTGACACTGCTACGTGCCCGCGGGCTGCCGGTCTCGGTCGAGTTGGAGGAGCGGGTGCTGTCCTGTACCGATCTCGAGATGCTGAATCGGTGGGTGCAGCGGGCTGCGACCGCGGGCAGTCTCCACGAGATCTTCGAAGAGTAGGCCGGAGCTGCCGGGACGGTTCGTAGTTTCTCGTCCGAGCGTCCGCCCCCGGGTAGGGTGGGTCCGCACCTGAGCCTTGGGACGGGAGATGTTCTGGGCGTGAGCCTCGGAGGGCGGTCAGCGCACCGGGTCGTGAACGGGGAAACCGAGCTGTTCGGCGACGACGTGGGCCATATTCTTGTCGTGAGTGAAGATGACGAGTTCGTCCAGCCCGTATCGGAGCGCCGACGCGAGGTGGATGGCGTCGAGCGTCTTGATCTGCAAAATGATTGCCTCGGCCTCGTTCAGGATCGCGTGATCTACCGGGGCCAGATGAGCGTAGTCGATGATCTGATCTCGGTTCGAAACTGGAAGTCCCTCGCGGCGAAGGACTCTGGTGATCTCTGCCTGTGACGCCGTGCGCGACATGTCATCAATCGCTTGACCCAGTGCGCGCTTGAACGGGTTCGCTGGCCACGCCCGCCTGATTCGCGCGCGCAGCAAGCGCGTCCGGGAGCCGAAATCGACTGCCTTACTCACAGACGCCCCTTCCGATGCCATGGTCACCGACTGGGATCGCCTTCATGCGGCCAGGTTAGCGAAATTGTCTACTCATATATGCTGGCTACAGCAGTTCTGCGGAATCGGGACCATGGCGTCGGAAGGGGCGGCTGTGAGCGTGGCAGTCGATTTCGGCTCGGCTTTCGGTACCGGGCCGTACACAGCGCGGGATCTGCACAACGGTCCGGAGGAGGGGAAGGGCTTCGAGCTGTGGAACGGGTGGCTGGTCGAGAAGATGTCTCCGTCACTGCGTCATAACCGGATGGGGCGTGGGCTGCGCAGCTTGTTCATCGAAGCGGCCGGGCGAGTCGGGGCGGATGTGCTGATCGATGGTGGTGAGTACGAGTTCGCGTTTCCCGGTGGGGTTCGCAAGCCGGACGTGTTCATCATCGATGCCAAGGCCGAGGAGACCGGATTCGCGGAGGGAGAGCTTTACCTCGATCCGTCGGATCTGCTGCTGGTGGCCGAGGTTGTTTCGCCGCGCAGTGGCAGCGAGGCGCACGATCGGAAGGTCAAGCGGGATGAGTATGCGCAGGCTGGGATCCCGCACTACTGGATCGTCGACTTCGCTCCGATCGCGCGGATCGAGGCGTTGGATCTGGAGCGTGGGCGGTACGTTCGCAAGGCTGTCGTGACCGGCGACGATGTACTGAGTGTCGAGCGGCCGTTCGAGATCAGCGTGTCGCCGAACGTTCTGTTCGAACTCGGCCGTCGCGACTTCGCCTGACCGGGGCGTCCAGGCGCGGGGTGCGGGACAGGTCGCAGGGAAAGGCCGTGAGGGCCCGATTTTGTCCTGGTAGTGGGGTTGTCTACACTGGTCCAGTTGCCTGGGCAGGTCTGTGTGCATTCTCGTGTGCGCGGGGCCCGGATGACACGTAACTCATTCGGCCGGCAGAGAGTCGGCCGGACCAGCCGAATTGTCATAGGCCCACCATCGGCGTGCCGGTGCTGCATGGGAACCGTGGCGAGAAAGGTTAGCGGTCACTTATGACCATGACAGATCCGATCGCAGACTTCCTGACCCGTCTGCGCAACGCCAACTCGGCGTACCACGATCAGGTGAAGGCTCCGCACTCGAAGCTCAAGGCGAACATCGCCGAGATTCTCAAGCGCGAGGGTTACATCGCCGACTACCGGACCGAGGACGCGAACGTGGGCAAGACCCTCGTCGTGGACCTCAAGTACGGCCCCAGCCGTGAGCGCAGCCTGCAGGGCGTGCGCCGGGTGTCCAAGCCGGGTCTGCGTGTGTACGCGAAGTCCACCAATCTGCCCAAGGTCCTGGGCGGCCTCGGCGTGGCGATCATCTCCACGTCGACCGGCCTGCTGACCGACCGTCAGGCCAAGCAGCAGGGCGTGGGCGGCGAAGTCCTCGCCTACGTCTGGTAAGGGAGGCCAGGACAATGTCGCGTATTGGTAAGAAGCCCATTGCCGTTCCCTCCGGCGTCGAGGTGACCATCGACGGTCAGAACGTCGCGGTCAAGGGGCCCAAGGGCACCCTGTCGCACGTCGTCGCCGAGCCGATCGTCATCAGCAAGGCGGAGAACGGTGAAATCGAGGTCGCCCGTCCGGACGACGAACGCCGTAACCGCTCGCTGCACGGCCTGACCCGCACCCTGGTCGCGAACATGATCGAGGGCGTCACCAAGGGCTACGAGAAGAAGATGGAAATCTTCGGCGTCGGTTACCGCGTTCAGGCCAAGGGTTCGAACCTGGAGTTCGCCCTGGGCTACAGCCACCCGGTTCCGATCGAGGCGCCCGAGGGCATCACCTTCGCGGTGGAATCGCCCACCAAGTTCTCGGTGTCGGGTATCGACAAGCAGAAGGTCGGCCAGATCGCCGCGGTGATCCACGGCCTGCGCAAGCCCGACCCGTACAAGGGCAAGGGCATCCGCTACGCCGGTGAGGTCGTTCGCCGCAAGGTCGGAAAGACGGGTAAGTAAGCCATGGCCAACACACAAACCGAAGCTCAGAAGGCCGCACGCAAGCCGCTCGGCAAGGACGCGTCGACTCGTCGGCGGACCGCCAAGGCTCGTCGCCACTTCCGGTTGCGCAAGAAGGTCGCCGGCACCACCGAGCGCCCGCGTCTGGTCGTCAACCGCTCCTCGCGGCACCTGCACGCCCAGCTGGTCGACGACTCGGCGGGCAAGACCATCGCCGCCGCCTCGTCGGTCGAGGCCGATGTGCGTGCCGTCGAGGGCGACAAGACCGCCAAGGGCCGCAAGGTCGGCGAGCTGCTCGCCGCCCGCGCGAAGGCCGCCGGCGTGGAGGCCGCGGTGTTCGACCGCGGTGGCCACGACTACCACGGCCGCATCGCCGCCCTGGCCGATGCCGCTCGCGAAGGTGGGTTGAAGTTCTAAATGCGTAGCTTGCGGAGCATTCGAAAGACACAGCGGATCAGTCCACTGCCTGTGACCATGAACGGAAGGAACGTCTGATGCCGGGACGTCAACGGCGTGACGGCGGCAACGGACCCGCCGGACAGAACAGCGGCCCCGAGGGCGGTCGCCAGGAGCGTGGTGGCGGTCGTGACCGTCGCGGTGACCGCGGTGGCCGCGACAACGCCGCCGAGAAGAACCAGCTCGAGCGCGTAGTCGCGATCAACCGCGTGTCCAAGGTCGTCAAGGGTGGCCGGCGATTCAGCTTCACCGCCCTGGTGATCGTGGGTGACGGCAACGGCTTGGTCGGCGTCGGCTACGGCAAGGCCAAGGAAGTTCCCGCGGCCATCCAGAAGGGCGTCGAGGAGGCTCGCAAGGGCTTCTTCCGCGTCCCGATGATCGGCTCCACCATCACCCACCCGGTGCAGGGTGAAGCGGCCGCCGGCGTGGTCATGCTGCGCCCGGCCTCGCCCGGTACCGGTGTGATCGCCGGTGGCGCCGCGCGTGCGGTGCTGGAATGCGCCGGCATCCACGACATCCTGGCCAAGTCGCTCGGTAGCGACAACGCCATCAACGTCGTGCACGCCACCGTGGCGGCCCTCAAGCAGCTGCAGCGCCCCGAGGAGGTGGCCGCCCGCCGCGGTCTGCCGCTCGAGGACGTGGCTCCCGCGGGCATGCTGCGTGCACGTGCCGGACAGGGAGTCTGACATGGCACAGCTGAAGATCACCCAGATCAAGAGCACCATCGGCGCGAAGGCGAACCAGCGGGATTCGCTGCGGACCCTCGGCCTGCGCAAGATCCGGCAGAGCGTGGTCCGCGAGGACACCCCGCAGAACCGTGGTCTGGTCAACGTCGTGCGCCACCTCGTTACCGTTGAGGAGGTAAACGCATGACCCCGATCAAGCTCCACCACCTGCGTCCGGCGCCGGGCTCGAAGACCGAGAAGACCCGCGTGGGTCGCGGTGAGGGCTCCAAGGGCAAGACGGCGGGCCGCGGTACCAAGGGTACGAAGGCTCGCAAGAACGTCCCGGCCCGTTTCGAGGGTGGCCAGATGCCGCTGCACATGCGGCTGCCGAAGCTCAAGGGCTTCACCAACCCGTTCCGCGTCGAGTACCAGGTCGTGAACGTCGGCGATATCGCCCGGCTGTTCCCGCAGGGCGGCGAGATCGGCAAGGCCGAACTGGTCGCCGCCGGCGCCGTGCGCAAGAACGAATTGGTGAAGGTGCTCGGGCAGGGCGAGATCTCCGTGGCCGTGCAGGTCAGCGCCGACAAGTTCTCCGGCTCGGCCAAGGAGAAGATCACCGCGGCCGGTGGCACCGCCACCGAGCTGGGCTGACAGTTACCGGTGCGGCGGGACGGTAACGTGGCTCGTGACCACGTGAATGTCTCGCGTACGTCGCAGTACTACACAGGTCGCCGGACGGGTGAGAGCCCGTCCGGCGTCGCTGTTAGAGTTCAAGTGTTGTCTGCCAAGACTTGTCGAAACCCGGGCATGACCCACCATGTCGTTAGCCAGGAGGATCTGTGTTTTCCGCCTTCGTGTCGGCTTTCCGGACCCCGGACCTACGGCGGAAGATTCTCTTCACGCTGGGCCTGATCGCGCTGTACCGCGTCGGCGCGGCCCTGCCGTCGCCCGGTGTGGACTACAAGGCTGTCAAACACTGCGTCGACATCGTCAACGGCGGTGGTGACGCCGGTATCTACCAGCTCATCAACCTGTTTTCCGGTGGTGCGCTGCTGCAGCTCTCGGTGTTCGCGATCGGCATCATGCCGTACATCACGGCGAGCATCATCATCCAGTTGTTGCGGGTCGTCATTCCGCGCTTCGAGGAACTGCACAAAGAAGGCCAGTCCGGCCAGACCAAAATGACGCAGTACACTCGGTACCTCGCGGTGGCGCTGGCCATTCTGCAGGCCACCGGCCTGGTGGCGCTGGCCGCCCGCAAACAGTTGCTGCGCGGATGCGATCAGGACATTCTTTCCGACAAGAGCATTTTCGGCATGATCATCATCGTGCTGGTGATGACCGCCGGCGCGTCGATGGTGATGTGGTTCGGTGAGCAGATCACCGATCGCGGCATCGGAAACGGCATGTCGCTGTTGATCTTCGCCGGTATCGCCGCGCGGCTGCCGTCCCAGGGCAAGGGCATTCTGGACAGCCGCGGCGGCCTGATCTTCGGCGCGGTCATCGTTGCCGCGCTGGTGGTGGTCGTCGGCGTCATCTTCGTCGAACAGGGCCAACGCCGGATTCCGGTGCAATACGCCAAACGCGTCGTCGGGCGGAAGATGTACGGCGGCTCGTCGACCTACCTGCCGTTGAAGGTCAACCAGGCCGGCGTCATCCCGGTGATCTTCGCGTCCTCGCTGTTGTATCTGCCGAACCTGGTGGCGCAGCTGACCCAGGGCTCATCGGGCGGCCAGGGCAGCTGGTGGCAGAAGATCATTCAGCAATACCTGGTGAATCCGGGTAATCCGGTGTACGTCGCGATCTATTTCGTATTGATCGTGTTCTTCACCTACTTCTATGTCGCGATCACCTTCAGTCCGGAGGAGCGCGCGGATGAGATGAAGAAGTTCGGCGGCTTCATTCCGGGATATCGTCCGGGCAAGCCGACCGCTGACTATCTGACCCGGGTATTGAGCCGAATCACCCTGCCCGGTTCCATCTATCTGGGTGCGGTTGCCGTGTTGCCGAATCTGCTGCTGCATATCGGCGGAGGCGGCGGTGCGGCCAGCAACCTGCCGTTCGGTGGTACGTCGGTGCTGATCGTCGTGAGCGTGGGCCTCGACACGGTGAAACAGATCGAGAGCCAACTGATGAACAGAAATTACGAAGGGTTCCTCAAGTGAGACTCGTACTGCTCGGTCCGCCGGGTGCCGGTAAGGGCACGCAAGCCGAACTGCTGTCGGACAAGTTGGGTGTGCCGCACATCTCCACGGGGAACCTTTTCCGTGCGAATATCTCGCAGCAGACGCCGCTCGGCCGCGAGGCGCAGCGGTATATCGACGCGGGCAATCTGGTGCCGAGCGACGTCACCAACCGCATGGTGGAATCCCGCATCTCCGAGCCGGACGCGGTGAAGGGTTTCGTGCTCGACGGGTACCCGCGCACGGTCGATCAGGCCGAGGCGCTGGAGAAGATGCTCAAGGAGGCCGGACACGAGCTGAACGCCGTGGTCAGCCTCGAGGTCGCCGAGGACGTCGTGGTGAGCCGCATGCTCGGTCGCGGCCGCTCGGACGACACCGAAGAGGTCATCCGCAACCGGATGCACGTGTACCAGTCGGAGACCGCGCCGCTGCTCGAGCACTACGACGGCCTGGTCGTCACCGTGAACGGCGTCGGCGAGGTCGACGAGGTGAACGGGCGCGTGCTGCGGGCGCTGGGTCGCTGACGCGGATGGTCTTCGGCCGCAAGCACAAGAAGGTGGTGCCGTTCCGCACCTCCGGTGAACTCGACGCGATGGCGGCGGCGGGAGCGGTCGTCGGCCGGGCCCTGGTCGCGGTGCGCGCCGCCGCGAAGCCGGGCGTTTCCACGCTGGAGTTGGACGAGGTCGCCGAGCAGACCATTCGCGACGCGGGTGCGGTGCCGTCCTTCAAGGGCTACCACGGATTTCCGGGTTCCATCTGCTCTTCGGTGAACGACCGTGTGGTGCACGGGATTCCGGCCGCGGACGAGGTTCTCGCCGAGGGGGATCTGGTGTCGATCGACTGCGGCGCGATCCTGGACGGCTGGCACGGCGATTCGGCGTGGACGTTCGGCATCGGCGAGATCGTCGAGCCCGATCGGTTGCTCAGCGAGGCGACCCGGTTGTCGATGGAGGCCGGAATCGAGGCGATGCTGCCCGGTAACCGGCTCACGGACGTCTCGCACGCGATCGAGCTGGGCACCCGGGCGGCCGAACGCGAACACGGCCGGTCCTACGGCATCGTGGACGGATACGGCGGGCACGCCATCGGCCGGGAGATGCATATGGACCCGTTCCTGGCGAACGAGGGCGCACCGGGTCGAGGACCGAAGCTGGTCGTCGGGTCGGTACTGGCGATCGAGCCGATGCTGACACTGGGCACCACGCAGACCAAGGTGCTCGGCGACGATTGGACCGTCGTGACGACCGATGGGACCCGGGCGGCGCACTGGGAACACACCGTGGCCGTGACGCAGGACGGTCCGAGGATTCTGACGGTGCGCCCCGAGTAGCGGAATAGCGGTACATCGCATTCGCTCGGCAGGTCGGAGTGGGTGCGTTGGCGTTCGGATGTGAATTTTGTACGGAAAAGGTGTGGATCGGGCCCTCGGTGGGCACCCATCCGTGGTGACATCGCACGGTGACTCGGGGGTGACCGAAGCGGTCGGCGAGGCAGCCGAGCGCGCGGGGCTCGGGCTGTACCTGCGGACGTATCGGCCGGGGCCCGCGGACGTTCGGCGACCGCTGGCCGGACTGGTGACGATCGCCGCCGGAATCGTTCTGGCCGCGATCGGGTTCACCGTCGGGGTTCCGGGCATGGGAGCCCTGGGCATCGTGGTGCTGCTGGCGGGCGGGGCCTGGTTGCTGGTGGAGTCGGGGTGGCCGGCCGCGGTGCGCCGGCACGACAGCCGGCTCGATCTGTACCAGCACGGTGTGGTCGCCTCGGGCGAGGGGCAGGTCCGCGCGGTCCGGTACGACCGCACGACGGTCCGCCGCAAGATCGTGCATGCTGCCAAAGACGCTGCGGCACACGATGTTTCGTACCGCTACACGATCGTGGACACCGATGGCGCGCCCGTGGAGCTGCGGCACGGCATCGAATGTCCGCGGCAGTGGGGTGTGGAGATCGAGCAGGGCATCCTGCGGGCTCAGCTACCGCGGGCTCAGGCGGCGTTGGACGCCGGGGAGCGGCTGGATTTCGAACCGATGTGGCTCACCGCCGCGGAACTGGGTACCGGCTCGGAGTCGGTGCCGTGGTCGCAGGTCGACGATCTGGCCGTGGTGGGCGGCTGGCTCAGCGTGCGCATCCGGGGGCGTGCGCAGCCGCTGGAATCGCTGCCGTTGTGCCTGGTGCCGAATTACATGGTGTTCCGGACGCTGGCCGAGCGGTTGCATGCCGCGTCGGTGGCCGGCGCGGCCGGGTGAGCCGCACCGGGATCACGCTTCCAGCAGCAGGGTCACCGGACCGTCGTTGACCAGTGCTACCCGCATGTGCGCGCCGAATCGGCCGGTGGCCACGGTGGCGCCGAACCCGCGGAGGGTTTCGGCGAACAGTTCGACGAGAGGTTCCGCGACCGGGCCGGGCGCGGCGGCGGACCAGGACGGGCGGCGGCCCTTGGCGGTGTCGGCGTAGAGCGTGAACTGACTGACCACCAGGATGGGGGCGTCCAGATCCGCGGCCGAGCGCTCACCGTCGAGGATGCGTAACCGGAACAGTTTGTCGGCCAGAGCTTTCGCGGTCGCCTCGGAATCGGTGTGGGTGACCCCGACCAGAGCCGCGAGACCGTGCGGGACGCCCGCCGCGGCCGGGTCGATGCGACCGACCACCTCGTCGTCCACGATCACCTGCGCGGAACTCACGCGCTGCACCAGGATTCGCACATCGCACATCATCGCAGGTGTGTCGTGTTCCCATGTTTGGGTGTGCCGATTTGCATTTCGGCTACTCCTCGTTCATGTCGGCGCAACGGCCGATTCGCCGACGACTGCCATCGTCGACAAGGCGTGGATATAAAGCGCGAGGAGAGGGGCTTGCGATGACGACCGTCAAGGTCGATCCGGAGCAGTTGCGCAAGGCGGCGGTCAAGACCGGCGAGGTGCGAGACCGGATCGGGAGTGTGCTCACCACCCTTCAGTCGGCGCTGGCCGCCCGTGGCGAGCCGTGGGGTGACGATTCACTGGGGCACCAGTTCGCCGATGGCGACAAGGGCTATCTGACCGCGAAGAAGAACATGATCACCGGCGCGGGGCAGTTCGAGAAGACCTTCGACAGCTACTCGACGGGCCAGACGCAGAGCGCCGACAAGATCGAGACCACCGAGCACGGCACGGCCGCCGTATACGTCACCTTCGATTGATGCCGGTTCGGTGACCGATGGCATATGAGTTCGACCGAGCCGAGCTGGAATCGATCGTCGAGGACGCGCAGGAACAGCTGCGCACGGTCGCCCGAATTCAGCAGCAGCGCGTCCAATTGATTGGTACCGCAACGGTTTCCAACAAGCGCGTCACCGTCAGCGTCAATGCCGACGGGGTCGTGGTGGAGACCAAGTTCGGCCCGGGTATCGAGAATCTCGGCTTCTCGGCGATCGCCAAGGCGGTCACCGAGGCGGCGCAGCTGGCCGCGAAGGATCTGGCCGAGAAGAATCGGGAGCTGATGGCGCCGCTGCAGAGTCAGCGGGCCCGGCTGCCGAAACTCTCCGATCTGGTCGCGGGCATGCCCGACTTGCGCGGGACGTTGCCCACGCCGCCGAAACCCTCACTGAAACCGCCGAATTCGGCCGAGCGCAACCCGCTACCCGGCGCGGACGAGATGCAGTTCACCGACGTGGAATCATTCGACCACGATCACGAAGTGCAGCATCGGACCACGGAAGCCGGTTGGTGATCGCGGGGTAACCCGATGCCGATGGAATTTCCGTCCTGGCTGGAGTGGCTGGGCGTCGCCGTCGGGATGGAGTGGCCGCACGGCAACGAGGACGAGATGTGGGCCATGGCGGGCGATTGGCGCACCGCCGCAGCGGGTTTGCGCGATATCGTCCACGATGTCGAGGCGGCCAAGAGTGCGACCCTGGCCGCCTATCCGGAGGGCACCGGATCGGACTCGATGGCCAAGGCGTTCGACGCGATCCTGCGCGACTCCGGGGCGGAGAAGAATTCGCTGCCCGATCTGGCCGACTTCTTCGATCAGGTCGCCGAATCGGTCGACGGCGGCGGTACGCAGATCCAGTACACCAAGCTGATGTTCTACACCACGCTGGTGGTGACTGCCGCGGAGATAGCGTCGGTGTGGATTTTCCCGCCGACCGCACCGGTGGAGGAGGCCGGGATCATCGTCGCCACCCGGGTCGGGGTGCGGATGATGATGCGCGAGGCGCTGGCGGCGATGGAGGAGAAACTCGCCGGTCTGATCGGCGCGCGCATGGCCAAATTCCTGCTGCGGCACGTGATGATCGGCGGACTGCTCGGCGCGTTGCAGGACTACGCGATTCAGCAGTTCCAGGTGTTCGAGGGCCATCGCAACGGGATCAACTGGGGACAGACCATCGTCTCGGGGGTGGCCGGGGCTGCGGGCAGCGCGGTGGGCGGTCCCACGGCCGAGGCGCTGGACAAGGCGCTGGTGAATTCGCTGGGGACCAAGGGGGCGCGGATCGTCGCTGGAACCCTTTCCGGCGCAGTGAATTCCGTGGGCGCGTTAGCGGCGTCGGTGCCCACCCAGTTCGCGGTGGACGCCATGACCAAGGGCTGGGATACCGCGGTCGACGATCTGAAGAATACCCACGTGGACTGGCGGATGTTCACCGCGGGCGCGGCGGGCGGCATGCTGTCCGGTGCGAATCACGCTCTGGCGGACCGGTATTACACCAACAGCAGCTTCTGGAAGACGCCGACCGCTCCGGACATGTACATCGGCGCCGCACGGGATACGGACATCCTGCGGGACGGCAGTACCCCACTCGTGATGCACGATTCGGGGGCGTCCGGGGATCATGCCGGCACTCCCGTCCAGGAGCACGATGGCGGGGGCGATCAGCACGCGGGTCAGCAACTGCCGAACAGCCGTGCCGGAGTGGCGGATTCGCCGGGCGATACTCCGACGCACTCGGCCGGGAACTCGGAGCCGGCCGACCACCAGTCGGGTGGCGGCAGCGAGACCACGCATCCGGAGCGGGCGACCGCGCAGTCGCCGACGACTGCCGAAACACCCCGTGCCGGAGCGTCTTCCGATGCGAACGGGGTTCGTTCGACCGGATCGGGCGACGATGTCGCCGGGGTGAGCGGCCGATCCGATGCGGATGTGCTCTCGCACAGTGAGTCCGGCACGGCGTCGCCGCCAGAGCACACTTCGGACGAGGCCGCCACTGCGCGAACGGAATCCGAAGCGGGTAGCTTGCCCGGCGACGCGGGGACCGGCGCCGCGACGACGCCGGCGCCGGTTGCGGCGGACACCTCGGGCGGGTCCACAGGCACTCCCGTGCGGGCGGATACCGCGGTCGGTGGGGAGAGTTCTCGTCCGGGCTCGTCCGCACCCGCGGACGTCAAGTCCGCTCCTGCGCAAGCCTCCCCGGTGGGCGATGGTCGCACCCCCGCGGCGGAGGCGTCGGCCACACGCTCCGGAGCAGTTGCGGGGACCGAGGGGGCGAGTCGGCCGGATGCCCGGAATGCCGGCCGGATCGGTGACTCGCCCGGATCGCGGCCCTCGTCGAGTGACGCTCCGCGTGCGCGGGCCAGTGCGGACAGTACGCGTCCGGCAGCGGAATCGGGAGTGCGGGCGTCCCGCGCTGCCGAGCCTGCGCCATCGGGGCGCTCGGCAGCAGCCAAGGCTGGTAAAGAGGCTGCCGCACAGCCTGTTTCGGAACGTTCGCGCACCGCGGATGGTGCCGGGCAGGAGGAGCGGCCGCGCGGGGGTCGGGCGGCTGCGGGGGATGCCGAGGCAGGTGATCACAAGCCGTCGGTTCGGGCACGTGCGGACGAGGGGCGCGATGCCGCCCGGACGCCAGGGGAGCGCGATTCGATACGGACACAGGATGATTCGACGTCGAGTCACGACGGCGACAAGCCCGCTGCACCCGCCGGGCGGTCCGAGCGGCAGATCGCCGAGGCCGAGGGCCGCGCCGCGGCCGAACAGCACCGGCAGCGCGAGCGCGTGGAGGAATCGCAACGCCGCGTCGAGGAGGCACACCAGGCTCTGCGGCGGGCGCAGGAGGCGTACGACGCGGCGCACCCCGACCGGGGATCGCAGGACGACTCGACCGCTCGTCCGGACAACGAACTGGACGCCGCCCGGGACGACTACCATGCCGCGCTGGCCGATCACGCGGAAGTGCTGCACCAGGCAACCGACGAGCTGGTGGCGGCCGCGCAGACCGCCCACGCCGAGGGTGTCCGTGGCGAGGAGCTGACGAAGGCGTATCGGGCGGCCGGGAAGACGGCGCTGGAGTACTACCACGCCAGAACCGGGCCCGATCTCCCGGAACACCTGCAATTGAAGGACGCCGCGCCGGACGCGTTGCGCCACGAGCTGGAAACGGGTTCGGAGGCGGACAAACTCGCTGCGGTGATCGAGGCGATCCGGCAGGCATCACCGGACGGCAAGATCGTGCTGCGCGAAACACAGGTCATGGCGACCATCGCGATCCGGGACGGCGCGATCAACATGGACGCCGGCGAGGGCAAGTCGTTCGTGTTCCTGGCCGGCGCCACCATCGATGCGGTGGAGCACGGGGCGGTCCAGGTACTCACCACGCGCGACAATCTGGCCAACCGCGAGGTCGACCGGTACCTGAAGACGTTGGGCAACATGGGTTTCGACATCGTGCGGATGGATGCGGACCATGCCTACGCCGAGCCCGCCGAGGGCCGGCCCACGATCTACATCGGCACCATGGAGGATGTCGGATTCGGCCATCTGCGCGGCAATATCCCGCCCGGAAGGCGCGTCGCCATCGATGAGATCGACGAGGCGCTCGTGCACGCGAACACCACCTACATCCTTTCCGAGGGCGCCGGGGAGAGCGCCCCGCCGCATGTGGTGGAAGAGGTCGTCGGGGCGCGCGACATGCTCGAAAGCGGTCTGGCCGAGGATGATTCGGGCCACCGTGTGCTGACCGAGGCCGATTTCGGCCGGCAGGCCGACCAGAAGGGCGGGCCCGCGGTGCTGACCGAGCAGGGCCGGGCCAAACTCGAGCAGTCACTGGGGCGCGAGCTGTCCGAACAGGAGCTGCGCCGGTTGAACATGGCCGCGGCGGCCAAGTGGGAGTACCGGAACAAGGTGCATTTCATCATCGCCGACGGTCGCGTGCTGATCATCGATCAGACCACCCACAAGGTGATGTTCGATCCGGAGACCTCGACCGAGAGCCGCTGGAACGGCGGTCTCGCGCAGGCCATCGAGGCCGAGCACGGACTGCGGATCCGCGACGATCCGGGCAGCACGAACGAGCTGAGCGCGAAGGAGCTGATCAACGACCACTACGAGGCCAAGACCGGCGCCTCGGGCACGGCGGAGGGCGTTTCCGGACCGCTGCAACACGATTACGGGATCGGCGTCACGGAGATTCCGCGGCACGAGGCGTCCAAACTGATTCACGGCGCGGACGACGTCTCGCCCGATGAGACGACGAAGCTGGACCGGATCGCCGAGGACATCGTCGCCAATCACGAGTCGGGCCGGCCGCAGCTCATTCTCGCGCACCGCAACGACATCGTCGGCGAATTGTCCGCTCGGGTAACGGAACTCACCGACGGCACCTCGGTCGAACACGTCGCGGTCGATGCCACCTGGGTCGCCGAGCAAGGCGTGCACGCCGAGGCGCGGTTGCAGGAGATCTTCGACGAGGCGGGCAAAGAGGGCAAGATCCTCATCATCAACATGCAGGGCGCGCGCGGTGTGGACATCCCGATCGGGAAGGACATGAACGCCAGGGGCGGCCTGCACGTCATCGTCACCGGCCACTCCGGCACCTCGCACGATATCGACATCCAGGCCGAGAACCGCGCCGCGCGGGCCGGGCAGCGCGGCACCGTCCAGTATTACACCTCGCCCGAGGACGATCTCTACGCGCTGAGCGCGAATCCGGACGTCCAGCACGCGGTCGTCCGGTACTCGCAGTCGATCGGATCGCGCGACGCGGACGGCGTGGTCGCGCCGACGAACGATCTGCGCGTCGCCGCGGAACAGCGGCTCCGGGACATGGTCGAGCCGCTGCAGGACGCCGCCGCCACGCGCCTGGGCCTGACCCGCGCCCCGCCCGGCGACGGTAGCGCGCCCGTGCCGACGCGCGAGGGAGCGGGAGCCGAGCCCGCCGAGCGTCCGCCCGCGGGGACCGGGGATGGCCCGCCCGCCACGAACGAGCGTTCGGCCGCGGATTCCGGCGCGCATTCGCCGGTGGCCGCTGAGGAGAACCCGGCTGCCGCGAGCGGTGAGCGTTCGCCCGCGGCGGCGACCGAGCATCCGCCCGCTGTACCCGGTGGGCGTTCGGCTGCGGCGGCGACCGAGCCTTCGCCCGCAGTGCCCGGGGAGCGCTCGTCCGCCGAGTCCGGTGCGGATTCGTCCGTGGTGCGCGGCGAGAATTCGCCTGCGGCGGAGAGACATTCGCCTGATCCGGCCGCCGAGCGCTCCCCTGCGGTGGCCAGTGAACGGTCCGCGCCCAGTGGTGATCGGTCGCCCGCGGCTGACGATGCGCGTTCGCCGGTGGCCGAGCGAACTCCGCCGCCGGCCGCCGACAGCGCTGAGGCCGACGTGTCCGGGCATCGGATCCGTGGCGATGACACTACGAATACCGCTGGCGCAGACAGTATCTCGGAGCCCTATACGGAAACGACTCGGCAGGGATCGCCTGTGCGCGGGATCGTTCCGGGCGAGGACCCGGATGAGCGCGTCGACGGGGAGCGATTCGGCGATCCGGAAACCGCCGTGCCGCAGATGGATACGCCGGGCACTGCGGTCGCCGATCCATCGCGGGGACAGCAGCTTGTCGCGGAGGATCCTGCCGGATCCGGAACACGGTTCCCGCATACCGCAGGCCCGGGTACCCGGACGGGGCCGGCCGAGAACGCTGAGGATCGGGCACGCGCTGCCGAGCCCGGGGTTCCGGCGGAGCCCACGACGGACCCCGAGACCCGGGGGAGCCGTCCCACGGATGCCGGTGCCCGGCCAGAGCGGGGTGCGGAGCCGGAGCGTCTTTCGGAGCCCGGGGATCGATCAGGGCGTGTCGCAGGCTCGGGCACCGGGCGGAGCGCGGAGCCCGGAGGACGAGCGGAGCGCGGGACTCCGGTTGCCCGGGGCGGGGACTCGGCCGGTGATGTGCGCGTGGGGCAGTTTGCCGGTTCGGTGGCCGAACGTTCGGCGGAGGCGGATGCGGCGTCGAAGTCGGAATCACCGGGCGAACACGTTGCGGTGCGGGGGCATTCGAAGGGACCTGCTGGGCCCATCGAAAGTCCGCCCGTCGCCGGACGGGTGCAGCGAACTTCGGCAGAGTCGGGTTCGCCTGTCGTACCGGGTCATTCACCGAGTCGTTCCGGCGGAAAGGCGGCGGATTCGGAGCCGGACCGCCAGAACGCTGAAAAGGATTCGACGAGAACCGATTCGAATATCGATCCGGTAGTCGTGGTGGCGTCCGAGCATTCGGGCGTTGCGCCGGGAGCCGGGGCGAGGCGAGTGCCGAACTCCGACGGTTCCGCCTCGAAGCCCACTTTGCGGCGCTCGGAGGAAACCGCGCCGGAGGCGAAAGCACCAGCAGCACAACGGAATACGAACCGAAGTAGGTGTGCGCCGCTGGCGTTGCAGCTGATTCGCGAGCTGACCGGCAGCAGGTTCATCCGGCCTTTCGGTCGGGAGGTGGGCCCCGAGGGGGTGACCGCCAAGGAACTCCAGGTGGCCGCGGGCGGGCGGCTGCGCAGATTCCCCGGCGGGCACGACGCGATCGCCGACCGGCTGCGCAGAAAGGGGAACGGCGCGGTCGCGCTGGTGGTGGACGAATACGCCGACTCTCGTGCGAATCGGCCCGGTGCGCACGCCTACGTGCTGGTGAACGAGAACGGCAGGATCGTCGTCCGGGATCCGTCCACCGGCGCGGTGCAGGACTATCCGCCGACGGTGCCGGTCGAACTGCGCGAAACCCGCGCGATCCTGTTCGACGTGAAGGGCCGTCCGACGCACCCGCTGCGGTGGATCGTGCGGTACGTGATGCGGTCGTCCGCCGCGCAGTCGCGGATCGGTGCGGCGAGCGCCGCTGCCGAGGTCGAGCGTCTGGTGGCGGCCCGGGACGAGGCCGAGCGCGCCCGGCTCGCCGCACACGCCGCCGTGGAGGCCGCACGGCAGCGGGTGAACCGGCTCGGTCTCGGACCGCAGGGCCCGGCTCGGGAGGGCACGGTCGGTATCGCGCCCGAGGAACTGCGCCCGCGCAGGGTGCCGGGCGAGCCGGCCGACCCGGATCACCCCGATTACGTCAGGACATTGGAGGAAACGGTCGAGTACCTGCGAGGCCGGGCCAAGCGCGCCGACCTGGCCGGACCGTGGCAGCGTGCCGTCGACGAGCTGGATGCCGCGGCGCGACGGCAGTGGGAGGCCGACGCCGCGGCCACGCGGGCCGGACACGAACTCGCCGAGGCCATTCGCGGCGATATCGACGTGCGGCCGGACGGCATGCTCGCGCGGCGGGCAGTGGTCGATCAGCTGACACAGGACCACTCGCGCGCGATCGCGCGACTCGCTGTCGCCGAGGAGAATCTGGCCGTGGCCCGCGAACGTGTCGATCGCGCCGGGCCGGGCCGGGAACCCCCGGATACACCCACCGGTATCCGGCTGTCCGATGCCGAACTCCGCCCGCGTCGTGCACTGGGCGAGCCGGCCGATCCGCGGGATCCGGCATATGTGCGGACTCTGGACGAGACCATCGAATATCTGCGGAGCCGCACCAAGCGTTCGGATCTCGCTGCGGGATGGCTCCGCGACGTTCGGGCCCTGGCGGATGCGGCGCGCGAATTCCACACTGCCGGAAGGGAAGCCGACCGCCTCGCGGCTGCGCTCGAGGTGGCCCGGAACAGGCTGGCGAGTGCGTCGGCGCAATCGCGGCAACAGCCGCTCGATCCCGCAGCCGAGGTGCGGCGGGTGATGGACCGGCTCCCGGAAGTGTTCGACCGGCCGCGAACCTTGGCCGAGCTGCACCGCAGGTTGCGTCCGGGTACGCCGTTCGAGGTGCTGCTGGCGGTGCGGGAATTGTCCTACCGCCGCAACGACCTCGTTCCGCCGTCGTTGTCGCGGGAGAGCCTGGACGAATTCCTGCGACGCGTCTGGGACCGCCGCGATTCGATGCAGTCGTACAACGACGTCTACCGGCTGTATTCGGGCCGGGTCATGGGGTCGGTCGAGGATCCGCACGCCTACCTGGACGGGCTGGTTCGGATTCTCGGCGAGCGCGCTCCGGGTGGGCAGCTCGCGGTGCTCCAGGACGTCGGCGTCCTGGTACCGGACAACGCGGACGTCTGGGCGCCCGAGGACGTCAGCTTCGCGCACTTCTTCCGCCACGTCGAGCCACTGGCCCCCGAGGACGTCGGGTACCGCGTCTACGTGAACGCGAGTAACGCGGGGGCTCCGGATCTGGCCGCGGGCATCGTGCACGAGATCCTCGACGAACCGGGCCGTTTCCCGGGAATCCACTCCATGAAGGTGGCCGGTCCGCACCGGCTGCGTGACGACCGTATCGTGATCTACGTCCGCGATCTCGACTCCGCGCAGCGAGTTGTGCAGTGGCTGAAGACATTCCAGGACGCTCGCCCGGACGCGTTCGGCTGGAACGTGCCCGCGATGACCGACCAGGTGCTGCCCGGGGTCGGCATCGGCGCCGAACCGCCCACCGATGCCGCGGGCCGGGACCAGAGCTTCGGGGAGGTGCGCAGCAACATCATCCTGGAACAGCTCGACGCTCATCGGCGGGGTGATTTCGCGGATTTCCGGGTGGCCGTGCTGAATCGGCTCGTCGCGGCGGATGTGGATCCGGATCATCCGTACCGGCATTCGGACGGTTCGGACCCGGGGGCGGGCGATGCCGCATCGTCGCTGCGTCCGGGAGCGCCCGCTGCGGGTGCGCCGGAACCCGGGCCGTCGCAGGCGGGCCACCGGCAGCCGAGCCTTGCGGAGCGGACCGCATACCTCACACCGGAACGGCTCGCGCTGCACGGCCGGAAGCTGGTCGAGCACACCGAAGCCGTTGCGCGACTGGCGGAGTTGCGCAAGCAACGCAACCTGCTGGCGGCGCACCTGCTCGTCGATCCGAGCGGCGGATGGGCAGCGCTGCGGCCGGAGCATCTCGACCACACCCTCGACGAATTGCGTTCCCGGGGGGCATTGCCGGGTGAGCACGCGCGCCGGGCCGCGGAAATCGCCGCGCTGGAACGTTTGTCGCGCGATCACCAGGACCTCGTGGACGAGAGCGCGCGCCTCGACGCCGAACTCGCCGCACTGGAGGCCACACCCGATCCGGATTCGCTGCGTCCACCGGGATGGACCGAACACGGTGCGCCGCAGGAACATCGGCCGCTCACCGCGCGCACGCGCCGAGCGCTGCGCGCGCTGAACCGCGCCGCTGACGCCCGCGCCCGGACCTGGGAACAGGCACTGTCCCGGGTCCGGGAACTGGGTATCGACCCCGGCCAGGTGCGCCGCGAGGTGCTGAGCGGGCAGCTCGCCGCGAAGGCGGACCGGGCCGAAAAGGATCACGAACACGATCTGCGCCAACCGGATTCGCGCGGGCAGAGCCTGGCCGAGCTGCGGTTGCGAGCCGAGGCGCTGGGCCTGGTACCCGGTTCGTCGAACGCCGCCGAGCTGCGCCGGCGCATTCTGGTCGCCGAGGCGGAACGAGCCGCGGCCGCGACCGAGGTCCCGGCATTGCGACGACTCGCTGGGGAGGCGCACAGTGCGCCACTGGCGGAGCTCGAACAGCGGGCGCGCGATCTGGGCGTGCGCGTCACCGACTATATGGTCGAGCAGGCCGTCCGTGATCGGATCGGTGCGATCGAGGAGCGGGGCGGGCAGGCGGTCCGGGAGTTGTCCGGCACCCATCGCGACAATCGCAGCGGCCCGAGTCACCGCGACCCGTCCGCGAGGACGCCGATCGGCACCGAACGCCTGCACGAACTGGCGCGCGAATACGGCATCGATCCGGCGGGCCGGGCCGATGCCGATGTGGAACGGGCGTTGCGCGCGGAGATCGGCCGCCGCGCGGCGGCAGCACGGGAGCGCGGGGCCCCGGTGCTCGCGGAACTCGATCGGTTCCGGGTGGCCGTCGCCAACGAGTCGGTGCGGCGCTCGGAGGCGCAGGCCGCGGCCGAGCACGAGATCCTCTACCACCGGACCGGCGCGTCCGATCGCAGTCCGCGGATCATCGGCACCACTGCCGGTCACGCCCGGTACGGCGACGGCCACACCCTGACCGTTCCCGAAGCCGCGGGCGCTCGCGGCCGGTACGTCGGCGTCGGTGCGGCCGCGGATCCCGAGACACATCTGCCCGCCGCGCAGCGCCGGCGACGCGCGGCGCAGGGTTTCCCGGACGCGACGTACTTTCGCGTCTCGATCGACGAGCACGGCGTCGTGCGAGTCGGTGAGCACCGCCCGCCACCCGCGCCGGTCGAGCGGCTCGGCCCCGGAACTCGGCCGGGCGACTGGACCCCGCACGGCGACGAGCGGCGGTTCGTGCCCGAGCGGGGCAAGATCCGGCGGAACCTGCGCCAGCTCGCGTACGACATCCGGCGGCTGACCCGTGCGGCGGACGCGAACTACACCGAATTGCTGGACCTGGCAGAGACATTGGACATCGATGCGCCCTGGCAGCTCGGTCCGCGCGAACTCGAGGCCGCCACGCGAGCGAAGATCGCCGAATTCCGCACCCGCGCCGAGGAGGCGTGGGACCGCGCCGACGATGTCTCGCCCGCCGAACATTCGGCGCTGGTCGCCGAGCGCAACCGGCTGGAGGACGAGGCGCAGGCGGCCCAGGAGATCGGCGACGAGCTGCTGTTGCGGCTCGCCGATCACGACAACAACTACGTCCGCCCGCGGGATCTGAAGGCCGCCGATACGGCTGTGCTGGCCGCCCGGCGTGTGCTGGCCGCGCACGGCGGGGTGCCGATCGGCCGGGACGGTCGTCCGGCGCACCCCGGGCAGGAGGTGGCCCGGCTGATCACCTCGGCGGACGGTGCGAACCGGCTGGTGGTGGTCTCGCCCGCGGCCCAGCCGGACCACATTCTGGATCCGGCTACCCGGCGCGCGCTGGTGGGTAACGGCGAGTTCGTCTTCCAGCAGGTGCGGGTGGACGAGAAGGGCCGGGTGTGGACCCGCGACCTGCGCGAACCCGAAGGCGGCCCGGCCGCCCTCGCCCCGGCCCCGGTCGTCGAGCCGACGCCGAAGGCGATTTCCGAGCAGCCGGAAGCGGACGCTTCGCGAACCCCCGACGCTCCGGTCGAGGAGTCTGCCGCACTCGCACCCGAGGAGGCACAGCACCGGCTCGATCAGCTCGTGCGCCGGCGCACGGCGAAGGTCGCCGCACAGGAGCGTTGGCGGAACAAGCTGGAGGGCCGGGCCGCGAAGTTCCCCAATGCCGACGTCTCCCGGAGCGCCTGGGCCGAGACGGTACGCCGGCTCAGTGGCGAGACGACCGGTTATACCGCGGAATACCAAGGGCTGGACTATGTTTCGCCCGGCGAGCCCGAGCAGGTCGGTCCCGCCGAACTGGCCCGTCGCCGTGATCCGGTCGACAAGCTGGCCCAGGCCGCGCGCAACTACTACGAACTGAGCGACGAGATCCAGCAGATCGACGAGGATATCGACGCGCTGGTGCGCCGGGGCGCCAGCTACGATCCGGCGCACACCGCGGCGTTCGACGATCTGCAGGTGCAACTGGCCGATCGGCACAAGGCCGCCGTGGATGCGTCGAAACCGTTGCGCCGCTGGCGAGATGAACTCGAGGCCCGGCTGGTCCAAGCGCGCCGCGACGGCGATCCCACCGCCGACGACCCGCAACGATTGCGCGAGCTCACCGAGGCGCAGGAAGCGGTCGACCGCGCCGATACCGATATCGATCGGCTCAACGATCAGCACGCCGCGGCGACCGGCGCGTGGGCCGATGCGGCGAAGGCGCACTGGTGTGCGGTGGCCGTCGCACCGGACGAGCCGGAAAATCGGCTTCGGCAGCTCAACGCCAATGTGTTCTTCGATCGCGGCGTCCCCGACGGCCGGGGTGGATTTCACGGCGGCCGGATCATCGTCGTCGCAGGCCGGGCCGAGTACGGCAGGCTCGATGCCACCGCGCACGATGCCGCACTCGCCGACGCGCTGGCGCGCCACCACTATCTGGCGCGGCTGCTGGAACGTCCGGACACCACGGTCGACTATCTGCGGGTGACCGCGGACGCACAGCTTCGGACCACGAATGTCCGGCTCGGTTCGCCCGAGTTGCAGCGCGCCACCATGGGCCCGCGCACTCCGCGCCCGCGGGCTCTGCCGGTGACCGATCCGATCGCGTGGCGGCGAATCGTCCACGAGGTCACCGGAATTCCGGCGGGCTCGGAGACCAGGTGGCGCACCCCGGAGCAGGATCGGCACGCTGCCGAACTCGAGCCGTTCGCCCGCCACGCGTTGCCGCCGGAGACGCTGATGCAATGGCGTGACGCCGAGGGCAACTGGCACAGCACCCGCGCGGGCGAGGCCCGCGGTTATCGCGCGTACCAGCCCAAACTCGAGCCCGGCAGCAAACTGAACAAGATCTGGCAGAAGGAGCTGGACGGCTGGCGGTTGCCGCCGAAGGGCTGGGCCCCGTTCGGCGGCGAGGACAAATCGCATCTGCGCGCACGTTCCTACGACGAGAAGATGCCCGACGGGTTCAGTGGTGCGGTCGCGGTCGAACCGTTCCAGAACATGGTGGAGCCGTGGCTGATTCACGAAATCTACGGTTACTGGCCGGAGATGAGCTACGAAGAGCTGGAGAGCCTGAACCCGGATGGCCGCGCCGAGGCGTTCTGGCTACAGGGCCCGGGGCCGGGTATGGAGCCGCCGCCCGGCTGGAACGAGGAGGATCACCACGATCTGCCCCTGCACGACGCGCTCTACACGATCGGCAAGCGGTGGATCCAGATCGGCGAGGGCGTGCGCAAGCTGCCGTGGATCATCGAGCATTTCCACAAGAATCCCGAACTCGGCAGCCGGCGGCGCAACCGGTACTGGCTGCCGGACGGGCCGTTCGACCCGGATCATCCGTTCCTGCGCAAGATCCCGATCGTCCGCAGCTATCGGGGCTACCGCGGCTGGAAGGCACCGCGGCGGGATCTGCAACCGCCGCACCTGAATTGGACCGAGGCCGAGCACGGCCCGGCCAGTGAACTCGATCCGGTGCGGGCGCGTTTCTGGGAGCGCGACGTCGCGAACTGGGCGCAGGTGCAGGCCTGGGCGGATCGCGTCATCGGCGAATTCGCCGACGACAAGGCGCATTCGGATGTGCGGCGGATCGTCGATCAGCTGACCACACCGCGCGACCCGCTGCTGCGTCGCGGCGACGGCGGCGCGGTCTTGGCCGAAGTGCTGGGCTTCGCGCGGCACGCGGACGGCACCCCGCTCACGCACGAACAGCTCGTCGCCGAAATACTGCTGATCAAGCGCCATCTGATGATCAACGAGATGCGCGTGCAGGATCCGGCCAGCCCGGAGGGCAGGCTGATCGAGAAGCCGTACGACCGGCTTCCGCACGTGGCCGACGCGTGGTTGCGGCTGACCGGAATCGGCGATCGCGACGGCCGCACCCGGCCGTATCCGGAGGATCTGCTGCTGCTCGAGGATGCCCACGCCGAGGCGGACTACCTGCGCACGCACCCCAAGGCCACCTGGCACGAGGCCGACGAGCACGCCGCGAGCCTGGGCCACGACTGGGATACCAACCGCCGTCGACTGAGCGGACAGTTGGTGCGGCGGCGCGGCCGGCTGTACTACCCCGAGGAACTGCCCGCCAACCGCCCGCTGCGGCGGCGCACATTCC
Organism: Nocardia sp. PLKS1-43; assembly: GCF_059510335.1. Classification (NCBI taxonomy): domain Bacteria; kingdom Bacillati; phylum Actinomycetota; class Actinomycetes; order Mycobacteriales; family Nocardiaceae; genus Nocardia; species Nocardia sp. PLKS1-43. Next base: position 117,967 of record NZ_JCAJZQ010000010.1, on the reverse strand, counting down.
CGTTCACCGACAAGCGGATTCCGCTGCTGAGCGATCGTACGCTGCCGGTCGCGGCGCTGCCCTACGCGGTGGAACCGTTGGCGCCGGAGCACGACTGGCTGCCGCCCGCGCCGCGGCGCGCCGCCCGGATACTCGCCGAAACCGGTGTGCGCGAACGGTTCCCGGAGTTGCCGCAGGAGCCGGTCGCCGCCCTGCGGGAGCTGGCGGTCCAGGTGCTGCTCGGCGACGGACCGGTGTACGAGCTGAGCGACGACCCCGCGCTGGCACTCGCGGTTCGCGCCGGTGCGGTCGAGAATTTCGCCGCCGCACAGACTTTCGAACACCGTGAGCGGTGGGCCGCGCTGCTGAACCACGCCGGCTCCACGGCCGCGCCGAAGGAGCTCACCGAGCAGTTGCGCGCCGAGGTGGCGCAGCAGCTTTTCGCCTTCATCGATCCGGCCGCGGCGGCTCGGGCGCAGCGGCAGGCCGCACACCAGCTGGCGCTGCTGGACTGGGCGCAGGCCGAGCGCGAGCGGGTGAATGCCCGGCGGCAGGTGCTGGACCGGGCGCGGGGTCTGCCGGTGGATACCGACGAGCTGCTGTCGGACGAGATGAAACATCCGACGGCCCTGCAGGATCGGCTCGCGGAGGTGCGCAACCATCGGCGGGTCGTCGGCCCCGAGACCGATGCGTACCAGAACCGCGCATCAGCGTTGCACGACGCTGTCGAGGATTATCACCGGCTCGACGCCCGGGCCGCCGAACTGTCCGAGCGGGTGCGTGCGGTTCGGGCCGAGGTTCAGCCGGGTGACGCGGTGCACGACCCGGCCGCCCGGCGTGCTGAGATCGACTGGCTGACAGATGAATTGCGACAGACGGTCTCGGCCCGGGAGATCGCCCGGGACGAGGTGATCGCCCGGGTGGACGGCGTCCGGGTGAACGTCGAGGAGGTGCTGCACGACGACCTGAAACGGGCAGCGGAGCACCGGCGCCTGTTCGAGGAATTGCGGTCGCGCACGCTGCCGGTAACCCAGCAGGACGAATACTCCGAACGGGTGTCGCGACTCGAGAATGCCGTGACGGCCTTCCACCGCGCCGATATCCGCGCCGGCGAGCTGGCCGATGAACTGCACCAGGCGAAGTCGCGCGATGCGGAGTTGGCCGCCGCCGAGGCCGCTGCCCGGCGCGGCGCGGCCGACCAGTGGACGATCGAAACCGGCTCGGGCCCTGAGAAATCGGGTACGTCGACGCCGGAAAACGTTTCCGTACAGCATATTCGGTCATCGATGCCGCACTCGGTGGCGCCGGTCGCCGATCGGCTGCGCTTCGCTCATCAGGTGTGGGATTCGGTGCTTGACGGGCTGTCCGCTGAGGAACGCCGGGTTCTCGGCGAATTCCTGGCGGGCCGGGGTTCCGGGTTGTCACCGCAGGAGGCCCCGATCCTGGACGAGGTGCTCGGGCGGGCCGCGCTGCCCGAATCCGCACTGGTCACCTTCGAGGGAGAACACGGGCTGTTCGGCGACGGCACACCGGGATCGGTGTACGAGGTGCCCGGATATCTGCAGGGCTTCCTGGGCAGAGTATCGGCCCGCCCCGAGTCGAACTACCACCTCGAACTCACTGTGCCCGAAGGCATACCGGCGCTGTTCGCCGGCGGGACCGACCTGTCCCCGGGCGGGCGGCTGGAGACGGCCAGACTGTTGCTCGGACGTGGGCTGCGCGTCCGGGTCGACGCGGTGCACGAGGAGGACGGGCAGATCCGGGTGCGGGGCACCGTGCTGCCGCGGACCGAGGAAGCCGGCCGGCCGCGCATCGCGGTACCGGCCGAGCCGCACGAGGCCTACCGACGCCGGCTCGATGCGGCGGCGAAGGCCGAGGACACCGCGCACGAGATTCTGCGTCAGCTGGCCCCGACGATCGGGATCGATCCCGGCCCGACCGGTAACGACCTGGCGCGTGCGGCCGTTCGCACGGTCGGTGCGGACCAGGACCGGTTGCGCGCGGAGATCAAGGCGGCGCGGGCAGCCGGTGATATCGAGCGGCATCAGGCGCTGCGCGAGCAGCTGGCGATCAACGCGCCGCTCACTCGGGCCGTGGTCAAGGTCACCAACGACTTCTGGGCGGCGGTCTCGGAGCAGGAGCGGCTGCGTGCCGAGATGCAGGCGCTGGGCCTGGATCCGTCCGGTCCGGACGATCTCGGCGTGCCGGACACGCCGCAGTCCGGGCCCGATGCCGGCGGCGGGCCCGGCCGTGACGGCGGCGATACGGAATCTCCGTCGGCGTCCACGGGTGGCGATCACGACGGCGATTCGGGAGGGTCGGGCGACGGGCCGAGAACACCGGCCAAATGGGAAGGCGCGGAGCCGGATCCGGAGCCGGCTCGCAACGACCGGTGGAGCAGCTCGGGATCCGAGCAGCAGCACGTGCCCACCACGCGGGCGTTGAAGAAAGCGCTGCGCGATCTGATCGCGGCCGTGGCCCGGCGCGAGCGGGCCTGGGACGCCGCGCTGCGCGACGCGCGAGCGGCCGGGTTCGACTTGGACCGAATGCACCGGGAAGTGCTGCGGCACAGGGTTTCCGATGCCGCGATGCTGGCGGAGCAGGACTACGCGCGGCGCCCCGCGGCGTGGCGGATGAACGAGGACCGTTTGCGCGAATTCGCGGACGAACTCGGAATCGATCCCGATGGCCTCACCGAAGGCGAACTGCGCCGGCGGATTCGGGCCGACCAGCTCCGGCAGCGTCGCGCGGTGGCGCATCTGGTCGACCTGCGCGACAACGGCGATGCCCGCACCGACGCCGAATTCCGCTCTCGCGCGGCTGATCTCGGCGTCGAGGAGCCTTCCCGTCACCAGATCGACGAGGCGCTGCGCGAGCATGCCGAACAGGACTCCAGGGCCGCGGCCCGGCGACAGGCCGCGGTGCGGCAGGAGTTGGCGAATACCCGCACGCGCATGCCGCGACTGCGGGAGTTGGCGCGCGAATTCGGCGTCGATCCGGAGCTGGATCGAAAAGTGTTGGTGCGCAAGGTCGGCAAGGCGATGCAGGCCGAGACGAACCGGACCATCGAGGGTGCGCGCAAGCTGATCGAGCGGTTGAACGAGTTCCGGGTGGCGCAGGCGAACGAGCGGTTGCGCGATTCGCAGGCCCAGACCGAGGCCGAGCGTGAGGTGATGGACCTCGCGGCGGGCGCACGGGGCAAGGGGCCCAAGGTCTACGCCGGCCTGCGCAAGGTCCGGCTGACGTACGGCGTCTCGCACACCCGCGAGGTCGGGGGTGCGGACGGCCGGACCCAGCGTCTGGTCGGCGTCGGCAAGACCGGTGATCCGACCATCCACATCGATGACGGGCGTCGCCGCGCCCTGGCCGAGCAGGGCGCCGACGCCGTCTACTACCAGGTGCGAGTCGGTGCGGACGGTACCGTGCACGTCACCGAACACCGCCCCGACGACGTGCCCGCGCCACGGCCACAGCTCCCGCCCGCGCCGCGTCCGGGCGATTGGCGCGCCGGCGCGGAGACCGAATATGTGCCCGCGTCGCGGGCCGACCGGAAAGCCCTGCGCAAGTTGGCTGTTCAGGTCGGCGATATGGACAAGGCGGTGAACCGCAACTTCCGCGCCATCCTGCGCGATGTGCGTTGGCTGGACATCGATCCGGCCGGTATGAGCCCGCACGAACTGGCCCGCGCCGTGCGCGAGTTGATCGCCGAGCATCGGGCGCGGGCCGACGAGTTCTTCGACCGCACGGCCATTCCGGCCGGTCGGATGGAGGAGTTCTTCGATCAGCGGCGTGCGATCGAGGCACGGGCGGCGGAGGTGTCCTCGCGCGGCAACGCCTTGTTGCAACGGTTGGGCATTCACGAGCTGGGCGTGGTCATGCACGATCGCAAGGCAGCCGAGCTGACCATGATGGCGGTTCGGAACGTGTTGCGGCACGTCGGCGGCGTCCCGATCGGACGTGACGGTCTGCCGGTCGACGCGGACCATGCGACCGCGGAGGTCGCGCGGCTGCGGGCCTCGGCCGCGGGGCATCCGGCTCGCCTGGATCTCGTCGTACCGACCGCGAATCCGGATCACGTGCTGTCGCGTGCGGTGCGCGAGGGCCTGCTCGGACCGAACGGCGAGCTTGACGTCCGGCGGATTCGGGTGGACGACGAGGGGCGGGTGTGGCTGGCCGATCTCACCGAACCCAGCGGCCGGGAGCCGATCGAGGGTGCTGCCGCGGTCGAGCCGAGGCGAACCGGTGCGCCTACCACGACAGCGGAGTCCGGGATCGCCCGAAAGTCCGGTACCGCCGAGAAATCCGGCGGCGAACCGCAATCCGGCGCCCGCGAGCGAGGAGGCATCGCGAGCGAGGGCCGTGCTGAGAACTCCGGACGGACGGACCCATCTCCCGGCCTCGAAAAGGTACGCAGCACAGATGAATCCGACGCTGGCAAATCGGAGGGAGTCGAAACACCCGGCGAGACAGCCGATCCGGTGGCGAAGTTCGCACCCGATCCGAATCAGGTCGAACTCGACGAGCTGGTGAACCGGCGCGTCGGAGTTGCCGCGGTACACGAATTCTGGCGCACCAAACTGGAATACCGCGCCTCCCGCGTCGATGGCGTGTCGCTGGAGGATGTGTCCCGGGACGACTGGGCGGGCACCGTCGCGCGATTGAGTTCCGAGCGGGTCGGCTACACCCGGGAGGACGCGGGTCTGGATACGCCGGGCATGTCCACCCGGGAGCAGGTCAGCGAGGAGGAGCTGACCCGGCGCCAGGATCCGATCGACAAACTCGCCGAGGCCGCCGAAAAGTATTATGAGCTGGGCGATCAGCTGCGCGAAATCGATCTGCGGATCCACCGGCTCGAACAGCTCGGCGCGAAACACGATGTCTCCGAATCCGCTGAGGCGCATCGTTCGGTCGGCCGGCTCGCCGAGGCGTACAAGGCGGCGATCGATCGCGCCAAACCGCTGCGGCGGCGGTACTTCGGCCTGCGCGAGCGGCACGAGGCCGATCCGGGCGCGGCCACGCCGGAGGATCTGCGTGAACTCGCCGATGCGCGGGAGGCGGTCGACCGCGCCGACAACGAGATCGATCGGATCAACGACCGCCGGGTCGGCATGGGCGGCGGCTGGCGCGCGGCCGCCGAGGGCGTCGTGGACCCGCGAAATCTGTTGCGGGTCACCGACAATGTGTGGATCGATCACGGCCGCGTCCCGGACGAGAACGGCGAGGGCGCCCGCCCGCCACGGATCGTCGTGACCGCGGGCCGTTCGGAGTACGGCCTGGCCGCGGGAGTGGATCACGATCGCGCTCTCGCCGACGCGCTCAGCCGCCATCACATCGTTGCCCGGCTGTTCGAGCGGCCGGAGACATCGGTCCACTATCTGCAGGTAGCGGCCGAGGTCAGCGGCAACGGCCATCAGGTGACCGAACTGGCGTCGCCGCGCGTCGAACATCAGGGCATGCGAACCGAATTCGACGAGGACGGGAATCCGGTCGAGTCGCTGCGCATCATCCAGCACGGTGAGCGGCCGGTGACCATCTCGGGCGCGGTGCGCTGGCGTCAGATGTTGTACGAGGCAACGGGAATCAAGGCGCCGGGCACCGGTGATCGCCGCGCGCTGCCCAGCCGGGACCGGGAGGCGGCCGAGGTGGGCCGCCGTCTTCGCGAACCGGCCGTCCCGCTGGAAATCATGCTCTGGGAACGGCGTTCGGAGACTCCGGGCGGCGAGCCGACCTGGCACGACGTTCGCGAGGGCGAGGCGTACGGCTTCCGGGCGCACAAACCGCGACTGCCGCTGGGGACCGGGCTCGACAAGTACGGGCAGAAGGAGGTCGACGGCTGGCAGCTGCCGCCGAAGGGCTGGGCCCCGTTCGGCGGTGAGGACAAATCGCATCTGCCCGCGCGTTCCTACGAGGAGAAGATGCCGGACGGTTTCAGTGGCGCCATGGCCGCGGAGCCGTTCCAGAACATGGTGGAGCCGGGGCTGTTGCGGCTGCTCACCGGTCACTGGCCGGAGATGAGTTACGAGGAGATTCTGAGCCTGTCCGAGGAGGGGCGGGCGATGCTGTGGGCGACGCAGGGGCCGGGACCCAAGCCCGAAGCGCCGATCGGCTGGGACGAGGACGCGCATCACGAAATGCCGCTCGACGGTGCGCTGTACACGATCGGCAAGCGGTGGTTCCAGCTCTACAATCTCGCGCGCAAACATCCGTGGGTGCTCAATCGTTTCTACAACCATCCCGAGATCGGGCGGTGGGTGCTCGAGCACACCCGCGGCCTGCCGAACGGTCCGTTCGACGAGAATCATCCTGTGCTGCGGTTCGTTCCGGGCCTGCGCAGCATCCGGACGTTCCGCGGATTCCATCCGCCGATCGATATGGAGGTCCAGCCGCCGCATCCCCGGTACCACGTCGCCGAGTTCGCGCCGCCGGCCGGTCGGGTGGACTTCATCTCGGCGAAGTGGGACCGGATGGTCGATCGCTATTCGAAGGTGCGGGCCTGGGCCGAGCAGAGCTACGACGAGTTCGCACCCGACCGGACCGTTCCGGACCTGGCCGATGACCCTGCGGGACAGACACTCCGGCAGGCCGCGCACGACGATATCGCGCACGAGTACAACGCCGATGTCCGGGAGATTCTCGACGCGCTGACGCGGGCGGGCAATCCGCTGCTGCGCCCCGAGGACGGCGGAGTGACCTATGCCGACGGCCTGCGCCTGGCCCACCGCGACGACGGCGCTCCGCTGACGAAAGCCGAACTGGGACAACGGCTGCTGCGCATCAAGAACCACATGATGCGCGATGCGATGTCGGTGTTCGACGCGAGTACCCCGGAGAACCGGTCGAGTACGCGGCGGATGGACGCGATGCCGCAGGTGGTCGATGCCTGGAACCGGTTGACCGGTCGCGGCGACGGTGTGGGCAAGACCTCGCCGACGCGGCCGGATCTGGTGATGCTGGAACACTACTGGGCCGAGGCGCACTACCTCGACACCGAGGACAAGATCACCTGGCACGATGCCGAGGCGCATGCGGACCTGTTGGGGTACAAATGGATTCGCCCGGCGCTGACCGAACATTTCGTGGTCCGCGACGGCGAGCTGATCCATCCGCGCGACCTGCCGCCCGATGCGCCCGAGCGCGGCGGTGCGCCGTTCGCGCGCGACAAGAAGGTGCCGTTCGCGCGGATTCCGTACGCGGTGGAGATGCGGCCGCTGGACGACTCCTGGAAGCATCCGAGGGTGCGCAGGGCCGAGCACATCATCGAGGTGACCCGGCTGCGCGACTGGTACGGCGAACTGCCGGACGATCCGGTCGCGGCGTTGCGGAACGTCGCACTGCACGCCTGGCTCGAGCTGGGCCCGGACGTCACCGCGCGACAGCTCGTCCGGGCGGACCCCGAGCTTGCCGTGGTGATCCGCGCCGGAACGATCGAGCTACTGGCCGATGCGACAACCGGAGACGAACGCCTGGAATGGTCCCGCCGACTGGACGAACCCGCCGAGACCGCCGACCCCGGCAACCTGGACCAAGCGCTGAGCAGACTGCGCAGGGGCGTCGAACGAGACCTCGAACCATCGACCCGAGAACAACTCGGAAGCCCCGCGCGGCCCGGTGAACTGCCCAGCGGCGAACCGGAATCGGCCCGCCCGCAACAGCACCCGACACAAGGTACCACCGAGAAGACCGATCCGGCCGCGCCGACGCAACCGCTTCAGCGTGGGCTACCGCAGCCGGAAGGGCCGGAGCACGCGGCACCCGAACAAGCGGCCGCAGCGTCGAAACCGGCTGCGGCGGGCAGCGATTCGGAGCCCGCAGAACGAACGTCCGAGCCGCCGAAATCTATGACGCTATCCGAATCGTCGCGGGAGACCGGTTCGGCCGCGCCCACGCAACCGCTGCGGCGTGGGGTACGGGAGCCGGAAGGGCCGGAGCGCGCGGCACCCGAACAAGTGGCCGGAGCGCTGAAACCGGCTGATCCGCCGAGGGGGGCGGAGCCGAACGGGCAGCCGGAGCGAACGCCCGAGCCGCCGCATTCCGCGGAGCTGCCTGGATCGCCGACGGTCAGCGACCCGGATGCGCCGACCGAGCCGCAGCGGAGTGGGGCCGCATCCGCGCGGCCGTCCCGGCAGTCCCCGGAGTCGGGTGGCACTCCCGGATCCGTCGAGTCGCCGAAGAAGCCGGGGGCCGTGGGTTCGGACGGGGCCGGCGAGGTAACCGAAACACCGCGGGCGCAAAAGAAGCCGCAGGTGCAGCGCACGGCGAAGACGAATGAGCCCGAGGGCGAGGGCTCTTCGGAGCCGCACAAGGCGCCGAAGCCCGCTGCGCCGGAGACGGCGCCGGGGCGGTCGAAGCCGCAGCCATCCGAGCCGGAGGAATCCGGTGTACCGCCGAAGGGCCGGAAACCCCAGGGGGAGCGGGAGTCCGGGGGCGGTAAGCCGCCGACGTCGCGCAAATCCTCGGGTTCGAAGTCCGGGACGCCGGGTGCGGGCGGCCCGCGTGGGCTCGGGGGCCGGCGCGGCGAGCCGTGGCCGTATTACGGGCCGCGTACGCCGCGCATTCCGATCCGGCATCACTTCCGCTGGCCGGGAAAACCCGGTGCGCCCGAACATATTCCGGGTGCGGACCTCACGCCGGTACCGCCCGACCCGGGACAGCCGCCCAAGCCGCCGAAGCCGCGCGGCCCGGCCCCGCACGGCCCCGGACCGCAGGGGCCGGGGCCGCACGGGCCGGCCGGACCCCAGTCGCCGAATCCCGTACCGAGACCGCCTCGGGGGTCCGAACCGGGCGGTGGGCAGCCGGGTTGCGATCAGCACGAACACTGCCCGCACGGCCATTGCCCGGACGATCCGAATCCGTGTCCGCGGTGTCCGGGACAGGTATCCGACCCGGGCACACAGTGGCCCGGCCTGCCCTCGCTGCCCGATGTTCCGTCGCTGCCGAATATTCCGTCGCTCCCGGGTATCCCGGGATCGACCGGCGCGTCGCAGCCACCCGGATCGCCAGGTGGCGTGCCACCCGGAACTCCGGAAGGTGGCGTGCCACCCGGAACTCCGGAAGGCGCTGTCCCGCCGGGAACTCCGCGATCACCCCGGGACTCCGGCGGCTCGGGCCCCGCGGAGCCGGGCGGGCCCGGATATCCCGGCCCGAACACATTCGGCTCGCTCCCTGGTGCGCCGCAGCCCGGCCGATCCGGTATGAACAACGGTTCGAATGGCGCGAATCCGTCTGCCCCGCAGGGTGATTCGAACGGCAATACGTACCCGATGACGCCCGGCTTCCCCGGCGCCCCCGGACTGCCGGGCGCCGGGCCGGGCGGCTCGGCGAATTCACCGAAGCAGCGCAGGAACTACATGCCCCGCGTGGGCAGCGGTACCGGGCCGGGCAACGACAGCGAGATCTACGTCCGGTCGCACACCGGCTGGGGCGAGAGCGCCGCCTTCGACCCGGCAACGGGCATCCTGCGTCCGGTCGAACTCGCCATGGGCGGGCTCGCCGGGGTGTACGGCGAACTGGGGGGATCGCGAATCGTGTTCTACCGCTGCGCAACCGGTCTGTCGCTGCGCGTGGACGATCGAAGCGTGGACCTGGACGCGCCGGACGTCGCCACGCACTGGCAGCGCATCGATTCGAGCCGGACCCGGTTCGCGGTCGCGGTCGGCGGAGTCGTGGTCTGCGATCTGTACTATCCGGCCACGCCGGACGAGACGGATCTGGGCCTGCTCATTCGCGATGTCCTGGCCGATGCGAACCGGCGCGGCCAGATATTCGCGCGTTGAGCGTCCGCTACCACCACGATCGCGGCCGCAGCCGGTTGGCCAGATCGATCAGCGCGTACCGCTGCAGGCGGCGCGGTGTGGTGCGGGCGATATGACGCAGCGCCAGTTCGATTCCCTCGCGCAGCGCCTCGTCGGAGTAGTGCAGGCCCAGGATCGTCGAATCCGGGTCCGGCGGGGATCCGCCGCGGCGCAGCCAGTCCAGCGCCGCACTCAGGACCAGAACCCGCATCTGCTGCAGGCGGGGTTCGTCGGGCAGACCGCGCAGCTGCGCCGCGGCGTCGTCGAGGTCCTGGCGGGTCAGTTCGTCGGCCGGCCGGGTCACCAGCAGCAGGCAGGCGGTCATCCGGGCCACATCGTGGTGACGCGAGGTCTCCGGCATCTGCCGCAGGGTGGCGACGGCGGCGGTGTGATCCTTCGCCTCGGCCAGGCATCGAGCCAATCCGAAAGCGGCGCTGGCGATTCCGTGATTGGTGCGCCACACCGCGCGATAGTGCTCGGTCGCGGCGCGCTCCCACCGATCCGTATCCTCGGCGTCGGATTCGATCAGCAGTTCGGCGGTCGCGGCCAGAGCCAGCAGCGGGGCGGCCTCGCCGGGCACCATATCGGCGACGAGATCGAAATGCGCATAGGCCTTTTCGTAATCCGCGTCGATGAGTTCGGCGACCGCGGCATACCATTCGATGCGCCAGTCGACGCGGTATCCCGAACGCAGGCCCACCAGTTTGGATCGCGCGTATTCCACCTCGCCGAGATCCAGGTAGGCGCGGATCTCGGTCAGCGCACCTTCCAGTTCGAAGGTCTCCGGCATGGCGATCTTGCCGATGCGCATGTTCTCCCGGCCTTGGCGCAGGGTGTCCAGGGCCCGATGCGGTTCGCCGTGCAGCAGCGGCGAGAGCAGATCCGCGCTGGGATCCTCCGCGTCGATCAGCGGAACTGGAAGGGCCGCAGCGACATTCGCGGCATCCAGGTCCGGCGGGCGAGGCACGCCGTCGACCATCGCGTCGGTCTGCCGGATCAGCGTATCGATGCCGAAATCCCCGCGCGGCGCGCTGAACACGGTGGAAACCTGGGGATATTCCCGACCTGTGTCCTCGGCCAGAACCGCGCGCAGCACGCCGAGCAACTGCCGGTACAGCGCATAGGCGGACGGAAAGCGCTGGGCGGGATCGGGGTCGGTGGCCCGGTGCACCAGCCGTGCGAACGCCGGATAACGCGCCAGCACCGGTTCGTCCTCGGCGGAAGGGATTCCGGGCAGTTTGTGGCCGTGCGCGTCGGTGGGCATCCGCATGGTCAGCGCGGCCAGGGTGCGCCCGACGGTGTAGATGTCCGAGGCGACGGTCGGACCGGTGCGGGTGAATTCGGGCGCCTGATAGCCGGGCGTGCCGTACAGACTGCCGCCGGATCGGCGAGCGGCCACCGCGCCGAGGTCGATCAGCTTGACCTCGTCCTCGCTGACCATGATGTTGTCGGGCTTGAGATCGTTGTAGGCCAACCCGAACGAATGCAGATAGTCCAGTGCCGGAAGCACTTCGAGCATGTACGCCACGGCCTCGGCGACCGGCAGGAATTCGGGGGCGCGCTCGTCCAGCTCGGTTTTGAGCGAGCGCCCGCCGACGTACTCCATCACGATGTAGCCGCACGGAATCCCGTCCGCACCACGATGTTTGACGAAATTGTAGATCTTGACGATCGCCGGATGAGCCATCTCGGACAGGAATTGGCGTTCGGCCAGCGCCACCACGTGCGCCTCGATGTCCAGGGGATTCTGCAATCCCTTCAACACCACCCAGCGTCCGCTGACATTGCGGTCGCGGGCCAGGAAGATCCAGCCCATCCCGCCGTAGGCCAGGCAACCCCGCACCTCGTACTGATCGGCGACCAGTTCGCCGGGTTCGAGCATCGGCCGGAAGTTGAACGGGGAGCCGCAGTGTTCGCACGTCCCGGCCGAGACATCGTGGGCCCGCAGGCCCGACGTGGGTTCGGGAGCGCTGCGCTCGGAGCGCCCGACCGGATGCTGGCATTTCCAGCAGAAGCGTTTGTCCTCGGGCACTTGGGGATCGCGCAACACCGCGGCCGTCGGATCGACCGGACTCACCCGCGGCAGCGTGACCAGCCCGACGCCGACCCGCCGCACCCCGGGACGTGAGCGCTGCTCGGTATCCGACGCAGCCGGAACCGAATCCTCCTGCCCCGCCCAGGAACTGGGCTGGGTGACCACCGTGCGCCGGGTCGCCCACCGATAGGACGTATCGGCGGCCTCGCGCAGCTGGCGCGTCGCCCACGGGGGTGGACTCGGGTGGCCGGACGGGATGGAATTCTCGGCCATTCGTCTTCTCAGAACCTCGAACCTCGCAGTGACCCGGAAACCCCACCGCTCCGCAGCCGGAGTGATCCGTACTGCGGAGCGGCGGGGACCGGTCCCGGCGGTGTTCCGGTGGTTACCGGAATCGTCGGGTATCAGTGCGATTGTGCCTCATCGTCCGAGCTCCCGCTGGGACTGGAGAACTTGTCCTCCCGGTGTTCCATCGGACGCTCGGCGAGCACCGGGAACTGCCCGGTGTAGCCGACCCGCGCTGCCGCCAGCTCGAGCACCCGCTTGCGGGCCAGGAACCAGCCGCCGATCAGCAGCGGAACCACGACCACGGCCATGGCCAGGACCGCACCCCATTGCGTCGAGTCGCCGCTGATCGCCATCAGCACCACGATCGCCGCGAGGAAGATCAGCGTCGCGAAGCTGGTGTACGGCGCGCCGACCAGCCGGAAGGACGGACGTTCGATCTTGCCGTCCCGAGACCACCGCCACAGCTGCAGCTGGCACAGGATGATCGCGGTCCAGGCGAACATGGTGCCCAGTGCCGACATGTTCATCACGATCTCGAACGCCTGCTTCGGCACGACCGCGTTCAGCCCGACGCCCAGCAGAGCGACGCAGCCGGTCGCGAGAATGCCCACGTAGGGCACGCCGCGGCTGGACATCCGCGAGCCGATCTTCGGTGCGCTGCCGTTCATCGACATGGACCGCAGGATGCGACCGGTCGAATACAGGCCGGCGTTCAGGCTGGAGAACGCGGCGGTCAGGACCACCAGGTTCATCAGCGTGCCGCCGCCGTGCAGGCCGAGCTTGGAGAAGAACGTCACGAACGGGCTGACCTTCGGGTCGAACTGGTTCCACGGGATCAGCAGCGACAGCAGCACCAGCGAGCCGACGTAGAACAGCGCGATGCGGGCGATGACCGAGTTGATCGCGCGGGGCATGACCTTCTCGGGGTTCTCCGACTCGCCGGCCGCGGTGCCGATCAATTCGACGGCGGCATAGGCGAATACGACGCCCGTGGTGGACAACACCAGTGGCCAGGTGCCGTTCGGGAACAGCCCGCCGTGCTGGCTGATGACGCTCCAGCCGGTGCTCTGACCCGCCAGGGTGAACCGCCCGGCCAGGAAGACCGTGCCCAGGATCAGGAAGCCGACCAGCGCGACGACCTTGATCAACGCGGCCCAGAACTCCATCTCACCGAACCACTTCACCGAGATCATGTTGATGCTCAGCACGATGGCCAGTGCGATCAGCGCGATCAGCCACTGCGGGATGACCTTGAACGCGCCCCAGAAGTGCATATAGGTGGCGATCGCGGTGATATCCGCGATGCCGGTCATGCACCAGTGGAAGAAGTACATCCAGCCGACGCCGAAGGCCAGCTTCTCGCCGTAGAACTCCCGGGCGTAGGAGACGAACGAGCCCGAGGACGGCCGGTGCAGCACCAGCTCGCCGAGGGCGCGAAGTATGAAGAACACGAACACGCCGCAGACGGCGTAGGCGAGGAACAGGCTCGCGCCCGCTGTGTGCAACCGGGAACTCGCGCCGAGGAACAATCCCGTGCCGATCGCGCCGCCGATGGCGATCATCTGCATCTGACGTGGGCGCAGGGCCTTATGGTAGCCCTCGTCCTCGGCGTGCAGGGTCTGCGCCTGCGTCTCCGGAGGAGGTTGAACGGTGGTCATGTGCGGGACCTTCCTTGTGATGCCGATCATACCGCTGTGTGGTGTAACGTACCGCTGATAAATGGCACATGCAAGAGGTAAGTTCAGATGTAACGTCATGGAAACCCATGGCCCTCACCGAAACCCGGTGGTTACGGGGCACTGTGGACGTGGGTTTCCATATGGTTTCCTGGAGGTATGGCTGTGGAATCGGAGTTCACGATCGACGAGTTGGCGCGCGAGGCCGGGATGACCGTGCGCACGCTGCGCGTGTACAACGAGCGCGGTTTGCTGCCGCCCCCGCAGTTGAAGGGCCGCACCGGCTTCTACAGCGAGGAACATCTGAACCGGGTGCGGATCATCAGCCGGTTGCTCGACCGCGGCATCAAGCTCAACGGTGTGCGCGACCTGCTCGAGGCGTGGGATCGCGGCGATGATCTGGCCGCGGTGCTCGGCGTGAGCGCCTCGAGCGCGCCCGCGCCGGCGCCACCCAAACCGGCTGCTGTCGCGACCGAAACCACCGTTGCCGCAACCGAACTCGCCGAACGCTACAGCGAGATCCCGAACGGTCTGGCGCGCGTGGTGGCCACCGGTCTGTACGAACCGGTGGACGCCACCACGTACCGGGTCAAGGATCCGCACCTGGTCGAGATCGCCGCGCAGCTGATGAGCGCGGGCGTTCCGCCGACCCGGGTGCTCGACGAGATCGAGCGGTTGCGGGACGATTGCGATCACATCGCCCGGCAGTTCGTGGACATGTTCGAGCGGACCGCGGTGCGTGAGTTCCGCCGGTCCGATCGCAAAGCGCAGGACGTCGCCGAATTCGTCGGGCACCTGTCGATGACGCGGTCGATGCCCGGCAAGGTGGCCGGCGACCTGATCGGTCAGTACGTGGCCCGCTATCTCGAACACGTCACCCGGGAGCTGGGCGACATCCTGCCCGACGGCGTGTGAGCCGCTACTGCGACGAGGTCTTCTCGTTGTCCTCGAACGTCTTCGCGGAGTCCCGCAGATTGTTCGCGTTGTCGGTGAACACCGATACCAGCTGCGAGAGCGTATGGAACATCCCGTCGCGGTTGGTGATGTAGCCCTTGTCGCCCTCGGCGAACCGCTTGCCGTTCTTGTCGTCGCCCCAGGGCGCGCCCTTGGCGGCGGTCGAGGACTGCAGTTTGTCCAGAATCGACTTGGTGGTGGCGGAGACCTCGTCGAACTCCGTCGCGGCCTTGCGCAGTCCGTCGGGATTCAGCTCTACCGGTTCGCTCATGTGATCCTCGCTCTCACGGGCCGGTCGGTCCGGGCCGATCAGTCGTCGTCGGATACCGACCAGGGCTGGGCCCGGTCCGGTTGCTCCTTGTTGCGCGCCGAGGGCGGATCGAACGACGCACGTTGCGGTTCGGGCACTTTCACCTGCAGATCCGGCAGATCCGCGACGATCGAGGACAGGCTCGGCAGCCGGGAGCGGGTCTTGCGCACCGGCGCGATCAGTTCCTCGGCCTGGCGGGCGACCGAGGCCGCGGCGTCCTGCGCGGCTTCCAGCACCGCCGTGGCGATCTCGTCGTAGTCCAGATCGTCGATATCGTCGGCGAAGACGATGTCGATCGGCACGCCGTCGGCATTGCAGGTCACCTCGACCCGGCCCTCCTGGGCGGTGGCCGTGGCGACGAGTTCGGTGCGCTGGCGCTGCGCATCCGCGATCGACCGGATGTGGGTGTTGACCGTGTCCAGCAGATCGGCGAGATCGGCCTTGGCTCTCTCGTTACTCACGACAGCGAAATCTCCTCGTGCGGAAACTGGTTCGAGTCTACCGGGTATTCGGGATCGGTTCAGTGCAGATTGAACTCGTATGTGGCGTAACGCGGCTGCTCGGTGCCCGCGTCCTCCCACTGATAGGTGTGCCGCCCGATGTGGCCCAGCCGGATCCGGCTGTCGGCCATGACCCGGAAACCGCTGCGGCGGGCGCGCTCACAGAACGAGTATTCCGCGCTCATGTACCAGTGTTCCTCGCCGTCGGGCAGGACCAGCGGCATGAAGTACGGCACCGTGATGCGGTCGAACTGCTTGTTGCACACCGGAAGTTCCTCGTGCACGATCATCTGCTCGTAGACCGTGCGCTGGGTGTAGCAGAAACCCATTGGCGCGTAACGGATCTCCAGCAGGCCGCCGCCCTCGCCGAAGATGATGCGCGGGGTGTCGGGAAGCAGTTTGCAGGCCAGCTCGCGCCGGCCCTTGCGCGGGTAGATCCCGCACACGATCGGAAGATCGTGCTCGCGCAACAGATCCACCGCGTCCGCGTCGAAGCCGATGTCCGAATCGATCCACATCATCGCTTCGTAGTCGTCCATCAGCGCGTCGGTCGCCATCTGGCTGCGGCCCTGATCGATCGCGGCGTATCGCGGCACGGCACGCACGTGGTAGCCGCGCGCTTCGAGTTGTCCCAGCCCCCGGGCGCATTCGGGCTCCAGGTAGCCGCCGATCGGCACCAGCACGACACAGCGCGACGGGTCCATCGAAGTTCACTCCCTCGTCGAAGTTTGCTCCCTGACCCCGTGCGACCCGATGCGGTCGCGCCGGATCGGAACGGGAGCTCAGAAGTTGAAGGTGAAGCTGGCGAACCGTTCCTGCGAACTGCCCGCGTCCTCCCAGCCGTAGGTCCGCCGACCGATGTGCCCCAACCGGATCTTGGTATCGGCGATGATGTCGTAACCGCAGCGGCGCGCACGCTCGCAGAACGCGAAATCCTCACCCAGATACCAGAAGTTATCGCCCACCGGAACGGCCATCGGCAGGAAGTACGGCACGACCGGGCGGCCGAAATGCTTGTTGCACGTGGGCAGTTGCTCGTGCTCCTGGATCTCGTCGTACAGGTGCCGCCGGGTGTGCATGAATCCGGTGGCGCCGTACTTGATCTTGGCCAGGCCGCCGCCCTCGCCGAAGGTCATCCGCTCGGTGCCCGGCTCGAGGTGGACGACCAGCTCGCGCTGTCCCTTCTTGGTGTAGATGCCGCAGGAGATCGGCAGGTCCAGCGAGCGCAGCTGGTACACCGCCTCGACCGGGAAGGACATGTCGGCGTCGATCCACATCAACTCTTCGAACCCGGCCGCGAGCGCGTCGGTGGCCATCTGGCTGCGGACCTGATCGATACCCGAGGCGCCGTACACCCGCCACACTGGATACCCCTGCTGCTCGAGCATGAAAAGCCCACGCGCGCAATCGGGTTCGATGCTGTCGGCGACCGGTACCAGAATCGCGCACCGAGCCGGATCGAGGCGTTCGCGAGCATCGGAGGCGACCCAGAACGGTTCCAGCCGCGGCCGCGGTGCGGCCGGCGCGTCCGGATCGGCCGCGACCTCGCCGCGCACCCGCGGCTCGACCGGCGTCAGGCCCCTGGCATCGAGGAAGCGCCGGTATTCCACGATCCGGAAATCCACGTCGGGGGCGTCGTCGTACGCATCGGTCCCCTCGAGCTCGGCGAGCCGGTCGAACAGCTCGAGCTCCTCGTCCGTGGCGGGCTGCGGGATCGCGCGCGAGCGGACGTTGCGCACCGACGCGTGATCGATCACGGCGATATCGCGTTCGCCGAGCATGGTCGGCCACAGTGCCGCCAATCCGAGTTCCGAGACCGTCGCGCCGAAATCCGGTACGCACCGATTCAGGAATTCCCGGCCGAAGCACGGCGCCATACCGCCGATATAATTCGTATATCGCAGAACGTGATCCGGAACCGCCCGGCTGATCTCGTGATCGACATAACTGTCGGCCGTGAGCGATGGTTGAGCCAGCGCCAAGGAGTATTCGGCGCAGATATCGAACATCGCATTGATCGATGCCGTATCGGCCTGGAGGTCGTCGTCCGGAATCCATATGTGGTCGTACTGCTCGAGCCTGTCGCCCAAGGTCCGCACCACGTGCTGCACCAGAGGCCATTTCCTGCCCTCGAAATCCATGCGCACCGCGTGCGGAGTACGGAAACGTTTCGCGTTGGGGCCGGTGTAACTGACGATCAGATCCCAATTCCGATCGCCCGGACCGGTCAGCCAGGACTCGTGCTGCGATATTTCGGTGGCTTGGACGATGACAAGGTTACGTCGCACAACGACAGTATTACATCGGTCGCCGAACTCCGCCCGGGCACGTGCGGGGCCGGTGACGTCGGGAAACTCGGTCACGAATTCGGTCCGGACGCCGGTAGTGCGTCGCCGGTTTCCGGCCGCGCCGCGGCGGCGTCCCGCTCGTCCGGCGCCGCCTCGGCCACCTGCTCGGCGTCGGGCTCCTTCGGCGGGCGCAGGTGGTAGGTGTAGGTGTCGTAGCGAGGCGAGTCGGTGCCGGCCTCCTCCCAGCTGTAGGAGTTACGGCCGATGTGGCCCAGGCGAATCCGGGTATCGGCCATGATCGAGAAACCGTTGCGCCGGGCCCGCTCGCAGAAGGCGAAGTCCTCGCCCAGATACCAGGGGTTCTCGCCGTCGTCGACGACCATCGGCAGGAAGTACGGCACGGTAGGGGTGCCGAACTGCCGGTTGCAGGTCGGAAGTTGTTCCGCCGCTTCGATCTTCTCGTATACGCAGCGCTTGGTGAGCAGGAATCCGGTGGCGGCGTACTTGATCTCCAGCACGCCGCCGCCCTGGCCGAACACCAGATGATCGGTGCCGGGCTCGAAGTGCACCACCAGCTCGCGCCTGCCCTTCTTCGCGTAGACCCCGCAGACCACGGGCAGATCCAGTGCGCGCAACCGGTTCACCGCGTCGACCGGGAAGTCGATGTCGGCATCGATCCACATCAGTTCCTCGAACCCGGCCGCGAGCGCGTCGGTGGCCATCTGACTGCGGGCCTGGTCGATCGCCGACGCGCCGTACAGCCGCCAGACGGTGTACCCCTGCCGCTCGAGTTCGAAAAGGCCACGGGCGCAGTCGGGTTCGATCTTGTCCGCGACCGGGACCAGTACGACACAGCGCTTCGGGTCCAGCGCCTCCGGGGACGGGGCCTGCCACACCAGGCGGCGCGCGGTCAGGCCGGGCGGTTCCGGGAAGCCCGCCGGGATACCGCGATACATCACCTGCTGCTGCCGGACCACGCCCTTGCGGGCCATGTAGGCCTCGTACTCCTGTCGCGGGTCCTCCACCCCGGCCTCGCGCACCGCCGCGTAGAGCGGACCGCTGCCCTGAGCCCGGCTGTGCCGCATCGGGACCGCGTCGAGGATGGCGATATCACCCTCGCCGAGCATGGTCGTCCACACGTAGTCCATACCCCAACCCGATTGGGTCTCACCGAATTCCGCGACGGTGCGACGCAGGAACTCCCGGCTCAGGCACGGGGCCATGACCTCGGCGAAGTTGGTGTAGCGCAACGTGTATCGCGGATCGAGCCGGGTGATCGGGTGGACGATGGAACTGTCCGGGGTCAGCGCGGGCTGCGCCAGTGAGAGCTGGTACTCCGCGCAGTAGTCGAACATCAGGTTGACCGCGGCGGTGTCGGCGTCGATGTCGTCGTCCGGCAGCCAGACGTAGTCGTACTGGCCGACCAGGGTGGCCAGATTCTCGATGAGCTGCCCGAGCGGCGGCCATTTGGGGCCCTTGGCATCCACTCGCACCACGTCGGGCACCCGGTAGCGATCCGGGTCGTCGCCGAAGTAGCTGACGATCAGGTCCCAGTTCCGCTCCACCGGCCCGGCCAGCCACTTCTCGTGCATCGACGTATCGCCGGCTCGGACAATGACAAGGTTGCGTCGCACCGCGCCAGTATTGCATCGTCCGTTCGGGCGTGCCCGCGGCCGTCGCCCGGCGAACGGCCCCGCGACCAGCGGTATCGCCTGCGGCGGACACGCCGGTGTGCCGGGCCGGCGAGGCGGCTCGTCGTGTGCGCTATGTCACGCCGAGAGTCGTTGGCCTTCAGGACATCTCGTCGCCGCTGCCGATTCGTCCAGAGTTCTCTGGAGGTTTCCCGGGCGATCCGGTCGCCGGTCGCCCTCCCGTCATGTGACCGGAGATCGGCTGGGCAACTTCGGCATTGCGATGCGAAACCGACCGTGAACCGGCCATGATGAACGTTAACACCGGAAGTGGGTTCAACGATCCGGATATTGCTGGGCGTGCGCCGGGATGAGGCTCTCGACGTGCGGCTCAGGGGGTTCGGCCGTAGCATTGATCCGTGGAGGTTGCCGATGAGCAATGAGCGATTGCAGGCCGATGCCGCGATGATGATGGAGGCGTTCGCCGAGCAGATGTCCGGCCTCGCCGAGATCCAGCGCAACCGGTCACGGCTCACCGCCACGGTCACCGCGTGCGACAAGCGTATCGAGGTCACCGTCAACGCCGATGGCATCCTCATCGCGACCAAATTCGCCGACGACATCAAGGATCTGACCTACGAGGAGATCGCCACCGCGATGACCCAGTCGGTCCAGGCGGCCTCGGCCAAGGTGCAGAAGATGGCGCGCGAACTCATGGAGCCGCTGCGCGAGCGCAAGGAGCGGTTGCCGAAGCTGTCCGAATTGCTCGACGGCGCACCGGATCTCGGCGAATTGATGCCGTTGGTCCCACCCGCGTCGACCGCACCGCCGGATGCTCCCGAGCGACGTCGCGAGGAGGAACCCGCGATGGTCTACGGTGACGTCGAGGATATCCGCCCGCGCTCGATGATCAGTGACACCGACCGGTAGGTGCGGGTTGCGCCGTGAGCCTCTATCTGCCCCCCGAGCTGCGATGGCTGGGGTATGTCGCGGGAACCGAATGGCCCGATGGCGATGAAGACGCGATCTGGGCGGTCTCGCATATCTGGAAGGACGCGGCCGAGGGCCTGCGCGCGGTCATCCCGGAAGTCCAGTCCGCCAAGGGCGTAGCGGTCTCGGCCTACCCGCAGGGAACCGGCGGGGAGAACATCGCGAGCATGTTCGACCAGATCCTGCAGGGTGATTCCTCACTGGAAACCCTTGCCAAATACATGGATTCGGTCGGCGACGCCGCGTTCGACATGGGCACTCAGGTCCAGGCCGCCAAACTCATGGTGATCATCTCGCTGATCATGCTTGCCATCGAGATCGCCTGGGCGTGGCTGTTCCCGCCGACCGCACCCGCGGTGGAGGCCGCCGAGGTCAGCGCCACCCGGCTGGTGGTCCGATTCCTGGCCCGGATGATCGAGGACCAGATCGTCGCGCGCGTGCTGCGGATCTTCGGTGAGAAGTTCGCGAATCTGGCCAAGGGGTGGGTCGCGCGAATCCTGGAGTCCGCGCTCATCTCCGGTGGCGTCGATGCCGCCGTGCAGTTGGGACAGATGGCGGACGGCAAGCGAAAGAGCTTCAACGCCACGGAGTTCGGCGTCGCGATGGCCGGTGGCGCCGGGGTCGGCGGCCTGAGCAAGACCTTCGGCAACTTCTTCGGCAAGCAGTCCGCGAAGTTGTTCGGGGAGATGACGAATCCGTGGATGCGCACCGGCCACGGGATGCTCGTCGGTGCGGCTGGCGGCGAATTCGGCAACGCGGTCACGAGTTTGGTGGCCGCGGGCATCACCGGCGACTGGGGCGACACGTTCGGTAACGGGGCCGGGTGGGCCGGCGGCGCGGTGCGCGGCGCTCTCGGCGGTGGCCTGGGCGGATACCGCGGCATCGTCGCGCCGCCCGGATCCAAGAGCTTCGAGATCGGAACGTTCGCGCCCAAGGGCGGTTTCGAGAATTCCTTCACCCGCGGCGCGGGAGAGGATCCCGGGTCGAGCTTCTTCGGTGGATCCCGCGGCGGGGGCGACGATACCCAGCCGACGTTCTCCACCGGATATCGCAGCGGCAGTACGGAATTCGCGCCGGGCGGCGGCACGAACGGCGCGACCCGGGGCGGGAGCTTCGACGAGGAACATCCGGTCTCGCAGAATCAGGTCCCGATCGGCAACGGCAACAGCCGCGGCTTCGGCTCGGAAGATTCGCTGCCGAACAACCAGAAGCCGACCACCCCGGCCGGCTCTACCCAGAGCAATACCCGGCCGGAGCCGAATTCCGCTGGCGGACAACAGCGTTCCGATTCGACTTCCAACGAGTCCACGGGTCTCGGCGTGGACGGCAGGAAGCAGCCCTCGCAAGGGCCGGTGAATCAGTCCGGCTCGAAGACCGATGTCACCGATGGTCCGGTCATCCAGTCGGGTTCGAAGACCGATGTCACCGATGGTCCGGTCATCCAGTCGGGTTCGAAGACCGATGTCACCGATGGTCCGGTCATCCAGTCGGGTTCGAAGACGGACGTCACGGATGGTCCGGTCGGTCAGGCGGGTTCGAAAACCGAAGTCACCGACGGCCCGGTCACCCAGTCGAGTTCGAAAACCGAAGTCACCACCACTAACAACAACACGAGCAGCAGCACCGGTAACCAGGCCGGCCGGTCGAGCACGAGCACGTCCTCGACCGGATCCAGCAGCACGCAGTCCTCGCCGATCAGATCGTCCTCGTCCACGACCGGGAGCACCGGAGACGGCACCACGGCGCGTCCGGTGCTGCGCCTGAACACCGACGTGAGCTCCTTCAACCTCGCCCGTCAGGGCGACGGCGATGTGAGCCCGTTGTCGGACACCTCGCCGTGGAACTCGGAAGACCTCTCACCGGTGAGCCCGATCACCCCCAAGGCCACACCGTCGTTCCCGGGCGGATCGCAGTTCGGCTCCGACCTGTCGACGAATTCCAGTGCGATACGGCCGGTTTCGTCCTCCGATGCGGCTACCACGAGCAGCAGCACGCCGATCCGGGCGTCCAACTCCACCGCATCCCTCGGCGACAGCGGCGGCACCGGTACGCGCAATCCGATCGCGGCCTCGGTCAAGAACACGCCGGGCGGCTCGTCGCTGCAGAGCGGCCCGCGCCCGGCGGTCAACCTGACCGGCGACGGAACCTCCACCCCGGTGCGAGTCGGCGCTGCTCCGGCGACCGGCTCGCCCAATACCGGAAACTCCGGCGGCCGGCCCCTCGGCGACGGCACGACCACCTCCACCCAGTCCGGCGGCCGCGGCTCGAACGACGATCCGGTCACCACCGGCAACGGCCCCCGCGCCGGGGTCGGCGGCGGGTCGAACCGATCCGATCCGCCGTTGGCCCCCTATGGATCCCGGTCCGGCGACGACGGCGGCGGCTCGCACACCGAACCCGCCCCCGGGACCAACCGCGGCGACTCGCAGGACAACGACAACCCCACCTGGAAGCGGAACAAGGACGGCAGCATCACCGTCCGCCTGCCGGACGGTACCGAGGTCCAGGTACAGGACGGCTTCGTATTCGTCGGCGTGCACGGCGGCGTCGAAGGCGGCGGATCCGCCGCACCGCACAACTTCGGTCGGGACGGTTCGGTCCGGATCCCGGGCCCGAACGGGTCCGACGTCACCGTCAAACCGAACGGCGAAACCGAGGTCAACGCCGGGAACGGCAAGAAGACCACCTACCGCCCGGACGGCACGAAGGTGGAAACCGAACCGGGACAACCCACCATCGTCACCAGGCCGGACGGCACCGAGCACATCGTCCCGACCGACCGGCACAGTTGGACGAAGAACGACGACGGCACCTTCACCGCCACCTCGCACGACGGCACCCGGCACACCGTCGACTCCGAGGGCAGCATCACGGTCGTGCGCCCCGGGGACGAACACGGGATCTCGATCTCGCCGGACGGCAAGACGGTTCGGCTCGTCGGTCCGGACGGCCACGAAACCGGGAGTCCCGCAGGCGAACCCGGCAAGGGCGCGGGTAAGTTCGAGGAGCAGACCTTCGGCCGCCCGGATCAGACGACGCACACCACGCTCTCCGGCGGCGGGGTGCGCACCACCGGCCCCGATGGCTCGACCACCACCGTGAAACCGGACGGCACAACCGAATTCGCGTCCCCGTCGGGACAGCACACCATCCACACCCCGGACGGCGGCAAGGTCGAATTCGGTCCGGACCGCCCTACGATCGTCACCCACCCCGACGGCAGCACCCACATCGTGCAGACCGATCGCGGATCCTGGAACAAGAACTCCGCCGGCGATCTGCTCGCCAGCTCCACCGACGGCACGTCGCACCTGATCAAATCCGACGGCGGCCCGATTCAGGTGGGACGCAGCGGAGACGATCCGCATCGCTTCACCGTCCATCCGCCGGCGCCGGCGGGCAAGCCCGGTCTCCTCAGCCGGATCACCCCGAGTTACTCGACGCCGAAGACCAACGACCACAGCGTCGAATTCTTCGGCCGGGACGGGAAATCGGTCACGGTCGAGGTGCAGCCCAACGGCACGGTCAAGACCACCGCAGCCGACGGCTCGACGATCACGATCAAGCGCAACGGTTCCGCGGATTTCGTGGCCGAGGACGGCACGAAGACCGGGTTCGGTTCCAGCGGAAGGGAATCGGGGTCCAAGTCCGGGTGGCAGGGCAGCGTCGCGGCCTGGAACAAGAGCGGCGACGAAGTGCACATCACCGCACCGGACGGCACGCACTTCACCGTCGACAAGGACAAGAACATCACGTTCGGGCACCCGGGCGATCCGCAGCGCACGATCACCATCGATCCCGATCGCTCGATCTCCTTCGACCGGCCCGACACCACGACCCACGCGATCGGTCCCGACGGAACCGTGCGCACCCGGACGCCCGACGGCACCGTAACCACCGTCAAGACCGACGGCACAACGCATTTCGAGCAGCCGGACGGCCACACCACGCTGTCCAAGCCGGACGGCACCGCGGTGCAGAAGGGCCCGGACTCCCCGACCGTGGTCACGACGCACGACGGCACCGAGCAGACACTGCACACCGACGGCGCGGTGACGGTGAAGGATCCGGACGGCACCACCCACTCGATCGGCGACGTCTCGAATCCGTTCGGCGGGCGCAAGACCACGTATCCGGACGGCTCGACCACCACCGTGCCCAAATCGCCGGTACCGACGGGATTCCGGGACCGGATGACCGGACCGCAGCGGCAGCCGGTGACGCTCGACCGGCCCGACGGCACCGGGCTGCGGGTGGACCCGAAGGGCACCGTCAGGGTCACCGATCCGAACGGCACCACCTTCGAGAAGGACGCCAAGGGCAAGGTCATCGTCACCGGGCCCGATGGTGAGGCGCTGAAAGGCGGTTCGCCCGTCGAGTCGTTGCACGGGACCGTCGAACTCTCCAACGGCGCGATACTGGAGCACACCTCCACCGGGTTCAAGGTGTTCCACGGCGAGTCGGTGTCCGAAGTCGGCAAGGGCGGGGTGAAATTCACCGACCTGCAAGGTATTTCGCGTGAGACCAGGCCGGACGGGATGGTCGGGGTCGCCGAGCCCGGCGGGTCGGTCCGGGAGGTCCGCGCGGATGGTTCGGTGCGGATCACGGCCGAGGACGGCACCTCCTGGGGCAGCCGTCCGGACGGCACCACCTGGACCGTCGACGAGAACGGAAAGGTGCACGTCAACGATTCGGACGGGGTGAAGCAGCCGCCGGTGGACCGGGACAGCCCGTTCGTCGAGGGTGGCAGTCTCACCACTCCGTTCCGTTCCCGGCTGGTGCTGCCCGCGCCGCCGCCGGAACCGGTGATGTTCGTCGCGCCGATGGGACCGTTTCCCGTCCAGTTCATCCCGGAAGCCGATCTGGTGCCGCCCCCGCCGCCGCCACTGGAAATACCGCCACCGTATCTGCCGCCGCCCCCCTTCGTGCCGCCGCCGCCCTTCGTGCCGCCGCCGAACTTCCAGCCGCCGCCGTTCCACTGGAATCCGCCGTGGACGAGCAACTGGGGCGGCGGCGGATACGGCGGCGGTCACCACTCCGGCCCGGATCTGTCGGGTCTGGACCGGGCCGCGCGCCGGGCTGCCAGGGATCTGGCGGGTGTGTCGGGCCCCTCGTCGGCTGCCGCCCAGCAGGCCGCCGCCCGCGCGGCGGAGGCGCACCAGGCCGCCGCCGCGGCCCAGCGAGCGGCGGCCGAGCACCTGGCCGCGGGGCTGCGGGGATTGAACTCCGCGCAACTTGCCGGGCTGTCGAATCTGGCCAACCTGCCGGGACTTTCGAGCCTCGGCGGACTGTCCGGACTGTCGCCGTCGCAACTGTCGGGGCTGGCGGGCCTGTCGCATCTGTCGCCGTCGGCGATGTCGGATCTGCTCGGTTCGACGGGTGGCGGCGGGCCACTCGGCCTGGCGAGCCTGCTGTCGGGATTGAACGGTCCCGGTGGACTGGCGGGTCTGAACAACATGCTTTCCGGGCTGAACGGCCTGTCGGGTCTGAACGGCCTGTCGGGACTCGGCAATCTGTCGGGGCTGGGCGGTCAGGGGACCTCGGGCCTGGGCGCTCCAGGTTCGCCGGGCCTGTCGAATCTGCTGAACTCGGCCACTCCGGCCCTGAACGCGCTGCTCAACGCGCTCACCGGACAGAACGGCCTGCAATCGCTTTCGGGGACCGGACTGCTCGACGCGTTGCGGAACCCGCTCGGTTCCCAGGACGCATCCGGCTCGGGTGCGGGCGGATCGTCCTCGGGGACGGGCAGCGGCGGCACCGGATCGGGATCGGGCGGAACCGGTTCCGGCGCGGGCGGGCCCGGATCCACCACGGACGGAACGGGTTCCGGCACCGATGGAACCGGGTCCGGCAGCGACCGAACAGGTTCCGGCACCGATGGGACGGGCACGGACGGCACAGGTTCCGGCACGGGCGGTACGGGTTCGGCCACGGGCGGTACGGGTTCCGGCACGGACGGCACAGGCTCGGGCACGGACGGAACAGGCGATCAGCAGCCGGGATCACCGTACGGAGCCGACGCGAACAAGTCGATGGCCGACGTCACCAGCGATGACGGCAGCAACGGCGCCCACCACGGTTCCCCTGGTTTGCTGGACGACGGGACCGGTTCCCCGGACCCGTCGAACCGGAGCGATCCGCTCACCCAGAGCGATCCGAACGCCCAGAGCCCGAATGGGTTCGACGACCAGAGCATGCCGGGCTCGGGCGGTTCGGGTTTCGGCGGTTCTGGTGGTATGGGTGGTATGGGTGGTGGTCCGGAGACGGCCGAATCCAAGGGCCCCAAGGACCGCAAGAAGGATCGCAAGAAGGACGACAAGCGAAAACGCAAGCGGCCCAAGGCCGTCCTGATGCCCTCGCCGGACGAGGAAGTCGGGGTCGAGGGTCCCGAGGCCGATGTGGACGTCAAGTTCACCCTGGGGGAACCCTTACTGCCGCAGGCGGGTTCCCGAGATCCGGACAAGCGGAAGGCGAAGCCGAAGCCCGAGGCGACGCCGGTGACGACGATTTCGGAAGGCGAGCCGAAGGGTTCCGACGGCGAACCGAGGGCCCCGAGTACGAGCTATCGGGATTCCGACTAGGGCAGCAAGCTCGAAACACGTTAGTGACCTTGATGAGGGAGTAGGAAGCAGATGGCTGACGGCACCGGCACCAGCGGGAGCATCGGCACAACGACCGGTGGGCCCGGCGATACCACACCGGAGGATTCGTCGGACTGGCAGTACTTCGCGAACAACCCGGGTTCTGTCGGCATCAGCACCGCACCGGGGATGAGCGCCGACTACCAGGTATTCAAGGACAGTGCCGCGGCGATCCACGAGCTGATCAAGCAACTCGACTCTTACCACAAATACATCACCGACAACCAGCTGAACGCCATCAAGCCGATCACGAACTACGCGCTGGATCCGGCCGGTCCCGAGCTGACCAATATCTACAACCAGAAGGGCACTACGATCCTGACCGGGATCGAGGGCCTGCAGAAGATTCTGACGAATATGCAGGACACCTTCATCGGGGCGCTGAAGGCTTATCAGACTGCTGAGCACAACTCCTCGGACGACTTCACCAGCATCACCAATGCCGGGGTCAAAAACGATCCAACGAGCCGCACACCACCGGACCCGTCGCAGTTCTCGGTGGGCAACGGTGATATGCCGGATGCGCCGACGACACCGCAGAACCATGATCAGAGCCAGACGGTCCAGATCAACGATGCCAGCTCGTGGACTTACGACGACTTCTACTACTTCGATCGGTCGATGATCGGCAGTGACTGGAACACCGACGCCGCGGCCGTCCGCTACGGGTGGGTGGCCACGCAGATGGCCAACGACTTCTCGAACGTTACGCAGCAGTTGTCGAAGATCACCGGCGATATGTGGACGGGCACGGGCGCGACCGCGGCCATGGCCGCGATTCAGCGTTTCGAGAACGGTGCGACGGCGTTCAGCAACAGCATCAGCGAACTGGCCTCGGTCCTGAAATACACCAGCGGCTTCCTCAAGGCCACATTCGATCAGATGCCCACTGACACCAGGGAAAATCAGTCCGGTTACGCCGACTGCACGATCAAGAAGTGGCGTCAGAAGGCTCTGGACGCATACAACAACGACTACAAGGTCGGCATCCAGAACGCGATGAAGGCCCTGCCGTACATCACGGTCCTCGGCTCGGGCACCGGGAATACCAGTTCGAGCGGCTCGAACAGCAGTAGTACCAGCACGACCAGCAGCGCGAGCACCACCGCCAGCGCGAGCACCAGTGCCAGCGGTTACGGTAGCGGCAGCGGTTACGGCAGTGGTAGCGGTTACGGCGGTGGCAGCGGCTACGGCAGCGGTGCCGACTCCGGTTACAGCGCAGGCTATTCCGCGGGTTACGGGGCTGGTTATTCAGCAGGCTATTCGGCCGGTTACGGCGCCGGATATTCCGCCGGTTACGCCGCGGCACAGGCAGCGGCGAGCAGTGGCGGCGCGGGCGGCTACGGCGGCGGTACCGGTGGCGGGACCAGTGGTGGCACAGGCGGCGGCACAGGCGGTGGCACAGGCGGTGGTGGCACCGTCGGCAGTTACGGGGGTTACGGCGGCTCCAGCGGCGCCGCGAGCGGTACGGGCGGCGGCACCGGCGGTACGGGCGGCGGCACCGCCGGCAGCTACGGCGGTGGTACCGGCGGCGGTACCGGTGGTGGCGTCGCCGGCAGTTACGGCGGCGCCGGTTCCAGCCACCCCTACGGCGCCTACAGCGGCGCCGGGGCGACCAGCGGCGCGGGCGCTGCCGGTGGCGGCGGCAGCTACGGCGGCACCGCGGGTGGCGGCGGCACCACCGCCGGCGGTGGCGGTTCGGCAGGCATGGGCTCGGCGTACATGGCCGGTTACTCCGCCGGCCTCGCGGCCGCATCCAGCGTCACCGGCGGTTACTCCGGAATCGGGGCATACTCCGGAATCGGCGCTTCCGGACTCGGTTACGGCAGCGGTGCCTACGGAAGTGGTTACGGCAGCGGTTACGGTTCGTACGGTTACGGCAGTGGCTACGGCAGCGGTTACGGCTCGTACGGTATGAGCGGCTCGGGCTACGCCGCCGGTTACAACGCGGGCTACTCGGCGGGCTACCTGGCCGCCGAAGAGGCGCTGGGCATGTCGGGGGCCTCCCCGTACAGCGCGCTGTCCGGGCTGGACTCGCTGGGCAATACGCTCGGTGGTGCGCTCTCGGGCATCCTGCCCTCGCTCCTCAACGCCGCGACCTCGGGCCTGGCCAATGTGCCGGGCATGCTCAACAACGCGCTGAGCAGCATCGGCCAGGGGCTGACCGACGCCGGGAACGCGCTCGGCGCGGCCGGGCACGATGTCTCCAATGCCGTTGGCGCGGCGCTGGATCCGAACGGTTCGCCGGACGTGTCGAAATTGTTTCCGCGCGCGGCCGGCGGCAGTACACCGTTCACTCCCGACCATCAACTCGACGCGTCGAATGCCAACGGTCCGAGCATGCCGGGTATGCCCGGGCCCATGGGCGGCAGTCAACAGGCCAACAGCAACAAGGAACACAAACGGGCGAAATTCCTCGATGGCGCAACGAATCTCGATGAAATCCTCGATCCGGTCGACAAGGTCAGGCCGGTGATCGAGCCGTGAATCTGTCGTGGAATTTCACCGGTATCGAATTCCAGGTGCTCTGTGAGAAGTACCGCGAGGGCCAGATGCCGGACCCGCTGTTCTGGACGCTCGACGAGCATATGTCGATCGACAAGTCGGCGGCACTGAAAGCCGAGGTCTGGGAGGAGCTTCGGGCCAAGTGGGATCCGGCCTGGGACTCGATGATCGATGTCATGTGCGCCCCGGAGATCTACATTCGGCTGCACGGCTGGGACGAGCGGGATATGAACAACGGCCAGAAGTGCATGTACATCCATTTCGCGCGCAGTGGCGCACAGGCGTTCAAATTCGAGCAGAAGCCCGGAAAGACGTACTGGCACACCGACGGATACATCGTCACCGAGTGCGATCCGCGCAGTCTGGCCTCCGAGGTGGTCAAGGCCCTGCCGCCCACCGAAGCGGGCAGCCTGCCCAGCACCCCGATCATCATCGATCCGGCCGAGCACGTCGGCCACGGTGGCGGAAGCTTCTTCAAGGACGACGACGAGGATCCGCCCGCCGTCGCCTCCACGAAGTTCTTCAACATGCCGGCCAGCAAGACCGGGACGTTGCGCGTCGTACAGGGCCGTTCGAAATTCGGCCCGCGCGGAATTCAGGAGACGAAGCTGCTCTGGCGCGACGTGATCGGCGACGGCCGCTACGTGATGAATATGGATGGTTCGCCGGTGGCTGTCGGAATCGGTCGCGCCGCGCTCGCCAACAAGATCCAGCAGCAGATCGACAATTTGATGGAGCGGCTCGATACCCATTGGGAGAGCGGACGTCCCGAGGATCGTTGGTGAGGCGGTCGCGGATGATGATCAGAAAGGAAGAATTCGATGGGTAAACCGGTCGAAGTCGACACCACGAAACTGCGGCAGGCCGCGGGCACGATGAACGATGTCACCAGCCGGGTCACCACGGTCATCAACACGCTGAAGAACGGCCTGAACGCCAAGGGATATCCCTGGGGCCACGACCATTACGGCGACAAGTTCACCGGCGGCGAGAGCGGTTACACCACCTCCAGCAAGAACCTGTTGGCAGGCGGGGACAATATGGTGGCCTCACTCGGCAAGTTCGGCACCGGTATGACCGATGCCGCGCAGAAGATGGATGATATGGACCACTAGTCCCGGGTTTCGGCCGCGGTCGTTTTCGAAGTATTGGCTCGTCGTTCACGTCGATCGGCGATACCGTTGAATAGCGTGACGGTCGGTGACACGGCATGATTGCGCGTGTCCGTGATGAGGCAGGCCGTTGCGGCACACAGGAGGGTTCGAGCACATGACCGATCCGCACCAGGAGGCCCCGAAGGGCCAGGACGCGCCGGACGTCACCTTCAGCCTGGGCGGTCTCCTGGGTGGGGACACGTCCGGCGACCCCGCGGCCCCGGCCGCTGCCCCGGCCGCGGCCCCGGCCGCGGGGCCGGCGGCGGACGCGAGTGCCGCGCCGACGCCGCAGGCCGCTGCCGAAGCGCCACTGGACATCTCGCTCGTGGACGAGGAAGCGCCCGGTGCTGCCCCCGCCGCGCCGCAGCCCGCTGCCGAGGAACCCTCCTCCATCGAGCAGCAGGCGACCCAGCTCGCGCACACCATCGCCCGCGAACTGGCGGTCGCCGGCCCGGAGGGCTGGAGGCGGCTCGAGGCGTACTTCGCCATCACCGTCGCGGGCGGGGTGACCTACACCCTGTACTACGACGACGCCGATCGGGTGGCGCGGCGCGAACCGTCCTCGGAGATCCTCGATCTGGTGCAGATGCAGCGCGAGGTTTCCGCGCAACTCGGTGACGGCCCGTGGTGGCGGATGGAGATCCGGCTCGATGTCGCCGGTCACATCGAGGCCGACTACGACTACGGTGACGAGCCGTTCCCCGAGGATCAGATGCTGGTCCCGGACGCGTATCTGGCGGACCTGCAAGCCTTTCCGCGTGAGCGGCTGCCGGTGTGGTTGGCCGCGTATGTCGGTCACGACAACCGGCAGTGGCGTTCGCCGCAGCAGGCCGCGCAGAACGCCCGCGCGGATCGGGAGGGGGGCGTCGTCCCGGTCCCGTCGTACGACGATTTCCCTGTGCTGCCGGTGTTCTGGTCGCGCTGGGCCACTATCGCGGCGGCCTTCGTCGCGATCGGCTCGGACTGGGGGCCGCGGGTGCTGCCCGCGCTGGGCGTTTTCGAGGGCGCCTCGCGCAGCGGCTCGACGCTGTACATCCTGCCCGGCGGGCGCGCTGTGCTGTCCGGCGGCGTCTGGGACGCACCCGCGCTGGATGCCGCCTACAACGATGGTGAACCGATGCCGGACCTGTATTCCGGTGCGCCGGAATGGGTTGCGAACCAGGTCTTGAATCCGCGCGCGGCGCGCGGGCTGATGTCGTTCTGCTACTGGTGGGATCGCGACAGCTGGTATCGCGGCGAATCGCCGACCTCCGACCAGATCAGCTCCGCGATTCCGGGCGTGTGGTCCGCCGATACGGTCGCCGACGTGCTGTGCGGCGTGGTGAGCAACGATCCGAGCACTGAACAGCGCACTGCCGCAATGAATCTGGTGTCCGCCGCCGAGGCGGGCGTGGTCACCCGCGAAACCCTCACCGCGCTGTTCGACGACCCCGCCGACGATATCGACGGCGCCCTCTACCAGTTGTCGCTGGCGGGTCTGGTGACCGGCGATCCGGTTGCGCTGTCCCAGGATCGGGCCATCGCCCTGGTGCGCGAGCACATCCTGAGCCTGGGCATCGACACCACCAACTACCCGGTCGAGGAGCTCGTCGCCGAGCGCCTGAACGTCGGCTGGATGGTCTTCGTACCGGTCCCGGAGGGCGAGATCGCCATCGGCCGCGCGATCTTCTACATCGCCGACGACGGAGTGATCGAACAGTCGTCCTCGTCCACAGCGCCGTCTGTCTACGCCACGGGTTTCGAGGAGCGTTTCCACCAGCGGCAGACCGGTGCGGCAGCCGATCTATCGATTTGATCCGGCGCCGCGCGGCCCGGGCGCGGCGGGGGAGCGAGTCAGGCGGATTCGTCCTTGATGCTGCGCACCATGGTCACGATCTCGCTGTTGATCAGGTTGATCAGGTGATCCTTGTCCGCGCAATGGGCGACGTTCGGCGTATCGGCCGAGGTGACGTATCGGCCGTCCTCGCTGACGTCGCGCCAGTGCAGGGCCCGCTGAATTCGCCCGCGCGGGCCGAATGCCGAACGCATCTGGCTGATTTCGATCATGCCCCGGGTGGTGACGGGCATGCTCATGAATCGACGCGCCGTGTCGGCGGAGCCGAGCTGGATGGGTTCCAGCACCGCGGATCGGCCGTAGGCGTAATCGGTGGCGGTTTCATCGGTGTCATCGATCTCGGTGTCTTCGTTCGAGAGCACGACCTCGGGGATACGTCCGGCGTTCATCTCCGGCAGATTCGCCACGATGGCGTCCGCCAACCGCACTGCCTCACACTCCGTCGCGACGAAACCGCCGCTGTGCCAGAATGTTTCGCCCGGCTTCTGCCGAACGACCCAGCCGTGCGGGCCTTTTCGAGCACCGAACAGCCGAATGGCGGCCTTCGGATCGAGGATGTCCACACCGCTGTACCCACGGACGGTGACGAGTATGTCGGCGGTCGTCAGCACGTCGAACAGCGCACCGATGCCCTCCCGTCGGAGTTGCTGTATGCGGTCGGCGATACGTAATTGGGCGTGCTCCAAGGCATCCAGAGTTCGGATATCCGTGGTGTACGACAACGGAAGCGGGACCATGTTGCCGTCTGCCCGGTTCCAGAGCGTGACGAACTCCAGGTCGGTGAGATCCCACACCCGCGTCACCGGTCCACGACGGGCCGGGCGACGACCACGGGATCACCGAGCGCCTCGTCGAGGTCCTCATCGGACTGCAGATAGTCCGGCCGCTTGTACTTGTCGTCGTCCTTACCGCCGCGCCCGGCGCCGCCCATGGCGGGCATACCCATACCCGGCATTCCGGTGGTCGACGCGGCAGCCACCGAATGAGTGGTGTCGGCCAGTTCGCCCTCCGTGGCGGCGCTCAAAGTGGCGCTGGCCCTGGGGAACAGCTTCGACGAGGCGAGCGCGGCATCCTTCGAGATCGTGTCGAGGGGCGAGGAGAGTCCATCGCCTCCGCCACCGCCGCCACCGCCTCCGGCCAGGCCGGTGAGCGCCTTCTTGGCCTCGTCCGCCAGCTCCCCGGGCGTTTTCTCGAGGTCCGCCAGGCGGGCCGCGGCCTGCTGCTGGGTCTGCTGCAACTGCGACTGTGCGGTGGACATGAGCGAACTGAGCAACTGCTGGCCCATCGACAGGGCGGTGCCCAGCTGGCTGAACACATCAGTGCTCGACGACGTCCCGCTGCCGCTGGTTCCGAAAGCGCTGCTCCCCGAGCCGGAGCCGGACGTGGCTCCGGGGTAGGTGCTCCAGCCCTGTGAGGAGGAGGTGCCGGAAGTGCCCGTCGATCCGTAGCCGGTTCCGTACGGACTGTTGCTCGCGGACTGCTGTTCCAGTTGAGCGAGTTTGGCGTTGGCTTTCTTGGCCGCGGCGGCAGCCGCACGGCTGCTGGCGCTGCTGGACCCGTCGGTGTTGCCGCTCCCGCTGGGGGTGCTCGGGTTACTCGGAGTGGACGGGGTGCCGTTCTTGTTCTTGTTCTTGTTCGGGTCGCCGGTATTGTCGGGTGGCGGTGGCGGGGCGGGATTGGTGGCCAGCGCCGGCGGCGATGTCAGCATCGGAATGGCCGACGATGCGGTGGCGACCGCTTTGACATAGGTATCGTCGAATTCATTGATCGCATCGGCGCGTTTTTGTTCGGCAACGTGGATGTCCACGTCCACATTGGACATGCTGGCTTCGCTCAGAGTGCCGTTGGCGATCTTGTCGATCGTATCCTGCGCGTTCGCGATCGCGTGATCGTACTCATCCAGGTCCGGCTTGATCTTGCCGATCGCCTCGCTCGTTTTACCG
This sequence comes from Nocardia sp. PLKS1-43, assembly GCF_059510335.1. NCBI lineage: Bacteria > Bacillati > Actinomycetota > Actinomycetes > Mycobacteriales > Nocardiaceae > Nocardia > Nocardia sp. PLKS1-43. Next base: position 83,448 of record NZ_JCAJZQ010000010.1, on the reverse strand, counting down.
ACCACCGCATCCAGAGCGTCGCCGATCGTGTTGAATTGTGACACCAAGCCGTCGCCCTTGGTGCCGATAATTCCGGACTGAAAAGCCTTCGCGTTGTCGATCGCGGCGTCGTGACCTTTTCCGGTCCAGTCCGATACGGCTGACGTCAGGCTTGTGAAAAACGTATCCGCCGCGCCCTGCAGATCGCTGGCAGCTTTTTTCCACGCCGCAGGCTTGATCTGGTTCTTGGTGTCCGGATTGGCGACAAAGGTCCTCAGTCTTTCTTCCCACTGGCCGGCGCCCAATTCCAGGACAGGGTTCTTCACACCTTGACTCACCTGCTGTTTTGCGCGCGCCAGCAGTTGATCGGGGGTGGGATTATTGGGGTCGTGTGTATCGTCGTTTATATTGACGGGATCCGGCACTTTTGTCTTGGGAATGTAATCCGGTCCCTGGTCCTCGGTGCTGCCCCCCAACGTGTAGCGCGACTGTTTGTAGCCGTCGATCAGGGAATCGCTCGGTTCTTTGTAGGGCGATTTCACCATGGCGTCGAGGCTCGCGGACCATTTATGGCCGAGGTCGACCGAAGACGATGAAACGTCGACCAGTGCCGAAAACTCGTCGTCCGCCTCCTTGGTGCTGCCGTACAGGTTGCCGGCCTTGCTCACCTTATCGGCGTTGCCCTGGTCGGTGGCGTTGTAGAATTTTCCGACCTGGAGGAACGCGTTACCGAAGTGGTTGAACGCGTCTCGGGTGTTCTTGAGGATTTCGTAAGCGGCGAGCCCGGCGCTGTAGAACTCGCCGCCCAATGATTTTCCGGAATCCACGGCGCTGATCGGATCGTTGTTGGTGATCCCGGCGGTGACCAGGTCGTACATGATCGTCTGCAGTTGTACGTACCCGTCGGCGCACACCTGCGCGGCCTTGCCCATCACGTCCTCCGGCACCGAGATGGGGTCCGTGGTGAACTGCCACTTGGGGACGTCCGGAGCCATCGCACTCCTACCTCTCTGCGATCACGTCATCCGCTGTGCCGGCGGTCCGCCCGCACGTGGGATAACCGTGAGCCCCCACACCCGAACGGAAGACGAACCGCGCCCGCGGCTCGCTGGTGTACCACACCCGCCCACCCCATCCTGACATATATCGGCGACAGGCGCGCCGGGATATTGCCGCGTCGACAACCCTGCGCAGGCACTGTCCGCGGCCTTCGGACAGGCGGATATGGCAACGCGCGGCGTATTCTGAGGCGGGCGCGGCCGACGAGATGAACGAATGGGGATCCTGTCATGAACGCGGAGAACTTCGGGCCGGCAATGGATCCGGTCGTGGGCGAGCAGGCGGCTCAGGAGGAGTCCGGCGACGGTGCCCCGGTCGCCGAGCAGGCGCAGCAGCCGGTGCTCGTGGAGTGGTCCGCGGCCAACCGGACCGGGTCGATCTCGGTGCGAACCACCGAACAGGGTCTGCCGCTGGGGATTTCGGTGGATCCGGCCGAATTGCGGCGCGATCCACAGGCTTTGGCGGCCGAGGTGTTGCGGCTGTGCAAACAGGCGGCGAATCGTGCTGCGCTGGCGCGGCGGTCGGAACTCGAGGAGGCCGGGGTCGCGCCGGAGGCGTTGCGTCGGATGGGGCTGCCCACCCCCGCGGAGGTCGCGCAGAGCGAGCTCCAGGAGGAGGACGAGTACGAGACCGAGCCGGACAGCTGGCTGCGGTCCGTCTGAGACGGTCCGGCCCGTCCGAACGACGAAAACCCTTGGGAGGAGCCTCATGTACGAAACGATGGACGAGCTCGAGGCCAGCGTTCGCCGGCGGCTGTACCGGCTGCGTGACCTCGGTGATCAGATGGCGGGGGTGCGCGCTCGCGAGACCGCGCCGGACGAATCGTTGACCGTCGAGGTCGACGGCAACGGCGCGCTCGTGGATCTGCAACTGTCCGAATCGATTTCGCGGATGACCCCGGAACAGTTCGAGAACACTCTGGTGACCACGGCGTATGCCGCTGCGCGCCAAGCCTTTGCCGAACGTGCCGATCTGGTTAATACGTTCAATGACGAGGTTTCGAGCTGGTGAACTTCTGACCGAAGGCCGCAGGCCCTGGGCTACGAGGGCAGCAATTGCGTAGCGCGATGAGCGCGGCTCCGCTTACCATTGGTGGCAAGTAAGGATTTTCGTCACCGGATCGGGGTTTTACGATGGAGCCTTTTGTCACAGTGCCGGATGCCATCCGCGGATACGGCGCGTCGTCGGCCGCGATGGCGACGACGATCGCCACGGTCGGCAATGTCGACCAGGCCGCCACCGTGGGTGCGGCGGTGCCGGTGTTCGGCTTGATCGGCCAGGATTTCCTGGCGGCGTTCGCCTATGCGCAGGCCAACCACATCTCGTCGGTCAACGAGCTCGCCAACGTGCACGCCGGAACCGCGCTCGCCGCCTTCACGGCCGCGGATCACTACCAGGCCACCGATGACGACTCCGCCGCGCACCTCGGCTCGGTATAAGCCCGATGAGCGCGCCACTCGACCCCAGCATCTCGGATCTGCTGCGGGGTAGCTCACTGGCGCCGATGATGGATCAGCCGGTGAGCCACATCCTGCACAGTATGGGATTGCCGCAGCTGCCGACCATTCCACCGATGCCGCCCCTGCCGGGATTGCCGCCGATGCCGGTGATCGACCTGACGGCGATCGTCCGCCCGCTCACCGACATGGCCTCGAGTTTCGGCACCGGGCAGTTCGGCGGCGCCGCCGTGCACCCCGCTGTCGGTGTCGCACCGGTGCCCAGCAATCCGGTGAATGTACCTGCGGTACAACATAATTCACCGACGCCGCAGGCGAACGCACCGCAGGCGGCCGCGCCGCGGCCCGCGACCCCGGGGGCCCCCGCGGGCGCCAACGCGCCGGGCGCGCCGACCGCCGCGCAGCCGAATGTCGATCCGACCCAGGTACTCACGGCGATCACCACCGGCCTGCAGACCGCCATGCAGCTCGGCATGTCGGCACTGCAGCTGGTGATGCAGATGTGGCAGGGCCAGGGCGCGCAGCAGGCGGCCTCGACCGCCGCGCGCACGGAGTCCACCGGTAACCAGCTGGCCGCGCAGAGCACCGGGCAGAAGGCGATTCTCGGCGCGGGCGCGACCTCGGTCTTCACCGGCGGCGCGCTGATGGCGACCGTGGTCGGCAAGTACATGACCACGATGGCCCTCACCGCACCGGCTCTGTCGGTGCCCGGCGGTGCGGCGTTCGTGGTCGCCGAGACGGCCGAAGCCATCGCCGAGGCGCTCGCGGTGATCACCAAGACGCGCGTCGAGCTGACCATCCACTCGGCCAATATGACCGAGGCCGGGCAGAAGGTGGCGGTCAGCACCGCACCCACCGGCGTCAACGCGGCGTCCCGGGCGGCGACCGCCGCGGATACCGCATCCGCCACCTCCGGCTCGTCCAGCAGCGAACTCCAGCAGCTGATGCAACTGATCACGCCGGTGGGCCAATTGCTCACCACCGGAGCGCAATCCGCGACGCAGCTGGGGGAGGCGGCCAAAACTCTCGTCCCCGGCATCACCACGACACCCACGGCGGCGGCGCTGTCCGGCGACAAGATCGCGCTGGGTGCGTACAAGGGATCGGATTCGAAGAGTTCCGACGCTGCCGGCGGTGCCGGCGTCGGCGGCGCCGGCAGCATCGCCGCGGTTCCGGCGACGCCGCTCACCCCGTACGTCGGAACCCAGCTGGCCGGCGGCGCCACCGCCGGGCCGGGCGCGGCGGCGGCCTCCGAGGCGCTCGCGGCCGAGCCGGTGGCGACATCGACCCCGTTGTCCGCCGCCAGCCCCATGATGCCGATGGGTGGTGCGGGCGCCGCCGCGGTGGCGGCCAGAGGTGTCGGTGGTGCGGGCGATGCCGATGGCGGGACGAACAGCAATCTGGTCACCGGGGTTAACGGTGATGAGGTCATAGGCGATCTCAAAGGTGCGACGTTGCCCGTGGTCGGCGCCTACGTCCGGGCCACCGAAGCGCCACCCGACAAAGAACTGACGTTGTGATGGTGCAGCGCAAACCAATTGGAGGGATCGTCATGACAGACAACAACTTCGACGGGGTGTACTTCAGCCCGGCTGCCGCGACCGACGCCGCGGGCCGGCTGGACGCGCTGGCCCAGCGCCTGCAGCAGGACATGCAGACCAGCAAGACCGCGCTCACCGTTCCGGCGGCCGGGACCGACGAGGTGTCGGTGCGTGCCGCGCACACCATGAACGAGGTCGCGGGCTCGTTCTCGACCAGTGCGGATGCGGGCGTACTCGAACTGCAGAAGCTGGCCGCCTCGCTGCGGGCCCAGGTCACGCATTTCGATCGGGTCGAGAACGAGAACACCACCGGGATCGAGCAGGCACGGTCGGTCTAGATGATCGAGCCACCGCAGCCCGGATTCACCGGGGTCGTCTGGGAGGCGCGCGAACCCGACCGGCTCGCACGCGATCTCGACACCGGCCCCGGTCCGCTTCCGATGGCCGAGGCCGGTGCCGCCTGGTCCCGCCTGGCCGTCGGTTTCGCGGCTGCGGCGGCCGAGTACGAGGCGATCGTCGTCAGCCTGCGCGGCGCGTGGCAGTCGATCAACAGCGCCGGTGTGCACGACCGCATTTCGGCGTTGCGTGATTGGCTGGCCGGTGCCGCGCAGGCGGCGGCCGCCAATGCCGCCAAAGCGCAGGAGCATGCCGCGGCCAATGAGCTGGCTCGCCTGACGATGCCGAATATGGCCGACATCAAGGCGATTCAGGAAGCGCAGCAGATGTTGCAGCTGATCGGCGTCTCGCTGGGCGCACCGATCCAGGCGATCGCGGCGGTCACCGATACCGATTCGGATATGGCCAAGGCCACGGCGTCCCGGGTGATGCGCGTCTACGAGGCGGCCACCGAGCCGCTGGCCACTCCGTGGGTGCAGGACCATCCGCCGCAGCTGACCACCGGTGCCGCGCTGGCGGCCGAGCAGGCCGGAGCGCAGGCGCCGAAACTGCCCACGCCCGAGGGCGTCACGATACTGCCGCCGAATTTCGATCCGGCCGCGTTCGCCATCGCGCCGCCGGCCAAGACCGCTTACCGCGCACCGTCTTTGGTGGAGTCGGCGACCACGGCCGAGGAGGCCGCGGAGGTCGTTCCGGCGTCCGCGACCGGTTCCGCGAGCCCGATTCCCGCCGGCGGCGTCCCGGGCGCGGTCGCACCGGCCGCGGCGGGGTCGACGTTGCAGAACGAGGAGCATCGCGCCGGAATCGCGGTGGAAGGTGCGGACGCGATCGGCATCGACAACGGAATCGTCAGTGCCCCTGCTGTTCTCGGTGGTTCGACCGCCGCGCCGCAGCAGACCGCACAGGCCGCGCCGGGTACCGCTCAGCCCGGAGCGGCCTGATGACGACGCTCACCAACGACGGCCTGTTCGCGGTGGCCGAGCGTCTCGGTGTGCAGACCCTGCCGGTGGTGCTCGCCGTTGCGCCGCAACACGATTCGCACGACGACTGGCAGGCGGCGCAGCAGGAGGCGATCGCCGGACTGACCGAGGCCGGGGTGTTCGACTCCTACGGCGAGGTGAGTCCGGATCTGGCACAGGCGTTGTTCGTCCTGGCGCAGCCAGAGCGCGAACTGGTGGCGCGGATCTACCGCGTCGCGCCCGATCGTGCCGGCGCGGAGCCGGGCGAACCCGCCGACGTGGTGCGAGTGTGCTTGGCGCGCAGGGGAGAAGACCACGCGATCGCCGTGCGTACCGGCGACGATTTCGAGCTGGCGACCTTCTGGTCCGACGGTTCGGGCGAGTCGCTGGCGCGTCCGCTGCTCGGTGCGCTCGGATCGTGCGCACCGGCCGAGATTCCCGATTTCAATGTGCCGTCACAAGATCTGAGCGAGCGGCTCAGTGCGGCGAACACCGCCACGGAGTATGCCGACGCCTGTTATGCACTCGGCGTGCCAGATCGCGAGGCCACCATTCTCGGACTGGCCTTCGAATCATGTTATGCCTACGCCGAAATCGTGGCTTACACGCACGAGGACGGCATTGCCACCCGGACGCCGGGCGCCGTCGCGATGTACGACACCGGCCGCGGCCGGATTATCGCCATTCCGGCGCTGGCGCCCGATCAGCAGTCTTGGTCGACCGTCACATCGGGTACGGATCACCGGATCGCGCAGGCGATTTCGGCGCTGATCCAGTTGTTGCCCGGGGAAAGGTGGCTGCGGCTATAAGTTCTGAAATATGTCCGGAAGTCTTCTATTCTGAGGAGGTCGGACGACCTCCGAACAGCAGTAAACCGTGATGAAAGGTTGGGAAAATGGCAGGCGCAGTCGGTCTTGATAAGGCCGCCATCGAGAAGGTGGCCAACGACATGGACACCTCGATCAACAACATTCGTAACCACATCCAGAAGATCGAAGATGCCGCCGACGCCGCCAAGGCCGGGTGGCACGGTGACGCGAACGCCTCGTTCGTGAAGTCCGCCACCGCGTGGCACGAGGAGGCGGAGACCCTCAAGGCCAACCTCACCGCGCTGCACCAGGCCGTTGTCGACGGCAAGAACAAGCTGCTGTCGATGGACCAGGAAAACGCTGGCTGATCGCATTCCGGCACCCGCCGACGCAGCGGCGATCCTGCTGCACCCCATTCCTTCACGATGAGGAGATACATTCATGAGTGATATCCTTTACGACCCCGCCACAATGAACACGCTGTACGACGACCTGCAGCACTCCGGTTCGCAGCTCAAGCAGGAGGGGCAGAACCTCGAGACGAACGCCACCGCGTTCCACAACGCTCTGCAGGGTGACAACGCGTCGGCCAACTTCGACTCGGTGCACAAGAAGTGGTCGGACGAGTTCAGCCAGCACCTGGGCGTTCTCGACCAGCTTTCCAACTCGGTGGAGGAGGCGCTGCACCGTGCGCTGGCCGCCGACTCCGCCGTCGGTCAGGGCTTCGAGGTCTTCTGATTTCGCGGCGTGAACGGCCGCTCGGGGAACTCCGAGCGGCCGTTCACATATTCGAACCATCCGGCCGTGCGAAATATCTTTGCGCGGCCTTTCCGCTGTTGTCCGGCAGCGTAATCCAAACGCGGGCGGCGCAATCGAATCGGGTCTGCCGACAACGAAGGGACTTCCGTTCCTGCTTTCGTTTCGAATACCGAATCTTCGGATAAGACGGGGTTTCCCGTTGCCGGCGCAAACCTGGACGGCCGCCGGATGCGTGTTCACATATGTGGCGAAGAATTCACGTATATGACCGAATCCGAAACGGCGGCACTCCGATATCTCGGTGCTCCAGGCGAATTCATCGTGTGGCGAGCGATTCCCCGATGTATTGCATCTCGTCCGGGGTGGTGACCATGTGCACCGTCGCCGAATCGGTCGCGGTGCGGACGGTGATCATATTCGGCGACGCGGGATCCTGCAGCAGCGTGACGTCGGCGTCGAACGGGCTTTCCGGACCGTCCTCGTCGCGCACGTGCAGAATCGTGGCCCCACCCGGCAGCGCCGTCGGAGTGATCCCGTCGAAGACCACGACAGTCGTTGTGGGATAAGAGCTTCCGGGCTGCATCGGCGGTGCGGGCGGATGGTGACTCGCGCCCGCCGAACGCGGTGCGAGCGAAAGCGAATGCGGTGCGGCCACACTCGCGACCATGGCGTTCCAGGCATCGGGCCGAGCGGTGTGCACCACCGTATGCGCACCCAGCGCGATCGCCCGTAATACCACCTGCTGGGCCAGGTCGAGCATGCCGATGACCTCGAGATGCCTTGTGCCCTCACCGATCAGCGGCACCGCGACGCCCTGGCCGGTCGGATCCGCGCCGATCAGCTGCCCGCATCCCGCGGTGGGCACCGCGAGCCCGTCCAGCGCGTCCAGCGGGCCGCGATAGTCCTCCGGCGCCTCTCCGGGCGTCACCGCGATGGGCAGGCTGTCCAGGAAGGCGCGCAGTTGCTGTCCGGGCAGCCGCCGCAGGCCCGGCACCGGCGGGTCGGCCGGTTCGCTGAGGGTGTCGAACCGAACCAGCGCGTGCAGCGCGATGCCGGGCCGGATCTCGTCGTGCCCGGCGTGCACCGGCTGCGGGCGCAGCCGGACGGTGATGGTCGTGGAAAGACTCGGCGCGGCCCACAGATCGGCGAATCCGGGCGAGGCGATCAGGTCGCGCCCGATCGCGTAGCTGGTCAGGTGCAGCCCCTCGTACTCCAGGGTGTTGGGCGATTCGGTGAACTGGTCCGGCGTAATGCCGTGCGTGAGTTGCCTTACCGCACTGTTGATCTCACCGGCGGTCAGCACCGAGACGGTGATGTCGCGTGCGGCGAGCCGGTTGGCGACCCGGCGGGTGGCGATGATCGCCGCGCGCAGCGCCCCGGCCCCGCCGCCGCCGCGGTTGTCCACCGCCTGCGCATTGGCCAGCGGATCGAACCGGAGCACCAGCCACACCGTGCGCCGCGCGATCGCGGGCAGCGGGCCCAGGATGCGGTCGTAGAGCCAGGCGACCGCGCCGTTGCCCGCGGTGCGCGCACCGGTGCTGATGACGTCGATGGAGTCCAGGGTGATGTCGAATTGCCCGAGGCAGTTGGCGATTTCGCTGAGCGGCAGCTCCTGCACCGAGCCGAGCGAGCCCGGGCGCAGCCAGGTCATCGAGTCCGGCGGCGGTTCGATCCGCAGCATGCTGATCAGCCGGTCGTCGTCCCAGCGCACGCCGTAGCTGCCGCCCTCGGGCAGCGGGACGTCGAACGCCTCGGGCGGCTCGGCGCTCGGGTCGTGCCGCCACCGGTTCCAGCGAAAGGTGATGGCGCCGCTGATGATTCCGGCGAGTGTGCGCGGCAGGCGACGGCGCAGCGGCACGAGTCCGATCAACACCACGACGACGCCGATCGCGACGATCAGGTACAGCCGCAGGTGACATGCGGTGGCGATCCAGGCCGCTAGCGCGGCCAGCAACAGCACCGGAACCACCTGGCGCAGCGGGAAATCCCGGAACAGCCAGAAGTCCTGATCATGCAGCGCGATCGCCGGGCGGCCGGTACGCGCCACGCCGTGCTGCGACGGCCCCTCCTGCGATCCGGATTCCCGCTCCTCGGGTCCGGTGTACACGATCGCTTCTTCGACCATCGTTTCCCATATCTGTTCACGAGCCTGCCGCAATGGAGCCCGGCCGGTACGGCCGGAAGCACGGTCCGAATGGCCGGTTTCGCGGATTACGTTACCCGTTTCGGCTGCGAGTGGCGTCCCGCCCGCGCAACCGCTTAGTCTTTTCCCTGCGGGGAGTTCCCGAAATGGGCGGCCACACCCGCGCGTTCGACCGATGCCCTACCGTTCGAGGGAGATCCAGTGCCGGCACAGCTGACGACTCGGGCACAGGTCAATGGTTACCGCTTCCTGCTGCGTCGTCTCGACCACGCGATGGTCCGCCGGGATGTGCGAATGTTGCACGATCCCATGCGCTCACAGTCTCGTTCGCTGATCATCGGCGCCATTCTCGGCGTGCTGGCCGTGGCCGGTTGCATGATCCTGGCGCTGCTGCATCCGCAGGGTTCGGTCGGCAAGGCATCGATCATCGTCGGCAAGGACAGTGCCGCGCTGTTCGTGCTGGTGAAGGACCAGTCCGGGAATCAGACCCTGCATCCGGCGATGAATCTGGCCTCCGCGCGATTGATCAGCGGCACCGCCGAAACGCCCACCTCGGTGAAGGATTCGAAGCTTTCGGCCTACCCGCGCGGCCCGTTGCTGGGGATTCCGGGCGCTCCGAACGCGTTGCCGGGCAGTTCGCAGGGCAATCACTCGGACTGGTCGATGTGCGAATCGGTGGCCCTCTCGGCCAGCGGCAGCGCGACGAGTTCCTCCGCGGTCACCACGACCGTCGTGGCCGGTGCGCCGGAGCTGGGGTCGCGCGCGCGGACCGCGAACCAGGACGAGGCGGTGCTGGTGCGCCACGAGGACAAGACCTATCTGCTCTACGACGGTAAACGCGCGGAGATCGATCCCGGCAATACGGTCGTGGCCCGCACGCTGAATCTGGGCGCGCATCCGGCGCGGGAGACCGGCACCGGCCTGCTCGACGTCGCGGTCCCGATGCCGGCCCTGACCCCGCCGACGATCCCGCAGGCCGGTCATCCGGGCCCGGGTAAGTTGTCGAATGTGCCTGTGGGCGGCGTGATCTCGGTCGCGCCGTTGGAGGGCAGCGGCGCTCCGGACCTGTACGTGGTGCTGTCGAACGGCGTGCAGCACATCGGCCCGTTCGTCGCGCAGTTGATCCGCAACGCCGACTCGCAGGGGATGAGCGAGATCAAGACGGTGCCGCCGGACGCGCTCGACGGCGTTCCCGTGGTGACCACGCTGCATCTGGACCAGTTCCCCACGCAGGTGCCGAAAATCGTTTCCGCCGAGGACGATCCGGTGACCTGCGTGCACTGGAAGAAGAATTCGGGGATGGCCACCGAACAGGCCGAGTCGAGTAATCCGGCGGACAAGGCGGACGTCTCCATGGTGCTGGGAACCCAACTGCCGCTGAGTAATTCGCAGCATCCGGTCAAGCTGGCCACCGCCACCGGCGGCGGCGACCACGTCGACGAGGTGTTCGTCCGGCCGATGTCGGGTGAGTTCGTGCAGACCACCGGGATGGACGCGGGCAGCCTGCGCCGGGACAGTCTGTTCTACATCGCGGACGACGGAGTCCGTTACGCCGTACCGGATCTGGCCACCGCGCAGATGCTGGGCCTGGGCAAGACGCCGCATCTGGCGCCGTGGGCGATCGTGGGCCAGCTGGTCCCGGGGCCGACGCTGTCGCGGACCTCGGCACTGCAGAGTTACGACAGCGTGCCGCCCAGTGCGTCGAGTTCGGACGATTCGTCGAAGACCAGCACGGCGTCCAACTGAGCCGCCGAAACCCGGTCCGGCCCCGAAACGACTGAGGCTCTGCGTCTTTCGAATCCCTTCGCAAGAAGCAGAGCCGCAGTGGTACTCAGCTCAGGCCGAGCGAGGCCAGAATGGTCGCGAGGGCCGCCTGCATGTCCGGCGCCTCGATACGCATCAGCACCGACTCGTCCACCTCGGACAGATCCAGCGAATCGTCGTTGGCCAGACGGAATTCGCGCTCCTCCTCGGCCGCCTCGATGACGTTGCGGATGAAACGACCGTTACCGGCGAGATCGACCCCGCGCCGCGGCTGGCCGCTCTGATCGGTGCTCTCCATGTCGTACAGCCGCCGGCAGGCCGCGACCAGTTGCTCGGTGGCGCCCTCGGCCAGTTCCGAGTCGCGGGACTTGGCGATGACCTCGCCGATCTGTCCCAGCTCCTCGGCGGTGTAGGACGGGAACTGCAGGCGCTTGGAGAAACGTGAGGCCAGACCGTCGTTGGCGGCCAGCAGCCGGTTGATCTCACCGTCGTATCCGGCGATGATCACCACGAGCCGGTCGCGGTCGTTCTCCATGCGGGCCAGCAGCGTGTCCACGGCCTCACGGCCGAAGGCGTCACCGCCGGAAAGGCCGGTTTGGATCAGGGTGTACGCCTCGTCGATGAAAAGCACACCGTCCATTGCGCTATCGATCAATTTATCGGTTTTTATCGCGGTGCTACCCAAATGTTCACCGACGAGATCCATTCGCTTCGCTTCGACGACCTTGTCGGTTTTCAGAATTCCGAGCCCGCAATAGATCTTGGCGACCACGCGAGCGATCGTGGTTTTACCGGTACCCGGCGGACCGGTGAACGCCAGGTGATTGCCACGCGATTTCGCCGAAAGCCCCTTCTCGGCCCGGATCTTGGCCAGCTGCGCACTCGACTGCAACCGGGCGACCTGGGTTTTCACCGAGACCAGACCGATCTGGCGATCGAGTTCCTTGCGCGCCTCGTCCAGGATCTTCTTCGCGCGATCCTGGAATTCGGCCTCCTGCTGCTCCTGCATCGAGGGGGCCGATTCGGGGTCCCAGCGGTCGGTCCGGGCGGCGATGGTCTCCTTGGAGGTGATGGTGATCCGGTAGGTGCGATCCCGCATGGCCTCGGTGTTCGCGGCGAAGTCGGGCGCCTGCGAGTACACCTTCTCGAAGAGCTTCTGCGCCTCTGCCTCGGCGCCGTTCTCGCGCAGGCACAGGCCGCGACAGAACATCGCCGTGGTGCGCGCGGCCGGAATCGGGCCGTGCTCGGCCATTTCCATGCGGCGAATGGCCTCACCGAACAGGCCCAGCTGAGCGCAGGCCGAACCGACCATGACGTGCGCGCCCGCCGCCATGAACGGATCGTCCCACTCGGCCGAACCGGCCAGCACGGTCATCACATCGGGCCAGCGCTGGGTGTTGTAGTGCAGGACACCGCGCACGTAGGCCGAAATCCGGTTGTCCGGCTCGGTTTCCGGGGCCGGCTGCTGGCCGCGACGGAATTCGGCGAGTTCGTCGAGGACCTTCTCGGCCTCGTCGTATTGTTTGGCGGCGATGAGCTGCGCGGCGTGGGCGACCCAGATCTCGGTGTAGTTCGCGAGCGGGTAGTCGATGTACAGGCCGGTGACGAACCGACCGGCCAGCTCGCGCGGGCGCAGTCCCAACCGGCGTTGCTCACGGTAGAGCGTTGCGCCACTGGTCTTCTGCAGTTGGGTGAGCACCTCGGGGGTCGTCTCGCCGGCGGCGGCCAGGCCCAACCAGGCGTCGCACATCGTGGGATCCCACTCGGTGGCCCGCTGGAACGCCAGTTTGGCGTACTCCAGGTCGCGCGTGGCCTCTTGGCCGTCGATCGTCAGACCCAGCGACAGAACGCCGGCGTCGAAGGCGCGTTGAGCTTGGCGGTTGCTGGTCATAACACTCGAACCCCGAATTTTCTTTTGTGAAGGCCCATTCCGTATCTCTCCTGACCAGCCTACCGATCGCGCGCTACTCACCTGTCCGATACATTAGGGTTCGCTGCGTAGAGGTCGCAACGCGAAGGCAATTGACGGGGTGAAAGTGGTTCGGCCAGCTGACAGATCGTCGTGTGAAACACCGTTGGTTACCGTAGGTCCGGGATCGGCGGCCTCATGACGGCACCATCGCCCGGTGGCCGGACCGCCGCGGAGCCCGAGCTCTGCCGAGTCTCGGTCATCGGAGGAAACACCCAGATCGATGTGGGCCTGCCCACGGCGATTCCGGTCGCCTCGTTCATCGGTGACCTGGTCTCGCTGATCGAATCCCGCAATCCGAGCGTCACGGACGGCGAGGACGACGCCGGGCCGCTGCAGACCCAGCACTGGACGCTGGCCCGGCTCGGCCGCGACCCGATCCCGCCGAGCCGGACCCTGGTCGAGGCCGAAGTGCACGACGGTGATCTGCTCGTGCTGCGTGCGGTGGGCGCCAAGGAGACTCCGGCGCTGTTCGACGACGTCATCGACGCGGTATCGCGCTTGACCGCGGACACCTTCCGCGGCTGGTCGGCGCAGTCGGCGCGCTGGACGGGCCTGGTCGCGGCCGTGGTGTCCACGGTCGTGGCGATGTCGCTGCTGGCCGTGGGCCGATCGCACATCAACTCCCTGGCCGCCGGTTTCATCGCGGCCGGTGTCGGGGTGGCGGCCATGGTCGCCGCCGCGATCGCGGTGCGCCGCTACAGCGATACGCTCGCGGGCACCTGGCTCTCCCTCGCGTCGCTGGTGCTGTTGTTCTCCGGTGGCGCGTTCTTCGTCCCGGGCAGTCTGGGCAGTCCGCATCTGCTGCTGGGCTTTTCGGTGGCCTTGGTGGCCGCCGCGGTGGGCTATCGCGCGACCGGCATCGGCGCGACGCTGTTCCCGATGGCGATCACCGTCGCGCTGTTCGGCGGAATCGCCTCGGCGGTAAAGATGTTCGGGGATGTGGCACTGCCCGGCATCGGCGCGGGAATGCTGGTCGGCGCGCTGATCGTGATCTCGATGGTGCCGCGGCTGTCCGCGGTGCTGGCCCGGTTGCCCGTGCCGCACGTGCCCACGGCCGGCGCCGCGATCGATCCGGCCGATCACGAACCGCGCCCGACCATCGAGGGCATCGGCGCGATCGGCGCCACGGCACTGCCGTCGGCGGTGGGCCTGGGCCGGCGTGCCAAGGCCGCCAACGCATATCAGACCGGGATCATGGCGGGCTGCACGCTGGCCGCGGTCGTCGGCACGGTCGGCGCGGCCGCTCCGCTCGGCGGCGTGCACTGGCCGGGTATCGGGCTGGCGATCGTGACCTCGATCATCCTGGCCCTGCGCGGACGCTCCTTCGCCGATCTGACCCAGGCCGGAGTGTTGATCATCGGTGGTGCGGTGATCTTCGTCGCGACGTCGGCCGGTGTGGCACTGGGGGATTCGCGCGCGGTGCTGATCTCCGCGGGACTGCTGCTGGTGTTCGCGGCGGCGGTGGTCATCTTCGGGGTCATCGGTCCGCACATCGAGATCACCCCCGTCATGCGCAGGATGAACGAACTCTTCGAATATCTGCTGATCGTGCTGGTGATCCCGCTGGTGCTGTGGATCATGGACGTGTACTCGATGGCCCGCGACATATGACCGGTGTCGGCCCGGTGGGCGGGGAAGGTTTCGGCCGGAGTCGATCCGTGCTTCGGATGCTTTGCGCGGTAGCGCTTCTCGGGGCCGCGGTATTCGCCGTCCCGGGGCCGGCGAACGCGGTGCAGCCGCCGAAGGTCGATCCCGGTGCGCTGGGCGCGGCCCAGGCGCTGAGCGGACGTCCCGCACCGCTCGAGCCGACCGAGCAGCGCGAGGTCTGCGCGACTCCGATGCTCAGCGGGACCGCGCCCTCGGACGCGCCGATCGCGCAGCGGGTGCTGAATCTGCCTGCGGCATGGCGGTTCTCCGAGGGCGCCGGGCAGAAGGTGGCGGTGATCGACACCGGGGTGAACCGGCATCCGCGACTGCCGAATCTCCAGCCGGGCGGCGATTACGTCTCCAACTCCGACGGCACCTCCGACTGTGACGGTCACGGAACCATCGTCGCGGGCATCATCGCCGGACAGCCCAGCGCGGACGACGGATTCTCCGGTGTCGCACCGCAGGCGCAGATTCTGAGCATCCGGCAGCTGAGCCTGGCGTTCTCGGCCAAGAACAACCGGTCCAGCGGGCAGGCGCCGGGCGCGATCTCCGACTCCGGCTACGGCAATGTGCTCACTTTGTCCGCGGCGGTCGTGCGGGCCACGGACATGGGCGCCACGGTGATCAACATCTCCGAGGTGGCCTGCACGGGAGCGGGGTACGACACCGCGGACGGATCACTCGGCGCGGCAGTGCAATACGCCTACAATCACAATGTGGTCGTGGTCGCCGCGGCCGGGAACATGCAGTCCGACGGGCCGTGCAAGACGCAGAACTCCGGCTCGGGCTGGGATGGAGTGCAGACGATTCCGAGTCCGGCGTGGTTCGATAAATATGTGCTCTCGGTCGGCTCGGTGGATCCCAGCGGGTCTCCTTCGGAACTGACGCTGCGGGGACCGTGGATCGGCGTCGCGGCGGTCGGCCGCGAGATCGTCTCGCTGGACAGCAAACCCGGCGGTACCGGCCTGGTCAACGCCGTGCAGGGCACCGACGGCATCCGGCCCATCGAGGGCACAAGTTTCGCCGCGCCCTACGTCGCCGGCCTTGCGGCACTGGTGCGTTCGCATTTTCCCGGGCTCACCGCCGGTCAGGTCATCGACCGGATCGAGCAGACCGCGCACCATCCGGGCGCGACCCGGGACGATTCGGTCGGTTACGGGATGATCGACCCCGTCGCCGCGCTGACCGCTGTGCTGCCGGATCGTCCGGTGTCCGCGGGCGCGGACGTGCCGCGGGCCATTCCGACGCCCTATTCGCCCCCGCCCGCGGACGCGCGCCCGCGCAAGTACGCCACGATCGGCTCGATCGCCTGTCTGGCCGTGCTGGGAATCGGAGTCGCACTGGCGATTCCGCTGCGCCGACGCCCCGGGGACGCCGCCGATACCCTCGACCACGATCGGTAGGACCCATGATTACCGAAGGTTTCGTCCGCCGTCCCCGCATCGCGCCGCCGCGCGCACCCGGCGGCGAGGTGACGCTGAGCCCGCCGCCCGAGGTCACCCGGCCGGTGCCCGGTCCGCTGATCACCAAGCTGATGCCGGTGGTGATGGTCGTCGCCGTCGTGGGCATGCTGGCGATGATGGTGATGATGGGACGCTCGCTGCTGAGCAATCCCATGATGATGATGTTCCCGATGATGATGCTCGTGTCGATGGTCGGCATGATGATGGGCCGCGGCGGCGGTGGCAGCAAGTCCGCCGGTGAACTCAACGAGGAACGCAAGGACTACTTCCGCTATTTGGACCAGATCCGCCGCGACGTCCGCAAAACCGGTCTGCGCCAGCTGGATTCGCTGCGCTGGTCGCACCCCGAACCGGTCGATCTGGAATCGCTGGTCGGCACCCGCCGGATGTGGGAGCGCCGCCCGAACGACCCGGACTTCGGACATGTGCGCGTCGGGGTGGGCAGCCACCGCCTGGCCACGAAACTGGCTCGCCCGGAGACCGGTCCGCTCGAGGACCTCGAACCCGTCTCGACCGTCGCGCTGCGCCGGTTCGTGCGTACCCACTCGGTCGTGCACCAGCTTCCCACCGCGGTCTCGCTGCGCGCCTTCCCGGCGATCAACATCGAGGGGCCCGACGAGGATTCCCGAATGCTGGTGCGCGCCATGTTGATGGAGTTCACCGCGTTCCACGGGCCCGATCACGTCGCGGTCGCGATCGTCTGTGCCGATCCCGACGGCGAGGCGTGGTCCTGGGCGAAATGGCTTCCGCACCTGCAACATCCGACCCACCGCGACGGAATGGGCTCGGCCCGGATGATGTACGGCTCACTCGGTGAGCTGGAGACCGCGCTGTCCGCGGAGCTGATGGAACGCGGCCGGTTCATGCGCAATCCGCAACCGACGCAGGGCCGAACACACCTGATCGTGATCATCGACGACGGATTCGTGAACGGCACCGAGCGCCTGGTCAGCGAATCCGGTCTGGACTCGGTGACGGTGCTGGACCTGACCGCGCCGGAGAACGGCCTGGCCGTGCGCCGCGGTCTGCAACTGGTCGTCGGCGACGGCGCGGTGAGCGCGCGCAGCGCGGCCGGGGTGGAACGCTTCGCCACCGTGGACGTGATCAGCACCGCGCAGGCCGAGACCTTCGCCCGAGCCTTGGCGCGGTACCGGATCGCCACCGCCGCGCAGATCGTCAGCCTGGGGGAGGAGACCCGCACCGACCCTGGCCTGATGGCGCTGTTGAAGATTCCCGACGCCGCGCAGATCGAACCGGCCAAGGTCTGGCGTCCGCGCACTCCGCGCGAACGGCTGCGGGTGCCGATCGGCGTCACCCCGGACGGCACCCCCGTCGAACTCGACATCAAGGAATCGGCCGAGAACGGCATGGGCCCGCACGGATTGTGCATCGGCGCAACAGGTTCGGGTAAATCGGAGTTTCTGCGCACGCTGGTGCTGTCCATGGTGACCTCGCATTCCCCGGACGCGCTGAACCTCATCCTGGTCGACTTCAAGGGTGGGGCGACGTTCCTCGGCCTGGACCCGCTGCCACACGTGGCGGCGGTCATCACCAACCTCGAGGCCGAGCTCTCCATGGTCGACAGGATGAAGGACGCGCTGGCCGGCGAGATGAACCGCCGCCAGGAGCTGTTGCGCTCCGCGGGCAACTTCGCCAACGTCACCGACTACGAGAAGGCCCGCGCCGCGGGTGCGGCGCTGGACCCGCTGCCCGCCCTGTTCGTCGTGGTCGACGAGTTCTCCGAATTGCTCTCGCAGAAGCCGGATTTCGCGGACCTGTTCGTGATGATCGGCCGGCTGGGCCGGTCGCTGCACGTCCATCTGCTGCTGGCCTCGCAGCGACTCGAGGAGAACAAGCTGCGCGGCCTGGACTCGCACCTGTCCTACCGCATCGGCCTGCGCACCTTCTCCGCCAACGAATCCCGCGCGGTACTGGGTATCACCGACGCCTACCACCTGCCGAGCGTGCCCGGTTCCGGATATCTCAAGACCGATGCCGCGGATCCGTTGCGGTTCAACGCGACCTACGTCTCCGGTCCCTACGTGGCACCGGTGGCCAGCGGCCCCGTCGTGGTCGGCGGCCGGACAATCGGCGGTTCGCCCACGATCTTCACCGCGAGTCACGTCGAGATTCCCGAGTTGCCGCCGGAGCCGGAGCCGGAATTCGATCCGCTCGAGCTGCCCGAACCGCCCACGGCCGAGGAGGGCATCCCGGATTCACTGCTGACCGTGGTGGTCAAGCGGCTGACCGGGCACGGCCGCCCCGCGCACGAGGTCTGGCTGCCGCCGCTGGAGGAATCCCCGTCGGTGGATATGCTGCTGCCCGACCCGGATTGGCGGTCGCCCGCGAACCGGCACGGTCAGCTCTGGATGCCGATCGGCATCATCGACAAGCCCTACGAACAGCGCCGCGATGTGCTGACAATCCAATTGTCCGGTGCGCGAGGACATGTCGCGGTGGTCGGCGGTCCGCAGTCGGGCAAGTCCACCGCGCTGCGCACCATCATCATGTCCGCGGCCGCCACGCACACTCCCGAACAGGTGCAGTTCTACTGCCTGGACTTCGGTGGCGGCAGTATGGCGGGTCTGGTCGGTCTGCCGCACGTCGGCTCGGTGGCCGGTCGCCTCGACGTGGACCGGGTCCGGCGCACGATCGCGGAGCTGACCTCGCTGATGCGTCAGCGTGAGGAGCGGTTCAGCGAACTGGGCATCGAGTCCATGGCCGAGTTCCGGCGGCGCAAGTTCTCCCGGATCCGTACCGATGGCACGATGCCGCCGGACGATCCGCTGGCGGCGGACCGCTTCGGTGACGTATTCCTGGTGATCGACGGGTGGGCGACCATCCGCGAGGAGTTCGAGGCGCTCGAGCCGCAGATCAATGCCATTGCCGGACAAGGCCTCTCGCTCGGCATCCACCTGATGATCGGCGCCTCCCGCTGGGCCGAGATCCGCGCGGTGGTCAAGGATCAGGTCGGCACGCGCCTGGAATTGCGGCTGGGCGATCCGACCGATTCGGAGATGAATCGGCGTTCGGCGGCGCTGGTTCCGGTCGGCCGTCCCGGCCGGGGTCTGACGCCCGAGGAACTGCACATGTTGATCGCGTTGCCGCGCTTGGATTCTCAGACCGAGCCCGGCAACCTGTCCGAGGGCGTGGCGGCCTCGCGCGAGGGCCTGGCGCAGCTGTGGGGCCACCGCAAGGCGCCCGAGGTGCGCATGCTGCCCATGCAGTTCTCCCGCGAGGAACTGCTGGCCGTGGCGGCCGAGCGCGGTATCGAGCAGAGCCCGACCCGGATCGTGGTCGGCCTCGGCGAGAACGAACTGGAGCCGCTGGTACTGGATTTCGGCTCCGAACCGCATCTGATGGCCTTCGCCGACGTGGAGTGCGGCAAGACCACGCTGCTGCGCAATATCGCGATGGGCATCATCGAGAGCGCGACGCCCGAACAGGCCCGGATCATCATGATCGACTACCGCCGCACCATGCTCGGCGTGGTCGAGGGCGACCAGCTGGCCGGATATTCGACCTCCTCGCAGACCTGTGGGTCGATGGTCAGCGATATCGTCAAATTCCTGTCCGAGCGCATCCCGGGCTCGGATATCACCCCGAAGCAGTTGCGCGAACGCAGTTGGTGGAGCGGTCCGGAGATCTACATCCTGGTCGACGACTACGACATGGTGGTGCAGGGCGCGGGCAACCCGCTCACCCCGCTCCTGGAGTATCTGCCGCAGGCCCGCGACATCGGCATGCACCTGATCGTGACCCGCCGCACCGGTGGCGTGTCCCGTGCGCTGTTCGATCCGATCCTCGGCGGTATGAAGAACATGTCCGTCGACGCGCTGATCATGAGCGGCCCCCGCGACGAGGGCAAGATCATCGGCGACGTGCGCCCGTCCAAACTCCCGCCGGGGCGCGGAATCCTGGTGTCCCGCACCCACGGTCAGGAAATGGTCCAGATCGCCAACTTGCCGCCGTTGTAAGGGTTCGACCGTTCACCAGGCGGGCAGGCGGCGGCGTCCGGCCAGGACGTCGGCGACGAGATCGTCGTAGGCGTCGGCCAGTTCGGCCAGGTGGTGCCAGGCGACGTGCAGGATCTCGTCGTTCGCGTCCAGCGTCATCAGGGCGTGGTGGGCACGGACCGATGCCTCGGCGATGCGGTCGATGACCGCGCCGATGGTTTCGGTGTGCAGGGTCGCGCCGAGGCGGTGCTGGGGGATCGACCGGGAGATCCAGTCGTCGATCGCCATCACCAATTCGTTTCGGCGACGGTCGATCTCGATGAGGGTGGGCGGATCGTGAGCCGGCTCGGACCCGCCGCGCCCGATCAGTCTGCGCTCGTGCAGCACCGCGAGATCGCGGGTGAACCACACCATCGGCCCACCGACCACGCGATACCCGCGACATGCGCGTAGGAGCAGATCGGAACTCGGCAGAATGCCGCTCACGAATTTTTCGACCGTGGTCACACTCCGAGGTGTGTCGGGCACTGCCACGACCACCGTCTGAGATGTCTCCGAACCTGCCACGTTGCCTCGCCGTCATCGCCGTACAACACCCGTTCAGGACGTTCATTACAATAAACCTCTGAAGCCCGGTGTCAAGGGTCCCGCGCCGAGCGAACAGCGGGGGTAAACTTTCTTACCTTGAAGTAACAACCCGTAGGAGCGAGATGGCGGACGGTCCGAGGTATCAGCGGATCGCGGATCTCCTCCGAGAGGAGATCCGCAGCGGCACATGGAAGCCGGGCGATCGGCTGCCGAGCCACAACGAACTGGCCGATCAGATGCAGGTGTCGATCACCACCGCGCGTAACGCGATTCAGGTCCTGGTCGCCGAAAACCTGCTCTACACGGCCACTTCGCGCGGCACCATCGTACGCAGTCAAGAGGTGCTGGAATCGGTGGTGACCATTCCGCTGCGGCCCGATCGCCCGAAGTCCTCGCAGGACATCTTCTCCGAGATCGCGCGTGCGGCCGGTCGGGAACCGGCCAAACATTTCACCGCCCGGATGGAACCGGCCGGTCCGGATGTGGCACTGTGGCTGGGTGTACCGGAGGATTCCTGGGTTGTCGCGCGCACGGTCGTGCAGTACCTGGACAACGAGCCGTGGTCCTGGGAGGTCAGCTTCTATCCCCGAGACTTGGCCGAGGCCACCGGTGTCGACTCGCCGCGCGACATCCCCGAGGGCACCACGCGCCGCCTGGCCGAGCGCGGTCATGCCGAATCCGCGCATCGGGACACCGTCGTCGCCCGGCCCGCGACCGCCGAGGAGGCTGCTGTGCTGGGGGTAGGGACGGGCACTCTGCTGCTGGATCATCTGCGCATCGGCGCGAACGCTTCCCGGATCACTCGCGTGACCCGGACCCGTTCCATCGCCGCGCGCAATCGTCTGGCCTACGAACTCGGCGACGACGCCGGCACCGAGCTCATCCGCAAGACCCTGGGCGCGCAGTATCCCCGGGGCAATTCCCATTCCTTCGGTAACTCGCTGGTCCCCGGAACGCCATGACAGTTCGCATACGCCAGGCCACGCTGGCCGACCTCGGCACTATTTGCCGACTACGGCTCCAACGAACGGCCTGGCTTGCGGCGCGCGGGTCGGATCAGTGGACGAGGCAGGGCCGGGGCCTGCCCATCGAGATATTTGCTCACGTCGTGGGCCGTGCGGTGCACGCCGGGGAAACCTGGATCGCCGAGGAGTCCGGCGAACCGGCAGGCACCATCACGGTGAACGACCGTGCGGACGAAGGACTCTGGACCCCGCAGGAAACCGCCGAATCGGTCATCGTGCACTACATGATCGTCGACCTGCGCTTCGCCGGCAACGGTGTGGGGTCGCATCTGCTCGCCCACGCCGCCGCGCTCGCCCGCGCCCGCGGCCGCACCTGGGTCCGCCTGGACGCCTGGACCACCAACACCGATCTGCACGACTACTACCGCCGCGCCGGATTCCGCCTGGCCCGGGTGGCGGGCCCGGAGGCCCGGGGCCCGTCCACGGCCCTGTTCGAACGCCGCGCCCACTCCTGGCTTCCCGCAGTGATTCCCAGCATTCCCCGCGATCCCGAAAGCGCCATCCGTTCGGCGACCTCGCGCTGAATTCCGCGGTCGGAATTCGGCCGGCGACAGGCCGCCGTCACACCGCTGGGTGCCGTGTTGCCAAGCCCCCTTGCTTCGCCGCGGCCGACGGGTGGTGACCAGCCGAGATGGATTCGAATCTCGGGTACCGCGATTCCGGCCGCGTGTGCCCGCACCGATTGCGGGTATTGCGTCGCCGTACTGGCCGGACGAGTTGCGAGTGAAGTGATGGACCGAGTATCCGAATTTCCGTGCCCGTGTCGACCCGAGTGCGCACCCGCGTACATTCGGACAACTTCGGCGGTGCGTTCGGCACCAGAGGCTGGTTGCTGAGTGTCGGCGGCGGGCGTGGTCGGCGGCCGGTGTTGTCGATCGGAGCGATCGGAGCGATCGGAGCGACTGGGTGAGATCGATTCGCACTATCGGCAGTCGTTGCGGCGCTTCGCCGCTCGGCTTCTCGGCGACACCGGTCGTGCCGACGAGATCGCGCAGGAGGCTCTGGTCAAGCTGTGGCAGCAACCGCGACTGTGCGAACAACCGGTGCCGTCGCTGCGCGGATGGTTGTTCAAGGTCACCCGCAATCTGGCCTATGACGATCTGCGGTCCGCTCGACGGCGTCATGAACTCCTCGGCGATGTCCACGCGTTGCTCGACCGTCCGGTCCCGGACCCGTGCGCGAGCGTGGCCGACGTGCTGGCCGTGCGCCGAGCCCTGGCCGCATTGAGCCGTGAACATCGGGAGGTCATCGTGCACGCCTACTACCGCCGCGGCAGCACGGCCGATATCGCCGCCCAGCTCGCCATCCCGCCGGGAACGGTCAAGTCCCGCTTGCACTATGCCCTGCACGCGCTCCGGGACGCCTGCGCCGAACAGGGCATCACCGCGGGGAGCTGATCGGGACCGGTGACCGGAATAACATCGGCGCGAGCGTCGTTCGACAGCACATGCCGAAACCTTTCTCGGAAGCAGAGCGTCAAGAGTTCCTGGCGGGCAAGCACATCGGAGTTCTGTCGGTCGCGGCGACCGACGGGCGTCCGCCCGCCACCGCGCCGATCTGGTACGACTACACTCCCGGCGGCAATATCCGGATCAACACCGGCGCCAAACGCCGCAAGGCGCGGCTGGTGCGGGAGGCCGGGGTGGTAACCCTCACGGTGCAGCGCGAGGAACTGCCGTACCAGTACGTCATCGTGGAGGGGACGGTCATCGACGCCGCCACCCCCGCACCCCGGGACGCGCGAGTGGAGATCGCCACCCGCTATCTCGGCCCCGAGGGCGGCCGTGCCTTCGCCGACCGAATGGACGGCGCCGACTCCGTGCTGTTCACGATTCGCCCCGACCGCTGGATCTCCCAGGACTATTCGGGCGATCTGTGACCATCCCGGCGCTGCCGCGTGACTCCGGCCGCTGAAGTGCGCAGGCCGGCTCGTATCGCGTCGTGACTTCCCGAACTCTCCAGTACGGCAACCGAATACGAGCAGTCTGCCGAATACCTGCGCCGCGGCGCTGCTCGCGGTGCGTCGGGTTTCCCGGCAACCGCCGTCAGCAGGCCGATCGAGTGGGTATGCGCAGAGGGTGTGCGGCGGTGACGGCTCTCGGGCCCGCGGGAGTGTCGAAGGTTATCGGGCCGCCGGAAGTGAGGGTCAGTGTCGTGGTGTGCGGGGCGATCCGGACGGTCACCGCGCTGGTGCCCACCGAGAGTCCGCGCACCGTGAGGCCGCTGGGAAAACCGTTGGGCAGCATGGGATCCAGCCGTGGTCGCGGATCGGCCCAGCGCAGCCCGGTCGGGGCGTAGAGCAGCCCCTGCAGGAAGCCTGCCGCGCCGGTGACGAAGACCCACGCCGCCTGGCCGAGCGCGTTGGCGCCGGAACGGTCGCCGCGCGCCTCGGACTGGAAGTCGTAGGGGCCGCGCGTATACGGCTGCACCGACTGGTCGAGGAAGTGCTGGGTGCGGCAGGGGTCGTATTCGGCGCTGAGAATCGCGCCGATGGCATTGCTCATGTTCGGGCCGCCGGGGTCGGTGCGGTCGAAGTAGTAGTGCAGCGTGTCGACCGGCGAGTATCCGGGTGCGGTGTAGGAGAACGGGTAACTGAGCAGGACGGTGTCGGCCTGCTTGATCGGTGCCCCCGCGTACCCGAGGTATTCGGCGGGTACGCCGGGGGCGATGTCGGGCGGCATGGCCATGTTGGCCGCGACGTCGGCCCAGCGCGGGTCGACCGGCAGCCCGGCCGACTCGGCGGCCCGGGCGGCGATGCGCATCGTGTTCATCACTCCGCCGTTGGTGAGAGCGTTGTCGACGGACGCCGCGACGTACTCGTCGGACCCGGCCGCGGGCGCGTAATGATATTTGCCGTCGGGCATTCTCGGGCCCACCCGGGCGGTGAGGTAGTCGGCGATGGCGGTGATCACGGGGGCGCCGCTGTCGTGCAGCCATCGCCGATCGCCGGTAGCGGTGTAGTACTGCCACTGAGCCAGGGCGATCTCGTTGCTCAGGTGTTCCTCGCCGAGCCCGCACACCGCCGGTGAGGCGCACTGCTGGGCAGGACCGTCATTCCACGGGTACAACGCGCCCGGAAGTCCGTAACCGCGAGCGTTGGCGCGTGCGGAGGGCAGCGACCGGCCGCGGAAGTCGACTATCGTGCGCGCCAGATCCGGATACAGCGCCAGCAGCGTCGGGAAGATCCAGGTATCCGCATCCCAGAACGTCATCCCGCCGTAGTCGTCGGAGGACAGACCCGCCGGCTGCACGGCCCACCGGTCGCCCGCACGGACGCTGGCCAGCACCGAATACAGGGCCGCATGGATCCACCGGGTGTAGTCCGCGCGGCCGGCGATTTCGATCCCCCTGCGCCACAACCGTTCCCATGCGGCCGTATGCGCGCCGTACTCGGCACGGTAGCCTGCCGCGCGGCCGGCCTCGGCCGCTGCGGTGGCGGCGCTGAGCGGATCGGGACCGTAGTCGGTCGAGGAGAATCCCACGTACTTGGTGAAGGTGTAACTCCCGCCCGCGGCCACCGGCGTGGTGTAGCGGATGCCGCTGGTGGCCGGCAGTGCCGCGGCAGCGGTGTGCCGCGGGGTGTCGACGGCCGAGACCACGAAGGCGGTATCGGTGGTTCCGTCCGCGCGCACCCCGGCGGCACTGCGCTGATGAGCAGGATCGGCGGACGCGGCCAGCGGGGTCACTCGTCGCGCGGCAGCGGTGTCGATCAGGTCGGTGACATCGAGATCTCCTGAGAAGTCCGGGACCAGAGTCAACCGCTGCACCGCCAGGTCGGGTTGTGAGCGGGAGACGAAGGTGTCGTAACGCAGCCGCACCCGATGCCCGCGATCCGGCGTCCAGGTGACCCGGGTCGTCGCCGTCGCGCTCCGGTAGTCCAGTGTCTGCCGGTAATCGTGCACCGTCGCCGGATCCACATCGGCGCCGTATCGATGACCGAGGACCCCGACGGTGAGCCCGGACCACGCCGGTAGGGCCGCGATCACCTGGGTGTACTGCGGCGAGGGAGCCGCCCGGGCGTAGAAACCCGCCAGATAAGTGCCGGTGTACCGAGGCTGCTGCAGCGGGAACGAGGTGCGCGCGGTGTCGCCGTAATCCTGGTACCCACCGCCGCTGGGCGGCAGCATCGTGCCGATCCGGCCGTTGCCCAGGTACGGGGCGGCGCGGAAATCGTTCGGCGCGAACATGTTCGACGTGGCGGACCACTCCGCGTCCGCCCCGTCGCGCGCCCGTGCGACACCGGGCGTCAGCGTCACCGGCACCACCACACCGGCCACCACGACCAGCACCATCCACAGGAACCCGCCCCGCGCCCGCACGACGCTCCCGATCCGGATCACGCGGCCCATCCTCGGAACCCGGCCGATGGTCGGTCAACCCGACACGCGCAAACGCACGCGGCAATTACTCAGCGGCTTTCCCGGTGCACGGATTCGTCGCGCACCGGCCGCCGGAACACAGCCGCTCGAGGACGCCGACGTACTCGGGGGGAGTGGTTCCCATACCGAACAGGAGGCGGATGTACAGCGATGCGAGCAGGTGGTCGAGCCGCGCGCTGCTCGGCGCCGACCACTTCGGCAAACGCCGCTCCGCAATCGTCGTTCAGCCCGGCGGCTGGTTCCGGGCCTGGGACCGGCCGGCCCAACTCATCGGTGGCTGAGCGCGACAACACATCCCTGCGCCGTATGCGTCGGATACCGCTCGGCGCAATCGGATTCGGCGGCCGCTGCCGAAGCCCGTCGGCAACCCGTCGTCTATACGCAGATCTCCCGGAATCCGGTGTGCCGCCCTCGGCTCACGCTCGTGGTGCGGCGCGGATCCGGCGCAGCACCAAGGCGAGTTGGGTGCGCTGTTTTCCGCGCTGGCTCAACACGTTCCAGCCGAGGACCCGGTCGGCTCGGGCGGCGCGCTCCTGCACCGTCGAGTGGTGCAGATGCAGCAGGCCCGCGGCGTCGCGCACACTGTTGGTGGTACTGATCGCGTGGAGGGTCTCCAGCATCCACGGGGTCGTGGCCGCCGCGTCGTCCAGGGCCACGACATCCGCGGGTGGCGGCTCGTCCGGGCGGACGCCGGCGGCCAGGACCAGCAGGGTGTCGCTCTCCTCGGCGATGATCACCCGATCGCCCGGATCCTGTTGTGTGCCTTCGGCGGTCAGCATGCGCGCCAGCCGGGCCCGGGCCCAGGAGGTCGCGGCTGCTCGGGCGGGAACGATCGGGCCGATGCCCGCGCGGCCCGTGCCGATCGCCTCGCGGGCATCGTCGAGCGAGCGGGCGAGCAGCGGACCGTCGTCCATCGCCACGACGCACAGCGGGGTCGTGGCGGTCAGTTCGAGTCCGCGCAGGGCGGTGTCCCGGGCCGCGTCGTCCGAATCGTCGGCCAGCAGCGCCCGGACCCATTCGGCTCTGCGCTGTTCGGGGGTGTCCAGGGTGCGGCCGAGCATGGCCGCCGCCGCCAGCAACGCGCGTTCCAGCACGAGCGCGTCGAGACTCCCGTCGACGGGTTCGTCACGCTCCAGCCACATTTCGAGCGATCCGTCGCCCGCCACGGCCCGCGGCCACACGTCCGCGAGCGTGGAATCCGGTGTCGTGTATGTGCCTTCGGGAAGAACCCGCAGACGATCGCCGCGCGATCGATCGACGAAACCGGCCGGGCAGCCGGAAAGTATCGCGGCGCCGCGCAATACCGAACGATAACCGGCGCGGTGCTCGACGAGCCGGTCGAAGTAGGCGACCACATGCAGGGCGTTCGCCGCCTCGGGAGCCAGGGCCGAGAGACGGATCGTCAGCTCTCGCATCGTTCTTCCTCTGCTCGGTACCGGCCTCGTGCCCGGCGTTGCGAGGCAGTCAGGAGTTCATGATCCTCCGCAGCCACCGAATCCGGGCGTCCTTGGTATCTTGCGACACCGTCGCCTGCGGGGCCAGGCCGTCGTAGCCGTGGAAGCCTCCGGCGAAAACGTGCAGCTCCGCCTGGCCTCCGGCGCGCCAGATATTGCTCGCGTAGCTGACCGCCTCGTCCCGGAACGTTTCCGCGGAGCCCACATCGATCAAAGCCGGTGGCAGACCGGATAAGTCGGTCGCGCGGGCGGGAGCGGCGTACGGCGAGACGTCCGGGCCGCCGCGCGCCGCGCCGAGCAGTGCCGACCAGCCGATTTCGTTCGTGTGACGATGCCAGACGCCGCGCCCTTCACCCTGTATCGCCGAAGCGGTGTCGTTGCGGTCGTCGAGCATCGGGCACATCAGGACCTGAGCCGCGATCGCCGGCCCCTTCCGGTCCCGGGCCAGCAGGGTGGTCGCCGCGGCCAGCCCGCCGCCCGCGCTTTCACCCGCGATGACGATTCGCGCCGGATCGATGCCGAGTTCTCCGGCGTGATCGGCCACCCAGGCCAGCCCGGCGTAGCAGTCCTCCACCGGTCCCGGGTGCGGCGTTTCGGGAGCGAGCCGGTACTCGACCGAGATCAGAGTCGCGTCGAATTCCGTTGCCCAGTCCAGCATGTCGTCGCTGATCATCCGGTTGCTGCCGATGATCATGCCGCCGCCGTGGATGTGATAGATCGCCGCGCTCGGCGCCTGGATTCCCGCGGGGCGGCAGACGATCAGCGAAATCCGGTCTCCGGGCGCGCCGGGAACGAGAATCTCTTCGACGTGGAAGGCGCCGTCACGGCTGAGC
Organism: Nocardia sp. PLKS1-43; assembly: GCF_059510335.1. Taxonomy (NCBI): domain Bacteria; kingdom Bacillati; phylum Actinomycetota; class Actinomycetes; order Mycobacteriales; family Nocardiaceae; genus Nocardia; species Nocardia sp. PLKS1-43. Next base: position 55,262 of record NZ_JCAJZQ010000010.1, on the reverse strand, counting down.
TCCTCGTTCGAGCGGTACACCATGAGCTCGTCGGCCATGGCGCGGATTCCCGGTATGACATCCACCGAGGTGAACTTCGGCATATGCGGCAGAATCACTTCCAGCGCCGCGGCGAGTTCCGGGTCGAATGGGACCGGTGGCCCGATCGGTGCTGTGGTCGCGACGTCGCTGTCGGTCATGGTTCCTCCTGCTCACAACTGCTCGACCCAGTGTGGCCGGAGGTCGGCACGAGCGGTACAGCCAAGCGACGGAAAATACCCGCCATATGGCGGGCGATCACCGCGTCCGTGCCAGGCCGGCTCGCGGACACCCCTGTCCTACAGCGTTTTCGAGCTGTACGGCAATCCCTGTCCGACGGCCCAGTTCTCGGCGATCCGGCCGTCGGCGATGCGGAAGATCTCGATCAGCATCGGCCGGGGCCCGTCCTCCGGGATCGGAATTCCTTCGACCGAGGATCGAACGGCGACCTTCTCGCCATCGACGAGGATGTCCTCGAGGACGATCCGGATGTCGGGAAATTGGGCCACCAGGCTGCGCCAGGCGTTCTTTCCGGCTTCGAATCCGGTGGCGCCGAGGGGGTGACTGTAGAAATCCGGGGCCATCAGCTCGTCGGCGCTGTCGAATCGGCGGGTGTTGAAGCACTCCAGCATTCGCCGTACCAGCGTGCCAGGGGCGTCTGTGTGGGCCATGGCTGTCTCCAGATGTTCGCGATCGGACCGTCGCGGGGCCCCGGGAACACGCGCCCGCTTCCGAGTCGAAGCAGGCACGCGAACGGTTGGGGTCGAACGGTCAGTAGCTGAAGCGGTGGTGGTCGGTGGCGAAATCGTCGGCGACGGTGGCGGCCAGTTCGACCAGTGCGCGCTTGGTGGTTTTGTGCAGGCGGGCCAATTCGATTTCGGCGCCCTCGGACAGGTGGGCGTCGTACGGGATGACGTGGACGGCGCGGCAGCGGGACAGGAAGTACTCGCGCAGCTGCTGGATGCCGACATTGGGGGAGCCGGGGCGGGGCAGGTTGATCACCACGACGGCGTTGCGCACCAGGTGGTCGTGGCCGTGCAGGGACAACCAGTCCAGCGTCGCCGCGGCGCTGCGGGCGCCGTCGATCGCCGAGGACGAGATCAGCACCAGCGAGTGGGCCAGCTCGAGCACACCGGCCATCGCGGAATGCATCAAACCGGTGCCGCAGTCGGTGAGGATGATGTTGTAGAACCGCTGCAGGATGCGTGCGACCTGGCGGTACTCGTCCTCGCTGAAGGACTCCGAGGCAGCCGGATCTCGTTCGCTGGCAAGCACTTCCAGGCGGCTGGTGCCCTGGGAGGTGTGCCGCCGGACGTCGGAGTAGGAGTTGATCGACGGATCCAGCAGCAGATCGCGCACCGTGGAACGGGTCTGCAACTGCACCCGCTGGGACAACGTGCCGAAGTCCGGGTTGGCGTCCACCGCGATGACCCGGTCGCCGCGGATGGAGGAGAAGATCGAGCCGATGCCCATCGTCGTGGTGGTCTTGCCGACGCCGCCCTTGAGCGAGAGCACCGCGATGCGGTAGTCACCCCGGACCGGCTGCCGGATACGGGCGACCAGCTCCTGCAACCGCCGCTCCTCGGCCGACATGCCGGGATTGATCGCGCCGCCGGAGATGTGGTGCACCGTGCGCCGCCATCCGGTGCCGGGAGCCTTCTTGGCCCTGCGCACCGGGACGTCGTCCAGTGAGGGTTGCTGTCCGGGCGGGAACTGCTGCGGATATTGCGGCGGCTGCTGCTGGTGTTGGCCCTGTTGGTACTGGCCCTGCTGGTACTGCTGCGGATAACCCGGTCCACCGTGCGGCGGAGCCGGGGACTGCCACTGGCTGCCCTGAACCGGCGGTTGCGGCGGGGCCCCGAAACGCGGATCGCCCTGGACCGGTCCCGGCGCCTGCGGCGGGTACTGCCCGTTCGGCGGCGCGACCGGCGGCTGCGGTGCGGCGACATCGGGCACGTCCGGCGGGGGGACCTGCCGAAAGTCGCCGGACGGCGGACGATCACCGGAAAATCCTTGGGCGGCAGGCGGATACGGGGTCCGGGAGTACTGCTCATCCGGGCGTCCGGCGACCACGGTCCGGTCGGCCTCCGGACCCGGGTGGGTGGGCCCGGGCGCGTCGAATGCCTGGTGCCGGCCGCTGTCGGGGCCGACGCCGCGCTCGGGAGCGAAAGGCGGCCGCGCGGGCTCCTCGGGGGCGGGCGTATTCGGTTGCGGGGTGGGAGTTTCGGGTAGCCGCCGCGGCGCCTCGGCATCGGACGGACCGGAAACCTCTTGCGGCGCGGGCGAGTCCAGGCCGCTCGCCCATGCGGGGGCGCCCCTGCTGTCGTCGGGCGCCGGGGAATCCTCTTTCGTCCCAGGCGGTTCGGGCAGCGGCGGTCGTTGCGGCGTCTGCTGCGGGGGAGGCGGCAGATCCGGCCTGCCATCGACCCGCACGGTCATCTCACTCGCGTCGCCGGACTCCGGCGGCGCGGGCGGCGAATAGGCTTGCGGCGCATCGGGCAGCGGCGGGCGGTTGGCGGGCGGCAGATCCGGCTGGGCCGGGGGCAGCTGCGGGATCGCGTCGGACGGCCGCGGCGGAAGCTGCTGCGGCGGCAGCGGAGCGATCGGAGCGTGCGGCTGATTCTGTTGCGGCTGAACGAATTCGCTCTGCGGCATCGGCCCTGGGCCGCGCTGATCCGGGCCCGGGAAGCCCTGGCCCAGCTGCTGCGGGCCGGTATTCGGCTGCGGGCCGGGGCCGAAACCGTTCTCGGGCCGCGGGTATCCGCCCAGCTGCGGATTCTCGGGCTGGAAATCGCCATCGGGCCGCTGGGTGTTCGGCGCGAACCGACGCGGATCGACCGGTGCCGCGGTCTCGTTCGGCGGCTGGGACTGCGCGACGGCGCTGTGCTGCGGCTCGCCCCACGCCTGCGACTCGGACTGTGGCTCACCCCACGGCCGCTGCTCGGGCGCATCCTCGGATTTGGATTTATTCTTCTTCTTACGGCCTTTGAGTGCGGGGTCGGGACGCTCGTTGTCGGTCTTGCGGCCGAACCGGGGGCGCTTGGATGCCTTCTCCGAGATCAGATCTCGCTGCGGCAGGTTCTGCACCGGCGCCTCGTAGCCGGACCGGGTGTCCTCGCTCTCCGACAGCCACGGCGGCAGCATGGGAAGTTCGTTGTTGCTCACAGCGCCACCCCGTCGGTGTTCGCCGTGGCCGCGTGCGCTGCGTCGCCGACGTAGTCGCTGCGCTCGCTCACTGGTATCCCCCTGGGATCTACTCGGCCGATTACCTGAACTGTCCGCAGTTTACGCGAGCACAACCGATGGCGAGTGATCCGCTGCTCCATCATGTGGGGCGGGTGCGCGAGGTGTGCGCGGTGTAGTCTCGGCCGGGCTCGGCGGGCGCTGTCGTCGGGCGTTGCGCGAGTTCGGGAGCAGGGCGGCATGGCACTTTCGGTGGATCACGAGGACGCCGCGCGCTTGGACCGGCTCCCGGTTCGGCCCATACATCGCAAGCTCGTCGCCCTGGTCGGGATGGGCCTGTTCTTCGATCTGTACGAGCTGTTCCTGGCCGGGACGATCGCGGGCGTCTTCAAAGAGCAGTTACATCTGTCCACGTACCAGCTCAGCGGCATCCTGGCCTCGGCGTTCGCCGGCCAGTTCCTCGGCGCGCTGGTGCTGGGCCGATTGTCGGACCTGTTCGGCCGCCGCCGGATGTTCATGATCAATATCGGCCTCTACGCGGGGTTCACACTGCTGGGCGCGTTCAGCCCGAACGTGTGGTTCCTGATGGTCACCCGGGTGCTGGCCGGCCTCGGCATCGGCGCGGAGATGACCCTCGCGGACACCTATCTGTCCGAGGTGATGCCGCCGCAGGTGCGCGGCCGGATGATCTCCATCGCCTACACGATCGGATTCTGCGCCGTTCCGGTGGTGGGATTCCTGGCGCGCTGGCTGGTTCCGCTGAAACCGCTGGGCCTGGACGGCTGGCGCTGGTTGTTCGTGGTCGGCGGACTCGGCGCGGCGCTGGTGTTCTTCGCCCGCCGGTTCATGCCGGAATCGCCACGCTGGGAACAGCATCGGCAGCGCACCGCCGAACGCACCCGCTTCGTCGAGATCCTCGCCGCACCGCTGCGCACCCGCACCCTGCTGTTCTCGGCGGCGATGATCCTGCAGGTCTTCGGGTATTACGGCTTCGGCACCCTGGCCGTTCTGGTGTTGCAGCACAAGGGTTTCACCGTCGTCAACTCGCTGGGGTACCTGGCGATCACCTATCTCGGCTACCCGATCGGCTCGATGCTGGCGATCCCCCTGATCGAGCGGATGGAACGCAAATATCTGGTGCTGGCCTCCACCGCCGCGATGGCGGTCTTCGGGCTCGTCTTCGGCTTCGCGGTGAGCGTGCCGCTGATCCTGATCTCCGGCGCGCTGTTCACCCTGGCGAGCAACGTGTTCTCCGACGCGATCCACACCTACCTGCCCGAGTCGTTCCCCACCAGCGTCCGCGGCACCGCCTCGGGCACGACCTATTCGCTGTCCAAACTCAGCACCGCGATCCAGCCGTTCCTGCTGCTCCCGCTCCTGGACAGCCGAGGCCCCGGCACCGTCTTCACCATCATCACCGCGGCCCTGCTGATCATGTTCGCCCTGATCACCGTCTGGGGCCCGCGCACCGGCCGCGGCCCACTGGCCTGAGCCCGAAGCGAGGCGAGGCGAGGCGATCCCCGACGCCCCAGCGGCGAAGCGTCTCCATCCGCCGGTAGTCGAAAGGCTCCACAACACCAACCCCAAAAGGGTTCCGGCGCAGATCACACACCGAACCTCCACCGAAGCGAAGCGAGGTGAGGCGATGACCAACGCGCCCAGCGGCGAAGCGTCTCTGTATGGCTGGGAGTCGCCCGCGAAGCGATAGGTTCAGCAACGCCAGCCCGAAAGGTTTTCGGCGCGGGCTCGTCGTTCAGCCCTCGAAGCACATGGCCGAAGGCCGAGTCTCGAGGGCTGAACGACGAGCCTCAAAGCGCCGAAAACCCGCCGGAGCGAAGCGGAGGCCAAAAATCCAGCAGCGAAGCGGAGGCCGAAAAACACAGCCGGGTTTGGTGCGGGAAGTACGCACAGGTAAGCTTGGTCGGCGGTGCACCTATCCGCCGGTCGGTTCATGTTCGCGTGTTGCTGTCCGGTGAGTATGGCACCCGGCCGGTGAAAGTGCACGAGAGTCGGCCGGAAAACAGACGGTGAGGGCGGAGAAATCCGCTGACGAGCTGTGACCAGCCAGGGTCTCAGCGCAAACGGGATCGCGGAGGATATGGCGAAGAAGGAAGGGGCCATCGAGGTCGAGGGCCGGGTCATCGAGCCGTTGCCCAACGCGATGTTCCGGATCGAGCTGGAGAATGGCCACAAGGTTCTCGCCCACATCAGCGGTAAGATGCGGCAGCACTACATCCGCATCCTCCCCGAGGATCGCGTGGTCGTGGAACTTTCGCCGTACGACCTGACCCGCGGTCGCATCGTCTACCGCTACAAGTGATCGCCCTGGCGATCACCCCATAGATTTCCCCGGCCGAACCGGTCGGGGAACACCTGTGTTCACAGCCGGTGAACACCGACAAGATTGGAATGACGTGAAGGTCAACCCGAGCGTCAAGAAGATCTGCGAGAAGTGCAAGGTGATCCGCCGTAACGGCCGGGTCATGGTGATCTGCGACAACCTGCGGCACAAGCAGCGCCAGGGCTAGTCCCGTCGGGGGCGACCCCGGCTCGCACACCAGCCAAGCACCGAACGCGGTTCGGATTGGCAGAGAAGAAGAACTCCCAGCGCCACACGGCATCGGCGAGCCCGCGAAGTCCCCAGGGACGAGGCGGGCGGATGCCGGAACCACCCCCGGAACGGAGGCCGGGGCCCCAGACGAGGGGACGGCCAGGGAGCAGACCTCCGCAACATGAAGGAAATGCCATATGGCACGTCTGATGGGCGTCGACCTCCCGCGCGAGAAGCGCATGGAGATCGCACTGACCTACATTTTCGGTATCGGTCGTACCCGTTCCAAGGAGATCCTCGCGGCCACGGGCGTCAGCCCCGACCTGCGTTCGAAGGACCTCTCCGACGACGACGTCACCCGGTTGCGCGATTACATCGAGGCGTCGGACCTCAAGGTCGAGGGTGACCTGCGCCGCGAGGTGCAGGCCGACATCCGCCGCAAGATCGAGATCGGCTGCTACCAGGGCATCCGCCACCGTCGCCACCTTCCGGTGCGCGGTCAGCGGACCAAGACCAATGCGCGCACGCGCAAGGGTCCGAAGAAGACCGTCGCCGGCAAGAAGAAGTAGGGGATAACAACCGATGCCTCCGAAGAGCCGGACCTCCGGCCCCAAGAAGACCCAGAAGTCGCGGCGCAGGGACAAGAAGAACGTCCCGCACGGCCACGCGCACATCAAGTCCACGTTCAACAACACGATCGTCTCGATCACCGACCCCGAGGGCAACGTCATCTCGTGGGCGTCCTCGGGCCACGTCGGCTTCAAGGGTTCGCGCAAGTCGACCCCGTTCGCCGCGCAGCTCGCCGCCGAGAACGCCGCCCGCAAGGCGCAGGAGAACGGCGTCAAGAAGGTCGACGTGTTCGTCAAGGGTCCGGGTTCGGGCCGTGAGACCGCGATCCGCTCGCTGCAGGCCGCCGGCCTCGAGGTGGGCACGATCTCCGACGTCACCCCGCAGCCGCACAACGGCTGCCGTCCGCCCAAGCGGCGTCGCGTCTAGCGGGAAAGGAAGTAGCGAAAAATGGCTCGTTATACAGGCCCCATCACCCGCAAGTCGCGTCGTCTGCGCGTCGACCTCGTCGGAGGCGACCAGGCGTTCGAGCGTCGTCCTTACCCGCCCGGCCAGCACGGCCGCGCGCGGATCAAGGAGTCCGAGTACCTGATGCAGCTGCAGGAGAAGCAGAAGGCGCGCTTCTCCTACGGCGTCATGGAGAAGCAGTTCCGCCGGTACTACGAAGAGGCGAACCGCCAGAAGGGCAAGACGGGTGACAACCTGCTGCGCCTGCTGGAGTCGCGTCTGGACAACGTCGTGTACCGCGCCGGTCTGGCCCGCACCCGTCGGCAGGCCCGGCAGCTCGTCTCGCACGGCCACTTCCTGGTGAACGGCAAGAAGGTCGACGTTCCCAGCTTCCAGGTGAGCCAGTACGACATCATCGATGTCAAGGAGAAGTCGCTGCCGACACTGCCGTTCCAGGTGGCGCGCGAGACCATCGGCGACCGTCCGAGCGCGGGCTGGCTGCAGGTGGTGCCGAACCGGCTGCGGATCCTGGTGCACCAGCTGCCCGAGCGTGCGCAGATCGATGTGCCGCTGAACGAACAGCTCATCGTCGAGTACTACTCGAAGTAACAAGGCGTTACCGCGCCGCTGGTGGAACCGCCCGTGGGTGGTTCCACACATTCCAGTCGTGGACGTCAAATAGCGGGCGTCCAGAAGGAGGAAGAAAATGCTGATTTCACAGCGACCGACGCTGACCGAAGAGGTTATCGCCGAGAACCGCTCGAAGTTCACCATTGAACCGCTCGAGCCGGGCTTCGGTTACACCCTCGGCAACTCGCTGCGCCGCACGCTGCTGTCGAGCATCCCGGGTGCTGCTGTCACGAGCATCCGCATCGACGGCGTGCTGCACGAGTTCACCACCGTCCCGGGCGTGAAGGAGGATGTCACCGACATCATCCTGAACCTCAAGGGCCTGGTCGTGTCGTCCGAGGAGGACGAGCCGGTCACCATGTACGTGCGCAAGTCGGGCCCCGGCGCGGTCATCGCCGGTGACATCGTTCCCCCGGCGGGCGTGACCGTGCACAACCCGGATATGCACATCGCCACCCTGAACGACAAGGGCAAGCTGGAGATCGAGCTCGTGGTCGAGCGCGGTCGCGGTTACGTCCCGGCCGTGCAGAACAAGGCGTCGGGTGCGGAGATCGGCCGGATTCCGGTCGACTCGATCTACTCTCCGGTGCTGAAGGTGACCTACAAGGTCGAGGCGACCCGTGTCGAGCAGCGTACCGACTTCGACCGGCTCATCCTGGACGTCGAGACCAAGAACTCGATCTCCCCGCGGGATGCGCTGGCCTCTGCCGGTAAGACCCTGGTCGAATTGTTCGGTCTCGCACGGGAATTGAACGTCGAGGCCGAGGGCATCGAGATCGGGCCCAGCCCGGCCGAGGCGGATCACATCGCCTCGTTCGCGCTGCCGATCGAGGACCTGGACCTGACCGTGCGGTCGTACAACTGCCTCAAGCGCGAGGGTGTGCACACCGTGGGTGAGCTGGTCGCGCGCACCGAGTCGGACCTGCTGGACATCCGCAACTTCGGGCAGAAGTCCATCGACGAGGTGAAGGTCAAGCTGCACTCGCTGGGTCTGTCGCTCAAGGACAGCCCGGCCTCCTTCGATCCTTCCAGCGTCGTCGGCTACGACGCCGCCACGGGCACCTGGAGCGACAGCGGCACGTTCAGCGACACCGACAACGGCGAGCAGGACTACGCCGAAACCGAACAGCTCTAGGCCGTACGGGGCAGCAGTCCCCGGGGCCTTCCCAAAGGAGAACACCAATGCCCAAGCCCAAGAAGGGTGCTCGCTTCGGCGGGTCGGCGTCGCACCAGAAGGCGATCTTCGCCAATCTGGCGCAGGCGCTCTTCGAGCACGGTCGGATCACGACCACCGAGGCCAAGGCCAAGGCGCTGCGCCCGTACGCCGAGAAGCTCGTCACCAAGGCCAAGGCCGGCTCGCTGGCCGACCGCCGCGAGGTGCTCAAGGTCATCCGCAACAAGGATGTCGTGCACGAGCTCTTCGCGACCATCGGACCGTCGTTCGAGGGCCGCGAGGGTGGCTACACCCGGATCATCAAGACCGTCCCCCGCAAGGGTGACAACGCGCCGATGGCGATCATCGAGCTGATCCGCGAGAAGACCGTGACCAACGAGGCCGATCGTGCCCGCCGGGTCGCCGCGTCGCAGAAGGCGAAGACCGAGGAGGCCCCCAAGGCCGAGGCGGCTGCCGAGACCGAGGCTCCGGCCGACGAGGCCGCTGCGGCCGAGCCCGCCGAGGCTGCCGCGGACGCCGAGAAGAGCGAGTAAGAGCTCTGAACGCATGAGTAAGCCCGCCGTCCCCTCCGGGTCGGCGGGCTTACTCGTCATTATCTTTGGTAGCAGAACTTCTGACCAGCGATGATCAGGAGTTTCTCCCCACAGGGGGAGGACATCACGTTAACCGGGAGTTCGCTGTGACCATGTCCGATTCGCCCCGGGGAAGCGTTGCGATTCGGGTACGGCTGGATCTGTCCTATGACGGCACCGATTTCACCGGCTGGGCGCGTCAGCCGGGGCTGCGCACCGTGCAGGGCGTACTCGAGGAGTCGCTGGGCAAAGTGCTGCGGGAGCCGATCCAGCTGACTGTCGCGGGCCGCACCGACGCCGGGGTGCACGCCGAGGGGCAGGTGGCGCATTTCGATACCACCGCCGAATTCGACGTGGGCAAATTGCTGCACCGGCTCGCGCGATTCCTGCCGAAGGACGTGCGCGTCACCGGAATCCGGCCTGCCCCGGCCGAATTCGACGCCCGCTTCTCGGCGATCCGGCGGCACTACATCTATCGGCTGACCACCGCGCCCTACGGTGCGTCCCCGCTGCAGGCCCGCAGTGTGGTGCCGTGCCGTCCGGTGGATCTGGACGCGATGCGCGAGGCGTCGCGAAAGTTGTTGGGCCTGAACGATTTCGCCGCGTTCTGCCGCCGCCGGGAGGGGGCGACCACCGTTCGCGAACTGCAGCGTTTCGACTGGGACCGGACCGGCGACCTGTTGTTCGCGCACGTCAGCGCCGACGCCTTCTGCTGGTCCATGGTCCGCAGCCTGGTCGGCGGCGTTCTCGGGGTGGGCGAGGGCCGCCGCACTCCGGACTGGCCGGCCTCCCTCCTGTCCGAACGCACTCGCTCCAGTGCCGTCACCGTCGCCCCCGCACACGGTCTGAGTCTCATCGCCGTCGATTACCCCGCCGACGAGGATCTGGCCGTTCGCAACGCACAGACCCGGGAGATGCGCACGGTTCCCGGCGCGCACGGCTGCTGCGGCGAATAGGGTCACGCCGCGCCCGGCCGGCCGACACCGCCGATGCGCCCGGTGCGTCGAGTGAAAGCCATTCGCGCACTTGCTATTACGTACGGGCAGTACTCACGGCAACTTCGGCGGTGCCGAGGTCGCAGGCGGTCGGCAGGTTCCGTTCCGCCTCCGGCGCAGGACGGTGCGCCGGGCGCACTCGGTCGGAATCGCCTGGCGTGCACGGGAATCCGTCAGCGCCCGGCCAGCGCTTCGCGCCGAATCCACTGGTGGCGTGGAGCTGGAATCTCAACGGTGAACCCGCGGGCGAGATCTGGTATGAGACTCGGTGGGCGGTGCACCCGGCCGGGAACCGGACCGCGGTGAAGACAGCGCCGACCCGGCAGACTGGTGGCCGGACTCCGGGGGGCCATCCGGAGGCTGTTGTCGGCGTGATGTGACCCGATATGCGTTGCGTCGGCCCGGCTCGCCGGCATGGCATCACGCCGGGCAGAGGTCCGGATATGTGCCGGTTCAATCCGTCTGGCGGGCAGCCGATCCGACTGCGGTGATCAATCGGCGCACAGTGCGTTCGATGGGGCACAGGAACAGGCCGGCGAGCCGGGTGTACGGCCACAGGGCTATGGCCGAGACGACCGTGAGGGCCCGGAACTGGTAGAGCAGCGGGGCGCGGGTCATCACCGCGGGCTGCGGATCGAGGCTGAACAGCGAGGGAAACCAGACGAAGAGCGTGCGCGCGGCCGTGTCGTGCGAGCCCGTGGTCTTCGGGTCGAAGATCACCAGGACGCCCGACAGGATCGCCACGGTCAGGATCGGCAGGGTGATGCGGTCGACGACGGTGACCGGCCGGGTCGAGCCGGCCACCATGGTGGGCAGCAACAGCAGGACCGCGCCGGTCAGGGCGATGGGCGCGGCGACTACCTCGCTGACGAAGACGACCTGGGCGATGCTGACGGTCGATCCGGAATGCACACGGCTGAGCACTATTTGGCCGATTCGCGGGATCAGCACGACCAGGATGCCGACGCGGAACAACCACAGACCGGTCCGCGACACGTCGGTCCGGCCCCCGAAGACGCCGGACCGGAATCGATCACGCCGCCAGCGCCACCAGTGGCCCAGGCCGAAGGAGGCGAAGGCGAGGTAGGGGACGACGACCCAAACCAACGTTGTCATGAGATTTCTCGGTGCCCTCCGGAGGCCACCGTGCTGGTCGGCCGTTCGTGACAAGCCTATGCCGCCGGAGGCGGAATCCGAAGGGCCGGTAGTAAATATCCGATGGTCCTCGGTGTGGTGCGGTGCGCGTCGACTGCCTGCGCCGACTCGCTTCGCGGGGTGGTCGTGCGCCGAGGGGAGAAGGTGGCAGACTCGGCATCCATGAGTCCGGTGAGCCGTGGCCGTAAAGGCAAGGAGAACAAGCGAGAAGAGGCGCGCGGGAGCGGCGCGGAGGTCGTCGAGGCCGACGATCTCGGCGTCGGCGAGATGATGGCCGAGGTCGTCGCGCGGATAGCCGAATTCGAGCAGGTGGAAGAGCCGGTGGACGGGGAGTACCTTGCGGCGGGCCTGCTCTCGGTCGGTTACGGGGAAAGCGCGGACTATCTGGAGGTTTTCGTGCGGCTGTTCGCCGACCGGGCCGAGGAGATGGCGACCCCGGGTGCGTTGGCCTTCCTGCGCTGCGTCGCGGCGCTCGCCGGGGAGCCCTCGCGCACGGTCGCCCACGAGGCCACCGATCGGCTCGCCGCGGCCGGTGTCGTCCCGCCCGCCTGGGTCCCCGAACTGGACGAACCGCTCACCGCGGGCGAATTCGTCCGCTGGGACGATGTGGAGGGCACGGGTGCGACCCTGTTCGGCAGCTTCGCGCGAGCGGGCCGCACGGACGGCTTCCTGATCTTCGTGGACGACGAGAATTGCGGCGCCGCATACGATTTGGCCCCGTTCGTCGGCGAGGGGCTGACCGAGTCGCGGCGGCTCACCGATGAACAGGAACCCGCCGAGGAGCAGGCCATGACTCCGGGCGAGTTCCGCTGGCGGGTGCAGGCGGCGCTGGACGCGCGCATGCTGCACGATCGCGGCGCGCGCGAGGCGGGCGTGGAATGGGAGGAGCCCGAAGAGGACGACGCGATTCCGCACGAGGTCGCCGAGGTGGTCGTGCGGGCGCGCCTGGCAACCCTGCCCGCCGTGGGCAAACCGCTCCCGATCCACGTGCACCCGGAGTTCGAGGCGGGGTTGGTGTAGTGGGCCACGCCGGGGTGGAATACGTGCCGGAGTGCCGGAGTTCACATCCAACATGACGATTCGTGGACTCGGCAGGTTCGGGGTGTGGCGCTACTACGGGGGAGTGAGTCCGGACGAGGCAAAGGAATTGGAAGGGCTCGGGTACAGCTCGATCTGGCTGGGCGGATCGCCCGCCGCCGAGTTGCCGGTGGTGGAGTCGCTGCTGGAGGCGACGGAGAATCTGCTCGTCGGCACCAGCATCGTGAACGTGTGGAGCGCGCCCGCGCAGGAGACCGCGGAGTCCTTCCATCGGATCGACAAGCGCTTCCCGGGCCGTTTCATCCTCGGCATCGGAATCGGCCATCCCGAACACGACAACGACTATCGCAAGCCGTACGACGTTCTGGTCGAGTATCTCGACGTGCTCGACCAAGCAGGCGTGCCCAAGGAGCAGCGGGCCCTGGCCGCGCTCGGTCCGCGGGTGCTGAAGCTGGCGCGTGACCGCACGGCCGGAGCGCTGCCCTACCTCACCACACCGCAGCACTCGCGGGAGGCGCGCGAGATCCTGGGCCCCGGCAGTCTGCTCGTGGCCGAGCACAAGGTCGTGCTGGACACCGACCCGGCCACCGCGCGTCCGGTCGGCCGCGGGACCGTGAAGTTCTACCTCGGGCTGCGGAACTACGTCGCCAACCTGCGTCGTCTCGGCTTCAGCGACGAGGATCTGGCCACCCCGGGCACCGACCGCCTGGTCGACGCACTGGCCCTGCACGGCACCGCGGAGCAGATCGCGGCGGGCCTGACCGAACACCTGACCGCGGGCGCCGACCATGTGGCGATCCAGCCGCTGGGTGACGACTACATCGGGACTCTGCGCACGTTGGCCGCCGTACTCGACTGATCAGCGCACCGCGCCGCCGCCGTACCGATATCAGCGGCGGCGGTGCGGTAGCGGTGTGCGGATCGGTGCGGACTCGGCACACGGCACGGGCGAGTATCGGTCGCCGGGTCGTTCGGATGAGCGCCCGCATCCACACCTGTGCGCGGTCCCGTGCGGGAATCGCTCAGGAGCGGACGAGCCGGGCGATGGCGTCGGTGGCCTCTTTGATCTTCTGCTCGGCCTCGGGGCCGCCGCGCACGGCCGCGTCGACGACGCAGTGGCTGATGTGGTCCTCGAGCAGGCCCATCGCCACCGCCTGCAGCGCCTTGGTCATGGCCGAGACCTGGGTGAGGATATCGATGCAGTACTGCTCCTGCTCGACCATGCGCTGCAGGCCGCGGGCCTGGCCCTCGATGCGGCGCAGACGTTTGAGGTAGTCGTCCTTGGCGGTGATGTACCCGTGCCCGGCGTGCTCGTGACCCGACGCCGTCTCCGCCGTGGTGATGTCGTCCTCGGTCACCGGATCTTCCTCTTCTCCCAGCCCATCGAGCCTGCCGTCTGTGATACCCCACCAGGGTACATGCCGGAGCGAGTGGTAGCGCCCCGGTTTCCGTCCCCGGCGCGAGGGTGCGGGAGAATCGGCGCATGAGTTCGGTTCCCCGGCCCGCGCTGGCCATCATCGGCGGCAGCGGCTTCTACGATTTCTTCGGCGACGACGCGGTGAGCCTCGAGGTCGAAACGCCCTACGGTGCGCCCAGCGCGCCGATCACCGTCGGCGAGGTCGAGGGGCGGCAGGTCGCATTCCTTCCTCGGCACGGACGAAAACACGAATTCTCCCCGCACACCGTGCCCTACCAGGCGAATCTGTGGGCGCTGCGGTCGATCGGCGTGCGCCGGATCCTCGCGCCCTGCGCGGTGGGCAGCCTGCGCGCGGACTGGGGGCCGGGCACGGTCGCGGTGCCGGATCAGTTGGTCGACCGCACGTCGGGGCGGGCGCAGACCTACTTCGACAACGGCGGCATCCACATCTCCTTCGCCGACCCCTACTGCGATGAACTGCGCGGCGCGGCAATCCGGTCCGAGGTCCCCGAACTGCCGCTGAAATCGACCGCGACGATGGTCGTCGTGCAGGGCCCGCGATTCTCCACCCGAGCCGAGAGCCGCTGGTTCGCCGGGCAGGGCTGGGAACTGGTCAACATGACCGGATTCCCGGAGGCGGTCCTGGCTCGCGAGCTCGAAATGTGCTACGCGGCAATCGCTCTGGTGACCGATCTGGATGCCGGTCTGGAGTCCGGCGAAGGGGTCAGCGCCGCTGCCGTTTTCGCCGCATTCGAGCAGAATCTGGTGCCGTTCAAGGCACTCGTGCGGAACGCGGTCGCGGCGGTCGAGGGCACCGACACCTGTGCGAGCTGCCGTGTTCATGCCGGTGTGGCGTTGCCGTTCGAACTACCCTGATGCCATGGGTGTACCGTCGCAGACCTCGGTTCCGGCGGCGGTCGCACCGATCTTCATGCGGGGGATCGGCGGACCGATGGAGATGATATGCGGGTATTGCTGACCGGGGCGGCGGGATTCATCGGACTGCACGTGCGCGGCACGCTCGCCGACGCGGGGCACGAGGTGGTCGCCCTGGACGCGCTGTTGGAATCCGTGCACGGGCCCGATCCGGTTCCGCCCGAAGGAATCGTGCGCGCGGACATCCGCGATCCCGACGCCCTCGATCCGCTGCTTCGCGGCGTCGACGTGGTCGTCCACCTGGCCGCCGCGATCCCGCCCGGATCCTCGGCCGGGGGCGGGAACGGCTCGTCGATGGGAGTCCAGGGTCCGCCCGCACTGCCGCGCGAGCGCACCGGTTCGGCGGCGAGCACGGGCGCGACGACTGCGGTGCGGCCGGGCGGCCCCAATGTGCAGCGCGCCCCGATGTTCGCCGCGCACAACGATTTCGGCACCGCGGTCCTGCTGGCCGCGATGGAACGCGCCGGAACCCGTCGGCTGGTGCTCGCCTCCTCGGTGTCGGTGTACGGGGAGGGCCGGTATCGCGGAGCGCGCAGCGGGCCCTTCTTTCCGGGGGTGCGCCGCCGGGCCGATCTGGACCGCGGCATGTTCGACCATCGCGCGCCGCGCTCGGGAGAGATCCTGACCTGGGAACCGGTCGGTGAGGACGCCCCGCTGCGGCCCCGGACCGGATATGCGGCGAGTAAAGCGGCACAGGAGAATTACGCGATGGCGTGGGGCGCGGCCACCGGCGCGGGCGTCACGGTGCTGCGGTATCACCACGTGTACGGCAACCCGATGCGCGAGAATGCCGCGCTGAGTGCGCATTCCGGTGTCGCGGCACGATTCCGGGCCGAGCTGGCCGCCGGGCGCGCGCCGTACGTCTTCGAGGACGGCGGGCAGGTGCGGGATTTCGTGCACGTCCGGGATATCGCCGCCGCCACGGCCGCGGTCGTGGCGCGGCCGCTGTCCGGATTCGTCCCGCTCAATATCGCCTCCGGACATCCGATCACGCTGTGGGAGGTGGCCTCGATCATGTCCCGGGCTCTCGGCGGGCCGGATCCCGTCGTGAGCGGCCAGTATCGGATCACCGACGCCCGGCATATCGTCGCCGATCCGCAACGTGCCCGTCGCACAGTCGATTTCAGCGCCACCGTGGCACCCGCGCAGGGGTTGGCCGAGTACGCCGCGACTCGCGTACATCCCTGACGGAGTGTGTCAGCGGACTTCGAAGCGGACCAGGGCGAAACGCGGCGGGCCTTCCTCGGCGCCGTGCGGAAGCGGACTGATCTCCGCGTCCACCCGCAGCCAGCTGCCGTCCGTGCCGGCCAGGCGGAGCCCGGACAACGTCAGGTTGCGTTTGCCGGCTCGAATATCGTTGCGCGCCTCGCGGATTCGGTCGAGATCGTCCGGATGCGGCAGAGTGCGCTCCTCGACGTCGCCGGACCACAGCAAACCGGGTATCGGCTCGCTGATCCAGCGCAGCACGCGCACCTGCGCGGTGTCCACGACCGCCAGATACAGCCCGGGGTTGGCGCTGATGAGGGTGTCCACCGTCGCGGCCTCGAACGACTTGGGTTGTGGCGGAACGCTGTCGGTGATGTCGACGAGCAGTCCTCGCCAGCGGCCCGGATCCGTCTCGTCGCTGCGGGCCGCGGTCATCAGGGTGCGCAGGCCCTCGGGGGTGCGGACGGTCATCTCGCCCAGCCAGCGCGCGCCCGGCACCGGCTGCGCCATGGTCGCGACCCAGTCGAGCGCATCGTCGAAACGTTCGACGTACTCGTAGGTCTCGGCCCCGGTCCACACCGACCGGCCGCGGTCGAAATTCGGCCCGAGGCCGGCGGAGACGACCTCGAGCCGCCGGTCGTCGTTGGTGTACAGATAGGGCGCGGCCGGTGTCGGCTCGGTATCGCCCTCGCCGACCCGGACGTGCACCGCGTATACGCGATCATCCGGCCCGGTAATGGGAACGGCCCGCACGTACCGCTGCGACCAGGCGTGCCGGGACTTGGGCAGAATCCGCTCGACCGGCGCACCGGTGGCATGTGCCATCGCGATCACCGTGAGCGCCGGGCCGGGTACCGCGCGCACCAACGATTTCCACTTGCGCGGCGCGGTGCCCACGGCGACCAGGGACCAGGTCCCGGGCGCGCCGAGCGTCTCGACGAGCAGCCATGCGGTAATTTCTGCCTCCCGTATTTTCTGCCTCCGCTTCGCTTCGGCGGGCGGCCCTATCAACCCCGGTCCTTCCTTCCTTCCTTCCTTCCTTCCCTCCCTCCCTCCGCTCCCGCGCTTCGCTCCTCCACTCCGGCCAGTCCAGGACCGGAGCGGGCCCCGGCCTTGGAGTGGGCGTAATTCGGGGCGGGCGGAACTCGGGCGGCCACTGTGTGTTCGCGCTGCTGCGGTGGGCCGGACTCTGTTGCCCCTGGTCGTCCGTTCCTTTGTCTGGTCGCTGGGTTCCTCGGCTGCGGTTGGTCCTGGATCGGGGTGGGCCCCGGCTTGGTTGTTCAGGGTGGGCGGAACTCGGGGGTGGGGTTGCCTGTTGTGCTTACTGTCGAGTTCTGCTTCGTCGGTACAGAATCGACCCTGGTGGGGGGCTCGTTCAAATCGCCGATGTTTCGCCGAACCGGCTGCCGTGGCCGGAAGGTGTGCTCGGAGTTGAAGTAACCCTGTTGCGGGGGTGTTTTGCTGGACTCGGCCGGAATATCCTCGGTGCCCGCCGGTGTCCGGTCCGGACGTGGGCGGGCGGGATTCATCACCGTGACGTTCGCTCGCCAGGGTCGCACGGTGGCTGCGGTTAGGCTCGCTGACATGGATACTCCGTTGCGGCTCGAGGTGATCGTCGCCAGTGTGCGGCCGGGTCGGTTCGCGCCGGTAGTCGCCGACTGGTTTCTGCGGGCCGCGCGAGCCGACGACCGGTTCGACGTCGGTGTCATCGATCTGCTGCACACCCCGTTGCCGGTGGATCTCACCGAGACGCCCGAGGTCGTCGCGTATCGCGAACGGCTTTCCGCCGCAGACGCTTTCGTCGTGGTTACCTCGGAATACAACCACGGCTATCCGGCCGCGCTGAAGACCGCCCTGGACACCGCCAAACACGAATGGCGTGCCAAGCCCATCGGATTCGTCGGCTACGGCGGACTCTCGGGCGGTCTGCGGGCCATCGAGCAATTGCGTCAGGTAGTGGCCGAGGTGCACATGGTCTCGATTCGCGAATCGGTCAGCTTCCATCAGGTCAAGCGTGCCTTCGATGCCGAGGGCCAGACCCGCGACGGCGCGGCGATCGATGCGGCGCACCGGCTGCTGCGCCAACTCGCCTGGTGGGCAGGGCATTTGCGGGTGGCGCGCAGCGCCGACCCGTACCCCGGCTGAGCCTGCCCACCGCAGCGCCGACGTGATCCGGCGATCTCCTCGGCAGTCGCCGCCCGGCTAAGCGGACAATTGTCCGGTACGGTTGCTATCGTGATCGAACGACTTTCGGAGGTATCTCGGTGAGCGGACTGGACGGCAAGGTCGTTGCCATCACCGGAGCCAGCAGCGGGATCGGCGCGGCGACCGCGACGGAACTGGCCTCGCGCGGCGCGGCCGTCGTACTCGGCGCGCGGCGGACCGACCGGCTGGAAGAGTTGGTGACGCGCATCCGGGGCGCGGGCGGGCGCGCGGAAATGGTGGCGGTCGACGTCACCCGGCGGGCCGACCTCGAGGATCTGGTGGCATCGGCGGTGAACCGCTTCGGCCGCCTCGACGTGCTGGTGAGCAATGCGGGCATCGCCCGGATCGCGCCGGTGCGGGCGCTGGACCTCGACGACTGGGACGCCATGATCGACGTCAACGTGCGCGGCGTGCTGCACGGAATCGCCGCGGCGCTACCGGTTTTCCGCGGTCAGGGTCGCGGCCACTTCGTCACCACCATCTCTACGTCCGGACTAAAGATCGTGCCGACCCAGGCGGTCTACGCCGGTACCAAGAACGCCGTGCGCACACTGCTGGAGGCGCTGCGTCAGGAATCCACCGACGGCGTCGTGCGAACGACCTCGATCTCGCCCGGATTCGTCCGCACCGAACTCGTGGACCACGTCGACGACCCCGGTCAGCGCGAGCAGGCTCAGCAGGCGATGGCGACGTTGGGTATCAGCCCCGAGGCCGTGGCGCGGGCGATCGCCTTCGCCATCGAACAGCCCGAGGACGTGGAAATCGGCGATATCACCATCCGGCCCACCCGGCAGGGCTGAATGTCCTGCTACCGGGCCATCGCCCGGCGCTGCTGTTGCTGCTGACCGCGGGGCGAGCCGATATAGGTGGACTCGCGCGGAATGGAGACCAGGCTCAGATCGACCTGGGTGGTGCCGGTGCGCAGGATGACGTGGTTGCCGATCGCGCCGGGCTGGTGGATCTGCAGATCGGGTTTGGTGGCGGGCCAGCCCATCGGATCGCCCGTCACATAGATGGTGGTGACACCGGCGTGCGGCGCGGGCGCGAGCACCCCGTCCACGACCGCGGCGGTGAACGACGCGTCGCTCTGGTGGGTCTCCACCGCGATGGTGAGCCGCTCCGGATTGCCGATGGTGCTGACCAGCTGCTCCCACGCGCCCGGCCGCTCGGTGCGGATCAGGATCCGTTCGCCGACCGCCAGCGCGCGGAACACCAACTGCTGCGCCAGGTACAGCTCGCCGGCCACGTACACCGTCGAGATACCTTGTCCGACAAGCCGAATCGCGACACCGTTGCCGTCGGCGTCGGAACCGATCAGCTGACCGCAGCCCGACGAGGGCAGATGCAGCGCGTCGATCACGTCGATCGGGAACTCCGACATCGGCACCGTATCGTCGACGTCCGGAATTCCGATCGGGAAGTGCGCCAGCAGATTCTGCCGATGCCGCCCGCTCATCGAGACCATGCCCTTGCGTTTGATCTGCTCGGGCATCTCGCGGGCGGTCAGGCGCCAGGCCGCGCCGATGTTGACCGTCTCGGCCGAACTACCCGGCCGCAACCGCACCGCGACGGTGGTGCCGCGCGAGGGCGGCACCCACAGTTGGGCGAGCAGATCCGAACCCAGGCGCTTGGGATCGACCGCGGCGCCGATGTTCACGCCGTTGCCGAGTTCGGCGTATCGCCACCGGTGGGTCAGGGTGCGCGGATCGATTCCGGCGCTGATCTGCAGCACCGCCTGCCGGATCTCCGGCGCGGTCAGCACGCGCGAATAACAGTCCGCGTCCTCGAGCGCGCGCACGATCCGCTGCGTGGCCACGGTGACCGCGCGGCACGCGCCCTCGGCGCCCCCGCCGCGCCGGTCCGCGGCATCCGGGCAGGCCAGGGCATCGAAGCTGATGGCGAGCCACACCGTGCGGTGCGCGGTCGCGGGCAGCGGGCCCAGCAGCGATTCGTAGATCGGCCCGGCCGGGGTGCCCGAGCGGCTGCGGTGGCCGTGGCTGATGATGTCGATCCCGCTGAGCAGGATGTCGTGCTGGTTCAGGCATTGCGCCAGTTCGGGCATCGGCAGCAGGTGCGAGGCGTGCACGGTACTGCGATCGATCCGGGTCAGCCCGCCGCGCGGGGGCAGCACCTCGACCACCGCGACCACCCGGCTGCCCTCCCAGAACAACCCGAGCGACCGGCCGTCCGGACCACGGAAATCGATCGTGTCGCCGATCTCGTACTCCCGCTGCGTCGAGAAGCGCCAGATCGTGGCGATCCAGGAGGCGATGGTGCGCTTGCCGAACGGAATCAGCAGCAGCAGACCCGCCACGATCGCCGCGCCCAGTGCGTACCAACCCGGCAGTCGCACGGCCAGCACCGCCACCGCGACCACGAGGCCGAGCAACTGTGCGGCGAGCAGATTCGACAGCGTGATCCGCCCGAGAAGCGGGCGCCTGTTCGCCCCGCTGGGTTCGGCCATCGTGGTCCCCCATGTAACCGGTGTCGGCCGGATTCGGCGGCCGAGCTGAACTGAAGTCCTCGTGAACTGTACTGTGTTCCACGAACGCGAGCACTGTTCGGGGGAGGACTCATGCCTTCAAGACCCACAACCAGGTGGCAGGTAAGCGGCTATCGCTTCCTCGTACGCCGCATGGAGCACGCCCTGGTGCGCCGGGATGTGCGAATGTTGCACGATCCCATGCGTTCTCAGTCGCGCGCCTACACCGTCGGACTCATTCTCGGCGTCGTGGCGCTCGCCGGATGTGCGGTCCTGGCGTTGCTCAAACCGCAGGGGTCGATCGGGAACAGCAAGATTCTGATGGGCAAGGAGTCCGGTCAGATCTACGCCGTGATCGACGGAACCGTCCATCCCGCACTGAATCTGGCCTCCGCGCGCCTGGCCGTCGGCGATGCCTCGAGTCCGGCCAGTGTGAAGGAATCGCAGCTGTCCAGCATGCCGATGGGTGCGTTGATCGGCATTCCCGGCGCGCCCTCGCTGCTCACCTTCGACAACAGCGGCGCCGGCCGGCAGTGGACGGTGTGCGATGAGTTGAAGACCGATGGCAGCGATACCCTGACCACCACCGCCATCGCCGGCGATCTCACACTCGGTGACAAGGGCTCGAAACTCCCGAAGAACAGCGCGTTGCTGGTGCGGGGCAAGGACGCGACCTACCTCGTCTACGACAACAAGCGCGCGCGGGTGAACATGAACGATCGCACGGTCACCGACGCGCTGAAGATCACCGGCGACACCCCGCGCCCGATCAGCCAGGGCCTGCTGAACTCGATCCCCGAGGTGCTCCCGATCGTCGCGCCGAACATCACCGATCCGGGCGGCAGTTCGGCACTGGCCGATCACCGCAACGGCGATGTCGTGCAGCTCGGCACCGACAACCAGTACTTCGTGGCGCTGGAGAACGGAATCCAGCAGATCTCCCCGCTGACCGCCGACATCATCCGCAACTCGAACCCGACCGCGGGTAACGGTGAGATCAGCCCCTACGGCCGCGCCCACACCCCGATCGTGAACACCCTTGCGGTGCAGGATTATCCGGACACCGCGCCCGCGGTCGTGGACTCGAAGGACCAGCCGGTCGAGTGCCTGTCCTGGAAACCGCTGGCCTCCGCGGACAAGTCCGACGGCAGCATGCATGCCGAATTGTCCCTGGTCACCGGGCACGCGCTGCCGATCCCGGACAAGGCCAAGCCGGTCCGCCTGGCTCAGGCCGACAGCTCGGGCAGTGACAAGGCCGACCAGTTCTACAGCACTCCGGGCACGGGAATCCTGGTGCAGACCACCGGAATCGAGCCGGACAGCCAGCGCAAGGACGCCGTGTTCTTCATCTCCGACACCGGCGTCCGCTACGGCCTGAAGGACACCGATGCCGCCAAGGCGCTCGGCATGGATACCGCCAAGACCAAGTACGAGCCCGCGCCGTGGCCGATCGTCGGCCTGCTGGCTTCCGGCCCGGCCCTGTCCCGGCAGGACGCCATGGTCGCCCACGACGGCGTCGCACCGGACTCGGCCCCGGCCAAGACGCTGGTCTCGCCGACCTCGGCGGCGGCGGCGAACTGATCGAAAACGTCGGCGGTACAACAGGTTTCGGACACCTCGCGAATCGCGAACGAGCGCACGGTCATCGGTGACCGTGCGCTCGTTTCGGCTCGGGGCCGTTGCGGTGGCCCTGCTGCGTCAGCGCGAATTACCCAGCCCGGCAGCGGGATTCGCGTGGGTACCGGAGTGCGCCGACCGGACGGCGCATCCGGAACCGGTTCACGCGGCCGGTATCGGCTCGTTGGGCCCGAGGTCCGCCCCGAATTTCACGCCCTTGGCCTCCTTGCCCACCGCGGTCAATATCGCCACCATGATGAGCACCGGAATGATGGTGACCGCCAGGGCGAACGGATAGCCGTGGTGCTGGGCGAGACGTTCCTGGATGGGCAGGTTCAGCGCGGCGAACAGATTGCCGAGCTGATACGTGACGCCGGGATAGAACCCGCGAATGGCATCCGGTGACAACTCGGTCAGATGCGCCGGGATCACGCCCCAGGCGCCCTGCACCATCAGCTGCATGAGGAACGAGCCCAGGCACAGCATCGCCGCGGTCGTCGAATAGGCGAACAGCGGGACGATCGGCAGGCCGAGGACGGCGCAGAAGATGATGGTGTACCGGCGGCCGAAACGTTCCGAGAGCGAGCCGAACAGCAGACCGCCCACGATCGCGCCGATGTTGTACACCACGGCGATCCATTTCGCGGTGACCGCGCTGATCGCCGCGCCGCCCTGGGCGTGCGGCGCGGACAGGAACGTCGGGTAGACGTCCTGGGTGCCGTGGCTCATCCAGTTGAACGCGGTCATCAGCAGCACCAGGTAGACGAATCGGCGCACGATGACCGGATTGCGAATGACATCGCGAATCCTGGTCTGGGTCACCCTCATTCGCTCCTGGGTCCGCTCCCACGCCTCGGATTCCTCGGTGCGGGTACGGATGATCAGGATGATCAGCGCCGGGATGATGGACAGTGCGAACAGCCACCGCCAGGACAGCCCCGCCCAGTTGATGACCACCAGCGAGGCCAGCGAGGCGAGCAGGTAGCCGAACGAATATCCCTCCTGCAGCAGTCCGGAGAAGAATCCGCGACGTTCGGTCGGGATCTTCTCCATCGCCAGCGCCGCGCCCAGGCCCCATTCACCGCCCATGCCGATGCCGTAGAGCATGCGCAGCACCACCAGCACGGTGAAGTTGGGCGAGAACGCGCACAGGAAGCCGATCACCGAATACATCGAGACATTGGCCATCAGCGGAATGCGGCGGCCCACACGGTCTGCCCACATGCCGAACAGCAACGCCCCGACCGGCCGCATGATCAACGTGGCCGTGGTCAGGAAGGCGACCTCGGCCTTGCTCATGTGATAGGTGTGCGCGATGTCGGCGTAGACGAAGACCACGAGGAAGTAGTCGAAGGCGTCCATCGTCCACCCGAGTTGGGCGGCGATGAACGAGTTGCGTTGATCGGCGGTCAGCTTCGGTCTGGGTGCCTTGGGTACGGCGGTGGCCATGGGTATCCCTGCCCTCTCTCAGGTGTACGGCGGGGTCTGTCCGCTCGACCGCGCCGTAGCGCATTCTGCAACGCAGGGCGCTCGACGCAACTGGAGTTCGCCACGTTCGTTGCCCTTCCGAACGGAATTTTGGCTCGCTTTGGCGAGAATTTGGCAAAACCTTGGTTTTCGGCCAGCGCCCTGACCGCCGAATTCGGCGCGCCCTCCGCGGGTCCGCCGCCCTGGCGCGGCTACCGGGTGAGCGCGGCCTCGGCGACGGCGGTGGCCGCGGTCGAGCCGGGCGGGGCGACACGCTGACTCTCCGATCGGGTTCGACCGAACCCGTTGTCGCACAACATCAGTCGCGCATCCCGAATCGGCGCCGGATCGGGAACGAGGCCAGATAACCCAGGATCAACAGCACCGCGATGGCGGCCGTGCCGATCAGCGCGACGTTGCGGGCGGTGTTGTCCGGCGCCTTCGGCGGCTCCGGGACCGCCATCTGCCAGCTCTTGGCCGAGAACGGATGCTTGGGCGGGATCTGGGTGGGGACCTCGGCGGTCAGCGCGGCGACCGGATCGATCGCGCCGTAGCCGACGTACGGATTCCAGCCCCCGGCCGGTGCGTGTGCGGTGGCTTCGATGCGTTTGATCACGTCGAAGGCGCTCAGGCGCGGGAACTTCTGGCGGACCAGCGCGGCGAGGCCGGCCACGTACGGGCTGGCGAAACTCGTTCCGGCCATTTCGGTCTGCTTGTTGCTCTCGATGAACGCGGTCGCCGTGCCCTTGCTGTTGGCCGAGCCGTAGTTGACGTCCAGCGAGGTGATCTTCTCGCCCGGCGCCGCGACGCCGACCCAGGGGCCGGGGACGGTGAACTTCGACGCGGAGCCGGTGGCCGGATCGATGGCGCCGACCGAGAGCACGTAGTTGTCCCAGCGGGCGGGGGTGACGTTCTCGTTGACCCGGCTCCACATGTCCCCGTCGGGATCCGTCGGATCCAGCACCGGATTGGTTCCCTTGCAGGCATCGCTGTTACCGGCCGCCACCACCACGACGACGTCCTTCTGGACCGCCGCGTACTGCACCGCCGCACCGATTTTCCCGTCCGACGGGGTGCCCGCGACGCAGTTGACCTCCGAGATGTTGATCACGCGAGCGCCCAGGTCGGCGGCGTGCCGGATGGCGGAGGCGAGCGAATCCAGATCGCCGTAGCTGTTCTTCTCGATCTGCTCCTGGGTCTGCCCCTGGGACGCGCCCTTGACCTCGAAGTAGTTGCTGGTCTGGCGGATCGCGACGATCCGGGCATCGGGCGCGACGCCCGCGAAACCCTGTCCGTCCACCCGGCTCGCGGCGATCAGCCCCGCGACCGCGGTGCCGTGGCCGTCGCAGTCCTGGGTGCCGTCGCCGTTGCTGACGTAATCGCCGCCCGCGGCAAGGTTTCTCAGTCGCGGGTTGCGGGCCACGCCGGTGTCGATGACCGCGACCGTCTGGCCCGCCCCGGTGGCGAACTTCCAGGCCTTGTCCAGATCCAGAACCCGCTGCGCCTGCGGCACGGTCTGACCCTCGCCGCCGGGAACGGTGCTCATGCACGGGGTGTTCGGCTTCGGCTCGGTGGTCTTGGACGGATGCGGCGCACCGTCCGCGGGCAGATCGGCCGGATTAACCGCGGGCGGCCGCTCGGCGAAAGACGTTCCGGCGCCGGCCGATACGCTCAACCCCAGCACCGCCGCCGCGGCGGCGACGCGAATAGTTTTGCGGCCGAATGTCTTCGGGTTCATCGCGCGGCTCAGAGCGAGAGCGAGCGGATGATCGAATACAGATCGGCCACCCAGAAGGCCAGCGGCAGAATCGCGGCGACGAAGCCGTATTCGAGCAGTTCCACCGCGCGGCGCATGGGCGGGGTCGCGGTCTGGTTCGGTATCACCAGACCGCAGATCAGCGCCCCGATCAGCAGGATCATCGCCGCGCCGAAGACCGCCAGCGGCTGCGACTGGGTGAAGGCCGCGCCGAGCATCACCGCGAGCAGAATGGCCGCGCCGCCGCCGATCAGCACCACGGCCAGTTCGGCACTGGCGTAGGTCCGGCTGCGGAACAGCAGCACCACCGCGGCGACCAGCGCCAGCGCGATACCGGGCCAGAACGGGCTGTGCGCACCGGGGTTGCAACCGGCCAGCGCGCCGACCACGGTGACCAGCGTGGTCGCACCGACCATGCCGCCCAGGTACATTCGCGCTCGTTCGGACTTCTCGCGCAGCACCTCCATGGTCGGCAGCGCGCGGTGGTCGTCCGGATCGTCCTCGGTCGGGTCGATCGGGGTGCCGGGCGAGGGGACCGGCGGCAGCGGCAATTTGGCCAGCAGCATCGACACCCGCGGCGCGAGCGACAGCGCGCCGAGGGCCAGTACGGCCGCACCGGCTCCGATGGCCCGGGTCGGCTGCGAGGTCAGCAGGCCGACCAGCGCGGCCACGACCGCGAACAGCGACACCGTGGTCGCGCCGATGAACAGCGCCAGCCCCACGCCGCTGACCCGCCAGGCCAGAACCGCCGTCGCGCCGAACAACACCGAACCCAACAGGATGTTCGCCCAGCCGTAGTGGTGATGCTGCAGTGGCACCAGCAGCATGCCCGCGGCGAACGCGGCGGGCAGCGAGCAGCCGCCCACGACGATCGCCGTCGCGACATCCCCGTACATGCGGCTGAGCACCGTGCCGGCGACGACCAGCAGGATGGTCAGGAAGGCCGCGACCGCGCCGGAGATCCAGCCGGGCATGGCATTCGGCGCGGCGAGCAGGCCGACGCAGCCGACGATCATGGTCAGCACGGCGATGGCCGAACCGGAGATCCGCGCCATGCGCGGAGACCAGGAGCGGAAGTTGTCGCCGTCGGCGATGGCGACGTTGTACATGATGTCGTCGAACAGCGGTGTCGGCGCGACGTGGTCGGCGCTCTCGAGCATCAGCAGTTCGCCGTCGCGCACGCCCTGCTCGCCCAGGCTCAGCGAATTGGAGAACGGCGGCTGCCCGATTCGGGCCAGAACCCATTCGGCGGGCTGGAATTTCTCGCCGCTGGTATCGAAATCATTGGTCTTGCTGTGCTGGGCGACCATGTCCACCACGCTGGGAATGACCAGTGCCACCGGCACATCCACCGGAATCGCCATGTCGACCTGCGTGTGCTTGGCCAGAATCGTGACCCGGGCCAGATCCGGCGCACGGACGATCCCCCGCGTGGAATCGTCTTCGATATGGCTCATTCGCGCATGCGTCACGCTGCCCCCAACTCCGTCTCTACCTGGTGTTTCCGCAAGCGCGCGAGTTGCGATCGCGCGGCTGGCCCGTGCAGAATGCCTCCCGAACTGTACGACATGTCGGCCGTGACCTCTACACTGAGGCCGCACCATGCCGCCGAAGGGGGAGCTTCAGTCGATGAGCACAGTCCGTTTCCAGCGTCGCCAGCGCCGGGAGGTGCCACGTTCACCCGGCGGCGAGGTCACGCTGCAGCCGCCTCCGGAGATCCCCCGCTCCATTCCCGGCGGCCTGCTCGGCAAGCTGATGCCCGTCGTGATGGTGGTCGGCATGGTCGGCATGATGGCGGTCATGTTCACCAAAAGTGGTGGCATAGGGTCGAATCCGACCGCGCTGATGTTCCCGATGATGATGGTCTTCTCGATGGTCGGCATGTTCACCCAGGGAGGTGGCAAGGGCCAGAAGGCCGCCGAGGCCAACGAGGACCGCAAGGATTATCTGCGTTATCTCGACCAGGTCCGCAAGGACGTCGACGAGACCGCGCGGCAGCAGCGGGCCGCGGTGGAGTGGAGTCATCCCGAACCGGGCCTGATCTGGATGCTCGCGGGTACCAGCCGGATGTGGGAGCGCCGCCCCGGCGACAAGGACTTCTGCCACGCCCGCATCGGCCTGGGCGGTCAGCGCCTGGCCACGCGGCTGGTGTCCCCGGAGACCGGTCCGGTCGAGGAGCTCGAGCCGATCGCCGCGGTCTCGCTGCGTCGCTTCGTACGCACTCATTCCACCGTGCCGGATCTGGCCACGGCCATCGCGGTCAAGGGTTTCGCGACCATCCAGCTCAACGGTGACCGCGCCCAGGCTCGCGATATGACGCGCGCGATGTTGTTGCAGCTGTGCATGTTCCAGGCCCCGGATCAGGTCCTGGTCGCGGTGGTGGCCGGTCCGGACACGATCGCGGAGTGGGAGTGGACCAAATGGTTGCCGCACACCCAGCATCCGGAATCGCAGGACGGCGTCGGTACCGAACGCATGGTGTACGGCTCGGTCCGGGAGATGACGGCCGGCCTGAATCCGTTGGTGCACAACCGCGTCCGGTACTCGCGTAATCAACCGGCCAATCAGAATCTGACCCATATCGTCGTCGTGGTGGACGGCGGCCTGCTCGAGGCCGAAGAGGATGCGCTGCGCGAATCCGGCTACGAGGGCGTCACCATCATCGATCTGTGCAATTACGCTCCGCGCCTTGCGGTTTCGCGTGGCATCCAGATGGTGGTGGAGAACGGCGAATGCGTCGGCCGCGGCGCCACCGGCAATATGGAGCGGTTCGCGGTGATCGACCGGATCAGCGCGCGCCAGGCCGAGCAGGTCGCCCGCCGTCTCGCGCCGTTCCGGGTGGTCGCCCAGACCGGCGGAGAAACCGCCTCGGAGCAGGGCGGCGAGGCCATCACCTCGTGGGCGCAGATGCTCGGACTGGGTGATATCGGCACGTTCAGTCCGGAAAGTCAGTGGAAGCCGCGCTACGGCCAGGACCGGTTGCGGGTGCCCTTCGGTGTCGGTGCGGACGGGCTGCCGGTCTTCCTGGACATCAAGGAGGCCGCGGAGAACGGTATGGGCCCGCATGGCCTGTGCATCGGCGCTACCGGTTCGGGTAAGTCGGAATTCCTTCGCACCCTTGTGCTCTCGATGATCGCGTTGCATTCGCCCGATCAGCTGAATCTGGTTCTGGTCGACTTCAAGGGTGGTGCGACCTTCCTGGGGCTCGACGGGGTGCCGCATGTCGCGGCCATCGTCACCAACCTGGAGGAGGAGGCCGACCTGGTCGACCGGATGAAGTATGCCCTCGACGGTGAGATGAACCGCCGTCAGGAGCTGCTGCGTACGGCGGGCAACTTCGCCAATGTCGGCGAATACGAGAAAGCCCGCGCCGCGGGCGCCGATCTGGATCCGCTGCCCGCGCTGTTTGTCGTGCTCGACGAGTTCTCCGAACTACTGCAGCAGCATCCGGATTTCGCGGACCTGTTCACGATGATCGGCCGCCTGGGCCGCTCGCTGCAGGTCCACATCCTGTTGGCCTCCCAGCGTCTGGAGGAGGGCAAGCTCCGGGGCCTCGATTCCCACCTGTCCTACAAGATCGGCCTGAAAACCTTCTCCGCCAACGAATCCCGGCAGGTGCTGGGTGTTCCGGACGCGTACAACCTGCCGCCCACTCCGGGTGGCGGTTATCTCAAGGCCGGTGACGGCGAGATCCGGCGTTTCCAGGCGTCGTACGTCTCGGGGCCGTACGTCGGCGGCGGCTCGCAGCGCGCGGTCACCCAGGCAGGCATCCAGGGCGGCGAGATCGATATCCATGCCCGCGTTTTCAGTGCCGGTCACGTGGATTTCCGCCCCAGCGACCGCATTCCGGTGGCGGCTGCGCCGGAACTGACCCAGGAAGCCATCACGGGCGAGGACGGGGAGGAGATCTCCAACCTCGATATGCTGGTCTCCCGGATCCGCGGGCACGGCCGCCCGGCGCACGCGATCTGGTTGCCGCCGCTGGACGAGGCGCCGACCATGGATTTCCTGTTGCCGCGTTCCATTCTGACCGGCGACATCCCGCAGGTCGCCTCGCTGTGCGTGCCGATCGGCATCGTCGACCGCCCGTATCACCAGCGTCGCGATCCGTTCACCGTCGACCTGTCCGGCGTCGGCGGCAACGTGGCCGTGGTGGGTGGTCCGCAGTCGGGTAAGTCGACCGCACTGCGGTCGCTGATCATGGCGATGGCGTTGAGCCACACCGCCGAACAGGTGCAGTTCTACTGCCTGGACTTCGGCGGCGGTACGTTGATCAGCCTCGAGGGCCTGCCGCACGTCGGTTCGGTCGCGGGCCGTCTGGACGAGGAGAAGGTGCGGCGCACCCTGTCCGAGATGCACAGCATCGTGCGGTCGCGCGAAATGCGGTTCCGGCAGCTGGGCATCGAGTCCATGTCCGAATTCCGCCGGCTGCGCGGCGCCGATCCGGCCGGGAATTCGGCGGCGGCCGGTGTGCAGGAGGACTCGTTCGGCGACGTTTTCCTGGTCATCGATGGTTTCAGCACCATCCGCCAGGACTTCGACTCGCTCGAACAGGGCATCATGAACCTGGCCGTGCAGGGTCTGTCGTACGGCGTGCACGTGGTCATCGCGTTGAACGCCTGGCGTGAGGCCAAACCGGCGCTCAAGGACCAGATCGGCACCCGCATCGAACTGCGGCTCGGTGATCCGATGGACTCCGACCTGGGCCGCAAGTTCGCCGCACTGGTTCCGAAGGGGCGTCCCGGCCGCGGTATGACCGCCGAGACCCTGCACATGCTGACCGCGCTGCCGCGTATCGACGGCGATCCGAACCCGGAGACGCTCAGTACCGGTGTGGCCCAAGCGGTCGCGGCGCTGCGGCAGATGACCCCGGGCCGTCCGGCCCCGCGGGTGCGCCAGCTGCCCGAGCGGCTGGATCGCCAGGAACTCCTGCGCCTGGCCGGCAACTGGGCGGGTGATCCGTCGCAGAAGTGCATGCGGTTCCCGATCGGTATCAACGAATCCGAGCTGGCCCCGGTGTTCATCGACTTCAACGTCAGCCCGCACCTCGTCATCGTCGGTGATGAATCGGGTAAGACCACCCTGCTGCGCTCGATCGCGGAGGGCATCATCGCCTCCAACACACCCGGTCAGGCGCGCATCATCATGGGTGACTACCGTCGCAGCATGCTGGGTCTACTTCCACAGCATTACCTGGCTGGATACGGTTCGACCGCATCGCAATTCACAGAGAATATGGCCGATTTGGCGGCTTATCTGGAGAAGCGGGCCCCGGGCCCGGACGTGACGCCCCAGCAGCTGCGGGACCGATCCTGGTGGGACGGCCCGGAGATCTACGTCATGGTCGACGAATACGACCTGGTCGCCGGTTCCGCCGGCAACCCGGTGCAGGCGCTGCACGAACATCTCGCGAACGCACGCGATGTCGGTTTCCACCTCATCATCGCCCGGCGCGCGGGCGGTGCCAGCCGTGCGATGTACGAGCCGGTGATCGCACGCATCAAGGATCTGGGCTCGAATGCTCTGATCATGAACGGCAGTCGGGACGAGGGTGTGCTGTGGGGCCAGGCCCGTCCATCGGCCATGCCGGCCGGACGCGGTATCTACGTCACCCGGAAGGGCCAGGAACTCATCCAGACCGGATGGATGCCGCTCGTCTGATGTCGATCGTGGACATAGTGCTGACCGACACACGAGTGTGGGCGCGCAGCGAGTCGACGCACTGGGATGGTCCGCCATCGATCGTTCCGGCCAGTGATGGCAGGAGTCTCGTTGTCGGAGAACAGCTTCGGCCGCAGTACCCCGCGGTGTCGATGGTTCGGATGGCCGCGGCGGACCGGATCGCCTTCGCGCCGACGTTGCCGTCGGTCACCGATGCCTGGGCGGTGACGCTGGGCGCGGTGCTGACCAATCTGCAGTTGCCCACCCCGTGCGAGCGGCTCACCATCGCGGGCCCTTCGGCATGGGGGCGTCGGCGGCGAGCGGAGCTGGAGACCGCGGCCCGGCGACTGGTCTCGCAGGTGACGGTCGAGCCGCTGGCCCGTCGCGCCGCATCGCTGGGAGCCAGTACCGCCCAGCAGCAGCGGATCGCCGTGCTGGAACTGGACCCGCTCTCCACCACCGTGACGTTGGTCGGCCGGTCCGGGCAGGACACCTGGATCGAATCGTGTGAGTGCGAACCGTCCGTCGGCCTGGCCGATGTCGAGGAGGGCCACGGCCTGCCGGGTGTCGTCGGCGTCATCGCCCGGCTGCTCGCCGGTCAGGCCCCGACCTATCTGCTGGCCCTCGGCGTGACGGACCGGGGCCTGCTCGACGCGCTGACCGCAACCCTGGCCGAACAGTGCGGCTTCCCGGTCGATGTGCGTCCGCTCACCGGTGTCGAGCTGATCCGCGGTGCCCACCCGGGGATGCCGATGCCCCTCGGGCCGACCGCTCGGCCGCCCGGTGCGCCGGGCTCCCGGTCGACGCCGACGGAGTTCGATTCCCTGCACGAGCACGCGCTGGCCACCCAGCCGCCGCGGCGGGGCCCGAGCCGGTTGCTCATCGCCGCCGCCGCGGTGATCGCGTTGCTGCTCGTCGGCGTGGGCGTGACGGTCGCGCTGACCCGGTCCAACTCGTCCCACGCCACCGCCGAGGCCGAATCAACCGGTCCCGCAACGCCTTCGGCAGCGGCGACCAGCGTGTCCCGGCCGACCGCGCAGACCTTCGGCCGGGTCCAGGCGCAGATCCCCGCCGGCTGGCATATCGCCTCGCATCTCGGCGACCGCGTCGACCTGTCGCCGAATGATGGTGCGCGCGAACGCATCACGCTGATCCAGAAGACGCTCAACCCGGGCGCCGGCCTGGCCGACGTCGCCGACACCCTGGACGCGCAGATCAAACGCCGCCCGGCAGGCCAGGTGAGCGACCTGCGGCGCGACGCGGTCTTCGGTGATCGACCCGGCCTGTCCTATCAGGAATCCCCAGGCGACGGGACCACCGTCCGCTGGCAGATCCTCGTGGACGCCGGCCTCCAGGCCAGCGTCGGCTGCCAGTACGTCCAGGGCAACTGGCAGCCCATCGCCGATCCGTGCGAACAGTTCGTCCACGATCTGCGCATCACCGGATAGCGGGAGCCGTCGCGGCGGTCGCCTCCACGATCTTGCCGAAGTCCAGCTTGACGATCTGATCGGCGCAGTCGAAATAGCGGTCGTCGTGGGTGATCACGATGACCGTCTTGCCGCGGCGTTTCAGTCCCGCCAGGATCTCGGTGTAGAACACCTCGCGGAACCTGGGCTCCTGATCGGCGGCCCATTCGTCGAAGACGTAGATCTGCCGATCCTCGAGCAGCGCGGTGAGCAGGGCCAGGCGTTTGCGCTGTCCCTGGGACAGGGCGAGGGTGGACAGCTTGCCGTCCCGCACGGTCACCTTGTGTGCGATCTGCAACTCTTCCAGATATCCGCGCACCTCCTCATCGATTCCTGGACGGTCGAAGCCCAGATAGTCCTCGAACAGATGGAAATCGGTGAACACCGCCGATGAGTTCTGCCGGAACCACTCGATGTTCTCGTGATCGATCCGCTCGTCACCGAGCGAGATCGAGCCGGTTCGCGGCACGTAGAGACCCGTGATCAGCTTGGCCAGAGTCGATTTGCCGCTGCCGTTACCGCCGATGACGAAGCTGATCTGCCCGGGCTCGAAGACCAGATCCAGCGGTCCGAGCGCGAAGCCACCATCGTCGCCGGGCTCGTGCGGACCGGCCGGCGGCGGGGCCATCGGCACCGGCCGGTCGTCCGGACGACGGTGATCCAGATGCCGTCGCCCGTTGACGTCCGGACGAGCGGCACCGGGCGGCCGGGCGCCGGGTGGCGGCGGCAGCGGCGCGCCCGCCGGCCGCCCATCGGGTGCGTGCGCCGGTCGGCCATTGTGCGCGTCCGCGAGATGTCCACCGCGCGAACGTTTCTCGCCGCGACCGGGACCGCCGGGCAGCGGCGGCATTCCGGGCGGGGGCGGCGCACCCGGAATCGGCGGCACCGGCGGCGGCGCCTCGGTCCGGTAGCTGTATGCGACGTTCGTCAGCACCAGCGGCACCTGGCCCGCGGGCGGGCGCTCGGTGTACGGCAGCGCCTCCTCGTCGTGCAAGGTCTCCATGGACAGGTTCATGGTGCGGATCTTCGCCAGCGCGACGTCACCGCGAACCAGGTCCGGGATGCGATGCATGAAGTTCTGCATCGGCATCGCCAGGAAGGTCGTCACCAGCACGTAACCGACCATCACATCCAGCGACAGATGCAGCGCCGAGGCCAGGACGAACAGGATCACCGCCATGGTGCCCAGTTGCAGCAGCTGCCCGAAGCCTTGTGCCAGTGAGAATTTCGAGCCCGCCGCCACATTGCGGGCCCGCACGTCCCGGGCCGATCCGAGCAGGTGCCGGTCCATGAAGTCACGGCGACGCCCCCGGTGCAGTTTGAGTTCCTTGATGCCCAGGGTGACCGCCTGGAACGAGCCCAGCAGTCCGTCCTCGTGCTCGCGCGCGGCCCGGTACAGTACCCGCACCCGCTTGAGAACCAGTTCGACACAGGCGATTCCGAGCAGCGTGCCCGCGATCGTCACGGCGAAGATCGGACCGGAGACGATCGCGAGGAATACGAAACATCCCACGATGGTCGCCACGTCGACGCAGATGCTCGGGATCGCGGTGACCGCCTCGGACAGCGAACGCACGTCCTCGGTCAGTGTCGCCATGAGGCGGTGGGTGCCCAGGCGCTCGAGGTGTTCCAGTGGGGCGGAGACGATTCCGGTGCTCAGGTCCGCGCGCAGCCGGTAGATCGCGTCCTGGGCCAGCCGGATCAGCAGCAGTTGCGACAGCACGCCGCTGACCAGGATGACCACGCCGGCCAGCACGAAACTGGTGATGGTGACCGGCGGATGCGGCGGCGGTGACACGACCCCCCGGATCAATGTCACCAGATAGGTGTTCGCCACACCGCAGACCAGTCCGGCGGCGATGACGGTGGTGATCCGCACCCAGGAGATCGAGATCAGAAAACGGATGAGTTGCATGATGATGCTGCGTCTTTCGGCTCGGGCAGTCCGAGGACTCGGGCGGGGTCGCGGCGCACTAGCGGCGGATGATGTCGAAGATCATCCCCTCGAGGGTGACTCCGGGCGCGAAGGAGAAGGCGACGCCGGTGGATATCGGCTTCGCGGAACCGGCCCGGACCATCTCCTCGAGGACGAAGATCAGCGAGACGCTGAGCATATTTCCGTACCGGGCTAGCACATCCCAGCTCGGTGCGGCCTGTTCGGCCGGGATGCCCAGGGACCGCGCGGACTCCTCGATGATCTTCGGCCCACCCGGGTGGATGGCCCACAGGTCGACATCGGATTTCCGTAACCCGTTGCGCTCGAGCATCTTTCCGATGACCGGATCGACTCCGGTATAGATGTAGCGCGGCAGCTGTTCGGACAGCTCGCAGGTGATGCCGTGATGGTTGACGCCCAGCACGATGCCGTCCTCGGCGTCGTCCAGCAGATGGCTGAAGCTGTCCCGTATCACCACCCGTCCGGGCGCGAGAGGCTGATGCACCTGACCCGCCCCGATGACGACCGCGCCGCAGCCGTCGCCGAACAGGCTGTGCGTGATCACGTCGTTGATATCGTCGTCGAACACGGCGTTGACCGAGCTCAGCTCGAGGCAGATCACCAGCGACTTCTTGTCCGGATGCGCGCGAACGTAATCCACGGCGGTGCGCACGGCGTTCATGGCCGCGGCGCAGCCCATGAAATTCACCATCACCCGGCCCACGGTGGGGGACAGGCCCAGCTGTTTGACGACCGCGACGTCCACACCGGGCGCGATGAGGCCGGTGCTGGTGGCGAAGATCAGCTGCCCGATCTCCTCGGCCGGGTCGTCCAGGCCCGCCACCGCGCGTCCGGCGACCTCGACCGCGAGCGGAACCGCGTGCCGGAAGAACAGATTCATCCGATCGCGAATGGTCGCGGGTTCGCGGCTGAATTCGAGGAATTCCGGGTCGAGCGGGTCGACCGCGAGCTGCCGGGTGCGCACCATCGTCTTGGCGTAGATCCGCGGAATGCGCGCTCGCTGGGCGGGATCGGCGAACAGCGCGGCCACCTGCTCGGCGGAGGCGGCCTGGTCCATGACCCGGCCGGGGGCGCCGGTGGCGATGGATTCGATGACGCCCACCGTGGTCGGCGGCGCGGGCGGCAACTGGGCCAGGCCGTGCTCACCGGCTGCCTCGGGCCGGATCGCTCCGTCCGGGCGAGCGCCCCCCGCATCGAACGTGGTATAGCTCACGAATTCTCCCCTTCTGATGAAACATCCACACGCCGGAATCGTGGCGCGGTGATTGCGAAACCTGTTTACACCGTTCCGATTCCGGTGAATCCCTGCACCATGTAGACCGCGCAGGTCTTGAGCGCGCCCGGTGCGAGATGCTCGCGGACGAATCCCCAATCGCGTTCCTGCGCATCGCGTGAGGGGGCGAGCAGATAGGTGCGGCACTGCTTCGGGAAACGGTCGGTGAAGAAACTCTTCGCCGGAAGCCATTCGACGCCGAATTTCGCCGCCTCCTCGCGCACCACGTCCTCGGTGGCGATATTGGCGAATCCGCTGCGCTGGAACGGCAATACGTGATGCACGCGGTGCGAGCTCAGTCCCGCGGACAGGAAGCAGTCGAGGTAGCGGTTGCCGACCACGGTCAGGTCGTAGGCCTGTTCGAGCTGGTTGACCGCCCAGTCCTCGGTATCGGCCTCGGGCAGTTCGCCGACCTCCTCCTCGAAGTCGTGGCTCGCCACGACCAGGAAGGTGCTGATCCACAGCGTGATCACGAATTGCAGTGCCCAGGCCCAGAAATCGCCCGCCACCGCGAAGGCGACGAGTTCGCCCAACAGCAGGAATCGCACCGCGAAGGAGCCGATGAAATGCGGCAGCGCGCCGCCCCAGGTGCCGTACATGTCCTTGACGCCGACCTTGC
Organism: Nocardia sp. PLKS1-43; assembly: GCF_059510335.1. NCBI lineage: Bacteria > Bacillati > Actinomycetota > Actinomycetes > Mycobacteriales > Nocardiaceae > Nocardia > Nocardia sp. PLKS1-43. The sequence continues at coordinate 18,870 of NZ_JCAJZQ010000010.1, read as the reverse complement.
GGGTCAGGCGGCACACGTCCAGCAGGCGGATCGTCATCCCGGTGACGGTGTGCCCGAACTTGTGCACGGTGTGCACCGGGATCCGATAGGTCCGCGGTATGCGCATCATCATGGTGAAGACGTTCTTCTTGATGTCGACTTCACTCTGGGTGTGCGGATGGTGCAGCAGCGCGTGGCCGTCCGCGGTCACGAAAGACAAAGCCACATAATTGAAATCGAACGCGTTGGTGAATATCTTGTTGAGCCCCTTCTGGGCCCGGTGGATTCCGTAGTGGCCGAAACCGGCCAGGGAACTGCGCAGCAACACCATCGCGACGACGAACACCGGCAGCGGCACCCAACTGCGCTCGAACAGGCGCAGGCCCTCCACCGCGAAATAGGCGATGGTCAGCACGATCGCGACGATGTTGAACAGCTTGTCCATTCGATCCAGGCGGGCGGCGAGTTTCGGTTCGCGCAGGCGCGCCTTGATCTTGTGCAGCAGGTCGTTCTCGTCGTCGAAACGGTACTTCGGGGTATCGGTCCAGCTGTCGAAACCCTCGGTGAACAGGAAGTCCGGGGCGTTGTTCTTCGGGTGGACATCCTCGGGCAGGGCCTGGCGGTCCAGTGAGTACCGCTCGAGCATCCGCGCGATCCGCTCGGGTTCGCGATGATAGGAGCCGATGATGGAGGTGATGTCACGATTCTTCGTCCGGCCGATGAAGAATTCTCCCCCGGGATGCTTGGAAATCCAATCGCTCAGATCGTAAGCTTTGCCGTTGTAGATCCAGACATTGGAGACCGGCGGAGGTCCGTCGGGAATGGGAGGTCGGCTGAACTCCCGCTCCTGCACTTCCGGGCGGTCGGTCATCTCTCTTACCTCCATGTCTGATCGGCCCGTCGAGGCCGTGCTGCCGATCAGGTGCTGCGGCAGGCGTCGCGTTCGAGCGTCGTCGACGTTCAGATTCCGCGCGGCGCCTTGTATTTGACTGAATAATCCCTTAAGCGGGGCGAGATCGCGTTCCGGGGCCGGGATTCGGGCGCGGAACACCGCCGGCACTCACCGCGAGCCTGCGATTCGGCTGGGGCGGAACGATATTCGAGCCGGTCCAGGAAGGCGTACGGCAGCACGGTGCCGCCGTCACGCGATCCCGGACCGGCTCGCGGATCCGAACCGCCGGCTTCGGCGGATCAGCCGGCCGGCTTGGTCACGGTGACGGGCTTGGCCCAGTTGGACAGGTCGATCTTCGCGTTGCCCTTGTCCTTGGTCACCTGGGCCTGCACCAGATTCGGGCCGGTGCCCGGGGATGCGGCCGACGAGGGCAGGGTGGTCGCCGCGGCCGAGGACTTCGGCGGCGCGACATCGGTGATCCACAGGGTGATCGGCAGGCTGCCCTGGACCTTGTCGCCGATCTTCGGCACGACCGGATCGATCACGGTGGGGTCGATGGTGCCGGAGACCTTGACGGTGTTGACGCCGTTGATCGTCTCGCGCGCTTCGGCTTTCGCATCCTTCACGTGTGCGATGACGTTCGCGATGCCCTTGTCCTTGTCCAGGATGACGCCCGGGTCGTAGACCTTCTGGGTATCGCCGACCGGAACGTACTTGGTGCCGTCGCCGGAGACGTAGATCTTCTTGTCCACCGCCAGGAATTTGGTCTTGGTGAACTGGTCGCCTTCCTTGAGGCGGATGTTCGCCTCGCCGATCGCCTGCCCCGAGGGCTGGTTGGTGACATCGGCGGAGATGGTGTCGACCGGCAGGTTCGGGATGTCGCTGACCTTGATGTCCAGGTGGACCGAATGCAGGGTTTCGGTGGTCTTGGCCGATTCGGAGATCAGCTGCGCGCCGTCCGGGAGCTGGCTGGGCGGCGGCGCGGACGCGGTGCTCGAGGCGGAGGAGGACGAGGAGGAGTTCGAGCTGCAGCCGGTGACGAGCGCGCCGAGCAGTGCGCCCGCCACGACCGCCGCGCTCACCGTCTTCGCGGTGGTCCGCCGGACTCGGCGGACGGGTCGGTCGAGCGATTTCGGATCTGTCATGTGTCAACCCCCGGAGGTTCTTTGGGCACTCGGCTGAGATGCGCTGTCGCGACTCGCGTCGCAGTATGCAGTAACCCGCCGACGTACGCTCGGTCGAGCGGACACGGGCATTCAACCAGCACCGCCGCGCCGGTGTCGACCGGTTAGCCGAACTCGCGGGCGCCCGGATCATCACGGGAACGGCGGGTCACGACACGATTCGGGCCGAGCCCTGCGGCAATCGGTGTTTCACATCCGCCGGCGGGCGCCCGGTGCCCCCATGGATGGGAATTCGCGCATACCGGGAATTGATCTGTGCCGCAAGACGCTCCAAGTAGTGGCGGAGGCGCGGACGCATCGTCGAGCGGTATGTCCTCCTCCCGAGGCGCAGATCACAATTCTCATAGGGAGAGTTCAGCGGGGTTTCTGTTACCGTTGTCTAAACGGAGAATTCCTCCGCTTACGCTCTCCGGGGAGGACATCACATCTCATGGCGCTAGTGAAGACTCGCCCGCACTACAACGTCGTCTTCGCGGTGCTGCTGCTCGGAATCGCCGCGTACGCGATGCTTCAGTCGATGGTCGTGCCGGTGTTCTCGTTGTTGATTCCGGCCTTGCACACCACGCAGAACACCGCGACCTGGCTGATGACCGGTTACCTGCTCTCGGCCTCGGTGGCCACGCCGATTCTCGGCCGGATCGGCGACAAGGTCGGCAAGGAGCGGATGCTCGTCGTCACGCTGGTCGGGCTCACCGTCGGCTCGCTCATCGCGGCGCTCACCGATTCGGTGAGCGTGATGATCGTCGCCCGGGTGATCCAGGGGCTGGGCGGCGGCGTGATCCCGTTGGCGTTCGGCATCATTCGCGACGAGTTCCCGATAGCCAAGTTGAACGGCGCGGTGGGCATCGCCTCCTCGCTGATCGCCGTCGGCTCCGGAATCGGGCTGGTCCTGGCCGGTCCGATCGTCGATCACCTGAACTACCACTGGCTGTTCTGGATTCCGATGATCATGACGGCGGTGGCCGCTGTGGCCGCGGTGCTGTTCGTGCCCGAGTCGCCGGTGCGCAGTCCGGGCCGGATCAATTGGGGCGCTGCGATTCTGCTGTCCGCCTGGTTGGTCGCGCTGCTGCTCGCGGTGAGCAAGGGGCCGTCGTGGGGCTGGGGGTCGGGCATCACCCTGGGCCTGTTCGCCCTGACGGTGATCTGCGCGGTGGCGTGGGTCGTGGTCGAGATCCGTTCCGAGACACCGCTGATCGATATGACCACGATGCGGATCCCGGCGGTGTGGACGACCAATATCGTCGCGGTGCTGACCGGCGCCGCGATGTACGCGATGATGACGTTCCTGCCGCAGCTGCTGCAGACGCCGAAATCCGTTGCCGGCTACGGCCTCAGCGCGAGTATCACGCAATCCGGCCTGTACCTGCTGCCGTTGTCGGTGGCGATGTTCGTCATCGGACTGGCCATCGGCCCGCTGGCCGCGCGGCTGGGTTCCAAGGCGATCGTGTTGCTGGGCACCGTGATCACCGCGCCCGCCTTCTTCCTGCTGGCGCTCGGGCACGATCAGAGCTGGGAGATCTACCTGGCCGCGGCGTTGCTGGGAATCGGCATCGGCATGGCGTTCTCCTCGATGCCCGCCATCATCGTCGCCGCGGTGCCGCCCGCGCAGACCGGCGCGGCAACCGGGATGAACGCCAATGTCCGGACCGTCGGCGGCGCGATCGGCAGTGCGATCTCCTCGGTCATCCTGACCTCGGGCGCGCATGCGGCACACGGGCTTCCGGCCGATTCGGGATATGCCAACGTCTTCTGGTTCCTGGGCGGGGTTTCCGCCGCGGCGGCGGTGGTGAGCGTATTCGTTCCGTCCGGCCGGGCGCGGCCGGTGGGATCGGTGGAGCTCGCGCATTCGGCCGCGGAAGCGGAACTCGTTCCGGCGCAGCGGATTGTGGACGTCGCTCCGCTGCCCGGCGCTGCCGGTGCCGCGGACTCCGCTGTCGCGCGGTCGATCTCGGCCGCCGAACTCGACGCGGCCAGCGGCCCGTCGGTCGTGGGCCATGTGCGCCACGCCGGGGGCCGGCCGGTGCCCGGTGCCGCGCTGACCTTGATCGACCCGCGCGGACAACAGGTTTCGCGGGTCGCCAGCGATGCGGACGGCGGCTTTCTGGTCGCCGCGCCCGCGCCGGGCAACTACGTGCTGATCACCTCGGCGCACGGGCACCGGCCGGTCGCGGTCGGCGTCGCCGTGGGCGCGCGACCGCATCTGCTGACCGTCACGCTGCCGGGTTCGGGCGAGCTGACCGGAGTCGTTCGCGGCCCGGATGCCCGGCCGGTGGCCGGTGCGACGGTGACGTTGACCAATGCGCACGGTGAGGTGGTCGGGGCCGCGGTCACCGGTGCGGACGGCACGTACGGCTGCGGTGTCACGCCGGGTACGCACACCGTGGTCGTCGTGGCCGAGCACGCGCGTCCCGCCGCGAGCACGGTAGTCGTGCCCGAGAGCGGCGTGCTGCGGCACGATGTCGACCTCGCCCCGACCGCGACCCTGGCCGGTGCGGTGCAGGCCGGTGACCGCGTCGTTCCCGATGCCCAGGTGACCGTGCTGGACGAGACCGGCGAACTGGTCGCCACCGCTCGCACCGACGAGAGCGGCCGCTACCTGGTCCCCGACCTGCCCGAGGGCCGCTATGCCGTGGTCACCCGCGGTTATCCCTCGGTGGCCAGCAGCGTCCGGGTGACGGGTGAGCGCATCCATCACGACCTGGAGCTGGGTTACGACGAGGCGGCCACGCTGCCCGTCCGGTAGTCGCGGTCACGCTCGCAGCCCCGCCGGAACAACCACTGTCACAGAGGTTTCCGACGGGGCTGGCTGCTGTCGTATCGATGGAGCTGGATCTTCCGGTGCCGCCGGGGACCGTGACCGCATCACCGCCGCGGCTCCCGATCTGCGCCGCATCCGCGCGGAGATTCCGGCCGGTCGTTTCGGTGACCCCGTTCGACGACGAGGCAGGGTCGTCGCCGCCGGGAACGATTCGATACATACGCACGACGGCCGGCCGGTTCGACGTGCCAGGCGTCGGCACAGATGTCACCCCATCGACAGATGTGCTCGCGCCGCAAGTTCCCCGATGCCGATCGGCCGGCCGGGGCGGCGGCGCTGTGACCGAGGTCCGGGGAGATTTCGCGAAAATCCTCTTCAGTGCCGGGCGGGTTGGGCGAAGGTGCGGCGGTAGTCGCTGGGTGTGGTGCCGACCTCGTCGGCGAATCGGCGGCGGAAATTCGACGGGTCGGGAAAGCCGGTGGCCGCGCCGACGGCGGCGACGGTCGCGTCGGTGCGTTCGAGCAGGGCGCAGGCGTGGTGAATCCTGCGGCGCAGCAACCATTTTCCCGGGGTCGTGCCCAGGTGCCGGTCGAACAGGCGGGCCAGGGTTCGCGGGGAGACCGCGCACCGGGTGGCGAGTTCGTCGACCGCGATCGGGCGATGCAGATTGTCCTCGATCCAGGACAGGGCGGGGGCGAGGGTATCGGGTTCGGGGGTGCGGCGGCGCGGGGGAGTCCGGGTGTACTGGCGCTGGCCGCCCTCCCGGTGCGGCGGCAGCACCATATGCCGCGCGATATCGGCCGCGTGTGCCGCGCCGAAATCGCAGCGGACCAATTCCAGGGCCAGATCGATGGCCGCGCCGGTACCGGCGCTGGTCGCGACGTCGCCGTGGTTCACGTACAGAGCGTGCGGACGCACCCGCACTCGCGGGTACCGTTCGCCGAGTTCCTCGGCCATCCGCCAGTGCGTGGTCGCCTCCCGGCCGTCGAGTAATCCGATGGCCGCGAGCGCGAAAGTGCCCGAACAGATGCCGACGATCCGCGCGCCACGGCGATGCGCCTCGGACAGGGCGCGCGTGAGCGCCGGCGACGGCTGTTCATCCCGGTCCGGCCAGCCGGTCACGAAAATCGAATCCGCCGTGCGGAGCGCGCCCAGACCGTGGTCGACGAGCATCCGGTATCCCGCCTTGGTGGGCAGCGCGCCGGGACTCTCCGCGCAGACCTCGAACGAGTAGCGGTTCGGCACGCCGGGATGTTCGATACCGAAAACCTCTGCCACACAGGCGAGCTCGAACGTCGACTGCGGCGGTATGACCACCGCGGCGACACGATGACGTCGATTCACGGTGGCAGGATAATCCTTGTCGGTGTCGATTTCGCCGCTTTCGGCGCACCCCGCGGGGCGGCCATCCTGAATGTATGACCGAAAGCGGCGAGCGCACCTGGATCGGGCGATGGCGCAATCAATACGGTTCGATTCTGACGATTGTCGACGATTCCGGAGGGCGTATTCGGGGCACCTTCCGAACCGCTCTGCAGGACAGCGGTTTCGCGGGCGCGGAGGCCGAAATCAGCGGCATCCACACGGGCACCTGCCTGAATTTCGCCTTCGCCCGATCGGATGAGCACGTCGAGACGATCGCGTCGTTCACCGGGCTGCTGCGCGAGGGGCGATTGGAGACGGTGTGGCACGTGGTCGCCGACTCCGCCGTGAAACCCCCGCGCCCGGGGGAGCCCGCGCAGCGGATGACGCTGCCCTGGCCGCACGCGGTGACGACCAATGCCGACACCTTCCAGCGGGTGCCGTGACCGCCGGACCTGCGGGTGCGGCGCGGATTGCCGGCCGTGTGCCGGCGCGGCGCGAAGTTATCTCGAGTCGAGATGAAACCGGCTTCGGTCGCGCGGGCCTGTTCGAGGTGCCCGAACCGACCGGCTCGCGGCCTACTGCCGCGTGGTCGGCGGATTGTCGATCATCCGATTCGGGTGAGGCGCTTACCCGGTGCGGATCGTCCGATTCCCCCGTGCGGACTAGTACGGTTGTGGCCTCGAGCCCGTTTTTTCTGATACCCGAGAGGTACTGCGCCAGTGTTTGTTCTGCCCGAGACCGCGAAGGCGGTCCTCATTCGCACGGACTTCTCCGATCAGCAGGCGTGGGAGGCCTGCCGGTCGGCGATCGATGCCTCCGCAAGGGCGGCGTTCGATGTGAGCATCGAACAGGACGTCGAGATACTCGACGATCCCGCCAATCGCGACATCACCGTCGAACAGCTGCTCGCACTGGAGAGCCTGGAGGACACCGACCACACGTTCGTGATGCTCGCGGACCGCGAGACCATGACGAGTTCGGAACATCCGATTCTGTTTCTGGACCTGTTCGAGGATCAGCGCGGAGCCACCGTCCGGGTCGCCGCCTCCGAGTTGGGCGAAGCGATCGGCAACGTGGACAACGGAAATATCACCATCGAGGACTACGCCGCCGCCGCGCAGCACGCGGGTGACGGGGCGGTATTCCGCGGTTTCGCCTGAGTGTCCTTCCCGAACCGAGGCCCGGCCTGCGACACGTCCTGTGGACCGTGTCAGGCCGGTGCCCGGGGTGCGCCCGGCGGGAAAGCCGAAGCCGGCCAGCGCTTCCGAGATCTCCCAGATGCGCCGGGCGTCGTCCGCGCCGCACAGGCGCGAGTGCATCTTCTGCTCGGCCGGTGGCCCGAATGACTCGCCCCAGCGGCGTAGTGCGTTCGCGGCCGGTAACCCGGGAAACCCAGTCGCGCACCGCATCCGAACTCGCGGACCGATCGTGACCGGAGTGCTCGGCCATTCGGATCGACGCGCGCAGCCCGGCTTTCGCGAATCCGGCAACGTGACCCTGTGACGATACGTTCGCGTCGGCTCAGTCCGGGAACAGCACGTGGATGGCGTCGGAGAAGTCCGTCACCGCGTCCGGGCCACCGAGAGCCAGATTGAGCAGGAACCCCGGAAGGATGGACAGGATCGCCTGTGCGACAACGTCTGCGGGCACGCCGGTCCAGGTTCCGGCTCGCTGCCGATCGCGGATCAGGGCGGCCATGTCCTGGGTCATGGTGCGTATCGCAGCCGAGAGCCGTTCGGCCAGTGCGGGATTGCGCAGGGACTCGGACCAGACCATCAGCGCCATGGCGGCGAGTTGCCGGTCGCGGTGGCGCTCGGCGACCGCCTCGAGCAGTTCGGCCAGCACGCCGCCGACGCCGCGCTCGGCGCTGCCGCTGTTCAGCGCGGTGTGCAGGACGTCGGCGACATCGTCGAGGTTCTGCACCGCGACGCCGATGATCATGTCCTGCTTCTTCGGGAAGTACCGGTAGACCGCGCCCGCCGACCTGCCGGCCTCGGTGAATACGTCCTGCATGGAGGTGCGGTGAAAACCATTGTTCAGGAAGCACTTTCGCGCCGCCGCCAGGATCTCGGCGCGCTGGTCGTCCTTGTACTGCTGGCTCACCCGTGGCATCGGTCCGCTCTTCCTCACCTGTTGACATACGGCCGGTACGAGCATAGCGTCGAAAAAAAGCGGATATCCGTCCTCTTTCTAGAAAGGGGTATGAAATGTTCCACGGTTCCCCCGATCCGGCCGATTTCGGCACCTTCGGCCGCTACAGCGAAACACCGGTCGACGACATGCCGCCGGATATGCGCGCCGCGTACGAGTACACGCTGCGGTTGCGGGGCATGGTTCCCGGCCCGCACAAGATCTGGCTGGCCAACCCGGCGCTGGCCGAGGCGATCGTGCCGACCGGGGCGTACTTCCAGCAGAGTTCGTCGCTGTCGAAGGCGGAGATCGAGATCGTCACCACTGTCGTCACCGGGCGCTGGCTCAGTGCCTACGCGAATTACGAACACGAGAAGATCGGCGTGCAGCTGGGTGGTCTGGAGCCGCGGCAGGTCGAGGCCCTCATCGGCGGACTTCCGACCTCGTTCGACGACCCGCGCCGGCAGGTCGTCTACGAGCTGGCTTCGATCCTGGTGCAGGCCCGCGTCGTTCCTACCGGCACGTACCGCCGGGCCGTGGCCGCGATCGGCGTCGCGGGCATCGTCGATGTCACCGTCCTGATGGGCTGGTTCACCGGCGTCTCGCTGACGCTGGCCGCCTTCGACGTTCCCGCGAACGCCACCGGACTCCGAGAGGAGAAATAAGTCGTGAAACAACTGCCCATGCCCGCGCCACTGCCCGATTCGATCCCGGTTCCGATCGCGGACCCACCGGCCGAGATGGATCTCGTCGCCGTGCCGACCGGGGTGAACCACCGAAATGCCGCGTATGCCTACGCCGGTGGGTCCGTCCTCGAGCGGCGCGATTTCTACATCGGTGCCGCACTCGTCAAGCATCCGCGGGGCGATCTGCTGATCGACTCCGGATTCGGACGCGATATCGCGGCGCAGCTGGCCACCATGCCCCGGCTCTTTCGAATGCTGACCCGATACGATGTCTGGAAGCCCGCGGCGGACCAATTACGCGGCGCCGGTTACGATTTCGATCGCCTGTCCGGGATCCTGCTGACCCACGCGCATTGGGACCACATGAGCGGAATCCCCGATTTCCCCGGCCTGCCGGTGCTGATCTCCCCGCGCGACCGGGCCGCGTTCCACCGCGACGACATGTTCGGCAATTTCCGCGGGTCCTTCCGCGAATTCCCGTTCAACTGGCGGGATCTGCACTTCGAGGGCGGGCCTTACCTCGGGTTTCCCCGGCACCACGACGTCTACGGCGACGGCTCGATCGTGTGCGTTCCGGCCCCCGGACACACCCCGGGCAGCGTGATCGTCTTCGTGACCCTGCCGAAGCAGGTGCGCTATGCCCTGGTGGGCGATCTGGTGTGGCAGCGCGAGGGGCTCAGCCGGCGGGTGGAGCGGCCGTTGCCGATCCGGCGACTGGGCGACTTCGATGCCGAGGGGAACCGGCAGAACATCCTGCGCATGGTGTCGATCATGCAGCGCATACCCGACCTGATCGTCGTACCGGCCCACGATCAGCGCGCATTCGCGGAGATGGGCCGTCTGCCGAATGTCACCACCGAAGGCCCGATCCTGTCCGGCGGATGAACACGGCCTATGAGATGCCTTGTCTGCCAGAAGTTTTCGCCAGTTACGCAGTCTGCTCGCGCAGGTGTTCCGGCAGCCAGCCGGGTGGGGCGAAGATGTAGCCGAGCCGGTCGCGCAGGCTCTTCGCGGCGCGGACATCGCGAATGATGTTGCCGTACTCGCGATATTGCAGCGCCAGCAGATTGTAAGTGCCTACAGGTTTGGTGAGACCATAAGTGGGGCGATGGGTTTCGGGTTCGAAGCTCCCGAACAGCCGGTCCCAGACGATCAGGATCCCGCCGTAGTTCTTGTCCAGGTACTGCGGGTCGCTGCCGTGGTGCACGCGATGGTGGGATGGCGTGTTGAACACGAATTCCACCGGCCGCCAGAGCTTTCCGACCGTCTCGGTGTGCACGAAGAACTGGTAGATCAGGTTGACCGTGAACGCGATGTAGATCGTCCAGGGTGCGAAACCCAGTAGCGGCAACGGCGCCCAGAAGATCGCCTCGGACCACGGATTCCACTTCTGCCGCAACGCCGTTCCGAAGTTGAAGTACTCGCTCGAATGGTGGGCCTGGTGTGCGGCCCACCCGATCCGCACGCGATGGGAGAAGCGGTGGTTGGCGTAGTAGGCCAGATCGAGGACCACCGTCAGCAGCACCCAGCTCCACCAGGTGTGGGCCGGAACATGCCAGGGCGCGAGGTAGGTCCAGAGGAAGACGAACAGCACCAGCGTCGCGGCCTTGAACAGTGCCGACGAGACCAGCGACCCCATCCCCATGCTGACGCTGGTGCGCGTGTCCCGGGGCTCGTAGCCGGTCGTCTCGTCGCGATCGCGCAACGTCAGCGCCTCCACGGCGACGCACAGGATGAAGACCGGAACCGCGTACAGCAGCGGCGTATTGATCTGGTGCCAGACCTGCGGGAACATCACGACTCCTCGAATTGACCAATTCGTAAGTTACCAATTCGTCAATTCGATGGCAACAGATTCGCCGGATCGTGACACCCCCGGGGCGGTCCGGTGGCTCAGCGGATCGCGGCGAAGAGCCGGCCGCTGCGCGCGATCATGGCCTCGGCGCTCTGCTCCGGATGACTCAGCCACCAGTCGACCAGGGCGGCGACCAGGCCGGTCCACACGGCGACCAGGGCGGACATATCCTGCGGATCGGTGAGGCCGTGGCCCGACAGGAATGCGGCCACGCCCCGGTCGGCCTGTGCGGCAATGCGTCCGCGAGCGGCCAGGGCGGCCTCGGCCGCGGGGCCGTGATCGGGATGCGATTGGTCGTAGACGACCTTCCAGTCGTGCGGGCGCGGTTCGAGCGCGGTGAAGATCGCCACGAGCGTGCGCTCGGCCATGTCGAGCGAGGCCGGACCGGCGAAGGATTCGTCGATCGCGTCGCCCAGCACCGTCGCCGCACGCTCCACGCAGGCGACGTAGAGGCCGTCCTTGGAGCCGAAGTAGCCGTACACCAACGGTTTCGACACCCCGGCCGCCGCGGCCACGGTTGCGGGTGACAGGCCCGCGTATCCCACCCGGGCGATCTCCACGGCCGCCACGTCGAGGATCTGGGCCTCGCGTTCGGCCCGGGGGACGCCCTTGGTGCCCGCGGTGGTCACGCGCTTCCCGGTTCGCCCGTCACCTCCCGCATCCGATCGCATCTGAAGAAAATTACCATCCGGTCGATCCGACGCTGAATCGAGCGACCGGCGCTGTGCGCGGCTCGCTCTCGATGCCGAATTACCTTGTGGGGTAGGGCGATTGGACCCTCCGCCGACCTCGATCCCGAAGCGACCGCCTCCAACCTGTCGGCGATGCTCGAGCACTCCTGCTATCTCTGGGTAGGCTTGGACGCCGACGCGGTCGGCGGTCCCCGCGACGACGTCGAAGCCATCGCCTCGGTCGCCACGCTGTGGTACACGGCCCTGCGCGGACCGCACGCGCCGTGAGGCGGGGCCGAGAGAATCAATTCCGGCCGAACCGAGCAGTAATTCCAGCGCTGCGGAACAAATAGAATCTCGATGATTTCAAAGAATTGATCAGCCCTCGGAAATCCTCGTCCGAGGAAACGGAATAATTCGAATCGTCCTGATCGTATCGATGGCCGGCGGGCCGGAAATCAGGCTCCCGCGGCCAGCCGCAGATGCGGGGAAAGCAGCGGGCGCAGTGCGTCCGCGGCGATCTTCGCGGTCGCCGCGGGCAGTCCCGGTCGAGCGCCGACGGACAACAGCAACGGCTTCGCGGCGGGGAGGTCGGAGCGCGGGACCAGCCCGTCGGGCGTCTGTCCGAGCGTGGCGAGCAGGGCCACTCCGACGCCGGTCGCGACGGCCGCGTGCACGCCGCCCAGTTGCGGGGCCTCGGCGCGGATCGAGGCCGGGAGATCGACCGCGGACAGAGTCTCGAGGGCGCGGCTGCGCAGTGCGCAGGGACTGTCGAAGGCGACGATCGGCACCGGATGCGGGCGGGGCGGCAGCTGCCAGCCCGGTGCCGAGTACCAGGTCAGCTCGAGTTCTCCGACGCGGATCGCGGTAGGATCATCGCAGTTCAGCAGCAGTGCGAGGTCGATCCGGCGGCTCGCGAGGCCGTCGCGCAGAGCAGCGCCGCGGTCGATGCGGAACCGGAACGAGAACTGTGGCGCGGCGCGCTCGATCGCGGTGGCGAGGGCCGGCAACAGCTGGGCGGCGGCGTGTTCGGTCGAGCCGATGGTGATGGTGCCGGCCGCCCGCGTGCCGAAGCCGCGCAGCGCGTCGTCGTGCAACTCGAGGATCCGCCGCGCGACGGCGAGGAGTTCGTCGCCGTCGGCGGTGAACCGTGAGCTGCGGCCGTGGCGCTGCAACAGTTGCCGGCCCACCGCGTCCTCCAGCCGGCGCACGTGCTGACTGACCGCGCCCTGGGTCAGGTGCAGATGGGTCGCCGCGCGCTGGAAGCCGCCGCAATCCGCGATTGCTACCAAGCTCCGTAACGGAGCGATGTCGAGATTCTTTTGCATGATTCCTACGATTATGCACTCATATTACGAATCATGATGGTTCTCATCACGAATGCTCGTTGGATGGGCGGTACGAATTCCCGTAATTTCGATGTGGCAGGAAATCGTTGGACGGAGCGGCGTGCGAAACAGACGGCAGATTCATCTGGGAGCCGTTCCCTACGGAACGGGCGGCCCGGGCAGTCATACTCTCTGGCTGGACCCGGACATCCCCGGCGACGCGAGCGTCGACATCGACTGGTTCACGGAGATGGCGTGCCTGGCCGAGCGCGGGCTGTTCGATCTGGTGTTCATCGTCGACAGCCAGTTCATCACGCCGTATTCGCCGCCGCACTACCTCAATCGGCTCGAGCCGTTGACGCTGCTGAGCGCGCTGGCGGTGCGCACGAGCCGGATCGGCCTGGTCGGGACGGCGACGACGAGCTTCAACAGCCCGTTCAACCTGACCCGCAGGCTCGGCTCCCTCGACCTCATCTCGCGCGGTCGCGCGGGATGGAACGTCGTCACCACCGGTGACGCGGGCACCGCGCGCAACTACGGGCTCGATGAGCACTACGACTACGACACGCGCTACGGGCGGGCCCTGGAATACGTCGAACTCGCTCGGGCACTGTGGGATTCGTACGAGGACGACGCCTTCGTGCGGGACCGGGCGAGCGGGCGGTTCCTCGACCGCGGCAAACAGCACCGGCTGGACCACGACGGCAGGTTCTTCCGCGTGCAGGGGCCGCTCAACCTGGTCCGCTCCCGGCAGGGGCATCCGGTGATCTTCCAGGCGGGCGACTCCGACCAGGGCCGGGACCTGGGGGCGCGGATCGGCGAGGGCATCTTCACACACGCCGCCGACATCCCTTCGGGCCGGGCGTTCTACGACGACATCAAGAGCCGGGCGAAGCGGTTCGGCCGCGATCCCGACCATGTGCTGATCCTGCCCGGCGTCAAGGTCGTGGTGGGCGACACCGACGCCGAGGCGCGGGAGATCGAGGCCGCGAATCACGCGGCGGACCACACCTTCACCGCGGCGCTCGAGGAGTTCGGGCGCCCCTTCGGGTGGCACGATTTCACCCGCTACGACCTCGACGCGCCGTTTCCCGCCGAGGCGCTGGTGCACGGCGAACGCTCCTTCTACACCCAGGCCAAGGCGATCACCGAGCGAGCCCAGCGCAACGGATGGACACTGCGGCAGACGGTGGAGGCCACCCGCGAGCGACGCAAGAGCGAGTTCGTCGGCTCCCCGGCGACGGTCGCGGACAAGCTCGTCGAATGGTGGCGGGCGCGCGCGTGTGACGGCTTCAACATCGCCATCGACCACCCGGCCAACTTCCGCCGGATCGTCGAGGAGGTCGTGCCGATTCTCCAGGAGCGCGGCGTGTTCCGCGCGGAGTACACCTCGCAAACCCTGCGCGGCCACCTCGGCCTGCCGATTCCGCCGAACCGCTACAGCGCGGCGGCCGGCCGGGCCGGATGACCGTGCCGCTCTCCGAGAAGGAACCAGCTTCGTCCATGTCTCTCAGCGTTCAGCGGACCGGCCGCTCCGCTCCCGTCACCGTCGGCCGCCGGGCGATGCTCCGGCTCGGTCTCGGCGCCGGCGCCCTCTTCGCCCTCGGGGCCTGCAGTGATGCGGGCGCCGGTTCGGTGAGCGGCGGAGGTCCGGGCACCGTCTCGTGGGCCTGGCAGCTGCCGACCACCTGGGACCCGGTGACCTCCTCGGCCGGCTCCGACGTCACGATGCTCGCGCTCGCCTACGATGCCCTGACCGCGCTGGACGGCGACGGCAACGCGGTCGGCTGGCTCGCCGAGAGCTGGGCCTACAACGAGGACGGCACCCGGGTCACCTTCACGCTCCGTCCCGGGCTGAAGTTCTCCGACGGCTCGCCGCTGGACGCCGCGGCCGTGGCCAAGTCCATCCAACGCGGGCGATCCGCGCCGGGCTCCCTCATCGCTCCGCAGATCGCCGACCTGAAAAGCGTTGCGGCGCAGGGAGACCGCGATGTCGTCATCGAGCTGGCCAAGACCAACTACCAGTACCCGCTGCTGCTCGCGGGCAAGACGGGCATGGTGGTCAATCCCGCGGTGTTCGAGAAGAACGCGCATGCCCTCGCGACCCGGCCCGCCGGATCGGGACCGTTCACGCTCGTCTCGTACGTCGACAACGACCACGCGGAACTGCGCAAGAACGAGCATTACCACCTCGCGGACCAGATCGGGATCACGCGGTTCCTGCTGTACCCGGCCGCCGATCCGGCGACCGTCGTCGCATCGGTGGCCTCGGGGCAGTACGACGTGGCGAAGATTCCGCCCTCGGGAATCAAGGCGGCCCAGGCCAGCGGCCTCGAGGTGCAGGTGCTCGACTCGATGTACGTCGCCGTACTCGACGTCAACACCTCGAAGCCGCCGTTCGACAATCCCGCGGTCGTCGAGGCGTTGAAGTACGGCATCGACCGCGAGGCGATCAGGAAGATCGCCAACTTCGGCATCGGCGACGTGGTCTACCAGCCCTTCCCCGAGGGCTACGTCGGTTTCAGCGCGGCGCTGAAGGATGCGTTCGGCTACGACCCGGCCAGGGCGCGCAAGATTCTCGCCGATGCCGGATTGTCCGGCGGTGTGCGCTCCACGCTGTCGGCGTCGGCGCCGATTCCGGCCGCGGTGGAACAGATCCAGGCCCAGCTCGCGGAGATCGGCATCCACCTCACCATCGACCCGGTGCCGACGTCGCAGTGGACCCAGATCGTCTACCTGAACCGCGCCAAGGCCCTGGGCTACGACGGATTCGCCGGCCGGGAGTCGCCGGTGCAGGCGTTCCAGGTGCTGTTCAGCTCCACCGGGCTGATGAACCCGGCGCGCTCGGGCGACCCGGAGCTGACCGCGCAGCTGGCGAAGGTCGCGGCAACTCCCACCGACGCGCCCTCCTACGCCGCGACCTTGCAGGAGGCGACGCGGATCGCGGTCACCCGCTTCCCCAACACCTTTCTGTACGAGGTCCCGAGCATTCTCGCCCGGCGCAAATCGCTTGCGCCGCTGAAACAGCATCCGAGTCTGCTGCGCTGGGAAGGAGTGCCCGCATGACGGAAGTGACTGCGGTGCAGAATCTTTCGGCGGTCACGCCGCGGCGCGCGTCCATGGGATCGCCGGCGGTCCCGGTGCGCCGGTTCGCCCGCTTGCTGCTCACGTCCGCGACCGTGCTCGTGCTCGCGTCGCTGATCACCTTCGCGCTGGGTGCGCTCAGCAAGAACAACCCGGCCGCGGTGGTGCTCGGCGAGACCGCGACGCCGGACGACATCGCGCGGCTGAACCACCGGTTCGGACTCGACCGGCCGCTCGCCGTGCGGTATCTCGACTGGGTGTGGGCCGCGCTGCACGGCGATCTCGGGCAGTCGTGGTTCACCACGGTCCCGGTCGCCCGGTCGGTTCGGCTGGCGTTTCCCGTGGACCTCTCGATCGCGCTCTACGCGCTGCTGCTCGCGCTGGTCCTGGGCTTCGGCTTCGGTATCGCCGCTGCCGTGCGACCCGGCGGGCCGGTCGATCGGATCGTCACCGTGCTGTGCTCGGTGCTGGCCACGATGCCCCCCTTCGTCATCGGCATCGCGCTGATCGTGCTGCTCGCGGTGAAGGCCCGCATCTTCCCGGCCGGCGGCTACTCGCCCTATGCGATCGACCCGCTGCACTGGCTGCGCTACGCCACGTTGCCCGCTCTCGCCCTGGCACTCGAAGTGGCCGCGAACATCGCGCGCCAGTTGCGCACCTCCCTGGTGACCGCGCAGTCGGAGAACTACGCCATCGGCGCTCGCATGCGCGGATACAGCAGGGCCCGTGTGCTTTTCGGCCACGTGCTGCGCAATGCCGTCGCGCCGGCGCTCGCCGTCGTGACCACCGCCCTGCCGTTGATCATGGGTGGCGCGGTGATGACCGAGAAGCTGTTCAACCTGCCCGGCGTGGCCCAGTTGGCGTTGCAGTCCGCCCAGCGCGGCGACGTGCCCGTCGTACTCGGCACGCTGCTGGTCACCTCGGCCGTCGTACTGCTGGGCACCTTGGCGCTCGGTGCGCTGCAGATCGTGCTCGACCCGGCCGCGCGCCGCGGCGCCACCGCATCAGGAGGCCGGCGATGACGACGCTGCGCAGACTCGTCTCGATTCGCAGCGCCCGGATCTGCCTGCTGATTCTCGCCGCGGTGCTGTTCCTCGCGGTCTTCGGAAGCGCGCTCGCGCCGTACGACGCCCTGCGCCAATCCCCGGATATCCTGCGCGGCCCCAGCGCCGCGCATCTGCTGGGCACCGACTATGTCGGGCGTGACGTGCTCAGCCGCCTGATGTCCGGAACCTGGTTGTCGGTCGTCGGTGC
This sequence comes from Nocardia sp. PLKS1-43, assembly GCF_059510335.1. NCBI lineage: Bacteria > Bacillati > Actinomycetota > Actinomycetes > Mycobacteriales > Nocardiaceae > Nocardia > Nocardia sp. PLKS1-43. Next base: position 1,684 of record NZ_JCAJZQ010000010.1, on the reverse strand, counting down.
GGTGGAGGCGGTCCTGGTCGGAGTGTGCCTGGGCGTGCCCGTCGGTCTCGGGTCCGTGTGGGCGGGTCGGGCCGGCGAGTGGTTCGCGCTGCGCATGTCCGAGACGTTGACCGTGCTCCCGTTCACCGTGTTCACGATCGCCGTGGCCGCGACCCTCGGGAACGGTATGAACCAGGCCATGATCGCGGTCGGAATCCTTTCCTCCCCAACGTTTTTCCGCATCAGCCGCGCGGTAGCCCTGGGGCTGCGGACCACCCAGTACGTCGAGTCCGCCGAGCTGATGGGCGCGTCCACCTGGTGGATCCTGCGCACCCACATGTGGAGCAAGGTGCTGCCGAACGTCGCGGTGGCGGCGGCGCAGGCCACCGGCGCCGCGCTGCTGATCATCGCCTCGCTCACCTTCCTCGGCGTCGGCGTCACGCCGCCGTCCCCGACCTGGGGCGGCATGCTGGCCTCGGACCTCGGATATCTGGAACTGCAACCGTGGGCGCCGCTGTTCCCGGGCGTGCTGATGATGCTCACCGTCGGCGCCCTCAACATCCTGGCCGACTGCGTCCGCGAGGCGAGTTCCGCGGCTCCGCGCGTGCGGCGCGGACTGTTCACCCGGCTGCTGGGCCGCGGCCGGCCGACGCCGAGCGTGATCGCCGCGGCGAATCCCGCCTTTCTCACCGAGGAGTTCGACCGTGTCCCTGTTCGATGATCCGACCTCCGGCGCCGATCGGCCGGTGCTGCGCGTCGAGAGCCTGAATGTCGGTGTCGGCGGCGGCCACCGGGCCTTGCGGGACGTCTCCTTCGAGATCCGGCGGGGCGAGACCGTCGGCCTGGTGGGCGAATCGGGGTCCGGTAAGACGCTGACCTGCCGCGCCGTCCTCGGACTGCTGCCGCCCGCGGTGACGATCGAGGGCGGCGCCGTCACGCTGGGCGAGGGCGCGGACGAGGTCGAACTCACCGGCGCCCGGCCCGCCACCTGGAAGCGGTTGCGCGGCAGCCGGATCGCCGCGGTCTTCCAGGACCCCGGCTCGTACCTGAACCCCTCGCTCACCATCGGGTATCAGGTCGCCGAGCAGTTGCGCGTGCGCGGCGGCCTGACCCGTCGCGCCGCCCGGGACCGCAGCCACGAACTGCTGGGCGAGGTGGGTATCCACGACGCGGAGCGAGTTCACCGGCTGTACCCGTTCCAGCTCTCGGGCGGCATGCTGCAGCGGGTGCTCATCGCCATCGCGATCTCACTCGGCCCGGAGTTGCTGATCGCCGACGAGGCGACGACCGCGCTGGATACCATGGTGCAGGCCGAAATCCTGGATCTGCTCGAGCGCCTGCGCCGCAGCCATCGGCTGAGTCTGCTGTTGGTGACGCACGACCTGGCGGTGGTCGCCCGGACGTGTCACCGCGTCATGGTGATGTACGCGGGCGAACTCGTCGAGAGCGGGCCGACCGAGCAGGTACTGCGCGATCCGCGCCACCCGTACACGCAGGCCCTGTTGCGTGTCGCCTCGCTGGGCGACTGGTCGCGGCGCAGGCTTGCGACGATCGACGGGCAGCCACCGGCCTCGGGCGAGCAGATCACCGGTTGCCGTTTCGCCGCGCGGTGCGCGCACGCCGGGCCGGGCTGCGCCGACGGGGTGATTCCGTTCCGCGAAGTCGGCCCGCGGCGTTCCGCGCGGTGCGTCCGGGATTGGGCGGC